>NC_020891.1:1200000-2400000 GCF_000355695.1 Clavibacter nebraskensis NCPPB 2581 | reverse complement strand
AGCCCGCGGGGTCCGGCGTCGAGCGCGGCCTCGGCCGGGGCGTCGCGTCGGGCGGCCAGCACGGCGAGGAGCAGCGCGGCGCCCGCGACCACGGACCCCGCGGCGATGGCGAGGATCCACGGCTCGACGCCCACGACGGGCGGCGACCAGCGGGGCCGCAGCACCAGGTCGGACCACGACGCGCTGAGGCCCACGGAGTTGCGGCGCAGGAAGGTCATGAGGCCCACGAACGCGGCCGCGGCGTGGACGACCGCGACGAGCACCAGGATCCGCCGGCGCACGAGGGCGGGGACCCGGTCGAACGCGGGCGCGGCGACCACGGCCGCGACCATGATCAGCAGCAGGTACGCGGGCAGGTCGTAGCGGCCCTGCCACACGAACCCGGACTTCGTCACCGACGACGCCTGCACGAGCGCCGGCAGGAGCACGAAGCCGACGAGGGCGACGACGACCGCGCGTCGCCCACCCTTCGCGGACGGGATCATGAGGGCCGCCGCGACGATGACGCCCCAGCCCACGAAGTAGGGGAAGACCGCGTACGACGGGATGGCGGTGTCGAGCCAGCCGAAGTTGCCGACCATGTCGCGGGCGTAGTCGAAGGTGCGCTCGAGCATGATCACGAGGCCCTCGCCGAAGCTGGTGCCCGCGCGCTCGTAGACGCCGACGGCCGCGAGCGAGCCGGTGCGCAGGATCCAGACGATCGCGAGCACGGTCGATGCCGCCACGACGCCCACCGCCGTGAGCACCTGCGGCCGGCGGAGGTACGCCCAGGAGCGGGACCACCCGACGAGGCAGGCTCCCGCCACCACGACGACGCCGAGCCACATGGGCGAGAGGCCGCGCGCGTGCACGAGCAGCCCGCCGGTGACCGCCAGGAAGGCCGCGGTGCGCCAGCCCACGGGCCCGCCGCGCACGAGGCCCGAGACGTAGGCGGCCGCGAACGCCGCGGTCGCCGCGATCTCGAAGGCGTTGGGGTTCACGGATCCGAACAGCGAGTGCGTCATGGGCGTGAGCGCCGCGAAGGTGGCGAGCACGGGGAGGACAGGGCGCGGCAGGCGCGCGAGGTACGCCAGCGCTCCCGCGGCGAGCAGGGTGCAGAGGAGCGCGCTCACGAGGCGCATCCCGAAGACTGCCGTGGTGCTGCCGCCCCAGATGAGCGTCGGCCAGCCGACGAGGAGGTAGTAGACGGGGTCGTAGAGGCCGGCGCTCGTCTCGGTGGAGACGATGCGGTCGGCCGCGTCGCCGGCGGGGAATCCGGGCGCGCAGTCCGCCGTCCTGTCGCCGTCGTGCCGTGCGCACGCCGAGGGGTCCGAGTACGCGACACCCGCGGGCACCTGGACCGTGCGCACCTGCGGGTCGTCGGTCACGTCGCCGAGGAACTGGCCGCGGACCACGGAGGCCGCCTTGTTCATGTGCGCCGGCTCGTCCGGGCTCGCGCCGAGCGGCGTCGTGACCGCCCACAGCGCGCTGAGCACGCCGATCCCGATGAGGGCCGCGAGGAACACGAGGAGCGACGCCCTGTCCGGCCGGCCGTCGGTGCGCGGGGCGCGGGCGTGCGGGGGCGTTCGCATCATGGTCTCTCCGGGACGTGCAGCGCGTGCGGACAGGAGCGGCCGGCGGGCCCCCTGCGGACGGCGACCTGCACGTGGCGGTCCCGCGGTCCGAGACGAGGATAGCCCGTCGTCGTCCGGGGCCCCGGAGCGGGCGGGTGCTACGCCTTCGGGGTCTTCGCGGAGTTGTAGCGGCGGCGGAGGCTGCCGAGCACGATGGTGCCGAGGATCAGGATGATGCCGATGATGCCGAGCCAGATGAGGCCCTTGATGGCGAAGCCGACCACCGTGAGGATCAGCCAGAGGACGAGCAGGACGACGATGAATGCCATGAGGGTCTTCCTTCGATTCGCGGGCGGCCGGACGGGGCGTCAGCCAGGAGGGCACGGGCGGCGGACGAGGTGGAGTGGGCCGCTCGGCGCCCCGATGCTACCCCGGACCGGCCCGCCCGCGGACCCGCCCGGCGGCGCCGTTCGGCCCCCTGCCCGGGGTGGCCGTCAGGACACGGCAGCGGCGTCGAGGGCGTCGGCGATGCGCTCCGCCCGGCGCGTGCGGCGCCCGGTGAGCTGCAGCACGAGGGCGACGAGGGCGCTCGCCGCGACGAACGCGCCGTAGACCGTGAGCACGATCGGCAGCCCGTCCGCCTCGACGAACACGCCCGCGACGATGCTCGGCACGCCGAAGGCGAGGTAGCTCGCGACGTAGACGGAGGAGAGGAGGCTCGCGCGCTGGTCGACGGGCGCCTCGGCGAGCACGAGCCGGAGACCGGCCTGGAAGCCCGCGCCGAAGCCGACGCCGCCGATCACCGCGGCGACGCCGAAGAGGGGGAGCGACGCGGTCCAGATCGCGGCGCCGAGGCCGACCGGCCCGAGCACGAGCGCCACCACGCCGACGATGAGGCTGCGGCGGGCGTCGCGGGTGCGGATCACGATGCCGGTGATCGCGCCCGTGCCGGTGAACAGGGCGATCGCCGTGCCCGTGAGCGCGGCGCTGTGCAGGCCGAACGTGGTGCCGAGCACGGATCCGATGAAGGCGAGGAACATGCCGCCGAGCGCCCAGCTCGCGATCATGCCGCCGACGACCGCGGTGAACACGGCGCGCGCCGCGCGCGGCACGGCGACCGACGGCACGAGCGAGCGGAGCGCGCCCGCGCGGCGCGGCTGGCGCTCGGGCACGAACGCGACGGCGACGCCCGCGACGACCATGAGCGCGGCGAGCACGACGAACACGGTCTCCTCCGGCGCGGGTCCGTAGGCCACGAGGAAGCCGCTGCCGAGCGCGCCCACCGTGAGTGCCGCGGGCGGCACGACGCCGTTGAGGAACGCGGCGAGGCCGGAGCGGCGGGTGGGCTGGTGGTCGATCATGCCCGCGCCGAGCGCGCCCGTCGCCAGGCCGATGGCGAGCCCCTGGAGGATGCGGGCGATCACGAGCGCGAACCCGTCGTGCGCGAAGGCGAACACGAGCATCGCGGCGGTGGAGACGGCGAGGGCGCCGAGGATCACGGGGCGACGCCCGATGTGGTCGGAGAGCCGGCCGGCCGTGAGCAGCGTCGCGAGGAGGCCGGCGACGTAGACGGCGAACACGATCGTGAGCACCACGGGCGGCAGCGCCCACTCCTCCTGGTACACGGGGTAGAGCGGCGAGGGCGCGGCGCCGGATGCGACGAGCACGAGCAGCGTCAGCGCGTAGACGAGGAGGCCGGCGGCGGACTCGCGGCGGACCGGCGAGGCGGCAGGTGCGGTGCTCGCGGACGCGACGGGGGTCGATGCGGTGTCGGTGCCGGTGGTCGTCATGCGCGCTCCTCGCGGTGGGCTGGTCCCCGCGCGGCGGCGGGGCGGGTCGCTCCCCGTCGAGCGCGCGGCCCTCACGGGTCACGATGGGGACCAACGGCGGGCACCCCGCAGGTATTCCCCGGGCGGGGGTCACCTAGGCTCGTGCGGTGGCCCATCTACTGGGAGCCGAAGCGCTCCACCTCGAGTTCCCGACGCGCGTGATCTTCGACGACGTGACCATCGGGGTGAACGAGGGCGACCGCATCGGCATCGTCGGACGCAACGGCGACGGCAAGTCGACCCTCCTCTCCCTCCTCGCCGGACGCCTGGAGCCGGACTCCGGCCGCGTCACCCGCCGCCGCGGGATCACGATCGGCGTGCTCGACCAGAGCGACACCCTGCCCGACGGCCAGACCGTCGGCGAGGCCATCGTCGGTGGCATCGACGAGCACGAGTGGGCGGGCAACCCGCTCGTCCGCGACGTGATCGACGGCCTCGCCTCCGACGTGCCGTGGGACGCCGACGTCGCGAACCTCTCGGGCGGCCAGCGCCGCCGCGTCGCGCTCGCGAAGCTCCTCATCGGCGACCACGACATCCTCTTCCTCGACGAGCCCACCAACCACCTCGACGTCGAGGGCATCGCCTGGCTCGCCGGCCACCTCCGCCGCCGCTGGGCGCCGAGCTCCGGCGGCCTCATCGTCGTGACCCACGACAGGTGGTTCCTCGACGAGGTCGCGAACGCCACGTGGGAGGTCCACGACCGCCTCATCGAGCCGTTCGAGGGCGGGTACGCGGCGTACATCCTGCAGCGCGTCGAGCGCGACCGCAGCGCCGCCGTCTCCGAGGCGAAGCGCCAGAACCTCATGAAGAAGGAGCTCGCGTGGCTGCGTCGCGGCGCCCCCGCGCGCACGGCCAAGCCGAAGTTCCGGATCGAGGCGGCCAACGCCCTCATCGCCGACGAGCCGCCCGCCCGCGACACGGTCTCGCTCGCGTCGATGGCGATGCAGCGGCTCGGCAAGGACGTCGTCGACCTCCTCGACGTGTCCGTCAGCTACGGCGAGAAGCAGATCCTGAAAGACGTCGAGTGGCGCATCGCGCCCGGCGAGCGCACCGGCATCCTCGGCGTCAACGGCGCGGGCAAGTCCACCCTCCTCTCGCTCGTCGCCGGATCCCTCCAGCCCACCACCGGCAGGGTCAAGCGCGGCAAGACCATCAAGGTCGCCGTGCTCACGCAGCAGCTCGACGAGCTGAAGGACGTGCTCGAGGACCGCGTGTCCACCGTCATCGGCCGCCAGCGCACCACCTACGTCGCCGGCGGCAAGGAGATGACCCCCGGCCAGCTGCTCGAGCGCCTCGGCTTCACGAGCGCGCAGCTGTCCACGCCGGTGAAGGACCTCTCGGGCGGCCAGAAGCGCCGCCTCCAGCTCCTGCTCATCGTGCTCGACGAGCCGAACGTGCTAATCCTCGACGAGCCCACCAACGACCTCGACACCGACATGCTCGCCGCCATGGAGGATCTGCTCGACTCGTTCCCCGGCACGCTCCTCGTCGTGAGCCACGACCGGTACCTCATCGAGCGCGTCACCGACCAGCAGTACGCGGTGATGAACGGCAACCTGCGCCACCTCCCCGGCGGCGTGGAGCAGTACCTGAAGCTCCGCTCGCAGCCCGGCAACGCCGAGAAGGCGACCGTCGCCCGGCCCGACGAGGTCGGCGGCCAGGCCACCGCGACGCTGGGCGTATCCGGTGGCGCGCAGCTCCAGGGCGCCGAGCTGCGGAACGCGCAGAAGGAGCTCGCGAGCATCACGCGGAAGCTCGAGAAGGCCGACATGCGCCGACGCCAGGCGCTCGACGCCATGGCCGAGCACGACCCGAACGACTACGACGGGCTCGGCAAGCTCAACGAGGGCGTGCGCGCCATCGAGGCCGACGTCGAGGAGCTCGAGAGCCGCTGGATGGAGCTCAGCGAGCTGCTCGAGGGCTGATCCGCCGGGCGGTCAGCAGGCGAGCTGCGCGGGCGGGGCGCACGACGCGACGCCGGAGCCGGGCTGTCCCCCCTCCGCGGGGGAGGACGCGCGCTCGCGGCGGGTCAGCTCGGCCGCTGCGCGGATCCACCGCTCGTCGTTCTCGTCGGCGCCCTGCGCGTAGACGAGCTGCCGGAGCGCGTCGAGCGGGAGCGCGGTGAGGCCGTCGCCGGATCCCGGCATGCGTGCGTCCATGGCGGTGTCCCCTTCGCCGCGTCGACCCTCCCACACCGCCCGCGCGGTCCGGCGCGGCAGACTCAGTACGCGAGGATGCGGTCCGGCGTGGTGAGCGTGATGAGGTCGTCGCCCGACCAGGTCGCCGTGACGTCGCCCGTGATCATGCCGGTCGAGCCGTCGCGGTTGCGCGACGGGAACTCGGTCGTCCACGCGATGCGGAGGCCGTCGGACGCGACCCGGTCGGGCGACGCGCACGTGACGACGCCCGCGCCGCCGCTCGGGAAGACGAGCAGGCACAGGTCGCCGGTGACGGAGAGCCCGGCGTACAGGCCGACGCTCGTCTGCACCGCGCGGGTCGAGGTGGCGTCGACGTCCGCGCGGACCGCCTTGGGCGGCCGGTCGCCGTCCTCCTGCGGGCCGTCGAAGATCGTGCCGACCGGGCGGCTGCGCTGGTCGGACGTGGAGTCGGGGCCGAGGAGCGCGGTGCCGTCGGCGCTCGCCGCGGGGGCGGGGGAGGATCCGGCTGCGGCCGGGGGCGCGTCGGCGCCGGGGCGCGGCGTGCCGTCGGCGGAGGTCGTGTCGGCGGATCCGCTGCCGAGCGACGCGCCGACCGCGCCTCCCGCGGCGAGGCCGACCGCGAGAGCGGCGGCGACCCCGAGGAGGACGCGACGGGATCGGCGGGGCGGCGCGGAAGGCGCGTCGGCGTCGTCTGGGGTCGTGTCGCCCGCTGCGGCCGCCGGCGACGCCGAGGCGTCCGTCCGGTCGTCGTCGTCGGATCCCCGAGCGCCGTCGTCCGCGGCCGGCCGGGACGCGCGCTCGCGGCGGGCGAGCTCGGCGGCCGCGCGGATCCACCGCTAGTCGCCCCCGTCGGCCCCCTGCGCGTAGACACGCCGCCGGAGCTCCTCGACGGGGAGCGCGGAGAGGTCGTCGTCCTCCTCGTGCATGGGCACCTCCGTGGCCGACCCTGCCACATCGCACGGCCGGTGCGGGGTGTCCCCGTGTTACGGCCCGGTTCGACACGCCCCGGCCCGGCCGCCTAGCGTCGAGGTGCTGCAGGGACGCGGCCATCGGCCGTCGTCGGCGTCCCGCACTGCACGCGGGGACGTCGTCCCGTGCACGCCTCCCGTGAGGCATCCCGTCCGGAGGCCCTGGCGCGTCCGCTCGACCGGGTCGGCGCGCGCACCCGCGCGTCATCCGCCGGGCACCGCATCCCCGACTCCCCGCACGAACGCATCCGCACCACCACCGGACAGCACCGGCACCCGCACCACCGAGAGGACCACCATGACCACCCAGGCACCCCTGATCGACGCCCCGAAGCGGAGGAACCGCCTCGGCCTCATCATCGGCGCGGTCGTCGTCGTCCTCGCGGTCGTCGGAGCCGTCCTCTTCGCCGTCGGCGCGTTCTCGGGCGGCGGCAAGGCCGTCAAGATCGGCGTCGTCGGCGCGAGCGACCCGCAGTGGCCCCTCTTCGTCGAGGCGGCGAAGGAGCAGGGCATCGACGTGGAGATCGTCGACTTCACCGAGTACCCGCAGGTGAACCCGGCCCTCAGCGAGGGCGAGATCGACCTCGACCAGTTCCAGCACCTCGTCTACCTCGCGCAGTACAACGAGGGCGCGGGCGAGGACCTCGCGCCCATCGGCGCCACGGCGATCTACCCGCTCGGGCTGTACTCGTCGAAGCACGGGTCGGTCGCCGACATCCCGCAGGGCGGCACCGTGATCCTGCCGAACGACGAGTCGAACCTCGCCCGCGGCCTCCTCCTGCTCCAGCGCGAGGGCCTCCTGGCGCTGAAGGGCGGCGGATCCAGCGTCTCCACGCTCGACGACATCGACCAGGCCGCCTCGAAGGTCCGCGTCACCACGGTGGACGCCGCGCTCACCGCCACGTCGCTGCCGGACGCGGACGCCGTCATCATCAACAACGACTTCGTCACCGACGCGGGCCTCACCGCCGACGACGCGATCGCGCATGACGACCCCAGCGACCCGAAGGCGCTCGCCTACGTCAACGTCTTCGCGGCCCGCGCTGCCGACGCCCAGAACGAGACCTACCTGAAGCTCGCGCAGATCTTCCGCGACACCCCCGCCGTGGTCGACGCGGTCGTCGAGAACTCGGGCGGCACCGCCATCCCGCTGCAGACGCCGGCCGACGAGCTGCAGACCCTCCTCACCACCACGGAGAAGGCCGTCGCCGAGAAGAAGGCGGCTCGATGACGGACGCCCCTCACGTCTCCCTGCGCGGCGTCGGCAAGCAGTATCCGCCGCGCGCGAAGGGCGAGCCGGCCCTCGAGGCGCTCGCCGACGTCGACCTCGACATCCGCCGCGGCGAGGTGTTCGGGATCATCGGCTACTCGGGCGCAGGCAAGAGCACGCTCGTGCGGCTCGTGAACGCGCTCGAGCGGCCGACCGTCGGCACCGTCTCGGTCGACGGCCGGGAGATCCAAGGCCTACCCGAGCGGGAGCTCCGGAAGCTGCGCCTCGGCATCGGCATGGTCTTCCAGCAGTTCAACCTCTTCACCTCGAAGACCGTGTGGGGCAACGTCGCGTACCCGCTCACGGTCGCGGGCATGCCGAAGGACCAGCAGCAGCGGCGGATCAGCGACCTCCTGCACTTCGTCGGCCTCGCCGACAAGGCGCACGCCCGCACCGACGAGCTGTCCGGCGGGCAGAAGCAGCGCGTCGGCATCGCCCGCGCGCTCGCGACGAGCCCCGCGATCCTCCTGGCCGACGAGGCCACGAGCGCGCTGGATCCCGAGACCACGAGCGAGGTCCTCGCGCTCCTGCGCCGGGTCAACGAGGAGCTCGGCGTCACCATCGTCGTCATCACGCACGAGATGGAGGTCATCAAGTCCATCGCCCACCGCGTGGCCGTCATGGACTCCGGTCGCGTCATCGAGCAGGGCGCGGTCTTCGACGTGTTCTCCCGGCCGACGAGCGACGCCGCGCGCCGCTTCGTGTCGACCGTGGTCGCGGGCGTCCCCGAGACCGAGGAGGTCCAGCGCCTCCGCCGCCGGCACCCGGGGCGCCTCGTCACGCTGTCCTTCGCGGACGGCGGCGCCACGCAGGCCGAGGTGTTCCAGGCGCTCGCCGCCGCGGGCATCGCGTTCGAGGTCGTGCACGGCGGGATCACCGACATCCAGGGCCGCACCTTCGGCAACCTGACCCTCGCGCTCGGGGGCGACCCCGCGCGCATCGACGAGGTGCTCGCGGCCGACCGCGCCGGCGTCACCGTGACGGAGGTGGTCTGAGATGGACGCGCTGAACCCGCTCCTCCCGCTCCTCGGCCAGTCGGCGGTCGAGACGCTCGTGATGGTGCTGCTCACGCTGCTGTTCGGCGGGCTCGGCGGCCTCATCATGGGCCTCGGGCTGTACCTGACGCGCCCGAGCAGCCTGCTCCCGAACCGGCCCGTGCTCGCGGTGCTGAACCTGGTCGTCAACACCTTCCGGCCGATCCCGTTCATCATCTTCCTGGTCGCCGCCCAGCCCCTCGCCCGCCTGGTCACGGGCAACGGCATCGGGCAGCCGGCGATCATCTTCACGCTGTCGCTCGGGGCGTCCTTCGCGATCAGCCGCATCGTCGAGCAGAACCTGCTCACGGTGCAGCCGGGCGTGATCGAGGCGGCCCGGTCCGTGGGCGCGAGCCCCGTGCGGATCATCTTCACGCTGCTGATCCCGGAGGCGCTCGGGCCGCTGATCCTCGGCTACACGTTCGTCTTCGTCGGCATCGTCGACATGACGGCGGTCGCGGGCGCGATCGGCGCCGGCGGCCTCGGCAACTTCGCGATCGTCTACGGCTACCGGCAGTTCGAGCCGGTCGTCACGTGGGCGGCGGTGCTCATCATCATCGTGCTCGTGCAGGTGGTGCAGTTCGCCGGCAACCGGATGGCCCGGGTGGCGCTCCGGCGCTGATCCGTCTGCGCGTCCGCTGCCAGCCGTGGCCGCCCGCTCCTCACCGGAGCGAGGCGGCCGCGGCGCGCACGTGCCGGGTGAGGTCGCCGAGCACGGGGGAGTCGACGCTCCAGCGCTGCCAGTGCAGGGCCACGTCCACGTGGGATCCCGCGTCCAGCGGCACGAGCGCGCCCGACGCGACGAGCTCCTCGCTCTGCAGGTCGGGCAGCATGCCCCAGCCCATGCCGAGCGTGACCGCCGTGACGAACTCCGCCGACGACGGCACGTAGTGCCGCGGCTGCCCGGCGGGCGCGCGCCGGCCGCGCAGCCAGCGGTCCTGCATGGCGTCCTTGCGGTCGAACATCACGAGCGGCGCCACCGCCAGCGCGCTCGGGGTGGGCCCGTCGGGCAGGTGCGCGGCGACGTAGGCGGGCGTCGCGAGCGCGCGGTACCGCATCCGGCCGAGCCGCTCGGAGGTGCAGCCCTGGACCGGGTCCTTCACGCTCGTGACGGCGGCCATCGCGGATCCGTCGCGCAGCAGGTCGAGGGAGTGGTGCTCGTCCTCGCGCAGCACCTCGATCGCCTGGCCGGTCTCGGCGGCCAGCGCCGCGAACGCGGGCAGCAGCCAGGACGCGAGCGAGTCGCCGTTGACGACGACGGGCACGGCGGCCGTCCCCGCGCGGGGAGCGTCGCCCTCGCCCACGCCGAGCAGCCCGTCGAGGTCGCGCTCGAGCAGGAGCACCTGGCGCGCGTGCCGCAGCACGGCGTCGCCCGCCTCGGTCGTGGTCGCGGGGCGGGTGCGGCGGAGGAGCACCCGGCCGGCGCTGCGCTCGAGCGCCGTGATCCGCTGGCTCACCGCGGAGGGCGTGAGCCGGAGCGCGCGGGCGGCCGCGTCCAGCGTGCCCGTGTCGATGACGGCGGCCAGGGTGCGCAGGTGCTCGGTGCGGATGTCCATCATCAGCGATGCTAATGGTGCCGCAGGAAGATGAGCGGGTCTGATGCGCGCCCGGTGCCTAGCGTGGAGGCCATGCACCCGCTCGCGCACGCGCTCTCCGGCTTCGGCCTCGGCTTCTCGCTCATCGCCGCGATCGGCGCGCAGAACGCGTTCCTCCTCCGGCAGGGCACGCGGCGCGAGCACGTGCTCGTCGTGGTGCTCATCTGCGCGGTCTCGGACGTGATCCTCATCGGCCTCGGCGTGGCCGGAGTCGGCGCGCTGATCGAGGCGGCGCCCGTCGCGATCGTCGTCATCCGCATCCTCGGCGCCTGCTTCCTCGCCGGCTACGCGGCGCTGTCGCTCCTCCGGGCCGTCGCGCCGCAGGGTCTCGCGGTCGCCGTGTCCGCGCCGCGTGCGCTCGGCACCGTGGTCGCCGCGTGCCTCGCGCTCACCTGGCTGAACCCGCACGTCTACCTCGACACCGTCCTCCTCGTCGGATCCGTCGCGGCCGGCCACGGCGACGGCCGCTGGGCCTTCGGCGTCGGCGCGATGGTCGCGAGCTGCGTCTGGTTCACGCTGCTCGCGACCGCCGCCCGGGTCTTCGCGCCCGTGCTCGCCCGGCCGGCCGCCTGGCGCGTGCTCGACACCGTGATCGCCGGCGTGATGCTCGTGCTCGCCGTGCAGATCCTGCTGCCGCTCGTGCCGGCCGGGCTGGGGGAGGGGACGCGGATCGCCGTCGCCACCGTCGTGTGCGCGCTGCTCGCCGGTGTCGTGGCCGCGTGGTCGGTCGCGCGTCGGCGTCGCACGGCGACGGTGAGCGCCGCGGACGCGCCCGCCGCCCCCGCCTCCGCCTCCGCCGGGCTCGGAACACCCGAGGCATCCGCGCTGTTGGGATGAGCATGACCGTCCCGCTCTCCATCCTCGACCTCGCCCCCATCGCCCCCGGGGAGACCGCCCGCGACAGCTTCGCCGCCTCCGTCGCCCTCGCCCAGCAGGCCGAGCGCAGCGGCTACCGCCGCGTCTGGTACGCCGAGCACCACAACATGGCCTCGATCGCGTCCAGCGCCACGAGCGTCCTCATCGCCCACGTCGCGAGCCAGACGTCGACCATCCGGCTCGGATCTGGCGGCGTCATGCTGCCGAACCACTCGCCGCTCACCATCGCGGAGCAGTTCGGCACGCTCGAGACGCTGCACCCGGGACGCATCGACCTCGGCCTCGGCCGCGCCCCCGGCAGCGACCAGGCCACGTTCCGCGCGCTCCGCCGCGACCCCGGATCCTCCGACCGCTTCCCCGAGGACGTCGTCGAGCTGCAGGCGTTCCTCGCCGGCGAGAGCCAGGTGCCCGGCGTGTCCGCGACGCCGGGCGTCGGCACGCGCGTGCCCCTCTACATCCTCGGATCCTCGACCTTCGGCGCCCAGCTTGCGGCCGCCCTCGGACTGCCGTTCGCGTTCGCGTCGCACTTCGCACCCGACATGCTGCTCGACGCGATCGCCATCTACCGCCGCGACTTCCGCCCGTCGGAGCAGCTCGACGCGCCCTACGCGATCGCCGGCATCAACGCCATCGCGGCCGACGACCGGGCCGACGCCGAGCGCCAGTTCGCCGACGTCCGCCGTGCCCGCCTCCTGATGCTGCTGCGCCAGAGCGGCCAGATCCCGGCCACGCAGACGTTCACCGACGATGAGCTCGACCGGCTCCTCGAGGCGCCCGTCGGCGCGCACGTCGCCAGCATGATGACCTACACGGGCATCGGCACGGGCGCCGAGGTCTCCGACTACGCGAACCGGTTCGCGGAGCAGGCGGGCGTCGACGAGGTCATCGTCGGCCACGCGTCGCAGCGGACGCCCGAGCGCCTCCGCTCGGTCGAGCTGATGGCGGACGCGCACGCGCTCGTCCGCGTCGCCGCGTAGCCGGCCGGTGGCCGACGACGCCGCGGCCGCTCCGGCGGACCCGCGCGCGGCCCTCGCCGCGCTGCGGGCCGACACGCTCGCGCTCATCCGCGGCCTCGACCGCGACGTGGCGGCGATCGTCGAGGCCCGGCAAGACGCCAACTCCGACGACGAGCACGACCCCGAGGGCGCGACCCTCGCGTTCGAGCGCTCGCAGTCCGACGCGATGATCCGCGAGGCCCGCGAGCGCCTCGCGGACGTCGACGCGGCCGTCGCGCGCCTCGACGCGGGGACCTACGGCCGCTGCGAGGTCTGCGGCGAGGCGATCCCCGCGGGCCGGCTCGAGATCCGCCCGGCTGCGCGCCGCTGCGTCGCGCACGCCTGAGCGGGCGTCAGGCCCCGTCGTCGAGGTCGAGGATCAGCTGCCGCAGCAGCCCCGCGAGCACGTCGCGGTCGGTGCCCGGCATCGTGTCGAGGAGCGTCGCCTCCTCGGCGACGAGCCGCGTGATCGCGGTGTCGACGCGCGTGCGCCCCGGGTCCGACATGACCACGAGGATGCCGCGTCCGTCGTGCGGATCCGTCCGCCGCTCCACGAGCCCGCGCGCCACGAGCCGGTCGATGCGGTTCGTCATGGTGCCCGAGGAGACGAGCGTCTGCTGCAGCAGGGCCTTGGGGCTGAGCTGATACGGATCGCCCGCCCGCCGCAGCGCCGACAGCACGTCGAACTCCCACGACTCCAGCTCCGACTCCTGGAACGCCGACCGCCGCGCACGCTCCAGCAGCCGCGCCAGGCGGCCGACGCGTGACAGCACCTCGAGCGGGGAGAAGTCGAGGTCGGGCCGCTCGCGCCGCCATGCGTGGACGATGCGGTCGACCTCGTCGCGGCTGGGCATCCCCCCATCATGCCGGTCCGGGGCGTCCGCCCGGTCGCTAGCGTGAGGACCATGGCCGACCTCCCCTCCGTCCGCTCCGTCATGCCGTGGTGGTACGTGGGCGGGGCCGCGCTGGCCCTCCTCGTCGCCCTCCTCCTCGTCCCGGTCGCGAACCTGGGTCTCGTGCTGCCGATGTGGGGCGCCCTCGTCGGCACCACGATCCACGACCGACGGCACGGGGCCGAGCGCAGGGTCCCGTGGCAGGAGGCCGTCGTCGCGGCGGTGCTCACCCCGCTCCTGCTCGGGATCGCCGCCCTCGCCAGCCAGGTCTGGCCGTTCCAGCAGGGCGCGTTCGACGCGCGCGTCCTCGTCGGCGGGGCCATGGGGCTCGCGGTCGGCGGCGCGCTCCTCCTGGTGCTGCGGATCCGCGGCGTCCTCCGCCGGCGCCGCGCGCGCGGGGCCTGAGCGCCCACCGCGTCCCGGTCTCCGCGTCCGGGCACCTCTGGCAGACTCGTCGTGCGCACGGCCGGACCGTGAGCGGTCCGCCTTGGTGTAACGGCAGCACTTCAGCCTTTGGAGCTGTGAGGTCCAGGTTCGAATCCTGGGGGCGGAGCCACGCCCGCCGGCCGCGCCGGACAGACGTACGAGGATCAGGGAGATCGCCATGACCGACTCAGACATCACGCCGACGACCCGCGAGATCCCCATCGTGACGGGCGAGCTCGACGTCGACGGCGAGCCGCGCAGCCCCTCCATCGCGGTCGTGATCCTCGCCGCCGGCCAGGGCACCCGCATGCGCTCGCGCCTCCCCAAGGTCCTGCACCCGCTCGCCGGCCTGCCGCTCGTCGGCCACGTGCTCGCGACAGCGGAGGAGCTCGGCGCGCGCCACATCGTCACGGTCGTCCGCCACGACCGTGACCAGGTGGTCGAGGTCGTGCGCGCGCTGTCGCCCGAGGCCCTCGTGGTCGACCAGGACGAGATCCCCGGCACCGGCCGCGCGGTCGAGGTGGGCATCACGGCCCTGCCCGAGGGCTTCACGGGCCAGGTCGTCGTGCTCTCGGGCGACGTGCCCCTGCTCGACGCCGCGACCCTCCGCTCGCTCGTCTCCGCGCACCGCCAGGCGCGCAACGACCTCACCCTCCTCACCGCCCGCCTCGACGACCCGACCGGCAACGGCCGCATCATCCGCGGCCAGGACGGCGCGTTCGAGGCGATCGTCGAGCAGAAGGACGCGACCGGCGACCAGCTCCGCATCGACGAGGTCAACGCGGGCGTCTACGTCTTCGACGCCGAGGCGCTCCGGCAGACCCTCGGCGCGATCGGCACTGACAACGCGCAGCGCGAGAAGTACCTCACCGACGCGGCCGACGTGATCCGTCGCGCGGGCGGCGCCATCGAGGGCCTGCCGGTGCGCGACAGCTGGCTCGTCGCCGGCATCAACGACCGCGTCCAGCTCACGGCCGCGGCGACCGAGCTCAACGCGCGCATCATCCGGCGCTGGCAGCTCGCGGGCGTGACGATCCAGGATCCGCGCACCACCTGGATCGACGTCAAGGCCACGCTCGCCACCGACGTCACCGTCCTCCCGGGCACCCAGATCCTCGGCGCCTCCACGGTCGCCGCCGGCGCCACGGTCGGCCCCGACACGACCCTCCGCGACACCGAGGTCGGCGAGGACGCCGTGGTCCGCCGCACCGACGCCGAGCTGGCCGTCATCGGCGCCCGCGCGACGGTCGGCCCGTTCTCGTACCTGCGGCCCGGCACGCGCCTCGGCGACGACGGCAAGATCGGCGCGTACGTCGAGACGAAGAACGCGGAGATCGGCGAGCACAGCAAGGTCCCGCACCTCAGCTACGTCGGCGACGCGACGATCGGCGCGCACACGAACATCGGCGCGGGAGCGGTCTTCGCGAACTACGACGGGCACACGAAGCACCGCAGCGAGGTGGGCGACCACGTGCACATCGGCTCGCGGAACGTGCTCGTCGCACCGGTTAGGATCGGTACCGGCTCCTACACGGGTGCCGGTGCCGTCATCCGCAAGGACGTCCCGCCCGGCGCACTCGGCATCTCGGTGGCGCCGCAACGCAACATGGTCGGCTGGACCGAGGCGAAACGACCGGGCACCCCCGAGGCTCGGGCCGCCGTCGAGGCCGCCGAAGGGCACCAGGACGTTCCGTCCGGGACCGAGCACACCGAGCAGCACTGACGAGACGGAGTCCCATGTCCGCAATCAAGACCGCCGGAGAGAAGCGTCTCGTGATCGTCACGGGTCGCGCGCACCCCGAGCTCGCCGAGCAGATCGCCCAGGAGCTCGAGACGAGCCTCGTGCACACGGACGCGCGGACCTTCGCCAACGGCGAGCTCTACATCCGGTACGACGAGAGCGTGCGCGGCAGCGACGCGTTCGTCATCCAGTCGCACACGGCGCCCATCAACGAGTGGCTCATGGAGCAGCTCATCATGGTCGACGCGATGAAGCGGGCCTCGGCCAAGCGCATCACCGTGGTCGCCCCGTTCTACCCGTACGCCCGGCAGGACAAGAAGGGCCGCGGCCGCGAGCCGATCTCCGCCCGCCTCGTCGCCGACCTCTTCAAGGCCGCCGGCGCCGACCGCATCATGTCGGTCGACCTGCACGCCGCGCAGATCCAGGGCTTCTTCGACGGCCCCGTCGACCACCTCTTCGCGATGCCCGTGCTCCTCGAGCACATGCGCTCGGTGCTCGACTCCACGACCCTCACGGTCGTCTCGCCCGACATGGGCCGCGTGCGCGTCGCCGACATCTGGAGCGACAAGCTCGGCGCCCCGCTCGCCATCATCCACAAGCGCCGCGACCCGAAGGTGCACAACCAGGTCACCGTGCACGAGATCGTCGGCGACGTCTCCGGCCGCGTGTGCCTCCTGGTGGACGACCTCATCGACACCGGCCGCACCATCGTGTCCGCCGCCGAGGCGCTGAAGAAGAACGGCGCCACGGGCGTCGTCGTCGCGGCCACGCACGCGGTCTTCTCGGACCCGGCCACGCAGATCCTGAACAGCCCCCACATCGACTCGGTCGTGGTCACGGACACGCTCCCGATCCCCGAGGAGAAGCGCTGGGACAAGCTCACGGTGCTGCCCATCGCGCCGCTGCTGGCCCGCGCGATCCACGAGGTCTTCGACGACGGATCCGTCACGAGCATGTTCGACGGCGCGGCCTAGGCCCCAGCGCCGGTCGCGGGATCAGTCCCGGGAGTTCCGCTCGACGACCTCGCGCGCGACCCGCCCCGAGGGGATGAGCCCGAGCGACGTGATGTGCTCGTCGCCGCCGAACGCGTACTTCGTGTAGCACTCGTAGCCCACGACGCCGGGGCCGAACAGCTGGAACCGCACCTCGTAGGAGGGGGAGTCGGGCCGCTCGTACGCCACGAAGTCGGCGCACGCCATGTCGGCCGTGCTCGCGCCCACGCGCACCATGGTGACGACGCCGGGGAGCAGCAGGCTCACGATCCCGACCACGACCACGACCCGCATCACGAGCAGCGTGCGCTTGCTGCGCAGGCTCCGCGGGCGGTGCGGCTCGTAGCCCGCGAGCTCGGGGTGCTCGTCCTCGTCCATCCGCCCCAGTGTGACAGACGCCCCGCCGCCCGCGAGGGGCGGCGGGGCGTCGGCGACGGTCAGCGGACGGGCTAGTGCGTGTCCTCCGCCTCTACCTCGGAGCGGTCGCCGGACCACAGCGTGTGGAAGGTGCCCTCCTTGTCGGTGCGGTGATACGTGTGCGCGCCGAAGAAGTCGCGCTGGCCCTGCACGAGGGCGGCGGGCAGGCGCTCGGAGGCGAGCGAGTCGTAGTAGCTCAGCGCCGACGCGAAGCCGGGCACCGGGATCCCCGACAGCGCGGCGACTGAGACGACCCGGCGCCAGGCCTGCTCGCCGTCGGCGACGGCCTTGGCGAAGTACGGGTCCTCGAGGAGCGTCGCGAGGCCGGAGTCCTTCTCGTACGCCCCGACGATGCGGTTGAGGAACTGGGCGCGGATGATGCAGCCGCCGCGCCAGATCTCCGCGACCTTGCCCTTGTCGATGTGCCAGCCGTACTCCTTCGCGCCGGCGATGATCGCGTCGAAGCCCTGCGCGTACGCGACGACCTTGCTCGCGTAGAGCGCGGCGCGCACGTCGTCCTCGAAGGTGTCGCCGCCGGGCTGGATCTCCGGCCGGCTCGTGATGGTGGCCTGCACGGCCTTCCGCTGCTCGGGCTTCGAGGACACGGCGCGCGCGAACACGGCCTCCGCGATCCCGCCCACCGGCACGCCGAGGCCCACCGAGTTCTGGACGGTCCAGACACCCGTGCCCTTGGACCCGGCCTGGTCGACGATGACGTCGACGAGCGGCTTGCCCGTGGCGGCGTCCGTCTGGCGGAGCACCTCGGCCGTGATCGCGATGAGGTACGACTCGAGGTCGCCCCCGTTCCACTCCTCGAACACGTCCGCGATGGCGTCCGGCTCGTGGCCGCCGACGCGGCGCAGCAGGTCGAACGACTCGGCGATGAGCTGCATGTCGGCGTACTCGATGCCGTTGTGGATCATCTTTACGAAGTGGCCGGCGCCGTCTGTGCCGATGTGGGTCACGCAGGGCTTGCCCTCCGCGACCGCGGCGATCGACTCGAGGATGGGGCCGAGCGTCTCGTACGCCTCCGCGGTGCCGCCGGGCATGATGCTCGGGCCCTTGAGCGCGCCCTCCTCGCCGCCGGAGATGCCGGCGCCGACGAAGTGGAGGCCCTTCGCGCGGACCTCCTTCTCGCGGCGGATCGTGTCGGTGAACAGCGCGTTGCCGCCGTCGACGATGATGTCGCCCTCCTCGAACGCCTCGGTCAGCTGCTCGATGACGGCGTCCGTGCCGCGCCCGGCCTTGACCATGATGATCGCGGTGCGGGGACGCTGCAGCGAGGCGGCGAACTCCTCGATCGTGGTGGCGGCGACGAAGCCCGCCTCGGGGTGCTCCTCGACGAGGTCGGTGGTCTTCTGGGTCGTGCGGTTGTACACCGCGACCGTGTTGCCCTCGCGGCTGGCGAGATTGCGGGCGAGGTTCGACCCCATCACCGCGAGCCCCACCACCCCGATGTTCGCCGTGGCCTGCTGGTCATCTGACATCTGATGCCTCCTTGTCGACAGTCGCCATCAGGCTACGCCCGGGCTCCCGACCGTCAGCGGGGCGGCGGGGAGCGTCTCGTAGGATGGACGAGCGCACCCACACGGAGCGCCGCACGAGTTCCTCACCGAACCGCAGGGAGTGATCCGCATCGACGCCGTCCGCCCGTTCCCGCCCGTGATCGTGATGGGGGTCTCCGGATCCGGCAAGTCGACGGTGGGCGAGATCCTCGCCCAGGACGCAGGCGTCCCCTTCATCGACGGCGACGACCTGCACCCCGAGGCCAACCGCCGCAAGATGGCCGCGGGCCACGCGCTCGACGACGACGACCGCCGCCCCTGGCTCGAGCGGGTGGGCCGGGAACTCGCCGGCCGCCCTGAGGGCGGGCCCGTCGTCGCGTGCAGCGCGCTCAAGCGCTCCTACCGCGACGCCCTCCGCGCCGCCGCGCCCGACGCCGTCTTCGTGCACCTGGCCGGCGACCACGAGCTGCTCGCCGAGCGCCTCGGCTCCCGCGAGGGCCACTTCATGCCGTCGAGCCTCCTCGCGTCGCAGCTGCGCACGCTCGAGCCGCTCGGCGACGACGAGCAGGGCATCACGCTCGACATCACCGACGATCCCGTCGCGCTCGCCGACGCGGCCGTCCGCGAGCTGCTGCCGGGCGGGCGCACGGCGTCTCCGGGCCGGGTCGACGACGCGCCCGCCACCTCGACCGAGCCCGCCGCCGCGGTGCCCGAGGCGGACGTCCCCGCGGTCGTCCGCGAGGCGCGGTCTGACGCCGATGCGCCCCGTGCGGACGTGCACCGCGCCGACGCGGCCCCGGCCGCCGGCGCGGAGGGGGCGCCCGCGGCCGCCATCCACGAGCCCATCCGCGTCGCGATCGTCGGCTGCGGCGTCATCGGCACGCACCACGCGCGCGTCCTCGCCGAGCACCCCGAGTTCCGCGTCGCCGCGCTCGTGGACGTCTCGGCCGCCACGGCCGACGAGCTCGCCGACGTGGTGGTCGAGGAGCTGCGCGCCGACCGCCCGCGCGTCTTCGCGCACCTCGGCGACATGATCCGCGCGGACGCCGCCGAGCTCGTCGTCATCTGCACCCCCAGCGGCCTGCACATCGGCCTCGCCGAGGAGGCGCTCGCCGCCGGCCTCCACGTGGTCATCGAGAAGCCGCTCGACGTCGACCTGGCGCGCGGCCGCCGCATCGCCGAGCTCGCGCGCGAGGCCGCCGGGCGCGGGATCCTCTCGACCGTCATCAGCCAGCACCGCTTCAACCCGTCGAGCGTGATCGTCGACCGCGCTGTGCGCTCCGGTCGCCTCGGCCGCCTCACCACCGCGGTCGCCAGCGCGCCGTGGTGGCGCAGCCAGGGCTTCTACGACTCCGGCCACTGGCGCGGCACGTGGGACCTCGACGGCGGCGGCGCCCTGATGAACCAGGGCGTCCACACGCTCGACCTGCTCGTCTCCTACCTCGGCCGGCCGGTCGAGGTCTACGCGCAGACCGCGCTGCTCGCGCACGACGGCATCGAGGTCGAGGACGTCGCGGTCGCCGTGATCAGGTTCGCCTCCGGCGCCCTCGCGACGCTGCAGGCGACCACCGCCGGCTACCCGGGCCTCGACACCCGCGTGCAGGTGCAGGGCACGCGCGGATCCGCCGTCATCGAGGCGGGATCCCTCACCTACTTCCACGCCGCGCCCGAGTCGGGCGTGCCCGCGCAGGCGGACGTGCGCAACGACGCCGAGCTGGAGATCCACGCCGCCGACCTGCCGCGCTCGCCGCGCCTCGACAACACGTACCTGGAGGGCCACTACCGCCAGTACAACGACATCGCCGACGCGCTGCGTACCGGTCGCCCGGCCGGGGTCACGGTCGACGACGCGTTCCTGTCGCTCGCGACCGTCGTGAGCGTCTATGTGTCGGCCACGCTCGGCACGCCGGTCGCGTTCGAGGACGTCGTCGACGGCGTCCACGACGGCCTGCGGCTGCGGGTCGGGCAGTCCACGCCGCCCGCGCCGGGATCCCCGTCGCCCGCGGCCGCCGGGGACGCGTCGACCGGGGAGCCCTCCGTCCGGTAGGATCGGGGGTTGAACTTCGGCGAGGGATCGCAGGGGCCGCGCGCGAGCGCGGCGGCGGTCCGTTATCGACGCGGTGGACGGGGCTCGCACCTCATTCCTCACGCGCAAGCGTTCGAGCAGACACAGGCACACGACGCGAGCCCTCACGGGCCGCAATTGGAGCGACACCATGGTTGACAACAACCTCACCGCGGAGCTGCGCACGCAGTTCGGCAAGGGCGCGGCCCGCAAGATCCGCGCGATCGGCAAGATCCCCGCGGTCATCTACGGCCACGGCACCGACCCGCAGCACGTCACGCTGCCGGGCCACGAGCTCATGCTCATCATCCGCAAGGCCAACCAGATCATCACGCTCGACATCGCGGGCACGCCCCAGCTGGTGCTCGTGAAGGACGTCCAGAAGGACCCCGTGCGCCAGATCATCGAGCACGTCGACCTCATCGTCGTCCGCCAGGGCGAGCGCGTCGAGGTCGAGGTCCCGATCCACGTCGAGGGCGAGTCCTACCCCGGTACGATCCACAACCTCGAGAACACGTCCATCACCGTCGACGTCGAGGCCACCCACATCCCGGAGCGCTTCACCGTCTCCATCGAGGGCTTCGAGGAGGGCACCCAGGTCACGGCCGGCCAGGTCGACCTCCCCGCCGGCGCCAACCTCGTCACCGACCCCGAGACCCTCGTGGTCGCGATCTCCGTGCCCCAGCTCGACCTCACGACCGACGCGGTCGACGAGGACGTCGTGGCCGAGGGCGACGCGGACGTCGCGGTCACCGACGAGGGCGCCACCGGCGACCAGTCGGGCGACGACAAGTAGCATCCCCGCGGCCCCGGCCGCACGCACGACCAGCACCACAGCACGACCAGCACCACGGAGCCCGTCGGCCGCCGTCCGGGATCACCGGCCGCGGCCGGCGGGCTCCGCGCATCCGTCCCGGATGCGATCGACCTACCGAGGAGAGCGCACGTGGACGACCGGACCCTGCTCGTGGTCGGCCTCGGCAACCCCGGCCCGCAGTACGCGGGCACGCGGCACAACGTCGGCCAGATGGCGCTCGACGTGCTCGCCGACCGGATGCGCGCCACCTTCCGGTCGCACCGCGCCAACGCGCAGGTCGCGGAGGGGCGGGCGGTCCCCGGCGGGCCGAAGCTCATCCTCGCGAAGCCGAGCTCGTTCATGAACCTGTCCGGCGGCCCGGTCGCGAACCTCCTCAAGTACTTCTCGCTCGAGCCCGCGCAGCTCGTGGTCGCGCACGACGAGCTCGACATCCCGTTCGACTCCATGAAGCTCAAGCAGGGCGGCGGGCACGGCGGGCACAACGGGATCCGCGATATCATCTCCTCCGCGGGCACGGGCGACTTCACGCGCGTGCGCATCGGCATCGGCCGCCCGCCCGGCCGTCAGGACGCGGCCGACTTCGTGCTCAAGCCCTTCTCCTCCACCGAGCGGCAGGTGCTGCCCAACGTGCTGGAGGACGCGGCCGACGCCGTGGAGATGATCGCCTCCGACGGCCTCATCGCCGCGCAGCTGCGCTTCCACACCGCCGCGTCCTGAACCGCGGGGCGGGTCCGGCGTGCGGCCCGCGCGTCCGCCCACGGCGGACGACGGCGAGCGCGTCGGTGGCGGCGCGTACGATCATCTGGTGATCCTCCAGGGCTTGATCCCGGCGCTCTCGCGCGCCTCCACGTTCGACGACGCCCTCGCATCGGCCTCCCGCGACGCCGACTTCTCCCTCACCGAGGGGCTCCAGGGGCCGTTGCTCGCGGGGCTCCTGCGCCAGCGCATCCAGCGCGGCATCCCGGGGTGCCTCTTCGTCGTCACCGCCACCGGTCGCGAGTCCGAGGGCATGCGCCGCAGTCTCGCTGCCGTGCTGCCGGACGCCGAGATCCTCGAGTTCCCCGCGTGGGAGACGCTGCCGCACGAGCGGCTCAGCCCGAGCGCGGAGATCGTCGGCAAGCGGATCCACGCGCTCCGCCGCATGGAGCAGTGGCACGCCGCGCTCGGCCAGGGGGCCCGCGAGGTGCCGGCCGACCAGGTGCGCCCGCTCGTGATCGTCGCCTCGGTGCGCGCGGCCCTGCAGCCCGTCGCCGACAACCTCACTGAGCTCGCGCCCGTGCAGCTCGCCACCGGCAGCCGCGGGCACGACCTCTCCGAGCTCGCCGTGCGCCTGGTCGACCTCGCGTACTCGCGCGTCGACATGGTCACACGACGCGGCGAGTTCGCGGTGCGCGGCGGCATCCTCGACGTCTTCCCGCCCGTCTCCGACCACCCCGTGCGCATCGAGTTCTTCGGCGACGAGGTCGACCAGATGCGGCCGTTCGCGGTCGCCGACCAGCGCTCGCTCGAGGAGGAGATCACCTCGGTGGAGCTGCCGCCGAGCCGCGAGCTGCTGCTGAGCGCGCCCGTGCGCCAGCGCGCCCGCGAGATGCAGCACGAGTTCCCGAACCTGCAGCAGATGCTCGCGAAGATCGCCGAGGGCATCCCGGTGGAGGGCATGGAGTCGCTGGCGCCCGCGCTCGTCGACAAGCTCGTCCCCGTCACGCACTACCTGCCGGTGGACGCGGCCATCGCCGTCGTCTCGCCCGAGCGCGTGTCCACCCGTGCGCAGAGCCTCGCCGACACGAACCGCGAGTTCCTCGACGCCGCGTGGAACGCCGCCACGGCGGGCGCGCAGGCGCCCATCGACCTCGCGTCCGGCGACTTCCTCTCGCTCGGCCGCCTTCGGGACGCCCGCGGCCCGCGCCGCTGGTGGACCCTCTCGGGCTTCCAGGCCAATGACGTGCTGCCGGAGGACCTCGGGATCGACGAGGTCATGACCGTGCGCATCCAGGCGGATCCCGTGCCGAGCTTCGCGGGCAACGCCGACGGCGCCATCGAGCACGCGCGCGAGCGCCTCGCGGCCGGGTGGAGCGTGGGCGTCGTCGCCCAGGGATCCGGCCTCGTCGAGCGCGCGGACACGGTGCTCCGCGAGGCGGGCGTCCCGGCGCGCGTGGTCGAGGAGTTCCCCGCCGAGCCCGAGCCCGGCATCGCCTACCTCCTCCGCTCGGCCATCGACGCGGGCTTCGAGATGCCCGAGGTCAAGCTCGCGCTCCTCACCGAGAGCGAGTTCTACGGCCGGGCCGCCGGCTACGACAGCCGCCAGGTCAAGAAGCTCGCCACCCGGCGCAAGAACGTGGTGGATCCGCTGCAGCTCAAGCCCGGCGACCACGTCGTGCACACCACGCACGGCATCGGCCGCTTCGTGGAGCTGACGCAGCGCGAGGTCTCCTCGGGCGGCCGCAACGCGGTGAAGACCCGGCGCGAGTACCTCGTCATCGAGTACGCGCCCTCGAAGCGCGGCTACCCGGGCGACAAGCTCTTCGTGCCCACCGACCAGCTCGACCTCCTCAGCCGCTACGTCGGCGGGGAGGAGCCCGCCCTCAGCAAGATGGGCGGCAGCGACTGGGCCGCCGCGAAGGGCAAGGCCCGCCGGGCCGTGCGCGACATCGCGGTCGAGCTCGTGAAGCTCTACTCCGCGCGCATGGCGTCGCGCGGGCACTCCTTCCCGCCGGACACCCCGTGGCAGCGCGAGCTCGAGGAGGCGTTCCCCTTCATGGAGACGCCCGACCAGCTCACCGTCATCGACGAGGTCAAGCGCGACATGGAGAGCCCCATCCCCATGGACCGCCTCGTCTCGGGCGACGTCGGCTTCGGCAAGACCGAGATCGCCGTGCGCGCCGCGTTCAAGGCCGTGCAGGACGGCAAGCAGGTCGTGATGCTCGTGCCGACGACGCTGCTCGTGAAGCAGCACTTCGAGACCTTCTCCGAGCGCTTCGCCGGGTTCCCCGTGCACCTGCGCCAGCTCAGCCGGTTCCAGACCGACAAGGAGTCGCGCGAGACCATCAAGGGCCTCGAGGACGGCTCGGTCGACGTCGTCATCGGCACCCACCGCCTCCTCACTGGCAGAATCGCGTTCAAGGACGTCGGCCTCGTCATCATCGACGAGGAGCAGCGCTTCGGCGTCGAGCACAAGGACGCGCTGAAGAAGCTCAAGGCCAACGTCGACATCCTCGCGATGTCGGCCACGCCGATCCCGCGCACGCTCGAGATGGCGGTCACCGGCATCCGCGAGATGTCGACGCTCGCGACGCCGCCGGAGGACCGGCACCCGATCCTCACCTTCGTGGGCCCGAACAGCGAGAAGCAGATCGCCGCCGCCATCCGCCGCGAGCTGCTGCGCGAGGGCCAGGTGTTCTTCGTGCACAACCGCGTGTCGAGCATCAATCGGGTCGCGTCGGAGCTGGCCGAGCTGGTGCCCGAGGCGCGCGTCGCGGTGGCCCACGGCAAGATGAGCGAGTCGATGCTCGAGCAGGTCATCGTCGACTTCTGGGAGCGGAAGTTCGACGTGCTCGTGTCGACCACCATCATCGAGACCGGCCTCGACATCGCCAACGCGAACACGCTCATCATCGACCGGGCCGACAAGTACGGCCTCAGCCAGCTGCACCAGCTGCGCGGGCGCGTCGGCCGCGGGCGGGAGCGCGCGTACGCGTACTTCCTCTACGACGCCGACAAGCCGCTGTCTGAGACGGCGCACGACCGCCTGTCCACCATCGCGGCGAACAACGAGCTGGGATCCGGCATGCAGGTCGCGCTCAAGGACCTCGAGATCCGCGGCGCGGGCAACCTGCTGGGCGGCGAGCAGTCCGGCCACATCCAGGGCGTGGGCTTCGACCTGTACCTGCGCATGATCGGCGAGGCCGTCTCGACCTTCCGCGGCGACGTCGCGGAGGGCCAGACCGAGCTGCGGCTCGAGCTGCCGGTCGACGCGCACATCCCCGAGGAGTACGTCGACAGCGAGCGGCTGCGCCTCGAGGCGTACCAGAAGCTCTCCACCGCGGCCTCGCCCACGGCGACGGACGACCAGATCGACCGGGTCATCGAGGAGCTGGCGGACCGCTACGGCGAGCCGCCCGTGGAGGTCGACAACCTGGTGCGGGTCTCGCGCCTGCGTCGCGTCGCGCAGCGGGCCGGGCTCAGCGAGGTCGTCGCGATGGGGCCGAACCTGCGCATCGCGCCGGCCGACCTCGCGGACAGCAAGCAGGTGCGCCTGCAGCGCATGTACCCGGGCAGCCGGCTGTTCGCGCAGACCAACGCGGTCACGGTGCCGCTGCCCAAGCGCGACGGCGAGCCGCTGCCCGACGCCGAGCTGGTCGACTGGGTGCGGCAGCTGCTCGACGCCGTCTTTGTGGTGGAGCCGGCGCCGGCCGCGAAGGAGTCCGCGCCGAAGTCCTGATCCCGGTGGCGGGCCGGTCGGCGCCTAGGCGCGGGCCGGTCCGCCGACGGCGTGCGCCGGGAAGTCGTCGTGCGTCGCGTCGTCGTCATCGGCGGCGCCGTCACGGCGGGCGCGGCGGCTGCGGATCGACAGCGTGACGGCCGCCGCGACGATCGCGACGCCGGATCCCAGCAGCACCGCGAGCGTGCCCTCGTCGCGCACCTCGTCGAGGCCGGCGAACGCGAGCTCGCTCATCAGCAGCGACACCGTGAAGCCGATGCCGCCGAGGAGCGACACGGTCACGAGGTCGGGCACGGCGAGCCCCGCGGCGAGCCCCGCGGCGGATCCGCGACGCCGCGCGATCCACGCGCCGAGCAGCCCGCCCGCCGTGATCCCCACGAGCTTGCCGAGCGGCAGCGCGAGCGCGATGCCCCAGAAGGCCGGCGCGAGCTCCGCGAGGCCGATCGCGGGGATCGCGACGAGCGCCGCGGAGAACGCGAACAGCGGCAGGACGATGCCGTTGGAGACGGGCTCGAGCGCATGCGCCGCGCGCAGGCCGGAGAGGCGGGGGAGCGCGAAGCCGAGCGCGACGCCCGCGATGGTCGCGTGGACCCCCGAGGAGAGCGTCGCCCACCACGTGACGAGCGCGATGAGCACCAGCGGCGCGACCACGGCGATCCGCGCGGCACCCGTCCGCCCGACGCCCAGGCGCCCGACCACCGCGAACAGGACGACGCCCACGACGGCGAGGCCGAGCGCGCCCAGGTCGAGGTCAGTCGTGAAGAAGACCGCGATGATCCCGATGGCGATGAGGTCGTCGAGCACGGCCAGCGCGAGCAGGAACACGCGCACGGCGGCGGGCAGCCCGCGGCCGAACACCGCGAGGACGCCCAGCGCGAAGGCGATGTCGGTCGCGGTCGGCACGGGCCAGCCGCGCTCGAGACCGCTGCCCGCCGTGATCGCGAGGTAGACGCCCGCGGGCACCACCACGCCGCCGACCGCCGCGATGGCGGGCACGAGGGCGCGCGAGACGCTGTTGAGCCCGCCCGCGAGGAACTCGTGCTTGAGCTCCACGGCGACGATGAAGAAGAAGACCACGAGCAGGCCGTCGCTGACCCAGTGCCGGAGCGACAGGTCGACGCCGATCGCGGGGAGGGCGACGTGCCCGTCGGCCCACGCGAGGAGGCCGGGCCCGGCGGGCGTGTTCGCGACGACGAGGCCGACGACGGCCGCGAGGAGGAGGAGCCCGGCGGCGACGCGCTCGGAGCGGATGAGGGAGGTCATGGGGCCTTCCGGGGTCGGGGGAGGGGGAGACGGTCACCCGCCGCCGACCAGACTTCCCGGCACACCGACGACGAGCCTACCGGCGGCCCGGTGCGAGGATGGCGGGATGAGCGAGCCCGCGTCCCCGTCCGCATTCGCCGACGACACCGGCCTCGGGGCCGGACCCGCCGGGGACGCCGTCGCGGAGCTGGCCGCCGCCATGGCCGTCCTCCGGGCCCCCGACGGCTGCGTCTGGAACCGGGGGATGACGCACCGGACGCTCGTCCCGTACCTCCTCGAGGAGAGCCACGAGCTCGTCGAGGCCATCGAGACCGACGACGTGCCGGGCATGCGCGAGGAGCTCGCCGACGTGCTCCTCCAGGTCGTCTTCCACGCCGACATCGCGCGCACGGAGGGCGAGGGCTTCGACCTCGCCGACGTGGCGCGCACCGCGACGGACAAGATGGTGCGCCGCCACCCGCACGTCTTCGGCGACGAGCGCGCCGACACCGTCGAGGAGGTGCTGCGCGTCTGGGGCGCCGCCAAGGACCGGGAGAAGTCCGCGCGCACGAGCGTCGTCGACGGGATCCCGATGGGCATGCCGTCCCTCGCGCTCGCCGACAAGCTGCTCGGCCGGGCGGAGCGCGTCAGCTTGCTGGAGGCGGACGCGCCGGCCGCGATCCCCGTCGACGACGAGGACGACCTCGGGCGGCTGCTGCTCGCGGTCGTGGTCTCCGCGCGATCGCGCGGGCTCGACGCGGAGCGCGCGCTGCGGACGACGCTGCGGTCGCTGACCGCGGAGATCCAGGCGGCGGAGATCCCGGCGGAGGGGCGGGCTCCCGGCGACGGCGGCATCCACGATGGGGCCGACGGTGGCGACGCGTCCCCCGGCGCGGGCCGGAGCGCCTGAGGCGAGGTCCGGCCCGCGGGGGCGTCGCCCGAGATTTACCCGATCCCGGGGCGCCATGTCCGTCGCCTCCACCCGAAGGAGACGGCGGACAGCTCTGGGCGCTCACACGCTAACGGCCTTCGCCCTCGGTCCATCACGCTTGTTATGGTGAGGGCGTGGCAGCCCCGGATCCGCATCGCCGCCAGGACCTGCTGGCCCACATCCTCGACCACCTGCGCGGGCACCCGCTCCAGTCGGTCACCTTCCGCGGGCTCGCCGACGCGCTCGGCGAGAGCACCTTCGTGCTCGTCTACCACTTCGGGTCCAAGGAGCGGCTGCTCGAGGCCGCGATGGACGCCATCGACCAGCGGCAGGCGGAGATGGCGGCGGGCGATCCGCGCGCGATCCCCGCGACGGAGCTCCGCGCGTGGGCGACGCAGGCGTGGCGGTGGCGCCTCACCGACGTCAACCGCGACTTCCAGCGGCTCGAGTTCGAGGCCGCGCTCCTGCGCACCCGGGACGGCGTCGTCCGCCCCCACGCCATCGCGAGCGTCGCGGCGTGGCGGCGGTTCGGGCTCGAGTGGATGGTCACCCACGGCGTGCCCGAGGACGTCGCGATCGACACCGCCGACCTCCTGCAGGCCGGCTCCTGCGGCCTGCAGCTCGACTTCGTGATCTCCGGCGACCGCGTGCGGGCCATGCGCGGCTTCGAGGCGCTCGTCGACGCGTTCGTCCCGCGGATCCGGCCCTGGCTCGACCTGCCGGACCGCCCGCGCCCGCCCGGGTCGCCCGACCGGCACCGCGCCGACTGACAGAATCGGGGGATGCCCCAGCAGATCACGCCGCCCCGCGGCATGCGCGACTTCCTGCCCGCCGAGAAGGCCCGTCGCGAGCAGGCGCTCGCGATCATCCGCCGCACCTACCGCGCCCACGGCTTCGACGAGATCGAGACGCCCGTGGTCGAGGAGTCCGGTCGGCTGCACGCGGGCCTCGGCGGCGACAACGAGAAGCTCGCCTACTCGGTGCTGAAGCGCGGCCTCTCGGGCGACGACCTGCACGCGGCGGCCGACGCCGGTGACGTGCTCGCGCTCTCCGACCTCGGGCTGCGCTTCGACCTCACGGTGCCGCTCGCGCGCTTCTACGCCTCGCACCGCGCGGAGCTGCCGGGCGTCTTCCGGTCGATCCAGGCCGCGCCCGTCTGGCGGGCCGAGCGCCCGCAGAAGGGCCGCTACCGCCAGTTCATGCAGTGCGACATCGACATCATCGGCGAGGCCGGCCAGCTGGCCGAGGTCGAGCTGATCTCCGCCACCGCCGCCACGCTCGCGGCCCTCGGCCTCACGGGCTGCACCATCCGCGTCAACGACCGGCGCCTCCTCGCCGGGATCCTCGGCTTCTGCGGCTTCGCACCCGACCGCCAGGCGCAGGCGCTCATCAGCATCGACAAGCTCGACAAGATCGGCGCGGCGGGCGTGGTGGCGGAGCTCGCCGAGGGCGGCGCGGACGCGGCGGCGGTGCTCGGCGGCATCCTCGAGCGCATCGAGCCCGCGCTCGCCGACGGCGGCGTGCCGCTCACGGCCGAGGCGATCACCGAGATCCTCCCCGACGGCGTCGACCCCGACGCGGTCGCCGACCTCGAGACCCTCGCGGGCGCGCTCGTCGGCCTGCCGGATGGCGTCACGCTCCGCTTCGACCCGACCCTCGTGCGCGGCATGGGCTACTACACGGGCACGATCTTCGAGATCGCGCACCCGGCGTCCGGCAGCTCGGTGGGCGGCGGCGGACGCTACGACGGCATGATCGGCCGCTTCCTCGGCCAGGACGTGCCGGCGGCCGGCTTCTCCATCGGCTTCGAGCGGATCGTCGACCTGGCCGTCCTGCCCGCGGCGGAGGACGCCGACGCCATCGCGCTCGTGCACGACAGGCGGACCCCGGTGGCCGTGCTCGCGCGCCTCAAGGCCGAGCTGGTCGCATCCGGTCGGCGCGTGCGCCTGGAGCTGCGGCCGAAGAACGTCGCGCCGCTCCTCGAGGCGCTCAAGCAGCAGGGCTTCCGCACGTTCGCGGCCGTCGACGCCGACACGGGCGACGCCGCGTCCCTGCAGGAGCGCCCGCTCGACGGCGGCCCGCGCGGCTGATCCGCCACCTGCGCGACACCTGCGCGCAGGCCCCGCCGCCCCCGGCCCGGAACGACCCCGCGGCTAGGATGGACCCGACTTCCCACCCCCTCACCGCAACACAAGGAGACCATCCGTGGCAGCCATCGAAGCAGTCAACGCACGCGAGATCCTCGACTCCCGGGGCAACCCGACCGTCGAGGTCGAGGTGCTCCTGGAGGACGGCACGTTCACGCGCGCGGCCGTCCCGTCCGGCGCCTCCACCGGTGCCTTCGAGGCGTACGAGCTGCGCGACGGCGACGCGGGCCGCTACCTGGGCAAGGGCGTCCAGAAGGCCGTCGCCGCCGTCGTCGACGAGATCGGCCCGGCCATCCAGGACCTCGACGCCGCGGACCAGCGCATCATCGACGCCACGATGATCGAGCTCGACGGCACCGAGAACAAGTCCCGCCTCGGCGCGAACGCGCTCCTCGGCGTCTCCCTGGCCGTCGCGAAGGCCGCGGCCGACTCGGCCGAGCTGCCCCTCTACCGCTACCTCGGCGGCCCAAACGCGCACACGCTGCCCGTGCCGATGCTCAACGTCATCAACGGCGGCTCGCACGCGGACACCAATGTCGACATCCAGGAGTTCATGCTACTGCCCGTCGGAGCGTCCACCTTCTCCGAGGGACTGCGCTGGGGCGTCGAGACGTACCACGCGCTCAAGAGCCTGCTGAAGAAGAAGGGCCTCTCCACCGGCCTCGGCGACGAGGGCGGCTTCGCGCCGAACCTCGACAGCAACCGCGCCGCGCTCGACCTGCTCATGGAGGCCATCGACTCCGCCGGCTTCACCGCCGGCAAGCAGATCGCGCTCGGCCTCGACGTCGCGTCCAGCGAGTTCTACTCCGACGGCGCGTACACGTTCGAGGGCCAGAAGGTCGACGCCGCGCACATGACCGCGTACTTCTCCGACCTCGTCGCGTCGTACCCCCTCATCACCATCGAGGACCCGCTGGACGAGGACGACTGGGCCGGCTACGACCACTTCACCGCCGAGCTCGGCTCCAAGGTGCAGATCGTCGGCGACGACCTCTTCGTCACGAACCCGAAGCGCCTCGCCGACGGCATCACGCGCGGCGTCGCCAACTCGATCCTCGTGAAGGTCAACCAGATCGGCACGCTCACCGAGACGCTCGACGCGGTCAGCCTCGCGCAGCGCAGCGGCTACACCACCGTGCTCTCGCACCGCTCCGGCGAGACCGAGGACACGACCATCGCCGACCTCGCGGTCGCGTTGGACGCGGGCCAGATCAAGACCGGCGCTCCCGCCCGCAGCGAGCGCGTCGCGAAGTACAACCAACTCCTCCGCATCGAGCAGGACCTCGGCGCCGCCGCGGTCTACGCCGGCCGCAGCGCCTTCCCGCGCTTCCAGGCCTGACCCGGCCGGTCCGCCCGCGCCCGCCCGGCGCGGGCGGATCGCCGTCCCCCCCCGCACAACCCGATCCGCACACGACGAAGGAGGACCGATGGCCCGCTTCCCCGGCCTCGACACCCTCCGCGCCCGCCGCGCCCCGCGCCCGCGCACCGAGCGCGTCCCCGTAGCCCTGCCCGACGGCGACGCCCCCGCGGGCAACTGGCTCCGCAGCATGCGCTTCTCCGGGTTCTCCGTGATGGTGCTCGTGCTCCTCGTCCTCACGGTCGTCGTGCTCGCGCCGGGCCTGCGCATCTACCTCGAGCAGCGGCAGCAGCTCAGCAGCCTGCAGAGCGCGGTGGACGCCCAGAAGGGCACCATCGCCCAGCTCCAGGACCAGCGCGCCCGCTACGACGACCCCGCCTTCCTCAAGGCCCAGGTGCGCGACCGCCTCTTCTACGTGATGCCCGGCGAGACGAGCTACCTCGTCCGCGGGCTGCCCGCCGCGACCGGCGACGCCGCCACGACGCCGGACGGCGCGCCCATCAGCGCCGACCTGCAGGAGACGAAGCAGGACTGGGTGCAGGCCCTCGTCGGATCCGCGCTCACGAGCGCCCTCAGCGACGCCCCGCCCGACCAGCTCCAGGGATCCGTCCAGGGAGGCGACCAGTGACCCGACCCCCCTTCGACCCGCCCTCCGAGCGCGACGTGCGCGTGGTCACCGCCCAGCTCGGCCGCCCCGCGCGCGACGTGGTCGGCATCGCCGCGCGCTGCGTCTGCGGCAACCCCACCGTCGTGAGCACCGCCCCGCGCCTCACCGACGGCACGCCGTTCCCCACGCTCTACTACCTGTGCCACCCTGCCGCCACGGCCGCCATCTCGCACCTCGAGGCCGAGCACGTGATGGCCGAGCTGCAGAACGACCTCGCGGACGACGAGGCGCTGCGCGACGCGTACGCCGCCGCCCACGCGTCCTACCTCGCCGACCGCGAGTCGATCCTCGTGGTGCCCGAGCTCGCCGGTGTCTCGGCGGGCGGCATGCCCGTGCGCGTCAAGTGCCTGCACGCCCTCGCGGGCCACGCGCTCGCCGCGGGCCCGGGTGTGAACCCCATCGGCGACATCGCGCTGGCCCGGGCCTCCTGGTCGCCGGACGTCTGCGAGTGCGCCGACCACGACGCGCCGTGATCCCCGAGTCGGGCGCGCGTGCGTCGACCCGGCCCGGGCGCCGCCTCGCGCGGTCGGCCGCCGTCGGGATCCTCGCCCTCGTCGCCGCGCTCACCGCGGCGACGCCCGCCCAGGCGGATCCCGTGCGCGAGCGCGAGTACTGGCTCGCCGACTACGGCGTCGAGCAGGCCTGGCAGACCACGCGCGGCGAGGGCGTGAAGATCGCCGTCATCGACACGGGCATCGACGCCTCGGTCGCGGACCTGCGCGGCGCGGTCGTGGGCGGCACGGACGTCTCGGGCGTCGGATCCGCGGACGGCACCAAGCCCGTCGGCGCCTCCAGCGAGCACGGCACCATGGTCGCCTCGCTGCTCGCGGGCCGCGGCACGGGGACGGGATCCGGCGTCATCGGCGTCGCCCCGGCCGCGAGCGTCCTCAGCGTCTCGGCCGCGCTCGGCGGCCCGACGCCCGGCGCGCGCGACGAGGACGCGCAGATCGCCGACGCCGTCCGCTGGGCCGTCGACAACGGCGCGAGCGTCATCAACATGTCCCTCACCCGCAACTCGCTCGACTGGCCCGAGAGCTGGGACCGCGCGTTCCTCTACGCCTACCAGCACGACGTCGTGGTCGTCGCGGCGGCGGGCAACCGGGGGAGCGGCACCACCGAGGTGGGCGCGCCCGCCACCATCCCGGGCGTGCTCGCGGTCGCGGGCGTCGACCGCGCGGGGGCCGCGAGCTTCGACGCGTCCTCGCAGGGCATCACGATCGCGGTCGCCGCGCCCAGCGAGCAGCTCGTGGGCGTCGAGCCCGGCGGCCGGTACGTGCAGTGGAGCGGCACGAGCGGCGCGGCGCCCCTCGTCTCCGGTGTGGTCGCGCTCGTGCGGGCCGCGCATCCGGAGCTGAAGGCCGACGACGTGGTGGAGCGCGTGCTCGCCACCGCACGGCAGAAGGGGAAGCCGGAGATCTACGGCCGCGGGCTCGTCGACGCGTCCGCCGCCGTCACGGCCGACGTCGCGCCCGCGAGCGGCAAGCCCCTGGGCGACCTCGAGGAGTGGGTGCGGCTGTACCGCCGCGCGCCCGCCGCGACGCCGGATCCGTCCGCCTCCGCCACCCCGGACGCCGCGCCCGCGGTGCCCGCCGACGCCCCCACCGCCGACCTGGCGGCCGACGCCCTGCCCACCGCGGGCGAGCTCCGCCAGGTCGGGATCCCGGCCCTCGTCCTCTCCGTCTTCGCGGCGCTCGCGGCGGCCATGGCGGTCGTGGCGTGGCGGCATTTCAGGCGGCTGCTCCGGAAGGGGTAGCCTGATTTCGACCACAACCTGCAGGGAGTCATCCATCGTGCCCAAAATCCTGATCGTCGGCGGCGGCTACGCCGGTTTCTACACGGCATGGAAGCTCGAGTCGCACCTCCGATCCGGCGAGGCCGAGGTCACCATGGTCGACCCGCTGCCGTACATGACGTACCAGCCGTTCCTGCCCGAGGTGGTCTCCGGATCCATCGAGCCCCGCCACGCGGTCGTCTCGCAGCGCCGCCACCTCCGCACCACCAACGTCGTCACGGCGAAGGTCACCGGCATCGATCACGCGTCGAAGACCGCCACGATCACGCCGCCCGTGGGCGAGCCGTACGAGTTCGCGTACGACATCATCGTCGTCACCGCGGGCAGCGTCTCGCGCACGTTCCCGATCCCGGGCGTCGCGGACGAGGCCATCGGCCTGAAGACGATCGAGGAGGCCGTCGCCATCCGCGACCGCATCTTCGCCAACTTCGACCGCGCGGCCACGCTGCCGGCCGGCCCCGAGCGCGACCGCCTCCTCACCTTCGTGGTGGTCGGCGGCGGCTTCGCGGGCATCGAGGTCTTCGCCGAGATGCGCAGCATCGCGACCGACCTCGTCAAGAAGTACCCCGAGATCGACTTCGAGGACACGCACTTCCACCTCGTCGAGGCGATGGGCCGCATCATGCCCGAGGTGTCGCTCGAGACCAGCCACTGGGTGCTCAAGAACCTCGCCGAGCGCGGCGCGAACGTGCACCTCGACACGCAGCTCAAGTCCGCCGTCGGCGGCGTCGTCGAGCTGTCGACCGGCGAGTCGTTCGAGTCCGACGTCATCGTCTGGACCGCGGGCGTCATGGCCAGCCCCATGCTCAAGAACACCGACCTCCCGATCGAGGAGCGCGGGCGCCTGCGCGTGCGCGCCGACGGTCGCGTCGAGGGCGACGACGGCATCGTGGCGGACGCCTGGGGCGCCGGCGACGTGGCGGCCACCCCCGACCTCACGGGCGGCGGCGTCGGCGGCTTCTGCGTGCCCAACGCGCAGCACGCCGTCCGCCAGGGCAAGCTCATGGCGAAGAACATCACCGCGAGCCTCCGCGGCGAGGGCATCACCGACTACTTCCACAAGAACCTCGGCGCCGTCGCGGGCCTCGGCCTCTACCAGGGCGCGTTCCAGTCCGGGAAGATCGGCATCACCGGCTTCCCCGCCTGGGTCATGCACCGCGGCTACCACGGCCTCGCGATCCCGTCCTTCGAGCGCAAGGCGCGCGTCGTCACCGGCTGGGTGAACAACCTGGTCTGGGGTCGCGACATCGTCTCGCTCGAGGCGCGCGAGACCCCGCGCACCGCGTTCGAGACGTTCGCGTCGCGCCCGCGTCCCGCCGCGGACGCCGCGCCGGCCGCCCCGGTCAAGAAGGAGGAGGCGCCCGCCAAGAAGGCCGCGGACGACAAGGCCGACGCGCCCGCCGAGGGCGAGAAGTCCCCGGCGCTCGCGGGCAGCTACAGCTCGTCGCCCAGCGCGGAGACCACGGACGAGAAGCCCTCGGCCTGATCCACCCGCACCACCGACGACGGCCCGCACGCCGCAGCGTGCGGGCCGTCGTCATGCCCGGGCACATCGGTCCCGCGCCGCGACCGTAGGCTGTCGGGAGCGCCCCGGCGCCACGCCCCCGTAGTCCAATTGGCAGAGACGGGCGACTTAAAATCGCTACAGGTCAGGGTTCGAGTCCCTGCGGGGGCACCAATACGGCGGGCCGCTCAGGCCGCGGGCTTGGGCGCCACGGGCGCCGCATCCGGATCCGCCGCCTCCGTCACGTGCGCCTGGCGCGTGTTGAGGAAGTGCCGCTCCACGAGGTGGAAGAAGCCGAAGCCGGCCGCGACCGCCAGCGGCGCGACGACCAGCAGCATCAGCGCGGCGTGCGCGCCCGTCGGCAGGCCGAGCGGCAGCAGCAGGAGGTTGCCGAGCGCCAGGAACGGGCTGTGCACGAGGTAGACGCTGTAGGAGACGAGGCCGATCCGCTGCGCCGGGCGGGTGACAAAGGCGCCGAGGGCGCGGGGGCGGGACCCGGCCATGGTGCGCGCGCCCGCCCAGGCGAGGAGCGCCGCGAAGCCCGCACCGGCGACGAGCTCGGCGGCCCAGACGCTGTCCTGCAGCTCTGTGATCCCGAGGAGCAGCACGGCCGCGGCGCCCACGGCCACCGCGAGCAGCAGCCGGTCGGACGCCCAGCGCGGGCGCGCGCCGACGGTGAGCTCGGCGGCGAGCATCCCGGCGGCGAAGAGGCCCAGGAGCCACGGGCACGCCCATGGCGCGACGCCCGCGAGCGACGCGCCGGTCGTGACCACCGTGGCGGCGAAGACGACGGGCAGCCCGCCCCAGCGCCGCCACAGCGGCAGCAGCACCAGCGGCATGAGGAAGTAGATCTGCCACTCCACGGCGACGCTCCAGAGCGGCGCGTTCACCTGGCTGACCCATTCCGGGGAGAGGTCCTGGAGCAGGAGGACGTGGGACACGATGCCGGCGGGGGTGGCGGGCGCGGCGCTCTCCCACGCGGTGCCGCCGCCGTCGCGCATCACGGGGATCGCGAGCGCCATCAGCAGGCTGAGCGCGAGGGCGGCGAAGTAGGGCGGCAGGATCCGCCGGGCACGCCGTCGGAGGAAGGTCGCGGTGCCGTGCCGGAGGTCGAGCCCCGGGCGGCCGGCGACGGGGAGCATGAGCACGTAGCCGGACAGGACGATGAAGACGGGCACGCCGAGGTAGCCGTAGCCGGTGATCCAGCCGAGGAGAGGCAGGTCGCGCCAGGCCTGCCCGGTGATCCCCGTGTAGAGGAACGCGTGGAACGCGACCACGGCGAGGGCGGCGGCGCCGCGCATGCCGTCGAGGTAGGGGAGCTCCGGTCGTCGTGCTGATGCCATGAGGCCCCCGATCGGCTCCCGACGCTAGCAGCCGGTCGGCGACCACTGGGACGACCACCGGTGTCGTCCGCGTAGCGCTACTTGGTACGTCCCCTATGGATCCGGCCACGTAAGCTGAACGCACCCTAGGTTTTGGGTGCCGTGGACGGGGGTCCACGTCGGCGAGGGGCGGGGATGACTCTGATCGAGGACGCACGGGTGATCGCGGCGCAGCGCGCCGTGGAGGCCCTGGGGCTGCTCGACGGCCCGCCCGAGGAGCGCTTCGACCGCGTCACGCGCCTCGCCCGCACGGCCTTCGCCGTGCCGCTGTCGACCATCGGCCTCGCCGACCTCGACCGCATGTGGTTCGCCTCGTGCGCGGGGGCCGAGCTGTCGGAGACGCCCATCAGCAGCGTCTTCTGCGACACCACCGTACGCGAGGAGCGCGTGCTCATCGTCGAGGACGCGCGGGCCCATCCCGTGTTCCGCCACCTGCCCACCGTCGCGGGCGAGCCGCACATCCGCTTCTACGCCGGGCATCCGCTGCGGGATCCCGAGGGCCTCGTCATCGGCACGTTCTGCCTCTACGACGTGGAGCCGCGCGGCCTCGACGCCGGCCAGCTCGTGCTGTTCGCCGAGCTCGCCGAGTGGGTGCAGCGCGAGCTCGTCGCGAGCGTCGAGATGGACCGCGCCCAGGCCGTGCAGTCCGCGCTCCTGCCGGCCGCCGAGGTCGAGATCCCCGGCTACGAGATCGCCGCCGTGTGCGTGCCCGCGCAGGTCGTGGGCGGCGACTTCTACGACTACGAGCGCACCGCCTCCGGCCTCCGCTTCTCCATCGCCGACGTGATGGGGAAGGGCACCGGCGCCGCGATCCTCACCGCCACGGTCCGCGCCGTCCTCCGCGGCATCGCGAGCACGGCCGACCGCTACGGCGCGGGCGTCCTCGAGGACACGGGCCTCATGGTCACCGACGCGGCGCGCTCGCTCGACGCCGACCTCGACCGCACGGGCTCGTTCGTCACCCTGCAGCACGGGCACCTCGACCAGGCCACCGGGCTCCTCCGCTACGCCGACGCCGGGCACGGGCTGACGATCATCGTGCACCCCGACGGCCGCGTCACCCACCTGGACACGAGCGACCTCCCCGTCGGCATCGACGCCGACCACCGCTGGGAGGAGCGCCACGTGGTGCTCGGGCACGGTGACACCCTCGTGACCTTCAGCGACGGCCTCTTCGACATGTTCGGCGGCAGCGATCCCGCGTTCGGGGCCATCGGCCGGCTCGTGACGGAGGCCGGTGGCGTGAAGGCGCTCATCGAGCGGGTCCGCATCCTCGCGTCCGCCGGCACGCCGCTCGACGACGTGACCGTCCTCGCCGTGAGCCGCGCGTGAGCCGCTCGACGCACCGCGCGCCGACCACGGGCCGGTCGCCGCTGCGCTTCGCGTTCATCCGCCTGCTCGCCGTGGTGACGGCGCTCCTCGGCCTCAACTACATCGTCTGGCGCCTGCTGTTCTCGGTGAACCCCGAGGCGCTCTGGATCGCCATCCCGCTCGTGCTCGCCGAGACGTACAGCCTCATCGACTCGCTCCTGTTCGGGCTCACGATGTGGCAAGCCCGCGACCGTCCGAAGCCGCCGGCGCCGCAGCCGGGCCTCACGGTCGACGTGTTCATCGCGACGTACAACGAGCCCCTCGACCTCGTGATGGAGACCGCGCGCGCCGCCCAGCGCATCACCTACCTGCACAAGACGTGGGTGCTCGACGACGGCAACCGCACCGAGCTCCGCGACCTCGCCGAGGCGGAGGGCATCGGCTGGATCACCCGCTCGGCCGACTGGTCGGGCCGCGCGCGCCACGCGAAGGCCGGCAACCTCAACAACGCGCTGCTCACGACCGAGGGCGAGTTCATGCTCATCCTCGACGCCGACCAGGTGCCCGTGCCCGAGATCCTCGACAAGACGCTCGGCTACTTCGACGACCGGCGCATGGCGATCGTGCAGACGCCGCAGGTGTTCGTGAACGTGCCGGACTCGGATCCGCTCGGCAGCCAGGCGCCGCTGTTCTACGGCCCCATCCAGCAGGGCAAGGACGGCTGGAACGCGGCGTTCTTCTGCGGATCGAACGCGATCCTCCGCCGCGAGGCCCTCATGCTCCTCGGCGTCTCGCGGTACGTGACCGACATCGAGATCAGCGTGTTCCGCGCGCTCCGCACCGCGGGGGACGTGATCGACAAAGCGCGCCAGGAGCTCGAGCCCGACCAGCTGGATCTCCGCAAGGCGCTCGACGACGTCGCCTACGACGTGCGCCGCGCCCGTGCCGAGCTCCGCCGCGGCCAGGCGCTGGCGGACGTGACCTACCGCTTCCAGAAGCGCGTCGACTCCATCGCCGCCCGCATGGTGCAGGACGACATGGCCGCCCTCCACGCCGACCTCGCCGAGATCGCCGCGCTGGCCGGCCGCCACTCCGCCGAGCGCGACGCGGTCTCGCTCGTCGACGAGAGCGCCATGACGCGCCTCGCGCAGCGCGACTGGTCGCCGCTCGGGGCGCTCGACGCCGTGCGCGCCATCGTCCGCGACATCGACGTGCACCGCGACGACGACGCGCAGTCGATCATGCCGCTGGCCACCATCTCCGTCACCGAGGACATGGCCACCTGCATGCGCCTGCACGGGCTCGGCTGGAAGTCGGCGTACCACGACGAGGTCCTCGCGTTCGGGCTCGCGCCGGAGGACCTGCCGACCATGCTCACCCAGCGGCTCCGCTGGGCGCAGGGCACGATCCAGGTGTTCTTCCGCGAGAACCCGCTGCTGCAGAAGGCGCTCTCGATCCCGCAGCGCCTCATGTACTTCGCCACGATGTGGAGCTACTTCTCCGGCTTCACGGCGCTCGTCTACGTGGCGGCGCCCATCATCTACCTCGTCTTCGGCGTGCTCCCGGTGCAGGCGCTCTCGACGGACTTCTTCAGCCGCCTGATCCCGTTCCTCCTCGTGAACCAGCTCCTGTTCGCGGTGGTCGGCCGCGGCAAGCGCACCTGGCGCGGGCAGCAGTACTCCCTCGCGCTCTTCCCCGTGTGGATCTCGTCGGTCACCACCGCGGTCGGCAACGTCTTCTTCCGCCGTCCCCTCGACTTCGCCGTGACCCCGAAGGTCCGCGCCGAGAGCGGGAAGCCGCGGTACGACCTCGTGAAGCCGCAGCTCTACGTGATCGGCGCGCTCATCGTCGCGTCCGCGATCGGCCTGCTGCGCCTCGCGATCGGGCAGGCGACGCCGCTCGGCACGTTCACCAACCTCGCCTGGGTCGTCTTCGACCTGGCGATCTTCAGCATCATCATCCGTGCGGCCCGCTACCGGGGCTTCACGCCGGCCAAGGAGGACGCATGATCGACATCGCAGTCAACGAGCAGGGAACGCACGTGAGCGTCGTCATGCCGACCGGCCGCCTCAACATGGTCTCCGCGCGGCAGCTCACCACGATCATCACCGGGGTCATCGACGGCGGACGGCCCTTCGTCGTCGTGGACCTCGGCAGCACCGACTTCATGGACTCCTCGGGGCTCGGCGCCCTCGTCTCGGGCCTCAAGCGCGCCCGGCAGGCGGGCGGCGACCTCCGCCTGGCCCGCCCAAACGCGCAGGTGAAGGCCGTTCTGGAGCTCACCAACCTCAACCGCGTGCTCACGGTGCACGAGTCGCCCGAGGATGTGTTCCGTGACCGATGAGGGCATGACGCACCACGCGCCTCCGGTGCGGGCGAACGTCACGCTCCCGGCGGTGGACGAGAGCCTCGCCGCCGTGCATGCCGTGATCGCCGCGGTGTGGGACCAGGCGCACGACGTGAGCGACACCGAGCGGATGCTGTTCGAGACGGCCGTGGTGGAGATCGCGGGCAACGTCGTCGAGCACGGCGTCGCGGTGGGGGAGCGCGCGGGCTATCCGGTGACGTTCACCATGACCGTGATCTGCCAGCACGACCGCATCGTCGCCCTGTTCGAGGACGACGGCCAGCCCGCCGTCGTCGACCTCACGCGCGTGTCCATGCCCGACGACCTCAGCGAGAGCGGCCGCGGGCTGGCGCTCGCGCAGGCGGTCCTCGACGACCTCACCTACGAGCGCACCGACGGCAGCAACCGCTGGCGGCTGGTCAGGCTGCGCGGCTGATGCGCGGCGGGGGGATGCGGGCACGCGGGGGCGGGCGCACGCACAGGGGGATCGGCGGCTGGGCTGCGGCAATGGTGGCACTGGCCATCGTGGTCGTGCCGGCGACGGCGGCGCTCGCCGTGCCGGCCGCGACCGCGCCGACGGCCGCAGCGCCGGCGGCGCCGGCGGACGAGGTCGACCTCACCCGGGCACCCGCCGCGCCCTGGTTCGGCGGCATCATCGACTGGACCGCCGACGACGCGCAGAGCTACGCCGACCGCCTCGGGGCGACCCCCGCGGTGCTCGGCCAGTCGGTGCGCTACCCGCTCGGATCCGACGACGTCACCTACCTCGACCAGTTCGCGCAGCAGGCCGCCCAGCAGGGATCGCTCCTCTTCCTCACCCTCGAGCCGACGAAGCCGCTCGCCGACCTGACCGCGGCCGACGCGACCGCGCTCACGGGCCGGCTCGAGGCGCTGCGCGAGCGCTACGACTCCCGCACGCTCGTCCGGTTCGCGCCCGAGATGAACGGCTCGTGGACCCCCTGGGGCCAGCAGCCGACCGCGTACATCGCCGCGTTCCGCCAGGTCGCCGACGCCGTGCACGCGTCCGACGCGGGCGCCGTCACCGTGTGGTCGCCCGCGTACGCGGCGGGCTACCCGTTCGGATCCGCCGACGGCCTCACGCAGGGCTCCGCCACCCGCTCCATCGCGGAGCTCGACACCGACGGCAACGGCCGCGTCGACGTGGACGACGACGCGTACCGGCCGTACTACCCGGGCGACGACGCCGTCGATTGGGTGGGCCTCTCCGCCTCCCACTTCGGCGCCGAGCAGGACTTCACCGTCGGGGAGCCGACCGAGGACTACCTCGGCACCGAGGTGATCCCGCAGCAGGAGTTCGGGAAGAACGTCGTGCCCGAGCAGGACAAGTTCGCCCGCGAGCTCGCGGGAGCGTACGGCTACTCCGACCGGGGCGGCGCGGGGCGCGACTTCGCGGCCGAGTGGATCGAGGGCACCGGCAAGCCCGCCGTCATCGAGACGGGCGCCCTCTACGACCCGGCCCGCACCGACGGGGCCTCCGAGATCGACATCAAGAGCGCGTGGTGGGGCCAGGTGCTCTCCGCCGACATCCGGTCGGCCCACCCCGGCATCGGCATGGTCGTGTGGCGCGAGCTCCAGCGCACCGAGGCCGAGGCGAAGGGCATCGTCATCGACTGGCGGGCGACGGGGGACCCGACGGTCGCGTCCGCGCTCCTCACGCACCTGGATCCCGCGACCGCCACGCTCGGCCCCGTCACGCAGGTCTTCGACCAGGAGCGCGCCAACGTCGCCACCGCACAGTACCGCGACCCGGGATCCCCCGAGGACGAGCAGATGGGCTGGATCGTGCTCTGCGCGGTCGTGCTCCTGCTGCTCTTCGTGATCTCCGGTCCCATCGGCCGCCTCAAGCCCGGCTGGCGCTACCCCGACGAGAACTCGCCCCGCGACCGCCGCCTCGACCTCTTCCGCGGCTGGACCATCGTCGCCGTGGTCATCACCCACATCGAGGTCGCGAGCCCCTACTCGTACGTCACCATCAACGCCATCGGCGCGATCACGGGCGCCGAGATGTTCGTGTTGCTGTCGGGCCTCGTGCTCGGCATGGTCTACCCGCTGGCCGTGAAGAAGTTCGGCGAGATGAAGGCGCTCGTCTCCATCCTGCGCCGCGCGTTCAAGCAGTACATCGTGGCGATCGCGGTGGTCGTCATCGTCTTCGCGCTCACGTTCGTGCCGTTCCTCGACACCGACGTGATCACCACGTTCACCGACCGCGGCACGGGCGCCGACGGCAAGGTCACCACCGGGCAGGTCTACGACCTCTACCCGAACGGCGCGCGCCTGCTCGACTACCCGCCGCCCTGGTACGCGATCCGCGACCTGCTGCTGCTCCGCATGGGGCCGTGGGTGTTCAACATCATGGGCCTCTTCGTGGTGCTGACCCTCCTCGTCCCCGCGATCGTGTGGCTGCTCCGCCGCCGCATGTGGTGGGTCGTGCTCATCGCCAGCTGGACCGCGTACGTGCTCAACGCGCAGTTCGACATCCGCGTGCTGCCGTCGATGTTCGAGGACGTGTTCCCGCTGCTCACCTGGCAGGTCGCGTTCCTCAACGGCATGGTCATCGGCTACTACCGGAAGCGGATCACGCGCGCCCTCACCGGCCGCGTGGGCCGCGTGCTCGTGACGATCGGGCTGGTGGCGTACGTCGGCTCGCTCGCCGTGCTCTGGGCCGGGCACACGTACGGCGTGCAGCTGCCGGGAGTGCCCGACGGCCTCTACTCGTCGCTGTACGAGTCGATGTACCAGCGCACGTTCCTGCAGCCCGGGCGCCTGATCGACCTCGCGCTGATGCTCGTGGTCGCGTACACGTTCCTCACCCGGATGTGGAAGCCCGTCGACCGCGCGTTCGGCTGGTTCTACACGCCGCTCGGATCCGCGAGCCTCTACGTCTTCATCGTCCACGTGTTCTTCGTGCTGATCGTCGGCAGCCTGCCGTTCCTCGACAGGGCGAATCCCTGGCAGGGAGCAGTGGTCCACACCCTCGTGCTGGCGGCGATCTGGTTCATGGTGACGCGCAAGGTGCTCTTCAAGGTCATCCCGACCTGATCCGCGTCCCGGGGATCCGCGCGCCTCCGGGCCAATCCGTGGAGAGCCGCGTTCCGAAGGGTTCGTGACATCCGGCGAAACAGTGCATCGCGCCCCTATCCGGATGCCGACCACCCGTTTAGCGTTCGAACCACCTCGCGCTCGGTATCTGGGATACGGACGCGCCGATCAAGGGAGCTCATCCATGTTCGACAAGAAGTTCATCACCCAGGCCATCGACCGGAGCGCGCAGTCGCCGCTCGACCGTCGCCGCTTCTTCAGCGCCGCGGGCGTCGCGGGTCTCGGCGTCGGCGCCGCGGCCCTCATCCCCGCGACGGGCGCCCAGGCGGCGGACGCCCAGGCCGAGGCCGACGCGGGCGCCGTCACGGACGCCGCCGTCCTCAACTTCGCGCTCAACCTCGAGTACCTCGAGGCCGAGTTCTACCTGCGCGCATCCACGGGCGCGGGCCTCGTCCCGAACGACATCTCCGGCGTCGGCACCGCCGGCGGCGTCACGGGCGGCCGCCAGGTGCAGTTCAAGGACCGCGCCATCCGCGAGTACGCCCGCGAGATCGCGCAGGACGAGAAGGCCCACGTGAAGTTCCTGCGGTCCGCGCTCGGCTCGGCGAAGGTCGCGCGTCCCGCGATCGACCTCGACGCCGCGTTCTCCGCCGCCGCGACCGCCGCGGGCCTCATCAAGCCGGGCCAGAAGTTCGACGCGTTCGCGAGCGACGAGAACTTCCTGCTCGCGTCGTTCGTGTTCGAGGACGTCGGAGTCACCGCCTACAAGGGCGCGGCCCCGCTCATCACCAACAAGACGTACCTCGAGGCGGCCGCCGGGATCCTCGCGGTCGAGGCGTACCACGCGGGCATCATCCGCACGTCGCTGTTCGCGAAGGGCCTCGCGGCCCCGACCAACGCGATCTCCAACGCGCGCGACTCGCTCGACGGATCCTCGGACCTCGACCAGGGCATCACGGTCTCGGGCGGCGCGAACCTCGTGCCGACCGACGCGAACGGCATCGCGTTCAGCCGCACCACGGGTCAGGTCCTCAACATCGTGTACCTGAACAGCAAGGCCGTGACCCGTGGCGGGTTCTACCCCAACGGCGTCAACGGCGGCATCAACACCAGCGGCGCGAACTAGCCAGCCGGGCGACATGCAGCAGGGGCGCCGCCCACCTCGCGAGGTGGGCGGCGCCCCTGTCGTCGTCCGGGCGGGCGGGCCGGCGTCCGTCAGCGCCGGTTGCGCGGGCTGTCGGCGGCGAGCACCGAGTTGCGGCGCGAGTAGGTGAGGTAGATCACGAGGCCGATGACGAGCCACACCGCGAACCGCACCCACGTCTCCCATGGCAGCGACGAGACAAGCCAGAGCGAGAAGCCGATGCCGATGATCGGCACCACGGGCATGGCCGGCAGCCGGAACGCCCGCGGGATCTCGGGCCGCTTGTAGCGCAGCACGATGACGGCCGCGCACACCACCACGAAGGCCAGCAGGATCCCGATGTTCGTCAGCTCCGCCACCACCGTGATGGGCAGGAAGCCCGCGAACAGGGCCGAGCCGATGCCGATGATCCACGTCACGCGCGTCGGCACGTTCCGCTTCTCGTCGGTGACCGCGAACCACTTGGGCAGCAGCCCGTCGCGGCTCATCGAGAACCACACGCGCGACGCCCCGAGCATGAACGTGAGCATCACGGTGACGACGCTGACGATCGCCCCGACCGCCACCACGTTCGCCACCGCGGGCAGGCCCACCGACTCGAACGCGGTCGCGAAGCCGCTCTCCGGGTTGATGTCCGAGTACTTCTGCATGCCCGTGAGGACGACGGTCGCGAGCACGTAGAGCACCATCGCGATGGCGAGCGACAGCAGGATCGCCTTCGGCATGTGCTTGGTCGCGTCCTTCGACTCCTCGGCCGCGGTGCTCATGGCGTCGTAGCCGAAGACCGCGAAGAACACGGTGGCGGCGCCCGTGAAGACGCCGGCCGCGCCGAACGGGAAGTACGGCTGGTAGTTGGCGCCGGTGATCTGCGTGAAGCCGATGACGACGATCACGAGCACCAGCGCCACCTTGAGGCCCACGAGGTAGAGCTCGAACCGGCCGACGCTCTTCATGCCGCGGGTGAGGACGAACGCGGTGCCGAGGCAGAGGATCACGGCGAACAGGTCGACGACGTGGCCGTCGCCGGTGCCGGCCGCGCCGAGCATCCAGGCCGGGAGGTCGACGCCGAGCTGGTCGAGGAGGAAGCCCGCGTAGCCGGAGACGCCGATGGCGACCACGCCGACGATGGCGGTGTACTCCAGCAGCAGGTCCCAGCCGATGAACCAGCCGACGATCTCGCCGAGGGCCGCGTAGCCGTAGGTGTACGCGGATCCGGCCTTCGGGATCATGCCCGCGAACTCCGCGTAGGAGAGGGCGGCGGCGGCGCTGGCGATGCCCGCGATGAGGAAGGAGATGAGGACCGCGGGCCCGGCGGTCTGGTTCGCGACGGTGCCCGCGAGCGTGAAGATGCCGGTGCCGATGATGCCGCCCACGCCGATCGCGGTGAGCTGCCAGAGGCCGAGCGAGCGCGTGAGGCCGCCCTCCTCCGTCGCCGCGCCGGGCTCCGCCTCGATGGCTTCCACGGGCTTCCGCCGCGTGAGCGCCGCCCAGAGGGACGTGCTCGATGTGCTCATGCAGGACTCCTGCCGTCGGGGCCGCGCGGGCCCGGTCGAGGCCGCCGGAGCCGGCGACGGACCCAGTGTGGCCTCGGCCGAAGATCCGCACCAGGTGCGGCGCGGCAGCGGGACAGCGGCGGGGGACGGCTGCTAGAGGCGTTGCAGGGAGGGCTCGACTACGCGGATCCAGAGCCACACGGCGACGCTCACCGCCGCGAAGGCCGCCGCGACGACGAGGGCCGTGATCCAGACCTCCGCCGGCACGCCGCTCGCGGTCGTGGCCACCGCGGCGAACGCCAGCGTGAGGACGGCGACGCTGACGACGGCCCACAGCGGCAGGGAGCGCAGGAGCAGCGAGCGGCCGAGCACGAGGGAGACGGGTGCGAGCGCGAGCGCGGCGGAGCTGAGGGAGGCGAGGGTGACGACGCTGAGCAGCTCGTTCGCGAGCTGCGGCCACATGCCGCCGTCCGCGGGGACGAGGCCGTAGAGGATCCAGGCCACGAGGCCGAGCGTCGCGAGCGATCCCGACTGCACGAGCGCGAGGCGGGCCCGGGACCGGTCGTCGCGGTCGTCGGCCACGAGGCCGAGGACCTGCCCGATGACGATGGGCGGAGCGAGGCCGAACGCGCGCGACGCGAGCACGGCGGTCGCCGAGAGCACGAGGAGGGCGGGCACGGTGTGCACGCGGGTGGGTCCGGCGCCGACGCGGCCGGCCACCGCGGCGACCGCGACCACGCCGACGCCGTTGACGACGGCGAGGCCCACGAGGGCCGCGAGGAAGAGGCGCACGGCGTTGGGGTCGGATCCCACGGGCAGCGACAGCGCGGCCAGCGCGGCGGCCAGGGCGAGGGCCGCCGCGGCGGCACCCCAGCGGCCGGCGCGGCCGGGCTCGCGGGCGGGACGGGCTCCGAGGAGCGTCGGCGCGGGCTCGCGGCGGGCGGGGATGGGGATGGAGATGGGGATGGGGGCGGAGTCGAGCCGGCCCGGCACGATGCGCAGCTGGCCGGTCGTCGCGATCGAGTCCGTGAAGGCCGCGGCCACGGCCCGGGTGGTGAGGGCGCCGGCGTCGCCGCGCGGCACGATCCGCAGCGGCGTCACGTCCTCGGCTGCGCGGTGGCGGCCGCCGAAGCGCGCGACGAGCGCGCCGCGGAGGAGGAGGGCCGGCAGGGTCACGAGGAGCACGGCGCCGAGCGCGAGGAGCAGGGGCAGGAGGCCGCGGCCGTCGGTGAACGCCGCGGGCAGCGGCTGGAGCGACGTGCCGAAGCGCGTGGGCGCGTTCCAGGTGCCGGGCGCGGCGGCGGCGGGTGCGGATCCGGAGCGGGGCGCGTCGTCGGGGCCGGGAGCGGTGCCGGTTGAGCCGCCGCCCTCGCCGCCGCCGGAACCGGATCCGGGCGCCGGAGCCGCCTGCGTGCCCTGGGGTGAGCTGGTGGCCTCGGGCGTGGGGCTCGCGGGCGGCGTGGTCGCGCCCGGCGTGGGGGAGGAGGCGGGCTGCGCGACCGTGATGTCCACCTCGGCCGCGAGCGTGCTGATGTTGCCGAGCGGATCCGTGACCGACGCCGTGATCCCGAGCGGCCCGGGCGGCAGCGTGCCGGTGGTGCACGACCAGCGGCCGCCGGCGACCTGCGCCTGGCACGCCGCGTCGCCGTAGCCCGTCAGGTACGCGCGCACGACGTCGCCGTCCTCGTCGGAGGTGCCGGAGATCGTGATCCCCGAGGCATCGACGGTGGCGCCGGCCGCGGGCGCCGTGATGACCGCGGCGTCCGGCGCCGTCGTGTCGAAGCTGCCCGTGCCGCGTCCGACCGCCGGTGTCCCCGTGCTCCACGACGTGGACTGCGTCGCGGTGACGGGGATGCCGGTGCCGGAGGGCGGCGGCGGGGCGAGGAGGCACGCCCACGTGCTCGAGGCGCCGACGGTGGCGCGGCACTCGGCGGATCCGGAGCGCGCGTCGACGACCGCACCCGGGTAGCCCGTGCCGCTGACGAGCCCGGAGGTCACGACGGAGAAGCTGTTGACGCCGGGAGCACGCAGGACGGACGCCGTGGCGGTGGCCTCCTGCCCTCCCGCGGTGACGCGCACGGGGCTCTGCCCGTCCGGGACGCCGGTCGCGGTGGCGCGCCAGGTGGTGGAGGAGGGGAGCGTGACGGCGGCGGGCACGCTCGCGATGGTGACCTGCACGTCGACGCCCGCGGGCCGGGTGCCGGTGACCGCGATGGCGCCGTCGGTCGAGAACGGCGGCGTCTGCACCGTCGGCGCCGGGGTGGGAGCGCCGGACGGGACCGGGCTCGGCGTGGGGGTCGGGGTCTCGGTGGCGGCGGAGGCGGCGACCGTGCCGCCGGCGGTCAGCGCCGCGAGCAGCAGGAGCACCGAGGCCGTGCGGACGAGCCGCTCGCGGGATCGCCGGACACCGCCCGCTCCACCCCCCGTGGACGGACGATCCTCGTTCCTCGCCAGTCGCTGCACCGTGCGTCCATTCAGTCGGCTGCGTCCGGGCGTGTCAACCGCACGCACCGACCGTGACGGAAGTGGGACGGGAACCTGGGCGCCGCATGCCCGGCGTCGGGGCGCACGGTGTGCGTCGTCGGTGCGCCCCTCGGGCTCGCGGCCGGCCGCGTCACCGCCGGCATCCCTCCCCGGTCGCGCGAGGCGAGGCCGTCCCGGTGCCCGATACTGGCTCACGTGACCCCCCGCGACGCCGTCCCCGACCGCCCGACGCCGACCGAGCTCGCGGGGCTCCTCGCGGGCGGCCCGCGCATCGGGGTGAGCACGAGCGCGACCAAGGTCGAGGGCCGCGCGCACGAGGGCGGACGCACCGAGTCGGTGTGGGACGCGTTCGCGCGGCGGCCCGGCGCGGTGGCGGACGGCAGCGACCCGGAGCGCGGCGCGCGGCACATGGAGAGGTACCGGGAGGACGTCGCGCTCGCGGCCGAGCTCGGCGCCGATGTCCTCTCCTTCTCCCTCTCCTGGTCGAGGATCCAGCCGGAGGCGCGCGGCGGACTGCGCCGCGAGGGCATCGCGTTCTACGACGAGCTGGTCGACGCGCTGCTGGCCGCGGGGATCCGCCCGCGCGCCGCCCTGCACGACCATGACCTGCCCGTCGAGCTGCAGGACCGCGGCGGCTGGCTCCACCGCGACACCGCGCTGCGCTTCGGCGACCTCGCATACCTCGCCGCCGAGGCGCTCGCCGACCGCGTGCCCGACTGGGTGACGCTCCGGACGCCCGCGCTCACCACGATGGCCGGCCACGTCGCCGGGACGCACGCGCCCGGATCCCGCCTCGGGCTCGACGCGCTCCTCACCGTGCACCACCAGCTGCTCGCGCACGGCCGGGCGGTCGAGGCGATCCGCGGCGCGAGCTCCGCGGCGCGCGTCGGCATCGTGAACGCGCACCGCGTGGTCGAAGCCGCCACCGGGGACGACGACGACCGCGCCGCCGCCGTCGTCGCGCGGGCCCTGCACCAGGACCTCTTCGCCGACGCCGTGCTCCTCGGCCGCTACCCGGACCTCGCCGGTCCGCACGCGGAGGCCTTCGAGCGGCTCGGGCGCGTGGACCCGGCCGACCTCCGCTCCATCGGCCAGCCGCTCGACCACTACGGCGTCGCGCTCGCCGACCCGATCCGCGTCGCCGCCGTGCCGCGCCTCGTCGCCGGATCCACCGCGACCCCGTTCGCCGAGCTGCCCTGGACCGACCACCCCGCCTCCCTCGACGGCCACCCCGTCGCGCCCGATCTCGTACCCGTCGTGCTCGCGGACCTCCGCGCGCGATACGGCGACGCCCTGCCGCCCGTCGTGCTCTCGGGCCTCGATGCCGCGCACCCCGAGCAGGTCGACGACCGCGACGGCTCCCGCCGGGATCCGCGCCGCGCGCACGCGATCTCCGACCACCTCGTCGAGGCGCTCGCCGCCGTCGCGCCGGGCGGGCCCGCGGAGGGCGTGCGGCTCGAGGCCGTCGTAGCGGGCAGCCTGCTCGACGGCTTCGAGTGGGAGGCGGGGCGCGCGCATCCGCGCGGCCTCGTGCACGTGGATCCGCTCACCGGCGACCGCGCGCCCCGCTCCTCGTACCGCTTCCTCCGCGACACCCTGCGCGAGCGCGGCTGACCCGGACGCGCGGACGCGTCGACGCCCCCAGAACGGGTGCGCGGGCCCCGATCACCCCGGGTCCTCCCCAGCCCCGCGCGTAGGATCCTGAGCATGGAATTGTGGATCGCGCTCGGAGTCGTCGTGCTCCTGGCAGTTCTCGTCGGCATCTACCTCTGGGCCACGTACAACGCCCTCGTCACCCTCGACGTCCGCGTGGACGAGGCGTGGAGCGACATCACGGTGCAGCTGAAGAGGCGCGCGGACCTGCTGCCGACCATCATCGAGTCGGTCAAGGGCTACGCCACCCACGAGCAGAAGGTGTTCGAGAAGGTGGCGTCCGCGCGCACCGAGACGATCAGCGCGGCGAGCCCCGCGGAGGCGAGCTCCGCCGAGGAACACCTGCAGGGCGCGATGAAGTCGCTGTTCGCGGTCGCCGAGGCGTACCCGCAGCTCCAGACGAGCCAGACGTTCCTGCAGCTGCAGGGCGAGCTGGTGGACACCGAGGACCGGATCCAGGCGTCGCGCCGCTTCTACAACGGCGGCGTGCGCGAGCTCAACACGAAGATCACGCAGTTCCCGAACACGCTCTTCGTGCGCGGGCTGGGCTTCGGCGAGCGCGACTTCTACGAGGTCTCGAGCCTCGCTTCCATCGCCGAGCCGCCCCGCGTGCAGTTCTAGCGGGGTCCCGTCATGCGGGCGCGTCGGTCGTGGCGTCCACCGCCGGCAGGTGCGCCCGCAGCGCCGGCGCGAGCGTGCCGCGGTCGACGACGCCCACGCGCTCCAGCCCCTGCCACGCGGCGGCGCGCTCGAGCAGCGGCGCGATGCGTCCGGCGACCGTCGCGGGATCGTGGCGTCCCTCGATCCACGACGCCTGCACGCGCAGCAGGCCCGCCTGCCGGTCGCTCTTGAGGTCCACCCGGGCGACGATCTCGTCGTCGACCAGCACCGGCAGCACGTAGTAGCCGTGCACGCGCTGCGCCGCCGGCGTGTAGATCTCGATCCGGTAGTGCAGGTCGAGGAGGCGGAGCGCCCGCTCGCGGAACCACACGACGGGGTCGAAGGGGGAGAGCAGGGCCTCGCCGCGGATCCGCCGGGGCAGCCGCGCGTCCCGGTGCAGCCACACGGGCAGCGGCTTCCCGCGCCCCTCCCACCCGGGAACGGTGACGGGCAGCACCTCGCCCGCGTCGGCCAGGTCGCGGATCGCGCGGTCCGTCGCGGCGCGGGACAGCCGGTGGTAGTCGCCGAGGTCGGCGGCGGTGCCGATGCCGTGCGCGACGGCGGCGCGGCGCACGAGCTCGCGCACGGCGTCCTCCTCCGCCACTTCGCGCTCGCGCACCGCGGCCGGCAGCACGTCCTCCGCCAGCCCGTAGACCCGCTCGAATCCGCGCCGCCCGGCGCTCGCGATCTCCCCCCACGCGAACATCGCCTCGAGCGCGCGCTTCACGTCCGACCAGCCCCACCACGGACCCGTGCGGACGTTGGACTCGTGCTCGATCGCGCTCGCGGGCACCGGTCCCGTGCGGGCGAGCTCGGCCCGCACCTCGGCGATCAGCGGCGCGTGCTCGAGCGCCCAGGATCCCGGTCGCGTGCGTCGTTCGCGCTCCGCCGCCATCCGCCATCCGAACAGCGGCAGGTCGTCGACGGGGAGCACGGCGGCCTGGTGCGCCCAGTATTCGGTGTACGCGCCGCCGCCGCCGAACAGCATCCGGTCGAGCGCCGCGCGGTCGTACGGCCCCACGCGGGCGAGTACGGGCAGGTGGTGGCTGCGCTCGAAGACGTTGACGGAGTCGATCTGCAGCAGGCCGAGGCGCCGGATCTCCGCGGCCAGGCGCCGCGTGCCCGCCGCGTCGGCGTGCGGCCGGCCGAGGCCCTGCGCTCCCAGGGCCACGCGTCGGGCGAGGGCGGGGGAGACGGTATCGACCATGCTGCGACGCTACCGGCGACCCCCGACCGGGCGGCAGGGACCGGCGGCACCGGACCGGCGGGCAACGGCCGCACGACAGCCCCGTCCTAGACTCCCAGCATGATCTTCGGCCAGCGATCCCGTGCGCGCGCCGCGGCAGCCGCCCGCGCGGCCGAGCGGCCCGCCGAGCCCGACATCGACTCCGTCCAGCCCGTCGCGCGCACCGTCGCCGAGACGGTGCCGCCCGGCATGGTCATCGCGGGCGCGTGGGCCTGGCGGCTGCTCCTCATCCTCGGCGTGCTCGGGGTCGTCGCGTGGCTCGTGATCCAGCTGGAGTACGTGGTCATCCCGCTGTTCCTCGCCATCGTCCTCGCGGCCCTGCTCGTGCCCATCTCCCAGCGGATGCAGCGCCGCCACGTGCCCAAGTGGCTGGCCGTCGCGATCTCCGAGATCGGCGTCATCGTCGCGGTCGGCGCCCTCGTCTACCTCGTGACGACGCAGATCATCGGCCAGTACGACTCCCTCCGCGCGCAGACCCTCACGCGCTACGCCGACCTCCGCGGCTTCCTCACCGACGGGCCGCTCCAGCTGTCCGAGCAGCAGCTCAACGACGCGTACGCGCAGGCGGTCGACGCCGTGCAGCGGGACGCGGGAGCGCTCCTCAGCGGCGCCCTCTCGGTCACGTCGTCGCTCGGCCACGTGCTCACGGGCGTGCTCCTCGTGCTCTTCTCGACGCTCTTCATCCTCATCGACGGCGCGGGCATGTGGAGCTGGGTCGTGCGGCTCTTCCCGCGGCTCGCGCGTCCCGCGATCGATGGCGCGGGCAAGGCCGGCTGGACCACGCTGCAGAACTTCGTGAAGGTGCAGGTGCTCGTCGCGCTCATCGACGCGGTCGGCATCGCCGGGGGCGCCGCGATCATCGGGGTGCCGCTCGCGATCCCCATCGGCGTGCTCGTGTTCCTCGGCTCGTTCATCCCGATCGTCGGCGCGGTCGTCACGGGCACGCTCGCCGTCTTCGTCGCCCTCGTCTACAACGGGCTGACGCAGGCGCTCATCATGATCGCCATCGTCCTCATCGTGCAGCAGGTGGAGGGCCACGTCCTCCAGCCGCTCATCATGGGATCGGTCGTGAAGGTGCATCCGCTCGCGGTCGTCCTCTCGGTCGCGGCCGGCGGCATGGTCGGCGGCATCGCGGGGACGTTCTTCGCCGTGCCGCTCGTCGCGACCCTCAACTCCATGGTCAAGCACGTCGCCAGCGGGGCATGGCGCGGGCAGCCCGAGCCGCCACCTCCCGCGGTCCCTGCCGACGCCGCGCACGCCACCCGCCGCCCGAACCCGAGGAAGCCCACCCGATGACCGACGCCGCACCCGCCCGGACCCCCGCCGAAGAGGCTCCCGCCGCGCCGCACGCCGACCTGCCGCACCTGCGCGCCGTCGGCGACGAGCTCGACCCGTCGCAGCTGGGGGAGGACGCGACGGCGCTCGCGCAGGAGCTGCCCCGCGGATCCGCGCCCACGCTCGCGCGCATCGAGGCCGCGCGGGAGGTCGTCAGCCGCGTCGCCGAGGTGACGCCCATGGAGTCCTCGCGGTTCCTCGCGGAGATCCTCGGCAGCCCCGTGCACCTCAAGTGCGAGAACCTGCAGCGCACCGGGTCGTACAAGATCCGCGGCGCCTACAACCGGATCTCGCGCCTCACCGACGAGGAGAAGGCGCGCGGCGTCGTGGCGGCGTCGGCCGGCAACCACGCTCAGGGCGTCGCGTTCGCGGCGCGCGAGCTCGGGATCCGCGCCACGATCTTCATGCCCGTGGGCGTCGCGCTCCCGAAGCTGCAGGCCACCCGCCAGTACGGCGCCGAGGTCATCCTCCGCGGGCACACGGTCGCCGAGCCGCTGCTCGCCGCCGCCGAGTTCGCCGCGCAGACGGGCGCCGTCCTCATCCCGCCGTTCGACCACGAGGACGTCATCACGGGCCAGGCCACCCTCGGCCTCGAGATCCTCGACCAGACGCCGGACGTCGAGACGGTCGTCGTGCCGATCGGCGGCGGCGGGCTCATCTCCGGCGTCGCGACCGCGCTCAAGCTGCGCGCCGCCGAGGAGGGCCGCGCGATCCGCGTCATCGGCGTGCAGGCGCGCAACGCGGCCGCCTACCCGCCGTCCCTCGCCGCGGGCCGCGCGACCGAGATCGAGATCACGCCCACCATCGCCGACGGCATCGCGGTCGCGAAGCCGGGCCTGCTCAACTTCAACATCATCCGCGAGAGCGTCGACGAGGTCGTCACGGTCGAGGACGACGACACCGCGCGCGCCCTGCTCCTGCTGCTCGAGCGCGCCAAGCTCGTGGTCGAGCCCGCGGGCGCCGTCGGCGTCGCGGCGCTCCTCGCGGGGCTGGTGAAGGACGCCGGCCGCACCGTCGTCATCCTCTCCGGCGGCAACATCGACCCGCTCATGATGGAGCGCGTCATCAGCCGCGGGCTCGCGGCCTCCGACCGCTACGTGAAGCTGCGGCTCATGCTGCCCGACCGCCCGGGCCAGCTCGCGCGCACCTCGCAGATCATCTCGGAGGCGAACGCGAACGTCGTCGAGGTGCTGCACACGCGCCACGGCCGCGGCCTGCAGATCAGCGAGGTCGAGCTCGAGGTGAGCGTGGAGACGCGCGGACCCGAGCACACGGGCGAGGTCGTCCAGCGCCTCCGCGACGCCGGCTACGACCCGCGCCTCCAGCGCGACTGACCCACGGGCAGCCCGCCCGGGCGACGAGAGAGGGGACGCGGACCCATCGGTCCGCGTCCCCCTCTCGTCGTCCGGGCTCGCGCTACGGCGTGTAGTTCTCCACGGCCTGGACCTCGACGGGGATCTCGCGGCCGTTCGGCGCGGTGTACGCGCCCTTCTGCCCGACCTCCCAGCCGATGATCGCGGCGCCGAGCGGCGACTGCTCGCTGTAGACGTCGAGGTCGCTGTCGCCCGCGATCTCGCGGTTGCCGAGCAGGAACTTGGTCTCGTCGCCGGCGATGATCGCGGTGACGACCGTGCCGGGCTCCACGACGCCGTGGCTCTCGGGGGCGTCGCCGACCTCGGCCGTGCGGAGCAGCTGGGTGAGCTGGCGGATGCGCGCCTCGATCTTGCCCTGCTCCTCCTTGGCGGCGTGGTAGCCGCCGTTCTCCTTGAGGTCGCCCTCCTCGCGGGCGATCTCGATCTTCTTCGCGATCTCCTCGCGGCCCTGCACGCTGAGGGTGTCGAGCTCCCTGCTGAGGCGGTCGAACGCCTCCTGAGTCAGCCAGGTGACTGCCTGCTCCTGCGCCACGATGGACTCCTTGCACTCGCACGGACGCCCCGACGGAACCGTCGAGGCGAATCCCCCACTCTAGGCGGGCCAGCAGCTGTGGATCAACCCGGTCACCGCGGGACCGGTGGTGCGGAGGCGCACCGTCTCCATGCGCTCGAACCCGTCCTGCGCCGGCAGCTCGACGACCTTCCAGCCGACGATGGAGCGCTGCTCGTCCTGGGCCTGCACCGCGCAGAACGCCTGGGTGCCGGCGGGCATGACGACGGAGAAGGTGACGTCGATGGTGCGGTCGTCGACGATGTCGAACGCGCGGTCGGTGGCGTCGACGTTCCCCGACGCCTGGTCGAGACCCGCCCACAGCACCCAGGCGCCGAACACCAGCGCGACGAGCCCGCCTGCCGTGCCGTAGAGCCAGCGCTGGCGGATGCGCGCGGGTCGCGTGCGGCCGTACCGCTCGTCGAGCGCGGGCGTCGACCGGGGCGCGGGGACGCGGTGCTCGACGATCTCGTCGTCGTCCGCGGGCGGGCCGGCGGGTGCGGGGGAGCGGGACTCGGTCGTCACGGCGATCTCCTCACACGCACCTTGTACTCTGGGGATCCAGACTACCTTCCCCACCCTTGGAGCCCCGTGACCCTGCGCCTCATGGCCGTGCACGCCCACCCCGACGACGAGTCCAGCAAGGGCGCGGCGACCTACACCCACTACACGCAGCAGGGCGCCGAGATCATGGTCGTCAGCTGCACGGGCGGCGAGGCGGGCGACATCCTCAACGAGGGCCTCGCCGAGCGCGCGATGGCCGAGCGCGACCTGCCGGGCCTCCGCCGCATCGAGATGGCGCGCGCCCAGGCCGTCATGGGCGTGCAGCACCGCTGGCTCGGCTACGTCGACTCGGGCATGGCGCGCGAGGACGGCTCGCTGCCGCCCGCGTCCTTCGCGAGCATCCCGGTGGAGGTGTCGGCCGAGCCGCTGATCCGCCTGGTGCGCGAGTTCCGCCCGCACGTCCTCGTGGCGTACGACGAGAACGGCGGCTACCCGCACCCCGACCACATCCAGGCGCACGTGATCGCGATGGAGGCGTGGCGCGAGTCCGGCGTCGCCGGCTCCTACCCCGACGCGGGCGAGCCGTGGGAGATCGCCAAGCTCTACTTCGACCGGATCTTCAACGGCGCGAAGCTCCGCGCCGTGCGCGAGCACCTGGTCGCCACCGATGCCGGTCCCGAGATGCTCGAGGCCGTCGACGAGATGCTCGGCTGGATGGGCGACCGCCCCGACCTCGCCACCACGCACGTGCACGTGGCCGACCACTTCGAGGCCCGCGACCGCGCGCTCCTCTCCCACGCGAGCCAGGTCGCGCCCGACAGCACCTTCTTCCGCTGGCCGCGCGACCTGCAGCAGCGCGCCTGGCCGTTCGAGGACTTCCAGCTCGTCGAGTCGCGCGTGCCCGTGCCCGAGCCGGAGGACGACCTGTTCGCCGGCATCGCGGACGACGTGTCCGGCGCGGACGTGTCCGGCGGCGACGTGTCCGGCGCTGACCGGGCGGCTGTCGCGTGATGCGCTCGGACCTCGTGCTCCGCCTCGCGGCCGCCGTCACGACCCCGAGCCCCACGCCCACGGCCGAGTTCGACCCGGACACGGTGTCGCCCGGCCCCATCGGATTCGTCGCCATCTTCTTCGTGGCCGTCATGGTGCTGCTGCTCATGGTCGACATGACCCGCCGGATCCGCCGCACGCGCTACCGCGAGGAGATCCGCGGCCGCCTCGAGGCGGAGAAGCTCGAGGCCGACCTCGCGCGCGACTCCGCGCCCGAGAGGGAGCGCCGGACGACGGACCCCGCGGTCGCGGACGGCGACGAGGCCGGGGATCCGGACGACCCCGCGGGTACGCCGCGCGCCTGAGCGGCGCGCTTCCCGGGTGCCGGTCCCGTCCACGCGCTGTGGACGCGCGTCGGCCTGCCTGCGCCCGGCTCCCTAGTCTCGTGGTCCACGCGAGAACGGAGTTCCATGAACACGTCATCCACCACGCCCTCGGGCCGATCCCCGCTTCGTCCCGCCCGGTTCGCATCCGTCACGGACGTCGCCGCGACCGTCGCCTCGGGCGCAGTCAGCGTCAGCGCCATGGGGCACAACCACACCCAGTCCGAGCCGGATCCCTGCTACGTGGGTCTGCCCTCGATCGGGGAATGGCGCCACGGTCACCACGGCGGCTGATGGTCAGCGGCTGATCCACGCGCCCACGGCCGGCGTCCTCCATCCGAGGGGCGCAGGCCGTCGCTCGTGGGCCGGTACACGGACTACCGCAACTGGATGGTCCATTCGGACGACCAGCCGACCCCACGCGCCTGATCCGCGCGACGGCAGGCAACCCTGGTCCGGGACCAGATATCCGTCGCTTCCTCGCCCCATCCCCCACCGAGAACGGAGCACCATCCCCATGACATCCACCACCCTCTCCACCCGAACGCCCCGTCGCGTCCGGCGGGTGGGGGCCCTCGTCTCCGGCGTCGCCCTGGCGCTCTCCGCGGTCCTCGCGTTCGGCAGCGCGCCGGCGTCCGCCGCGTCCGGCCACGGCCAGCTCGGCGCGCAAGCGATCAGCACGCAAGCCGTCTCCGGGACCGGCACCGTCAGGATCCAGTTCCAGACGCACTGGGTGCCCGGACTGCCCCACGTCCGGTCCATCCGCATCCAGTCGAAGAACGTGGCCGGGAAGCCCATCTCCAACTGCTACTCGATGGGCGCCTACCGGCCCGAGGCGGACATCTGGCCCTACATCCAGGTCGACCTGCCGGAAGGTACCTACGAGGAGACCAGCTACGACGGCCCCGAGTGCCACGTCGCGTTCCAGACGGCCGGCGGCTACGGTCCGTTCGACACTCGCCAGGGGCACAACTGGATGCTGTACTCCCAGGACGCCCCGCGCCTCCGCGCCTGATCGATCGGACCGACGGCCGGCGTCCCGGATCTGGGACGCCGGCCGTCGCGTGTCCCCCGTCCAGGGGGTGTCGGCCGTCGCCCGTCCGCCGGCGCGCCACCTGCGCGACCCCCGCGGTTAACCCGTCCTCCTTAGTTTTGCCAGGCACGGAGGGAACGTTCCCTCCTCGTGCGCCAGAAGGAGGACCGTCGTGACGCACGCCCCCGCGCCCACACGGGTCACGCCGACGCCGCATGCGGTCTCGACGCCGATCCGCCCGACCGCCGCGCGTCCCGGCTCCGCCCCTCGCCGCCGTCACCGACCGGGTCGCCTCCGCGACGGGCTCCTCTTCCTCGCGTTCGTCGGCCCCAACGTGCTGCTGCTCGCGGTCTTCACGTACAAGCCCCTGCTCGAGTCCTTCTACTACTCCACGCTGCAGTGGAACATCGGCTCCCAGGTGGCGCGCGAGGTCGGCCTCGCCAACTACGTCGCCTGGTTCCAGGATCCGCAGACCCCCACGGTCGTCGGCGTCACGCTGGTGTTCACGGGAGTGACGGTCGTCGGGTCGATGGTGCTGGGGCTCGGCGTCGCCGTGCTGCTCAACCGCAAGATCCGTCTGCGTGGCCCGGTGCGCACCATCATCGTCGCGCCGTACGTGCTCTCCGGCGTGGCCGTCGGCTTCCTCTGGCTCTACGTCTTCGACCCGAACTTCGGCCTGATCTCCGCGGGCCTCCAGCTCGTCGGGCTGCCGTCGCCCGACTGGTACAGCGACCCGGGCGCCGCCCTCGCGATGGTCACGACCGTGCAGGTGTGGCGCGACCTCGGCTACTGCGCCCTCATCTACCTCGCGGGCCTCCAGGCCGTGCCGAAGGACCTGCTCGACGCCGCGGCCCTCGACGGCGCCGGCCGCATCCGCACCTTCCTCCGCGTGGTGCTGCCGCTGCTCAGCCCGACCACGTTCTTCCTCCGCGTGACCACCCTGCTGAGCTCGCTGCAGACCTTCGACCTCATCAGCGCGATGACCAAGGGCGGGCCGCTGCAGGGGACCACCACGATGATGTACCAGATCTACCACGAGGGCTTCGTGGCCGGACGGGCCGGCTACTCGTCCGCCGTCGCCACGATCCTGTTCCTCGTCCTGCTCGTCGTCACGCTCGTCCAGCTCGTCGTCGTCCAGCGGAAGGTGCACTACTCGTGACCACGACCCTCGCCCGCCCGGAGCCCGCGGCCGTCCCCGACGGATCGCATGGTTCCCGCCGCGGCGTGCGTCCCTCCGCGTCGGGATCCGCCCGCCCGTCCCTCGCCGGTACGTACCTCGCGCTCGCCCTCGCGGTGGTCGTCATGCTCCTGCCGCTCGTGTGGATGGTGCTCACGAGCTTCAAGGACTTCGGCGAGATCTACTCGCTGCCGCTGAAGCTCCTGCCGTCGTCCTTCGCGCCGACGAACTACGCGACCGCGTCCGACACGGTCTCCTTCTCCACGCTCGCGACCAACAGCCTCATCAAGACGATCGCGGGCTCCGGCCTCAAGGTGCTGCTCGGCCTCATGACCGCGTACGCGCTGGTCTTCATCCGCGTGCCGTTCAAGAACGTGTGGTTCGGCGTCGTGATCCTCGCGCTCCTCGTGCCGCAGCAGATCGTGATGATCCCGAACTACCAGGTCATCGCGGGCCTCGGCTGGATCAACACCTACCCGGGCCTCATCCTCCCCGGCGTCGCGAGCGCGTACGGCACGTTCCTGTTCCGCCAGCACTTCCTCACGCTGCCGGGCTCCGTGCTCGAGGCCGCCGCGATGGACGGCGCGGGGCACCTCCGCCGCCTGTGGTCGTTCGTGGTCCCCATGTCGGGCCCCACGATCGCCGCGGTCGCCCTGGTCTCCATCGTCGGCGAGTGGAACGACTACCTCTGGCCGCTGCTCGTCACCACCGATCCGCACATGATGACGCTCCCCGTCGGCCTCACCCTGCTGCAGGACACCACGGGCATCACCAACTGGGGTGTGCTCATGGCGGGCACCGTCATCGTCACGATCCCCGTGCTCGCGGTCTTCCTCGTCTTCCAGCGGCGCATCGTCGGCGGTCTCACCGCCGGCGCCGTGACCGGCTGACGCGCCTCTCCCTCCCGCCTCACCCCTCCCCGCTCGACCCGCATCCCGAACCCAGGAGAACCATGCCCATCGATCCCCGCTCGGCCCTCGGCGGCTTCGCCGCCCGCCCGTTCGACCGCCGCAGCGTGCTGAAGCTCGGCGCCGTCCTCGGCGGCACCGCCATGCTCGCCGCCTGCTCCGGTCCGTCGGTCGGCGGCGACACGGCGGCCAGCGCGGCCACCGACACCGACTGGGACGGGATCCAGCCCGCCACCGACATCACCTGGTGGACGACGCACCCCGGCCAGACCTCCGACCTCGAGGCCCAGTTCGCGGCGGACTTCCTCGCGAAGACCGGCATCACCGTGAACGTGGTGACGGGCGGCGCGAGCTACGACGAGATCGCGCAGAAGCTGCAGGCCGCCGCGGGCACCGACAGCATGCCCGACATGGTGAACGCCAGCGACACCTGGTGGTTCCGCTACATGGTCAACAAGCAGTCGATCGCGATGGACGGCCTCATGTCGCACCTCGGCTTCGAGCTCGACGACTTCAACAAGGTGTTCCTCGACGACTACCTGTACAACGGCGCGCGCTTCGCGGTGCCGTACGCCCGCTCGACGCCGATCTTCTACTACGACAAGTCGATCTGGCAGAAGGCGGGCCTCCCGGACCGCGCGCCCGACACCTGGGCCGAGCTCGAGGAGTGGGCGCCCGCGATCATGAAGGCGACCGGCGGCACGCCCGCGGTGCGCCTGCCGCAGGGATCCATCGGCACCTGGGCGATGAGCAACGTCCTCTGGGGCCGCGGGGGCCAGTACTCCGACGGCTGGACGCTGAAGCTCGACCAGCCCGAGACGCTCGAGGCGGCCGGCTACGCGCGCGGCCTCGTCTTCGACTCGAAGATCGCGAACGTGGCGGCGGCCAGCGGCGACACCGCGGTCGACTTCGCGGGCGGGCTCGCGCCGTCCACCATCGCCTCGGCGGGCGCGGTCGGCATCGTCACCGCGAGCGCGAAGTTCCCCATCGGCACGGGCGTGCTGCCGGGCGGCCCCCAGGGCCAGTTCGTCCCCACGGGCGGCACCGGACTCGCGGTCATCGGCAGCAAGACCAAGGAGCAGCAGCTCGCGGCGGCCATGTTCATCAAGCACCTCACCGAGGTGGACCAGCAGGTCGCCCTGGCGAAGAAGACCGGCTACGCGCCCTCCCGCACGTCGGCGGGCGAGTCGTCCGAGCTCACGGGCTTCTGGGCCTCGAACCCGGCCTTCCGCACCGTGTACGACAGCCTCGACCACGTGCGCTCGCAGGACTGGGCGCGCACGCTCATCCCGAACGGCGACACGTACCTGCAGCAGCCGTGGTCGCAGATCCTCACGCAGGACGCGGACCCGGCCCAGGTGTTCCCGGCCGCCGCGACGCAGCTCACGAGCGCCTACACGGAGAACGTGCAGCCGTACCTGTAGCGGGCGCCCGACGCACCCGCCCGGTCAGACGACGGGCGGGTGCGTCGCCACCAGCAGGATCCCCGTCCAGTGGCAGAGGAACGCCACCAGGGTGAACGCGTGGAAGATCTCATGGAAGCCGAAGCGGCCGGGCCAGGGGTTCGGCCGCTTCAGCGCGTAGGCGACCGCCCCGACCGTGTACGCGAGGCCGCCCGCGAGGATGAGCGTCATCATCGCGGCGTCGGCGCGGAAGAAGTCGACGATGAACACGAGCGACGCGTAACCGAGCACGAGGTACAGCAGCACGTAGAGCCAGCGCGGGGCGTGGATCCAGAGCACGCGGAAGAGCACGCCGATCGCGGCGCCCGACCACACGAGCCAGAGCAGCAGCACCGACTTCCCGTGCGGCAGCGCCAGCACGGTGATGGGCGTGTACGAGCCCGCGATGAGCAGGAAGATGTTGGCGTGGTCCATCCGCTTGAGCAGGATCTTCGCCCGCGGCGACCAGTCGAACCGGTGGTAGACGGCCGAGACGCCGAACAGCAGCAGCGACGACGCGACGAAGACGGCGCAGGCGACCTTCGCCGCGGCCCCGTCGGCGACTGCGATGAGCACGATCCCGAGCACGAGCGCCACCGGGGTCATGCCCGCGTGCAGCCAGCCGCGCCAGGTGGGCTTCGGCTCGGGTCCGACGTCCTGCGCGTCCTCGAGCAGTGGGAGGTGGGCGATGGGAGCGTTCTCCTCCGGCGCCTCGCCGTCCGGTCTGCCGAACGATCCGGGGGAGGAGGCGGCGGGCGTCATCCTGCGAGTGTAGGACAGCGGTCGACGACGTCCGCCGGGCGGGCGATCCGGGCGCACGGGCAGGTGGGATAGCGTGGCCTCCGTGCGAGAGAAGCCGATCCGACCGTGGCGCGGTCTGCTCTACCGGGCGTACCAGAAGCGCATCCGCCGCGGCCTCGACCGGAACGCGCTGCCGCACCACATCGCGATGATCCTCGACGGCAACCGCCGCTGGGCCCGCCAGCTCGGGCTCGAGTCCGCGGCGCACGGGCACCGCGCCGGAGCGGCCAAGTTCCTCGAGTTCCTCGAGTGGTGCGACGACCTCGACATCCAGGTCACCACCCTGTACCTGCTCTCCACCGACAACCTCACGGGCCGCGGCAGCGCCGAGCTCACGGCGCTCATCGACATCATCGGCGAGCTCGCGGAGGACCTCTCCCGGCACCGCGACTGGCGCGTCAAGCACGTCGGATCCGACGAGGGCCTGCCGCCCGAGCTCATCGCCCGGCTCGACGCCTCCGAGGAGCGCTCGAAGGGCAACGCCGGGCTCCACATCAACCTGGCCGTCGGCTACGGCGGGCGCACCGAGATCGCCGACGCCATGCGCAGCATCGTGCAGCAGCACCACCTCGCGGGCGGCACCCTGGAGGACCTCGCGGCGCTCCTCACGCCCGATCTCATCGGCGAGCACCTCTACACGAGCGGGCAGCCGGATCCGGACCTCGTGATCCGCACCTCGGGCGAGCAGCGCATCAGCGACTTCATGCTGTGGCAGTCGGCCCACAGCGAGCTCTACTTCATGGAGGCGCTGGGGCCCGACCTCCGCGAGGTCGACTTCCTCCGGGCCCTCCGCGACTACTCCTCCCGCCAGCGCCGCTTCGGCTCCTGACGCGCTCCCCGGCGCCGCTCGGGGCGCGCGGAGGAAGAGTTAATGTCCACGACACATCCGGACCCGCGTCGCTCTGGTCATGTCGGCGGTGCGCGACGTAGGTTCGCACTCATCGGGCATGGCGCCCGATCGAGAGGGCCGCGGGATCTCTTCTCGCCACCGTGGCCCGATCGCCGTCAGGATCCGAGCGCGACCGCTCGGGGATGGAGTGGCCCGTGGCCCCGATGGACAGCCAGAGCAGCACCGCACGACGCGCGAGCCGGGGGGAGGGGGCGCCGCAGGCCGAGCGCACGTACGTGCTCGACACCTCCGTCCTCCTGTCCGACCCGCGTGCGCTCTTCCGCTTCGCCGAGCACGCGGTGGTGATCCCGGTCATCGTCATCACCGAGCTCGAGGCGAAGCGGAACGACCCGGAGATCGGGTACTTCGCGCGGCAGGCCCTCCGCCTCCTCGACCAGCTCCGCGAGGAGCACGAGCGGCTCGACTTCCCCATCGAGGTGGGCGAGGCCGGCGGCACGCTGCGGGTCGAGCTCAACCACTCGAGCATGTCGGGCCTCCCGAACGGCCTGCAGCTCGGCGACAACGACTCGCGGATCCTCGCGGTCGCGCTCAACCTGTCGACCGAGGGCCTCGCGGTCACGGTCGTCTCGAAGGACATGCCGCTGCGCGTGAAGGCCGCCTCCATCGGCCTCCAGGCGGAGGAGTACCGCGCCGAGCTCGCCGTGGACAGCGGCTGGACCGGCATGGCCGACGTCACGCTCTCCAGCGCGCAGATGGCCGACCTCTACGACGGCGAGACGCTGCAGACGCGCGTCGTGCAGGACCTGCCCGTGAACACGGGCGTCGTGCTGCACTCCGACCGCGGATCCGCCCTCGGCCGGGTCGTCCGCCGCGGCACGGTGAACCTGGTGCGCGGCGACCGCGAGGTGTTCGGCCTCAAGGGCCGCTCGGCGGAGCAGCGGCTCGCGATCGACCTGCTGCTCGACCGCGAGGTGGGGATCGTCTCCCTCGGCGGCAGCGCCGGCACCGGCAAGTCGGCGCTCGCCCTCTGCGCCGCGCTCGAGGCGGTGCTGGAGAAGCAGCAGCACCGCAAGATCATGGTCTTCCGGCCGCTGTACGCGGTGGGCGGCCAGGAGCTCGGCTACCTGCCGGGCGACGCCGCCGAGAAGATGAACCCGTGGGCGCAGGCCGTGTTCGACACCCTCGGCTCGGTCGTCTCGCAGAACGTCATGGACGAGGTGGTGGAGCGGGGGATCCTCGAGGTGCTGCCGCTCACCCACATCCGCGGGCGGTCGCTGCACGACGCGTTCGTCATCGTGGACGAGGCGCAGTCGCTCGAGCGCAACGTGCTGCTCACGGTGCTCAGCCGCATCGGCCAGAACTCGCGCGTGGTGCTCACGCACGACGTGGCGCAGCGCGACAACCTGCGGGTCGGCCGACACGACGGCGTCGCGAGCGTCATTGAGACGCTCAAGGGCCACGAGCTGTTCGGGCACATCACGCTCACCCGCTCGGAGCGGAGCGCGATCGCGGCGCTCGTCACGGGGCTGCTCGACGGCGACCCCATGTGATCCACCCGCCCCGCGCATGACGACGGGCGCCGGTCCCCGAGGGGATCGGCGCCCGTCGGCGTCCGTGGGAGAGGCGGCTACAGGCCGGGCGCCGTCATCCGCAGCACGTCGAGGCCCTGGTCGAGCTGCTCCTCGGTGATTTCGCCGCGCTCGACGTAGCCGAGGTCTACGACGGCCTCGCGCACCGTCATCTTCTGCGCGACCGAGTGCTTCGCGATCTTCGCCGCGGCCTCGTAGCCGATGATGCGGTTGAGCGGCGTGACGATCGACGGCGACGACTCCGCGAGCGCCCGCGCGTGCTCCTCGTTGACGCGCAGCCCGTCGACGGTCTTGTCGGCGAGCAGGCGCGTGGAGGAGGCGAGGATGCGGATCGACTCGAGCAGCGACGAGCCCATGACGGGGATCGCGACGTTGAGCTCGAACAGGCCCGACGCGCCCGCCCACGCCACGGTGGCATCGTTGCCGATGACGCGCGCGCACACCATGAGCACGGCCTCCGGGATGACCGGGTTGACCTTGCCGGGCATGATCGAGGACCCGGGCTGCAGGTCGGGGATGTGCAGCTCGCCGAGGCCGGTGTTCGGGCCCGAGCCCATCCAGCGGATGTCGTTGCAGATCTTGGTGAGGCTCACCGCGAGGGTGCGCAGCGCGCCGGACGCGTCGACGAGGCCGTCGCGCGCGCCCTGCGCCTCGAAGTGGTCGAGCGCCTCGGTGACGGGCAGGCCGGTGTCGTCCGCGAGCACGCGGATCACCTTCTGCGGGAAGCCGACCGGGGTGTTGATGCCGGTGCCGGTGGCGGTGCCGCCGAGCGGGACCTCGGCGACCCGGGGGAGCGCGGTGCGCACGCGCTCGATGCCGAGGCGGATCTGGCGCGCGTAGCCGGCGAACTCCTGGCCGAACGTGACGGGCGTCGCGTCCATGAGGTGCGTGCGGCCCGCCTTGACGAGCCCCTTCCACGCGTCGGCCTTGGTCTCGAGGGCCTCGGCGAGGTGCTCGAGCGCGGGGATCAGCTCGGCGAGGAGCGCGCCCGTGACGGCGACGTGCACCGAGGTGGGGAAGACGTCGTTCGACGACTGCGACGCGTTGACGTGGTCGTTCGGGTGCACGGGCTTGCCGAGCGTCGCGGTCGCGAGTGCCGCGAGGACCTCGTTCATGTTCATGTTCGAGCTCGTGCCGGAGCCCGTCTGGTACACGTCGATGGGGAAGTGCTCGTGGTGGGATCCGGCCGCGACCTCGTCGGCGGCCGAGACGATGGCGGCCGACACGTCGGCGTCGATGATGCCCATCTCGCCGTTCACGATCGCGGCGGCGCGCTTGATGCGGGCGAGCGCCTGGATCTGCGCGGGCTCGAGCCCGCGGCCGGAGATGGGGAAGTTCTCGACGGCGCGCTGCGTCTGGGCGGCGTACAGCGCGTGCCGGGGGACCCGCACCTCGCCCATCGTGTCGTGCTCGATGCGGAACTCGTCCGCCGAGCTGCTGTCGGATCCGGGGGAAGTGTCGACCACGCTGTTTCTCTCTCCTTCGGGACGGGTGATGCGCCGGGCCCCGCGGGCCCGGGTCGCGCAGGTCAGCGCGGGCGGTCCTCTAGCGAGGGATGTCGCCCACGATGACGTCGGGCACCGCGGTGCCCTCGAGGAGCTTGTAGTTGGCGCCGACGATGGCCAGGCTACCGGCCGCCACCCGGTCGGAGATCATCTCGGAGGCCTCCAGCATGCGGGTCACGGTGCCGCGCAGGTGCTGGCGGCCGACCTCGCCCGCGTCGACGTCGCTGGGTACGACGTGGTCGCCCGCGACGCGGCGGACGGCCGGCGCGATGGGGGCGATGAGGTTCGCGATGTGCGGCGGCAGCGCCTCGGCGCCCGGCGCCGCGCTCTCGATGGCGGCGCGCACGGCACCGCACTCGTCGTGCCCGAGCACCACGATGAGCGGCACGCCCAGCACGGCGACGGCGTACTCGAGGCTGCCGAGCACGGAGTCGGAGATGATCTGGCCGGCGTTGCGGATCACGAAGAGGTCGCCGAGGCCCTTGTCGAAGATGATCTCGGCCGCGAGGCGCGAGTCGCTGCAGCCGAACAGCGCGGCGACCGGGCGCTGCACGTGGGCGAGCGCGGCGCGGCGCTCGACGTCCTGGCGCGGGTGCTCGGGGGTGCCGGAGACGAAGCGCGCGTTGCCCTCCACCATCTCGGCCCACACCTGGGCGGGCGCCTGCACGGTGTCCTCCTGGGCGGTCTCGACCTGGTCCGTCATCCCTCGTCCCCCTCTCCCGGTGCGGTGGTGCTGGTGGTGGTGCCGTCGGCGGGCGTCGGCGTGGCCGTCGTGCCGCCCGGGGCGGTGCGGGCCGCGGCGACCGCCTCGATGGCGGTGCGGAGCTCGTTCGCGTCGGCCGTGCCGTAGATCGCGTAGGTGCTGTCGCCGTCGACGGCGCTCGCCGCGAGGACGACGTTCCCCGGGTCGTCGGCCTGCGCGTTGTCGTACAGCGTCCACTCGAGGCCGCCGATCTCCTCGGAGCTCACCTCGGGGGCGGACTGCAGCGTCTCGTCGAGCCAGGTGGGGTTCGCGTCGATGCCCTGCGAGATGCCGATGTAGCGGTTGCTCGGCGTGATGAGGCCGATGTACCAGACGGCCACGCCATCGCGGCCGGCCGGGCGGATCTCGGCGTCGTTGCTCTTCCATGCCGTGGGCAGGTCGGGCACCACGAGCGTCTGCGGGAACCCGCCCTGGGCCTCGGCGGCCGCGGCGCCGTAGTCGACGTCGGGCAGGATCGTGGTGTTCGAGCGCGGCACGAGCGCGACGATCACGGCGACGGTCGCGACCGTGACGAGGAGCGAGTAGAGCAGGTTGCGGAACGTCTGCTTGGCGCGGTGGCGGCGGGAGTCGGCGGCCTTGCGGGCGGCGGTCTCCTCGGGCGTCTCGGGCCGGCCGAGCTCGGCGACGACGTTCGGGGTGCGGGGCTTCGCCACGGTCAGCCGGCGTCGGATGCGGCGGTCGTGCGGGCGGCGTCGAGCCGCGCCTTGGCGCCGAGCAGCCACTCCTCGCAGCGGGCCGCGAGGGCCTCGCCGCGCTCCCACAGGGCGATCGACTCCTCGAGCGTGGACGCGCCCTGCTCGAGGTCGTTGACGACGCGCACCAGGGCGTCGCGCGCCTCCTCGTAGCTGAGCTCGGAGACGTCGGGCAGGCGTGCGCCGGTGTCGGCGGGGCTGGTGGGCATGGGGGAGATCCTAGCTTTCGGCCCCGGACGCCGGCCGGGCGCCCGGGGCGGGGGAGGCGGGCAGCCGCGCGGCCGAGGACGGGATGTCGTCGGTGGGGCCGGTGGAGGTCGCGCCGAGCGCGCCGGCGGCGAGGCGCAGCACGAGGCCGGTGCCGTGGGGCGCGTCCGCGGGGGCGCGGAGGGCGGATCCGTCGGCGGTCTGCACGATGGCGTATCCACGGTCGAGCACGTGCTGCGGCGAGAGCGTGCGCAGCTGCCGGGACAGCTCGCTCGCCTGCTGCATGCCGCGCTCGACGACGCGGCCGGCGAGCTCCGCGGATCGCGCGATGTAGCGGCCGAGTTCCTCGGCGCGCGAGTCGACGATCCACGACGTGCTCGAGAGGACCGGCCGCGACCGCAGCTGCTCGATGCGGTCGATCTCGCCGCGCACCTGCGACGTGAGGCGCATGCCGATGCGGGTGCGGGCCTGCTGCACGCGCGACAGCTCCTCGGAGACGTCGGGCACGACGCGCTTGGCGGCGTCGGTGGGGGTGGAGGCGCGGAGGTCGGCGACGTCGTCGAGCAGCGGCCGGTCGGCCTCGTGGCCGATAGCGCTGACGAGCGGCGTGCGGCACGCGGCCGCCGTGCGCACGAGCGTCTCGTCGCTGAAGACGAGCAGGTTCTGGAAGTCGCCGCCGCCGCGCGCGACGACGATGACGTCGACCTCGGGATCCTCGTCGAGCACCCCGATGGCGCGCGTGACCTCGCCGGCCGCCCGGTCGCCCTGCACCGCGGTGTGCACGACGCGGAAGCGGACGCTCGGCCAGCGCAGCTGCGCGTTGCGGAGCACGTCCTTCTCGGCGTCCGAGTCCTTGCCGGTGATGAGGCCGATGCAGCCGGGCAGGAACGGCAGGCGCCGCTTGCGGTCGGCGTCGAAGAGGCCCTCGGCGCGCAGCGTCTGGCGCAGCCGCTCGAGCCGCTCGAGCAGGTCACCGAGCCCGACGTGGCGCATCTCCAGCACCTGCATCGTGAGCGTGCCGCCCTTGACCCAGTAGTTCGGCTTCACGAGCGCGACGACGCGCGCGCCCTGGCCGAGGTCCGCCGGGATCTTCGCCCGCACCGACGACCAGACGGTGAAGCTGATGGTGGCGTCGACGTCGAGGTCCTTGAGCTTCCCGTAGACGTTGCCGCCGGATCCGCCCCACTGGGTGATCTCGCCCTCGACCCACGCGGTGCCGAGCCGGTCGATCCAGCCCTTGATCTTCCCGGACAGCACGGAGACGGGCCAGGGGGCGTCGACCGTCGGGGCGCCGGCTGCCGGCATGGACACGGTGCGCGTCTCGCTCATGGCTCCCCCACTCGTCGCCCAGCACGGGCGCTTAGACTCGGGACTGTGACTACAGCGACCACTGACCAGCGACTCGTGGGAGCACCCGTCGTCAGCCTGTCGATGCCGCGGATGCCCGGCGTCCGCAACAGGCTCAAGGATAACCCGGTGGCCGGACCCAAGAAGGTCCTGCTCGCCGCTCCCCGCGGGTACTGCGCCGGCGTCGACCGCGCCGTCGTGGCCGTCGAGAAGGCGCTCGAACGCTACGGCGCCCCCGTCTACGTGCGGAAGCAGATCGTCCACAACGTGCACGTCGTCTCGACGCTCGAGCGCATGGGCGCGATCTTCGTGGAGGAGGTCGACGAGGTCCCCGAGGGTGCCCACGTCGTCTTCAGCGCGCACGGCGTCTCGCCGGCCGTGGTGCAGGGCGCGGCCGACCGCGGGCTCCAGGCCATCGACGCGACGTGCCCCCTCGTCACCAAGGTCCACCGCGAGGCCGTGCGCTTCGCCAAGGCCGACATGCAGATCCTCCTCATCGGCCACGAGGGCCACGAGGAGGTCGAGGGCACCGCGGGCGAGGCGCCCGAGCAGACCATCGTCGTCAACTCCCCGGAGCACGCCGACGTCATCGAGGTCAAGGACCCCGACAACCTCGTCTGGCTCTCGCAGACCACGCTGTCGGTGGACGAGACGATGGAGACGGTCCGCCGCCTCCGCGCCCGCTTCCCCCACCTGCAGGACCCGCCGAGCGATGACATCTGCTACGCCACGCAGAACCGCCAGGTCGCGATCAAGAAGGTCGCGGTCGACGCCGACCTCGTGATCGTCATCGGATCCGCGAACAGCTCCAACTCCGTGCGCCTCGTCGAGGTCGCGCTCGAGTACGGAGCCAAGGCGTCCTACCGGGTCGACTACGCGTCCGAGGTCAAGCAGGAGTGGCTCGACGGCGTGCAGACGGTCGGCGTCACGAGCGGCGCGTCCGTCCCCGAGGTCCTCGTGCAGGAGCTGCTCGACGACCTGGCCGACGCCGGCTACGGCGACGTCACCGCGGTCGTCACGGCCGAGGAGGACCTCGTCTTCTCGCTCCCCAAGGAGCTGCGCAAGGACCAGTCCGGCAACACGGACAGCCGCGCCATCGGCGGGCGCACCCGCGCGTGAGCGAGGACGACGGCCCGCGCCGTCCCGGCCGCCCGGCACCCCGCTACGGCGAGTACGCGTCGCCGTCCTCGGCGGACGGCAGCGGATCGTCGGAGCTGTCCGAGGCGGACGCGCGGATCGTCGCCGAGGCGGCGGAGTACCGCCGCGCCCAGGCCGAGCGGGACGCCCCGGCGTCCGCCGGCCGAGGCGGGAAGAAGGGCGGCAAGGCCGCCGCGCCGCAGACCCTCGCCGAGCAGATGGCCGAGGAGCGCAAGGCCGCGCGCGAGCGCCAGCAGGCCGAGCGCCGCGAGGCGGAGAAGGCCGCCGCCGACGCCCGTCGCACGGCGGAGAGGGCCGCCGCGATGGAGCGCCGGGACACGCGTCGCGCGTCGACCGCCCCGTCCGCCGGCGATGCGGGCGCCGCTCCTGGCACCCGTCCCGAGCGCCCCGCCTACCTCGCCGGGCAGGAGCCGCGCCGCGCGCCCCGGCGCTTCGACGCGGCCATCACCGTGGGCCTGCTCGCCGCGGGCCTCGTGAACGTCGTCGGCAGCATCGGCGCGAACGCGGATCCGTCGCTCGCCATCGACCAGTCGTACGCGCTGTTCGGCGGCGGCACCTACGAGGTCACGCCGCAGACCTCGGTCATCGGCATCGCCGTCAACGTCGTGAACATCGTCGTCTTCGTGCTCGCCGCGTGGATCTCGCTCGAGCTGGTGAAGCGCCGGCGCATCGCCTTCTGGGTCCCGATCGTGGGCGCCATCGTCGCCACCGTGATCACGAGCGTGCTCGTGCTGACGCTCATCGTCCAGGATCCGGCGTTCCAGCAGATCATGTCGAGCCGCGGGCCGTGATGCGCGGCATCTGACGCACGACGGCGGGGCCGGTCCACCAGGACCGGCCCCGCCGTCGTGCGCGCCCGAGTGCGCGGAGCTGCGCGCCGCTAGCTCTGTGAGTGGCCGTGCGAGCCGAGCTGGCGCGTGGCCTCGACGACGCGGGCGGCCATGGCCGACTCCGCCGTCTTGCCCCAGGCGCGGGGATCGTACGTCTTCTTGTTCCCGACCTCGCCGTCGACCTTGAGGAAGCCGTCGTAGTTGCGGAGCACCGAGTCGGCGATGGAGCGGCTGAACGCGTACTGCGTGTCGGTGTCGATGTTCATCTTCACGACGCCGTTGCGCACGGCCTCGGCGATCTCGTCGTCGGAGGAGCCGGATCCGCCGTGGAAGACGAGGTCGAACGGCTTCTCGCCGGTACCGTACTTCGACTGGATGCCGTCCTGGATCTCCTTGAGCAGCGCCGGGCGCAGCTGCACGCCGCCGGGCTTGTAGACGCCGTGCACGTTGCCGAAGGTGAGCGCGGCCATGTAGCGGCCGTTGTCGCCGAGGCCGAGCGCCTCGACCGTGGAGATCGCGTCTTCGAGGGTCGTGTAGAGGTGCGAGCCGGTGTCGTGGCTGACGCCGTCCTCCTCGCCGCCGACGACGCCGATCTCGACCTCGAGGATCGCGTTGATCGCCTTCATGCGGGGGAGCAAGTCCGTCGCGATGTCGAGGTTCTCGTTGAGCGGGACGGCCGAGCCGTCCCACATGTGCGACTGGAAGATGGGGTTGCGGCCCGCGCGGACCTCCTCCTCGCTGGCCTCGATCATCGGGATGACGAAGCCGTCGAGGGCGTCCTTCGGGCAGTGGTCGGTGTGCAGCGCGACGGTGATGGGGTAGTTCTTGGCGACCTCGGTGGCGAAGCGCGCGAACGCGAGGGCGCCGGCCGCGCGGTTCTTCACGGTGTGGCCGGAGAAGTAGTCGGCGCCGCCCGTGGTGACCTGGATGATGCCGTCGGATCCCGCGTCGGTGAGCCCCTGGAGGACCGCGTTGATGGTCTGCGACGAGGAAACGTTCACGGCCGGGTAGGCGAATCCGCCGGCCTTGGCGCGGTCCAGCATCTCGGCGTACTGCTCGGGGGTTGCTACGGGCATGGTGCATCTCCTTCGGCGGATCCACGGCGACGCCGTGCGGCTGTCGCGGGATCCTGATCGGCCGGCGGGTGGAGTCGTGCGGCCGGGCCCCGCGTGCTCGCCACTCTACCCAGCGGGGGTGCCAGCGGCCCGGGCGGCGGGGCGCGTGAACTCGTCCGCGGACAGCTCCCGGGTGGTCGCCTCGAGCGGCTCGAGCGTGCCGATGACCTTCGACTCGTCGAGCCGGCTCAGGCGTCGCGCGGTGGGGAGCACCTGCCGCTCCAGGGATCCGACGACGCGGTTGTAGTCGCCCACCGCGCCCGTGAGGGAGCGGCCGAGCTTGGCGATGTGCTCGCCGCTCGTGGCGAGGCGCGCGTGCAGCTCGCGGCTGAGGTCGAAGAGCTGCTTTGCGTCCTCCGTGAGCACCTCCTGCTGCCAGCTGAACGCGACGGTCTTGAGCACCGACCACAGCGTGACGGGGGAGGAGAGCGCGACCCGGCGGGAGAACGCGAACTCCATGATGCTCGGATCCGCCTCCAGCGCCGACGACACGAGCGACTCGCTCGGGATGAACGCGATGACCATCTCCGGGCTCGCGTCGAGCCCCTCCCAGTACGCGCGGCTGCCGAGCGCCGTGATGTGGTCGCGGACCGCCTGCACGTGCTGCTTCATCAGCGCGTCGCGGCGGGCGCCCTCGGGCCCGGTCGCGGACGCGGGGATGGAGCTCGCCTCGAGGTACGCGGTGAAGGGCGCCTTCGCGTCCACCGCGATGTTCTTGCCGCCGGGCAGGTGCACGACCATGTCGGGTCGGCCGATGCCCTGCGCCGTGGAGACGGACGACTGCACGTCGAAGTCGACGCGGTGGATGAGGCCGGCCGCCTCGACGACGCTCCGCAGCTGCGTCTCGCCCCACACGCCGCGCGTGCTGTTGGAGCGGAGCGCGGACGCGAGCGTCTCGGCCGTGGCGCGCAGCCGCTCCTCCGCCTCGGTGGCGCTCCGCAGCTGCTCGCTCAGCTCGCCGTGCTGCTGACGGCGCTGCTCCTCCAGCTCGTGCACCTTCGCCTGCACCTGCTTGAGGCTCTCGGCGACGGGGCTGAGCGCGGTGAGGACGCGGCCGTCCTCCTCGGTGCGGGCGACCTCGGCGCGCTGGATCTCGCGCAGCCGCGTCTGCAGCTCCGCGATGCGGTCCTCCTGCTGGCCGATCTGCTCGCGGAGGTGGGACTCCTGCGCGTCGAGCCGCTCGCGGTGCAGCGCGTCCTGCGTCTGGGCGCGCTCGGCGAACTGCGCGGTGGTCTGGGCGACCTGCTCCTCGGCGAGCCGCTCCGTGCGATCCAGCTGCTCGCGCAGCGCCTGGACCGTGGCCTCCGCGGCGGCGAGGCGCGCGGCCTCACCGGCACTGCCGGGCGCATCCACCCCCGAACGGGCGCGCGACACGGCGAGCCCGACCACCGCGCCCACGGCCAGACCGATGACGAGGCCGACGAGGAGGGCGATGACGGGATCCATGCGTGCAGTGTGCCAGCGGCCCCCGACACGGCCGGGACGCGGGTCGGCGGGGCCGCCGAGCGGAGGATCAGGCCCAGTCGATGGGCGGCGTCGCGGCGGCGGAGGCCTGCGTGACGGTCTGCGTGCGCGGCGCGCCGATGCGGCCGAGGCCCACGCCGGCCGCCTCCGCGAGCCCCGCGATCGACGCGGCGCCGTGCCGCGAGGCCGCGTGCACGACGATGGCGGCGCACGCCCGCGCGTCGGCCAGCGCCTCGTGGTGCGCGAAGTCCTCGAAGCCCGCGGCCCGCGCGGCGACGGGCAGCCGGTAGGAGTCGAGCGCGTAGGTGCGGCGCGCGACCTGGAGGCTGCAGAGGTAGGAGTACGGCGGCGGGATGAGGGCGGTCGCCTTGCACGCGCCCTGGATCACGCCCATGTCGAAGCGCGCGTTGTGGGCCACGAGGTGGTCGTCGCCCGCGAAGGCCATGAGGCGCGGCAGCTGGTCGGCCCAGCCGTCGGCGGCGGCCACGTCGTCCTCGACGATGCCGTGGATCCGCGTGTTCCAGACCGAGAAGGTGTCGTGCCCCGCGGGCGGCTGGATGAGCCAGGACGCGGTCTCGACAACGACGCCGTCCCGGACCTTCACGAGACCCACCGAGCACGCGCTCGCCGACGAGTTGTTGGCGGTCTCGAAGTCGATCGCGGTGAAGTCCAACGGCATGGGTTCGAGTGTTCCACGCACGACCGACGCCCGATCTCCGGAGAGCCCAGCCGCCGCCGGGCGGGGGAGGAGCCGGAGGGCCCCGTACGATGGACTCCCGTGGCTCTCACTATCGCGATCGTCGGTCTCCCCAACGTCGGCAAGTCGACGCTCTTCAACGCCCTGACCAAGAACCAGGTGCTCGCCGCGAACTACCCGTTCGCGACGATCGAGCCGAACGTGGGCGTGGTGAACCTCCCGGACCCGCGCCTCGAGGTGCTCGCCGGCCTCTTCGGCTCCGAGCGGATCCTGCCCGCCCCCGTCTCCTTCGTCGACATCGCGGGCATCGTCCGCGGCGCGAGCGAGGGCGAGGGCCTCGGCAACCAGTTCCTCGCGAACATCCGCGAGGCCGACGCCATCGCGCAGGTCGTCCGCGGCTTCGAGGACGAGGACGTCGTGCACGTCGACGGCCGCGTCGACGCCGCGAGCGACATGGAGACCATCAACACCGAGCTGATCCTCGCCGACCTGCAGACCCTCGAGCGCGCCGAGCCGCGCTACGAGAAGGAGCTGAAGACGAAGCGGATCGAGCCCGTCGTGCTCGAGACCGCGAAGGCCGCGCGCGAGTGGCTCGACTCGGGCAAGCCGCTGTCGGCCTCTTCGATCGACCTCGAGCCCGTCCGCGAGCTGGGCCTGCTGACCGCCAAGCCCTTCATCTACGTGTTCAACGTCGACGAGCAGGTGCTCGGCGACAAGGACAAGCTCGCGGAGCTGGCCGCCCTCGTGGCGCCCGTGCAGGCCGTGTTCCTCGACGCGAAGATCGAGTCGGAGCTCATCGAGCTCGACCCGGAGGACGCCGCCGAGATGCTCGCGAGCACCGGCCAGGAGGAGTCGGGCCTCGACCAGCTCGCCCGCATCGGCTTCGAGACCCTCGGCCTGCAGACCTACCTGACGGCGGGCCCGAAGGAGACGCGCGCCTGGACCATCGGCCGTGGCTGGAAGGCCCCGCAGGCGGCCGGCGTGATCCACACCGACTTCGAGAAGGGCTTCATCAAGGCCGAGGTCATCTCCTACGACGACCTGGTCGAGACCGGCTCCATCGCCGAGGCGCGCTCCAAGGGCAAGGCCCGCATCGAGGGCAAGGAGTACGTCATGCAGGACGGCGACGTGGTGGAGTTCCGTCACAGTTAGGCATCTGCATGCGCGCCGCGCCGGGTGTGCCGGATGTTTATTCGCGAAGCGAGGTGGGGCCAGGCCGCCGGTGACACGCGATTTAGGGGTCGTGCTGAACCCGCTTTGTCGCTAACTTTCAGCTATGACACCAGCACCACGCGGTCACCGCCGCCACAACATCGACCTTCCGACCCTCGGGACAATCCCCGTTTACGCTGGCGTAAAAGTGGGTAGTGCTTTAGAGGAGGTCCAGGAAGACATGAGCCTTTATAAGGGCGTGCGCTTGGCTCAGCTCTTGGAGGCCGTTTACAAGCAGGGTCTGATCGACGGTCGGGCTCAGGTCTTCAATCGGTTTGAAGAGCAGTTTGATTTGGCCGCCAAGGACAAGGAGCTGAACCACAAGAACCCGGGCCGTCCTCGCTCAAGGACCGCAGCGAAGCCGGCAAAGTAAGGGGTCACTAGCGAGCGCAACACGCCGCCTCACCTGGGCTTTTGCTAGGTCCGGTTGCTCGGCGCCCAGGCGCGCGGCACAATAGTGGTTATGCAAGCTGTTGTCAAGAGCCGAGTCCTGGTTGTCTGCCGGGGTACCAAGGCGAAGCCCCACGCGCGCAATCGCCTGGTGCGACTGCGGCATTATGAGTGGTCTACCACCGAGAGCGCCTGGGTGCGTGCTGACGGTGCCGATGACGAGTGGTACCTCCGCAGCACCGCGGATGGCTTGGAAGGCTACCCGCACCCCCACTTCAAGTGCCCGGTGGCGGCATGCCCTAACGATCGGGTCTACCAGCACGACACCTTTCAGGACCTGGTCGAGCGTGCCTCGACGGCCGATGGCCTAGTCTTGATCTAGCAACACAGTCCTACGCGCTGGTGGTCGGCGCGGTAAACATTATGGCCTCATAGATGGCATAAGCGGTGCGACGCGCTACGACGCGTACTTACAACCGTGCCTACATCAGATCACCTGGTCGCACTTCTTTGCGGGAGTTTCCTTCATCCCGCGAAAGAGGCTCCGGTGCCTATCCAGAATCACAAGCAAGCCCTGATGGGGGTTGCCCGGGCGGTCAAGCAAAGAGACCCCCAACTTGAGCAGGAAGCTCGCCGCGAACTAGCGGCTGCTGTCCTGGCCAACCACATCGAGAAGGTCCTGGCAGACGCGCCAGAACTCAGTCCTCAGCAAGTGCGCACGTTGTCCGGCTTGCTGCGTGGGCGGTCGGCATGAGCCGCCGCTGGCCCACCCCGCGCGTGGGATACCCATCCAAGCCAAGGCTGTCCGAGTCCGACATGCGCTCGGTGCTCAGCGTTGGCCCCGACATCAAGTGGTTCTTCCCGTTCGTCGTGCTCGGTGAGGTCCGCACCTCCCGGCCCAACTCCATGCCGTACGGATTCGCGCACTGGTACTTGGATGCCGAAGGCAAGCTGTGCAACGACACGCGCACCTTCTACTCGGCGCAGGGCGTGCGGTGGGCTGCGGAGCACCTGTACCGAACCCATGAGGGCGACTGCCGGTGCATCGCCGTCTTCTACTGGGAGCCGGCGACGGTCAACTACGGCGTCGAGCACTACGCGGCGGTGGCCTCGTGAACGGCAAGCAATATGCCGCGCTGGATCTGGCCAAGTCGGGGTGGGCCGTCATCCCCCTCGACGGCAAGCGGCCGGTCACCGAGCACGGCCACCTGGATGCCACCACGGACCCGCGCATCATCCGTCGCCTGTGGTCCGAGAAGGACTGGAACGTCGGCTCGCCAGTGCCGGACAACCTCATCGTGCTGGATGTGGACCCGCGCAATGGCGGCAGCGTCGAGGCGCTTGAACAGCGCGCCGGGGTAGCACTACCACCGACCCTTGAAGTGATCACCGGTCGGCGTGACGGTGGGCGGCACCTGTACTTCCTGCGGCCGTTCGACGGCAGGGTGTACCGCCGCGACATTCCGCAGGGCATCGACGTGAAGACCAGCGGCTACATGGTCATGCCGCCAAGCCACCACCCGGATACCGGCAAGAGCTACCAGTGGATCCATCGGGACATCGCACGTCTGCCCCAAGAAGTCATCCGCCTGATGGTCCCTCGGCTGCCGAAGCCACCCCGGAGCCCGACGTCTACCAGCCCCAGTGCACTCGCGACGTTCATCCGCACCCTGCAAGTCGGCGAGCGCCACGACGGACTGCTGTGGGCCGCCAGTCGGGCTCATGAAGCGGGAGTTCGCGGGTACGGCTTGGGCCTGCTGGTGGACGCCGCGGTGGACATGGGCGTCCCCCGACGCGAAGCGGAACGGGTAATCGAATCAGCAAGGACGGAACGCACATGAGCACCACCCGCAGAAGGCCCGCCAGTAAGGCACCAGTGCTGCCGAAGGTCGACGCGACGGTGCCGGAGGACACGCTGCGCGAGATGCAGCTGGAAGAGGAGATCCGCAACGAGACAGACCGCATCATCGTCCGGGACAAGGCCCGAGAGCAGGCGGCGCGTCGGCAGAAGGCTGAACCCACCGCCCCAGCACCCAAGCCGCGGTCAGTGGCGGACCTGCTAGCGCAGGAGTTCCCCGTCCTGGACTGGATCGTGCCGGACGTCATCCCGGACGGCTGCCACCTGGTGATCGCTGCTCCGAAGATCGGCAAAAGCCTGCTCACGCTCGGGCTGGCCATCGCGTGCGCCAACGGCACGGAGGCGTTCGGGGCCATCAAGGTGGCTCGGCGGCCGGTGTTGCTGATCGACCTGGAGTCTGGGGACCGACGCCTGGCCAGCCGACTGGATGCGTTCGGCGTCACCACTGTGCCCGACACATTCCAGTTCCACACCGACGCCGAAACTGCCCTCGCGGTGCTGCGCGAGTTCCTCCAGCGGCACAAGGGGAGGTCGCCGCTGGTGATCCTCGACACCTTGTCGGAGGTCATGACAATGAAGCCCCGGGACCTGGCGCCGATGCTGCACGAGAAGCGGACCCTGCAACCGATCCAGACCCTGTGCTCCACGGACCCCGGGGCAAGCGTCCTGATTGTGCACCACAACCGCAAGGAGAAGAGCGGCGACAGCGTGGACAGCTCGTCGGGCACGCACGGGCTCACGGGTGCCGTGGATGGCATCTTCGTGCTCGACCGCCCAGACCGGCAGCAGCCCGAGGCCACGCTCATCCGGAACAGCCGGGACATCGAGGACGCCGTGTACGGCATGACGCTCAAGGGCGTGCAGTGGACGTTCGACGGCCGTAGTGCGGGCGCGGCGCGTCTGGCTGCGGAGGCCCGGCGCACGCAGGAGCGGATCGAGAGGCAAGGCCAGGTGGGCCACAGGATGCTCGCCCTGCTGAAGGAGCACGGGCCCCTGACCCCCGCCGAAGCATACGAGCTGTACGACGGGGACGCGAAGATCCAAACGGTACGTAATGCGTTGAATCGGCTCGCATTCCGCAACCTCGCTTCTAAAGACAGCGCCGGGCACTACACCGCTACATACCCCCCTGAGTTGGGTGAGTTTAGTGAGTTGGGGGGAGTTGCAGGCAACTCAGGCAAACAGGCACGTAAGGCCGGTACCAGCGTGCGCCGCCGCGCCGCATCAACAACGACCAAGAAAGCAAGGACCCGCCATGAATGAAGTCAGCGACATGAAGCCCGAGCAGGGCATCACCATCCACGTAGATGACGTGGTGCTATTCCGGCTGCGCGAAGGATGCCACCCGCTCGTCTACTCGGACACGTTGGCTCGCGTCTCGTACGACATGGACATCGGGGTGCTGCACATGGGCACGCTGTGGAACTTCGGGCTCGTGGGCGACGTGGAAGCAATCGAGCTGGACGACGGCACGGTTGTTGCGCTGGCCGACATCGACCCCAAGTCGCTCGTTGTGAACCCGGCCTTCACTCCGGAACAGGCCCCCGGCGCATGAATCAGTTCTACGGCTGTACGGCGATCCCTCCATGAGTGCAGGAAGGCAGGGGCCGTGGGGCGGCGATGAGCGCCGGTACCTGCGGATCCCCCCGCCGACCAGTAGCAGCAGTCCATTTCTCAAGACCACCGCGCCGGGCGGACCCCCGGTACCCAGGATGAAAGGCAACACCATGACGAAGACCACCCCCGCAACCCTCGAGCGCGATCTCGACCACACCCGCGCCGCCTATAAGGAGGAGGCGACCGCCGTCAAGCACGCGCACACCGCCAAGAAGGCGGAGATCATGAAGGACCCGATGACCAGCGACCTGGCGAAGCGGGAGAAGGTAGACGAGCTGAGGACGCAGACCAGGGCGGAGCTCGACGGCATCAAGGCGAAGCAGCAGACCTACGTGAAGGACCTGCGAGCCAAGGTCGAGCGCGAGCTGCTGGGCAGCCAGCCCAGCGACGCGAACAGCGTGCTGCTCCGTCGGGACGCCGCCGACCGTGCCCGCCGCATCACCGATGAGAAGGAGGCGCTGGCCGTGCTGGAGGACGCGAGCCGGGGCGGCGACGACAGCCTGGCGCACGCGGTGGGCTACCGTGCCCGCAACTCCGGCTGGATCAACGCGCTGGACGCGTACCGTGAGGCCCAGCCCGGGGCAGCGGACTCGGCCACCGCGCTGGCCAAGCTGGAGAGCCTGGACCGCGACCCGAGCTACAACTTCGCGAACCAGATCACGTACTCGGCCCCGAACGAGTGATGGACAACTGACGGAGACCCCTCCGCTGCACGAGAGGCCCCTGGCGCTGCTGGGGGCCTTTCGGCGTGCTGGCTGTGGCTGGGGCCCTGCCGGCGAGCCCTGGGAGGAGCTGAGAGACAGCCACGCCGAGGCCCGCCCGCCCCTGCTGCGCCCTGGCGGGGGCCCAGCAGCTCGGCCGTGGCGCGCGGCCCCAGGACTGCGCCGATCCAGCAGTTGCCGCAAGGGTCCCCTTGAGGCATGGTTCAACTCACTCGAATATACGTTCCACTAATGCGAGAGGACGACCACATGCCCACGATGATCCGCCACCGCGTCTTGGTCCTTGCTCGGCAGGGCGCGTACAGCGCCCGATGCGAGTACGAGGTCGATGGTGAGGTGCAGCTTTGCAATATCGGCCTGGGCCAGTTCCCGACCAGCAACGCCGCCCGTGAGGCGTGCCAGAGGGGCTGCCCGGAGGCCGCACGTCGATGACCACGATGATCGGCTACCTGCGGGTATCCACCGAAGAGCAGGCTCAGAGTGGCCTGGGGCTTGATGCCCAGCGCGACACTATGCAGCGTTATGCAGATGCGCACAGCTTGGACCTGATCTGGTACGTGGACGAGGGGCTATCGGCCAAGTCGCTCAACCGGCCTCAGTTGCAGGCCGCCCTCACCCGGCTACACCGCCTACCGAAACGTCGTGATGTGGACGGCCTCGTCGTGGCCAAGCTCGACCGCCTGAGCCGCAGCGTGCACGACTTCTCGGGCCTGCTCAAACTGGCCGCTGCGCGGCGCTGGTCCGTCGTCGCCATCGACTTAGGCGTAGACACCAGTACTCCCACCGGCAAGTTGGTGGCCAACGTCATGATGTCGGTAGCCGAGTGGGAGCGGGAGGTCATTGGAGAGCGTACGTCCGCTGCCATGCAGGCGGCGAAGCGTCAGGGCAGGCACATGGGACGGGTATCTACGTTGGACTCAAACACACGGGATCGCCTGCTGGTCTTACGGGCCGAGCACACTCTCGCGGGCACGGCGGTTCTCCTGAACGACGAGGGGTTCACCACCGCGACCGGTGCTGTGTGGTCCGCCAACTCCGTCGCGAAGGCGCACAAGCGCCTTCTGGCTGGCCGCTGCGACACAGAGTCCGGGGCCGCGTTTGCCACCTGACACGCGGATCACCCGCATGGTTCAAGCTTGCGGTCGGCACCACCGATACGCTCAGGACCGTGACGAACCCCGAAGCGAGCACCCTCTGGGTGATTCGTGCACCCGCAGTTCGAGCGAGCATCGAGGTCTTGGGTACGCAACGAATCCACCCGACGCTGCCCATGTACTTGTATCTCAGGCTGAAAGCAAGCCAAGGATTGCTGCCGGAAGCATCAGCCTCGTCTGATGAGCTGCTCTCACTAATTGAGATGCCGGGTAACCCCGAGAAGCCTTACTATTTTCCCATGATTGACCGTGGAAGAAGGGACGTGGGACCCCTTGCCTCTTTTTGGCGTAACACCAACATCGGGGGAAGCTGGTCCCCGGGCTCGATTCGCCGGCAAGTGGCAGCTAGCTGGCTCGCAGATGATAGTGGCCACTACGCGATGCCCGAGGATAATGCCGTGCTGGCCTTCGACAAGTTACTTTACGGTAAGCGCGCTCCGGCTGCCGCGATGAGTGCGTTCTTCCTCCGTAATCAAGTTTTCTTGAAAGCGCAAGAGCCAACGGAGGACGATTTGGTTGACACCTTCCGCGGAAACTTTGGATTTCCTTCGGTGGATGATGACTTTGTCCAGCTATTTGATACGAGGTCTTCGGTTGTGACAGACGATGAGCGATGGTTTGAACCCGCTCCGGCTGGAGTGCTGGAGGTGCTCATTGGCTGACTTACCCACTTACTCCGGCGCTCGCCATTTGACGGCAGACGACTTAGGTATTGGCGTCCTGGCGGCTGCAGCGGCAGGGCACGCATCGTCACTTCCCGATGCGCCGGTAGTGCAAGACGACGACCCGCACGTGCAGGAGATCGTTGAACAGGCGCAGCGATACGGCGGCGTCATTCTCACGGGGCCTCCCGGAACATCAAAGACCTACTACGCCAAGGCAGCGGCCGAGATCATCGTCGGCGGCGACGAGGAACGGCGCTCTTACGTTCAATTCCACGGAAGCTATCAGTACGAAGATTTCATGATCGGCTTCGCCCCGACCAAGACTGGGTTCGTGCCTAAAGACGGCCCGTTCCTCCGAATGGTCCGCGCTGCTGATAAGAACCGAAATGAACTGTACGTGCTGGTCATTGATGAGCTGTCGCGGGCCGATGTGGGCCGTGTGTTCGGGGAAGCATTAACCTACATCGAGCGGAGCAAGCGCGAGTTCCGTTTCAATATCGCAAATGGCGAGGAGATCGTTGTCCCTTCAAACCTCATCGTCATCGCGACGATGAATCCTTTTGATCGGGGGGTGGACGAGGTGGACGCGGCATTCGAGCGCCGATTTGCGAAGATCACCATGGACCCTGATCCCAGCGTGCTGGCGGAGCGGCTCACAGAAAACGGCATGGACGAGGGTTTGAAGACCCGTGTCATCGGGTGGTTTCGCCGCATTAACGCGATGGCCGAGCGCAACCCGGCTGCTTCAGTGGGCCATGCGTATCTCTGGGCGGCCTATGACGAAGAATCCCTACGAAGCCTGTGGAACTACCAGCTCCGGTACCTCGTACAACGCGCCTTCCGTCGCGACGACAACATGCGGGTAGAAATGTTCGCGGCTTGGGAGCAACTATTCGAAACGTCCACGGCTGAAGACGCCATAGTGGCGGCGACGGAAGCTGAGGCTGAGGCCACCTCGTGATGGACTCTCCCGACGACGTCACCGTGGTCGATGTCGTAGAGTATGGGATTCTAAAGATCCCAGCGGACCTTTGGGTCGGCACCGGGCATAAAGCGATTTTCAACACGGAAATCGAAAATCGTGACATTCTGCGCCCGAGCTTTGTAAAGGGTGAGCTCAGGCTGCAAGCGACCTCTTACGTCGGGGTCATTCCGCTTAATGAGCGAGTGGTCGTCAGGGTGAGTCCGAGAGTTCCGCTCGCGAACCTGACCCGCATGGTGGTCGACACGGGTCACGGGCTTACCGCCCTAACGGCGTTGCGTGAGTACTCAGGTAAGGGGACCGCTGACGATTGGGCCATGGATCTATACGCCACGGCGTTGATCGACTATGTGGACGGGCTGCTCTTAGAGGGTGTCCTCCGCACCTACGTGCGCCGGGAAGACGAGGGTCATTATCCGCATGGGCGAATGGAAATGTCGCGAACACTTCAGCGGTTCGCGGCGCGTGGAGTTCATAACAAAGCGGCATACTCTTGGCACGAGCGGACCACCGACAATCCTGTCAACCGATGCGTGAAAAGTGCGATGGAGGTAACACATGCCTATCTTAGCAAAGGCCTAAATCCGAAGAACCGCATCCGACTCGCGCGGCTCGCTGGACAACTCCTTGCATTCAGTGAAGTGTCAGACGATCCCGACATGCGGTTCCTCTCCGACCCCCAGGTCAGAGGCTCGAATGCGCTTCCAGACTCGCGCACCTACTACCGCCCGGTCTTAGACCTTTCAAAGCTTATCGTCCGTGGGGAGGGAATAGCGCTGGATATTGGTGGCAGTGATGTCGAGATGGGATCCTTGCTAATTGACACCAATAAGTTATTCGAAAAGTTCGTGCGCGTGAGTCTGGCAAAGTACGCCGTTAGCAAGCGCTGGCCGTTGAGCGTGCTCGACGGGAACCGAGAGGGCAAGATTGACCTTTACGACGTTCCAAAAGTCTTGCCCAGTCCGCTAGGGGCGCCAATGCCGGCTCTTGCTTCACACAAGCCAAGCTCGGCACAACCAGATATTGTTTTTAGCACATTGAACGGCCATGTGTCGCTTATTGCTGAGGTGAAGAACACCGACAAGGGTAAGAACTCTCAACTCCCGGATAGGGGTGAAGTTGAACAAGCTGTAACCTATGCCCTGCGATACGGGCTGGGCTTTACTGTGCTGATTCACCCTTGGTTATCAGGTGAACGAGGCCTGGTCTACGTGGGGCGTATCGAAACAATCGACGTTTACGACTACCGCCTTGACCTGTCAGTGGATGAGGGCATTGATGCCGCTCTCGAAGACATGGCTACGTCGCTTAGCAGCCTTGCCGGAATAGCAGCGCGCTAAATGAGAATGTCAGGCTGATCCATCAGCGGCACGAGGTCAACACCGATGGCGTCGCGTCCGAGGCGGGTCGCCGCCCGAAGGGTGGTCCCTGTGCCCATGAACGGGTCGAGTACCACTCCACGCGCGGGGGCGCCGTGCCCGCAATCAGTCCAACCGACGGTGCGCTTCTTGGCGAAAGTGAACTCTCGGAAATATCCTCCGAGGACCTTCTTTGCCTCGGCGGCAAGCTTTTGTACTTCCAGAGAGTTCCTGCCCGTGCCCGTCTGAACCCTGAGTGCTTTGCCTGCGTCCGAAACGCCCGTGGCTTGAATTGCGCGGATATGCGCATCGGTCAGGCCGTGTTGCGCTGCTAGTTCCATCGCGCGTTTGGCCTGGGGACGAGAGGGGTCAAGATCGGCGGTACGTTCTAGAACTCGGCGGCGCGGTGTGTGGCACTCGGCACAAACCTGCTCGGGGGCTGCGAGCGCAACAGCGCGTTCCACAATTTCTTGTGGGAATGGTGCAAGATGCTTTCCCATGTTGCGCTCCGGATTGATGGTCCAGACGTCTCCGGGATTTGTGCCATTGCCGAAACGGTCGGAATATCCCTGCAGATCATAGTAGTACGACTCGCGCATCGTTAGATGGATGATGTACTCGTGCCGGTTGGTCAGTCGATTCTTCACAGGGTCCGGCATGCCTTGCGTTTTAGCCCAAATGATCCGGTTACGAATCCGCCAGCCCTGCTTTATGGCTTCGTACTCGATCCGTGCCGGGATTCCGACGAGAGAGTGTTTGTGGTAGGTATCGCCCACATTCAGGAAGATTGACGCCGTCGGGCGCAGAACACGCTTCCACTCTTCCAGGCATTCGAGGATCGCCCCAACGTACCCGTCGGGAGTTGACTCTTGGCCGATTTGGTCGTCGTGGCCATAGTCGCGTTTTGCCCAGTACGGCGGCGACGTCACGACTAGATCCACAGACTCGTCATCGAGACCGGTGCTCCGCGCGTCTCCTCGGACAACCTTGTACTCGGGAGCGGCGAGTCGCTGCGCCCACGCGTCGAGCGAGCTAGTTGCAACCAGTCCAAGGTTCGCTCCGTCGGCCTTCGTCTTCGGCGTGGGGGCTTGTCCTGGTGCGGTAGCAGAGCTCACTTGGCCTCGTATCTTGTAGCGATCGGTGGGTACGCAACGAACCCTAACCTGAACGGACGACGTTGGCCGCGTGGCCTGCCGAGCAGCTCCCGTGCTCGGTGCGCTTCGGTTTGGGCAAGTGTGGCGTACTGAGCATGTGCGCCTGAAGGGGGCCCTTGAGGACAAGGTGCATGGGGGTTGCACCCGATCAGGGACCGATCATGCCGAGCGCACGAAGATCGGCCCGGAGGGCGCGCATGTGTGTCGCGTAGGGGCCTCGCGTGGCATGCGTGTAGTTCAGAGGAGGGACTTCGGCCTCTACAATAACGCGCTCGATGTTTTTGGGGACGGGGTGGGCAACCCAGGTCACGCGAAGGTGACGGAGCATCCAGTCTGTCAGTACGGCGTCACCCGCGGCGGTAAGGCCGAACATGCCACCCCTGGCCGGAATCACCTGCGCCGACAGATCCAGCTCTTCCCTAAGCAAGGCCGCAAGCGACCGCCGGAGGCCCGACACGCGCGTCCGCTTCAGGTGCATCTTCAGACCGCGCGCCGCCAGACTCTGCCGCTGCGCTACACCGATGTAGAGAGGGCGTACCGCATCTACGCGAGGGAAGTCAGCCGGGTAGTGCGGCGCAAGGGCTGCACCAACGTCCCACCACGCGTAGATGCCGGTGGAGGGCTCGGATCCGAGCGCCATCGGGGCCTGAGGCGTTGCAGCGAGTAGCGCGGTGCACACGTCCGCCCTGGTGTCCATAGCTGATTGTCTCGCGCCGTGATGGGCGCACTCTCAACGCCTCCACGCGGCGTGCAGCGTCACTGGGTAGCACGCGTTGCCGCTGCTACCCAGCCGGATCGAGATCGCGCTCGTAATCTCGTCAGGGCGCTCCGCGGCCGCGGCGATCCGAGGGCTACTTGAGCGGTCGGAGGCGGGGGTTGGACGTGCGCGGCATGTCCCACCCGTGTCGCTCGTGTATGTCCTTGATGTTGTCGAGGGCAGCCACTCGCAGCTTGGCGAGGGCGTCCTTGTCGTACCCCGTTCGGCGGAAGAGGCGGAGGTTTTGGCTGAGGGCTCCCGCCCAGCTGATGAGCGGATCCAGGTTCGTGAGGCGCTGCTGCATGTTGTCGTCACGCTTTGCCGCTTCCATGACCTGCCGCCCCGTGGCTGCACCGAGAAGGCGCTCGGCGTCAAGCCATGTGTCAAGACCGTCCCACTCGGTGTACTCGTCGGCTAGGTCGATCATGGCAATACGCAGATTGGCGAGGCGTTCGTCGATTGGCCCAGTCGTTGGATCGAAGCCGAGGAGCCGCTGCACCGCTTCCTGCACAGCGGACCACAGCGCCGTGGTGACCGCCTTCCGAGACTCCTGCAGCGCCTGCTTCGACCGTCTGTCCGTAAGGAACGCCCCTACCCCAGCAATGATGACGGCGATGATCGAGATGACGAGCGCAGCAGTGTCCACGACCTGATGCTGACAGACCGGACACGGTTGGCATAGCCGGGGTACGAGTAGCTGGTCAGTTGCGCCAGACAATGCGCACCGTGTCCGGGTCGAAGCCTCGCCTGCCCCGGGGTGCCCGCAGTAGATGGGCAGTCATCAGGGTGTCGATCAGCGCCCGTTGTCGGTCCAGGCCCAGCGTGTCGAAGCCGTCCAGCATGCTCGCGTACGCCGCGGCCATGTCTACCGGGCGGTCCGCACCAGCCAGCGCACGGTCGATCTCGTCCATGCGTGCGTTCAGGCGCTCAACCGCGCCCTTCACGTCGGCCCGCGACATAGTGCCGTCTGCCACCAGGCCAGCGAGGTCCGCCTTGCGCTCGGTGAGGGAGGCGTGCTCGGCGCGCAGCGGGTCGGTGTCCACGTCAGGCGAGAGCGTCGCCAGGAAGGCCGGGTCGGCGAGGCGGGCCTCTGCCACGCGGAGTACGAAGTGGTCGATGGGGGACATCGTCCGCACCAGGCTGCACGCCGGGCACCAGTACCGGCCGCCCGAGCCCGCCGTGCGCACGGTGGGGTGATCGCTGCACTCGCCGCAGCGGAACAGGCTGGTGCCCAGGTGCTTACGTGCCGTGGAACCCGTGCGGTTGGTCTTGCGTGCGGGGTCGGCCAGGCCGCGGTTGACGCTGTCGAATAGCTCACCCGGCACCAGCGGCTCCCAGTCACCCGTGCCGACGATCTCTCCCTTGTAGACGCGCCGCCCGGCATAGCGGGGGTTCGTCAGGATTGTGCGGACGGTGCTGGGTGTCAGGCCGTGGTCCCGGGACAGCGTGCGCAGCGTCAGCCCGGTGGCGAATCCCTCGAAGAGCGCCCGCACCACGGCAGCCTCGTCGTGGACGACCAGGCCCTCGGTTGTGTAGCCGGTCAGGCGCACGCCCTTGGGCACTCCGCCCTTCGCAGCCCGTTGGCTGTTGGCGCGGGTCTGTCGCTCGCCCTTGCGGCGGACCTCGAACCGGGCGATGGAGGCCAGCATGGACGCCCGGAACTCCCCATCCGCAGTGGTCAGGTCGATCTCGCCGTCGAGCGTCACCAGCGCCAGCCCGTGGTCGATGAGCGTATTCAGGTCTCGGGTAGAGCGCACCACGCGGTCAAGGTCCACACCGATCACGACATCAAGCTCGTCCGACGCTGCCAGCATCCGGCCCCAGGCGGTGTCCTTCCCGCGCGCCTTGCTGGCGCTCACGTCGTTGTCGATGAACGTGTCGGCCACCTGCCAGCCGCGGGCCGTGGCCAGGGCGGCAGTACGCTCGGTCTGGCGCTCGATGCCCTCGTCATCGGACTTGGATTGGCGTAGGTACAGGGCGGCACGCTTGGTCATGGTGCTCATAATGCCTCACCACGACGTAACGTCGTGGAGTTTCGGTTCAACAACTGACGGCCGATTCCGCAGCTAAACGCAGCTCGCCCGTTTCGGCCGGGTGCCGAGCCTCGCCCTTGGATGGGATTGGCAGGACTTAGCGGCTTGTCGTGAACCTACACAATTGCAGCGGTGGCGACAATTATCGCCACCGCTGCAGTTTCCTGTCTTAGTAGGGCCAAGCGCGAATCGCAATGTCCGCGAGCGCTTCATTGCGGGCATCGCCTTCAACTGAGGACCAACTTGGCGACTCGCCAACAAGTTTCGTTAATTCGAACTCTGACCTGAGGTAGAGAGGGCTTTTTGTTTCGAACTTGCCGTCCTTAGCCTCCGCATTAAGCGACTTCTCGAGTGGGGTCAAGTTCTGTACGCGATCACGCGCAACTTCGAAAGCTTGATACTCGTTTGCGCTATCGAAGTCACTTTCCTTGCTTGACTTTGCAATAATGTGCTCGACTGTAACAGTCCTGCTCGCCCAGTCGGGCAAGGCATCGGTATTCGCACCCCTATCCTGACGGGACTGGCGCTCAAGTTGACCCAAGAGGTACTTGGCTGTCGTGGTATTAAGTTCTCCAAGTTCCAAGAACGCTGCCCGGAACCCGGAATCGTCCGGAACCACGCCCTTCATGAATGGTCTCAGTTCGTCGATTGCCGTAGCGCTGCCGTCGGCAATTGCCACGGCTGCTTCACTGAAAGCCTTTTCTGCTGTACCGCCTCCGAGATTGCCTGCGGCCCAAGCTCGCACAGACCAGTTTGCAACGACATTAACGAGGCGCGTGGCATCCGTTGTGTTCCAATGGGCAAAAGCTGCAAGAAGAAGTGGGCTATTGCTCTCCAATCCCAATCGTCGAAATGCAAGCAGGCTGTCTTTGACTCCGACCGAATTGGCGGACCAAAAGGCGTCGTCGGGCTCTTTTAGGGCAGTGTAAATAGAAAGAGCGCGCTCAAGGCCATCTAGATATGCCATTACACCACCTGTGCGTACCGGAATATCCCCTTGAATGGCCTTGTAGAGCCCCCTCATTGTGACTTGACCCTTACGCGATACGTGCTCAAATCTAATGAATCGTACAAAATCTGTCGACTTGCTGAAGGCACCTGAAATTCGCACCCAGGCTTCTTCCACGGCCCTTATTTTGGCGCTGCCGGCCTGACTAAACAAAAAGTTCTTGAGGAGATCGGCAGTTGTCAGGTCCGCGCCTCGGTCATTTAGGGTCTCGAAAATCACAAAGGCTTCGGAAAGGTCGGTTGCGGTTGCCGTTAGCACCTGCACGGACGTTGCCAGGTACTCGACTATTTGAAGAAGCTCCGCGTAGTCCGACTTGTCTGGCGCCAGGGCCTCAATGCGCTCTCGCAGGAGGGTGTAGGCGTCGAATACGGGCCCAGGGGCGCATACGGTTTTGTCGATGTCTAATAGATCTTCGAAAGCTCCAGAATCGGCAGGGCTAAGAACTAGCTTGGGCTTGTGGGACTCTTGGCTCAGGACGTAATCGGCAAGGTATTCGCGTTGCACTGAGCGCCACTGCTCACCTAGTTCAAATTCGTTAAGTCTATCCCGAATTGCAATAAGCAGTATGGCGGTCGTCGTTAGGCGCTGCTGCCCATCGACAATGAGCATTCTGTCGGCGTGTTCAAGGTCGACCGCGAGTACCACCGTGCCCATGAAGTACGTCGATCCAGCCTGCCGCGCTCGGTTGATATCGGACCAAAATTCGAGAACATTCTGTTCCACCCATGAGTACCCACGTTGAAAACGGGGCACTGTAAGCAGTTTGTCCGAAAGTAGGTGACCAATGTTGTCGTGGCCAAAGGCCGCGGGTATAGCCATTTGTGCTCCTAGTTGTCGCTGTATGTGGCACGACTGGATTGCGTGCGGGCCTCGCGTTCAATCTAGGGCATTACGTGCGCGCTCGTGCGCCTGGCTCGGCCCCCTTCTGGGGTATTTTTGCGCAGCCATGTCTGTGCTATCAGGTTGCGCTAACTGTGTACTTGTGGGAGCCGCGCACTTGGAGGCCATGAGTGCACTTCATGCTGGGTCTCCTGCGAGGAGGTAAGCGACCGTGACAATTGAAGGCGCTTGTTCGCCTACGAACAGCTCGAGGTACTTGGCTCTCTTCTCCCTTATCGCATTGCTGACGGAGGGTGTAAGGACTCCACCCCGCGTAGGGATCAAGACACAAGGCGTTAACCAACTACGGTCAACCTCCCGCGCCCGTGACTCAGGTTCATGCTTTTGAAGCAGACGCTGGTGATAGCTCTTTCTAGAACAGGGGCCAGGGCACCGCGGACTTCTGACCGGCGGGCGCCGGGAACCGCGCCTCCGTGCGCAGCCGCGTACAACGAGCACGTAGCGCGTTGACCTCCTCCGCCGTCAGCAACCCCGCCAGCTCCCGCCCCAGATCTCCGTCGAGCCCTGCGAGCACCCGATCCACACCCTCGAGCTCATCCGCCGTGAGCGGATCCCCGACCCACCCCCACAGCACCGTGCGGAGCTTGTGGTCCTCGTGGAACGTGAGGCCATGGTCGACGCCGAAGCGGTGGCCGTCGGGCATGGCGAGCACGTGGAAGCCCTTGCGGTCGGCGTTGTTGACGATGACGTCGAAGACGGCCATGCGGCGCAGCGCCGGGGTGTCCTCGTGGATGAGGGCGACCGTGTTGCCCTCCTCGTCCTCGCCGCCGAGGACCGTCCGGTAGCCGGTGTCCGGGATCTCGGCCGCGGGGATCAGGTCCACGGCGTCCTGGTCGGGATCCTCGTCCTGCCAGAGCTGCACCATGCCCTCGCCCGCGGGCCCGTCACGGAGCCACGTGCGGGGGACGACGCCCCAGCCGAGCGCCTCGGAGACGAGGTACGCGGCGACCTCGCGATGCGCGAGCACCGCGTCGGGGAAGTCCCACAGCGGGTTCTCGCCCGCGATCGGTTTGTAGACGACGGCCACGTCGCCGATGCTGCCCAGGAACGTGGCGTTGGACGCCGTCCTGATCCGGCCGGTGACCGTCAGCTCGGCGGTCACGAGGTCCGTCTCCGACATCAGCTGTCGGGGAAGGTGTGCTCGTGCCCGTCGGGGTCGATGGGGTAGCCGCAGGTCGCGCAGATGGGGCGGCCCGCGCCCACGATCTCGTGGGTGCGCTTGGCGAACGCGCGGGCGGCGCCGACCGGCATCCGCACCACGAGCATCTCGGTGTCCGCCGTGTCGTCGTCGACGCTCGGCAGGTCGAAGTCGTCGCTGTCGTCGTCCTCCGCGAGGGGGTACGCCTCGATGACGACCTGGGCCGTCGTCGGATCCCAGCCGAGGCCCATGGCGCCGGTGCGCCAGCGCTCGTCGACGTCCTCGAGCGGGTCGTTGTCAACGAGCTCCGGGGGCGTGCTCGTGGGGACGCTGAACGGGTTGCCCTCGACGGTGACGAGCTGGTCGAGGATCTCGTCGATCTTCTCGGCGAGGAGTGAGGACTGCTGCTTCTCGAGGGCGATGGTCACCAGCTGAGGACCGGAGCGCACCTGGAAGTAGAACGTGCGCGCGCCCGGGAGGCCGATGGTGCCGACCACGGCCCGGTCGGGCCAGTCGAATTCGAGGGCTCGTGTGGGCATGCGTCCACTCTAGGCGCGTGCGATCACAGCGTGCTGTGCCCGGCGCCGCCGCCGACCGGCGCATCGCCGACCACGGCGCTCGTCGCCAGCCACGAGAGGTCGCCCGCGTCGGTGTTGGTCGCGTGCACGGTCGGGCGGCCCGCGCCATAGCGGACGATGGACAGGGACGCGGGGCCCACGTCGATGCGCTGGAACAGGTCGAGGTGCATGCCGTACGCGTCGGCGAGGATCGACTTGATGATGTCGCCGTGGCTCACCGCGACCCACACGGCGCCGGGCCCGTGCTCGGCCTCGATGGCGGCGTCGTGCCGGCGGATCGCGGCGACCGCGCGCGCCTGCATCCCGGCCATGGACTCGCCGCCGGGGAAGACGACCGCGGACGGGTGGGACTGCACGGTCTTCCAGAGGTCCTCGGTGGCGAGCTCGCTGAGCGGCCGGCCCTGCCAGACCCCGTAGTCGCACTCGGTGAGGTCGGGGTCGACGGGCTGGGGCGGCGTGCCCTGCTGCCGCTCGAGGATCCGCTGCGCCGTCTCCCAGCAGCGCTGCAGCGGGCTGGAGATGACGGCCGCGAGCGGCACCGCGGCGAGCCGGTCGCCGGCGCGGTCGGCCTGGTCACGCCCGGTGTCGTCGAGGTCGACGCCGGGCGTGCGCCCGGCCAGGATCCCGGTCGCGTTCGCTGTGGTGCGTCCGTGCCGCACGAGGATCACTGTCGCCATGCGGCCAGCCTAATGAGCCGGCCGCGGCGGTCGCCGGTCGGGCGTCGCGCTCAGCGTGCGTCGGGCACCGGCACCGCGGGCGTGGTGGCGTCCTCCTCCGCATCGGCCGTCGCCGCCGGATCCACCGTCCCGCCCCGCGCCTTCGTCACGACGTAGAGCACCAGCGCGACCGCCCACGCGACCAGGCTCAGCACGAGCTGCGGGCGAATCTCGGGATCCAGCGCCATCTGCGCGAGCACCGCGAGGATCCCGACGACCGTGACGATCGAGAGGCCCGGGAACAGCCACATCTTGACCGGGAGGCCGGCGGATCCGCTGCGGCGGCGCAGGACGATCTGCGAGATCGCGATGAGCAGGTAGACGAACAGGATGATCGCGCCCGAGGAGTTGAGCAGGAACAGGAAGACGGTGTCGGGGGAGACGGCCGCCGCGATCACGCAGAGGAAGCCGACCACCGACGAGAGCAGGATCGCGGCGCGCGGCACTCCTCGCTCGGTCACCTGCACCAGCCGCGCCGGCGCCTCCCGCCGCGCCGCGAGCACGAAGAGCATGCGGCTCGCGGTGTAGAGGCCGGAGTTCAGGCACGAGAGCACGGCGGTGAAGACGACGGCGTTCATCACGTCGCCGGCGAACGGGATGCCCATGCGGTCGAAGGCGCTGACGAACGGGGAGGCGCCGAGCTCCGTGGAGTCCCAGGGGAGGATCACGGCGAGTAGGAACAGCAAGCCGACGAAGAAGAGGGAGATGCGGAGGATCACGGAGTTGGTCGACTTCCGGATGGCCGTCGCGGGGTCCTTCGACTCGGCGGCCGCGATGGTGGCGATCTCCGCGCCGACCATCGAGAAGATCACCACGACGACCGAGCAGAAGATCGCGCCGATGCCGTTCGGGAAGAAGCCGCCGTTGGCGACGAGGTTGGAGAAGTCGAGCGAGCGGCCCGGCCAGATGCCCAGCACGTAGAGGCTGCCGAGGCCGAGGAACAGGATGATGGCCGCCACCTTGATCCCCGCGAACCAGTACTCGAACTCGCCGAACGCGCCGACGGAGATGAGGTTGGTGGCGGTCATCAGCGCCATGAGGCCGAGGGAGAGGAGCCAGAGGGGCGCGTCGAACCAGTAGGTGAGCGCCTTGGCACCGGCGACCGCCTCGAATCCGACGACGATGACCCAGAAGTACCAGTAGAGCCAGCCCATCGAGAAGCCGGCCCAGCCGCCGAGGGCGTGCCGGGCGTAGTCGGCGAAGGATCCGGTGCTGGGGTTCGCGGTCGCCATCTCGCCGAGCATCCGCATCACGAGGATGATCAGCACGCCGGAGATCGCGTAGGTGAGGAACGCGCCGGGGCCCGCGCCGTTGATCACCACCCCGGAGCCCACGAACAGGCCGGCGCCGATGACGCCGCCGATCGCGATCATGGTGAGCTGCCTCTGCGTGAGGCTCTTGTGCAGCTGGGGTGCGGATGCCATGGAAGCCTCCAGGCGGGTCGGCGTTCGCGGGTGGGGGATCCTCCCGCTCCACCGGCGACGCGTCGGGCCGGGAGGTCCTGAGCACGATACGCAGGGGATGGGCGCGGCCGCGAAGTGTTCACAGGGGCTTTACATTGCGGCGGCGGACGGGCGGGCCGCCGTACCGGCCGTAGCCTGAGAGGTGATCCGCCGAACCGCCGCCGCAGCCCTCGTGCTCGCGGCCGCGCTGGGCTTCGGCGGCTGCACGGCGACGGATCAGCTCGCGAGCGACTTCCGATCGGGCGACGGTGCCGGGACCGGCACCGTCTCGGGCGATGGCCGGGTCACGGAGTTCGCCGCCGACGACCGCGGCGAGCCGGTCTCCTTCACCGCCGAGGACCCGACCGGCGCGACGGTGACGGCCGGCCAGTTCCGCGGGAAGGTCCTCGTCGTCAACTTCTGGTACGCGGAATGCGGGCCCTGCCGCGTCGAGGCGGCCGACCTGCGCGAGGTCAGCGCCGCGACGGCGGACACGGCGACGTTCCTCGGCGTGAACACGCGGAACTCGGCGGCGAGCGTGGACGCCTTCGTGAACACCTTCGAGATCCCCTACGAGAACGTCCTCGACGGACAGGGCGGCGCGGTGCAGCTCGCCTTCGCCGCCCGCACCGCGCCGAACACGACCCCGTCGACGCTCGTGCTCGATGCCGAGGGTCGGGTCAGCGCGCGGATTCTCGGGGTGGTGGACCCGGGGACGCTCACGGCGCTGATCGCGACGGCTGCCAGCTGACGGGGATCACCGGCGCTCCTCGTCAGGGGGCGACGTGGGTGGCCCGACAAAGGGGGCCTAGGCGTGCGCGCCGAGGTCTCGTAGCGTTTCGTCGCAGTGTCGGCGCGCCCCCTGCGTGGCACCTCTTCGTTGTCGTCTCCCGCCTAGAGATGACCGCGCACGTCTCCTCGTCGAGACCCGAGCTCCCGATAGGACTGGCCCTTGCCCTACATCATCGCGTTGGTCCTGATCATCTTCCTGATCAGCCTCATCTTCACGTACTGGCAGATATCGCTGACCGTCGTCGGTCTGATCCTCGCCATCGTCATCGTCCCGAAGATCGTGCGCAACGTCCGCAAGAACCGTTACTTCAAGGGCGAGGTCTTCCTCGGGCAGAAGCGCGAACTCGCCGCCTTCGTCGATGAGCACAACGAACTGGCCGAGTACATCGCGGAGATCCGAGAGCGCGATTCGTTCCAGCTCGCCGTGGCGGAGACGGGCACTCATGCTCATCTCGCCACCTTCCAGAACACCAGCAATCACAAGCATCGGCGAGATCGCAACGAGGCGTCCTTCGAGGACCCGAACGTGCATAACTGCTCTCTGCAGGTGGTTCGTTCGGCCAGCGGCGACCCGCTGAAGTACCTGATGAAGTACTTCAACATCGCGGCGACAGAGGCACGGCTCACACAGGTGGAGACGTTGGGCGAGGACATCGCACGTCTCGAGGACGCGGTCGGGAGCCTCCGCCAGCGGGAGACGGCCATCGTCGAGTCGATTAGTCCGCCGGCGTTCATCCTGAAGCACTACGAGCAGGAGTTCCGCGATCAGGTCGGCTACGAGGTCAAGCGGATCGCGATCCCCTACCCGGTCTACGTCTTCGAGTACGTGAGCGCGGGTGGCAACAGCTCGCAGAGGACGTCGATCAAGCTGAACAACGAGACGATAGATGAACTCGTCGACGTGCTGGCCGGCAAGATCCGATTCGACAAGAGCGCGGCAGGGCAGCGTGCCCTGATGACAGCTCGCCTTCGTCAGTTCATCAAGGCTCGAGACGGGCACGCCTGCCGCTTCTGCTCGGTCTCCGTCGTGGATGAGCCCCATCTGCTCCTCGAGGTCGACCACATCGTGCCTGTTTTCAAGGGCGGTTTGTCGACGCACGAGAACCTGCAGACGCTCTGCTGGAAGTGCAATCGCAGCAAGTCGAACAAGATCCTCGCCGCTTAGTCCGGACGCATCGGCTGCCGGCGGTCCGAAGCGTCCATCCGTGGACCGACCCGCCGCTACCCCCGCCCCCGCACCGTCGGCCGGCAGATCAGCACCGGGCACGGCGCCGAGTGCTGCACACGGCTGGCGGTGCTGCCGAGCAGGATCGTCGCCGTGAGGCCGCGGCTGCCGGCGGCCATCGAGATCAGGCCCGCGGACAGCTCCTCGGCGGCGCGGATGATCTCGGTCGCGGGGGAGCCGCTGCGCACGTCGCGGTGGATGGTCGGGCCCCAGCCGTCGAAGACCGCGGCGACCACGTCGACGGCGGCCTCCGCGTCCCTGCTGTAGCTCAGCTCCGTCTGCGCGGGGGCGTGGTGCGGGCCGAGCTCGTTCGCGAAGGGCGCGGCCGCGTACGGGCTGACGACGGCGAGCACGGTGACCTCGGTGATCTCGCGGGAGTCCGCGATCACCTGGAACTGGCGGGCCGCCTGCAGCGACGCCTGGGATCCGTCGGTGGCGACGATGACGTGCACGGTCAGACCTCCCTGTCCGTGGGTCCGGCCGCGGCCACGCCGGCAGCGGCTTCGAGATCCGGCTTCTTCGCGCCGAACGTGCGCTGCGCGAGGTACAGCACGAGACCGAGCGCGAGCAGGCCGCCGACCCAGAACAGCGCGCCGGGGTCGTCGACGAGCGTGTAGATCAGCACGGCGACGTTGCCGAGGATCCCGACGATGAGCAGCGGCGTGTTCGCGCGGTACGTGCCGTCGGTCTCGTCGTGGCCGCGCAGCTTCAGGCAGGCGACGATCACGAGGGCGTAGATGAAGAGGAGGAAGACCACCGTGATGGTCGCGAGGCGGTCGACGATGTCGAGCCGCTCGTCCTCGGGGATGCCGGCCTGGCTGGAGCGGATCGCCGCGCCGATGACGAGGAGTGCGGCCACCACGGCGCCGCCGAAGATCAGCGCCACGTAGGGGCTGCGGCGGGCCGGGTGCACCTTGGCGAAGATCTCGGGCACGACGTTCTCGCGGGCCATGCCGAAGAGGATCCGCGACTGGGCCACCACGGTCACGAGCGCCGTGTTGCTGATGGCGACCATCGCGATCACGGCGAAGACGACGAGCATCACCGCGGCGGGGATGAAGAACAGGTCGGCACGCACCACCTCGAGGAGAGTGTTCCCGGCGAGGTCGCCGATCGGCACGGCGAGGGCCGCGGCCATCGAGACGAGCACGTACACGATGCCGGCGGTCATCATGCCGCCGATGAGCGCGCGCGGGAACGCGCGCGACGGGTCGATGGTCTCCTCGGCCACGTTCGCGGCGTTCTCGAAGCCCGTCATGGCGAAGAAGGCGAGCGAGACGCCGGCGAGCACGGCCAGCACCGCGGATCCGGGCCCGCCCTCGACCTGGAACTGGAGCAGCACGGCGGGGTCGCCGACGCCCTCGACCAGCGCGATCACGCCGATGGCGACGACGATGATGAGGCCGCTGATCTCGACGAAGGTCATGACGACGTTGGCGATGACGGACTCGCTGATGCCGATGAGGTTGATGGCCGTGATGACGGCGACGAACGCGACCGCGATGCCGGTGGTCGCCCAGATGGCGGACTCGGGCAGTCCGACGAGGTCGGCGAGGTAGCGCACGAAGCCGGCCGCGAGGGATCCGACGGCGGCCATGTTGGCGCTGAGCATGCAGATGGTGATGAAGAAGGTGAGCACGGGGCTCCGGAACGCCTTGTTGATGTAGAGCGAGGCGCCGGCGGCCTGCGGGTACTTGGTGACGAGCTCCGCATAGGCGAGGCCCGTGATGGTCGCGATGGAGACGCCCACGAGGAACGCCATCCAGAACGCGCCGCCCACCGCCGCGGCGACAAGGCCCACGAGCACGTAGATGCCGGAGCCGAGGACGTCGCCGACCACGTAGAAGTACAGCTGCTTGACCGTGATGGAGCGCTTCAGCTCGGATCGCGGGGGTGCCGGGGCCTCGATGGGGTTCGCCATTACCCCACACTAGGGGCGTGGTGGCGAGGGGGCGGGATCGCCCGAGGCGGCGTGGGGGGTCGCGGTCAGGCGCCGTCGGCGATGCGCCGCAGGACGCCCACGATGCGCTGGACCTCGGCGTCGTCGACGGCGGGCGTCGCTGCCGAGCAGGCCTGGTGGATCCACGCGGCGCGAGCTCGGAGCACGCGCGCGAGCAGCTCGCGGCCGGCCGGTGCGACGACCAGGCGCGGGCCGTCGTCGTCCTCCTCCTCCGCCAGGATCCCGCGCTGCAGGAGGGCGCCGAGGCTGGGCACGAGGGCCGCGCGGGAGGTGCGGGTCCAGATGGAGAGCGACTGGCGGTCCACCCGCATGTCCGTCGCGACGACCCGCAGCAGCTGGATCTGGAGGCCGGTCAGCCCGTCCCACACCTCCACGGTGGCACCGTCCATCAGGTCGAACACCTGCGTCATGGTGGTGATGATCTGCTCGTGCGTGCTGCGGTCGACCATGGTGCTCCTCTGGCGGAGCGGTGGGGAAGCGACCCGGGCGGGCCGCATGCTCGCAGGGGAAACGTACCGAGCAGGATCGTTCCCGGTCCACGCGGGTCAGGTGATCGTCACATGCGGACATCCGCGCGCATACTGGACGGGGTGTCGCGATCGCCGCGAGGTCCCGGGCCCGCACGGGAGGCCGCATGAGCGCAGCAGCAGAGGCCGGACGGGCACGCGCATGACGCCCCGTATCCGCGCGCTCCTCCTCACCGGGATCATCACCGGCCTGACGATGGCGATCGTCGCCGTCGCGCGCCCCTGGACCCGCGAGGACGCGTCCGACGACTGGGTCGTGCTGCGCTTCGAGGCGGGCGAGGCGGCGACCGCGTACGAGGCGTTCGAGTCGCTGGCCGCCACGGAGATCGCGGGCGACGACGCCCTGCAGCTGCTCGAGGCCGGCGGGATCGACGGCAACGAGTTCGGCGACGACTCCTACGACGTCTACTTCGTAGGCCCCGACCGCCGCATCATGTGGGAGGTGCTCGAGCCGATCTTCGCGAACGCACCCGTGCCGTGGACGTCGGTCGAGCTGCGCCGCGGCCTCGAGGACGAGGCGCCCGTGGTGGTGCGGGCGGCGCGCTGAGCGGGTCTCGACCGGCTCCCGCAGGTGTCGGTGTCGGCCCCCGCGCCTAGCGTCGGGGCGTGACGTCGAACGGATCCGCCCCGTGCCGCGCCGAGGGCTGCGCCGCCGCGGTCGAACCCGGCGCGCCTGTGCCGCTGTGCGCGGCGCACCTCGTGGCCGCCGCCGCGTGGGCGGAGCGCGCGCACGGCGTCGAGGACGTGCTGCCGTCGCCGTGCCCGGCGTGCGGATCCCGCCTCGGCGTGCGGTACCCGTCGGGCTGGCTGTGCGCCGTGTGCGAGTGGCGGCACGGCGACCACCCGGACGGCGAGCTGGCGCCACCGCGTGTCGACGTCGTCTACTACATCCGCTTCGGCGACCGCGTCAAGATCGGCACGAGCGCCAACCCGCGGCAGCGGCTCGGCACGCTGCGGCACGACGAGCTGCTGGCCTTCGAGCGCGGCGGGCGGTCGGTGGAGCGGGCGCGGCACGTGCTCTTCGCGCGGCAGCGCTTCGACCGGACCGAGTGGTTCGAGCTCGACGACGAGCTGCGGGCGCACGTGGCCGCGCTCGCCGCGGGCCAGCCGGATCCGTGGGAGCTGCTCGCCAGGTGGCGGAGCGAGGCGCTGGCGTCGCGGGTCAGCTGACGACAGGTGCGCGGCTCACCCGGCCGCGACCGACGGCGGCGCCTCCCGCAGGTAGGCGTCCACGAACAGCGGGCCGCGGATCTCGCGGAGCCGGTCGAGGAGCTGGTCCACCGTGCTGCGCGTGAGGCCCGCGACGCACAGGTCGTAGGGCCCGAGGGGCGGCAGCTTGCCCGTGCGGATGCGGATCACCTCCCAGCCGGCGGAGCGCAGCGCCCGGTCCTTGCGCCGGTCGGCCTCCTCGCGGCGGCCGACGTGCTCGAGGCCGTGGCGGCCGGTGCTGTCGTACTCGATCGCGACCCGCAGCTCGGGCAGCAGGATGTCGGGCCACGCCTCGAGGTGCTCGAAGAACGGGCGCGCGAGCCGGACGGCGTTCAGGCCCGGCGTGTGATCCAGGCGCGCGGCCAGATCCTGCCGCAGGCGCTCCTCGACGGCGGACGCGGTCGGCGGCGCGCACGCGCTCGCGAACGGCTCGCCGACGGGCAGGTCGGGCGTCTTCGCGCAGACGGCGGGGGAGCGGCGGGCGCGGGCGGGCGGCGCGGCGGAGGGGAGGGTGCGACGTGCGGCGGCAGGGGCGCTCGCCGGGGCCGTGCTCGGCGTGCCGTCCTTGCCGCGCCGGTCGCGGGCCGCGCCGCCGGCCGCGGGGCGACCGTCGCGCGCGCCCCGCCGCGGACGCGCGGGACCGGGACCGGCGGCCGAGGACGGCGATCCGCCGGACGCGTCAAGCCCGGATCCGCCCGCCACCGGCCCCGCCACGAGCGGCGACGCCCCCGGCCAGCGCACCTCGTCCGCCATCGGCAGCACGGGCGTGCGCGGCGCCGCGGCCTCCGCGCAGTCGGGGCACCACGACGAGCGGCGACGCTCGCGGCCCGGCCGCCTCCGCTGCTCCTCGGGCGTCGCGACGAAGACGTGCCCGACGTCGCACTGCCACGTGAGGAGCACGTCGGCCGCGGGCGGCACCTGCGTGAGCGTGATGCCGCGGTTGAACTCGGGGTGGTACTGCCGGATGAGCACGGGGAACGACGCCCACGCCTCCCGGTAGCTGCCCACCGGGTACGGCACGTCGAGGCCGCGCGACCAGCGGCGTCGCGCCCACCACGCATCCACCGGCTCGGGCATGCCGTCACGCTAGGGGGAGCCACCGACGTCGCTGACTAGCCTGGGGTGATGCCGGACCTCGCGACCGACCGCCTGCTCCTCCGCCGCTTCACGGACGCCGACGCGCCCTTCCTCCTCGACCTGCACGCGCGGCCCGAGGTGATGCGCTGGATCGGCACGGGTGCGGTGCAGACGGATCCCGCCCAGGCCGCCGCCCGCGCCGCCCGCTACGCCGCGCTCGACCACCCGGTGCGCGGCATCTGGGCGATCGAGGACCGCGACGGCGGCGCGCTCCTCGGCACGCTCCTGCTCAAGGAGCTGCCCGCGTCGGCCGCGCCCCTCGCCGGCGACGACCCCGCCCCGCGCGACGCGCCGGAGGAGGGCGAGACGGAGATCGGCTGGCACCTGCACCCGGACGCCTGGGGCCGCGGCGTCGCGACGGAGGCGGCCCGCCGGGTGCTCGCGCACGCGGAGGAGGGCGGGCTGCGCCGCGTGCTGGCGGTGACGAACCCGGCGAACGCGCCGTCGCAGGCCGTGTGCCGCCGCATCGGGATGCGTCCCCTCGGCCGCACGCGCGGCTACTACGACACGGAGTGCGCGCTGTTCCGCGTCGACCTCCCCTAGGCGCGCCCGGCGCCCGGCTTCAGCTGTCGCGCTCGCGGGCCCGCCGGGTCTCCCGGTCGTTCGCCATCCGGATCCCCTCGACCAGCTCGTCCTTCGTCATGCGGCTGCGGCCGGCGACGTCGAGGCGGCGCGCGACCTCCATCAGGTGCGCCTTCGAGGCGTTCGCGTCGACCCCGCCTGCCGTGCCCGCGCCGCGCTCCTCGGCGCCCGGATCCGACGGCCCCGTCGAGTCCTTCGGCTCCCAGTGGTCGCCGACCTTCTCGAAGCCGTGCTTGAGCGCGGCGTAGGCGGTGCGCTCGGCGCGCTCGCCGGATCCGTACTGCTCCTCGGCCGCCGCGTGCGCCGCCGACCACGTGGCCTGCGCGTGCTCGGGGGAGCGGCGGATGGTGCTCGGCATGTCGTCGTCGGGGGCCATGGGTCCTCCTGGTGTCGCGGGTCGCCGGCCCGCGCGGCCGCCGCCCCTCCACTCTGCCCGCGTCGCGCGCGGATCGGGTGGGAGCGCGCGGACCGGGCAGGAGGGCGCGGATCAGCCGGCGCGGAGCGCGTCCTCCAGCGTCGTCCACGGCAGCATCGCGCACTTCACGCGGCCCACGTACCGGGAGACGCCGTCGAGCGCGACGGCGTCGCCGAACTCCTCCGGGTCGAGGTGGGACACGCCTCGGCTCCGCATCACCTCGCGGAACGCGGCGATGCGCGCGTGCACCGTGTCGAGGCTCGCGCCGTCGAGCACGCCGACGAGCATCGAGGCCGAGGCCTGCGAGATGGCGCAGCCGTGGCCCGTCCACCGGATCTCGGCCACGCGGCCGTCCTCGACGCGGACCCCGAGCGTGATCTCGTCCCCGCACGTCGGGTTCACCTGGTGCGCGTGCATGGGCCAGCCGGCGGGATCGCCCTGGCCCTCGGGCGTGCGCGAGTGGTCGAGGATCAGCTCCTGGTAGAGCCCGCCGCCGGCGCCCGGGGCGCTCATCGGCCGGCCCCGAAGAACGCGGCCGCGTCCTCGACGCCCTGCAGCAGCAGGTCGATCTCGGCGTCGGTCGTGTGCAGGGTGCCGCTCGCCCGCGCGGACGCGGTCAGCCCGAGCCTCCGGTGCAGCGGCTGCGCGCAGTGGTGCCCGACGCGCACGGCGATGCCGCGGTCGTCGAGGATCTGCCCCACGTCGTGCGCGTGCACGCCCGCGAGGTCGAACGCGGCCAGGCCCACGCGGTCGCCTCCGGCGCCCGGCCCGAGCACGCGCACGCCGCGGATGCCGGAGAGGCCCGCGACGAGCCGCGCGCCGATGCGCCGCCCGTGCTCGGCGACCCGGTCCATGCCGACCGCTTCCAGGTAGTCGACCGCGGCGCCCAGCGCCACGACCTGCGAGATGCGCTGCGTGCCCGCCTCGAACCGCTGCGGCGGCGGCAGGAACTCGGCCGCCTCCATCGTCACGGTCGTGATCATCGACCCGCCCGTGAGGAACGGCGGCAGCGCCTCGAGCACCGCGCGGCGCCCGTAGAGCACCCCGATGCCGGTCGGCGCGAGCATCTTGTGGCCGGAGAACACGGCGAGGTCGACATCGAGGGCGCGCAGGTCCACGGGCAGGTGCGGTACGGACTGGCAGGCATCGAGCACGACGAGGGAGCCCACCTCGCGCGCCCGGGCGATCACGGGTCCGAGCGGTGCGACCCCGCCCAGCACGTTGGAGACGTGCGCGAGCGCCACCACGCGCGTGCGCTCCGTGATGACGTCGCCCAGCGTCTCCAGCCGCAGCGCGCCCTGGTCGTCGACGGGGATGTACCGCAGCCGGGCGCCTGTGCGGAGCGCGAGCTGCTGCCACGGGATGAGGTTCGCGTGGTGCTCCGACTCCGTGACGACGATCTCGTCGCCCTCCCGCACGCGGATGGATGCGGGCGCCGCCGCGCTCCCGAGCCCGTACGCGACGAGGTTCAGCCCCTCGGTCGCGTTCGAGGTCCACACGATCTCGCCCGGGTCGACGCCCACGAAGCGCGCGACCTTCTCCCGCGCCTCCTCGAACTCCTCGGTCGCGAGGGCCGCGAGCGTGTGCGCGCCGCGGTGGACGGCGGCGTTCCGGTGCTCCAGGTACGCGCGCTCCGCGTCCAGCACCTGGCGCGGCTTCTGGGAGGTGGCGGCCGAGTCGAGGTAGACGAGCCGGCGGCCGTTCACCTCGGTGTCGAGGAGGGGGAAGTCGCGGCGGATCCGGTCGATCTCGTCGGCGGTCAGGCCGGCGGATCGCGCCGTGCCGTCGCCGGGGGCGTCCTGCGGGGCGATGTTCATCCGAAGAGTCCATCGTGCCGCGGCGCTCGGCGCAACACGGGCGCGCGCGGCGTCACGGACGCCCACGCCCGTCCGTGCAGCGCACCGCGGGGGATGATGGACCCATGGCGTCTCCGCACCACCCCCGCACCCCGTCCCTCCTCTGTCGCGCCGCGCTCGCCGCGGGTGCCGCCGCGCTCGTGCTGGGAGGCGCGCTGATCCCGGCGGGTGCCGCCTCCGCGCACGACCGGCTCGTGGGATCCACCCCCGCCGCCGACGCCACCGTCACGGACGAGCCCGGCACCATCGCGCTCGACTTCAGCGAGGAGCTGCTCGCTCTCGACGCGCAGAACTCCGGGTTCGCCATCCAGGTGGTCAACACCTCGGACGGCTCGTTCCACGAGGACGGCTGCGTCGCCGTCGACGGATCCGCCGCCATGACCCGCATCGCGCTCGGCACGGCCGGCACCTACCAGGTCACGTGGCGCGCGGTCTCGAGCGACAGCCACCCCATCGACGGCACATACTCCTTCACCTACGCGCCGACCGGCGACACGACGGGCACCCCGGCGATCACCGCGGCCCCGGCCTGCGGCGACGCCTGGGCGGGCAGCGCGGCCACCGCGACGCCGGAGCCCGAGGGCACCATGACGACGCAGGGCGCCGAGTCCGTCGCGTCCGCGCCCACGTCCGACGCGCAGTCCGGCGCGTCCGTGCCGCTCGCCGAGACGGCCGAGACCACGCCCGTCTGGGTCTTCGTGCTCATCGGCCTCGTGATCCTCGCGGCCGCCGTGCTCGTGGTGGTCGGCGTCGTGCGCCGGTCGTCGCGCCGGTTCCCCGGCGAGGACGGGGAGAGCGTGGGCGGGCCGTATGACGGAGCCGACGACCCGCGCTAGCCGATCCGCGGTCGGCGTCGCGGGCCTAGGCCCGGTCGTCCCCGCCGAGCGCGCGGCGCAGCGCCGTGAGGTCGTCCCCGTCGAGCGTGCCGGCGAAGCGCAGCAGCGCCGCCTCGCGGTCCTTCGTGGCCGCGAGCGCGCCCGACATGAGCGACGCCGCGTGGTCGGTGCGCGACCGGGCCGGCGCGAACGTGAGCGCGCGCGCCTCGTCCGAGCGCGTGACGAGGCCCTTCTGACCCAGCCGGTCCAGCACCGTGAGCACGGTCGTGAGCGCGGGGCGCGGATCCGGGATGCGGGCGACGACGTCCTTGGCCGTGAGCGGCTCGTCGGCGTCCCAGAGGGCGTCCATGATGGCGGCCTCGAGCTCGCCGCGGGGGCGCTGGCGTCCGATCGACACGGGCGTCTCCCCTCGGGACGGATGGCGGTTGGAAAGACCATCCTAACTCCGCGCGCGGCCGCGACGACGCCCGGCCCGGCCGCCGCGGTCAGCGGTCGCCCCGCCGGATCGGGCACGATGGACCCATGACCGATTCACAGGACCGAGAGCCCACCCCCCTCGAGCAGGCCATCGCGCGCGGCCAGGCGGGCGAGTCCGACATGACCGCCGTCCTCACCGAGTTCATCAACACGACGGTCGTGGTGCCCACCGCCACGCCCCTCACCCCCGATACCGACCAGCTCCAGCCCGTCCTCTTCGACCGCGACGGCGTGCCCATGCTCGCCGCCTTCACGCACGAGGACCGCATCGAAGAGAAGGTCACGAGCGTCGCCGACCACGTCGCCACCATCCCCGCCGCCGAGCTCGTGCAGGCGATCCCCGAGGGCACCGGCCTCGTCATCAACGTCGGCACCACCGACGGCTTCGAGATGATGCCCGAGGGCGTCGCGCAGCTCGCCGACGACGTGCGCCGCGTCATCGACCAGGACGAGGACGGCGCGCCGCAGGCGCCCGCATCGCCGTCGCCCGACGCGATCTGATCCCGCCGGTCGACCCGACCACCCGACGCCGCCGCATCCACCCGGATGCGGCGGCGTCGTCGCGTCCGGCGGAGCGGAACGGGAACGGATGGACCGGGAATCGTCACACGGCCGAAACGTCCCGCTCGATATGCTGGGACGCGTAACACGGCCGCGCACGCATCGCGGGAGAGCTCCTCCGGGAGCACCGAAGGAGCAAGCCTCCCCGCCAATCTCTCAGGTCCACGTACCGCGATGCACTGGCCACTCTGAAAAGCAGCCGTCCCGCACGGCTCGCCCACGGTGAAAGCACCGTCCTCGGACGGCGCGAAGCTCTCAGGCCCATGACAGAGGGGGAGTCCCCATCCGGCATCCGCGCCGGAGACGACCGGAGGACTCCATGACCGACGCACCCGCCGAGACCGACGCCGGGTCCCCGCCCCGCCGATCCCCGCTGCACGCCGTGCACGAGGCGGCCGGCGCCTCCTTCACCGACTTCGCCGGCTGGCTCATGCCGGTCCGCTACACGAGCGACCTCGCCGAGCACCGCGCCGTGCGCGAGGCCGCGGGCATCTTCGACATCTCGCACATGGCGGAGATCGCCGTCGAGGGCGAGGGCGCCGCCGCGTTCCTCGACTCCGTGCTCGCCGGCAAGCTGTCCGCCATCGCCGAGTGGCAGGCGAAGTACACGCTGCTGCTGGATCCCTCGGGCGGCATCGTCGACGACCTGATCGTCTACCGCACCGGCGAGGAGTCCTTCCTCGTCGTCGCCAACGCGGGCAACCACGACCCCGTGCTCGCCGTCCTCGCCGAGGCCGCCGCGGGCCGCGACGACGTGGAGGTCGACGACGCCAGCGACGACGTCGCGCTGATCGCCGTGCAGGGCCCGGTGTCCCGCGCGATCCTCGAGGCCACCGCCGGGCTCGAGACCGAGACGCCGCTCGAGGCGCTCCGCTACTACCGCGCCACCGCCGCGCGCTTCGCCGGGCAGGACGTGCTCGTCGCCCGCACGGGCTACACGGGCGAGGACGGCTACGAGCTGTACGTCGCGACCGAGGACGCCGTCGCCCTGTGGGAGGCGCTCGTCGTCGCCGGCACGCCGCTCGGCCTCCTGAACACGGGCCTCGCCTGCCGCGACACGCTCCGCCTCGAGGCGGGAATGCCGCTGTACGGCCACGAGCTGGGCCTCCACACGCTGCCCGTGCAGGCCGGCCTCGGCAAGGTGGTCGCGCTCGCCAAGGAGGGCGACTTCCGCGGGCGCTCGGCGATCGAGAAGGGCCCGGATCCCGTCGCCCGCGTGCTCGTCGGCCTCGTCACCGAGGGCCGCCGCGCGCCCCGCGCCGACTACCCCGTCTACGCCGAGGAGGCCGCGGGCGACTCCGCCGCCGCCCTCGAGGCCGTCATGGACGCGACCGATGGCGCCGTCGCGCCCGTCGGCATCGTCACGAGCGGGGCCCTGTCGCCCACGCTCGGCCACCCCGTCGCCATGGCGTACGTGGATCCCTCGCTCGCCGCCCCCGGCACGCGCCTCGCCGTCGACGTCCGCGGCACTCGCGTGCCCGCCACCGTCGTGACCCTCCCCTTCTACTCGCGAAAGGCTCACCGATGACCGACCAGACCAGCCTCCAGTACACCGCCGAGCACGAGTGGGTGCAGGTCGACGGCGACGTCGCGACCGTCGGCATCACCTCCTACGCCGCCGACAAGCTCGGCGACGTCGTCTTCGTCGAGCTGCCCGCCGTGGGCGACGAGCTCGCGGGCGGCGAGGTCGTCGGCGAGATCGAGTCGACCAAGTCGGTCGGCGAGCTGTTCGCGCCCATCGACGGCACGGTCACCGAGGTCAACGACGACGTCGTGGCCTCGCCCGACCTCGTCAACAGCGACCCCTTCGGCGCCGGCTGGCTCGTGAAGGTGCGCTTCGAGGCGCTCCCCAAGCTCCTCAGCCACGACGAGTACGTCGCGCTGGTGGGCGAGTGACCGCCGTCGACGCCGGCACGCGCCCGGCCACGCCCGCCCCGGCCTCCGCGCCCGACATCGCCGAGGAGTCCTCGGCCTTCGCGCCCGGCGCGTTCGGCGCCCGCCACATCGGCATCGACTCCGAGGCCCGCGCCACCATGCTGGGCGTCCTCGGCCACGACTCGATCCCGTCCCTCCTCGCGAAGGCCGTTCCCGAGACGATCCAGGTCGACCGCTTCCGCACCGAGGGCGACTCCGTGCTGCCCGAGGCCGCCACCGAGCGCGACGCCCTCGCCCAGCTCCGCCGCATCGCGAGCCGCAACCGCGTGCGCACGTCGATGATCGGCCTCGGCTACCACGACACGATCACGCCCGCGGTCATCACCCGCAACGTGCTCGAGAACCCGAGCTGGTACACCGCCTACACGCCGTACCAGCCGGAGATCTCGCAGGGACGCCTCGAGGCGCTCATTAACTTCCAGACGATGGTCGCCGAGCTGTCCGGGCTCGCGACCGCGAACGCGTCCATGCTCGACGAGGCCACCGCCGTCGTCGAGGGCATGCTGCTCGCGCGCCGCGCCTCCAAGGCGAAGACGCCCGTCTTCCTCATCGACGCCGACGCCCTCCCGCAGACGCGCGCGCTCCTCGACAGCCGCGCCGCCGCGGTCGGCATCGAGCTGGTCGCGCACGACCTCGCCACGGTGGATCCGGCGGAGCTGCCCGACGCGTTCGGCGCCTTCATCCAGTACCCGGCCGCCTCCGGCCGCGTCTGGGACCCGAGCGCCGTCATCGCGCGCGTGCACGCGGCGGGCGGCCTCGCGGTTGTCGCGGCCGACCTGCTCGCCCTCACGGTCATCACGTCGCCCGGCGAGCTCGGCGCGGACATCGCGGTCGGCACCTCGCAGCGCTTCGGCGTGCCCATGGGCTTCGGCGGTCCGCACGCGGGCTACCTCGCCGTGCGCGCGGGCCTCGAGCGCCAGATGCCGGGCCGCCTCGTCGGCGTCAGCCAGGACGCGGCCGGCCACCCGGCCTACCGCCTCTCGCTGCAGACGCGCGAGCAGCACATCCGCCGCGAGAAGGCCACCAGCAACATCTGCACGGCGCAGGTGCTCCTCGCCGTCATGGCCTCGATGTACGCGGTGTACCACGGGCCGAAGGGCCTCCGCGTGATCGCGCGCCAGGCGAACCGGGGCGCCCGCCGCCTCGTCCGCTCGCTGGCGACGGTCGGCATCGAGCCCGTCCACGCCGCGTTCTTCGACACCGTGCGCGTCTCCGTGCCCGGCCGCGCCGACGAGATCCTCGCGGCCGCAGCGGCGGGCGGGGTCAACCTGCTCCGCGTGGACGCCGACACCCTCGGCTTCAGCGTCGACGAGGCCACGCGCCCCGAGGACCTCGCGGCCGTCGCGCGTGCGTTCGGCGCCGAGCTCGCGGAGGACGAGGGCGCGGCAGGCGACCTCTCGTCGATCCCTTCAGGCTCGATCCGCACGAGCGAGTACCTCACGCACGCCGTCTTCTCCACGCACCGCTCCGAGACCGGCATGATGCGGTACCTCAAGCGCCTCTCCGACAAGGACTACGCGCTCGACCGCGGCATGATCCCGCTCGGCTCCTGCACCATGAAGCTCAACGCCGCCACCGAGATGGAGGCGGTGACCTGGCCCGAGTTCCAGGCCATCCACCCCTTCGCCCCGGCGGACGACGTCGAGGGCTACCTCGAGTTGGTCCTCCAGCTGGAGACCTGGCTCGCCGACGTCACGGGCTACGACACCGTGAGCCTCCAGCCGAACGCCGGCAGCCAGGGCGAGCTCGCGGGCCTCCTCGCGATCCGCGGCTACCACCTCGCGAACGGCGACGACGCGCGCACGGTCTGCCTCATCCCGCAGAGCGCGCACGGCACGAACGCGGCCAGCGCCGGGCTCGCCGGCATGCGCGTCGTGGTCGTCGCGTGCGACGACCTCGGCAACGTCGACCTCGACGACCTACGGGCAAAGATCGCGGCGAACCGCGACGAGCTCGCCGGCCTGATGATCACGTACCCCTCCACCCACGGCGTCTACGAGCACGAGGTCGGCGCGATCTGCCAGGCCGTGCACGAGGCCGGCGGCCAGGTCTACGTCGACGGCGCGAACCTCAACGCGCTGCTCGGCTTCGCCCGGTTCGGCGACTTCGGCGGCGACGTCTCGCACCTCAACCTGCACAAGACGTTCTGCATCCCGCACGGCGGCGGCGGACCCGGCGTCGGCCCGGTCGCGGCGAAGGCGCACCTCGCGCCCTTCCTGCCCGGCCACCCGCAGGCGCAGCGCAACGTGCACGCGCTCGTGCAGGACGGCGTCGTCTCGACCATCGAGCACGGCGGCGCCCCGGTGTCGGCGGCTCCCTACGGATCGCCGAGCATCCTCCCCATCAGCTGGGCCTACGTCCGCATGATGGGCGCGGAGGGCCTCAAGCAGGCGACCGGCGCCGCGGTGCTGTCGGCGAACTACATCGCCGCGCGCCTCCGCGACCACTACCCGGTGCTCTACGCAGGGGAGGACGGCCTCGTCGCGCACGAGTGCATCCTCGACCTGCGGCCGCTGACCGCGGCGACCGGGATCACGGTGGACGACGTGGCCAAGCGCCTCGTCGACTACGGCTTCCACGCGCCCACGATGAGCTTCCCGGTCCCGGGCACGCTCATGGTCGAGCCGACGGAGAGCGAGGACCTCGCGGAGGTCGAGCGCTTCATCGCGGCGATGATCGGCATCAAGCAGGAGGCCGACTCCGTCGCCGCGGGCGAGTGGCCGGCGGACGACAACCCGCTCCGGAACGCGCCGCACACGGCCGAGTCGGTCATCGCGGGGGAGTGGACGCACGCGTACACGCGCGAGCGCGCCGTCTACCCCGTGTCGACGCTCGTGCGCGACAAGTACTGGCCGCCGGTGCGCCGCATCGACCAGGCGTACGGCGACCGCAACCTGTTCTGCGCCTGCCCGCCGCCGGAGGCGTTCGCCTGATCCGACGCGATCGATCCGGCACGCACGACGCGCGCACGCACCGACGAGGGCGGCGGGACCCCCGGGTCCCGCCGCCCTCGCGGCGTCTCCGGCCGGCACGCGGCTCGCTAGTGCTCCGTCGCCTTCTCCGCGCCGTGCCCGGTCAGCGACCGCACGTCCATCTCGGCCGCGACGAGCGGGTCCTCCTTGCGCGTCGAGGTCACCGTCCCGATCCAGCCGAGCAGGAACCCGACGGGGATCGACACGATCCCCGGGTTGCTCAGCGGGAACCACGAGAAGTCGGCCCCCGGGATCATCGACGTCTCGGCGCCCGAGACCACGGGCGAGAACGCGATCAGTACGAGCGCCGTCCCGAGCCCGCCGTACATGCTGAGCACCGCGCCCCGGGTGGAGAAGCGCCGCCAGTAGAGGGAGTAGAGGATCGTCGGCAGGTTCGCGCTCGCCGCCACCGCGAACGCGAGCGCCACGAGGAACGCGACGTTCTGCCCGTTCGCGCCGATGCCCGCGATGATCGAGACGATGCCGATCACGACCACCGTGATCCGCGCGACCCGCACCTCGCCGTTCGCCGAGACCTGCCCCTTCTTGATGACGCTGCCGTACACGTCGTGCGCGAAGGAGGCCGCCGCCGTGATGGTGAGCCCCGCGACCACCGCGAGGATCGTCGCGAACGCGACCGCCGCGATGATCCCGAGCAGGATCGGCCCGCCGAGCTCGAGCGCCAGCAGCGGCGCCGCGGAGTTCACGCCGCCGGGAGCCGCGAGGATCCGCTCGCTCCCGAGCAGAGCACCCGCGCCGTACCCGAGCACCAGGGTGAAGAGGTAGAAGATCCCGATGAGCCAGATCGCCCAGACGACGCTGCGACGGGCCTCCTTCGCGGTCGGCACCGTGTAGAAGCGCATGAGCACGTGGGGGAGGCCCGCCGTCCCGAGCACCAGCGCCAGGGCGAGCGACAGGAAGTCGAGCTTCGTGATGCCGGTGAGGCCGTACTGGTTGCCCGGCTCGAGCACGGGCTTGTCGGTCGCGGCGGCCGCCGCGCCCAGCAGCTCCGACACGTTGAACCCGTGGATCGCGAGTACCCACACGGTCATCACGGCCGCGCCCGCGATGAGCAGGCAGGCCTTGATGATCTGCACCCAGGTCGTGCCCTTCATCCCGCCGACGAGCACGTAGACGATCATGAGCGCGCCCACGACCGCGATCACGAGCGACTGCCCGAGCCGGTCGTCGATCCCGAGCAGCAGCGAGACGAGCCCGCCCGCGCCCGCCATCTGCGCGAGCAGGTAGAAGAAGCAGACCGCGAGCGTCGTGGTCGCCGCCGCGAGCCGCACGGGCCGCTGCTTGAGCCGGAAGCTCAGCACGTCGGCCATCGTGAACTTGCCCGTGTTGCGCATGAGCTCGGCCACGAGCAGCAGCGCCACGAGCCACGCGACCAGGAACCCGATCGAGTACAGGAACCCGTCGTACCCGTTGATGGCGATGGCGCCGACGATCCCGAGGAACGACGCCGCCGAGAGGTAGTCGCCCGCGATCGCCGTGCCGTTCTGCGGCCCGGTGAACGAGCGGCCGGCCGCGTAGTAGTCGGCGGCCGTCGAGTTGTTCCGGCTCGCCCGGAACACGATCACGAGCGTGATGACCACGAACGCCCCGAAGATCGAGATGTTGAGGACGGGGTCGCCCGTGTCGGTGGTGGGCGTCGTCGCCATCACAGCCGTCGTCGCGGCGCTCATCGCCGGCCGCCCTTCCGGCGCGTGGGCGGGGTGGCCCGGCCCGGCCCCTGGAGCGCCACGCGCTCCCGCTCCTCCAGGTCGGCCCGGATCTCCGCGGCGACGGGGTCGAAGCGCGAGTTCGCGCGGCTCACGTACCAGGTCGTGATGGCGAAGGTCGTCACGAACTGGGCCAACCCGAGCAGGATCCCGAGGTTGACGTTCCCGATGACGGGCGTGGACATGAAGTCGTGCGCGTAGTCCGACAGGAGCACGAACGCGAAGTACCAGACGAGGAACGCCACGGCGAGCGGGAACACGAAGCCGCGGTGCGCGCGCTTCAGCTCCCGGAACCGGGCCGAGTCCTCGACCTCCAGGTAGTCGACTGCCGGCCGGGGGTCCCCGGTCGGATGAGCGGCGTCGCCCATGGGATCTCCTCGAGATACGGCCGCACCTCGTCGTGCGGCGTTCCCAGGTTAGGCACAGGCGCGGGTGATGCGCCAGGGTCGCGCCCCGGTCGGCGCGCGGACGCCCGTCAGCCGAAGAGCCCGGGCGCGAGCGCCAGCGCCACCGGGTAGCCCACGAAGCTCACGACGTCGAGGATCAAGTGGGCCACCACGAGCGGCGCCGTCCGCCCGAAGCGCACGTAGCACCAGCCGAACACGACCCCCATCGCGACGTTCCCGAGGAAGGGCCCGTAGCCCTGGTAGAGGTGGTAGCTCCCGCGGAGCACGGCCGCCGTCAGGATGACGCTCCACATGCCGAGCCGCCCGCGACCCCAGCCGAGCTCGCGGAGCCGCGTGAAGAGGTAGCCGACCACGATGACCTCCTCCTGCAGCGCGGCGCGGAGGGCGACGAGCACCAGAACGGGGACGGTCCACCAGTACGAGTCGAGCGCCGTCGGCACCACGTCCACCGTGATCCCGAGGGCGCGGCCGGCGAGGTACAGGCCGAGGCCCGGCACCCCGATCAGTGCGGCGAGCCCGAACCCCGCGGCGACGTCGCGGCCGGGACGCGCGAGGTCGAGCCCGATCCGCCGGAAGGCGCTGCGCCCCGGCTGCCACAGCAGGAAGAGCACGAGGGCCACGGGCACGAGCGCGGTCGCGATCTCGAGCAGCTGGTACAGCAGGTCGAACGCCTGGCGGTCGTTCAGGCTCCGGTTGATCGTGGCGCTCTGCGACCCGAGCGCCTCCGGCCGCGTCGACAGGTCGACGATCCGCAGGACCGAGTACACGGCGCTCGCGCCGAGCGACAGGCCGAGCACGATCGCGATCTCCCATCGCAGCCGCGTCCGCAGCGCTCGCCGCAGCGGTGGTCGGGGAGCGCGGGGGAGGGCGGGGGCGTCGGGCACGGGCCGATCCTAGGCGCGCGGTCCTGCCGAGCCGCCCGGCGGCCGGACGTAGCCGGTGCGGCCCCTGACGACTCGATCCGTCGCGGAGGGCGGCGGGAACGCGCGATCCCGCCCGTCCTGGCGCACGGATCCCGACCCCGACGCGCGGATCCGCGCGTCCGCGTTACCGGTATGTAACGTTTGCGCCCAGTTTTTGCAAAGACTCCCAGCCCTACCTAGGGTCATTCTTATCTGCGCGGTCGACCGCACGCACGGTGGGTCCGCGCCATTCCCATGCACAGGAGGAACTTTGAAAATCAGACGCCTCGCAGCGGCTGGTGTCGCAATCGTCTCCGGTGCCCTCGTCCTCAGCGGCTGCTCTGCGCCCGCCCAGGAGTCCGAGGTCATCGCCGGCACTGAGATCACCGTGGCCTGGAACGACCCGTTCCTCGAGTACAACAACGGGTCGGCGACCGGCAACGCCAGCGCCAACACGAACATCGTGTACCTGACGAACCAGTCCTTCAACTACTACGACGACGGCCCGTCGCTCGTCAAGAACACCGACTTCGGCACCTACGAGAAGGTCTCCGACGACCCGCTCGTGGTGAAGTTCACGATCAACGAGGGCGTCAAGTGGAGCGACGGCACCCCCGTCGACGCCGCGGACATGCTCCTCAACTGGGCCGCGAACACGACGAACGTGAACACGACCGAGGACGTCACGACGAACGAGGACGGCACGGTCTCCACCGGCGACGACCAGGTGTTCTTCAACTCGGGCGCCGTCAAGGACACCCGCCTCGGCCTGGTCACCAAGACCCCCGAGATCGGTGACGACGGCCGCAGCCTCACCTACACGTACGACCAGCCGTACGTCGACTGGGAGGTCGCGACCGGCAACGGCGTCTCCGCCCACGGCACCACGCAGCTCGCGTTCCCCGACGAGAACCTCTCGCCCGAGGACGCCAAGAAGAAGCTCATCACGGCCATCCAGGACAAGGACGCCAAGGTCCTCGCCCCGGTGTCCAAGGTCTGGAACGACGGCTACCGCTACTCGGACATGCCGACGGAGCCGCAGAAGACCCTGAGCGACGGCGCGTACACGATCACCGACCTCAAGGCCGACCAGTACATCACCCTGACGGCCAACAAGGAGTACACCGGCGACAAGAAGCCGAAGTACGAGAAGATCACGGTCCGCTTCATCTCGGACCCGCAGGCGCAGATCCAGGCCCTCTCCAACGGTGAGGTCCAGATCGCGTCCGGCCAGCCCACGGCCGACCTCCTCCAGCAGGTCCAGGGACTCAGCGGCATCGAGTACAAGGGCCAGGCCGAGGGCACGTACGAGCACGTCGACCTCCAGGTCACCAACGGCGGCCCGTTCGACCCCGCGAAGTACGGCGGCGACGCCGAGAAGGCCAAGCTCGTCCGCCAGGCGTTCTTCAAGACGCTGCCGCGCGAGGAGATCCTCGACAAGCTGATCAAGCCCCTGCAGGAGGACGCGGAGCTCCGCAACTCGAACGTCTTCGTCCCCGGCACGCCGAACTACGAGGCGTCCGTCGAGAAGAACGGCTACAAGGACCAGGCGGTCGACATCGAGGGCGCCAAGGCGGACCTCGCGAAGGCCGGCGTCTCGGGCACGATCGACGCCCGAGTCCTCTATGGCCAGGGCAACACCCGTCGCCAGCAGGAGTTCGAGCTCATGCGCCAGTCGGCCGCCCAGGCCGGCTTCAACCTCATCGACTCGAACAGCGCGACGTGGGGCGCCGACCTCTCCAGCAAGACCGACTCGTACGACATCGCCCTCTTCGGGTGGCAGTCCACGAGCCTCGCGGTCGGCGAGTCCGGTCCGAACTACCAGACCGGCGGCATCAACAACTACTACGGCTGGTCGAACCCCGAGGTCGACTCGCTGTTCAAGCAGCTGGACACGGAGACCGACACGGACAAGCAGCGCGATCTGCTCATCCAGGCCGAGACCCTCATCCAGCAGCAGGGCTGGACGACCCCGATCTTCCAGTTCCCGGGCCTCACGGCCTGGAGCGACACCGTCACGGGCGTCAAGCCGGCGTTCCTGTCGCCGACCTACTTCTGGAACTACTGGGAGTGGGCACCGGCGCAGGCCGCGGCCAAGTAGCACGGAAGCAGTGAGCGCCGTCCCCTGAGAGGGAGGGTGCGAGGGTGCCGAGGCCGCCTGGCCTCGGCACCCTCTCCATGTCCGTTGCCGATTCGTGATCCACGGATCCGGCCGCGTATGCTCTCGTCGGGTCGGGTCACGAGCCCTGGCCGAACACAGAAAGGGACGTCGTCGCCCTGTGCTTACCTTCGTCTTGAGACGCCTCGTCGCGTCGTTCTTCGTCCTCCTGGGCGCTAGCTTCATCATCTACAACCTGGCGGCCAACTCGGGCGATCCCCTCGGGGACCTGCGCGAGAACCCGTCGCCCAACCGCGACGCGCTCATCGCCGCCCGGACCGACCTCCTCGACCTCGACGTCCCGTCGCCGCTGCGCTACTTCCTGTGGCTCGGCGGCGTGTTCAAGGTCTTCATCGGCCAGATCGACCTCGGCAAGGCCATCGACGGGCGCGAGGTCAACGACCTCATCGCCAACGCCGCCGGCCAGACCATCCAGCTCGTGACGATCGCGACGATCATCGCCGTGCTCATCGGCGTCTCCATCGGCATGACGACCGCGCTCCGCCAGTACAGCGGCTACGACTACACGGTCACCTTCGCGTCGTTCCTCTTCTTCTCCCTGCCGATCTTCTTCGTCGCCGTGCTGCTCAAGCAGTACGTCGCCATCGGCTTCAACGACTTCCTCGTGAACCCGTCGATCCCGCCGGTCCTCATCGTCGTCCTGTCGCTCGTCTCGGGCTTCGTCTGGATGAGCATCATCGGCGGCGACCCGAAGCCGCGCCTCATCGTGTTCGGGTCCGCCACGGTCATCACCGCGGCGGTGCTGGTCTACCTGCTGGCCACCGACTGGTTCGCGCGCCCCGGTCTCGGCATCGTGCTCATCGCCGCGCTCGGTGCGCTCATCGCGGTGCTCATCACGTCGCTGTCGACGGGGCTGCGCAACCGCCGTGCGTTCTACTCGGCCCTCGGCATGGCCGTCCTGGGCGCCGCGCTCTGGTACCCGCTGCAGTACGTGCTCACGGTCTCCGCGCCCTGGTGGATCACGATCGTGCTCATCGTCGCCTTCGCCGTCATCGGCGTGGTCGTCGGCTACGTCGTCGGCCAGAACGACAAGCCCATCGTCGCCCGCGGGGCCGGCATCACCGGCGGGCTCGTCGCGCTGCTGATCATCGTCGACCGCGTCATGCAGGTGTGGCCGGACTACGTGACCAACACGCGCGGTCGCCCCATCGCCACCGTCGGCGCCGTCACCCCGGGCCTCCAGGGCTCCATCTGGCAGGGCATGCTCGACAGCTACACGCACCTCCTCCTGCCCACGATCGCGATCCTCCTCATCTCCGTCGCGAGCTACTCGCGCTACTCGCGGGCGAGCCTCCTCGAGGTGATGAACCAGGACTACGTGCGCACCGCACGGGCCAAGGGCCTGACCGAGCGCACCGTGATCATGCGCCACGCGTTCCGCAACGCGATGATCCCCGTCGCCACCGTCATCGCCTTCGACGTCGGCGGCCTCATCGGCGGTGCCGTGATCACGGAGACGATCTTCGCCTGGAAGGGCATGGGATCGGTGTTCCAGGAGGCCCTGAACAAGACCGACCTCAACCCGCTGATGGGATTCATCCTGATCACCAGCATCCTGACCGTCATCTTCAACATGCTGGCCGACATCCTGTACTCGGTCCTCGATCCTCGAATCCGGGTGAGCTGACACATGACCAATTCGCTGATGGGGAACCCCAACGCCCCCCACAACGACCCGCTCCTGCCCGAGGGCGGCGTGAACTCCGAGCTCACCATCGAGCAGCGGGAGGTCGAGGGCCTCAGCCAGGGCACCGTCGTCCGCCGCCGGTTCCTGCGCCACAAGGGCGCCATGACCGCGCTCGTGGTCCTGGCGCTGATGGCGATCCTCGTGTACTCGTCCGTCGGCATCCAGGTCTTCGGATTCCGCATCCCCGGCTGGTGGCTGTGGAACTACGAGGACGTCGCACCCATCGTCAACGGCGGCAACCCCACGTGGACCCTGCCGTTCCAGTTCGGCGTCCACCCCTTCGGCCAGGACGAGATCGGGCGCGACATCTTCGCCCGCGTCATGCGCGGCACGCAGCAGTCCATCGTCGTGATGGTGCTCTACGGGATCATCGCCGCGTTCATCGGCATCGTCGTCGGCGCCATCTCGGGCTTCTTCCGCGGCCGCATCGACTCCCTGCTCATGCGCTTCACCGACCTGATCATCGTGATCCCCGTGATCGTCATCGCGGCCGTCCTCGGCCGCACCTTCGGCGGACTCGGCGCGGTGGTCCTCGGCATCGTCCTCGGCCTCATCGGCTGGCCGTCGCTCGCCCGCCTGGTGCGCGGCGAGTTCCTCAGCCTCCGCGAGCGGGAGTTCGTCGACGCGGCGCGCGTCGCCGGAGCTTCGAACAGCCGCATCGTGTTCCGGCACATCCTGCCGAACGCGATCGGCGTCGTCATCGTGTCGACGACGCTGCTCATGAGCGCGGCCATCCTGCTCGAGGCCGCGCTGTCGTTCCTCGGCTTCGGCATCGTGAAGCCCGACGTCTCGCTCGGCCAGATCATCAACGAGTACCAGGGCGCCTTCGCGACCCGGCCGTGGCTGTTCTGGTTCCCGGGCCTGTTCATCATCATCATCGCGCTCTCGATCAACTTCATCGGCGACGGGCTGCGCGACGCGTTCGACCCGCGCCAGCGGCGCATGCCGGGCGGACAGGGCCCCTACAAGCAGATGTTCGCGATGCTCACCGGGCGGAACCGCCGCGACGCAGGTCCGGCGACCGGGTCCGGCGCCGAGGGCGTGCGGGTCCCGCCGCCCGTCGGGTCCGCGCGACCGGACGCCCAGGCCGACGGCCCCGCCGACGGCCCGGCATCCGACAGCACGGACGGCCGATGACGGTCGCCGAGACGGCCCGTCCGCTCAGCCGCGGTCGGGCCGCCGGGCAGGTCTCAGAGCAGACCGGTCAGCACCGTCGCGACGATGAGCACCGCGAGCACGGCGATCTCCGCCCAGTGCGTGCGGACGCGTGGGGCTTCCTCCTCGACCGGCCCGCCCAGGTGGCCCGCTTCGCGGAGGTCGGCCAGGCGAAGGCGGATCACCGTGGCGGCGTCGCCCGAGTCGGTGCGGGGCAGGTCGCCCCGGCGCGCGTCCTGCATCATGGCGCTGAGGTACGGCTGGATCTTCTCGTCGCGCGTCGTGATGTAGGCATTCGAGTGCCGGCCGGGCGCCGGAGCTGCCCAGGCCGTGACGCGCTCGTGCGCGGTCGTGATGTTCAGGGCCCACTTGGTGTCGACCTCGCGGATCGCGGGCCACGACATCTCGTGCGTGCGGAGGACGTTGCGGATCTCGACGCCCTCGGTCGCGATGCGCACCCGCGGGTGCCAGAAGACGAGCCACGACGCGTAGGCCAGCATCACCGGGCCCCACACCGCCGTCGGCAGGAGGTCGGCCCGACCCCCGACCACGGTGCTCACGAGCACCAGGACCGCGATCGTCGAGACGATCACGGTCAGCAGGCGTCCGAACGACGGGCGGATGACGACGGGCTGATCCATGGCCTCATCGTCCCACGGCCCGCCCGCACGCCCCTCGACACCCACACTCCCAGCAGCCAGGAGGCCGCAGCATGAGCGCTCACGCGAACGGGGCGGACCCGATCGTCCCCATCCTCGAGGTCTCCGGCCTCGGCGTCGACTTCTGGGTCGGAGACGAGTGGACGCCGGCTGCCATCGACATCGACTACCGGGTCAACCCGGGCGAGGTGCTGGCGATCGTCGGCGAGTCCGGCTCGGGCAAGTCGGTCAGCTCCATGTCGCTCCTCGGCCTCCTGCCGAAGAACGGGCGGGTCCGGGGGAGCGCGAAGCTCAAGGGCGTCGAGATGGTCGGCGCCGACCAGGCGACCCTCCGGAAGGCGCGCGGCAACGACATCGCCGTGATCTTCCAGGAGCCGATGACGGCGCTCAACCCTGTCTACACGGTGGGCTTCCAGATCGTGGAGGCCCTGCGGGTCCACAACTCGATCATCCCGTCGGCGGCCAAGGTGCGCGCGCTCGAGCTGCTGAGGCTCGTCGAGATGCCGGACCCCGAGAAGGCGTTCGACTCCTACCCGCACCAGCTGTCCGGCGGCCAGCGCCAGCGCGCGATGATCGCCCAGTCGCTCTCGTGCGACCCGGACATGCTCATCGCGGACGAGCCCACGACGGCGCTCGACGTGACGATCCAGGCCGAGATCCTCGACCTCCTCCGGAAGCTCCACCAGCGCCTCAACAGCGCGATCGTCATCATCACGCACGACATGGGCGTGGTGGCCGACCTCGCGACCAACGTCATCGTGATGAAGAGCGGGCGCATCGTCGAGCGCGGCTCGGTGCGCGAGATCTTCCAGTCGCCGAAGGACCCGTACACGAAGCAGCTGCTCGCGTCGGTGCCGCACCTCGGCACGGGCGAGGCCACGCACGTCGAGATCGCCGAGCGCACCACCGAGCCCGCCATCTCCCTCAAGGAGGTGGACATCGACTACCCGAAGCTCGGCCGCGTGCCGGCGTTCCGGGCGGTCACGGGCGCGTCGTTCGACATCCACCCCGGCGAGGTCGTCGGCGTCGTGGGAGAGTCGGGATCCGGCAAGACCACCATCGCGCGTGCAGCGGTGGGGCTCCTCCCCGTCGCGGGCGGCGAGCTCACGGTCGCGGGCCGCCGCATGACCGGCATCTCGGCGAAGGACCTGCGCGCCGTCCGCCGCGAGATCGGCATCGTGTTCCAGGACCCGGGCTCCTCGCTGAACCCGCGCTGGCCCATCGGCCAGAGCATCGGCGAGCCGCTCGAGCTCTCGGGGCAGTTCTCGAAGAAGCAGCAGAGCGACCGCGTCGAGGAGCTGCTCGAGCAGGTGGAGCTGCCGCGCAGCTTCCGCAACCGCTACCCGAACGAGCTCTCCGGCGGCCAGCGCCAGCGCGTCGGCATCGCCCGGGCGCTCGCGCTCCGGCCCAAGGTGCTCGTCGCCGACGAGCCCACCTCGGCGCTCGACGTGTCGGTGCAGGCCCGCGTCCTCCAGCTGCTGCAGGAGATCCAGAAGGAGCTCCAGTTCGCGTGCCTGTTCGTCAGCCACGACCTCGCGGTGGTCGACCTCCTCGCCGACCGCATCGTCGTGATGAACCACGGCAAGATCGTCGAGCAGGGGCCGACCGAGTCGATCCTCCGGAACCCGCAGCACCCGTACACGCAGAAGCTCATCGCCGCGGTGCCGCTGCCGGATCCCGACCAGCAGAAGGAGCGCCGCCAGCTCCGAGAGGCGCTGCGCGACCAGCAGCCGCCCGCCGCCTGATCCGCGCCCGCACGACCCGGCCCGCCGTCCGACGCACCCCCTCGCGGGGGCGCGCGGGCGGCGGGCCTCGTCGCGCCGCTCGCGTAGGATCGACGGCGATGGACAGCGACACGCGAGGCCCCGGGGCCGTACGAGCCGGGCGCCCGCGAGGGATCCGCCGGGCCGTCCGCGGTGTCTCCGTCACCGTCGCGCTGGCGCTCGTCGCCGGCCTCGCCGCGTGCTCGCCGACCACCGGCATCGTCGCCGACACGCAGATCCGCGCCGCGGTCCCCACCACCTTCACGTCCTACAACGCGGCGTCGCGCACGGGCGGCACCCCGGGCAACGAGGAGATCGTGCACGCCACGAACTCGCGGTTCTCCGAGGTCGCCGCCGACGGCACCGTCGCCGCGGACCCGGGCTACGGGTCCGCCCGGATCGTCTCGCGCGACCCGTTCACCGTCGCGTACACCGTCGCGGAGGGCGTCCGCTGGTCCGACGGCGAGCCCGTGGACGCGGCCGACCTCCTGCTCGCGTGGGCCGCCGGATCCGGCGCGCTCGACACCCCCGGGTTCGACCCGTCCGGGTACGTCGACGAGACGACGGGCGGCTACACGGGGCCGCTGCCCGAGCAGACCGTCTTCTTCGACGCCGCCGCCGACGAGGCGCTGACGCACGTCACCCGGACGCCGGAGATCGGGGACGGCGGCCGGTCGATCACCATGGTCTTCGACGAGTACACGCCGGACTGGCGCCTCGCGTTCGAGGTGGGCCTGCCTGCGCACGCGGTGGTGCAGCTCGCGCTCGACATGTCGAGCCCGGGCCGCGCGAAGCAGACCCTCGTGGACGCCGTGCAGGATCGCGAGCCCGACCTCCTCTCGCCCATCTCCGACGCGTGGAACCGCGGGTTCGGCGTGGCGGAGATCGCCGCGCACCCGGACCGGGCCGTGGGCTCGGGCCCGTACGCCATCGAGTCCATCGATCCGGGCACCTCCATCACGCTGCGCGCCAACCGCTTCTACACGGGTCTGCACCGGCCGTCGGTCGAGCGCATCGTGGTGTCCACGATCGAGGACCCGGACGCCGCCGTCGCCGCGCTGCGAGCGGGCGATGTGGACGTCATCGCGCCCCCGGCCGACGCCGAGGTGGCCGACGCGCTGGCGGGGATGGACGGCGTGGACGTGGTCCGGGGATCCTCCGACACCTGGGAGCGGCTCGACCTCCAGACCCTCGGGGCACGGAACCCGGCCATGTCGGACGCCGCGGTCCGCACCGCCTTCCTCTCCACCGTCCCGCGCGACGCGATCGTGCGGGCAGCGGCGCTGCCGGCGGATCCCGACGCCGCGACGCGCGACTCCTTCGTGCTCGCCCCTGGGACGGACGGGTACGCCGACCAGGTGCGGGCGAACGGGTCCAGCCGGTTCGACGACGTCGACCTCGACGAGGCGCGGCAGCTGCTCGCGTCGGTCGGCCGCACGGCTCCCGAGGTCTGCGTGCTCTTCGACCCGGCCGACCCCCGCCGCGTGGCCGCGTTCGACGCCATCCGCGACTCCGCCGAGAAGGCCGGCTTCGTCGTCACGGACTGCTCGACCCCGCAGTGGGAGAGCGTGCTCGACCAGCCGGGCGCCTACGACGTCGCGCTCCTCTCCTCCGAGGACGCCTACCCGTCCGTCGCCGGGATCCGCGCCGCGCACGAGGCCCGCGCCGACGCCCGCGACGGCCAGGCGACGGTCGACCCCGACGTCGCGTCCCTCTTCGCCTCGCTCAGCCGCACGGAGGACGAGGACGCGCGCGACGAGCTGCTCCTGCGCCTGGACCGCCGCATGTACGGCGATCGCGCGGGCCTCCCGCTCTACCAGCTGCCCTCCCTCGCGGCCATGCGCGACGGGGTCGGCGGCGTGCAGGTGTCGCCGCACCAGGCCGGGATCCTCGACGACGCCTGGCGCTGGAACCTGTCTCCCGACGCTCCCTGAGCCCGGCTTGCATCGGCACGGTAGGCTGTAGGTCGCTGGGAATAGCAGACGGCGGCTCTTCGCCCTCCTCCCTTGATGACAAGGCCGGCACCCTCTCCACTGAAGGACAGCACTATGGCGCTAGTCGCGCGCAACGACCTCCGCAATGTGGCCATCGTGGCCCACGTGGACCACGGCAAGACGACCCTGGTCGACGCCATGCTCAAGCAGACGAACTCGTTCGACGCCCACTTCGAGGGCGAGGACCGGATGATGGACTCGAACGACCTCGAGCGCGAGAAGGGCATCACGATCCTCGCGAAGAACACCGCGGTGCTCTACAACGGGAAGCACGCGGACGGCACGCCCATCGTCATCAACGTGATCGACACCCCGGGCCACGCCGACTTCGGCGGCGAGGTCGAGCGCGGCCTGTCCATGGTCGACGGCGTCGTGCTCCTCGTGGACGCGTCGGAGGGCCCGCTGCCCCAGACGCGCTTCGTGCTCCGTAAGGCGCTCGAGGCGAAGCTGCCCGTGATCCTCCTGGTCAACAAGACCGACCGCCCCGACGCGCGCATCGACGAGGTCGTGGCCGAGAGCCAGGACCTCCTCCTCGGCCTCGCCTCCGACATGTCGGACGAGCACCCGGACCTCGACCTCGACGCGATCCTCGACGTGCCCGTCGTCTACGCGTCCGGCCGCAACGGCGCCGCGAGCGACAACAAGCCCGCCAACGGCGAGCTGCCCGACAACGACGACCTCGAGCCCCTCTTCAAGGCGATCCTCGACCACGTCCCAGCGCCCACCTACGACGACCAGCACCCGCTGCAGGCCCACGTCACCAACCTCGACGCGTCCCCCTTCCTCGGCCGCCTCGCCCTCCTCCGCGTCTTCAACGGCACGATCAAGAAGGGCCAGCAGGTCGCCTGGGTCAAGCACGACGGCACCGTCAAGAACGTGAAGATCACCGAGCTCCTCATCACGAAGGCGCTCGACCGCTTCCCGACCGAGTCCGCGGGCCCCGGCGACATCGTCGCCGTCGCCGGCATCGAGGACATCACCATCGGCGAGACCCTCGCCGACCCGGAGGACGTCCGCCCGCTGCCCACCATCACGGTGGACGACCCGGCCATCTCGATGACCATCGGCACCAACACCAGCCCGCTCATCGGCAAGGTCAAGGGCCACAAGCTCACCGCCCGCATGGTCAAGGACCGCCTCGACCGCGAGCTCATCGGCAACGTGTCCATCAAGCTGGTCGACATCGGCCGCCCGGACGCCTGGGAGGTCCAGGGCCGCGGCGAGCTCGCGCTCGCGATCCTCGTGGAGCAGATGCGCCGCGAGGGCTTCGAGCTCACCGTCGGCAAGCCGCAGGTGGTCGTCAAGCAGGTCGACGGCAAGGTGCACGAGCCCTTCGAGCACCTCACGATCGACTCGCCCGAGGAGTACCTCGGCGCGATCACGCAGCTCCTCGCCGCCCGCAAGGGCCGCATGGAGGGCATGGCGAACCACGGCACCGGCTGGGTCCGCATGGAGTTCGTCGTCCCGTCCCGCGGCCTCATCGGCTTCCGCACGGAGTTCCTCACCATCACGCGCGGCGCGGGCATCGCCAACGCCGTGTCGCACGGCTACGAGCAGTGGGCGGGCGAGATCACGACCCGCGTCAACGGCTCGATCGTCGCCGACCGCGCGGGCGTCGCCACCCCCTTCGCCATGGTCGCCCTGCAGGAGCGCATGTCGTTCTTCGTGGAGCCGACTCAGGAGGTCTACGAGGGCATGGTCGTCGGTGAGAACTCGCGCGCCGACGACATGGACGTGAACATCACCAAGGAGAAGCAGCTGACCAACATGCGTCAGTCCACCTCCGACTCCTTCGAGCGCATGACGCCCTCGCGGCGGCTCACGCTCGAGGAGTGCCTCGAGTTCGCCCGCGAGGACGAGTGCGTGGAGGTCACGCCCGAGTTCGTGCGGATCCGCAAGGTCGAGCTCGACGCCAACGCCCGACAGCGCAAGACGTCGCGACTGAAGAAGCAGAACGCGTAGCGCCGCGTGACCCCGACGAGCCCGTCCGCCCGGTCCCTCCGCAGGAGGGGGCTGGTGGTCGGGCTCGTCCTCGTTCCCGGCCTCGTGCTCGCCGGATGCAGCGAGGTCGGCGAGGTCGTCCGCGACGCCGCCCACGAGGGCGCGAAGCAGGTGCGGCACAGCGTCGAGGACGTGATCGGCGACACGCTCGGCAAGGTGCAGGTGTCCACGGACGGCCACGTCCCGCCCTCGTTCCCGACGGACGCCGTGCCCTTCGCCGAGGGCAAGCTGCTCGGCGGGGGAGCCGCCCCCGAGGGCGCCGGCTGGGTGGCGCAGGTCGCCGTGCCGGACGTCGAGGGCGGGTTCGCGGACGCGCAGGCGCGGCTCGAGGCCGCCGGCTACGCCTCGAGCGACGTGGCGAGCGACGCGCAGAGCGGCTACGGGCGGTTCACGACCGACGCGTACTCCGTCATCGTCACGGTGTCGGCGGACCTCGGATCCCCGGTCGCCACGTACGTGGTGATGCCCGCGGGCTGAGACCCGCGGACCGAGCCCCCGCCCGACGGTGCGCGTCGGATCAGGACGCGAAGAGCGTCTCCCCGACGTAGCCGGCGCGCGAGGCCCCCGGCGGCACCGCCCAGATCCCGCTCCCCACGTGCCGCAGGTACTCGTTCATCGCGTCCCGGGCGAGGCTCCGCTGGATGGGGATGAACTGCGTCCGCGGATCCCGCTGGAACGCCAGGAAGAACAGGCCGGCGTTCAGGCGCCCCAGGTCGTCGTTGCCGTCGACGAAGTTGTAGCCGCGGCGCAGGAGCACCGCGCCGCCGTTCGCGTCCGGGTGCGCGAGGCGCACGTGCGATGCCGGCTCGATGAGCGGCGCGCCCGCGCGGCCGGTGGCGGAGAAGTCGGGAGCCGTGTGCTCCTGGCCGCCGCTCAAGGGCGCGCCGGATCCCTTCGTGCGGCCGACCACGCGCTCCTGCTCGCGGAGCGACGAGCGGTCCCAGGTCTCGATGGTCATCCGGATCCGGCGGGCCACGAGGTAGGAGCCGCCCTGCATCCACGCCTCGGCGGGGGAGGACCCCGCGTCGGCCCAGACGTGGTCCTCGACCTGGCGCGTGTCCTCCGACTTGATGTTCGCGGTGCCGTCCTTGAAGCCGAAGAGGTTCCGCGGCGTGACCTGCGCGCGGCTGGTCGACGAGGTGCGGCCGAAGCCGAGCTGCGACCACCGGATGGAGGCCCGGCCGAACGCGATGCGCGACAGGTTGCGGATCGCGTGCACCGCCACCTGCGGGTCGTCGCTGCACGCCTGGACGCAGAGGTCGCCGCCCGTCGCCTGGGCGACCAGGGCCTCGCCCGGGAAGCGCGGCAGGTCGACGAGCGCGGCGGGGCGGCGGTCGGCGATGCCGAAGCGATCGACGCCGTCGGCGGTCGTGAACAGCGACGGGCCGAGGCCGAACGTGATGGTGAGGCCGGCGGGCGGCAGGTCGAGCGCCTCGCCCGTGTCGTCGGGCGGGGAGTCGTAGGGGCCGTCGACGGCGCCGAGCGCGCCCGCGGATCCGCCGGCCGTCATGCGCGCGGCCGCGGCGCTCCAGTCCTGGAGGAGCGAGACGAGGCCCGCGCGGTCGATGTCGGCGACGTCGAAGGCGGCGAAGTGCAGGCGGTCCTGGGCGGGGGTCGTGATCCCCGCCTGGTGCGCCCCGTGGAACGCGTAGGTCGCGCCGCCCGCGGCCTGCCGGGCGCCCGCGAAGGCGCGGTCGGCCATCACCCCGCCCGCGGAGCCGACCAGGCCGCCGCCGAGCGCGCCCGCGCCGAGGAGGCCGAGGATCCCGCGGCGGGAGATGCCGGCGGGAGCCTCGGCTGCTGCTGCTGCTGCTGCTGCCGCCGTGTCGCCGGCCGCCGTGGAATCGTGGTCCGTCATCAGCCGACGAGCGCGCCGGTGAGCTTCGACAGCGGCTCGGCGAGCGCGTTCACGCCGTCCGCGAGGCCCTTGACCTGGTCCTTGGTGAGGCGGTCGTAGGTCGTGAAGCCCTTCTCGAGGGATCCGTACGCGGCGAGGTCCTCCTCCAGGGAGGCGAACTGCGCGTCGAGCGTGGCCACGAGCTGCGGGTCCTTGGGCGCGACGATGTCGCGGACGCCCTCGTAGGCGACGCGCGCGCCCTCGAGGTTGGCCTGGAAGTCCCAGAGGTCGGTGTGCGACCAGATCTCCTCCTCGCCGGTGATCTTGCCGGAGGCGACCTCGTCCATCAGCCCGACGGCGCCGTTGGAGACCGTGGAGATGTCGACCGAGAAGCCGTCCGCGTGTACCGCGTCGTAGAGCCTCTGCGTGTCCGCGGTCAGCTCCTGCGCGAAGTGCGCGCGATCCGCGGCGCCGAGCGGCGTGTAGACGTCGCCGCCGTTCGCGTCGGGCGAGGGCTGCCAGAGGTCCTTCTCGATCCGGTGCCACCCGGTCCACTCGGTGCCGGGCTCGACGTCGGCCTCGCGGAAGTCGATCTCCGGGTCGAGGTCGCCGAACGACTCCGCGACGGGCTCGACGCGCTCGTAGTACGAGCGCGCCGTGGGGTAGAGCGCGCGGGCCCTGTCGTCGTCGCCCGCGAGGTACGCGTCGGCGAACTCCTGCGTGGCGGGGAGGAGACGGCCGACCTGGTCCTTCACGTAGGCGAGGTACGCGGCCGCCGCGTCCTGGCCCTGCTGCTCGGCGTCGCCCGCGAGCGCGACCTGGTCGCCCGTGACGGTGAAGGGCGTCCGGCCCACGCCGTCGCCCACCATGCCGGGCTTGCAGACGGTGTAGTAGCTGCCGGGCTGGGCGGTGACCACGAGGTCGCGCTCGATCCCGGGGCTCACGTTCTCGACCTCGCCCACGATGCGGAGGCCGTCCTCCGCGAGCAGGTAGAACTCGGTCACCTGGTCGGTGGAGTTCGTGACGTGGAACGAGACCGTGCCGCTGGGGGCGGTCGCGGCGGAGACGGTGCACGCGTCGGCGGAGCTGTCGACCGTGAGCTGCGTGACGCCGGGGTCCGCGGAGGCGGCGCCGTCGGCGGCGGATCCGGTCGGGGTGTTCGCGACGCAGCCCGAGAGGGCGAGGGCGGCGCCGGCGAGCAGCGCGGCGGCGGGGAGGGTGGAGCGCTTCATGGGACCTCGGGGGAGCTGGCCGGCGGGGCCGGGCGGTGGATGGAGGGGGAGAGACGGAGGGGCGGCTGGCCGCCGGGTCAGCGGGCGGCGGTCGCGTCGGCGACGCGCGCCGGGTCGGCGACGGGAGCGGCGGCGGCGGGCGCCGGGCGCGCTCGTCGTCCGCGACGCGCGAGCGTCAGGTAGGTGGCGAGCGTCGGCACGACGTACAGCGCCCACGTGATCGCCTCGAGCCACGTGGTGGCGGGGGAGAAGTTGACGGTGCCCTTGAGGAGCGTGCCGTACCAGGACCCGAGCGGGACGGCGCCGGAGACGTCGAACGCGAGCGCGCCGATGCCGGGCAGGATCCCCGCCTCCTGCAGGTCGTGCACGCCGTACGCGAGCACGCCGCCGGCCACGACGATGAGGAGCGCGCCCGTCCAGGTGAAGAAGCGCGCGAGGTCGATGCGGAGCACCCCGCGGTAGACGAGCCACCCGAGCGCGACCGCGGTGACGAGCCCGAGGCCCGCGCCGACGAGCGGCATGGTGGTGGCGCCCGTGGCCTGCACGGCCGACCAGAGGAACAGGGCCGTCTCGATCCCCTCGCGGCCGACGGCGAGGAAGGCGACGGCGACGAGGCCCCACGCGGCGCCCGCGATCGCCCGGTCGACGGCGCCCTGCAGGTCGGAGCGCATGTCCTTCGCGGTGCGGAGCATCCAGAACACCATCCACGTGACGAGGCCCGTGGCGACGATGGAGAGGGATCCGCCGATGGCCTCCTGCGCCTCGAACGTGAGGCCGTAGGCGCCGTAGGTGAGGATCGCGCCGACGGACAGGGCGAGGAGGACCGCGAGCCCGACGCCGAGCCAGAGCCGACCGAGCACGTCGCGGCGGCCGATCTTGACGACGTAGGCGATGAGGATGGTCACGACCAGGGCGGCCTCGAGGCCCTCGCGCAGGCCGATCAGGTAGTTCGCGAACACGCGTGCGCCTCTCCGGGCGGAGGGCGCGACGGGACGCGCCCTATTGCTGATGATGGGGAAATGTAGGTGAGGCTCGCCTTACCTCGTGCACAGTAGCGCGGGGGCGGGAGCGCGTCCAGTCAATCGTCCCGGGGGAGCGCCCAGGGAGCGGGCCGCGGCCCGCGGCTAGGATCGCCGGATGACCACCGGCACGTCCCGACGCCCCGATCGGGCCGCCCGCACCGCCCGTCCCGAGCGCGAGCACGTCGTGTTCGTGCACGCCCACCCCGACGACGAGAGCATCGTCACGGGCGGCACCATCGCGAAGCTGGTGCGCGATGGTGTGCCGGTCACGGTCCTCACCTGCACGCGCGGGGAGCGCGGGGACGTGATCCCCGAGGAGCTCCGCCATCTGGAGGGCGACCTGCGCGCGCTCGCCGACCACCGCGAGACCGAGCTGGCCGACGCCATGGCCGCCCTCGGCGTCACCGACCACCGCTTCCTCGGCGATCCCGACGCGCGCTGGCGCGGCCTCGAGGCGCGTCGCTACGTCGACTCGGGCATGGAGTGGGGCGACGACGGCGTGCCCGTGGCGCTGCGCCCGCTGGATCCCGACTCGCTGTGCGCGGGCGACGAGGCCGACGAGGCGCGCGACGTGCTCGCGGTCATCGCCGACGTCGACGCCACGAGCGTCGTCACGTACGACGACCACGGCGGCTACGGCCACCCGGACCACAAGCGCACGCACGTCATCGCGACCTGGGCGGCCGAGGAGGCGGGGATCCCCGCGTACCTCATCACCACGACGGAGTCCTCGGCCCGCCAGGCCCACGAGCTCGTCGCCGCGCGCGGCCGGTTCCCCGCGCCGGATCCGCGGCCCGCCGGCATGCTCGTGCTGCCCGACGACGCGGCGGACGTCGAGGTCGACGTCGCGGAGGCGCTCGACGCGAAGACCCGGGCCATCGCCTCCCACCGCACGCAGGTCGTCGTCGACGGCGACCAGTTCGCGCTCTCGCACGGGATCGGCGAGCCCATCGCGGCCGTCGAGCTGTTCCGCCTCCATCGGCCCGCCGGCGCCGCGTCGGACGACGGGACGCCGCGGCCCCCGCGCGGCGTGCAGCGCGTGGGCACGGCGGTCGCGTCTCTCGCGCTCGGCTTGCTGGTGGGCGCGGTCGGCACGGCCGCCCACCGCGCGACGCTGCCGGTGGGCGGGATCGCGCTGCCGGTCGGCCTCGTGCTCGCGCTCGCGACGCTCGCGTGCCTGCTGGTCGCGTTCCGCCTGCTCCTCGTCGACCGCCTGCACGCGCTCTGCCTCGGGCTCGGCGTGGTCGCGGCGGTGGCGGTGCTCGGCACGCGCGGGCCGAGCGGATCCGTGCTGTTCCCCGACGACGCGATGAGCCAGGTGTGGGCGGTCGCGCCCGCTATCCTCGTCGCGGCGGTCGTCGTGTGGCCGCGGTTCTCCGCGCGCGCGTCCGACGCCGCCGCCCGCCCCGATGCCGCCGACGCCGCGGGATCCGCCGCCCCGGCCCCGGCCGGGACGGGCTCGCGGCCCGCGTAGACTCGTCGGGCCGCACCGCTCCCGGAAGGACCCGCTCGAAGTGACCTACGTCATCGCCCTGCCCTGTGTCGACGTCAAGGACCGCGCCTGCATCGACGAGTGCCCGGTCGACTGCATCTACGAGGGCGAGCGGTCGCTGTACATCCACCCGGACGAGTGCGTGGACTGCGGCGCCTGCGAGCCGGTGTGCCCGGTCGAGGCGATCTACTACGAGGACGACCTGCCCGAGAAGTGGTCGGACTACTACACGGCCAACGTCGAGTTCTTCGCCGAGATGGGATCCCCCGGCGGCGCGACCAAGGTCGGCGTCACCGCGGGCGACCACCCCGTCATCGCGGCCCTCCCCGTCCAGAACGGCTGACGCGGGTGGCCCTCGGCGAGCTCCCCGACTACCCCTGGGACCAGATGGCGCCCTACGCCGAGCGGGCCCGGCGGCACGCCGACGAGATCGTCGACCTCAGCATCGGGTCGCCCGTGGATCCGACCCCGCCGCTCATCCGCGACGCGCTCGCCTGGGCGACCGACGCGCACGCGTACCCGACCACGGTCGGCACGCCGGAGCTCCGGCAGGCCATGGTCGACTGGCACGCGCGGCGCCGGAACGCGACCCTCGGCACCGACCAGGTGCTGCCGACCATCGGCTCCAAGGAGATGGTGGCCTGGCTGCCGTTCATGCTGGGCCTCGGCGAGGGCGACGCGGTCGTGCACCCGCGCGTGTCCTACCCGACCTACGCGATCGGCGCGGCCCTCGCGGGCGCCGAGTCCGTGCCCGCGGACGACCCGGCCGACTGGCCCGCGCACACCCGCCTCGTCTGGCTGAACTCGCCGGGCAACCCGGACGGCCGCGTGCTCGGGGTCGACGAGCTGCGCGCCGCCGTCTCCCGCGCCCGCGAGCTCGGCGCCGTGATCGCGAGCGACGAGTGCTACGCCGAGCTCGGCTGGGAGGGCGAGTGGGCCTCGGGCCCGACGCCGTCGATCCTCGACGCGCGCGTCGTCGGCGACGACCACGCGGGCGTGCTCGCGCTCTACTCGCTGAGCAAGCAGTCGAACCTCGCGGGCTACCGGGCCGCGCTCGTCGCGGGCGACCGGGACCTCATCGCCCGGCTGATCCGCGTCCGCAAGCACGCGGGCCTCCTCCCGCCCGCGCCGCTCCAGCACGCCATGACCGTGGCGCTCGGCGACGACGAGCACGTGCGCGCCCAGCGCGAGCTGTACCGCGCCCGGCGCGACGTGCTGCGCCCCGCGCTCGAGGACGCCGGCTGGCGCATCGACCGCAGTGAGGCCGGCCTCTACCTCTGGGCGACCCGCGGGCAGGACGCCTGGGAGGGGATCGCCCAGCTCGCCGACCTCGGGATCCTCGCGGGTCCCGGCCCGTTCTACGGCGACGCCTCGCCCGCGCACGTGCGCCTGTCGCTCACGGCGACGGACGAGCGGATCCAGGCGGCGGCGGCCCGGCTCCGCGACTCCTCCACCGCGTAGCACGACCTCCAACGGATCCGGCCGGATGCTGGCGGAGGCGACAGTGTCCCGGTCGGCCCTTTAGGCTGTAGTCGGCTCGGATCCCGACGCCGCGACGGCGCCACGAGCGTCCTGCGGCGCGCATCCCCCCGGGCCATCCACCCCAGACTCGAGGAGGCGCCGTGACCGATGGCGGGCAGCAGGCGGACGACCGGCCGAAGGCGGACGAGAAGCCCACGGCGACCCTGACGTACCCCGGCGGCCGGGTGGAGTTCCCCATCCTCCCCGCGGTCGAGGGCGCGTCCAGCATCGACATCTCGGCGCTCACGAAGAAGACGGGCCTCACGACGCTCGACAACGGCTTCGTCAACACCGCGTCGACCCGCTCGGCCATCACCTACATCGACGGCGAGCAGGGGATCCTGCGCTACCGCGGCTACCCGATCGAGCAGCTCGCTCGCCAGTCGAGCTACCTCGAGGTGGCCTGGCTCCTCATCCACGGCGAGCTGCCCACGAGCGACGAGCTCGCGGGGTTCGAGGACGACATCCGCCGCCACACGCTCCTGCACGAGGACTTCAAGGGCCTCTTCCGCGCGCTGCCGACCAACGCGCACCCCATGTCGGTGCTGTCGAGCGCGGTCTCCGCCCTCTCCACCTACTACGAGGACTCGCTCAGCGTCCACGACCCCGAGCAGGTCGAGATCTCGACGCTGCGCCTGCTGGCGAAGCTGCCGGTCATCGCGGCGTACGCCCACAAGAAGAGCCTCGGCCAGGCATTCCTCTACCCGGACAACTCGCTGTCCTTCGTCGACAACTTCCTCCGCCTGAACTTCGGCAACAACGCGGAACGCTACGAGGTCGATCCCGTCGTCAGCCGCGCGCTCGAGCGCCTGCTGATCCTGCACGAGGACCACGAGCAGAACGCGTCGACGTCGACCGTGCGGCTCGTCGGATCCACCGAGGCGAACATGTTCTCCTCCGTCTCGGCCGGCATCGGCGCGCTCTTCGGCCCGCTGCACGGCGGCGCGAACGAGGCGGTGCTCGCCATGCTCGGCCGCATCCGCGACTCCGGCGAGAGCGTCGACCGCTACGTGGAGCGCGTGAAGAACAAGGAGGACGGCGTCCGCCTCATGGGCTTCGGGCACCGCGTCTACAAGAACTTCGACCCGCGCGCCCGGCTCGTGAAGGAGAGCGCCGACGAGGTGCTCGCGGCCCTCGGGATCCAGGACCCGCTGCTCGACATCGCCAAGGAGCTCGAGCAGGTCGCGCTCGCGGACGACTACTTCATCGAGCGGAAGCTCTACCCGAACGTGGACTTCTACACGGGCGTCATCTATAAGGCGATGGGCTTCCCCACGCGCATGTTCACGGCGCTGTTCACCATCGGGCGCCTGCCCGGCTGGATCGCGCACTGGCGCGAGATGAACGAGGACCGGGCCACGAAGATCGGCCGTCCGCAGCAGCTCTACGTCGGCCAGCCCGCGCGCGACCTGCCGCCGCGCGACTAGCCCGGCGTTCCGCGCCGCCGCTCCCGAAGAGGGGGCGCCAGGAGGCCGCCGACCCGTGTACCCGCGCGGATCGGCGACCTAGACTCGTCTCACAGCGAGAGATCCATCCGCCGCCCGCAACAGCCCCTGCCGTCGGTCCCGACCCGAAGAGGGGGCCATGGCCAGACGCCTGCCGTCGTCCCCGCCGGTGCTGCCGGGGTTCACGTACGTGACGGTCCTCGGTTCCGGGGGCTTCGCCGACGTGTTCCTCTACGAGCAGGACATGCCGCGCCGCCAGGTCGCCGTGAAGGTGATGCTGGCCGAGATCGTCACCGACCGCCTGCGGGCGATGTTCCGCGCCGAGGCCGACCTCATGGCGCAGCTCAGCGCCCACCCGTCCGTGCTGACGGTGCACCAGGCGTCCGTCGCCGCCGACGGCCGCCCGTACCTCGTGATGGAGCTGTGCTCGTCGAGCCTCAGCGACCGCTACCGCCGCGAGCCGCTGGGCGTCGCCGAGGTGCTGCGCGTAGGGATCCGCATCGCGAGCGCCGTGGAGACCGCCCACCGCGCGGGCGTGCTGCACCGCGACATCAAGCCCGCGAACATCCTCACGACCGCGTTCGGGCACCCCGTGCTCAGCGACTTCGGCATCGCCTCGACGCTCGAGGACGCCGCCGCGACCGACGCCGTGGGCCTCTCCATCCCGTGGTCGGCGCCCGAGGTGCTCGCCGACGAGAGCCCCGGCACCGTGCGGAGCGAGGTGTGGTCTATCGCCGCGACCGTGTACTCGCTGCTCGCTGGCCGCAGCCCGTTCGAGGTGCCCGGCGGGCAGAACGCGCCGGCGGACCTCGTGGCCCGGATCCAGAGGGCCCGGCCCCTGCCCACCGGGCGCGCCGACGTGCCCGAGCGGCTCGAGCTGGTGCTGCGCCGCGCGATGTCCCGTCAGCCGTCGGCCCGGCCCGAGTCGGCGCTCGCCTTCGTGCGCGAGCTGCAGGCGGTGGAGGCGGAGCTGCGGCTCGCGCAGACGCCGCTCGAGGTCGCGAGCGAGGAGTGGGCGTCGGCCGTGGCGGCAGCCGTCGACGAGGACGACGACCCGACGCGCGTGCGCGGCATCGCGCAGGTGGATCCGGGGACGACCGGGCCGGGCGGGCGGAACGGGCGGGGCGGCGCGGTCGGCCTGCGGCGTGCCCGGCGGAGGGCGGCGCCGGCGGCCGCGCGCCCGGCGGCCCGGGCCGCGCGTCCCGGCGCGCCGCCGTCCGCGTCCGAGCCGGCGCGCGCGGGACCCTCCTCCCCGTCCCTCGGCCGGTCCGGCATCCGGTCCCGCCGGCCTCTCCACCCCGGCGCGGCCCGCCGTGCCCGGCCGGCGCGCGTTCCTCGCCCGGCACCGCGTCGCGATCGCGGCGGCGGCGGCCGGCGCGGTCGTCGCGAGCATGACCGTGGGCGTGCTGCTCGGCGGGTCGGGCGGCACCGCGGCGCGCGACATCCCGGTGGTGGGCGAGATCCGGGCGTCCGCGACCGCCGACGGCGTCCTGTTCTCCTGGGGCGATCCCGGGCTCGGCCCCGACGACGCATACCAGGTGGTCCGCGACGGCGGGCTGCCGAGCACGCAACGCGACACGACGTTCCGGGTGACGGCCGGGTCGTCGGACGCCGCGGGCGCGGGCGAGCGGGCGTGCATCCGCGTCACCGTCACGCGCGACGGCATCGCCGGGGACGCGTCGACCGAGAAGTGCGCGGAGATCCCGCGATGATCCGCGCGTGGATCCGCCGCCACCGCCAGGCCGCGACGACCGTCACCGGCGGGGCCGTCGTGCTCGCGCTCCTCACGGGCTTCGCGCTCGTCTCCGACGGCTACCAGGCGCAGCGCGTCGACCTCGACGACGGATCCGTGTGGGTCGTCAACTCCGCGCAACAGGCCATCGGCCGCGCCAACACGGCCGTGCTCGAGCTCGACAGCGTGGTCGACTCCCGCAGCGAGGACATCGACGTGCTGCAGGCCGGATCCACCGTGCTGCTCGCCGACCGCGGCAGCTCGCGCCTCGACATGGTCGACGACGCGACGAGCGAGGTGGTCGACACCGCGCCGCTGCCCGCGGGCGCCGAGGTCATGCTCGCGGGATCCCGCGCCGCGATCCTCGTGCCGGCGACCGGCCAGCTGTGGCTCGTGCCCGTCGCGGGCCTCTCCGCGTTCGACGCCGCGAGCGCGCCCACGCTGATCCTCGGGGCCGACGCCGTCGCGTCGATGGGCGACGACGGCACGCTCCTCGTGTACTCGGCCGTGACGGGCACGCTGTCGCGCATCCAGGCCGACACGGACGACACCGTGCGGGCGACCGTGGACGTCGGCCCCGTCGGCGCGCCCCTGGCGGAGCCGGCCGACGCGCCCGCCGACCCCGCTGCCGCCCTCGCCGGCGAGACCGTGCAGGCGGGGGATCCCGGACGCCCCGCCGGGCAGCGCCTCGCGCTCACCTCCGTCGACGGCCACTGGGCGCTCTACGACGCCGACGCGCGCGCCCTCCTCGTCGACGGCCGGACGGTCGACCTCGCCGGATCCGTGGCCGCCGACGCGCGCGTCGCCCTTCAGCGCGCGTCGTCGGGCGGCAGCGGCGTGCTCGTCGCGCACTCGGGCGGGCTCGTCGAGGTGCCCGTCGCGGGAGGGGATCCGGTCGTCGTGAGCGGCGACGCGCGCGGCGAGCCCGCGCGTCCCGTCCGCGTCGCCGGCTGCGAGTACGCGGGCTGGACCGGCGGATCCGGCTGGCAGCGCTGCCTCGCCCCGGCGGCCATGGCGGGCGAGGGCGGGCAGGACGCCCGGCGCACGGCGGCGGGCGCGACGAGCGGCATCGGATCCATGCCGCAGCAGGCCGCCCTGCGCTTCGTGGTCGACGGCGCGCGCGTCGTGCTCAACGACACGCGCGGCGGCACCGCCTGGGCCGTGCAGCGCGACGCGGGCCTCATCGACAACTGGTCGGACCTCATCGACCGCGACCGCTCCGACACCGTCGTCGAGCAGAACACCGCGGACACCCCGCCCGAGACCGACCGCGTGCAGCAGCCGCCCGTCGCGGTCGACGACGACCTCGGCGCGCGCCCCGGCCGCACCACCGCGCTGCCCGTGCTCCTCAACGACCACGACCCGAACGGCGACGTGCTCGTGATCGACTCCGTCACGCCCGTGGACGCGGAGGTCGGCGCGGTCGACATCGTGGACGAGGGCCAGGGCCTGCAGCTCGCGCTCGCCGCGGGCGCGACCGGCACGGTGAGGTTCTCCTACGTCGTGAGCGACGGGCGCGGCGGCACCGCCACGGCGGACGTGCGCGTCGCGGTGCGCTCGGCCGGGGAGAACGGGCCGCCCGTGCAGGCGCGGCCCGCGACCGGCACCGTCGCGGAGGGCGACCGGCTGCGGACCGACGTGCTGGGCGGCTGGTACGACCCCGACGGGGATCCCGTGTACCTCACGCGCGCGAGCGTCCCCGCGCCCGACGCCGTCAGCTGGAAGCCCGAGGGGCGCGTCGTCTACACGGACGCCGGGGCCGGCGGGGACACGCGCACGGTCGCGCTGCAGGTGTCCGACGGGCGCGAGGAGGGATCGGGCGAGCTGGTGGTCACGGTGCGCCGCGCGGGGGACGTGCCGCTCGTGGCCGAGGGGTTCGTCGTGCAGGCGTCGCTCGGGCGCGAGATCACCGTCGAGCCGCTCACGCACGCGCGCGGCGGGAGCGGCGCGATCCGGCTGGCGGCCGTGTCTGCGCGGGCCGGCCTGCAGATCACGCCGGACCTCGAGGCGGGCACCTTCCGCCTCGAGGGCGGGCAGGCGGGCACGCATCTCGTCGAGTACACGGTGACCGACGGGCGGACCACCGCCACGGGCGTGGTGCGCGTCGAGGTGCGCGGCGCCCCCGCCGCCGACGGCCGACCCGTGACCGTGCCGCACACCGTGTTCGTGCGCGCCCTCCAGGCCCAGGACGTGGACGTGCTCCAGGCCGACTTCGACCCGGCCGGCGGCGTGCTCGTGATCACCGACGCCGTCTCGCCCGACGAGGCGGTGGGCGTGCACGCCGAGGTGGTGGGGCAGAGGCTCGTGCGGATCAGCCTGACGCGGCCGCTCGACGGGCCCGTCGACGTCGCGTACCGCGTGAGCAACGGCGTGGCGGAGGCGACCGGCGTGATCACCGTGATCGAGGTGCCCGAGCCCGCCGTGCGCCAGCCGCCCGTCGCGACCGACGACCGCGTGGCCGTGCGCGTGGGCGACGCCGTCGACATCCCCGTGCTCGCCAACGACGAGCAGCCCGACGGCGACCGGCTGCGCCTCGACCCCGTGCTCGTGGACCCGCTGCCCGATGGCGCGGGCCTCCTCTTCGCGAGCGAGGACCGCCTCCGCTACCTCGCGCCCGACCGCACGGGCGACTACACCGCCGTCTACCGCGCGGTCGCGCCCGACGGCCAGTGGGCGACCGCGACCCTCACCGTCTCCGTGCGCGAGGCCGACGTGGCGACCAACGCCGCGCCCGTGCCGCGCCCTCTGACGGCGCGCGTGCTCGCGGGGGAGACCGTGCGGATCCCCGTGCCGCTCACCGGCATCGACCCCGACGGCGACTCGGTGCGGCTCCTCGGGCAGGACACCGGACCCGAGAAGGGCCAGGTCGTCGAGGTCGGGCCGGACTGGATCGACTACCAGGCGGGCGACTACTCCACCGGCACCGACGCGTTCGCGTACGCCGTGGTCGACGGGCTGGGCGCGCGGGCGACCGGCACGATCCGCGTGGGCATCAGCACGCGCGTCGAGGGCGCCAGGAACCCGGTCGCCACCGCAGACACCGTGACCGTGCGGCCCGGCCGCGTGCTCCGCGTGCAGGTGCTCGCGAACGACACGGATCCCGACGGCGGCGCCCTCTCGCTCGTGTCCGTGCAGCCGCAGGCCGAGGGCCTCGTCGCGGGGCTCGACGGCGACACCGTGCGCGTCGTCGCGCCCGAGCAGGCCGGCCGCTACGGCTTCGTCTACGGCGTGCGCAACGCGCGCGGCGGCAGCGACGAGGCGTTCCTCACGGTGATCGTGGATCCCGCCGCCCCGCCCACGCGCCCGGTCGCGCGCGACACGGTGCTCCAGCTCTCCGACGTGCTCGACCGGTCGAGCGTCGACGTGGACGTGATGCGCAACGTCTTCTCCGCGGAGGGCGACGCGTCGTCGCTCGTGCTCGGCGTCGGCGCGGGCTACGAGGACGTGGCGCGCGTGACGCCCGACGGCCGCATCCGCGTCGAGGTGGGCGACGAGCGCCGCATCGTCCCGTTCACGGTGGCGCAGCCAGACGACCCGTCGATCTCCGCGACGGCCTTCGTCTGGGTGCCCGGCTTCGCGGACACGCTGCCGCAGCTGCGCGCGGGCCAGCCGCGGCCGACCGTGGCGAGCGGCGAGCGGCTCGTGGTCGAGCTCGACGAGCAGGTGGTGGCCGCGGGCGGGCGCGCGGTGCGGATCGCCGACCCGAACGCGCTCTCCGCGACGCACGCCGACGGCCCCGTGGAGCTCGTGGACGAGGACACCATCGCGTACCGCAGCGAGCCGGGGTACTTCGGGCCGGCGGCGATCTCCTTCACGGTGACCGACGGATCCGGCGACGGCGGGCGCACCGCCGCGCTCGTGCTCCCGATCACGGTCACGCCCACCGAGAACCAGCCGCCCGTCTTCACGGGCGCCGTCATCGACCTCGAGCCCGGGCAGTCCAAGGACGTCGACCTCGGGCGCCTCACCACCTACCCGTACCAGGACGACCGCGGGCAGCTCGCGTTCGCGCTGGAGGGGGCCGTCGCGGCCGGCTTCCGCGCGTCCGTCGACGGCGGCACGCTGCGCATCTCCGCGGACGAGGGCGTCGCGACGGGCCAGGCCGCGTCGTTCCCCGTGAGCGTCCGCGACGCGACGCAGACCGGCCGCGCGGGCCGCGTCGACCTCCGCGTCGTGCCGTCCACGCGCCCGCTCGCGCAGCCCGCGACCGACGAGGGCACCGTGACGCGCGGATCCGCCACCTCCGTCGACGTGCTCGCCAACGACCAGGCGGGCAACCCCTTCCCGGGCACGCCGCTGACGGTCACCTCCATCCGCGGCGCCGACGGCGCGAGCCTCCCCGCGGGCGTCACCGTCACGCCATCGGCCGACCGCGCCACGCTCGCCGTGAGCGCCGCCGCCGACGCCGCGCCCGGCGACGTGCGCGTGCAGTACGAGGTGCGCGACGCCACGGGCGACGCGGGCCGGGCCGCGTTCGGCACCGTCGTGATCCACGTGCAGGACCGCCCGGGACCCGTCACCGCCCTCCGCGCCTCCGGCTTCGCCGACCGGTCCGTCACGGTGGCGTTCGAGCCGGGCGTCTTTAACGGGTCCGCGATCACGGGATACCAGGTGCGCGTGCTCCGCGGCGGCACGGCGACCGCGACCGTCACCTGCCCGTCGACGACCTGCACCGTGCCGACGCCCGGCAACGGACCCGGGAGCTCCGTGGAGGTGGAGGTCTCCGCCGTGAACGGCGTGGGCGTGTCGGATCCCGTGTCGATCTCGGGCCTCTGGTCGGACGTGCTCCCGGCCGCCCCCGCGGGCCTCGCCGTCGAGCCGCTCGTCGACGGGCTGCGCCTCTCGTGGCAGCCGTCCGTCGTGCCGTCGTCGTCGAGCCCCGTCACGCAGTACGTCGTGGGCGTGGGCGGCATCACGCGGCAGGTCGCGGCCGACGCCACGAGCCTGGAGGTGCGGGATCCGTCGCTCGTCGCCGAGGTGCCCGTCGCCGTGTCGGTGGCCGCGCGCAACAGCGCGCAGGTGCAGGACGCGTCCGCGTGGCTCGCCGCCACCGCGATCGGCACGCCCCGCGGCGCGCCGACCGCGACCGGCGCGCCCACCGCGGTGGCCGACCCGGCCGACGAGACGCGCGTCACCGTGTCGTGGCCGGCGTTCCAGGGCCAGGGCGTCGACGGGATCCGCTACCTCGTCGCCGCGTACGCCCCGGGTTCCGCGCCCAGCTGCTCCGTGCCCACCGAGGGCGTCGCGCCGTGGTCCGCGCAGCACGGCCCCGCGGTCGACGTGGGCAGCGCGACCAGCCACGTGTTCACGGGCCTCGCCACGGACCAGCCCGTCGCGTTCGCGGTGCTCGCCGCCAACAGTCAGGGCTGCACGGTCGTCGAGGCCGGCCAGCTCACGCCGCGCACGGCGCCGTCGACGCCCGTCGTCACGGTCGACCTGCCGCGCGCGGACCGGGGGAGCGACGGCGTGTTCCGCGCGGTCCTCGCGGGCGCCCGCTACCGGCCGGGCAGCGCGTCCGCCTCCGCCCAGCTGCTGTACCGCGTCGACGGGCAGGGCGACGGCGTGCCCGTGGGCGTCGGCCAGGCGCTCACCCTGCCGCGCACGGGCGTCGGCGCGACGATCCAGGTGCGCGTCGTCGAGGACTCCGGCGACGGGCGCCCGCGCTCGAGCGGCTGGTCGGATCCCGTCTCCGCCGGCACCGCGGTCGACGCGCGCGCCGGCGACGTGCGGGCGGCGACCGACGAAGCGGGCGCCACGACCTTCTCCTGGACCTCGATGCCGCCGGCGGTGGCCGGCTTCGGGCGCATCGGCGACGGCGGCGGCTACGCGCGCAGCGAGCGGCGCTGCGGCGGCCAGGGCGCGTGGACCGACGCGTCCTCGGGCGCGGCCGGATCCTGCACGGTCCCGGCGGGCGGCGAGCGGATCCTCGAGGTGCGCGTCACCGCGAACTCGGGCACCCTGTACACGTACGCCCACCGCGGATGACGGCCGAACCCGCGGCCATCCCGCCGGACGACGCGGCCGCACCCGAGAGGCACACCCCCATGACGATGACCGCCGACGAGGCCCGCGCCTTCCAGGACGAGTTCGCGCGGCTCGTGCGCAACGTGGAGCAGGTGCTGCTCGGGAAGTCGCACGTGGTGCGGCTCGCCTTCACGGCCATGGTCACGGGCGGCCACCTCCTGCTCGAGGACGTGCCCGGCATAGGCAAGACCTCGCTCGCGCGCGCCATGGCGCAGACGGTCGACGGCACGCACAGCCGCGTGCAGTTCACGCCCGACGTGCTGCCCGGCGACATCACGGGCGTCAGCGTCTACGACCAGCGCACGAGCGACTTCGAGTTCCACCGCGGGCCGGTGTTCGCGAGCATCGTGCTGGCCGACGAGATCAACCGCGCCAGCCCGAAGACCCAGTCGGCGCTCCTCGAGGTGATGGAGGAGGGCCGCGTCACGGTCGACGGCACGCCGTACGACGTGGGGCACCCGTTCATGGTCATCGCCACCCAGAACCCCATCGAGCAGGCGGGCACCTACGCGCTGCCCGAGGCGCAGCTCGACCGGTTCCTGCTGCGCACCTCCATCGGGTACCCGGACCACGAGTCGATGCTGCGGATCCTGCAGGGCGCGTCCGTGAGCGCGCACGACGTGACGCTCGCGCCCGTCGCGACGGCCGCCTCCGTGCGGGACCTGCAGGAGCGCGCGGGGACCGTGCACGTGGATCCCGCGGTCGCCGACTACGTGGTGCGCCTCGTCGACGCGACCCGCACCGCGCCCGAGGTGCGGCTGGGCGCGAGCGTGCGCGGCGCCCTCGCGCTCGTGCGCGCGTCCCGCACGTGGGCCGCCGCCGACGGCCGGCACTACGTGGTGCCCGACGACGTGAAGGCGCTCGCCGAGCCCGTGCTCGCGCACCGCCTGCTGCTGGATCCCGAGGCCGAGTTCGACGGGGTCACGCCCACGAGCGTGCTGTCGCAGATCCTGATCGAGACCGCGCCGCCGCGCGACGGGCACGCGGGGGCGGCGCCGACCGCGGCCGGCGCGCGCGGGTCGGGTGCGCACGCCGCGGGCGCCGCGGGCGCGCGGCCGGGCGGATGAGCGCGGTCGGGACGCGCGGCGCGGCCGCCGGCCCGGATCCCGCCGCCGCGGACGCCGCCGCTCCCGATCCCGCCGCCGCTCTCGCTCCCGGGCCGACGGCCGAGGCCGTGCCGGCCCGGAACGCCCTCGCGCGCCTCGTCGCGGTCGTCACGCCGCTCGGCCGGGTGGTCGCGTTGGCCGCGGTCGTCGCGGGCGCCGTCGGGTACGCGCTCGGCTGGCGCGAGCTCGTCGCTGTCGCGTGGACCGCCGCCGCCCTCTGGGCCATCGCGCTGCTGCACCTCGTCGGATCCTCCGGGGTCGAGGTGTCCCTGCGCCTGCCGCGCGACCGCGTGGTGGCGGGGGAGCGCGCGCCCGCGACCGTCGCCGTGCGGAACCCGCTGCGCCGCCGGGCCGTGGGGCTCACGGTGGAGGTGCCGGTCGGATCCGGGCTCGCCGAGGTCCACGTGCCGTCCCTCGCGCACGGCCAGGCGCACGAGGACGTGTTCGTCGTGCCCACCTCGCGCCGCGGCGTGATCCCGCTCGGCCCCGCGCGCATCGTGCGCGGCGACCCGATCGGCCTGGTGCGCCGCGAGTCCGCCGAGGCCGCCGCCACCCGGCTGCTCGTCCACCCGCGCACGCTCGCGATGCCGAGCACGAGCACGGGCTTCGTCCGCGACCTCGAGGGCCGCGCCACGCGCGACCTCACCGACAGCGACGTGTCGTTCCAGTCGCTCCGCGAGTACGTGCCCGGCGACCTGGTTCGGCACATCCACTGGCGCTCGACCGCGAAGACCGGCGTGCACATGGTGCGGCGGTTCGAGGAGACGCGGCGGAGCCACATCATGGTCGCGCTGTCGCTGCACGCGGGGGACTACGGGTACGGCGCCGCTGCCGGGCCGGTCGCGGACGCGGTGGGCGCGGCGGGCGGCACCACGGTCGCGGCCGGATCCGCGGCGGGCGCGCTCGCCGGATCCACCGCCGACGTCGAGTTCGAGCTGGCCGTGAGCGTCGTCGGATCCCTGGGGGCGCGCGCCATCGTCGACGCGCGCACCCTGCAGGTCGTGGCGAGCGCCGACCGGTCGGCGCGGCGCGCGCGCCGTCTGCCCACCGTGTCCACGCTGCCCGGCCTCGCCCGCACCGTGGCGCGCCCGAGCCCGCCCGGATCCCGCTCCGCGCGCCTCCGCCGCCTCGCCACCGTCACGCGCGACCGCCTCCTCGACGACCTCGCCGAGATCGGCGCGTCCGAGCGCGCGGCGTCGCTCGTCGAGCTGGCGCGCGCCGCGGCCGACGAGGTCGCCGGCGTCTCCGTCGTGTTCCTCGTCTGCGGCACGGGGGCGGCGCCCGCCGCGATCCGCGCGGCCGCCGTCGGCTTCCCGCCCGGCGTGCAGGTGGTCGCGGTCGTCTGCGACCCCGAGGTCGAGCCCGGCCTCCGTCGCCTCGGCGACCTGTCGGTCCTCACGATCGGCTACCTCGAGGACCTGCGCGGCGCCCTGCAGCGGAGCGCGTCGTGAGCGCGCGAGCCTCCGTGGCCGGCCGCCGCCCGGACGCCGGACTCGACGCCGGCCGCCCCCGCGTCCCCGCCGGGTCCCGCGACCCCGGCCGCACCCTCGTCCCCGTCGTCGCGATCGCGCTCCTCACCGGCCTCGCCGCGGCGGCCTTCTGGCCCGTCTACCGCGACGCGTCGTTCGTGCGGATGGCGGCGATCACGCTGGTCGTCGGCGCGCTCGTCGCGGTCGCGGGCGCGCGGTACCGCTGGGGGAGCGCGGTCGTGGCGGGCGCGGTCGTCGTCGCCTTCCTCACGCTCGGCGTGCCGCTCGCCGTGCCCACCGGGGCGGTCGACGGCTGGCGGCCCACGCTCGCGGGCCTCGGCGAGCTCGTCGAGGGCGCGTCGCTCGGCGTCGTGCGCCTCGTGACCATCGCGCTGCCGGTCGGGGACTACCAGGCGCTGCTCGTGCCCGCGTTCGCGCTCGTGCTGCTGGGATCCGTGATCGGCGTCACGGTGGCGCTGCGCACCCGGCGGCCGGAGCTCGCGGTGATCCCCTCCCTCGTGATCCTCGTCGTCGCGGCCGCCCTCGGCCCCGACCGCAGCCAGGGCCCCGACGCGCCCGACGCCGCGGGGCTCCTCGTCCCGATCGCGCTCGCCTGGCTCGCGGCCGCGCTGCTGTGGATCGCGCGCTGCCGCTGGCGCCGCCGCCACCGCGCGGTCCGCCGCCTCGGTCGGCAGGCGGGGATCCCCGTGGAGTCGGCGTCCGACCGCCGCCGCTCGGGCACGCGCGCCGGCGCGTCCGCGGTCGTCGTGCTCGCGGTCGCGCTCGTCGCGGGCGTCGCCGCCACGGCCGCCGCCCCGCCCGGCGGGTCCCGCACGGGCCTCCGCTCCACGGTCGAGCAGCCGTTCGACCCGCGCGAGCAGGTCAGCCCGCTCTCGTCCTTCCGCACCTACTGGAAGGCGCCGGCGGTCGACGACACCCTGCTCACGGTCCTGGGCCTCCCGGCGGGCGGACGGGTGCGCCTCGCCGCGCTCGACACGTACGACGGCGTCGTCTACGGCACGGGCGGTGCGCGCGGCAGCGCCGACGCGTCGCGCACGGGCCAGGCCTCCGGCACCTTCGCGCGCGTGCCGTACCGGCTCGACCAGCAGGGCGTCCCGGGCGACCACGTCACCCTCGACGTCGTCGTGGACGCCTACCGGGGCGTGTGGCTGCCGGGCGCGGGCCGCCTCGAGCGCATCGCCTTCGCGGGTGACGACGGCGGCCGTCTCGCGGACTCCTTCTACTACGACGACGCGACCGCCACCGGAGCCGTCATCGGCGGCCTGGCCGCGGGCGACGCGTACGAGATCGAGGCCGTCGTCGCGTCCACGCCGCCGCTCGAGGCGCTCGCCGACGAGCGCCCGGGCGACGCGGTCGCCCCGCGGCCCACGGGCGTGCCCGACGAGGTCGCCGCGCGCGTGGAGGCGTCCGCCGCTGCCCCCGACGGCGGGACCGCGGGCGGCAGCGACGCGGGCGCCGGCACCTCCGCGTCGCCCGGCGCGCAGCTCGTCGCCGCGATCTCCGCCCTCCGTGCCGACGGGTACGTCAGCCACGGCGTCGGCGACGCGCCCTTCAGCCGGACGGGGCACTCGGCCGAGCGGATCGCGGACCTCCTCACGACGCGCCCCATGCTCGGCGACGCGGAGCAGTACGCGGTCGCGGCCGCCCTCCTCGCCGACGACATCGGCTTCCCCGTCCGCGTCGTCATGGGGTTCGCGCCCGGCGAGGCGGCCGTGCGGGAGGCGCTCGGCGGACCGGTGCGGATCCAGGGATCCGACGTCACCGCCTGGATCGAGGTCGACACGGCGTCGTCCGGCTGGGTCGCGGTGGATCCGAACCCGCCCGTCCGCGACGTCCCCGACGCCCTGCCCGACGAGCCCACGGAGGTCGCGCGCCCGCAGACCGTGCTGCCGCCGCCCGTCGAGGAGCAGGCTGAGCCCGAGGACCGCACGCCGCCGGACGCGAGCCGCGACGACCGGCCCGACGCGGATCCCGCGCTCCAGGCCGTGCTCGCCGCCGTCCGCGTCGCCGGCTGGTCGCTCCTCGGACTCGGGCTCGCGGCGTCGCCGTTCCTCGCCGTGGTGGGCGCCAAGGTCGCGCGCCGACGTCGGCGGCGCCGGGCGGCGGCGGCCCGCGACCGGGTCGGCGGCGCATGGGACGAGTTCCGCGACGGCGCGCTCGACCGCGGCCTCGTGCCGCCCGTCGCGGCCACGCGGCGTGAGGTGGCGCGGCTCGTGGGCGTGGGCGGCGCGCGCGGGCTCGCGGACGTGGCCGACGAGTCGGCGTTCGCGCCGGGCGACGTGCCCGGTCCGCTCGCCGACGCCGCCTGGCGCCGCGTCGACGAGCTGGCCGCGCGCATGGACGCGGGGCGGAGCCGCAGGCAGCGGATCCGGGCGATGGTGTCGCTCGCGTCCCTGCGGCGGGCGGGCGGGACCGGCGGGCGGGCGAGGCGGCGTCCTCCGCGGCCCTGACGGCTCCTCCCCTGGGGCCTTCCGCGTGCCGCGTCCACGAGTCGGGCCCGCCTCGCCGCGATGCGCCCACGCGCCTGGTGTCCTCGCCCGGTGGACATCTCCCCGCCCCCGTCGCCCGCGCCCGTTCCGCCGCCGCCGTTCCCCGTGCTCGGCGTGGCCGCGCCCCTCGTCGTCAGCGTCGCCGTGTGGGCCGTCACGCGCTCGCCGTACGCGCTGCTGTTCGCGGCGCTCGGCCCCGTGGTCGCCGTCGCGGGCGTCGCCGACCAGCGCATCTCCGGCCGCCGCTCGGCCCGTCGCGTCGCACGGGAGTCCCGCGCCGCGGTCGCGCGCCTGCACGACGAGGTGCGGGCGCGCGTCGCCGCCGCCCGCGTCGCCCTGCGGTCGCGGGCGCCGTCCGCGCGCGAGATCCTCGACGGCGGCGCCAACCCCGCGCTCCTCTGGCGGGCGGATCCGGGCGACGACGGCGCGCTCCCGATCGCCCTCGGCACGGGCGATGCGCCGAGCGGGATGGTCTGGCGGGGCGATCCGGACGCGCGCGTGCCCGCCGCCGACGACCGGGACGGATCCGGTGCGCTCCGACGCCTCCTGCTGCGGCGCACCGCGCCGCCTCGCGCCGGGGGCTCACCGGCGCGCGCCCGTTCCGCGACGGCGGCCCCGGGCGCCCTCGTCTTCGCGTACGACCCCGCGCGGTGGGCGGACCTCGTCCGCTGGATCCCCGATGCGCCCGTCCTCGTGTCCGCCGCCGGCGGCCTCGGGCTGCGTGGCGCCCCCGCCCTGGTCGCGCCCGTGCTCCGGGGCGTCGTCGTCCAGCTCGTGCACGCCCTCCCCCCGGACGACCTGCGCATCGCGTCGCGCCCGGCCGGGCCCGAGTGGGACTGGCTCGAGCGGCTCCCGCACGCGGCCGACGGGCTGCGCGAGGAGCGAGCCGGCGCGGACCGCCTCGCCGCCCCGGGCTCCGCGCCGAGCGAGCCGGGGTCCGCGGCGATCCGGCTCGTGCTCGGCGCGCGGGAGGTCGTGCTCGCCGCGGCGCCGCGGGTCGAGTCGCTCCCGGCCGCGTGCCGCACGGTGCTCGACGTCCGCAGCCCCGGCACGGTGCGGATCCTCGCGGCCGACCCCGTCCCCGACGCCCTCGCGTCCCCGCCCTCCGCGGACCCCGCGGTGGGCGGCCTCCCCGCCCAGGACGGGATCCCCGTCCCGCGCCTCACCCGCACCGGCCTCGTCCGTCCCGACCTCGTGTCGCTCACGGAGGTGGAGCGCCTCGCGGACGAGCTCGCCGACCTCGCGCGCCGGCGCGGGCTCGCGGCGGCGCGGGTGCCCCTCCCGTCGCGCGTGCCCTTCGCGGAGCTCCCGGTCCGCGGCGGCTCCGACCCCTCCCGCGGCGCGGCACCGGCCCGGCGTGCGGGCACGCTCGCGGCGGTCATCGGCGTCGGACACGCCGGTCCCGTGGCCGTCGACCTCGTCGCGGACGGCCCGCACGCGGTCGTCGCGGGCACCACCGGCAGCGGCAAGAGCGAGCTCCTCGTCACGTGGATGGCGGCGCTCGCCGCGGCGCATCCCCCGGAGGAGGTCACCGTGCTCCTCGTCGACTTCAAGGGCGGAGCGGCCTTCGACCCGCTGCTCGTCCTGCCGCACGCCGTGGGCCTCGTCACCGACCTCGACGGCCAGGGCGCGCGCCGCGCGCTGGAGAGCCTGCGCGCGGAGGTCCGGCATCGCGAGCGCGTGCTCCGCGACGCCGGCGCACGCGACGTCGACGACCCCGCTGCGGCGGGCGCCCTGCCGCGCCTCGTCATCGTCGTCGACGAGCTCGCCGCGCTCCTCGCCGACCAGGACGGCCTGCACGAGGTCGTCGCCGACATCGCCGCCCGGGGGCGCTCGCTCGGCATGCACCTCGTGCTCTGCACCCAGCGCCCCGCCGGCGTCGTGCGCGACGCGGTGCTCGCCAACTGCGACCTCCGCCTCTCGCTCCGCGTCAACAACGAGGCGGACAGCCGGGCGCTCCTCGGCACCGTCGAGGCGGCCCGCCTCGCCGACGCGCCCGCCGGCCGGTGCCTCGTCGGAGCGCACGGCGTCCCGGCGCGCCCGTTACAGGTGGCGGTCACGACGCTGGACGACCTCGCCCGCATCGCCGCGGCCCGCGCGACGGACGTTCCCGTGCGGCGCCCGTGGCTGGATCCGCTGCCCGCGTCCGTCCCGCTCGCGGACCTCGTCGCGGTGCCGCGTCTCCTGCGGCACGGCTCCGCGGTGCCCGACGGCGGCGCGCCCGCCGTCCCGTTCGCCCTGGTCGACCTCCCCGCGGAGCAGCGGCGGGCGACGGCCGCATGGTGCCCCGCGACCGACGGCCACCTGCTCGTCGTCGGCGGCCCGGGATCCGGCCGCAGCACGTGCCTGCGCACCATCCGGGCGTCGGCCGCGGCGGCCGGCGTCGAGGTGCTCCGCGTGCCCCCGGACGCGGAGGGGTGCTGGGACGCGGTCGCCGTCGTCGTCGCCCGCATCCGCGACCCGCACGGTCCGCGCGGGCCGCTCCTCGTGCTGGCCGACGACCTCGACGTCGCCGTCTCCCGCCTGGAGCCCGACCACCAGGCCGCCCTGCTCGAGGGGCTGGCCGCCGTCGTCCGGGAGGGGCCGCACGCCGCGGTGGCGCTCGCCATCTCGGGCCGTCGCGCCGGCGGGCCGCTCCAGGCGGTGGCGGCCGCCGCGGGACCGCCGGTGATCCTCGCGCTCCCGACCCGGCAGGAGCACGTGCTGGCCGGCGGCGAGAGCCGCCTGTTCGACGCCCACGCGGCGCCCGGTGCGGGGGAGTGGCGCGGCGAGCGGATCCAGGTGGCCCGGCCGCCCGAGGCCGAGACGGCCTCCGCCCCGCATGCGGAGGCCGCCCGCGCGCCGGGGCTCGCCGACCCCGCGCCCCGCGTGGTCCTCCCCGCCGACGCCGTCCACGCGCTCGTCACGCCGACGCCCGTCATCGCGGTCGCGCGCCTCCGGGAGATCGGCGTCGACGCCGTCGAGGCCGCCCGGATACCGCCGGGCTGGTCCTCGGATCAGCCGCTCCCCGGAGCGGCCGCGGTCGGCCTCGGGACGGGAGCCGCTGTCGTCCTCGGCGCGCACGAGGGCAGCGGCCGGGCGGCGCGCCCCCGGATCGTGGTCGGGGATCCCGACGCCTGGCTGATGCGCGGTCCGCTCCTCGCCGATCTCCGCCGTACCGGCGACGTCGTCCTGGAGGGCTGCACCACGCGTGACGTGCGCACGCTCCTCCGGGTCCGTGCGGCGCCGCCGCCGCTCGCCCCGGTCCCCGGGCGGGCCTGGCGGATCACCCCCGACGGCGAGGTCCGCCGCTGCTCGTGGCCCCCGGCGATGCCCGGGTCGCCCGTGCCACCCGCGCGGTCCGTCGAGTCGGCACCGGCGCCGGCCCCGCCACCGGCACCGGCAGTCGTCGCCGGCACCGCGCACCCCATCGGGATCAGCCGATGAGCGTCGGCGACACGCGGATCTCGCCCACCGGCACGCCGCCGCCGAGCACCACGAGGTCGAGCTGGGGACGCACGCGCTCCACGTCGTCCCGCGTGATCGCGCCCGCCTGGGCGAGCAGCTCGAGCGCCACGATGGTGGACGCCCGCAGGCTGCCGTCGAGCGTTTTCGAGGCCACGGTGGTGCCGTCGGGGGCGGTCATGATCATGATCCCCTCGGCCCCGCCCTTGGCGAACAGCCCGAGCCGCTCGATCACGACCGTGTTCGCGCGGCCGGGGCCGTCGATCGCCCAGCCCTGGGCGCGCACCGCCGCGGTCAGCGCGGCCGCGTGCCGGTACAGCGCGAACGGCGAGCCGGGCGCGGAGGTCGCGATGCGGTGGATCCCGCGCGCGAGCGCCGTCAGCGACATCGCGTGCACGGGCGCGCCGCACCCGTCGACGCCCGTGGTGGCGATGCGCTCGCCCGTGAAGCGCTCGACCACGTCGCGGATCCGCACCTGCAGGGGGTGGTCCGGGTGCAGGTAGTCGTCGGTCGACCAGCCGTTGGTCGCGCAGGCGAGCAGCATCGCGGCGTGCTTGCCGGAGCAGTTCATGTAGACGGGCGACGCGGGGATCCCGGCACGCACGAGCTCGTCGCGCGCGGTCCGGTCGAGCGGCCAGTCGGCGGGGCAGCGGAGCGCGGACTCGTCGAGCCCGGCCTTCGCGAGGATCCCGCGCACGACCTCCACGTGCCGCGCGGTCGCCGCGTGGCTGGCCGTGGCGAGCACGTGCTCCTCCTCGGTGAGCTCCGCGCCGCTCGCCAGCACGGCGAGGGCCTGGAACGGCTTCATGCTGGAGCGCGGGAACACGGGCGTCGCGACGTCGCCGACCTCGCGCACCACCTCGCCCTCGGGCGACAGCACGACGGCCGCGCCGATGTGGCGCGACTCCACGAAGCCGCTGCGGTCGAGCACCGCGAGCTCCACGGCGCCCTGCACGGGGATCGTCTCGACGGCTGCCACCATCAGAGAGCCCGGAACGCGTCGGCGATCACGCCGAGGGCATCGTCGAGCAGCTCCTCGGAGATCGCGAGGCTCGGCAGGAAGCGCAGCACGTTGCCGTACGTGCCCGCGGTGAGGATGATCACGCCGTGCGCGTGGCAGTACGCGGCGATCGCCGAGACCGCGTCCGCGTTCGGCTCCTTCGTGGTGGATCCGGTGCCGGGCTGCACGAGCTCGATCGCGACCATCGCGCCGATGCCGCGCACGTCGCCGATGATGTCGTGCTCCTCCTGCAGGTCCGCGAGCGCGTGGTGCAGGTGGTCGCCGATGCGCGTGGCCTCGTCGAGCAGCACGTGCGTCTCGATGGCCTCGAAGACGGCGACCGCGGCGGCCGCGGCCACGGGGTTGCCGCCGAACGTGCCGCCGAGCCCGCCGGGGAGCGCGGAGTCCATGATCTCGGCGCGGCCGGTCACGCCGGCGAGCGGCAGGCCGCCCGCGATGCCCTTGGCGGTGAGCACGAGGTCGGGCACGAGGCCGAGGTGCTCGCTCGCGAAGAAGCGGCCGGTGCGCGCGAGGCCCGACTGGATCTCGTCGGCGATGAAGACCACGCCGTTCGCCGTGCACCACTCCTGGAGCGCGGGCAGGAACCCGTCGGCCGGCACCATGAAGCCGCCCTCGCCCTGGATGGGCTCCGCGACGACGCACGCGAGGTCGGTCGCGCCGATGCGCTTCTCGAGGTACGAGATGGTGCGGGCCGCGGCCTCGGCGCCCGAGAGGCCGTCGTGATACGGGTACGAGCTCGGCGCGTGGTACACGTCGCCCGCGAACGGCCCGAAGCCCGTGCCGTAGGGCGAGGCCTTGTAGTTCATCGCCATCGTGAGGTTGGTGCGGCCGTGGTAGCCGTGGTCGAGCACCGCGACCGCGCGGCGGCCCGTGTGCTTGCGCGCGATCTTCACGCCGTTCTCCACGGCCTCCGCGCCCGAGTTCACGAGCACCGTGCGCTTCTCGTGCGTGCCGGGCGTGTGCTCCGCGAGCAGCTCCGCCACGCGCACGTACTCCTCGTACGGCGTCACGGTGAAGAGCGTGTGGATCACGTCGCCGAGCTGCGCGGTCGCGGCGTCCACGACCTCCTGGCGCGTGTGGCCGACGGTGGTCACGCCGATGCCGGCGCCCAGGTCGATGAAGCGGTTGCCGTCCACGTCCTCGACGATCGCCCCGTGCGCGCGGGAGATGTAGACGGGCAGGAGGGAGGAGACGCCGGGCGGCACCACGCGCTTCCGGCGCTCGTGCAGCTCGCGCGACAGCGGGCCGGGGATCTCCGTCACGATGCGTCGCTCCTGCGGCACCTGGGGGCGCGCGTGGCGGGCGGGCGCGGCGGGGGAGTCGGAGGCGGAGCCGGCAGGGGTGCCGACGCGGGCGGAGTCCAGGGTGTCTGTCATGATCCGGCGAGTTTACCCGCGCGGGCAGCGGGATCCGGGAGGGCCGCGACGCCGTTCGCTAGCGTGATCCCATGCAGATCGAGCACCGGTACGCCCTGTCCCTCGAGTGGACGGGCGACCGCGGATCCGGCACGTCCGACCACCGCTCCTACGGCCGCGACCACGTCGTGCGCGCGGCCGGGAAGCCCGACCTCCTGGGATCCGCCGACCGCCCCTTCCGCGGCGACGTCGACCGCTGGAATCCCGAGGAGACCCTCATCTCGGCGCTCGCGCAGTGCCACCTGCTCAGCTACCTGAACGCGGCCGCCATGGCGGGCGTCGTGATCGTGGGCTACAGCGACGAGCCCACCGGCACCATGCGGCAGACGGACGGCGGGGGCGGGCACTTCGTCGAGGTCACCCTGCGGCCCGTCGTCACCGTGCGGGATCCCGCGCACGTCGAGCTCGCGACGTCGCTGCACCAGGGCGCCTCCGAGCGGTGCTTCATCGCGTCCAGCGTGAACTTCCCCGTGCACCACGAGCCGCGCACGGTGCTCGAGGCCGACGCGGGCGCCTGACCCGCCGCCCCTCCCCGCGTCCGGCTGCCCGATCCCGGTCATCGTCCGCCACCCCTGTCAGGCGGTCCCCGGCCGGGTCGGGCAGACTGTGCGAGTCCCTCCCACAGACCTGGTGCGTCCGGCGCGCCGATGAAAGCGACTCACGTGAAGCGACGCATCCCCCTCACCCTGGCCGCGGCCGCCGTCCTGGCGCTGTCCGCCTGCTCCGGCAGCGGCACGCCGAACGCGGATCCGTCCGCGAGCCCGACGGCCGGCGCACGCACCGCGGGGGCGTCCTGCATCGACACCCCGTCGGGCGACGCCTCGAAGTCGGTCAAGGTCTCCGGCGACTTCGGGAAGGCCCCCGAGGTCACGGTGGACGCGCCGCTCACGGTCGACACGACCGAGCGCACGGTCGTCACGCAGGGCGACGGCGCGGAGATCGCCGCGGGCGCCACCGCGAACATCGCGCTGGCCGCCTACAACGGGAAGACCGGCGAGGCCATCGCGCAGCTCGCCTACAACGCGGACTCCCCGCTCCCGGCCACGCTGGACGACAGCGCGCTCGTCCCCGGCGTCGTCCGCGCGGTCGAGTGCACCACGGTCGGATCGCGCATCGTCGCGGTGGTCCCCGCAGCAGACGGCTTCGCCGCCGAGCAGGCGACGACGCTCGGCCTCGGCGCCGACGACCCCATCGTCATCGTGGTCGACGTGCTCAGCCAGGTCCCCACGCGCGCCGACGGCGCGGACCAGCCTGCACCGGAGGGCTTCCCGACGGTCACCCTCGCGGACAACGGGGCGCCCACCATCACCATCCCGGACGCGGCCCCGCCGACGGAGACGAAGATCGCGAACCTCAAGGTCGGCGACGGCGCCGAGGTCACCGACGGCGCCAACGTCACGGTGCAGTACACGGGCATCAACTGGAACACCAAGAAGGTCTTCGACTCGAGCTGGGACAAGGGCGGCAAGCCGGTCTCGTTCCAGACGAGCGGCGTCATCCCCGGCTTCACGAAGGCGCTCGTCGGCCAGAAGGTCGGCTCGCAGGTCATTGCGATCATCCCGCCGGCCGACGGCTACGGCGACAAGGGCCAGGGCGACGACATCGGCGGCACCGACACCATCGTGTTCGTCGTCGACATCCTCGGCACCCAGTCCGCCCCGGCCCAGTAGGAGCAGCCGTGCGCCGCGTCATCATCCTCGGATCCACCGGCTCCATCGGCGTGCAGGCCCTCGAGGTCGTCGCGCGGCACCCGGAGCTGTTCGAGGTGGTGGGGCTCGGCGCTGGCAGCAAGCGCGAGGCGCTCGCCGAGCAGGCGCGCCTCGCGGGCGTCGAGCACACGGCCCTCGGCGCGGACGAGGCGGAGCAGCTCATCCGCTCGGTCGACGCCGACGTGGTGCTCAACGGCATCACCGGATCCGTGGGGCTCGGCCCCACCCTCGCCGCGTTGGAGGAGGGCCGCACCCTCGCCCTCGCGAACAAGGAGTCGCTCATCGTCGGCGGCGAGCTGGTGCGCTCCCTCGCGGCGCCCGGCCAGCTCGTCCCCGTCGACTCGGAGCACTCGGCCATCGCGCAGGCGCTCCGGGGCGGCACGGCGGAGGAGGTCAGGCGCCTCGTCGTCACGGCGTCCGGCGGTCCGTTCCGCGGCCGCTCGCGCGCCGAGCTGGCGCACGTCACGCCGCGCGAGGCGCTCGCGCACCCCACCTGGGACATGGGCCTCGTCATCACGACCAACTCGTCGACGCTCGTGAACAAGGGCCTCGAGGTCATCGAGGCGCACCTGCTGTTCGACGTGCCCTACGAGCGGATCGACGTGGTCGTGCACCCGCAGTCGCTCGTGCACTCCATGGTCGAGTTCATCGACGGATCGACGCTCGCGCAGGCGTCCCCGCCCGACATGCGGCTCCCCATCGCGCTCGGGCTGAACTGGCCGCACCGCATGCACGACGTCGGCGTGCCCATCGACTGGACCCGCGCCGCGACGTGGACCTTCGAACCGCTCGACGACGAGGCCTTCCCCGCCGTGCTGCTCGCCAAGCAGGTGGGAGCCTCCGGATCCACGTACCCGGCCGTCTACAACGCGGCCAACGAGCAGGCCGTGCAGGCGTTCCACGCGGGGCGGGCGGGGTTCCTCGACATCGTCGACACCATCCGCCGCGTCGTCGACGCCCACGAGCCGGCGTCCGGTCCGCTCACGCGCGCGTCGCTGGCCGAGGCGGAGCGCTGGGCGCGCGCCGAGGCCGACCGGGTCCTCGGCGTCTGATCCGTCCCCCGGGCCGTCGGGATCCACGCGACGCCTCGTGACGCGCGCGGATCCCGGCTCGGCGCATCGTCTGAGCCGCGCTCGAGGCCGCGTCCGGACACCCCGGGCTCACCCGCCCCGGGCTCACACGTCCCGGCTCCGATGATCCCCGGCTCAGCCGTTCCCGGGCTTGCCGGGTCCGCCGTTCCCGTTCCCCGGGTTCCCGGGGCCGGCGTTCCCGTTCCCGTTGCCCGGGTCGCCCGGTCCGCCGTCCTCGTCGCCCGGCGTCGGGCTCGGGGTGGGGGAGGGCGTCGCCGGGCGCGTCGGGCTCGGCGTGGGCGAGGGCGTCGGCGTCGGCGAGGCCGAGGGCGACGGCGACGGGCTCGGGGACGGCGAGGTCGAGGGCGTGCGTGTGGTCTCCGCCGCGTCGCGGGCGGCCTCGAGCTGCGCGCGCACCGCGTCGATGCGCGCGATCACCTCGTCGTGCCGCGCCTGGTCGATGGATCCGTCGGCGAGGTCGGCCTCGACGGCCGCGCGGAGCTCCTCGAGCTGGGCGAGCGCCTTGGCGTAGTCGCCGTCGGCGGACGACTGCGTCACGGACTGCGTGCGCTGCTGGAGGTCGTCGAGCGCGCGGTCCTCCGGCGTCGACGCGCCCGCGCAGCCGGCGAGGAGGAGCACGGCGGTGGTCGCGGACGCGAGGCCGACCGCGGCCCGTCCGCGGAGCGAGCGCCGGCCGGGGCCGGGGCGGGGGGATGTGCGGATCACGGGGCGTCCTCCACGCTCTTCTGCAGCTCCTCGAGGCTGGCGCCGAGGGGTCCGGGGACCGACGGGTAGGAGGTGTCCTGGGTCTGCAGCGACTGCACGGTCACGACGCCCACGACGGCCGCCGCGGCGATCAGCACGGACACGACCGCGATGCTGAGGGCCCGGCTGCCGCGGCGCTTCGCCGGGACGCGATCCGCGCCGGGGCGGCCTTCGGCCGGGTCGGTCCTCGCGGTCGGGTCGTCGCCGTACGCGGCCGACGGCGACGACGCGGCGGCGAACCGCTCGGTCCGGGCGTCCCGATCCGCGGACGGCGCGGCGGAGGCAGCGGCCGCACCCGCGCCGGCGGCACCGAACCCGGCGGCAGCGGCGGCCGGCATCACCCGCGTCGACGTGGCCGTGGGCGCGTCCACCGCGGAGTCGGGCGCGCGCCCGGTCCGCAGCTCCGCGGTGACCTCGCGCGCAGTGGGCCGCATCGCGGGATCGCGCCGGGTCATGCGGCCGAGGAGGTCCACCCACGAGGCGCCGAGGCGGGCCGGGATCTCCGGGTCGCGGACCACGCGCGCCATGGTCGACTCGGCGGCCGTGCCCGGGAAGGTGCGGCGGCCGGTGAGGCACTCGAGGAGCACGAGGCCGAGCGCGTAGACGTCGGTGGGCGCGCCCACCTCCTCGCCGAGCGCCTGCTCGGGGCTGAGGTAGCTCACGGTGCCGACGATGGATCCGGTCGACGTGAGGCGCGTGCCGTCCACGAGCCGCGCGATCCCGAAGTCGGTGAGCTTGGCGGCGGCCGGCTCGTCGTCCTCCTCGGGTCGGGCGAGCAGCACGTTGGCGGGCTTCACATCGCGGTGCACGACGCCGCGGCGGTGGATGTAGCCGAGCGCGTCCGCGAGGATCCCGCCGATGCGCGCGACCTCGGGCCCGGGCAGCGGCCCCTCCTTCATGCGGTCGGCGAGCGTGGTGCCGTCGACGATCTCCATCACGATGAAGGCGAGCACGCGGTCGGCGACGACGTCGTCGCCCACGTCGAACAGGGTCACGAGGCCCGGGTGGCTGAGGCCGGCGAGCATGCGCACCTCGCCCTCCTGGCGCTCGACCTCGGCCGGGTCGGCGGAGTCGGTCGCGAAGACCTTGACGGCGACCTCGCGGCCGAGCGTCTCGTCGGATGCGCGGTACACGGTGGCCATGCCGCCGCGTCCGAGCAGCCCGCTGATGCGGTAGCGGCCGGCCAGCAGCGTGCCGGCGAGCGGGTCGGGCCGTTCTCCGGGCATGGGCGCACCTCTCGTCACGGGTTCCCAGACTAGCCGGGGCTCCTGGGCGGCACCCGTCCGGCGCGGTCGGCGGCCAGCCTGCGGATCCGCGCCGCGGGGGCGTCCGCCCAGGGTGCGGGAGGTAGCGTCTCCCACCATGGACGGCGTCTTCCTCTACATCCTCGGGGTGCTCATCATCGTGGTCGGCGTCGCCGTGTCCATCGGCCTCCACGAGGTCGGGCACCTGGTGCCCGCGAAGCTCTTCGGCGTGCGCGTCACGCAGTACATGATCGGCTTCGGGCCGACGATCTTCAGCCGCCGCAAGGGCGAGACCGAGTACGGCGTGAAGGCCATCCCGCTCGGCGGCTACATCTCCATGATCGGCATGTTCCCGCCGCAGAGCTCGCGCGCCGGCACGAGCAGCACGGGGATCGCCCAGCTCGTCGGGCCGGACAGCCGCCGCGGTGCCGCCGACGCCGGATCCCCGGCCGCCCCCGACGCCGACGACCGCGCCGGCCGCGGCTTCTTCGACCTCCTCGTGCAGGACGCCCGCCAGGCGAGCGCCGAGAGCGTGGGCGACGAGGAGGACCGCGCCTTCTACAAGCTGCCCGTGCTCAAGCGCATGGTGATCATGCTGGGCGGCCCGGCCATGAACTTCCTCCTCGCGATCGTGCTGTTCGCGATCGTGCTCTGCGGGTTCGGCGTCACGACGCCCACCACCACGGTCGGCCAGGTGAACGCGTGCATCGTGCCCGCCGGATCCACCTCGTCGGCCGACGCGGCCACCTGCCCCGCCGGCGCCCCCGAGGCCCCGGGCGCGGCGGCCGGCCTCCAGCCCGGCGACACGATCGTCAGCATCGACGGCACGCCGATCACCGCGTGGGACCAGGTCACGAGCACGGTCCAGGTCTCCGCGGGCAAGGAGCTCGACGTCGTCGTGGAGCGCGACGGCGCGCGGCAGACGCTCGCCATCACGCCCGTGCTCACGCAGCAGGCCGTGATCGGCCAGCGCGGCGCTCCCGAGGTCGACGAGCAGGGGAACCCGGTCACGCGCGAGGTCGGCCTCATCGGCTTCAGCCCCACGCAGGCCGTGCAGCAGCAGCCGCTCTCGGCCGCCTTCACCACCACGGGCGAGAACATGGCCGCGGTCGGGAACCTCATCCTCAACCTCCCTCAGCGTCTGGTGGACGTCGGCCGCGCCGCGTTCGGCGGCGGCGAGCGCGACCCGAACGGGCCCATGAGCGTCGTCGGCGTCGGCCGCGTCGCGGGCGAGATCGCGAGCCTCGACGAGACGCCCGTCGCCTCGCGCGCCTCGGCCATGATCGGCCTGGTCGCCTCGCTCAACGTGGCGCTCGGAATGATCAACCTGCTGCCGCTCCTGCCGCTCGACGGCGGCCACGTGCTCGGCGCGATCGTCGAGGGCGTCCGCCGCTTCCTGGCGAAGGCGTTCGGCCGGCGCGACCCGGGGCCGGTCGACGTCGCGAAGCTCATGCCGCTGACGTTCGTGGTCGTGATCGTGTTCGGCGCCATGAGCGCGCTGCTGATCTTCGCCGACCTGGTGAACCCCGTCCGGCTGACCTGACCTCGCCCAGCGCCTGACCTCGCCCAGCGCCTGACCTCGCCCCGCGCCCGACGCCGCCCGCGCCCGGCGCCCCGCGCCCCCGACGCACCGGGCGCGCAGGAATCGGACGTAGGCTCTCTCCCGTGCCAGCAGTCAATCTCGGAATGCCGAAGGTCCCTGAGGTCCTCGCGCCCCGCCGCAAGACCCGTCAGATCAGCGTCGGCAAGGTGAAGGTGGGCGGGAACGCCCAGGTCAGCGTCCAGTCGATGACGACCACGCAGACGACCAACATCAACGCGACGCTCCAGCAGATCGCCGAGCTCACGGCCACGGGCTGCGACATCGTGCGCGTCGCGGTGCCGCACCAGGACGACGCGGACGTGCTGCACATCCTGGCCAAGAAGAGCCAGATCCCGATCATCGCGGACATCCACTTCCAGCCCCGCTACGTCTTCACGGCCATCGACGCCGGCGTCGGCGCGGTGCGGGTGAACCCCGGCAACATCCGCAAGTTCGACGACCAGGTCGGCGCCATCGCGAAGGCCGCCAAGGCCGCGGGCACCTCGATCCGCATCGGCGTCAACGCCGGATCCCTGCACCCGAGCCTCCTGCAGAAGTACGGCAAGGCCACGCCCGAGGCGCTCGTCGAGTCCGCCGTGTGGGAGGCCAGCCTCTTCGAGGAGCACGACTTCCACGACTTCAAGATCTCGGTCAAGCACAACGACCCCGTCGTCATGGTGAAGGCCTACCGCCTGCTCGCCGAGCGCGGCGACTGGCCCCTGCACCTCGGCGTCACCGAGGCCGGGCCGGCCTTCCAGGGCACCATCAAGAGCGCGACCGCGTTTGGGATCCTGCTCTCCGAGGGCATCGGCGACACTATCCGCGTCTCCCTCTCCGCGCCGCCGGCCGAGGAGGTGAAGGTGGGCCTGCAGATCCTGCAGTCGCTCAACCTCCGCGAGCGCAAGCTCGAGATCGTCTCCTGCCCGAGCTGCGGCCGCGCCCAGGTCGACGTGTACTCGCTCGCCGAGCAGGTCACCGAGGGCCTCAAGCACGTCAACGTGCCGCTGCGCGTCGCCGTCATGGGCTGCGTCGTCAACGGACCGGGCGAGGCCCGCGAGGCCGAGCTCGGCGTCGCGTCCGGCAACGGCCGCGGGCAGATCTTCGTCAAGGGCGAGGTCATCAAGACCGTGCCCGAGGCCGAGATCGTCCAGACGCTCATCGAGGAGGCCAACCGCCTCGCCGCGGAGATGCCCGCGGGATCCATCGGCAGCCCCGAGATCCTCGTCTAGTCCTTCCTTCCCCACCCGCAAGCGCAGGCGGCGGCGCGTCCGCGCGCGCCGGCTGCGCGTAGGCTCTGCTAGTCGTCCGCCCGGCGGACCGCCCCACGAACTGAGGATGCTGTTGAACGGTAACGCCACTTTCCGGCATCGGAACACCTCCCTGCTGGGGCTCGCCAGCGTCCTCGCCCCGCACACCGTGACCTCGGTCGAGATCGACGACCGCCTGAAGCCCGTGCTCTCGCGCCTGCGTCTCCCCACCGGTCTCCTGCAGCGCGTCGCGGGCGTGCTCGAGCGCCGCAACTGGGACACGTCGATGTCCTTCGACGCGGCCGCCACCGAGGCCGGGCGCACGGCGCTCGCGCAGGCCGGCGTCCAGCCGTCGCAGATCGGTCTGCTCATCAACACGTCCGTCACGCGCGCGCACCTCGAGCCGAGCGTCGCGGTCAGCATCCACAACGGCCTCGGCCTGCCGTCGTCCGCCCTCAACTTCGACATCGCCAACGCGTGCCTCGGCTTCGTCAACGCGATGACGCTCGCGGGCCACCTCATCGACTCGGGCCAGATCGACTACGCGATGATCGTCGACGGCGAGGACGCCGGCGAGATCCGCCACAACACGGTCGCCCGCCTGCTCCGCCCGGAGACCACGCGCGCCGACTTCCTCAGCGAGTTCCCCAGCCTCACGCTCGGCGCGGGCGCGGCGGCAGCGGTGCTCGGGCGCACGAGCGACCACCCCGAGGGGCACCGGATCCTCGGCGGCGTCACGCGCGCGGCGACCCAGCACCACGAGCTCTGCATCGGCGACGTGGACGGCATGTTCACCGACACGAAGGAGCTGCTCCGCGGCGGCATGGAGCTCGTCGTCGACGCGTGGAAGGAAGCCGCCCAGGACGACTGGGAGTGGTCGGACATGGACCGCTACATCCTCCACCAGGTGTCGGACGTGCACACCAACGCGATCGTCAAGGCCGCGAAGCTCGACAAGTCGCGCGTGCCGCTCACCTACCCGCGCTACGGCAACGTCGGTCCCGCGAGCATCCCCATCACGCTCGCCGACCAGGCCGACAGCCTCAGCCGCGGCGACCGCGTGCTCTGCATGGGCGTGGGCTCCGGCCTCAACACGGCCATGACCGAGATCCTCTGGTAGCCGCGGCGTGAGCGCATCGGCCGCGGTCGACGCGGCGACCGTCCCCGCGGCAGGCCCCGACGGGCTGCCGCTGCCCGGCCTCGATCCCGCCTGGTCGCGCGTCGTGCGCGCGGGCGGGCACGGCTGGCACCTGCTCGACACGGGGGAGCGGCTGGCGGCCACGGGCGCGCCCGTCGCGGGCACGATCCTGTGCGTGCACGGGAACCCCACCTGGTCGTACCTGTGGCGGCGCATCGCGGCGGAGTCGCTGGCGCGCGCCGAGCGGGATCCGTCGCGGCCGGCCTGGCGCGTGGTCGCCGTCGACCAGCTCGACATGGGCTTCTCCGAGCGCACGGGCACCGCGCGCACGCTGCCGACGCGGCTCGACGACCTGCAGGCGCTCACCGACGAGCTCGGGCTCTCGGGATCCGCCGCCAGGGCGCCCGTGGTCACGCTCGGCCACGACTGGGGCGGCGTCGTCAGCCTCGGCTGGGCGCTCCGCAACCGCGACGTGCTCGCCGGGGTCATGGCGCTCAACACGGCCGTGCACCAGGAGGAGGGCGTGCCCATCCCGTGGCCGCTGCGGCTCGCGCTCGCCACGGGGATCCACGACGCCGCCACGCGCGGCACGCCCGGCTTCCTCGCCACCACGCTCGCGCTCGCGCACCCGCCGCTGGATCCCGCCGTGCGGCGCGCGTTCGCGGCGCCGTACCGGGGTGCCGACCGCCGCGCCGGGATCCGCGGCTTCGTCGCCGACATCCCCGTGGGCCCCGCGCACCCCAGCCACGCGACCCTCACGTCCATCGCCGAGGGCCTCCGCGACCTCGACGTGCCTGCCCTGTTCGTCTGGGGCCCGCGCGACCCGATCTTCTCCGACGTCTACCTCTCCGACCTCCTCGAGCGCCTGCCGCACGCCGAGGTGCACCGCGTCGAGGGCGCCGGCCACCTCGTCGCCGAGGACCACGACTACGCCTCGGCCGCGCTCGACTGGCTCGCGGACCGGATCGCGCCCGGATCCGACCGTTCGCCGGCGCCCGCTCGCGCCGCCGCCCCGGTCCGCCCGCTCGGCGCGCTCCTCGAGGAGCTGCGCGACAGCGACGATCCCGTCCTCGTGGAGATGGCGCCGCGCGGCGGCGGCGGTCCGCGCACCGTGTCCTGGCGGCTGCTCTCGCGCCGCGTGCGCGAGATCGCGGCGGGCCTCCACGCCCGCGGGCTCCGCGCGGGCGATCGCGTCTCGCTCCTCGTACCGCCGGGCGCCGACCTCACCGCCCTCCTCTACGCGTGCCTCCGCATCGGCGCGATCGTCGTGGTCGCCGACGCGGGCCTCGGCGTGAAGGGCCTCGGGCGCGCGGTCGCGGGATCCCGCCCCGACATGGTCGTCGGCATCCCCGCCGGCCTCGCCCTCGCGCGCGCCCTCGGCTGGCCGGGGGAGCGGATCTCCGTCACGACGCTCGCGCCGCCCGTCGCCCGCGCGCTCGGCGTCGCCGCGAGCCTGCCGGAGATCGCCCGCGACGGCCGCGCACAGGTCCTGCCGCCCGAGCCCGCGGCGGACGACGACGCCGCGATCCTCTTCACCTCGGGATCCACGGGCCCCGCCAAGGGCGTCGTCTACACGCACCGCCAGCTCGCCGCCCTCCGCGACACCCTCGGCTCCCGCTTCGACGTGGGCGTCGGCACCGGGCTCGTCGCGGGCTTCGCGCCGTTCGCGCTGCTCGGCCCCGCGCTCGGCGCCACGAGCGTCACGCCCGACATGGACGTGACCCGGCCGCGCGACCTCACCGCGTCCGCCCTCGCCGCCGCGGCCCGCGCGGCCGACGCCACGGTCGTCTTCGCGTCGCCCGCCGCGCTCGCCAACGTGGTCGCGACCGCGGACGCGCTGACGGACGCGGACCGCGCGGCGCTCGGCCGCGTCCGCTCGCTCCTGTCCGCCGGGGCCCCGCTCTCGGAGGCGCTGCTCACGCGCGCCGCCGCGCTCGTCCCGGCCGCCCAGGTCCACACGCCCTACGGGATGACCGAGGGGCTGCTGCTCACCGACGTGACGTTGGAGGGGATCCGCGACGCCGCCCGTCGCGGCGACGCCGGCGTCTGCGTCGGCGTCCCCGTCGACCCGGTCGACATCCGCATCAGCCGGCTCGACGCCGACGGCGCCGCGACCGGCGCCCTCACGTCCGAGCCGGGCGTCACGGGCGAGATCGTCGCCGCCGCCCCGCACGTGCACGACCGGTACGACCGCCTGCACGTCACCGACCGCGCGGCCCGCCGTGACTCGGCCGACGGGATCCGCCGCCACCGCACGGGCGACGTCGGCCACCTCGACGCCCAGGGCGCGCTCTGGGTCGAGGGCCGCCTGCCGCACGTGATCACCACGGCCGACGGCGTGCTCACGCCCGTCGGCCCCGAGCAGCGTGCCGAGTCCGCGCCCGGCGTCGGTCGCGCCGCGGCCGTGGGCGTCGGACCCGCGGGCGTGCAGCAGCTCGTCCTCGTGGTCGAGACCGTGCCCGCCGCGCGTCGCGTCGGCCTCGCGGGCGCGGACCTCGCCGGTGTCGTGCGCGCGGCGGTCGGCGACCCGGTCGCCGCCGTGATCGTCGTGCCCGTGCTCCCCACAGACGTCCGCCACAACTCCAAGGTCGACCGGGCGCGCCTCGGGCGCTGGGCCGCGGGGATCCTCGCGGGCGGTCGGGTCACGGCCCCGTGATCGTCCTCGTCACGGGCGCCAGCGGGATGCTCGGCCGCGCCGTCGCCGAGCGTCTCGCGGCCGCGGGGCGCGCGGTCCGCACCTTCCAGCGCCAGCCGTCCGGCCTCGCGGCGAGCGGCACGCAGCCGGTGCCGGGATCCGTCGTCGACCTCCGCGGCAGCGTCACCGACCCGGCCGCCATCGTCCGCGCGGTCGACGGCGTCGACGCCGTGATCCACCTCGCCGCCAAGGTCTCGCTCGCGGGCGACCCGGCCGACTTCCGCGCCGTCAACGTCGAGGGCACGCGCTCGCTGCTCGAGGCGGCGCGCGCGGCCGGCGTGACGCGGTTCGTGCACGTCTCCTCGCCGTCCGTCGCGCACACGGGCCTCTCCATCACGGGCGACGGCGCGGGCCCCGCGGATCCCGTCCGCGCCCGCGGCGACTACGCCCGCACCAAGGCCGAGGGCGAGCTGATCGCGCTGGCCGCCGACGACCCCGCGATGCGCGTGCTCGCCGTCCGTCCGCATCTCGTCTGGGGCCCGGGCGACACCCAGCTCGTCGCCCGCATCGTCGACCGCGCCGCCCGAGGCCGCCTGCCCCTCCTCGGCCACGGCGCCGCGCTCATCGACACCGTCTACCGCGACAACGCGGCCGACGCGATCGTCGCCGCCCTCGCCGCCGCCGACACCGCGCACGGCCGCGCGTACGTCGTCACCAACGGCGAGCCGCGCCCCGTCGCCGAGCTCCTCGCGGGCATGTGCCGCGCGGCAGGCGTGCCCGTGCCGCGGATCCGCGTGCCCGCCGCCCTCGCCCGCGCCGCCGGGGGAGCGGTGGAGCGCGTCTGGGCCGTGCGCCCCGGGTCCGACGAGCCGCCCATGACCCGCTTCCTCGCCGAGCAGCTCTCCACGGCGCACTGGTTCGACCAGCGCGAGACCCGCCGCGCGCTCGGCTGGACCCCCGCCGTCTCCCTCGACGAGGGCTTCGAGCGCCTGCGTCTCGCGTACGCCGCCGCGCGCTGAGGCGGCCCGCGCGGATCGCTAGGCTGATCCGGTGTCCACACGCCTCTCGAAGCTCTTCGTCCGCACCCTCCGGGAAGATCCCGTCGACGCCGAGGTGGCCAGCCACCGCCTCCTCGTGCGCGCCGGCTACATCCGCCGCCAGGCCCCCGGCATCTTCGCCTGGCTGCCCCTCGGCCTCCGCGTCAAGAACAAGGTCGAGGCCATCGTCCGCGAGGAGATGGAGCGCATCGGCGCCCAGGAGGTGCACTTCCCCGCGCTGCTGCCCGCCGAGCCGTTCCAGGCCACCGGCCGCTACGACGAGTACGGCCCCGGGATGTTCCGCCTCGAGGACCGCAAGCGCGCGCCCATGGTGCTCGCGCCCACGCACGAGGAGTTCTTCGCGCTGCTCGTGAAGGACCTCTACTCGAGCTACAAGGACCTGCCCCTGTCGATCTTCCAGATCCAGGACAAGTACCGCGACGAGGCCCGCCCCCGCGCCGGCATCCTCCGCGGCCGCGAGTTCACGATGAAGGACGCGTACTCGTTCGACATCACCGACGAGGCCCTGTCCGTGAGCTACCAGGCGCAGCGCGACGCCTACGAGCGGATCTTCCAGCGCCTGGGCCTCGAGTACGTCATCGTCGCCGCCGACGCGGGCGCCATGGGCGGGTCCAAGAGCGAGGAGTTCCTGCACCCCACGCCCATCGGCGAGGACACCTTCGTGCGGTCGCCCGGCGGTTACGCGGCCAACGTCGAGGCGTTCACGACGCTCGTGCCCGACGCGATCCCGATCGAGGGCCAGCCCGCCGCGCGCGTCTTCGACTCGCCCGACACCCCCACCATCGCCACCCTCGTCGACCTCGCGAACGCGCGGGAGCCGCGCGAGGACGGCCGCGCCTGGACCGCCGCCGACACCCTGAAGAACATCGTCCTCGCGCTCACCCACCTCGACGGCACGCGCGAGCTCGTCGTCGTCGGGATCCCCGGCGACCGTGACATCGACCTCAAGCGCGCCGAGGTCGCCTTCTTCCCCGCCGAGGTCGAGCCCGCCACCGCGGCCGACCTCGCGAAGCAGCCCGGCCTCGTCACGGGCTACATCGGCCCGTGGTCGGAGGAGGGCCCCGTCCTCGGATCCACCTCGAGCACGAAGGTGCGCTACGTGGTCGACCCGCGCGTGGTCGACGGCACCTCGTGGATCACCGGCGCCAACGTCGCCGGGAAGCACGTGCTCTCGCTCGTCGCCGGCCGCGACTTCACGCCCGACGGCGTGGTCGAGGCCGCGGACGTCCGCGACGGCGACCCCGCGCCCGACGGCTCCGGCCCCATCACCGCGGGCCGCGGCACCGAGATCGGCCACGTCTTCGAGCTCGGCCGCAAGTACGCGGAGGCCCTCGGCCTCAAGGTGCTCGACGAGAACGGCAAGCTCGTCACGGTCGCGATGGGCTCGTACGGCATCGGCATCACGCGCAACCTCGCGCTCGTCGCCGAGGCCACGCAGGACGGTCGCGGCCTCCTGTGGCCCGCCTCCATCAGCCCGTTCGACGTCCACGTCGTCATGACCGGCAAGGACGAGGGCGTGCGGACCGCCTCCGAGGAGCTCGTCGACGCGCTCGACGCCGCCGGCCTCGACGTGCTCTTCGACGACCGCCCCAAGGTGTCGCCCGGCGTGAAGTTCGGCGACGCCGAGCTGATCGGCGTGCCCACCATCGTCATCGTCGGCCGCGGCGCCGTCGACGGCATGGCGGAGCTCTGGGACCGCCGCACGGACGAGCGCACGCCCGTCGCGCTCGCCGACGTCGTGGGCGCGCTCACCGCCGAACGCTGATCCGCCCGCGCCCCCGCCCGAGGCTGCCCGACCCCTCCCGGTCGGGTAGCCTCGAGTTCTTCCAATCGAATAGAGGAGTCGCACCGTGGACATCGACCTGAGCGTCTTGCGCCTGATGGAGCGCGAGCGCGAGATCCCGTTCGAGGAGCTCGTCTCGATCATCGAGCAGGCCATCCTCACCGCCTACCTCAAGCACACCGACCAGGCCGACGCCAAGCCCGTCGCCGACGGCGTGCCCGCCGCCCGCGTGCACCTGGACCGCAAGACCGGCCACGTCTCCGTGCACGTCCCCGAGCTCGACGAGGACGGCCTCGTCATCGGCGAGTCCGAGGACAGCCCGAGCGACTTCGGCCGCATCGCCGCGTTCGCCGCCAAGCAGGTCATCAACCAGCGCCTGCGCGACATCGGCGACGACCGCATCCTCGGCGAGTTCAAGGGCCGCGAGGGCGACATCGTCGCGGGCGTGATCCAGCAGGGCCCGAACCCGCGCATGATCCACGTCGACCTCGGCACCATCGAGGCGATCCTCCCGCCCGAGGAGCAGGTGCCCGGCGAGAAGTACGTGCACGGCTCGCGCCTGCGCGTGTACGTCACGAGCGTCTCGCGCGGCGCCAAGGGCCCGCAGATCACGGTCTCGCGCACGCACCCGTCGCTCGTCCGCAAGCTGTTCGCGCTCGAGGTGCCGGAGATCGCGCAGGGCCTCGTCGAGATCGTCTCGCTCGCCCGCGAGGCCGGTCACCGCACCAAGATCGCGGTGCGCGCGACCGAGCCCGGCATCAACGCCAAGGGCGCCTGCATCGGCGAGCTGGGGCAGCGCGTCCGCGCGGTCACGGCCGAGCTCAACGACGAGAAGATCGACATCGTCGACTACTCCGAGTCGCTGCCCGTCTTCGTCGGCAACGCGCTCTCGCCCGCCCGGGTCACGAGCTCGTTCGTCATCGACCAGGCGACCAAGGCCGTGCGCGCGCTCGTGCCCGACTACCAGCTGTCGCTCGCCATCGGCAAGGAGGGGCAGAACGCCCGCCTCGCCGCCAAGCTCACGGGCGCGAAGATCGACATCCAGCCGGACTCGATCCTCGAGGGCGACGACTGAGCGCCGCCCGCCGAGAGCCTGCCTCCCCGCCGCCGGACGGAGGGGGTAGTATGGATCCGGTAAGAACGTGCGTCGGCTGTCGTCGGCGTGCCCCGAGGTCCGCTTTGCTGCGGATCGTCGCCGATCCCCCCACCCGATCCCTCGTCGTCGACGAGCGCGCGGTGATGGCCGGCAGGGGCGCGTGGATCCATCCGACCATCGAGTGCATCGACAGAGCGATCGCGCGGCGTGCCTTCGGGCGGGCCCTGCGGAGCGACGCGGCGCTCGACCCCGCAGCTCTTGGGGGACTACGAGAGCGGCTCGCGGCCCAGCCGAGCGCGCGAGCATCCGAGAGAACAGGCTGAACGGCACATGGACAACTAATGAGCGGCTCGAAATGAGATCCGTCCAGCACTAGCGGTCCCCTCCTGCCTGGGAGAGGACCCCCAGACAGGAGAACAGTGGCAAAACCACGCGTACACGAGATCGCCGCCGAGATCGGCGTCGACAGCAAGACCGCACTCGCCAAGCTCAAGGAGATGGGCGAGTTCGTCAAGGGACCGTCGTCGAGCATCGAGCCCCCCGTGGCCCGCAAGCTCAAGGCGGCCCTCGAGGCAGCGGGCGTCACCGGACAGGCCGCGGCTCCCGCCGCAGCACCGTCGTCCGCCTCCCAACCCGGCGCCCGTTCGTCGGCCCCGAAGCCCGGCGGTCGTCCCACCCCCGGCCCGCAGCCCACGGCCGCTCCCGAGCCGGAGGCCCCCGAGGCGTCCGACGTCCCGGTCCCGGCGAAGCCGCTGACCGTCGCGGAGCGCCAGGCCCAGGCCGAGGCGAGCCGCAAGGCCGCCGCGGAGGAGAAGGCGCAGGCCGAGAAGTCGGCCGCGTCCGCCAACCCCGAGGCCCCCGCCGCCGAGGCACCGAGCGCCCCGCGCCCGGACGCCGGCAGCGCGCCCGCCCCCTCCACCGGCATCCCGCGTCCCGGGATCCCGCGTCCGGCGGCCCCGCGCCCCGGCAACAACCCCTTCGCGAGCAACCAGGGCATGGGCACCAAGCCCCGCCCGGGCAACAACCCGTTCGCGAGCAACCAGGGCATGGGCCAGCGCCCCGCCGCGGGAGCCGCAGGCCCCCGTCCGGCCGCTCCCCGTCCCGGATCCCCCCGCCCCGGTGCCCCGCGTCCCGGCGGCGTCGGCCAGGGCGCGCGCCCGGCCGGCTTCGGCCAGCGGCCCGCGGGTGCGGGTCGTCCCGGCGGAGCACCCGGTGGAGCGGGACGCCCCGGCGCGCCCGCGGCCGGTGGCTTCCAGCGTCCGGCCGGCGGCTTCGCCGGTCGTCCCGGTGGCGGCGGCCGTGGTCGCGGCCCCGGCGGCGGCACCGCGGGTGCCTTCGGGCGCGGCGGCGGCAAGAGCAAGTCGCGCAAGTCGAAGCGGACGAAGAGGGCCGAGTTCGAGCTGCGCGAGGCCCCGTCGCTGGGTGGCGTCAGCGTCCCCCGCGGCGACGGCAACACCATCGTCCGCCTGCGTCGCGGCGCCTCCATCTCGGACTTCGCCGACAAGATCGACGCGAGCCCCGGCAACCTGGTGACCGTGCTGTTCCACCTCGGTGAGATGGCCACGGCGACCGAGTCGCTCGACGAGGCCACCTTCGAGGTGCTCGGCACGGAGCTCGGCTACAAGATCCAGGTCGTCTCCCCGGAGGACGAGGACCGCGAGCTGCTCGAGGGCTTCGACATCGACCTCGACCAGGAGCTCGACGACGAGGACGACGACGTGCTGGAGATCCGGCCGCCCGTCGTCACCGTCATGGGCCACGTCGACCACGGAAAGACCCGCCTGCTCGACGCCATCCGCAACGCCAACGTCATCGAGGGCGAAGCGGGCGGCATCACGCAGCACATCGGCGCGTACCAGGTCTGGGCGCCGCACGAGGGCTACGAGCGCGCCATCACCTTCATCGACACCCCGGGTCACGAGGCGTTCACCGCCATGCGCGCCCGTGGTGCGCAGGTCACCGACATCGCGATCCTCGTGGTCGCGGCCGACGACGGCATCATGCCGCAGACGGTGGAGGCCCTGAACCACGCCCAGGCGGCGAACGTGCCGATCGTGGTCGCGGTCAACAAGGTCGACAAGGAGGGGGCCAACCCCGCCAAGGTGCGCCAGCAGCTCACCGAGTACGGCCTGGTCGCCGAGGAGTACGGCGGAGACGTCATGTTCGTCGACGTCTCGGCGCTCACCGGCAAGGGCGTGGAGGACCTCCTCGAGGCCGTCCTGCTCACCGCCGACGCCGGTCTCGACCTGCGCAGCAACCCGAACAAGGACGCGCGCGGCGTGGCCATCGAGGCCCGCCTCGACAAGGGCCGCGGTGCGGTCGCGACCGTCCTCATCCAGTCGGGCACGCTCCGCGTGGGCGACGCCATCGTGGCGGGCACGGCCTACGGCCGCGTCCGGGCGATGATGGACGAGAACGGCGACGCGGTCCACGAGGCCTACCCCTCGCGGCCGGTCCAGGTCCAGGGCCTCTCGTCGGTCCCCGGCGCGGGCGACACCTTCCTCGTCACCGAGGAGGACCGCACCGCCCGTCAGATCGCCGAGAAGCGCGAGGCCGTCGAGCGCAACGCGCAGCTGGCCAAGGCCCGCAAGCGCATCAGCCTCGAGGACTTCACGCGTGCGCTGGAGGAGGGCAAGGTCGAGTCCCTCAACCTCATCATCAAGGGCGACGTGTCCGGTGCCGTCGAGGCGCTGGAGGAGTCGCTCATGAAGATCGAGGTGGACGACTCCGTGCAGCTGCGGATCATCCACCGCGGCGTCGGAGCGGTCACCGAGAGCGACGTCAACCTGGCGACGATCGACAACGCGATCATCATCGGGTTCAACGTCCGCCCCGACCCGAAGGCCCGTGCACGTGCGGCTCGCGAGGGCGTCGACATCCGCTTCTACAGCGTCATCTACTCGGCGCTCGAGGAGATCGAGTCGAGCCTCACGGGCATGCTCAAGCCCGAGTTCGAGGAGGTCCAGTCCGGCGTCGCCGAGATCCGCGAGGTGTTCCGCTCCTCCAAGTTCGGCAACATCGCGGGTGTCATCGTCCGCTCGGGCACCATCACCAGGAACGCCAAGGCGCGGGTCATCCGCGACGGCGTGGTGGTGGGCGACAACCTGGCCATCGAGTCGCTGCGCCGGTTCAAGGACGACGTGTCCGAGGTCCGCACGGACTTCGAGGCGGGCATCGGCCTCGGCAAGTTCAACGACATCCAGATCGGCGACGAGATCGAGACGATCGAGATGAAGGAGAAGCCGCGGGTCTGACCCCGGCCGATCCGGGCCCCGCTCCCCACCAGGGGAGCGGGGCCCTCCCCGTCCCGCCACCAGCGGGGCACCAGCAAGGCGCCAGGCGAGCACGCCCGGCGAGCAGCGTCACGGAAGGACGTCGACCATGGTCGATCACGCGAGGGCCAGGAAGATGGCCGACCGCATCAAGGAGATCGTCGCGCGCAAGCTCGACCGGGGGATCAAGGACCCGCGTCTCGGATTCGTGACCGTCACCGACGTGCGCGTCACGGGCGACCTGCAGCACGCCAGCATCTTCTACACGGTCTACGGCACCGACGAGGAGCGCGCCGACACCGCCGCCGCACTCAAGTCCGCCACCGGCATGCTGCGCAGCGAGGTGGGCAAGAACATCACCGCGCGCCTCACGCCGTCGCTCGAGTTCATCCTCGACGGCGTGCCCGAGAACGCGGCCGCGATCGACGCCCTCCTCGAGGAGGCGCGCCGCCGCGACGCAGACGTGCAGGCGCAGGCGAAGGCCGGCGTCTACGCGGGCGACGAGGACCCGTACGTCAAGCCCCGCGTGATCGGCGAGGACGACGACGAGGACGACGACGCGGACGATGACGCGGACGACGAGGACGGCGACGACGTCGACCGCTCGGCGCCCGGGTACGAGCCCGCGAACTGATCCATCCGGTCGGCCGGCACCCGCGCCGGTCGGCCGCCGCCGGTCAGCTGGGCAGGGCGTACGTGCCGTCGGGCTGCCGCACCGCGAGCCCGTCGGCGATGAGCCCGTCGAGCGCGCGCCCGCGCTGCACGGGCTCCGGCCATGCGGTCGCGAGGTCGGCGGCGCTCACGGGGGAGTGGCTCGATCGGAGCTCGGCGAGCAGAAGGCCGCGCACCTGGCGGTCGGATCCCTCGTACCTCTTCTGCGTGACGCGCGCCGGCCCGTCGTAGGCCGGGTACCCGGCGGCCCGCCATGCGCACAGGTCGCGCACCGGGCAGTCGTCGCAGCGCGGCGCGCGGGCCGTGCAGACCACCGCGCCCAGCTCCATCGCCCCGGCGTTGAACAGGCGGGCCTCCGCGACGTCGTCCGGCAGCTGCGCCTCCATCGCGGCGAGGTCGGCCGTCGTGCGTGCCGGCCCGGGATCGCCCTGCCCCGCGACCGCGCGCGCGAGCACGCGGCGCACGTTGACGTCGACGACCGGGTGCCGGTGCCCGAACGCGAACGCCGCGACCGCGCGCGCCGTGTACGGGCCGACGCCGGGCAGGTCGAGCAGGGCGTCCACGTCCTCCGGCACCTCGCCGCCGTGCCGCTCGACGATCGCGACCGCGCACGCGTGCAGGGCGAGCGCCCGTCGTGGATAGCCGAGGCGGCCCCACGCGCGGACGGCCTCGCTGGCCGGCGTCGACGCGAGGGCCGCGGGCACGGGCCAGCGCGCCAGCCACTCCTCGAGCCGCGGGATCACGCGGACCACGGGCGTCTGCTGCAGCATGAACTCGCTGACGAGGATGCCCCAGGATCCGAACCCCTCGCGCCGCCAGGGCAGGTCGCGGGCGTTCTGCCGGAACCACGCGGTGATCCGGGGGGCGATGGCGGTCTCCGGCATCCGGCCAGCGTACGAGACGAGGAGCCTAGGCTCGGCGCATGCCCCTGTACCGCGCCTCGCGCGCCGAGGTCCTCGCCTCTCTCGCGGACGAGTTCCTGCACAACTACGGCCGCGGACGCGCCTTCCTCGCGGTCGACGGCGGACCGCTCGCCGACCCGGACGCGTTCGCGCACGACCTCGCCGGCGTGCTGCGCGCGGACGGCCGCGGGGCGTACGTCGCCCGGGTCGCCGACTTCGCGCCCGACGGCGGCGCCGTCGACGCGGACGCGCTCCGCGACGGGCTCGTCCGGCCCTTCCGGAGGGCCGGCGGCGGCGTCGCGCTCCGCCCCGGCGGGGATCCCGTGACGGATGTCCCGGCCCACGCCGTGCTGATCGTCGCGGGCGACGCCCTGCAAGCCCCGGAGCTGCGCGGCCTGTGGAACGCCGTCGTCTACCTCCTGCTGCCCGACGAGCCGCTCGCGACCTCGGGCGGCGACGCCGGATCCGCGGCCCAGGAGGCGCACGCGCGCTACATACGCCAGGTGAACCCGCGCCGGGCGGCGACCATGATCGTGGACGTCACCGACCCCGACCTCCCGCGCCGCGTCTTCGCCGACAGCTGCTGAGGCCGGCCGGCCCGCGCCGTCCGGCGCCCGGCGCCCTGCGCGGATCAGCGCGGCACGAGCCGCGCGAGCTCCGCGGGGGAGATGTGCCGCCCGCTGGTCTCCACGCCGTGCACGAGCTGCACCAGCGCGGCGTTGACGCGGGCATCCTGGCCCGCACCCGGAGCGAGCGCGGAGACCGCGCCGTTGAGGTGGTCCACCTCGGTCAGGCGGTTGCGGCGGATGCTCTGCAGCGTCGACCCGGGGTTGGGCACCTGCCCCATGTTCCGCGCGAGCGAGACCGGCAGGCGCTCGGCGAGGGGCAGCGGCAGCGACGCGAACAGCCGCAGGCGGCGGTGGGTGAGGCCGCCGAGCCGTCCGAACGTCACGCCGCGCGCGAGACCCGTGCGCACCGTCTCCTGCATGGTGCGCGTGACGATCCGCCGCAGCACGGGCTCGGCGATGACCGCCTGCACGCTCAGTCCGGTGATGGCCGGCACCGCGTTGATCCCGTTGATGACGAGCTTGGTCCACTGGGCGCCGCGGAAGTCGGCGGCGACCGTGACGGGCATGACCGGATCCAGCACCTCGCGCACGAGGGCGACGCCGGCGCCGTCCTGTCCCTCCGCGCTGCCGATCTGGATGCCCGCGGGCGACGTGACGGTGACGAGCGCGGGCTCGGTGAGGGACGTCGCCGCGAGCGCGAGCCCGCCGACGACCTCGGAGCGCTGCAGGCACTCGACGCCCATCGTGATCGCGGACAGGCCGTTCTGCACGACGAGCACCGGGATCCCGCGGAGCCAGCCCGCGTTCTCCGTCATGGCGTCGCGGGCGTCGGCGATCTTGGTGGCGACGATCGCGAGCTCGGGCGGGCGTCCCAGCCGCTCGGCCGCCGCGACGCGCGCGACGTGGTCGCCGTAGCCGCCGACGAGGTGCAGTCCGCGGTCCTGGATCGCCCGGAGGTGCGGGCCGCGCGCCGTGACGTCGACCTCGTGGCCGGCCCGTTCGAGGAGCGCCGCGATGGTCCCGCCGACCGCGCCCGCCCCCAAGACACCGATCCGCACGCGTCCTCCTCCGACGCCATCGATCCTAGGCCGGGCGGCTCCGAGGGAGCCGGGCGGCCGTCAGAGCACGGCATGATGGTGGGGCCATGGAAACCCCGACCCCCCGCGCCGCGCCCTCGACCGCGAGCGGCCTGCTGCTCATCGACAAGCGCGGGGAGTGGACGAGCCACGACCTCGTCGCCCGCACGCGCCGCCTCGCGGGCACCCGCAAGGTCGGGCACGCGGGCACGCTCGACCCGATGGCGACCGGCCTCATGATCCTCGGCGTCAACAGCTCCACGCGCCTGCTCACCTACCTCGTCGGCCTCGACAAGGAGTACCTGGCGACGATCCGCCTCGGCCGCGCCACCACCACGGACGACCGGGAGGGCGAGGTCGTCTCGCGCGCCGAGCCCGGCCGGATCCGCGACCTCGCCGTCGCCGACGTGGAGCGCGCCATCGCCGACCTCCGCGGCACCATCTCGCAGGTGCCGAGCGCCGTGAGCGCCATCAAGGTCGACGGCAAGCGCGCCTACGCCCGCGTCCGCGCCGGCGAGGAGGTCGAGCTCGCCGCGCGCGAGGTCACCGTCTCGGCGTTCGACGTGCTGCGCTTCGACGCGGTCGAGGCCGAGGAGGGCGAGGAGGACGGCGCCCAGCTCGACCTCTCCGTGCGGATCACCTGCTCCTCGGGCACCTACGTGCGCGCCCTCGCGCGGGACCTCGGCCGCGCGCTCGGCGTCGGCGGCCACCTCACGGCGCTCCGCCGCACGCGCGTCGGCCCCTTCCACGTGGACGACGCCGTCGCGATCGACGACATGGTCGTCGCCGACCGCCTCATCCCGCCGGCGGACGCCGCCGCGTGCCTCTTCGACGTGCTGCACCTCACCGACCAGGAGGCCGTCGACCTCGGGCACGGCAAGAAGCTCACGACGCCCGACGAGGCGCCCACGGAGGATCCGCTCGCCGCGGTCGCGCCCGACGGCCGTCTCGTGGGGCTGGTCGGCTTCCGCGGCCGCACCGGCACGTCCATCGTCAACTTCCCGGCGGACGAGGCGGGCGCGTCGTGATCGGCTGGTTCACGGTCGCGCAGATCGCCGTCGCGGTGGTCGCGGGCGTGCTGTGCCTCGTGCTCGGTGCCGTGGGACGCAAGCCCAGCGACCTCTCCATGGGCCCGACGGCGCTCGTCGAGGTGCTCCTCGTGGGCCAGCTCGTGGTCGCGATCGTCGCGCCCGCGGCCGGCAACCCGCCCTCCGGCAGCCTCATCGAGTACTACGCGTACCTGCTGAGCGGGCTGCTGATCCCGCCGCTCGCCATGTTCTGGGCGCTCGTGGAGCGCACGCGCTGGAGCACCGTGATCCTGGGGGCGTCGTGCCTCGCCATCGCGATCATGGTCTACCGGATGGACGTCATCTGGAACGTGCAGTCCGCGTGACCGCCCTCTCCCTCGGGTAGGGGATAATCGCAGGTGCCATGACTGACTCCCGTACCTCGCGCATGACCGGTCTCGGACGGGTCCTGGTCTTCTTCTACGGGCTGCTGGCCCTGGCCGCGACGGGCCGCTCGGTCACCCAGATCCTCACCAAGTTCGACGAGGCCCCCGTCGCGTACGCGCTGTCCGCGCTCGCGGCTGTGGTCTACATCGTCGCGACGGTCGCGCTCGTCGCCCCCGCGCGCACCCCGGAGGCCGCGCGACGCTGGTACCGCATCGCGTTCGCCACGATCGCGTTCGAGCTCGTGGGCGTGCTGGTGGTCGGCACCCTGAGCCTCGTCGACTCCCAGCTCTTCCCGCACGACAGCGTGTGGTCGGTCTACGGCTACGGCTACGTGTTCATCCCGCTGGTGCTGCCGGTGCTCGGCCTCTGGTGGCTGCGCCGCGGCGGCCGCTCGCGCGTGAGCGCCGTCGACGAGCGCGCCGTGCGCGGGGACAGCTGACCGTGCTCGTCGTCCACGACCCGGCCGGTGTGCCGGGCGGCTTCGGGCCGAGCGCCGTCACCATCGGCAAGTTCGACGGCGTGCACGCGGGCCACCGCGCGGTGATCCGGCGCCTCCTCGGCATCGCGGCCGACGAGGGCCTGTCGTCCGCCGTCGTCACGTTCGACCGGCACCCGGCCGCGCTCCTCGCGCCCGCCGCGCGCCCGCAGAGCCTCGTGAGCAACCGGCAGAAGATCGAGCTGCTCGCCGAGCTCGGCGTCGACGCGACCCTCATGCTCCCGTTCGACGAGCGCCTCCAGCGCCTCAGCCCGGAGGAGTTCGCCAGCACGGTCCTGGTCGACGCCCTCCGCGCCCGCGTCGTGCTCGTGGGGGAGGACTTCCGCTTCGGCGCGCAGGGCGCGGGCGACGCCGCCACGCTCACGCGCCTGGGCGAGCGCCACGGCTTCCGCACGGTGGTCGTGGGCGACGTCATGCCCGACGGCAGCCGGAAGGTCTCCTCCACGTGGATCCGCGACCTCATGGACCGCGGCGACGTCGAGGCCGCCGCCGAGCTGCTCGGCCGCGCGCCCGCGGTCCGCGGCCTCGTCGTGCACGGCGAGAAGCGCGGCCGCGAGCTCGGGTTCCCCACCGCGAACCTGTCGCCCGAGGCCGAGGGCCTCATCCCCGCCGACGGCGTCTACGCGGGCTGGCTGCGCGACGGCGACCGCACGTACCCGTCCGCGATCTCCGTCGGCACGAACCCGACGTTCGCGGGCGTCCGGCCGCGCGTCGTCGAGGCGTTCGTGCTCGAGGAGACGCTCGACCTCTACGACCACGAGGTCGAGGTCGTGTTCGTCGCGCGCATCCGCGGCATGGTCGCCTACGAGGGGCGCGAGCCGCTCATCGCGCAGATGACAGACGACGTGGTGCGCACCCGGGCCGTGCTCGGCTCCTAGGCCTCGCCGGCGGCCCCGTCCTCCGGCGTGGCCGGCGCGTCGCCCTGGGGGCGGGGAGTGCGGCCGAAGAGATACATGATCAGCGTGGACGCGGTCGCCTCGATCGCGGGACCGTGGCCCACGCTCCAGCCGGCGTCCGACGCGCGGAGCGTGCGCGCCCGGAGCACCCCGCGGACCTGCGCGGGCGCGATCGCGGCCCGCGCCACGGCGACGGCGCCGGTCGCGCGGTGGTCGAGCTCGAGGTCCGCCTTCAGCGCGTGGGCGATGTCGAACGCGTGCACGACCACCTCGAGCAGCTCCGGGAGGCGCTTGCGGCCCTTCCCGGCGCGCTTCTCGGCGGCGATGGCGCGGATCCGCGCGACCAGGTCCTCTGGGGAGCGCTCCGCCTCGTCGGCGCTGAGGTCGTCCATCGCGTGCATGGGGTTGAGGTGCGGGCGGCGGCGCATGGACCCGATCGCCGTGCGCACCATCGCGGTGTTGCTCGCGCCGACCCGCCAGACGATGTGGCCGGCGACGTCGCGCACGGTCCAGCCCTCGCACATGCTGGCCGCCTCCCAGCCGTCGGCGTCGAGGGACGCGAGGAGGTCGGCGGTGCGGTCGAGCACGTCGGCGATCTCGTCGCTCCAGACACCCGTGACCTTCGCCTCGGGCTGGGACGCGCGCTGGCTGAGGGGCAGGTGCCGGGAGATCTCGCTCATGGCCGAGAGCCTATTCCGGCCGCCGTAGAATCTGGTGGTGACGACGACTCCCGCAGCTCCCCGTGCGGGTGCCCTCCTCGCCCTGGTCGGCATCGTGCTGGTCGCCCTCAACCTCCGGACGGCCGTCGCCGTCTTCTCGCCGATCGTCGACGAGATCGGCCGCGACGTGCCGCTCGACTCCGTCTCGATAGGCGTCCTCGGCGCGCTGCCGCCCGTGTGCTTCGCGCTCTTCGGCCTTCTCGCGCCCGCGATCTCGCGCCGTCTCGGCCTCGAGCTCACCGTGGTGGTGGGTCTCGTCGCCATGGTCGTCGGGCACCTGCTGCGGGCCTCATCCGACACGGTGGTCGTCTTCGGCATCGGCACGATCCTGTCGCTCGCGGGCATGGGCCTCGGCAACGTGCTCCTGCCGCCGCTCGTGAAGAAGTACTTCCCCGGCCGGATCGGGCCGCTCACCTCGCTCACCACCGTGATGATGTCGATCAGCACGGGCGTGCCCTCGCTCGTGGCCGCGCCGCTGGCCGACAGTGCGGGCTGGCGCGTCGCGATCGGCGCGTGGGCCACGGTCGCCGTCGTCGCGCTCGTGCCGTGGGTGGCGCTCCTCGTCCAGCACCGCCGCGACACCCGCCGCGAGCGCGCCGCCGCGGCCGCCCTCGACCAGGTGGAGGAGGCGCCCGCCGCCGTCACCGGCCGCGTGTTCCGCTCGCCGGTCGCGTGGGCGCTCGTGGGGATCCAGGCGGCCTCGTCCTTCAACGCGTACGCGATGTTCGCCTGGCTGCCCGCGCTCCTGCAGGACACCGCGGGGCAGACGCCCGTCGCGTCGGGCGCGCTGCTCGCCGTGTTCGGGTTCATGGGGCTGCCGGCGGCGATCATCATGCCGCTGCTCGCGGCGCGCATGAAGAACGTCGGCACGCTGATCCAGGTCGGCGTGCTCTTCGTCGTCGTCGGCTACGTCGGCCTCCTGGTCGCCCCCGCCGCCGCGCCGCTGCTCTGGGTGGCGGCCGCGGGATCCGGCCCGCTGCTGTTCCCGCTCGTCTTCGTGCTCATCAACCTCCGCACCCGCACGCACGGGGGAGTGGTCGCGCTGAGCGGCTTCGTGCAGGGCATCGGCTACTCGATCGGCGCGATCGGCCCGCTCATGTTCGGCGTGCTGCACGAGGCGACCGGCGGCTGGACCGCGCCGCTGCTCATGCTGTTCGCCATGGTCGCGGTGGCGTCCGCGTCCGGCTTCTACCTCGCGCGGCCGCGCATGCTCGAGGACACCTGGGACCGTGCGCCCCGCGAGGCCGTCCGCGAGCGCTGACCCGCTCCGGCGGCGGGCTCAGAAGCTCGGGACCATCTCCCGGCGGTGCACGAGGGCGCCCGCGCCGATGATCGGGCCGTCCGAGGAGAGGCCGGAGGGCACGACGCGCGTCTTCGTGACGAAGCCGAACTGCTCGCGGAGGGCGATGGGCTCGCGGATCATGTCGAAGAGGTCGGGCGTGACGCGGCTGAACCCGCCGCCGATCGCCACGACGTCGAGGTCCACGAGCGAGCTGGCCGACGCGACGGCGCGGCCGATCGCGAGGCCCGCGCGCCGCACGGCCGCGACGGCCGTCTCGTCGCCGTCGCGGTAGGAGGCGGCCAGGTCCTCGCCGGTGGATCCCGTCCACCCCTGCGCGCGCGCCCACGCGACGCTCCTCGGTCCCGACGCGATCGCCTCGACGCACCCCCGCCCGCCGCACGTGCACGGGTCGTCGAACCCGGCGACCTCGACGTGGCCGATGTGGCCGGCGTTGCCCGTGGATCCCGCGGCGGTGCGGCCGCCGAGCACGAGCCCGCCGCCGATCCCGGTGGAGACGATCATCCCCATCACGTGGTCGTGGCCTCGGCCGGCGCCGACCCAGTGCTCGGCGAGCGTGATCGCGAGGCCGTCCATCTGGAGCGTCGTGGGGACGTCGGGCGTGAGCTCGGCGACACGGTCGCGCAGCGGGTAGTCGCGCCACGCGGCGACGTTGAGCGGCGAGACGAGGCCGTGCGGCACGTCGACGGGGCCGGCCGCCGCGAGCCCGGTGCCGACGACCACGGCGTCGTCGGGCAGGGCGGCGAGGGCCCGGCGGGCGACCCCGAGCACGGCGTCGAGCAGCTCGTCGGCGGATCGCTCCGGCCCCGTCGGGCCGCGGAAGCGGCTGCCCTCGAGCACGCGGCCCGCGTCGTCCACGAGCGCGGACTCGACCTTGGTGCCGCCGAAGTCGACGGCGAGCGCGAGCGTGCGAGGCATCTTCGTCCTGTCCCGGTCCCGGATCCGCCCGTCGACCGGCGTCCAGGATACGGGCGGCCCCGCGGCCGTCGGCGAGACGCGCGGCCCGCGGTCCGCATGGCCTCGACCTCCTCACCCTGACACCTGTGTGGAATTCACGGACCCTACCGGCGGTCGGCATCTAGGCTCGGCACGTGGATCCCGAACACACCCCCGGACAGGCCCCCCGCGAGGCGTCCGACCTGCACGCCGACGGTGCGACCCGCTCCCGCCGCGGCGGCGCCCCGGCCCTCGAGCACACCGAGGCCGCCGAGGCGCGCCTCGCGTCCCGCGAGCTCGACGAGGGCATGCCCGAGTCCGCCGGCCTCGACGACGACCGGGACGCCGATCCGGGCGCCGTCCGCACCCGGTTCCGCGCCCTCCCCGGCGCCTTCTTCTCCGAGGCCCGCGAGTCCACCGTCTTCCTCCCGTACGAGTTCGTCTTCCGCCGGCTCGTCGACCTGCCGCCGCTCATCGTGTGGGACGCGGTCTCCGACGCCGACATGGTCTCCGGCTGGCTCGCCGAGGCGTCCATCGAGCAGGGGGACGGCGGCGAGTTCTGGTTCGTGTGGATGACGGTGCCCGACCGCAGCCTCGCCTCCGCGTCCGGCGGGGTCGTCACGCGCTTCGAGGAGGGGCGGGCGATCGACTACACGTTCGTCCACGAGGGCGAGGTCTCGGCCCGCTTCCTCATCCGCCTCCACGAGGTGCCCGGCGGTCCGCGCGACCGGCAGACGGAGATCGGCGTCACGGTCTCCGGCTTCCTCCCGGCCGGCATCGCGAACGTGATCAAGGCCAGCTGGCGCCTGCACCTCGACCTGCTCGAGGACCTCGTCCACGGCAGCCCGGTGGACTGGGCGACGTGCGAGGCCGAGCACGGCGCCACCTGGCGCCGGTACCTCGCCGAGCTCGAGTCCGCCGAGGGCTGATCCGCGGGCGGGGACGCAGGCGTCGCCCACCCGCTGTCCCGGCTCCTGGGAGCCGCTTGCCAGGCTGATTGCCTAGCGTGAGGGAATGACATCGCCGAGCGCCGCCTCCCGTCTCGCCCTCGTGACCGGAGCGACGGGCTACATCGGCGGCCGGCTCGTGCCCCGCCTCCTCGAGGCCGGCTTCCGGGTGCGAGTCCTCGTGCGGGATCCCCGTCGCCTCACCGACGTGCCGTGGCGCGACGACGTGGAGGTGGTGCGCGGCGACCTCGCCGACGCCGCCACCCTCGATCCCGCGGTCGACGGCGTCGACGTCCTCTACTACCTCGTGCACGGCATGGGATCCACGGGCGACTTCGCCTCCTCGGAGCGCGCCTCCGCCGAGCACGTCGCGACCGCCGCGAAGGCCGCGGGCGTCGGCCGCATCGTCTACCTCGGCGGGCTGCACCCGGACTCCGACGAGCTCTCGAAGCACCTCGCGAGCCGCAAGGCCGTCGGCGACGTGCTCCTCGCGAGCGGCGTGCCCACCATCGCGCTGCAGGCGGGCGTGGTCATCGGATCCGGCTCCACGTCGTTCGAGATGATCCGCCACCTCACCGAGGTCCTGCCCTTCATGCCCGCGCCCGGCTGGGTGCGCAACTTCATCCAGCCCATCGCGATCCGCGACGTCCTCTACTACCTCGTCGCCGCGGCCGACCTGCCCGACGACCTCAACCGCACCTTCGACATCGGCGGGCCCGACGTGCTCCGCTACGGCCAGATGCTGAACGGGTACGCGGTCGAAGCCGGCCTGCCGCAGCGTCCCATCGCCTCCATCCCCGTCTTCGCCCCGCGCCTCGCCGCGCACTGGGTCAACGTCGTCACGCCGATCCCGCGCTCGCTGGCCGTGCCCATCATCGAGTCGCTCCAGTACGACTGCGTGATGGGCGAGCACGACATCTCCGCCTACGTCCCCGACCCCGACGGCGGCCTCACCGGCTACCGCCGCGCCGTGCGCCTCGCCCTCGGCAAGATGCGCGACGGCGTCGTCGAGACCAGCTGGAAGGACTCCGCCGTGGTCGGCGCGCCCAGCGACCTGCTGCCGAGCGACCCCGAGTGGTCGGGCCACACCGTCTACCTCGACCTCAAGGAGCGCGCGACCGACGCCGCGCCCGAGGACCTCTGGGCCGTGATCGAGTCGATCGGCGGCGACAACGGCTGGTACTCGCTGCCGGTCGCCTGGGCCGCGCGCGGGTGGATGGACAAGCTCGTCGGCGGCGTGGGCCTGCGCCGCGGCCGCCGCAGCGCGACCACGTTGCAGACGGGCGACGCGCTCGACTTCTGGCGCGTCGAGCACATCGAGCGCGGATCCTCACTCCGGCTGCGCGCGGAGATGAAGCTGCCCGGCGAGGCCTGGCTCGAGCTCAGCTCCACGCCCCGCGAGGGCGGCGGCAGCGACTACCGGCAGCGCGCGATCTTCTTCCCGTCCGGCCTCGCCGGCCGGCTCTACTGGTTCTCGATCCTGCCCTTCCACGGCGTGATCTTCACGTCGATGGCCACCCGCATCACCGCGAAGGCGCTCGCCGCGACCAAGCGCCGCGAGGCCGAGCCGGCCCCAGACGGGGCCGCACGGTGAGCCGGCGGATCGGGGCCCCGCGCGTCGGCCTGATCCTCCTGACCCTCGTGGGCATCGCCCTCGCGTCGGCCGGCCTCGCGACCGCCGTGACGATGAGCGTGTCCGCGCCCGTGCAGGCGCGCGCCGACCTCGCGATCATCTCGGGCGACGGATCGGCCGCGGCGCGGACGCCGTCGGACTCGACGACGCCCGACCCCGCGGCCGCCGAGGCGTGGAAGCCCGTGCCGGTGGACGCGGCCGACGACCGCAGCATCACCGACCTCACCGACGGCGCCGCGTCGCGCGTGACCATCGACGTGCTCGGCATCCCCCTGAACCCCGGGCAGGCGGGCGCCCTGGTCGCCGCGATCCTGTCCCTCCCGCTCCTCATCGCCGTCGCCGTGCTCGTGCTCTCCCCGCGCCGGCGCCGCTGGTGGCGGCGGGTGTCGCGTCGGTAGCGCCGCCGAGGCGGGCGCCCGGCCGGTGACTTCCGCGGGTGCGGGGACCATGATGGGCACGACGAGAGGCGGATCCATGGCACCGCGCACGCGCACGACCGTCCTGCTGGGCGACAGCCTCACCGGGGACGGCGGCTGGGGCGCCATCGTCCGCGGATCCGACGGCGACGACGCGGAGACGCGGATCGTGGACCTCGGGCGGGCCGGCCAGACCACCGACGACGTGCTCGCGCTCCTGCCGGACGCGGTGTCCGCGGATCCCGCGACCGTCGTGCTGTCCTGCGGCACGCACGACCTCGGCGCCGCGCGCCGCGGTCCGGAGGCGACCGTCCGCGCGCTGGAGACGATCCTCGCGCAACTCCGACGCGACCTGCCTGCGGCCCGGATCGTCGTCCTCACCGTGCCGCCCCGCGGTCGCGAGCACGCCGAGCGGATCCGCGTGGTCAACGTGCACATCCGCCAGTACGCGCCGGCGGTCCGCGCCGAGCACGTCGACCTGTGGCCCGCCCTCGGCTTCGGCGACGGCGAGCTCGACCCCACGCTCACGGACGACCGGCTGCACCTGAACGACGACGGGGCCCAGGCGGTCCGCGCGGTGCTCGCGCCCGTGCTCGCCGCGCGGGACGCCGGGGACGACGCGGGCGCCGACGACGCGGACGGGCCGGCCCGGCCCTAGCGGTCCGACGCGTCGGGTGCGGGGGAGCGCAGCCCGCCCACGCCCGCGAGGATCACGCCGAGCTTGCGCCGCCACCAGTCGCGCGGCGTCGCGGCGGATCCCGTCGACACCTCGCCGGAGAACCGGGCGGTGACGCGGTCCATCGTGCCGAGGGCGTCGCGCTGGGCCTCCTCCTCGCGCGCGTGCAGCGCGTCGGGGGCGCCCGAGGAGTGCGCGGGTCCGCCGCGACGGGACGCCTGGGTGGCCGCCGCGGCGTCGGCGTCGGCCGCGTGGTCGGCGGCGATCCCCTCGGCGGCCAGGGCGAGCAGCCCGCGTCCCATGGCGGCGGGCATCCTGGAGTCCACGATGGGCGACGACGACGCGGGCTGGTCGCCCGCACCGCCGCCCGCCGCCAGCACGCGCTCCCACCCGACGTAGGACTCCACGCCGATGTCGAGGACGGTGTCGAGGACCAGCACGGCCTCCGCCTCCGCGAAGCCCATGCGGGTGAGGTCGCCGATCGCCCCGGTGAAGCGCAGGACGACCTGGTCGGGCGCCGTGTCGAGGTGGTGGATGGCGCTGGCGAGGCCCGGGTGCCGGTCGTACATGTCCCACACGCGCTCGACGGCCTGCTCGAGGTAGGTGCGCCACGAGGTGTCGTCGGGCGCGGTGAGCCGCGCGGCGGGCGCGTCGGGGACGGTCGGCCAGTCCATGCGCGCGATGGCGGTGTCGCACGCGAGCAGGACGATGTCGTCGCGGCTGGCGACGTGCCGGTACAGCGTCGAGTGGTCGACCCCGAGGCGGTGCGCGAGGGAGGTGAGGGTGAGGGTGCTCAGGCCGACCTCGAGGGCCGCCTCCGCGATGAGCCTCCGCGAGACGCGCGCGGGCCTCCCGACCCGACCGGCTCGCCGCTCCAGGCGCCCGATCCTACCGTGACGACGCCAGCGATTGGGGCCCAAAGGATCCCGCCCCGCGCCGCGCTCGGCGGGAGAGCGCCGGCCGTCGCGGCCCCGTCGGCCGGGGTCGAGAGGCGCCGCGGCTAGCGTGGAGGCATGCCCGACTCCCGCACCCCCTTCTCCGAGCTCGACGAGTTCATCGCCCTCCCGCGCCTCGGCGGCCTCGTGCTCTCGCCCGACGGACGCCGCGCGGTGCTCACCGTCACGACCCTCGACGCCGCCAGGACCGGCTACCGCCACGCCCTCTGGGTCGTGCCCGCGGCCGGCGGCGGCGTGCCGCAGCGCCTCACGCGCTCGGCGAAGAGCGAGGCGGGCGCGGCCTTCACCGCGACCGGCGACCTCCTCTTCGTCTCCTCCCGCCCCGACGCCGACGACGCCGACGGGAAGGAGGCCGCGCAGCTGTGGATCCTCCCGGCCGCCGGCGGCGAGGCCCGCGCGCTGACCCGCCTGGCCGGCGGGGTGGACGGCATCGCGGCCGTCGCGCGCGACGCCGCCACCGTCATCCTGCACGCGCCGCTGCTGCCCGGATCCGGCTCGCTCGAGGCCGACGCCGTGGCCCGGAAGACCCGGTCGGACCTCGAGGTGAACGCGGTCCTACACGACAGCTACCCGGTGCGGTACTGGGACCACGACCTCGGCCCCGACGAGCCGCACCTCTTCGCCCTCGACCTCGCCGACGCGCTCGTCGAGGAGCCCGCCCGGCCCACGACCGCGGACGCGGCCGCCGCGCTCGCCGCCGAGGCGGAATCGGAGGACGGCGGATCCGCGGCCGCCGCGCCCGCCGCCACCGCGCAGCCGTACCCGACCTCGCTGCCGCGCCCGCGCGACCTCACCCCGCGGCCCGGCCGCAGCCTCGACCACGCGGCCGCCGCGCTCTCGCCGGACGGCCGCACGCTCGTCGTCGCGGTGGGCGTGAAGGAGCGCCGCGGCTTCCGCCAGGCGCTCGTGTCGATCGACGTCGCCACCGGGGAGCGCACCACGCTCGTCGACGTGCCCGGCGTCGACCTCGAGATGCCCGCCATCAGCCCCGACGGCGCGCTGCTCGCCTACGTGCGCACCGACCGCGCGACCCCGGCCGCGCCCACGCAGCAGGAGATCTGGGTGTCCGCGCTCGACGGATCCGACGCCCGCCGCGTCGCCGCCGACTGGGACCGCTGGCCGTCGTCGCTGCGGTTCGACGCCGACTCGCAGGGCCTCGTCGTCACGGCCGACCAGGACGGCCGCGGCCCCGTCTTCCGCATCGGCCTCGACGACGCCGTCACGCAGCTCACGACCGACGACCACTCCTACACGGACGTGCGGGTCGACCGCGAGACCGGCGACGTGCTCGCGCTCCGCTCCTCGTGGATGGCGCCCGCGCACCCGGTGCGCGTGTCGGCGGCGGACGGATCCGTCACGGAGCTCGCGACGCCCGCGCCCGTCCCCGCGACCACCGGCACCATGACCGAGGTCGAGACGACGGCCGCCGACGGCGCGCGCGTGCGCGGCTGGCTGCTGCTGCCGGAGGGCGCGTCGGCCGAGGCGCCCGCGCCGCTGCTGCTGTGGATCCACGGCGGTCCGCTCAACAGCTGGAACGCGTGGAGCTGGCGCTGGACGCCGCAGGTGATGGTGGCGCGCGGCTACGCGGTGCTGCTGCCGGATCCCGCGCTGAGCACCGGCTACGGGCTCGACTTCATCGCGCGCGGCTGGGACGCGTGGGGCGAGGCGCCCTACACCGACCTCATGTCGATCACCGACGCCGTCGAGGCGCGCGCCGACATCGACGAGACGCGCACGGCCGCGATGGGCGGCTCGTTCGGCGGCTACATGGCCAACTGGGTCGCGGGCCACACCGACCGCTTCCGCGCGATCGTCAGCCACGCGAGCCTGTGGGCGCTCGACCAGTTCGGGCCGACCACCGACTCGTCGCAGTACTGGCAGAGCATCTTCACGGACGAGGGCCTCGACCGGAACTCGCCGCACCACTCGGTGCGCGACATCGTGACGCCCATGCTCGTGATCCACGGCGACCGCGACTACCGCGTGCCGATCGGCGAGAGCCTGCGCCTCTGGTCGGAGCTCGCCGAGCACCACGCGGCCGACGACGGTACGACGCCGCACCGGTTCCTGGTCTTCCCGGACGAGAACCACTGGGTGCTGAAGCCCCAGCATTCGGTGGTCTGGTACCGGACGGTGCTCGCGTTCCTCGACCAGCACGTGCACGGTGCGGAGTGGCAGCGGCCCGAGGTGCTCGGCTGAGGCACGGGTCTGGGGGGGCGGGCTCGTGCCGCCCGGGTAGGGCGAGCGAATGGGGCAGGGCATACGCTCTCGCGACACGCGTCCTCCTGCACTGGTCATGCCGCCCTCCCGGCTGTGCACGTGATCAGGGAGCAGGAACCCATGACCCCGAAGAACCCCTCCGCCCCCGCGCGCGCCGACCACGGCGCCCGGTGACGGCGTCGCCGGATCCATCGGCGCGACGACCGATCCGGCCGTCGCGGCGGAGACCGCGCCGCACATCCTCTCCGGCGTGCGGGTGGCCCCCGTCTCGGGCGGGTACCGCGTCGACATCGACGCGGTGACCCTCCGCGACGGCACGGACCGTGCGACGCTCGACATCGGGGACGGCCGTGGCGCCTCGGCCGGCGTGACCCCCCAGGCCACGCTGGCCGTGACCCGCGCCGGCAGCGACCGCCCCTACAGCGTGAGCGTCCCCGTGGGCGCCGGCCGCTACGACGTGAGCGTCAGCGCGGGCGGCGGATCGACCCCGGACCACCTGACCCTCGCCACGATCGCGGCCGCCACGGTCACCGTCCCGGCGGGCTGATCGGAGGAGGTCCCGGCCGCGGCGGCGGGCCCGCCGGGGCCGGACGCGGGCACGGTGCGCCGCGCTCCGTGCGGGAGGATGACCGCATGAGCGCGCACGACGAGACCGTGACCACGCTCCTCCGCGCGGCCCGGGCGGTCGACGCGCGCGGCGCCGTCGACGACGCGTGGGTCCTGATGGACGGCGACCGCATCACCGCCGTCAGCAGCGGACGCGAGGCGCCGCCCGCGGATCGCACCGTCGACCTCGGCGACGCGACGCTCGTGCCCGGCTTCGTCGACCTGCACGTGCACGGCGGCGCGGGCGGATCCCACGACGACGGGGCCGATGGGATCCGCGCCGCCGTCGCCCTGCACCGGCGGCACGGCACGACGCGGTCGGTGCTGAGCCTCGTCGCGAACCCCGTGCCCGACCTCGTGCGCTCGCTCGGGCGGATCCGCGACGCGATGACCGACGACCCGACCGTCCTCGGCGCGCACCTCGAGGGCCCGTTTCTGTCGCCGCACGCGGCGGGGGCCCACGCGCACGAGCACCTGGTCGATCCGACGCCCGCGCGCATCGAGGCGCTGCTGGAGGCGGGGGAGGGCGTGCTCCGGCAGGTCACGATCGCGCCCGAGCTCGACGGCGCACTCGACGCGATCCGGCGCCTCGTCGCCGCCGGCGTGGTCGCCGCCGTCGGGCACACGACGTGCTCGGGCGACGTGGCGCGGTCCGCCTTCGACGCGGACGCGACCGTGCTGACGCACGCGTTCAACGCCATGCCGGGGATCCACCACCGGGAGCCCGGCCCGATCATGGCTGCCGTCGCCGACGAGCGCGTGACGCTCGAGCTGATCCTCGACGGCGTGCACGTGGCGCCCTCCGTCGCGGGTCTGCTGCTCCGCGCGGCGCCCGGCCGCGTCGCGCTCGTCACGGACGCGATGGCGGCAGCCGGATCCGCGGACGGCCGCTACCGGCTCGGCGCGCTCGACGTCGACGTGCGGGACGGCAGCGCCCGGCTCGCGGGCGCCGACACCATCGCGGGCTCGACGCTCACGCAGGACCAGGCGCTGCGGATCGCGGTGCGCGAGGTCGGCCTGGCGCTGCCGGACGCGATCGCCGCCCTCACCCTCGTGCCGGCGCGGGCGCTCGGCGTGGACGACCGCCTCGGCCTGCTGCGCGCGGGACACGCGGCGGACGTCGTGGCGCTGTCACCCGACCTCGCGGTCACCCGCGTGTGGGCGGCGGGCACCGAGCTGCCGACGGGCTGAGCCGGGTCCGCGCCCGCGCCCGCGGCCTGCGCCGGTGGCAGTGCGCGTGCCCGCGCCTCAGGCCTCGTCGCGGTAGACCACCCGGCGCTCGCCGGCGCGCACGGCCGCCGTCAGGCGGTTGCCGGCGGGCGGGAGCGGGCAGTTCATCCAGTCGGAGAAGCCGCAGGGCGGGACGACGGCGCGCGTGAAGTCGAGGGTCACGGGTCCGTCGCCATCCGGGCGCGGGAGGAAGAGGAAGCGGCTGGGCGCGTAGCTCTCGCGGCCCGTGGTGGCGTCGGCGAAGACGAGCTGGAGGCGGTCCCCGTCGGCGAAGGCGCTGAGGCGCACCTCGCGCCCGTCGATCTCCACCACGATGTCGCCGGGTACGGGCAGCTCGCGCGTGCGGCCGGCGTCGGCGATGTGCTCGAACGGGATCACGCGGTCGTCGTCGACGCGCTCGTCGTCGACGCGCTCGAAGCGGCCCTCGAGGATCCACTCGGGCGCGTAGGGGTAGACCTCGATGTCCTCGAACGCGCGGTTCTTCGGGGACGCCGCGTCCCAGAGCCGGTAGCCGTATTCGGGCTCGCCGGTGTCGAGCGAGATGCGCTCGATGCGGGTGAGCTGCACGGTGTCGGGCTGGCCCTCGAGTGCCTCCAGGTCGCTGACCTCCTGACCCGGCTCGAGCCACGTCGTCTGGATCAGCGCGAGGCTGCCGAACGGGCTCGTCACGGCGGCGAGGCGGGCGCGGTGCCAGGCCTCGTAGCGGGCGAGGGCGTCGGGGTCGGCGGCGGCGGCGGGGCGGGCGGGATCGGTCGTCGTGTCGGTCACGTGAGGGTCAACGCGCCTGGTCCGGGCGCATTCCCGCCGGGGCCGCGCGGGCGGCGCGGAGGTCGCGCGGAGGCGGCGGGTATTGACTGGACGCACCGACGGAAGGACGCAACATGGCTCGCACGGTCGCCGACCAGCTCATCGCCCAGCTCATCGAGGCGGGGGTGAGCCGCATCTACGGGGTCGTCGGCGACAGCCTCAACCCGGTCGTCGACGCGGTGCGGCGCACGGGCGGCAGCCGCACGGGCGGCATCGACTGGATCCACGTGCGGCACGAGGAGGCCGGCGCGTTCGCCGCCTCCGCCGAAGCGCAGCTCACCGGCAAGCTCGCGGTGTGCGCCGGATCCTGCGGACCCGGCCACCTGCACCTCATCAACGGCCTCTACGACGCGCACCGCTCGGGCGCGCCCGTGCTCGCCATCGCGAGCCACATCACCACGAACCAGATCGGCTCCGGCTACTTCCAGGAGACGCACCCCGACCGCCTCTTCGTCGAGTGCTCGCACTACACGGAGATGATCTCCACCGCCGTCCAGGCGCCCCGCGTCGTCGACCAGGCGATGCGGCACGCGCTCGCCCTCGGCGGCGTCAGCGTCATCACGCTGCCGGGCGACGTGGCCGAGTTCGAGGCCGAGGGCGAGGCGCCCGCGTTCTCGCTGCCGCGGCGCCCCGCGATCGTGCCCGCCGAGGAGGACGTGCGCGCGCTCGCCGCGGCCATCGACGACGCGAGGAGCGTGGCGATCTTCGCGGGCCGGGGCGCGGGATTCGCCCACGCCGAGCTCATGGAGCTGGCCGACAAGATCGCGGCGCCGGTCGGGCACTCGCTGCGCGGCAAGGACGTGATCCAGCAGGACAACCCGTTCGACGTCGGCATGACCGGCCTCATCGGCTACGGCGCCGCGGCCGCCGGCATCTCGGGCGCCGACCTGCTGATCCTCATCGGCACCGACTTCCCCTACGACCAGTTCCTGCCCGGCAAGGAGGTGCGGACCGCGCAGATCGACATCGCGCCCGAGCGCCTCGGCCGCCGCACCGACGTCGACATCGCGATCCACGGCGACGCGCTCTCCACGATCCGCGCGGTGCTGCCGCTCGTCGAGCGGAAGACCGATCGGCGCTTCCTGGAGGAGCTGCTGAAGGAGCAGGACAGGAAGGTGGAGCAGGTCGTCGGCGCGTACACGTCGAAGGCGGAGAAGCTGAAGCCGATCCACCCCGAGTACGCGGCCAGCATCCTCGACGAGGTCGCGGGCGACGACACCGTCTTCACGAGCGACACCGGCATGTGCAACGTGTGGACCGCGCGCTACCTCACGCCGAACGGGCGGCGGCGGATGATCGGGTCGCTCGTGCACGGATCCATGGCCAACGCGCTGCCGCAGGCCATCGGCGCGCAGGTCGCGTTCCCGGAGCGGCAGGTCGTGTCGGTCTCCGGCGACGGCGGCCTCTCGATGCTCATGGGCGAGCTCGTGACGGTGGCGGCGTACGGGCTGCCCGTGAAGATCGTGGTCTTCAACAACTCGACGCTCGGTCTCGTGAAGGTGGAGATGCTCGTCGACGGGATCCCCGACTTCGGCGTCGACGTGCCCATGGTCGACTACGCCGCTGTGGCCGCCGCCCTCGGGATCCACGCCCAGCGCGTCGAGGACCCGGCCGACATCCGCGGCGCGCTCGAGGCCGCGTTCGCGCACGACGGGCCGGCGCTCGTCGATCTCGTGACCAACCCGATGGCCCTCTCGATCCCGCCGGAGATCACGGCCGCGCAGGTGAAGGGCTTCGCGCTGTCGATGTCGAAGATCGTGATGAACGGCGGCGTCGGCGAGGCCGTGAAGCTCGCCCGCTCGAACCTGCGGAACATCCCGCGCCCGTGAGCGATCCCGCCCGCGCCCCCATCCCCACCCGCACCACCCGAACCGAGGAGATCCCCATGTCCCAGCCCGTCGTCGTCACCGCCGTCTTCACGCCCGTCGAAGGGAAGCACGACGAGGCGGTCGCCGCCCTGTCCCGCGGCATCGCCGAGGTGCACGAGGAGGAGGGCTGTGAGGTCTACGCGATCCACGACGCCCCCGACGGCACCATCGTCATGCTCGAGAAGTGGTCGTCCGTCGAGGACCTCGACGCGCACGGCGCCGGCGAGGCCGTCGCGCGCATGGGCGCGTCGCTCGCCGGCCTCATCACCGGGCCGGCCGTCGTCACGCGGCTCACGCCGATCCCGGCGGGCTCCGAGTTGCAGGGCGCGCTCTAGGGGAGGCGCGGCGGGGGAGCGATCGCCCGCACCACACGCGCGTCCGCCAGGGTGGGCACGTGACCTCGCGTCGAGCCCGCATCCTCAGCCGCCTGCCCCTCGCGTTCGCAGTCCTCGTCGTCGTCCTCGTGGGCGGCACCGTGGCGGCGACCCCGTCGCTCGAGCGCGCTGGGCTCCTCGACGTCCCGCCGTCGCCGCAGCACTACGCCGACATGGCCGTCGACCTCATGGTCGACGGGCTCCAGGCGGATCCCGCCCGCGTCGCGGAGGTCCGAGCGCAGGTGGACGCGCAGGCGGCCCGGGCGCGCACCTACGCAGGCACGTACCCGGCGCTCTCCGGGGCTGCGAAGGAGCTGGGCGGCGAGCACAGCACGTTCCTCGGTCCCGTGGATGCCGCGGCGCTCTTCGGTGACGAGGCACCGGCATCCGATGCGGCGGCGCCTCGGCCCACGGTCTCCACGGCCGACGGGATCACGACCATCGTCGTCCCCGGGCTCCTGGGCGGAGACGAGGCCTCCCGCCAGCGCTACGTCGACGCGGGCGCGCAGGGACTCGTCGACGCGGCGCCCGCGACCACGCGCGGCTGGGTCGTGGACCTCCGCGGGAACCACGGCGGCGACATGTGACCCATGCTCGCGGCCCTGTCGCCGCTCCTCGACGAGGGCCGGGTCATGTCCTTCGAGCACGCGGATCGATCGCGGCCCGTCACCGTGGGCGGCGGCGCCGTCGCCGACGACGGGCAGGTCGTCGCGACGAGCGGCGCGGGCCGGGTGCCCGCAGGCCTCCCGATCGCGGTGCTCACCGACGGCATGACCGTGAGCTCCGGCGAGGCCGCCGCCATCGCGTTCGTCGGCCAGGAAGGCGTGCGCTCGTTCGGTCAGCCGACCTTCGGCTTCAGCACGGAGAACGATCCGCGGTACCTCGTCGACGGCGCGATCGTGAATCGCACGGTCGGGGTCGACACGGATCGCACGGGGAGGCGCTACGGCGTGCCCGTCGTGCCGGACGTCGTGGTCGACGACTCGGGCATCACCGCCGCGATCGACGCCTGGTTCGACGGGCCGCGGTAGCCCGGCCGGCCGCGCTCAGCCGACCTCGACCAGCGTGATCCCCGCCGAGCGGTCGCCCGACGCGAGCGCCTCGAGCGCGGCCGGGGCGTCGTCGAGCGCGATGCGGTGCTCGATGAGCAGCTCCGGGCGGAGCGCGCCCGAGGCGACCATGGCCATCAGCTCCGCGTAGTCGTGCGCGGGCATTCCGTGGCTGCCGTGCAGGCTCAGCTCCTGGCTGATGACGAACGGCACGGGCACCGTCGGCTCGCTCGCGAACAGGCCGATCTGCACCTGGCGGCCCGTCGGCGCGAGGGCCAGCAGGCTGATCCGGAGCGTGGACTCGCGGCCGAGCGCCTCCACCGACACCTGCACGCCGTCGGGCGAGACCGCGTGGATCGCGTCGAGGACGTCGAGCTCCGAGAGGTCGGACGAGTCGATCGTGTACTCGGCGCCGAGCTCCGACGCGCGCGCGAGGGCGGCCGGGTCGACGTCGACCGCGATCACCTCCGCGCCCACCGCCACGCCGATCATCACCGCGCTGAGGCCCACGCCGCCGCAGCCGATGACGAGGAGGCGCTCGCCGCGCTGGATCCGGGCGCGGTGCACGAGCCCGCGGGACGCGGTGGCGAAGCGGCAGCCGAGGAGCGCCGCCGCGCCCGCGTCGAGCTCGTCGGGGACGGGGATCAGGTTCACGTCGGCGTCGTGCAGCGCGACGAGCTCGGCGAAGGACCCCCAGTGCGTGAAGCCCGGCTGCGTCTGGTCGCGGCACACCTGGCCGTCGCCGGCGCGGCACTCGGGGCAGCGGCCGCACGCGCAGACGAACGGGACGGTGACGCGGTCCCCGACGTGGAAGCGCGTGACCTCGGGGCCGACCTCGTGGATCCGCCCGACCAGCTCGTGGCCCGGTACCTGCGGGAGCGCGATGCCGTCGTCGTGGCCGAGCCAGCCGTGCGCGTCGCTGCGGCACACGCCCGTGGCCTCGACGCGCACGACGACGCCGGCGGGGGACGGTGCGGGATCCGGCAGCTCGCGGACGACGGGGGTCTGGCCGAACTTCTCGTAGACGACGGCACGCATGGGGGCTCCTCGGGGTGGGGGGCGGGGACGGGCTCGTCCACGGTATCCGAGCCGCGGCCCGCACCCGGCGCGCGCTGGCAGACTGGCCCGGTGACCCGCACCCCCGCCGCCCCCGCGTTCACCCGTCCGTCGCTCGCGCCCGGGCTCCTCGGCGCCATCGTGCTGCTGGCCGGGTTCGCGGTGATCGACGGCGACCTGTTCACGGTCGTGCGGTTCGCGGTCGCGATCCTCGCGCTCATCATGATCGTGTTCTCGGTGCGCGCCCGCAGCTGGTGGAGCGCCGTGCTGCTCGCGGCCGTCGCGGTCATGTGGAACCCCGTCGCCGTGATCCCCGTCGAGGCCGTCACCTGGCAGTCGCTGCAGTACGTCGCCACGATCGTGTTCATCGCCGCGGGCATCCTCGTGAAGGTGCCCGTGGAGGACGCGCCTACGCCGGGCCGACCCCGAACGCGCGCTCCTCGGTGAGGCCGCGGCGGAGGTACGCGACGATCTCGTCGAGCGAGCGGCGCGCGAGCGCCGGGTCCGCGGCCGGATAGGCGAGCCAGCCCTGGTCGGCGCGGGGGATCCGCACGAGCCGCGCCTTCGTCCCCGCCGCCTTGAGCGCCGCGACGCCCTCGACGACGTGGTCGATCCGCTCGTCCGCGGCGCCCACGTGCACGAGCGCGTCCGGCAGCCGGTCGAGCCCGTGGCCCCGCCGGTCGGACGCCTGCCCGGTCGGCACGTCGCCGGACGGGCTCACGAGCACGAGCCGCAGCACGGCCGGCCCGTCGGCGTCGCGGGCGAGGGCGGTGACCCGCAGCGCGCGGTCGGCGCCCGGGCCGTCGCCGAGGATCCCGAGGCGCTCCGGCGTGCCGTTCCAGCCGGCCGCGTGCGAGGCGATCCAGGAGAGGCCGGCGAGCGCCTGCGCGTCGTCGTCGGGCGCCATGGCCACGACGACCGCGCGGAGGTCCTTCGCGAGGGTGGAGGGGAGCCAGTCGCCGTCGTGCCGGGCGAGCACCACGAGCACGGGGGATCCGGTCGCCGAGCGGTCGTGCCCGGGCGGCGTCCAGACGGCGATGTCGAGGGGGAGGCCCTGCTCGCCGGCAGAGCGCCGGACGACGCGCGTGCCCGCCGCGGGCGTCCCGCGCATGGATCGCGCGACGGCGGGGACGTGCCGGATCGCGAGGCCGAGGATCCGGCGGCGCGGGGTGACGGACGCCGCGGTGGTGCGCGCGGCCATCAGGCGCGACCCGCGGATCCGGCGCCCGCCGATCCGGGCACCGGCGACCCGGAGACGGAGGCGGGCGCCTCCGACGGACGCGTCTCGCGTCCGCCGCGCGGCACCGCGCCGTGGCCCTCGGGCACGCGCTCGTCCTCGCGGACCGGACCGGGAGGCGTGCCGTCGCCGAACGGGCGGCCGCCGAGCTCCTCGCGCCCGTGCGGCTCGAGCCAGCCCCAGGTCTCGGGGCCCGTGGGCACGACGCGGGTCGGGTTGATGTCGGTGTGCGTCAGGTAGTAGTGCTGCTTGATCTGCACGAAGTCGATGGTGTCGCCGAATCCGGGCGTCTGGAAGAGGTCGCGCGCGTAGGCCCAGAGCACGGGCATCTCGTCGAGCTTCTGCCGGTTGCACTTGAAGTGGCCGTGGTACACGGCGTCGAAGCGCGCGAGCGTGGTGAAGAGGCGGACGTCGGCCTCGGTGATCGTGTCGCCCACCAGGTAGCGCTGGGTGGCGAGCCGGTCGCTCAGCCAGTCGAGGCGGCCGAAGAGGCGGTCGTTGGCCTTCTCGTACGCCTCCTGGGACCCCGCGAAGCCGCAGCTGTACACGCCGTTGTTCACGTCGCGGAAGACGAGGTCGGCGACCTCGTCGATCTCGGCGCGGAGGTGCTCGGGGTAGAGGTCCGGCGCGCCCTCGCGGTGGTGCTCGGTCCACTCGGTGGAGAGGTCGAGCGTGATCTGCGGGTAGTCGTTGGTGACGACCTGGCCGGACGGGATGTCGACGAGCGCCGGCACGGTGATCCCGCGCGGGTAGTCGGGGAAGCGCGCGAAGAACGACTCCTGCAGGCGCTCGGTGCCGAGGACCGGGTCGCGGCCGTCGGGGTCGAGGTCGAAGGTCCAGCTGCGGGCGTCGTGCGTGGGGCCGGGGAGGCCGAGCGAGATCGCGTCCTCGAGGCCGAGCAGGCGCCGCACGATCACCGAGCGGTTCGCCCACGGGCATGCGCGCGCCGCGACGAGGCGGTAGCGGCCGGCCTCGACGGGCCAGCCCTGCGAGCCGTCGCGGAGGATGCGGTCCTCGATGTAGTTCGTGTCGCGGGTGAACTCACCCTCCTCGACGTAGCGGCCGGGGGCGCCCGCCTCGTTGGTACCGGTGGGTGTCGCCTGATCCGTCATGCATCCAGCCTAGGCCGGGGCGGTCGGCGACGACCGGGCCGGGCCGCGCCGCGCACGGCGGCGCATCGCGGGCCCGCCGTGCCCTAAACTCCTCCTGTGCCCGTCCTCCCCGAGGCGGCCGGGCGCAGGCGGCGGACCCGCATCCCACCCCCGACCCGGAACCCCGGTTGCTCGAGGAAGGTCCCCTCGCCGCCGTCCGACCGCACGCGTCACCGTGCGCGACGGGCTCACGACCTTCCGATCCGGGAGCGCAGGCGCGGCCTGGCCCCGGCAGTGAACAAGGAGTTGCATGGCTCGCACCGGCCAGCGGCGGTCCTCCGCCCGCACGCGCACGATCGACAACGAGGGGCTCATCCCCGTGCTGGCGCGCGCCGTGCGCGAGATCGAGCAGGCGGCCCAGCGCGGCAAGCTGAAGCCCGTCAACCGCACGAAGTTCCAGGTCATCGCCGTGCTGATGCGCGAGGAGCGCACGCACGCGAAGGACCCGGCCACCCCGCTCAGCGACTCCGAGCGCGCCGAGACCCTCAAGCGCCTCGACGGCATCGCGAGCATCCTCGCCCGCACGGCCGCGCGCGACACCTCGGTGCTGCCGCTGCTGGATCCGGACGCCAAGCTCTCCGAGGCCGCCCGCGCCATGCGCAAGCACATGCTGTTCGACGGCGGCGTGGAGATGGTCGTGGAGGAGGAGCCGGAGCCCGAGCCCGAGGATCCCGCGCTCGCCAAGCTGCACGAGCGCCAGGTCGTCCCGCCGTCGGTCAAGGCCCGCGTGCTCGCGAACCCGTTCCTCGAGCCCGACCTCGACCGGCCCGCGCCCGCCGCGCCCCCCACGCGCCTGCTGGCGAACTGGGAGCTGCTCGGCCCGCTGTTCAAGTCGTTCGAGTACGGCGCCGGCGGCGGCATCGCGAGCATGGACCTGCCCGAGAGCCCGCGCATCGACCGCCTCTCGCCGCACGGCCTCGAGCTCATGCGCCACCAGGCCCGCTTCCTCGAGAGCGTGCGCCTCGGCCACCGCGAGTTCCTGCTCGCCGACGAGCCGGGCCTCGGCAAGACCGCGCAGGCGCTGCTCGCCGCGTCGGTCGCCGACGCGTACCCGCTGCTCGTGGTCGTCCCGAACGTCGTCAAGATGAACTGGAAGCGCGAGGTCGAGCGCTGGACGCCGCACCGCCGCGCCACCGTGATCCACGGCGACGGCCTCGGGCTCGACGCGTTCGCCGACGTGGTCATCGTCAACTACGAGGTGCTGGACCGCCACATCGGCTGGCTGCGCACGCTCGGCTTCCGCGGCATGGTCGTCGACGAGGCGCACTTCATCAAGAACCTGCAGTCGCAGCGCTCCAAGTTCGTGCTCGCGCTCGCCGAGAGCATCCGGCAGCGCCAGTCGAACCCGCTGCTCATGGCGCTGACGGGCACGCCGCTCATCAACGACATCGACGACTTCCGCGCCATCTGGCAGTTCCTCGGCTGGATCGACGGCGACAAGCCCACCTCGCGCCTCATGGGCGAGCTGGAGGAGGCGGGCCTCACGCCCGCCGACCCCGGCTTCTTCGCCGAGGCCCGGCGCGCGGTCATCGACCTCGGCATCGTGCGCCGTCGCAAGATCGACGTGGCGACCGACCTGCCGTCCAAGCGCATCGCCGACCTGCCGGTCGAGCTCGACGACGACCTGGGCCGGTCCATCCGCCAGGCCGAGCGCGAGCTCGCGGCGCGGCTCGTCAAGCGCTTCACGGCGCTCGTGGGCGCGCGCGGCACCACGGTCGCCGACGTCATGGACGGACCGGCGTCCGAGCGCGCGAGCCTCGTGCGGCTCGTCGCGCAGTCCGAGCTCGACGAGGCCAAGGCGCAGAAGACCGGCGAGAACGTGTTCACCATGGTCCGCCGCATCGGCCAGGCCAAGGCCGTGCTCGCGGCCGACTACGCCGCCCAGCTCGCGCGATCCGTGGGCAAGGTCGTGTTCTTCGCGAAGCACGTCGACGTGATGGACCAGGCCGAGGCCACGTTCGCGAAGCGCGAGCTGAAGAGCGTGTCGATCCGCGGCGACCAGTCGCCGGCCGCGCGCCAGAACGCGATCGACTCGTTCCAGAACGACCCCGAGGTCAAGGTCGTGGTCTGCTCGCTCACCGCGGCGGGCGTCGGACTCAACCTGCAGGCCGCGTCGAACGTGGTGCTCGCCGAGCTCAGCTGGACCAGCGCGGAGCAGACGCAGGCCATCGACCGCGTGCACCGCATCGGCCAGGAGGAGCCCGTCACCGCGTGGCGGATCATCGCGGCGCAGACCATCGACGCGAAGATCGCGGAGCTCATCGACAGCAAGGCGGGCCTCGCGGCGCGCGCGCTCGACGGCGAGGACTTCGACGAGACCGGATCCACCTCCGTCCAGCTCGACGCGCTGTCGCACCTGCTCGAGGAGGCACTGGCCGCGGGCTGATCCGCGATCCGTTCCACGACGACGCCCCCGCGACCTGCTGGTCGCGGGGGTGTCGTGCGTGCGGCGCGGGTCAGTCGTCCTGACGTCGTCGGTCGGCCGCCCGCCCGATGAGGTAGGCGGCGGGGAGGACGAGCACGGCGCTCACGAGCGCCGAGGCCACGTGGTCCGACATCGGGGTCCCGCCGACCAGCGGAATCCCGGCCCGCGCGGCGCTCGCGGGCGACGGCGTCCTGCGCGTCCTGCGTCGGGTTCGAGCGCCCGGTCCCGCCGACCGCGAAGGCGATGAGGACCACCACGACCGCCATGACCGGGTGGATCAGGATCGTCATGCCCGTCATCCGCGCTCCTCAGCGCGGGTGATCCCACCCTGCGGGCCGTGGGCAGAGGCCGGACCCGACGCCCGCCACGCCCGGGATGACGTGCCCGGGCGGCCGGACGGGGACCTTCCCAGCGACCGCCCGTCGCCCTGAGGGCCCGGAACTCCGGGGGCTGCACGGGACGTGCCCCGTTCAGGGGGGGCGGAGCTCGTCCGGTGGTGGGGAACGTCCGTGAGGGGGCATACGGTTCGGCTTGTCGGGGCGATCCCCGGCACCCGTGCACCACGAGCCCACAAGGCGGCATCATGCGCAAGTCCCTCATCGCCACCACCACCGTCGTCGTCGGAGCGCTGGCCCTCACCGGCCTGACCGCCCTCCCCGCGTCCGCGGCGACCACCACCGCGACGATGGAGGTGACCGCGGGCGCGCTGAGCATCACGGCTCCCGCCGCGGTCGCGCTCTCCAACGTCGCCCCGGGTGCGACCTCCATCGGGACCCTCGCCGGCGTCCAGGTCTCCGACCTCACCGCCGACACGATCGGCTGGACCTCCTCGGTCAGCATCACGCCGTTCACGTCGGCCACCACGAAGACCTCGATCCCCGTCGCGGGCATCACGTTCACGCCCACGACCGCCACCACCACGGGTACCGTCACGGTCGGCGCGACCCCCGCGGCCGTCGGCGCCGGTGCCATCCAGACCGCCACCGCGGTCACGGGCAACAACACCGCCAAGTGGGGTGCGACGGTCGCCGTCGCCGTCGCCGTCCCCGTGAACGCCCTCGCGGCGACGGACTACACGGCCACGCTGACGCAGTCCGTCCTGTAGCACTCGCGTGATGTGGGGGCGACCGCGACCGCGGCCGTCCCCATCCGCATTCCGTCCGACCGGACGGCGTGCTCGCAACAAGCATCGGGAGCCCGTCGTGCGTCGCACCGCCAGCATCGTGATCATCGTGTCCGCGCTCGTGTTCGGCCTCGCCGCCCCGGCGACGGCAGCCGGGTCGCCCGCGCCCACCCCCGCGGACGGCATCGGCATCCGACTCCTGAACATCCCCGTCGCCACGCAGGACGACCCGCGGGCGCGCTCCTACGTCGTCGACCGCGTGCAGCCGGGCGCGACGATCACCCGCCGGGTGCAGGTGCAGAACGGCACGAGCGCGCCGCAGTCGGTGCGCCTGTACGCGGGCGGCGCCGAGATCCAGGGTGGCGCCTTCGTGGGCCTCGACGGGGCGACGCCGGACGAGCTGACCTCCTGGATCGCCGTCGCCCAGCCCGTCCTGCAGCTCGCGCCGGGGGCCAGCGCCGACGTGCCGGTGACCATCGCCGTGCCCGCCGATGCCGCGGAGGGCGAGCGCTACGCCGCCGTCTGGGCCGAGGTGGGCGCGCCCGCGCGGGGCGGCGACAACATCGCCGCCGCCAGCCGCGTAGGGATCCGGGTCTACCTGTCGGTCGGCCCCGGCAACGGGCCGCCCGCCGACTTCGCGATCGGATCCGTGACGGCAGGACGCGACGACGACGGCGCCCCGCGCATCGTCGCCTCCGTCACCAACACCGGCGGCCGCGCCGTCGACGTCTCCGGCACGCTCGCGCTGACGGACGGGCCGGGGGCGCTCTCCGTCGGGCCGTCGCCGGTGGATGCCGTGACCACGATCGCGCCGGGGGCGACCGCCGATGTCGCCGCCACGCTGGCGCCGGGCATCCCGCCCGGCCCGTGGACCGCGAAGCTGGCGCTCGCGAGCGGCCTCGTGGCGCACGACACCTCGGTCTCGGTCACGTTCCCCGACGCCGGGAGCGCCGCCGCGGTGCCGCAGGCGACGAGTCCGGATCCGCTCCTCGTGGGCGTCGCGATCGCCGCGGTCGTCGCGCTCCTCGTGGCGCTGCTCCTCCTGCTGCGTCGTCGCTCCCGCCGGCGCGCCGCGCACGCGTAGCGGCGGCGGCGCCCCTCAGCCCTCGAGGGCCGCGCCGCGGAGGTCCGGCAGGGTCAGCGCGGCGACGGCGGCCAGCGCGAACACGGCTGCGAAGACGCCGAACGGCAGCGCGACGCCGCCGAGCGCGAGGAGCGGCGGCACGCACAGCGGCGCGACGATCGACGCGAGCCGCCCGAAGCCCGCCGCGCTGCCGGCACCGGTCGCGCGCACGCGGGTCGGATAGAGCTCCGGGGTCACGGCGTAGAGCGCGCCCCACGCGCCGAGGTTCGAGAACGACATGAGGGCACCGAACACGAGGATCGTCGTCACGGAGTCGGCGGTGCCGAAGAGCCCGGCCGAGACGGCGGATCCCGCGAGGAAGACCGCGAGCGTCACCCGCCGCCCCCACTTCTCCACGAGCCACGCCGAGACCGCGTACCCGGGCAGCTGCGCGAGCGTGATGAGCAGCGTGTACTCGAACGACCGCACGAGCGAGAAGCCCTGCGCGACGAGCAGCGTCGGCAGCCAGATGAAGGCGCCGTAGTAGGCGAAGTTGACGCAGAACCACACGATCCAGAGGGACAGCGTGCGGCGGCGGAGGCGTGCGCCGAAGAGGCGCTCGCGGGGCGCGGCGTCGGCGGCGGGCGCGTCGGCGTGAGCGGCGTCCGCTGCCCGGGCCTCGGCGGTCGTCTCGTCGGCGGCGTCCGTCGCGGGATCCGCCCCCGCCGCCCGTTCGAGGTCGCGCACCACGCGCTCGGCCTCGCGGTGCCGCCCCTTCGCCTCGAGGAACCGCACCGACTCCGGCAGGCGCAGCCGCACGACGATCGCCCACACGGCGGGCACGGCGCCGAGCGCGAGCGCCCAGCGCCAGCCGTCGTCGCTCGCGGGGATCACGAGGTAGCCGATGAGCGCCGCCGCCGTCCAGCCCACGGCCCACGACGACTCGAGGATCACGATGACGCGGCCGCGGATCCGGGCGGGCGAGAACTCGCTGACGAGCGTCGACGCGACGGGCAGCTCGGCGCCGAGCCCGAGCCCCACGACGAAGCGCAGCGCGATGAGCGCGCCCACCGACATCGCGAGCGCCGAGACGCCCGTGGCCAGCCCGTAGACGAGCAGCGTGAGCGCGAACACCTGGCGGCGGCCGATCCGGTCGGCGACCAGGCCGCCGACGCTCGCGCCGATCGCCATGCCGAGGAAGCCGGCGGACGCGACGAGGCCGAGCTGCCCCGCGTCCGCCTTCCAGACGACGGCCAGCTGCGCGATGACGAACGAGATGAGGCCGACGTCCATCGCGTCGAGCGCCCAGCCGACGCCGCTCCCGCCGAGGATGCGGGAGTGCGCGCGGGTCCAGGGGAGGGCGTCGAGGCGCTGGGCGCGGTTGGGCCGCGAGGTGGTCGTGGTCATGGTCCTGGCCTCCGGGAGGGCGCTCGGGCGGTCGCGCGCCTCACGGGGAGGGGGAGGCGCGCGCGGTGGGACGAGCGTAGCGCCGGGGCGGGCCGCCGCCCGCCCCGCGACGTCAGAGCTGTCGGACCCGCTCCGCCAGGCGCTCGAAGGACGCCGCGTGCGTGACCCGCAGCGCGTCCCATGACGCCGTCATGTCGACGCGCTCCGGATCCGCCACGACCTCGGCGAAGCCGTGCTGCGCGCGCGGCACCGCGTCGCCCGGGAGCACGAGCGACTGGATGAAGGCGCCCGTGTCCTCCGCGAAGGTGAGCGTGTGGCTGGCGACGTTGCGGTGCCAGTCGTCCGACGGCCACGACAGGAACGCGACGTGGCGCGGCGCGACGCCCGTGCCCGCGGTCGACACGTAGCTGCCGTAGTGCTCCTCGCCGGGCGAGAGGATCTTGTAGGAGCCGTTGTCGAGGTACACCAGCAGCGCCTCGTCGAACGGCTTCTCGCCGAACATGGCCGTGTAGCGGAGCGCGTGGACGAGCACGGGCGCGCCGAGCGGCACCGGCAGCGCGGCCGCCGGGGTGGCGGTCGGTGCCGCGACGCATGCGGGGGCGGCCGGCCGCAGGAACTCCTCGTCGGTCACGTGCAGGCCCCACGTGGTCGCGTCGACCGGGTCGTCGCCGTCCTCCAGCACCGCGATGTGCTCCATCGGCGCGTGGGCCGTGGCGCCGTGCCAGTGTTCCTCCCCGGCCTCGATGTAGACGGATCCGCCGGGCCCGACCTCGACCACCTCGCCGCCGCGCGTGCCCACGCGGGCGATGCCGGAGGTCACGTGCAGCGTCTGCCCGAGCACGTGGGAGTGCCACACGGTGCGGGCGCCGGCCGCGAAGGTGACGGCCGCGACGACCGCGCGCTGCTCGGGGGTCTGCGGGGTGGAGAGCCAGCGGAGGCGGACCTCGCCCGTGAACTGGTGGTCGGGCATCGTGACGGCGGGGGTCTCGGCCTGGACGCGCATGCGGTGTCCTCTCTGTCGGGCACGCGGGTGCCCGGGTCGTGGAACGGGGAACCCCGGCGCGGTGGTCGCGTCGGGGCACGGGCATCCTCCCGCGGCGGCGGCCGGGAGGGGCCGGGGCGTCCCCAGGATGCGCGCCGCTCGCGGCGGACGCATCTCGGGGACCGCCCCCGGCTCAGCCGATCGCCTCCGGGGCGCGGAAGAAGTCGCGCTCGTACGCGGAGGACAGGCGCGACGCCTCGAGCATCGCGGCCCGCCGGCTCGGACCCGCGATCACCGCCGCCTCGTCCACCAGCGCGCACGCGCGCCGGGTGGCGGCCGCGAACGCCGGATCCGCGTACGTCGCCAGCCACGCCGCGTACGGGTGCGCGTCTCCCGTGGCCGCCGCTGCGGATCCCGCCGCGCGGAGGCGCGTGCCCACGTCCGCGTAGATCGTGAAGCACGGCAGCAGCGCCGCGACGAGCACGGCGTAGTCGCTCGTCGCGGCGTGCGCGAGCAGGTGGTCGACGTAGGCGCGCGTCACCGGCCCGGCGATCGCGGGCGCGGGGTGCCGGGACAGCCACTCCTCGTGCAGCGCCGACTCGGCGGCGATCGCGTCGGCGGCGCCGCGCGCCCAGACGACCTGCGCGTCCGGCGTCGGCGCGAGCTGGCTCGCGCGCGCCAGCACGCGCGAGTACGCCCGCAGGTAGATCGCGTCCTGCGCGAGGTAGTGCGAGAACCACGCCTCGGGCAGGGTGCCGTCTCCGAGGCGGCGGACGAAGGGGAGGTCGTCGATCTCGCGGCGGAGGTCGGCGGATCCCGCCCACATCTCCACGGAGATCGGCCCGGCGTGCGTGCCGGCCGCGTCCCACAGCGCGCGCAGGTGGTCGAGCGGGCCGGCGCCCGAGCCCACCTCGAGGTCCTCGGCGTGCGCGAGGGATCCGGTGAGCCACGCCTTCGCCTCCGTCAGCGCGGCGAGCCAGTCGCCGCGGCGCGGGTGCAGGGTCGCGAGCGCGCTCGAGAGAGAGCAGCCGGTGCCGTGCGTGCTGGTCGTCGCGATGCGCGGGCCGTCGACCACATGGGTCGTCGGATCCGCACCGGCCGCGGCCGGGGTCACGAGCGCGTCCGGGCAGTCGTCGACGCGGAGGTGGCCGCCCTTGACGATGACGCGGACGCCGTGCCGCGCGGCGAGGGCCCGGCCCTGCGCGAGCGCGGCCTCCCACCCGTCGGCCTCGCGCTCGCCGAGGAGCGCGGCGAGCTCGGGCAGGTTCGGGGTGACGACGTCGGCGAGCGGCAGCAGGCGGCGGAGCGCCTCGGTCGCGTCGGCGTCGAGGAGCGCGTCGCCGGACTGGGCGACCATGACCGGATCCAGCACCACGACCGGGGGCCGCACCGCGCGCAGCCAGTCGGCCACCTCGTCGACCACGGCGGCGGATCCGAGCATGCCGATCTTCACGGCGTCGATGACGACGTCGTCGGAGACCGCGTCGAGCTGCGCGCGCAGGAACGCGACGGGCGGCACGTGGATCTCGCGCACGCCCCGCGTGTTCTGCGCGACGAGCGCCGTGACGACCGCCATGCCGTAGCCGCCGTTCGCCGCGATGGACTTGAGGTCGGCCTGGATGCCGGCGCCGCCCGTGGGATCCGTGCCCGCGATGCTGAGCACGCGGGGGACCGGGCGGAGCGCGGGAGCGGACGCGGCGTCCTCGGCTGCCGTCACGACGTCGGCCGCGGGAGCCGTCGCATCGCCGGCCGCTGCGCGCACCCGCCCCCATGCCTCCGCGAGCTCGCGCGCCGCGGCCTCCGGATCCTCCGCCGCGCACACGGCCGACACGACGGCCGTGCCCGCGCCGCCTGCCGCCGCGATCGCGTCCACGTCGCGCACGTCCACCCCGCCGATCGCGATGCACGGGACGGGGGAGAGCCCCGCGATGATCCCGAACCCGCCGTGCCCGAGCGGCGTCGGGTGGCCGGGCTTGGTGGTCGTGGGGCGGATCACGCCGACGCCGAGGTAGTCGACCGTGCCGGCGGGGAGCGCGCGCACCGCCTCCACGTGCGCCGGGGTGTTCGCGGTGAGGCCCACGACGAGGCGGCGGTCGGGGCTGGCCGCGTCGAGCATCCGCCGCACGAGGTCGGCGGGCACGTCGGACTGGCCGACGTGCACGCCGTCCACGTGCACGCCGCGGGCGAGGGCCGCGAGGACGACGTCGACGCGGTCGTCGACGAGCAACAGCGGCCGGGGCGCGGACGGATGCGCTGCCGCGTGGGCCTCGATCGCGTCCGCCGCCGCGACCACCGTCGCCAGCAGCTCGGCCGCGCTGGCGTGCTTGTCGCGGATCTGCACCGCCGTCGCCCCGCCCGCCACCGCCGCCGCGACGACCGCGGGCACGCCGCGCTCGCCGCACAGGGCCGGGTCGGTGACGAGGTAGACGGAGAGGTCGAGCGCGCTCACGAGAGGCGCTCGCGCTGGGCGACGAGCTCGGGGGTGACGGCGTCGAGCGCGTCGAGCAGCGCGACCGCGAAGGATCCCGGCCCGCGCGCGCCCTCGGCGGCGACCTCGGCCGCGATCGTGTAGACGCTCGTCGCGGCGACGGCGGCCCGTAGCGGATCCGGATCCGTCGACGCGAACGCCGCCATCACCGCGCCGAGCGCGCAGCCCCCGCCCGTCACCTTCGTGAGCCACGCGTCGCCCGTGTGCACGCGCACGATCCGCGTCCCGTCCGTGATGTGGTCGACCGGGCCCGAGACCGCGACGACCGTGCCGTAGGTGCGCGCCAGCAGCGCCGCGGCGTCGAGCGCCGCCTCCACCTCGTCGGTGGCGTCGACCCCGCGGCCGCCCGCGCCGCCGGTCGCGAGCGCGATGACCTCCGACGCGTTGCCGCGCACGATCGTCGGCGACAGCGCCACGAGCTCGTGCGCGAGCCGCGTCCGCACCGGCAGGGCCCCGACCGCGACGGGATCCAGCACCCACGGCGTGCCCGCCTCGCGCGCCGCGTGAGCGGCCTCGACCGCCGCCTCCCGCTGCTCCACGTGCGGCGTGCCGAGGTTGACGAGCAGGCTCGACGCGATCCGCGCGAACGGCCCCGCCTCGGTCGGTATGTCCGTCATCGCGGGCGCGGCGCCCAGCGCGAGGAGGACGTTCGCGGTGAAGCCGGTGACCACCGCGTTCGTGATGCACTGCACGAGCGGCTGGCGCTCCCGCAGCCGGTGGAGGAGATCCGCGGAGGCGGTCCTTGTCCAGGTGACCTGGGTGGATGGGCGCGCAGCGCTCATGATGACATCCCTCCGCCGGTGCGAACCGGATCAGGTGCGACGGGTCTCATCTCAGCCCTCGTGGGCACCCCGTGTCAGGGATCCACCCTAGGGGGAGACGCGTCGCACCCGCCAGGACGACCGGCGGCGGAGGGGCGGCGGCGCGCTAGGCGAGCCCCGCCACGTCGAGCACCCACGCGTAGTCCGACGCGCGCTCGCGCCACGCGTCGTAGCGGCCCGACTTGCCGCCGTGGCCGGCCTGCATCTCGGTGCGCAGCAGCACGGGCGCGCCGACCTCGCGGAGGCGGGCCGTCCACTTGGCGGGCTCGACGTAGAGCACCCGCGTGTCGTTGAGGCTCGTGACCGCGAGGATCCGCGGGTACTCCACGCCCTCGCGCACGTTCTCGTACGGCGTGTACGACTTCATGTACGCGTAGACCTCGGGGTCGTGCAGCGGGTCACCCCACTCGTCCCACTCGATCACGGTGAGCGGCAGCGACGGGTCGAGGATGCTCGTGAGCGCGTCCACGAACGGCACGCCCGCGAGGATCCCGGCGAACCGGTCGGGCGCGATGTTCGCGACCGCGCCCATCAGGAGCCCGCCCGCGCTGCGGCCCTCGGCCACGAGCTTGTCCGGGCTCGTCCACCCGCGCGCGATGAGGTGGTCGGCGGCCGCGACGAAGTCGGTGAACGTGTTCTTCTTGGTGAGCGTCTTGCCCTCGTCGTACCAGCGCCGGCCCATCTCGCCGCCGCCGCGCACGTGCGCGATGACGAACGCCATGCCCCGGTCGAGCAGCGACAGCCGCGCGATGGAGAACGACGGGTCGATGCTCGCCTCGTACGAGCCGTAGCCGTAGAGCAGGAGCGGCGCAGGGGTGCCCGGGTGCACGAGGCCGCGCTTGTAGACCACCGACAGGGGGATCTCCGTGCCGTCCTCCGCGGTCGCCCACTCGCGGGTCTGCACGTAGTCGTCCGGGTCGTAGCCGCCGCGCACGGGCTGCTGCTTGAGGAGGCGGAGCTCGCGGGTCGCGAGCACGTAGTCGAAGGTGGTGGCCGGGGTCGCGAGGCTCGTGTAGCCGAGGCGCACGGTGGGCTGCGCGAACTCGGGGTTGCCCGCGGTGCCGACCGTGTAGATCGGCTCGTCGAACGCGATCTCGTGCAGCTGCTCGCCGTCGAGGATCCTGTCGAAGGGGATCACGCCGACGCGGGTGAGGCCCTCGCGGCGGTAGGAGATCACGAGGTGGTCGGCGAACGCGCTGGCGTCCTCGAGGCGCACCTCGTCGTCGTGGGGGATGACGACCTGGCGGTCGGTGGTGGAGGTCGGGTCGTCGGCCGGCACGTCGATGAGCTCGAAGTTCGTGGCGCCGTCGTTGTGCAGGATGAGGAGCCGGTCGCTCCCGTCGATGACCGCGTGGTCGACGTCGTACTCGACGCCGTGGCGGCGCGGCCACACCGAGCGGAACGAACCCGTGGGGTCGCCGGCGTCGAGCAGCAGCACCTCGGTCGTGATCTTCGAGCCCACCTCGATGACGAGGTACTGGCGGCTGCGGGTCATGCCGAAGCCGACGAAGTAGCTCTCGTCGGGCTCGGTGAAGACTTTCACGTCCTGCGACGCGGGAGTGCCGACGCGGTGGCGCCACACGGTGTCGGGGCGCCAGGCGTCGTCGACCGTGACGTAGAAGAGGTGGTCGCCGTGCGCCGAGAAGGTGGCGCCGTGGCTCGTGCCGGGGATCTCGTCGGCGAGGTCCTCGCCCGTGGCGAGGTCGCGGATCTTGAGCGTGAAGCGCTCGTCGCCCTCGGTGTCGGTGGAGTAGGCGAGGAGCGATCCGTCGGGGCTGACCTCGAACGCGCCGAGCGAGAAGAACTCGTGGCCCTCCGCCTCGGCGTTGGAGTCGAGGAGCACCTGCTCGCCGGGGATCGCGGTGCCGTCGGCCGCGGGCTCGATGGCGGGCGGGGTCCAGTCGTCGGGGCCGGCGACGGGACGGCGGCAGCGGATCGCGTACTGCGACCCCTCGACCGTGCGGGCGTAGTACCACCAGTCGCCCTCGCGGACGGGGACGGAGAGGTCGGTCTCCTGCGTGCGGTCCTTGATCTCCGTGAAGATCCGCTCGCGCAGCGGCTCCAGATGCGCGGTCGCGCCTTCCGTGTACGCGTTCTCGGCCTCGAGGTGCGCGATGACACGGGCGTCGTCCTTGTCGCGCAGCCACTCGTAGCGGTCCACGAACGTGTCGCCGTGGAACGTGCGCTCGATCGGGCGCTGCTCCGCGACGGGAGGGGTGGAAGCGGAGTCGGATGCGGGGGAGGAGACGGCCGGGACGGCGGGGTCGGTCATCCCGCCAGCCTACCGACGGGGGCATGCGCACCTTCGATCCGGTCCGAAGGTGCGCATGGCCCCTGTCCGGTGCCCTGCTGCCGTCCGAGGCTCCTCCGCGTGTCAGTCCTCCGGTCGTGGGCGTCGCCGTCGGACTGCGGCGACCACGGCACCCACGACGATGAGCGCGCCACCGAGGACACCCCACCAGCTGCCCGCCGCGTCAGTCGCCCCGTACGGGATCGACAAGAATATCAATCCGATGCCCACGAGGGCGAGGAGGATCTGTCCGAACATCTGCCCCTTCCCCTCAGTGCCTGAATCTCGACGTCGCATTCCAGAAATCACTGCACACCCCCTCGAGTGCTTCTCCTCCGTTGAACGCCGCCCCGAGGACAGCGAGCCAGTTCCCCGTCATCACGCCGCCTGCACCGGCGAATCCGGTTCCCGCGAGCCGCAGGTAGCAGCGACGCTGGAGGGCTTGCTCGTGCAACGTCAGTCGGGGGCCGTAGGTGGTGTGCACGGCGCGCCCGTGATCCATATAGCACCCCACCGAGGACGAGCAATAGGTGGTCGGCTGCTCTCCCCATTGGTCGAGGACCTCAGCTCGTGCGGGGGTCGACAAGCCCAGGGTCAACAGACCGACGGCACTGATGCTCAAGATGGTGCTCTTCATCCTCATGACTGCCTCTTCTCGGCGACCACGGGATGCCGCTCCCTGCGGCGTGGTCGCCACTCGGGGAAGATAGAGGCGATTCAGTGTTCGCGCGCCAGAAGAGCACAGGTCGGTCGAGCTGTTCCCGGCAGCGGGTGCGAGCGCGCGATCAGGAGGTGATCGGCCCGGCCTCGCGCGGCCCGGTCGCGCCCGGCGTGGTCGCCGCGCCGAGCGTGCTCGAGCGGGTGGCGAGGCGCGCGACCGCCTGCAGCGGGATCGACAGCCAGCCGGGCCGGTTGCGCACCTCGTAGATCGCCTCGTACACCGCCTTGTCGATCTCGAACGCGTCGAGCAGCGCGCGGTTCGCGCGGAGGTCGGTGCCCGAGCGGGCGATGTAGCCGTCGACGAACGCGCGGCGGGCGGCGGACGCCCACGTGGCGGCCGTCTTGCCGGGGTGCGCGAGCGCGTAGGAGCCGGCCACGTAGTCGAACGAGCGGAGCATGCCGGCGACGTCGCGGAGCGTGACGTCGGGCAGCGAGCGCTCGTGCATCGGCCGCAGCGGCTCGCCCTCGAAGTCGAGGAGCACCCAGCCGCGGTTCGGCACCGAGAGCACCTGGCCGAGGTGGTAGTCGCCGTGGATGCGCTGCAGCTTCGGCCACTCGCCCTTCTCGGCGGCGTCGTACACGCTTGCGATGGCGTCGTGGAAGGCGGCGATCTCGGGGACCTCGCGCTCGGCCGTCGCGTGGCGGCGGCGGAAGCTGACCATGATCCCCTCGATGACGTCGGGAGTGGCCTCGACGGTGGGGAGCGCGGCGGCGAGCGTCGCGTGGACGTCGGCGGTCGCCTCGCCGAGCGCCCGGGCCTCGGCCTGGAAGTCGGCGTCGGCCTCGGCGGCGCGGAGCGCGACGCGCCAGGCGTCGGTCACGCCGGGCAGGAACTCCTGCGCGAAGGCGACGTGCCCTATGGCTCGACCCTCCTCGCGGCCGGAGTCGCTCCACTCGGCGAGCACGCTGCCCATGGTCTGCGGCACGAGCCGGGATCCGGCGCCCGCGATGGCCGACTGGAGCACGACGTCCGGGTTCTCGCCGTGGTGGAGCGCGCGGAAGACCTTGACGATCATCGGGTTCACGGCCTGGCCGTCGGCCGAGACCATGTCGTAGATGATCGACGTGTTCGACTGCTCGCCCGAGAGCACGTGGGATCCGACGACGGTCGCGATCTCCACGCCCGGCTGGCGCTGCCCGCGCGCGCTCGCCCCGAGCGACGTCTCGTCGACGTCGGCGTCGCGGTCGTCGAGGATCGTGCGGATGAGCGCCCACGCGTACGCGGGGTCGTGGGGGCCGTCGTAGACGTGCAGCTCGACGCCGTCGTCCTCGACGGTGGTGCCGATGTGGAAGGGCTTCAGCTCCTCCAGGGGCGCCTCCCGGTAGGTGAGCGGCACCTGATACAGGACGGGCTTGGCGCTGCCGTGGTCGATGATCAGGTGCGTCTCGATGCGGGCGAACCAGCCCTCGTCGCTGAAGCTCCAGCCGCCGATGCGCTCGAGGCGCGGCTCGGTGCCCTTGGAGGCGAACCAGCGCTGCTCGCGCATCCACGCGGCGAGGAAGTCGGGGATGACGCTGAGGTCGTGGTGCTGCATGGGTCAGGCCACCTTCGCGGTCACGTCGGCGAGCGACGGGTTGGTGGCGGACGAGCCGTCGGGGAACAGCACGGTCGGGACGGTCTGGTTGCCGCCGTTGATGGCCTCCACGAGCTCCGCGGTGCCGGGCACCTGCTCGATGTCGACCTCGTCGTAGCCGATGCCGGCCTTGTCGAGCTGGGACTTCAGCCGGCGGCAGTAGCCGCACCAGGTGGTGGAGAACATCGTGATCCGCCCGGGGGCAGGTACGTAGGAGGAGGTCTCGGGCGCCATGCTCCTCACCCTACGCGCCGTTCTCCACGCCGACTCGGGATCCGCGACGCGCCAGCGCGTGCTCGGCGCGTTGCGGATCCCCGGGTGCGGTCCCGGTCAGGGGCGGATGCGGATCAGCCGCGGAGCGAGCGCTCGAACCACGCGTTGCGGAACTTCGCCTCCGGGTCGAGGCGCTCGGCGAGGGCGAGGAAGTCGCCCAATCGGGGGTACAGCGGGGCGATGTCGGCGGCCTCGGCGGTGAAGACCTTGCCCCAGTGCGGGCGCGCGCCGAACGGCCGGATGGCCGCCTCGAGCTCGACGAGCACCGCCTCGACGGCCTCCTGGTCGCGCTTCCACGTGAAGTGCAGGCCGATGGTGGTCTGCCCGTACTGGGGGCTCAGCCACAGCCGGTCCTCGGCGACCGCGCGCAGCTCGCACACGAGGAGGATCGGGCGGATCCGGTCGCCCATGGCGCGCAGCGCCCGCACTGCCTCGACGGCCCGGTCGAGCGGCACGTGGAACTCCGACTGGATCTCCTCGCCGTCGCTCGGCGTGAAGCCCATCTTGAAGTGCGAGAGGCGGTCGGACCAGAGGCCCACGACGCCGAGCTGCGACGTGCTGTTGACGGGGTCGATGCCGAGGATGGGGTGGCGCTCCTCGGTGGCGGCGGGCGCTCCGAAGTAGTCGGCCACGACGACCTCGTCCTCGGGCTGGCCGTCGACGTCGAGCTGCACGCGGCTCTTCAGCCACACCTGGTCGGTGGCCTCGCCGAAGCGCGTGAAGACGCTGACGCTGTACGCGCCGCCGAAGACGTCCTCGAGGTTCTCGTCGAACGCGTCCCACGACAGGCCCTCGAACACGCGCTGGCGCACGAGGTAGGCGGGCTCGACATCGAGGGTGACGCGCGTGACGACGCCGAGCGCGCCGAGGCCCACGACCACGCCGTCGAAGTCGTCGTCCCCGCGGCGGTACGTGACGGTCTCACCGTCGGCCGTGATCAGCTCGAGGGCCGCGACGGCCGTGCCGAGGTTGCCGTTGCCGATGCCGGATCCGTGCGTCGCCGTCGCGATCGCGCCGCCGACCGAGATGTGCGGCAGCGACGCGAGGTTGTGGATCGCGAGGCCCTCCTCGCCGAGGAGCTCGGCGAGCTTCCCGTAGGCGAGGCCCGCGGAGAAGGTGACGGTGCTGGCGTCGCGGTCGATTACGAGGTCGGCCGGCAGCTCGGCGAGCGAGACCAGCACGTCCGAGTCGGCGATGTCGTTGAACGAGTGGCGGGATCCGAGGACGCGGATGCGGGGAGCGTCGCGCACGATCGCGCGCAGCTCCTCGACGCTCGTCGGCGCGTGGACCTCGCGGGCCCTGTACGCGTAGTTGCCGGCCCAGTTGGTGCCCGCGGTGCCCTGCTCGATGGTGTCGGTCATGCGTCCTCCTCGCGCCCGCCATCGGACGCCGTCGTCTCCAGCTTGCCCGCCCTCCGGCCGGAGAGCGAGCGTGTCGTGCGGTCGGGCCGCGTCGGATGCGGCGGCGGACCCCGGAGGGCCCGCCGCCGCGGTCGTCAGCGGCTGCGGATCGTCAGCTCCAGCGTGCGGGCCGACGGCCAGAGCTGGTGCTCGGGCAGCACGTCGAGGCCGCACGCGCGGGATCCGAGCCCGTGCTGCGCGGCGTCGATGTACAGGTGCACCGCCTCGCTCGCGGGCAGCTCGTGCGGGTGCGCCGCGCGGTCGAGCTCCTGCGGCGTGTGGCGCGAGGCCGTGAAGCCGGGGCGGCGGCCCGCGGTGTCGGGCCGGGCCGCGATCACGATGCCGTGCTCGCCGTCGAACGTGCCGAGCTCGAGCTCGCGCAGGTCGCTGCGGTGGCCGGTCTCCTGCGGCGTCGAGTACACGGCGCCGAGGTCGTCGACGAGCGACGAGAACCGGCCGACGAGGGCCGCGCGGCGCGAGTCGGGGTACGACTCGAACGGGCCCGTGCCGAACCACTCCGCGTTGGTGACGCTCGCGGGGAGGTCGATGCGGATCCCCACGCGCGGCCACGTGATGGCCCAGCCGGCGCTCGGCACGATGTCGACGCGCAGGTCGAGGTCGCCGTCGACGCCCTCGGTCCAGCAGTACGTCGTGTCGACCGAGTCGAAGGACTGCGCGGCGCTCGTGCGCACGACGACCGTGAGCGAGCCGGAGCCGACCTTCACCGAGCGGACCCGGTGGGTCAGCCGGTCGAGGCCCGCGTCGCGCCAGCGCGCCTCGCTCGACGGCCCGGGTACGCCCTTCCCGAAGGTGAGGCGCGGATCCGCCAGCTCGTAGGAGCCGCTGCTGTCGCTGCGGTCGTTGTCGGTGGGCGCGCGCCAGAGCTCGAGGCGCGGGCCGTCGACCTCGAGGCCGCCGAGGCGTACGAGGCGGCCGGTGGCCAGGTCGAACTCGCCGTCGCCGAGGGCGAGGCGCGTGGCGCCGGCGTCCGGGTACGTCTCCTCGTCGGCGTCGAGCCAGCGCGCGGGCACGGCGGGCCGCGGCGCGGGCGTGAGGTCGAACTGCTGCACGGCGACCACGTGGCCGGCCTCGGCCCACGGCTCGTCGTCGCGGAGGATCGCCTGCACCGTGAGCCACACCTCGGGGGCGGGGCCGCGCTCGCGGGCGGCGGCGAGCTCGCCGGCGTCGAGCGCGTCGGCGGGCATCGGGATCCGCGCGGTCGCGCCGGCCACGACGGGCTCGGCGTCGAGGACGCCGGTCGCGATGTCGTCGCCGTCGACCGCGAGCACCCAGACGAGGCTCGTGAGCGCGGTGGAGACGGAGTGGTACCGGTTCTCGACGACGAGGGACGCGGATCCGCCGTCGCGCTCGAGCCCGAACGCGATCGGCTGCACGACGGCCTTGTACTCGGCGAGGCCGGGCGTGGGGGTGTCGTCGGGGAGGACCATGCCGTCCATCACGAAGTTGCCGTCGTGGAGGACCTCGCCGAAGTCGCCGCCGTAGGCGTAGGACGCCTCGCCGTCCGCGGTCTCGGTGAGGATGCCGTGGTCGCGCCACTCCCAGACGAACCCGCCGTGGAGGCGCGGGTAGCGGAGCACGAGGTCCTCGTACTCGCCGATCTGGCCGGGGCCGTTGCCCATCGCGTGCACGTACTCGCACAGGATGAAGGGCTTGGTGCGCTGGCGCATGCCCTCGCCGGGCGTGCAGCCGAGCAGGTCGCCCGGGATCACGTCGCTGCCGATGGACTCGGTCTCCTGCAGGTTCGAGTACATGCGCGAGTAGACGTCGGTGTACTCGCCCGTGTAGTCGCCCTCGTAGTGCACGGGCCGGCCCGGGTCGCGGCGGTGTACCCACGCCGACATGGCGGCGAGGTTGCGCCCGGTGCCCGACTCGTTGCCGAGCGACCACATGACGATGGAGGGGTGGTTCTTGTCGCGCTCGACGGTGCGCTCGATGCGGTCGAGGTAGTGGTCCGCGAACCGCGGGTCGTCGCTCGGGTTGCCGACCCAGCCGCCGAACTCGAAGCCGTGCGTCTCGAGGTCGCACTCGTCGATGACCCAGAAGCCGAGCTCGTCGGCGAGGTCGAGCACGCGGGGGTGCGGCGGGTAGTGGCTGGTGCGGATCGCGTTGACGTTGTGCTGCTTCATCAGCATCATGTCGGCGCGCGCGTGCTCCTCGTCGAAGACGCGGCCGCGCTCGGGGTGGGCCTCGTGCCGGTTGACGCCGTGGAAGACCACGCGGCGGCCGTTGACGAGGAAGCGGTCGCCCTCGATGCGCACGGTGCGGAAGCCGAGGCGGATCGACAGCGCCTCGACGTTCGTGCGGAGGAAGCCCTGGTACTGCGTGGGGCTCTCGGCGCTCCACGGCTCGACGCGGTCGACGTGCACGGGCGCGACGTCCTCGGGCGTGGCCCAGGTGACGTGGATCCCGAGGTCCTCGACCTCGAGGGTCACGGGGAACGCGGCGGGCTCGGCGTCGACCTCGACGTGCACGGTGCCCGCGCCCGTCTCGTGGTCGTACTCGGCGCGGGTCCACGCGTCGTCGATGCCGCCCTGGGGACGGCCGAGGAGGGTGACGTCGCGGAAGATGCCGGGCATCCACCACTGGTCCTGGTCCTCGAGGTAGCTGGCGATCGACCACTGGTGCACGCGCACGGCGAGCACGTTGGATCCGGGCCTCAGCGACGCCGTGACGTCGAACTCGTGCGAGAGGCGCGAGCCCATCGCGGTGCCGACCTCGTCGCCGTTCAGCCACACCTTGAACGCCGACTCGACGCCCTCGAAGCGGAGCACGACGCGCTCGAGCGACTGCCAGTCCGTCGGCACGTCGATCTCGACGCGGTAGTCGCCCGTGGGGTTCTCGTCGGGCACGTACGGCGGCTCGACGGGGAACGGGTACTGCACGTTCGTGTAGGCGGGGAGGCCGAAGCGGCCGTCCTGGCCGAGCACCCAGTGGCTCGGCACCGGGATCTCGTCCCAGCCGGAGTCGTCGAACGCCGGGTCGGCCATCTCGTCGGAGAGGCCGCGGGGGGTGGGGGAGAGGCGGAACCGCCAGTCGCCGTTCAGCACGATGCGCGGGGCATCCGAGTGCAGGCAGGAACGGGGACGGCGGGCCGGGCCCGTCGTGGGGGCGAAGTCCTCGAAGTAGGGGAGGGCGTGCGTCATGGGCTTCCTTGCGCGTGGGCGGGTGCGGCGACGTGCCGCGATCCCATCATCGTGGGTCGGGAGGGGACGCGCCGAATGCGCCGACAGCCGGGCAGGTCGCCCTGCCCGGCCGTCGGGGATCCGTGCGCGGACGGGTCAGCCCTTGACGGCCGTCGGCCGTGTCGGGTGCTGTCCGTCCCGGGTCAGCCCTTCACGGCTCCGTCCGTCAGGCCGCCCCGCCAGTACTTCTGCAGCACGATCATCGCGGCGATGAGCGGGATGATCGAGACGAGCACGCCGCCGGTGGTCAGCTGGTAGAACTCCGGCAGCCGGTCGACCTGGCTCCGCCAGTTGTTGAGGCCGAGCGTGATCGGGTACAGCTTCGTGTCGGCCAGCATGATCAGCGGCAGGAAGTAGTTGTTCCAGATGCCGACGAGCTGGAAGAGGAACACCGTCACGAGCGCGGGCGTCATGGAGCGGAGGGCGAGCGTGTGGAAGATCCGCAGCTCGCTCGCCCCGTCGATCCGGCCCGACTCGATCACCGCGTCCTCCACCGACGCCTGCGCGTAGATCCGGCAGAGGAACAGGCCGAACGGCGAGACGAGCGACGGGATGAGCACCGACCAGTACGTGTTCGCGATCCCCATGGTGCTGAAGAGCAGGAACAGCGGTAGCGCGGTGGCCGTGCCGGGCACGAGCACCCCGCCGAGGATCGTGCCGAACACGATGTTCGATCCCCGGAACCGGTACTTCGCGAGCGCGTACCCGCCGGCGGCGGCGAAGTACGTCGCGATGAGCGCGCCCACCCCGGCGTAGAGCACCGAGTTGAGGAACCAGCGCACGAAGATGCCGTCGTCGTACGTGAACACCATCGTGAGGTTCTGCCACAGGTTCATGTTCGCGAACAGGAACCCGTTGGTGCTGAACAGGTCGGCCGTCGTCTTCGTGGCGGCGACCACGATGTAGTAGACGGGGACGAGGAAGTACAGCGCGACGAGCGTGAGGATCGCCGTGACGATGATCCGGGTCGCCGGCTTCGCGCCCGCCCCGGGGGTGCTCCCAGCCTGGGAGGGCCGGCTCACCTTCTGCTCGGCGGCCCGCGCGAGGCGCTTCTGCTCCGCCTTCTCGGCAGCGCTGTCGCTGGTGGTCGGCGGTGCCTCCGTGGCGGTCATGCGCGCGCCTCCTTCTTATTCCGGGCGGCGGCTTCCCGCTCCTCCTTGGGCTTCCTGTTGGTGAAGGCCAGGAACACGAACGACAGGACGAAGGCGGCGAGGGCGATGATGACCGCCTGGGCCGCGGCGACGCCGTAGTCGTTGTACGCGAAGGCCGTCGTGTACGCCGACAGGTTCGGCGTGTACTGCGAGTCGATCGCGGGCGCCGAGACGGCGAGCACCTGCGGCTCCGCGAACAGCTGCAGCGTCCCGATGATCGAGAACACGGTCGCGAGCACGAGCGCCGGCCGGATCAGCGGCAGCTGGATCGAGAGCGCCGTGCGCCACGCGCCCGCGCCGTCGATGCGCGCGGCCTCGTAGACGTCCCCGGGGATCGACTTCAGCTGGGCGATGATGATGAGCATGTTGTAGCCCGTGTATGTCCAGGTCACGATGTTCGCGATGGACCAGAGCACGGTGCCCGCGCCGAGGAAGTCGAGCTGCACCCCGAACATCTCGCCGATGTCGATGAGGGGCGACAGCCCCGGGATGTAGAGGAAGCCCCAGAGGATCGTCGCGATGACGCCCGGCACGCCGTACGGCATGAAGTACGCCGCCCGGAAGAACTGGGGCCACTTCGCCGACGCCGACTCGAGCAGGAGCGCGAGGATCGTGCAGAGGATGATCATCACGGGCACCTGCACGACGCCGAACAGCAGCACCCGGCCGATGGAGGCCGTGAAGGCGTCGTTCTGGAGCGCGAGCGCGTAGTTCTCGAAGCCGGCGAACGCGGTGGTCACGCCCTGCTCGCCGAAGAGCCCCTCGCGCCGGACGGTCGTGAACGACTGGAACACCGCGTAGACGATCGGGAGCAGGAAGGTGAGCAGGAAGACCGCGAGGAACGGCGCGAGCATCACCCACGGGGCGATCGTCTGCGACCTCTTCAGCTGGCCCTTCGTGACGCCCGTCCGCGTCGCCCGGGGCGCCTTCGTCACGGCGCTCATGCGGACGCCGCCTCGACCGTGAGCCCCTTGTTGCGGAAGGCCTCGATCACGGCCTCCTGCGCGAGCGGCAGCGACTCGACGAGCGTCTGGCCGCTCGTGAGCTTGCGGCGGAACTCGTCCTGCAGCGTGTTGAGCGTGAACTGCGTGAGCGGGCACCAGGTCCAGTCGAGGTTCTGCTCCTTCGCCGCGGGGACGAAGACCTCCTCGTTGTAGCTCTGCCCGCCGAACCACTCGCTCGGCTTCTCGCGCTCGACGCCGATGTAATCGGTGGCGGGCGACCAGCCGATGCCGGAGTTCTCGATCATCGCGTCGATGCCCTCCGGCGACGTCGTCATCCAGGTCATGAACTTGAGCGCCTCCACCGGGTGCTTGCTGTTCGCGAGCACCGCCGCGGTGGATCCGCCGAGGTAGCTGGATCCGTACGCCCCGTCGAACGACCACGTCTGCATGGGCGCCACGCGCCACTTGCCCTCGCCGCCGGAGACCGACTGGATGAGGGCGTCGCCCCAGCTCGCGCTCGTGACGCCGAAGATCTTCGCGTCGGCCGCGGCCGCGTACCAGGGCGGCGAGAACGCGGTGAAGGACGTGTTGACGACGTCGTCGTCGATCGCCTTGTCGAAGAAGGCCGCGACCTCCTTCGTGCGGTCGTCGAGCATGTCGACGACCCAGCGGTCGCCGTCGATCCGGAACCAGTTCGCGCCGGCCTGTGTCGCGTAGGAGGTGAAGACGCTGGCATCGGAGACGGGGAAGCAGTCGAGGTAGTTGCCGGCGCCGGTCTTGCGGACCTCGGCGCTGAGCGCGGCCCAGTCGTCCCAGGTGGCGGGCGGCTGGCCGCCCACCTGGTCGAGGAGCTCGGGCTGGTAGTAGAAGGCGAGGGGACCGGAGTCCTGCGGGATCCCGAAGACGCCGTCCTGGAAGCTGACCTGCTTCCACAGCGCCTCGTCGTACCGGTCGCGATACTCCTCGACGCCGTAGCGGGTGAGGTCGACGAGGGCGTTGGCGAGGAGGAACTCGGGGAGCTGCCGGAGCTCGACCTGCCCGATGTCGGGCCCGCCGCCCGCCGTGATGGCCGAGTACATCTTGTTGTAGCCGCCCTGGTTGCCGCCGGGGATCCAGACCGCCTCGACCTGGATGTCCGGGTTCTGCGCGTTCCACACGTCCGCGACCTTCTGCAGGTCCTTCAGCCAGGCCCAGTACGTGAGCGTGACCTTCTCACCGGCCTTCGCCGCGGGGATGACCGGATCCGAGTTGACCAGCCTCCCGCCCGGTGCCGAGCACGACGCGAGGGCCAGCGTGCTCGCGGCGGCGGCCCCCACCCCCAGTGCCTGTCTCCTGCTGATCGAATGCATCGTCGCATCCCTCCCGTCGTCGTCGATGGCAGATGGGCCGGAGCCCACGATCACTCTAGGCGCGCGACGAAACTTATTCCTAAACTGTGGTCGGGATTCCTGGGAGGCCGGCGGAGGCGCCTCAGCGGCGCGCGCCCCGGTTCCGCACGGCCCACTCGAGGGCGTGCATCGCCTGGTCCTTCGTGAGGCGCGTCTCGAGGCCGCAGTGCGGGCACTCGACGCGGTAGGTCGAGCGCAGCGGGACCAGCGGGACGAAGAAGACCGTGAGGCGGAGGGTGCGGTGGAGCACGCGCTGGGCGCTCGTCACGCCGCAGCGGAGGCACGCGAAGGTCACGATGACGATGAGGGCGTCGCGGGCGCGCGTGCCGAACAGGAGGATCACCTCCCGAGGCTACGCGCGCCGCGCGGACCATAGGCCATGGGCCGGCCCCCGGACGAGGAGGCGACGCGGGGTGGAGCACCCGGTACGTTCGGAGGACACGCATCCAGCAGATCGGCCCCGCATGACCCCGCACCACGTCGGCGCGCACGTCACACCGGCGGCGGCCTGCCCGGGAGCCGCGGCGTGATCGTCTTCGTGGTCGTGGGGGCCGTGGGCCTCCTGCTCCTCCTCTGCAGCATCGTGCTCGGCGACCTGCTCGACGCGATCGGCGGCGGCGACGGCCTCGTCTCCGGCGTCGCGCTCGGCGCGGCCCTCGCCATCTACGGCGTCGGCGGCGTGCTCGCCGACCAGGCCGGCATCGGATCCGGCGGGGCCATCGCGATCGCCGTCGCCCTCGCGCTCGTCGCCCTCGTCGTCGTGCAGCTCGCCGTCCGCTTCGTCGCGAAGCAGGAGAGCGGCGGCTCGTACTCGCCCGTCGGCATGGTCGGCGTCGTCACGTCCCCGACCTCGCCCACGGGCGGCGAGGTGCGGCTCGAGCACATCCGCGAACTGGAGCGCCGCCTCGCCACGAGCGCCGAGCCGCTCGCCGTCGGCACCCGCATCCGCGTCGTCTCGGAGGACGGGTTCCGCGTGCGCGTCGAACCCGACGCCGACGCCGACCCCACCACCTAGCAGCACCCGTCCCAACGAGAGGAACCATCCCGTGGACCTGATATCCGGCGGCACGACAGCCATCGCCGTCATCGTCGTCATCGTCATCCTGGTGGCGCTGGTGGCGTTCATCGCCTCGCGCGTCCGCCGCGTCCCGCCGAACCAGGCGCTCGTCATCGTCGGGCGCAACGCCGAGCGGAGCGAGGGCGGCGCCGGGTTCTCCAGCCCGCAGAAGGTCATCATCGGCGGCAGGACCTTCATCTGGCCGATCTTCCAGGAGGGCTTCACGCTCTCCCTGGAGCAGTACCAGACGAGCGTCACGGCCGAGGCGCGCGACGCCAACTTCATCAACACCGCGGTCGTCGCGACCGTCAACTTCAAGGTGACGGGCACCGAGGACGGCGTGCGCCGCGCCGTGCAGCGCTACCTCCTCCAGCAGGACGCCCTGCCGGAGATCGTGCGCCAGTCCCTCGAGGGCGCGATCCGCGGCCTCATCGGCGACCGGCCCGTCGACGAGCTCGTGAAGAGCTTCTCCGTCGTCGCGCAGGAGGCCGTGAACCAGACCAAGAACGACCTCGCGGAGCTGGGCCTGCAGATCGAGACGCTCAACGTCCGCGAGATCACGACGCCGGGCAGCTCCTACCTCGACGACCGGGCCCGCTCCAACGCCGCGCGCGCCCGCCAGGTGGCCGAGGTCGCGGAGGCCGAGAACAAGCGGATCTCCGCGCTCGCCGCGATCGAGAACGACCAGCAGACCGCCGAGCGCCAGCTCGAGCTCGACCTGCGCCGCGCGGCCATCAAGGCCGACACCGACCGCGCCAACGCGACCGCGTACGCGGCCGGCGAGCTCGCCAAGGCCGAGCAGGACCGCCTGGTCGCCGACCAGGAGCGCACCGCTGTGGCCGCGCAGGCCGAGGTCTCGAAGGAGCGCCTGCGCATCGACGTGGAGCTCCCCGCCGAGGCCCGCAAGTACGCCACCGTCCAGGACGCGCAGGCGGCCCGCGACGCCGAGAAGGCGAAGGTCGACGTGGAGGTCTACCAGCGCACGCAGAACGCCGAGGCGGCGAAGACCGCGGCCGTGAACGAGGCCGCGTCCATCACCGCGCTCGGGAAGGCGAACGCCGACGCGATCCAGGCCCGCGGCCAGGCGGAGGCCGAGGCGGCCGCCGCGCTCGCCGAGGCGCAGAACAAGCTGTCGCGCGAGGCGCTGCAGGCGCGCATCATCGCGTCGATGCCGGAGATCGCGCGCGAGATGGCGGCGCCGCTCGCGAACGTCGACAACATGACGATCATCTCGGCGGACGGCGCGAACGCGCTCAACCGCTCGGTGGCCGAGAACATGGCGACGCTGCCGAAGCTGCTCAAGGACACCACGGGCATCGACGTCGCCACGGCGCTGAGCTCGTTCCTGGGCTCGACCGCCGCGGGGGCGTCGTCGGGCGCCGGTTCCACCACCACGGACGTCGGCCCGAAGACGGCCGCATCCGAGGGCGCCGGGATCTGATCCCGGTGCCGCAGCTCCTCGGGGCGCACGCCGCCCCGGGGAGCACGGCGTGAGATCCCCGAGCCCGTTCCGGGCGCTGTGGGGCGCGAACGCGCTCTCCAACCTCGCGGACGGGCTCGTCTTCGTCACCATGCCGCTCGTCGCGGCGGGCCTCACCGACGACCCACGCGGCGTCGCCGGGCTCGCGACGACGTACGCGCTCGTGCGGCTGCTGGTCGCGCTGCCCGTGGGCGTGTACGTCGACCGGCTCGACCGGCGCACGCTGATCGTCGTCGCGAACGCCCTCCGCGGCGTCGCCGTGCTGGGGCTGGCGGTCGCGATCCAGTCGGGCGTCGCGTCGCTGGCCGTGCTCTATGCGGTGATGGCCGTGGCCGGCGTGCTGGAGAGCGCCGCCGACGGGGCGGCGGTCGCCGTGCTGCCGTCGATCGTGCCGGGCGACCGGCTCGACCGGGCGAACGCGCGCATCACCGGCACGCAGCTCGTGGCGGACGAGTTCGTGGGGCCGCCGCTCGGCGGGATCCTGTTCGCGCTCGCCGCCGCGGTGCCCGTCTACGCGACGGGCGGGCTGTGGGTCGCGGCCGGGGCGGTCGCCCTCGCGCTGCCGCGGCGCGCCCGCGACGTGCCCCTCGCCTCCCCGGCGACGGATGCGCCGCCGTCCGTGTTCCGCGAGGCCGCCGAGGGCGTGCGCTGGCTCGCGGGGCACCGCGTCGTCGGATCCCTGGCCGTGATCGGCGGCCTCGCCAGCGTCGGCTACATGCTCCCGTTCTCGGTGCTCGTGCTCTTCGCGGGGGAGCGGCTGGGGCTGGACGCCGCCGGCTACGGCGTGCTGCTCGCCGCCAGCGCGCTCGGCGGCCTCGCCGGATCCGCGATCGCCGCGCCGCTGCGCGCCCGCCTCGGCTCCCGGTGGACCATCACGGCGGCCCTCGCGCTGGGCGCCGCGAGCCTCGCGGGCCTCGCCGTGACGCGCGATCCGGTCGTCGCGGGGATCCTGCTCGCGCTCTACATCCTGCACGCGGTGGTCTGGAGCATCTGCGCGACCACGCTCCGGCAGCGTCTCGTGCCGGCGGATCTCCTCGGCCGCGTGGGCGCGGCCGGCCGGGTCGTGAGCCTGCTCGGCCTCGCCGCCGGATCCGCGCTGGGCGGAGTGCTCGCGACCTCGGGGATCGCGCTGCCGACGGTCGCGGGTGCGGTCGTCTTCGCGGGATGCGCGGTGCTCGCGGTCGTGGCGCTGCGCGGATCCGTCGACGCGCATCCCACGGCCTGACCGTGTCGCGTCGGCCTAGCTCGCGTTCGGCAGCCGCACCTCCACGAGCCCCGCGGTGACGCGCGTCTCGAAGCGGGGCTGCGGCGCGGTCGCGGGACCGTGGATCACCTCGCCGGTCCTCAGGCTGAACACGCTGTCGTGCCACGGGCAGGTGACGCACGCCTCGCCGGTCTTCGGAGCCGTGCCGAGCTCGCCCTCGTCGAGCGGCGCGGACAGGTGGCTGCAGGTGTTGCTCAGCGCGTCGACCGTCATGCCGTGGCGGCGCACGAGCACCGGGAGGCCCGCGACGTCGCGCTTCGCCAGGCCGCCGTCGGGGAGCTCGTCGAGCTGGCCCAGCTCCTGCCAGCCGGTCGGGAAGCGGTGCGGCACGTCCTCGGCGTGGTTCGCGCCCGCCGCCTGGCGGTACGCGAGGTGCCCGCCGAGGAACCCGCCGGCGGAGACGAGCCCGAGGCCGGCGAGCCCCAGGACCCTGCCGCTGGTGTGCTTGCCGCGGGCGCGCTGGATCCAGGAGAGGCCGTACAGGCCCGTCGCCAGCGCGTTGGCGGCGGAGTGCACGATGCCGACGCGCATCTGCTGCTCGTGCAGCTGCGACCAGTCGGCGTAGCCGGAGACGATGGACGGCGCCGCGCTGAGGATCCCGACGCCCACGAGCGCTCGGCTGGCCTTCTCGTTGCCGGGCAGGAAGTCGAGCACGGCCGATGACACCCACGCGCCGGTGGGGATCAGCACGGCGACCGGGTGCAGCGGGTGCCCGAACGGCACGCCGTGCAGCAGGTCGGCCAGGGCGCGCGGCTTGAGCAGCGCGGTGACGACGCCCTTCACGCGCCCGACGATGGGGTCGAGCGCGTCGGCGTCCTCGATCTTCGCGATGGCCGCGACGAGCTTCAGCTCCCTCATGGGGTCTCCTGCCGGTTCCGGCGCCGCCGTCGGCGCTCTGACTCCAGGCAACGCCTCTCGGACGCTCGCGACAAGGGCGCGGGCGTCCGGGTGGATGCGGGTGTCAGGCGTCGGGATCTCGCGCGACGTGCCGCGAGGCGACCGGGCGGCCCGCGCGGGCGATCCGGTACCCCGGAGCGCGGAGGCGGCGGGTCCAGTCGTAGGTGGTGTCGCCGGGCGGCGCCGCGAGCACGGGATCCGTGCGCGTCGCCGTGTCGAGGGGTCCCGCGGCGTCGTGCGTCAGCTCGATCCGCGCGGCGACGTGCCAGCGTCCGCGCGGCGTCGCGTGCAGGAGCCGCAGGCGGAGGGGTCGCTCGGCGAGCGCGCGGCCGAGGCCGGTGGGCGATCCGGGCAGGCGCGGCTCCCGGTCAGCGACGAGGCCCAGCAGCACCGGCCCGTCGGATCCGCGGTACGGCATGAGCGTCGACAGGGCCGCGCCCGAGATCGACCGGTGAGGTGCCAACAGGAAGCGGCCCGCCGGGGAGATCCCGGTGGACGCGAGCAGCACGTCGACCGTGGTGCCGCCCCCGTCCGGGATCCGCAGCGCGATCCCGAGCACGTCCGGCAGTGCCGCCGGCAGCCCCACGGAGCGCGAGAGGCGCGCGTCGACCTCGAGCGGCGCGTCGAGCGCGTCGAGCCACGCGAGCCCGGACGCCGCCCGACCGGCGACGGGCGTCAGCGTCCCCGAGAGCGCGACGCCATGCGGGTGCAGCGGTCGCGGGTGCTGCACGAGGCGCACGGCGGCCACGATCCCCGCGAGGACGTTCCCGCCGATGCGGGCCGGGATGCCGATCATCTCCCGACCCTATTCCGGTGCGTGCTCGGCGTCCCGGACGCGACGACGCCCGGGCCGACCAGCTGGTCGGCCCGGGCGTCGGGCGGTGCGGTGGTGCGATGCGCCGAGGCGCGGTCCGCTACGGCGTCGGCATGCCGCCGTTGACGTTGAGCGTCTCGCCGATGACGTAGCTCGACTCGTTGGAGGCGAGGAACACGTAGGCGGGCGCGAGCTCGGCGGGCTGGCCGGCGCGGCCGAGCGGGGTCTGCTCGCCGAACTCGGGCAGCGCGTCCTCGGGCTGGCCGCCCGCGGTCTGCAGCGGGGTCCAGATCGGGCCGGGCGCGACGACGTTCACGCGGATGCCCTTGGGTGCCAGCTGGCCGGCGAGGCCCTTCGAGAACGCGTTGATCGAGGCCTTGGTCGTGGCGTAGTGCACGAGGTTGGGCGACGGCGCGTAGGCCTGGATCGACGACGTGTTGATGATCGACGAGCCGGGCTTGAGGTGCGGCAGGGCAGCCTTCGTGATCCAGAACATCGCGTAGACGTTGGTCTTGAAGGTCAGGTCGAACTCCTCGTCCGAGATGTCCTCGAGCGCGTCGACGTTCTGCTGCTTGCCCGCGTTGTTGACGACGATGTCGAGTCCGCCGAGGCCCTCGACCGCCTTCGCGACGAGCTCGCGGCTGAACTCCGCCGTGGCGATGTCGCCGGGGATGGCGACGGCCGTGCGGCCGGCCTCCTCGATGAGGGCGACGACCTTCTTCGCGTCCTCCTCCTCCTCGGGGAGGTAGGAGAGCGCCACGTCCGCGCCCTCGCGGGCGTAGGCGATGGCGACGGCCGCGCCGATGCCGGAGTCGGCGCCGGTGACGAGGGCCTTGCGTCCCTCGAGGCGGTGGGATCCGCGGTAGGTCTTCTCGCCGCGGTCCGCGGTCGCGTCCAGGTCGGCGTCGAGGCCGGGCCCGTCCTGCTGCTGCGCCTTCGGCTCGATGTCGGCGTACATCTTCGTCGGGTCCTGGAACGTGTACTGGTCGGTGCTCATGTGTCTCCTGGTGCTGGGATGTGCGTGGGGAAAGGCGGGGGCTGGATCAGCTGGGCGGGGCGTCGTCCAGGTCGATGTCCTGGCCGGCGAGCTCGTTGTCGGCGAGCACGGGCTCGGCCTCGCCGTCGACCCCGAGGACGTCGGCGGTCGGCTCCGCGTCGGCGCCCATGACGGCGTCGTCGTCGGGCTCCTCGACGGGCTCGTCGGTGTCGGGGAGGACGGTCTCGCCGGCGACCGCGTCGTTCACGACCGTGTCGTTCGCGAGGGCCTCGGTGTCGAGGGCGGTGTCGTCGCCGGTGGAGTCGTCAGCGGGGGTGGTGGAGGTGGCGTCGGTCACGGTCACGCACCGGCCTCGGGCTTGGGGTGGCCGGGGATCGAGTCGCCGCTGAGGTTGAGCTCGTCGGGGTCGACGTCGATCTCGCCCACGTCGTCTGGGCCGCCCGATCCGGGGAGCACCTGCACGTCGTCCGCCGCAGCGGGGACGTCGTCGGAGACGCCCTCGCTCTCGACGATCTGCTCGCTCTGCTTGACCTGCGTGTCGTCCTCGCTCTGCGAGATGAAGTCCTTGTCCTGGCGCGTGTCCGAGGTATCGGCGGGCGCGAGGCGGGGGTCGTCGGTGTCCATGCGTTCGACGCTACGCTCGGCCCGAGAGCTGTGTGGTGGCGCTCAGGCAACGCCCATGGAAGGCGTCGGGGACCGCCTCCGAGCCGGGATCACTGGTCGTCGGGACCCTCGCCGAACGGGTCGGGGGCGTCCTCGCGGGCATCCTCCTCCGCGGCCTCCGCGCGCTCGGCGACCGAGTCGGCGTCGATGGGGGCGGGCTCGGCGACCGGGTGGCGCGGGGCGTCCGCTGCGGGATCCGTCATGTCAGCGGCCCTCGGGGTCGACGTGGCCGGCGTCGTCGTCGGCCGGCGCGCTCATGTGCGAGTCGGCGGCGGTGACGGCCCGGTTGTCGGGGACGTCGGGGTACGCGGCGCTCGCGTGATCCGCGTCCTCGACCTCGAGGGTGTCCTCCTCCGCGTGCCCGTAGCCGGTGCCGTCGGGTGCGCGGACCGCGTCGCCGACGCCGGCGGGAGCGCCGTCGTCGCCGACCACGTCGTCCACCGTCACCAGCCCGTCGGGATCGCCGGGCCCGCGCCCGGTGCGGATGCCGTCGGTCGGGTCGTCTGCGTCGCTCATGCTCCCCACCCTACGAGCGGCGGCGCGGCCTGACGCACCTGCGCGGGCCCCCGAAACGGGGTCGCGGCATCGCCTCGCGGAGGGTCCCCGCGAGTCCTCGTCGGCCGGGTTGCGTTCCCGTCCGAGCACCTTCATATTAGGTGAGCCTTGCCTAAGTGGGCACGGTGCTCGTGACCCGGACACGGCTCCCCATCGAACCGACGAAGGACCCATGACCCTCTCCCCGCACGCCTCCCGCCCGTCCGATCCGACGCTCGACGACCCCCGCCCGACGGCTGTCGCGACCGCCGCGGATCCCGCCGACGAGCTGTTCTCCGACCGCTCGCTCCCCGGCTGGGACGCCGCCCTCCGCGCCGCCGCCGCCCACGTCCGCGCCGCCGCCCACCGCGCCGACGGCCCCTTCACCGGGATCACGCCGGAGCGGCTCCGCGGATCCTTCGCGGGGCTCGACCTCGACCGCCCGCTGGGCGCCTTCGACGACGCGCTCGACGAGCTCGACGACCTGTACCTCCGCGACGCCGTGTGGTTCCACGACCCGTCGTACGTCGCGCACCTCAACTGCCCGATCCTCATCCCGGCCATCGCGGGGGAGCTCATCCTCTCGAGCGTCAACACGTCGATGGACACGTGGGACCAGAGCGCGGGCGCGACCCTCATCGAGCGCGCGCTCATCGACTGGACCGCGGCCCGCGCGGGCCTCGGCGACGACGCGGACGGCGTCTTCACGAGCGGCGGCAGCCAGTCGAACCTCCAGGCGCTCCTGCTCGCGCGCGACGAGGCGGCGGCCGTCCACGGGCTGTCGATGGATGACCGGCAGCGGATGCGGATCCTCGTCAGCGACGTCGGCCACTTCAGCGTCGAGAAGAGCGCCCGGATCCTCGGCCTCGCCCCCGACGCGGTCATCCGCGTGCCGAGCGACGACGCCAAGCGGATGCGGGTCGACGCCCTCGAGCGCGAGCTCGCGCGCTGCTACGCGGCGGGCGTCCTGCCCATCGCCGTCGTGGCGACCGCCGGCACCACCGACTTCGGCAGCGTCGACCCGCTGCCCGCCATCGGCAACGTGTGCCGACGCGAGGGGATCTGGCTGCACGTCGACGCCGCGTACGGCGGCGGGCTCCTCACCTCGCTCCGGCACCGGCACCTGCTCGACGGGATCGAGCGCGCCGACTCGGTGACCGTCGACTACCACAAGACCTTCTTCCAGCCCGTGAGCTCCAGCGCGCTGCTCGTGCACGACGGCCGGACGCTCCGGCACGCGACGCTGCACGCCGACTACCTGAACCCGGCCGACCGGGCGCACGAGGAGATCCCGAACCAGGTCGACAAGTCGCTGCAGACCACGCGGCGGTTCGACGCGCTGAAGCTCTGGCTGACGCTGCGGACGGTGGGCGCCGACGGGGTGGGGCGGATGCTCGACGACGTCATCGCGCTCGCCGACCGCGCGTGGCAGGCGCTGCGGCGGGATCCGGCGCTCGAGGTGGTGGTGCGGCCGGAGATCAGCGCGCTCGTGTTCCGGTACGTGCCGGAGGGGGAGCGGGCGGGATCCGTGGTGCCCGACGCGGGAGCGCGCTCGGACGCCGTCAACCGCGGCATCCGGCAGGCGATCCAGGACTCCGGCCGCGCGATGGTCGCCGCCACGCGCGTGGGTGGGCGCGCGCACCTCAAGCTCACGCTGCTCAACCCGGCGACGACCGACGCGCACATCGCGGAGATCCTCGGGATGGTGGTGGCGGCGGGCGACGCGCTCGACGCCGGGCTGGGCGAGACGGCGCGTACGACTCCCGCGGAGGCCGGCCGATGAGCGCCACCCCCGACCGCATCCACGACGTCGTCGCGATCGGCCTCGGCCCCGCGAACCTCGGCCTCGCCTGCCTCGCGGACCCCCTCGACCTCGACCTCGTCGTGCTCGAGCGGAAGCCGCGCTTCGACTGGCACCCCGGCATGATGCTGCCGACCGCGCACCTGCAGACGCCGTTCCTCGCCGACCTCGTGACGCTCGCGGATCCGACCTCGCGCTTCTCGTTCCTCGCCTACCTCAAGGACACCGGGCGGCTGTACTCCTTCTACATCCGCGAGGACTTCTTCGTGCTGCGCAGCGAGTACGTCGCGTACTGCCGGTGGGCGTCGGAGCGGGCGCGCGGCATCGAGCTCGATCGCGACGTGCAGGCGGTGTCGTTCGACGACGCGGACGGCGCGTACGTCGTCGAGTCGATCGACGCGGCGGGCACCGCGCACGTGCACCGCGGCCGGAACCTGGTGGTCGGCGTCGGCACGCCGCCCTGGCTCCCCGTGGCGGTGCGCGACCTCCCGGGCGTCGTGCACAGCTCCGGCTACCTCGGCGCCAAGGACGCGCTGCAGGAGCGGGAGGCGATCACTGTCGTCGGCAGCGGGCAGAGTGCCGCCGAGATCTACCGCGACCTCCTCGAGGACGTGGACTCCCGCGGCTACCGGCTCGACTGGATCACGCGCTCGCCGCGGTTCTTCCCGCTCGAGTACACGCGGCTCACGCTCGAGATGACGAGCCCCGAGTACAGCGACCACTTCTTCGGCCTGCCTGCGGACGCGCGCGAGGTGCTGCTGCGCGAGCAGCGGAGCCTCTACAAGGGGATCGACTCGGAGCTCATCGACGACATCTTCCACGCGCTCTACCGGAAGCGGCTCGCGTTCGACGCGCTGCGGGCCGAGGGGCGGCTCGCGGCCGGCGGCGACGCGGGATCCGGCGTGCCGACTCGGCTGCTCACCAACGCGGAGGTCGTCTCGGCGCGCGCGACGCCCGACGGCGGCGCGGTCCTCGGGCTCCGGCACGCGGAGACGGGCGCCGAGCGCGAGTGGCCGACGGGTGCGGTGATCATGGCGAGCGGCTACGACGCGCAGGCGCCGCGGATCCTTGACGGGCTCGGCGACCGCGTGCACCGCGACGCGCGCGGCCGGCTCGACGTGGCGCGCGAGCACACGGTCGACGACGCCGGCACGCTCTTCGTGCAGAACGCGGAGGTGCACACGCACGGCTTCGTCGCACCCGACCTCGGGATGACCGCGCACCGCAACTCGCGGATCCTCCGGGCGATCACGGGGCGCGAGGACTACGCCGTGGAGGAGCGGATCGCGTTCCAGGAGTTCGGGCTGCCCGACGACCTGCCCGCGGCCGGATCGGGAGTGCTCGCGTGAGCGCTTCGGCCGTCGACGCGCCCGCCATCGAGTCCCGCGCCTACGCCCTCGACCTCCGCCCGCTCGACCCGGACGCCGACGCCGCCCTCGTGCACGCCTGGGTCACGACGCCCCGCGCCCGCTTCTGGCAGATGGAGCACGCGAGCCTCGACGACGTGCGCGCCGAGTATCGCTCCATCGCGGCGGATCCGCGGCGCGAGGCCTGGATCGGCCTCCACGACGGCGCCCCCGCGTTCCTCGTCGAGGCCTACGACCCGGCGGACGACCCCATCGGCGCCCACCTCGACCCGCTCCCCGGTGACCGCGGCATGCACCTGCTCGTGGCCCCGCCGGCCGGCGACCCGCTGCCCGGGTTCACGACCGCGGTGATGCGCCACGTCGTCGCGCACCTGCTGCGGGATCCGGCCGTGCGGCGCCTCGTCGTCGAGCCGGACGTCCGCAACACCCGGATCCAACGCCTCAACGAGCTCGTCGGCTTCCGGCCGCTCCGCGTCGTCGACCTCGGCACGAAGCACGCGCTCCTCAGCGTCGCCACGCGCGACGACGCCCTCCTGCACGCCACTCCGACGGACGGACACGCCATGACCCTCACCCACGACCACCCCCTCGACGCCCACACCGAGACCCGGCCGGCTGCCGCGTCGAGGACCGCCGAGCCGGATCCCGGTGTCCACCGGGCCGCGCACCTCCGTCCCGACGTGTGGGCGCCGGCCACCCGGCACCTCGTGCGGAAGGCGCTCGCCGAGTTCGCCCACGAGGTGCTCATCGAGCCCGAGCGCGTGGATCCGGAGCGGCCGCCCGGCGCGCCCCGCCGCCCGCACGACCCGAGGGACTGGGCCGAGTACCGCGTCGCGAGCGCCGACGGCCGGAGCGCGTACGCGTACCGGGCGCGGATCCTCGAGCTCGACCACTGGGACGTCGACGAGGCGAGCATCCGCCGCACGGTCGACGGCCGGCCCGCCGAGCTCGACGCGACCGACCTCGTGCTCGACCTTCGCGACCGTCTCGGCATCACCGACGAGGTGCTGCCCGTCTACCTCGACGAGATCCAGAGCACGCTCTCGGCCGCCGCGTTCTCCCGCCTCCGCGACGTGCCCGACGCGCGCGGCCTCCTCACGGCGTCGTACGCCGTGGTCGAGTCGACGATGGACGAGGGCCACCCGTGCTTCGTCGCCACCAACGGCCGCATCGGCTTCGACCTCGACGACCACGACCGGTACGCGCCCGAGGCGGGCCAGGACGTGTGCATCCTCTGGTTGGCCGTGCACGAGCGCCTCGCGCGCTTCACCGCGATCGCGGGGCTCGACCGCGAGGCGTTCCTCGACGCGGAGCTCGGCGCGCCCGCCCGCGCCCGCTTCCGCGCGCGCATGGAGGAGCTCGGCGTCGACCCCGCCGCGCGGATCCTCGTGCCGGTGCACCCGTGGCAGTGGGAGAACGTCGTCACGGTGACGTTCGCCGGCCTCGTCGCCCGGCGCGAGATCGTGCTCCTCGGCACGGGCGACGACGAGTACGGCGCGCAGCAGTCCATCCGCACGTGGGCCAACCGCACGAGCCCTCACCGCTGCTACGTGAAGACGTCGCTGTCGATCCTCAACATGGGGTTCACGCGCGGCCTCTCGCCGGCGTACATGGCGGTGACGCCGGCGATCAACGACTGGGTGCACGCGCTCGTCGCGGGAGATGAGGAGTTCGCGCGGCTCGGCTTCGGGATCCTCCGCGAGGTCGCCGCGGTCGGCGTGCGCGACGAGCGGGTCGAGTCCGCTCTGCCGCCCGGCCACTCCCACGGGAAGATGCTGTCCGCGCTCTGGCGCGAGTCGCCCGTGCCCGGCCTCGCGGAGGGCGAGCGGCTGATGAGCATGACGAGCCTCCTGCACGTGGACGCGCACGGCGAGACGGTGCTCGGCGCGCTCATCGACGCGTCCGGCATCGGCGCGGCCGCGTGGATCCGCCGCTGGCTCGACGCCTACCTCGTGCCGCTCGCGCACGCCCTGATCGCGCACGACCTCGCGTTCATGCCGCACGGCGAGAACGTGATCCTCGTGCTCCGCGACCACGTCGTCGTGCGCGTCCTGATGAAGGACATCGCCGAGGAGGTCGCCCTCTTCGACATGGAGCGCGAGCTGCCGGAGGACGTGCGCCGGATCCGCCTCGACATCCCCGAGGAGGAGCGCACCCTCACGGTCTTCACCGACGTGATGGACGGCTTCCTCCGCTTCGCCGCCGCGCTCCTCGAGGACCGCGACGACCTCGGCGCCGACGGCCTGTGGCGTGTGGCCGCCGAGGCGCTCGCCGACCACGAGCGCGCGCACCCGGAGCTCGCGGAGCGCATCGCGCGGTTCGATCTCTTCGCGCCGTCGTTCGACCGCTCGTGCCTCAACCGGCTGCAGCTGCGCGACAACCGGCGGATGGTCGATCTGCAGGCGCCGGTCATGCAGATCCACGGGTCGCTGCGGAACCCGCTCGCGATCCACCGGGGGCTGCGGCCGCGCATCGGCTGACGCTCCTCGCCCGGACGCACGAGGAGCCGCCGCCCGCGGATGCGGACGACGGCTCCTCGAAGTGCCGGTAGGGATCAGCTCGCCGCGTGCGCGCCCTGCTCCACCGTCAGCGTGCGGCCCTCCTGGCCCTGCGGCTCGTCGGACGTGACCGCGATCTTGCGCGGCTTCGCCCGCTCGCTCACGGGGATGGTGACGCTCAGCACGCCGTTGGCGTAGTGCGCCGAGATGCGCTCGGTGTCGATGCCCTGGCCGAGCGTCAGCTGGCGGAGGAACGTGCCGGCCACGCGCTCGCGGGTGAGCCACCGGACGTTCTGGTCGCCGGCGAGGGTGCGCTCGGCGCGGATGGTCAGCAGCTGGCCGTCCACGTCGATGTCGACCGAGCCCGGGTCGATGCCCGGGAGGTCGGCGGCCAGCACGTAGGTGTCGCCCTCGCGGTGCAGGTCGATGGGCATCGGGCGGTTCGCCTGGCGGGTCTCGGCCAGCGCGCCCATGGCGCGGTCCAGCTCGCGGAACGGATCGAAGGTCATGTTCATGCTCGACTCCTCTGATGATCTGTGGGGTTGAGCCCCCTCGGCTCAACTACGGCGAGATTAGCACTCGGTCCCGGGGAGTGCCAAGCCGTTCGCCGAGGGCGAATGCGGCTCTCACCACCTCTTCAGGAGCGCCGGCGGAGGTCGCGCTCCATGCGCCCGATGAGCGTCCAGACGGCGCTCGACAGGTCCGGGTGCTCCAGCGCGATGCCGCGCAGCAGCCGGTACTCGAAGCGCGCGACGACGCCCGGCTCGGTCTCCGGGTGGTGCACGCGGGCGAGCTCCTCCGCCATCCCGTCGGCCTCGAGCGCGTCCTGGCGGAGGGTCGCGACCACGTGCTCGTCCACGGTGGGCAGCTGCGGGATCACCTCCCACGGGTCGTCGCCGTTCCGGCAGCGGTGCTCGATCACGGCGTCCAGCTCGTCGCGGGCCTCCTGGCGCAGCACCTCGAGGCTGGCGGGGAAGCGGGCGTGCACGGGCGGATCCTCTCGGGCGGCGGGCCGCTCGGAGGCGGGTCCCTTCACGCTACGTCATGCCCTGGAGCACGCCCGACGGGGTGTCCGGATGCCGTCGGTAGCCTGGAGGACCGCGACCCAGGAGGATCCATGACCGACCACGCCCGCCCCGTCGCCCTCGTCACGGGAGCCACCCGCGGCATCGGCCGCGCCGTCGCCCAGGACCTCGGCCGCACCCACCGCGTGATCGTGCACGGCCGCGACCGCGACGCCGTCGACGCGCTCGCCGCCTCGCTCCCCGACGCGGTCGGCTGGGCCGCCGACCTCGCCGCGGGCGGGCTCGCGGACCTCGTGCCCAAACTCGACCGCCTCGACGTGCTCGTGCACTCCGCCGGCGTGATCGGCGGCGACGCCGTCGCGACCACGCCCGTCGATGAGTGGCGCCGCGTGTTCGAGGTCAACGTCTTCGCGGTCGCCGAGGTCACGCGCGCGCTCCTGCCCGCGCTCCGGGCGGCGCAGGGGCAGGTCGTGCTCGTGAACTCCGGATCCGGCTTCACGGCCAACCCCACGGGCGGCGTCTACGCGGGATCCAAGTTCGCCCTCCGCGCGCTCGGCGACGCCCTGCGCGAGGAGGAGCGCCCGCACGGCGTGCGTGTCTCGAGCGTGCACCCGGGCCGCGTCGCCACCGACATGCAGCGCGAGCTCCGTGCCAAGGAGGGCGGCGAGTACGACGAGACGCGCTACCTCGAGCCCGCCTCCGTGGCGCGCGCCGTGCGCCTCGTGGTCGACCAGACGCGCGACGGCACGCTCGAGTCGGTGTCGCTGCGGCCGTTCGGGGGCTGATCCGCGTCAGGGCGGCCGCACGGCCTGCCTGAGGATCCGGATGCGCATATGTGAAGATCATCTTTGGACAAGACGATCTTTTAGAGATACGATCTCGGCATGACCTCATCCACCCCGAACCGCGACCGCGACAGCGCCGGTCCTGACGTCGACGCGTCGGGCATCGACTGGGGCTCCGGCGGCATCGAGACGCAGTTCGGCTGGTCCATCCAGGCCGTCTACCAGGGGTTCGTGCGCACCGCGCAGACCGCCGTGGCCGACGTGCCGGGCGGACCGCGCGGGTACCAGGTGCTCGTCGCGATCACCACGGAGGAGCCGACGTCGCAGCTCGCGCTCGCGCAGCGCCTCGGCATCGACAAGACGCAGATGACCTACGTGATCGACGCGCTCGCCGAGCGCGGGCACGTCGAGCGGCAGCCGCACCCGAGCGACCGGCGGATCCGCCAGGTCGTGGCCACGGACGCCGGCCGGGCGCTCCTCGACTCGGCCCGCGTGGCCCTCCACGACGTGGAGGAGTCCCTGATGCGCGACCTCGCCGCCGACGAGCGGACGGCCCTCCGGCGGCTCCTCGCCCGCGTCGCGCTCGGCCTGGGCGCGCCCGCGGGCCCCGCCGCCGAGCACGCGGACGCGGAGCGCCTCGAGCAGCCCGTCGCCGCCCCCCACCGTTCGCGCCGCCCGGCGCGCCGCACCCACCCCCAGATGGAGAACCCGCATGAGCACCTCGACCCCCGCATCCGCACCCGGTCCTGTCGTCGTGGCCGGCGCCACCGGCGACATCGGCCGCCGCATCGTCCGCGAGCTCCTCGCCCGGGACGCCCGAGTCCGCGTCCTCACCCGGCCCGGCAGCACCGCGGCGACCGAGGCGTGGGGCGACGACCCGCGCGTGGAGATCGTCGAGGCCGCCTACACCGACCGGGCGGCGCTGATCCGGGCCGTCGCCGGGGCGCGCGTCGTCGTCTCCGCCGTGAGCGGCGCCCGCGCCGTGATCGTGGGAGCGCAGCGCGCGCTCCTCGCGGCGACCGTCGCGGCCGGCGTGCCGCGCTTCATCCCCTCGGACTACTCCTCCGACTACCGCCGGGTCACGCCCGGCAGCAACCGCAACTTCGAGCTCCGGCGCGAGTTCGCGGCCGACCTCGACGCGGCCCCCGTCCGTGCGACCTCGGTGCTCGTCGGCGCCTTCGCGGACATGCTCACGGGGCAGGCGCCCATCGTGCTGTTCGACCGCCGCCGCGTCCTCTACTGGTCGTCCGCCGACCAGGTGCTCGACTTCACGACCAAGGACGACACGGCCGGTGTGACGGCGCAGGTCGCCCTCGACGACGACGCGCCCCGCGTGGTCGAGGTGGCGGGGGACCGGGTCACGGCCCGCGATCTCGCGCGGATCATGACCGAGGTCACGGGCACGCCCTTCTCGCTGCAGTGGGCGGGATCCACGGGCGTCCTCTCCACCGCGAGCAAGGCCGTGCGCCGCGTCGGCCGCGACGAGCAGGAGACGTTCCCGGCCTGGCAGGGGATGCAGTACCTCGTGAGCATGTACAGCGGCGAGGCGGAGCTCCTCCACGTCGACCGCGAGCGCTTCGGCGCGATCGAGTGGACGAGCGTGCGGGACGTGCTCGCCGCGCACGTCGCCGCGCGGGGCGCGACCACCGCCGCGTAGGCGCGCCGGGGATCGTGGCGGCCGGGCGACGCGCCCGGTCGCCCCGTCACGAGGCCATGGCTCGCTGGGCGCGGCATCCAGACGGCGGTGGGAGGGTGGGGGTGCGCCACGAGCGCCGCGGGCCGGCCGTCCGACCGCCCGCACCCCGAGAACGCAAGGAGTCCCATGACTGCACGCAGCATCCAGTGGCAGCTGGCGAAGCGCCCCACCGGCGAGCCCACCCCCGACGACGTCCGCCGCGTCGAGGTCGACCTGCCCGACCTGCAGGACGGCGAGGTCCGCGTCGAGAACGAGTTCATCTCCGTCGACCCCTACATGCGCGGCCGCATGAACGACGTGCCGTCCTACGTGCCGCCCTTCCAGCTCGACGAGGCGATGACCGGATCCGCCGTCGGCCGCGTCGTCGAGTCCCGCTCCGCCGACCTCCCGGTCGGCACGCTCGTCAGCCACTCGCTCGGCTGGCGCGACGTCGCGCAGGGCCCGGCCGCCGGCTTCCGCCCCGTGCCCGAGGTGCCCGGCGTGGCGTCCTCCGCCCACCTCGGCGTGCTCGGCCTCACGGGCCTCACCGCCTACGTCGGCCTCACCCGCATCGCCTCCATCCAGGAGGGCGACGTCGTCTTCGTGTCCGGCGCGGCCGGCGCGGTCGGCTCCATGGTTGGCCAGATCGCCCGCCTGCTCGGCGCCTCACGCGTCGTCGGCAGCGCCGGATCCGCGGAGAAGGTCGAGCGCCTCACGTCGCACCTCGGCTTCGACGCCGCGTTCGACTACCACGGCGGCGACCTCGACGCGAAGCTCGCGGAGGCGGCACCCGACGGCATCGACCTCTACTTCGACAACGTCGGCGGCGACCACCTCTCGGCCGCGCTCGGCGCCCTGAAGGACTTCGGCCGCGTCGCCAACTGCGGGTCGATCTCGACCTACAACTCCACCGGCGAGGAGATCGCGATCCGCAACACGGGCCGCATCGTCACGCGCGGGCTCACGCTCCGCGGCTTCACGCTCGGCAACCACCAGGACCTCGCGCCCCAGTTCGCGTCGAAGATGGGCCCGTGGCTCGCCGAGGGCCGCATCACGGCGGACGAGACCGTCGTCGACGGCATCGACCGCGCGTTCGAGGCCTTCACCGGCCTCATGCGCGGCGAGAACGTCGGGAAGATGGTCGTGCGGACCAGCGCCTCCGCCTGACCCGCACCTCGCGCGCGTCGTCCTCGGGGAGCGCCGGCGGGGCATCCGCCCGGCGCTCCTCGGAGGTCGTCGCCTCCCGCCCCGACCGCGCCTCGCGCAGGCGCCGCCCCTCGTCCTCGAGCAGCGCGCGGCGCCGGGCGAGGCGGTCGGTGCGGGTCGTGTCCCGCACCGGCAGCCGCAGCGCGTGCTCGGCCGGGATGCCCGCCTGCAGCTGCCGCGCGCGGATGATCTCCACGTCGAGCTCGCCGCCCAGCACGAGCGACAGGTTCCCGATGTAGAGCCACAGCAGCAGCACGATCACCGCGCCGAGCACCCCGTAGGTCGACTCGTAGGTGGCCACGTGCGTCACGTACGCGACGAACCCGGCGGTGCCGAGGCCCCACGCGACGATCGCCACGAGGCTGCCCCACGTGAGCAGGTCGACGCGGCGGCGGCGCAGGTTCGGCGTCGCGGCGTACAGCACCCCGATGATCCCCGTCAGCAGCACCACGAGCAGCGGCCACTTCACGACGGCCCACACCACGAGCGTCGTGTCGCCGATTCCGAGCTGCTGCCCGAGCGCGCGGGCGCCGTCGTCGGTGAGCAGCAGCATGCCGACCATCACGACGCTGACGACGAGCAGCGCGACCGTCACCCCGAGCATCAGCGCGCGGTACTTCACGAGCGGCCGGCCCTCCTCGGTCTCCTGCACGCGGTTCATCGCGCGGCCGAACGCGGTGACGTAGGCCGCCGAGGTCCAGAGCGCGCCGACGAAGCTGACCATGAAGGCGATGCCGGAGCGCGGACCGTCAGTGAGCTGCTCGACCGGGTCGCGGATCACGTCGACCGCCGAGTCGCCCAGCACCGCCGTGAGCACCCCGAGCACGCCCTCGACGCCGGCGCGCGTGTCGCCGACGACGCCGATGAGGCTGAGCACCGCGACGGCGGCGGGGACGAGCGAGAGCGTGGAGTAGAAGGTGAGGCTCGCGGCCATGTCGATGCCGCGGTGCTTCATGAACCCGTAGAGCGCGCGGCGGCACGCGTACCAGCCGAGCTCGCGGCCGATGCGCTGGCGCCGGTGGAGGGCCCGCTCGTCGAGCTCGGCCTGCGGCGGGGCGTCGTCGGGCGCGGCGCGGCGCGGGCGGATGGGCATGCCCGCAAGTCTGACCCACGCCCGCGCGCCCGGAGGCCGCGACGGCGCTCGGCGGCTGGCTGCGCCCGGCCGGGTGCGCTACACAGGGGGGATGGTGCACACATCCTCCGTCGAGATCGAGCGCAAGTACGACGTCCCCGACGGGGTGCCCGTCCCGGGCTTCGACGGCATCGAGGGGATCGCCGAGGCGCGGCCCGCCGAGCCCGTGACGCTCGTGGCGGTGTACCTCGACACGGCCGACCACGCGCTCGCCGGCCGCCGCATGATCCTCCGCCGCCGCGAGGGCGGCCACGACGAGGGCTGGCACGTGAAGCTCCCGGCCGACGGCGGCGAGGGCCGCACCGAGCTCGGCTGGCCGCTGCAGGACGGCGACGACGGCGACGGTGCGATCCCGCCGGCCGTCCTCGACCAGGTCGCCGTCCACGTGCGCGGCCGCGAGCTCACGCCGCTCGCGCGCCTCGAGACCGTCCGCACGACCGTCACGCTGCACGACGCCGACGGCCGCGCGGTCGCCGAGTTCGCGGACGACCGCGTCACCGGATCCGACGTCCGCGGCGGCACCGTGCGCGCCTGGCACGAGTGGGAGGTCGAGCTGCTGCCCGACGTGCCCGCGAAGCGGAAGCAGCGCGCCGCGCTCCTCGACCGGATCGAGCGGCACGTGCTCGACGCCGGCGCCCGCCCGTCCGACAGCGCCTCGAAGCTCGCCCGCGCGCTCGGCGCCGACGCGCTCGGCCGGCAGGCGCCCGCGGGGCCCGCCCTGCCGGATCCCGCCACCCTCACTAAGGACAGCCCCGCGTCGGACGTCGCCCGCGCGATCCTCGCCCGCGGCGTCCGCGACCTCGTCGCCGCCGACCCGCACGTGCGCGCCGACGAGCACGACGCCGTGCACCGCATGCGCGTCGCCGTCCGCCGCCTCCGCAGCGCCCTCCGCACCCACCAGGACGTGATCGATCCCGCCGCCACCGCGCCCGTCCGCGCCGAGCTCACGGCGCTCGGGGCCGTGCTCGGCGACGCCCGCGACATGGAGGTGCTGCGCGACCGCGTCGTCTGGTCCGTGGTCGAGCACGACACGGAGACCGTGCCCGACCACGTGGGCGACGCCCTGCACGACGTCCTCGACGAGCGCCACCGCCGCGCCCGCGAGCGCGTGATCCGCGCGCTCTCGTCCGCGCGCTACGTCGCCCTGCTCGACGACCTCGACCGCCTGGTCCAGGATCCGCCCCTCACCCACGACGCGAGCGTCCCCGCGGGCCCGGCCCTGCACGCCGCCCTGCGTCGGGACGCCGAGCGGGTCGGCCGCCGCGCCGCGGTCGCGCAGGAGGCGGTCGGCGAGGCCGCGCGGACCGAGGCGCTGCACGAGGTCCGCAAGGCCGCCAAGCGCCTCCGCTACGCCGCGGAGGAGGTCAGCGGACGCACCGTCACGGTGCTCGGGCGGAAGACGATCCGGCTCGCGACCGCGGCCGAGGAGGTGCACGACGAGCTCGGCGAGCACCGCGACGGCCTCGCCATGCAGCGCATCCTCCGGGATGAGGCGAAGCGCCTCGCGGCCCGCGGCGAGGACGCCTTCGCGCTCGGCGTGCTGCACGAGGCCGAGCGCCTGCGCACCGAGTCCGCCCTGTGGCGGGCCGAGAGGGCGGTCGAGCGCCTGCTCGCGACCGCCGTCCCGGGAGCGTGAGGGCGGACCGTAAACTCGACCGGGTGACCCCCGCCGCCGACGTGCCCACCCCGGCGTACGACCCGTCGGAGCTTGACGTCCAGGTCACGGGCGGCACCGTCCGCGGCGTGCGCGAGCGGGGGATCGAGGCCTGGCGCGGCATCCCCTTCGCGGCCCCGCCCCGCGGCGACCTGCGCTTCCGGGCGCCGCAGCCCGTCGTCGGCTGGGAGGGTGCGCGCTTCGCGCAGCACTTCGGCAAGGTCGCGCCGCAGGTCAGCGCGGGCGCGTTCATGGGCGCGCCGCAGGGCACGCCGATGGGGGAGGACTGCCTCACCGTCAACGTCGTCGCCCCGTCCGGCCTGAGCGCCGACGCCGCGCGCGTGAACCGCGAGTCGCAGCTGCGGCCCGTTATGGTCTTCATCCACGGCGGCGCGTACGTCGTCGGATCCTCGCGGGAGAACCCCGTGCAGGGCGAGGGCCTCGTGCGCCAGGGCGGCATCGTCTACGTGAGCTTTAACTACCGGCTGGGCGCGCTCGGCTACCTCGACTTCAGCCGCTACTCGACCCCCGAGCGCCCCATCGAGTCGAACCTGGGCCTCCGCGACCAGGTGCAGGCGCTCCAGTGGGTGCGCGACAACATCCGTGCGTTCGGCGGGGATCCCGACAACGTCACGGTCTTCGGCGAGTCCGCGGGAGGCAACGCCGTCACGACCCTCATGGCCGTGCCGGCCGCGCACGGGCTGTTCGCCCGGGCCATCGCGCAGAGCTCGCCCACGAACGCCGTCTACCCGGCCGAGCAGACCGCGCGCTGGGCCGAGCAGTTCGTGGGCCTCCTCGCCGACCGGGCGGGCCGCGCGCCCGACGACGCCGAGGCCGTGCGCCTCCTCACCTCCGCGAGCTCGTCCACCCTCGCGGCGGCCGCGAACGAGCTCATGGTGCGGACGCCCGACCAGGAGCCCGGCACCATCACCTTCAGCCCCGTCATCGACGGCGACGTGCTGCCGGAGCGCCCGCTCGACGCGTTCAAGCACGGGCGCGCGGCCAGGGTGCCGCTCATCATCGGCACCAACGAGCGCGAGGGATCCCTGTTCACCGGCCGCCTCGACATCCTCGCGACCACGCCGCCGCGCATCGAGGCCGTGTTCGCGAAGACCGACGAGGCGCACCGCGACGAGCTGGCCGCCCTCTACCCGGGGCTCCCGAAGCGCCGGGCCGCGCTCGACTTCGGCGGCGACTACGCGTTCTGGTTCCCGTCGATCAAGGTCGCCGAGCGCCACGCCCGCTACGCGCCCGTGCACTTCTACCGCTTCGACATCGCGCCGCGGCTCGTGCGCCTCATGGGCCTCGACGCCACGCACGGCCTGGAGCTGTTCGCGCTCTTCGACCGGATGGACTCGATGCTCGGCCGTGGGATGACGCTCCTCGGCGGCCGGCGCGCGTTCGTCGCGGCGGGCGAGCGCATGCGCATCGCCTGGCTCCGCTTCGCGCAGGACGGCAGCGTCGACGAGTCCTGGCCGCCCTACGTGGGCGGCGACGACGAGGCGCCGGGCGCCGGCCCGTCCTCCTCGGCGGCGTCGGGGGAGCGCGCGACCCTCGTCTTCGACGTGGTCGACCGCGTCGAGCACGACCCGCACGCCGAGCGCCGGGTCGCGTGGCGCGACTTCGTCCCGCACATCTGACGCCCCGCACCCGGCGCGAGATGTTCATCCGACCGTCATCCGCCGGACGCCCGTACCGGCTGGCCGTGTGCAGGCCGTTAGGATCGACGACTGTGACATCCGCTCGAGGGATCCGGTAGTGGATCTCACCCTCATCGTCGTCCTGGTCATCGCCCTGGCGCTGTTCTTCGACTTCACCAACGGCTTCCACGACACGGCGAACGCGATGGCCACCCCCATCGCGACGGGTGCGCTGAAGCCGCGGGTGGCGGTCGCCATCGCCGCGGTCCTCAACCTCGTGGGCGCGTTCCTCAGCACCGAGGTCGCGAAGACCGTCTCCGGCGGCATCATCCGCGAGGGCGACGGCGGCGTGCAGATCACCCCCACCATGATCTTCGCGGGGCTGATGGGCGCCATCGTCTGGAACCTCGTGACCTGGCTCCGCGGCCTCCCGTCGAGCTCCAGCCACGCGCTGTTCGGCGGGCTCATCGGCGCGGCTGTCGTGGGGGCGGGCCTCGGCTCGGTCGACTTCGGTGTCGTGCTGTCGAAGGTGATCCTCCCGGCGCTGCTCGCCCCCGCGATCGCCGGCCTCATCGCGTACACGACCACCAAGCTCGCGTACTCGATCACGCGCCGCTCCAGCGGCCCGAACGAGCGCGGCGGCTTCCGCTACGGCCAGATCTTCACGTCGTCGCTCGTCGCGCTCGCGCACGGCACCAACGACGCGCAGAAGACCATGGGCATCATCACCCTCACGCTCATCGCGGGCGACTTCCAGGCGGCGGGCTCCGGGCCCGAGTTCTGGGTCATCGCGGTGTGCGCCGTCGCCATCGCGCTCGGCACCTACATGGGCGGCTGGCGCATCATCCGCACGATGGGATCCGGCCTCACCGAGGTCAAGCCCGCGCAGGGCTTCAGCGCCGAGGCCTCCACCGCGGCCACCATCCTCGCGTCCAGCCACCTCGGCTTCGCGCTCTCGACCACGCAGGTCGCGTCCGGATCCGTCATCGGCTCGGGCCTCGGCCGCCGCGGCGCGTCCGTGCGCTGGAACATGGTCGGCAAGATCGCGCTCGGCTGGCTGCTGACGCTGCCGTCGGCCGCCATCGTGGGCGCGGTCGCCGCGCTCATCGCGAGCACCGGCACGGTCGGCTTCGTCATCGACGCGGTCGTCGGCGTGGCCGTCATCGTGTGGATCTTCTGGCGCTCGCGCCGGAACGCGGTCGACGCCCGCAACGCCATCGTCGAGGTCGACGCTGCCGGATTCGCGGTGCGCGGACGCAAGGCCACCAAGGCCGCCCGGAAGGCCAGGGAGGCCGCATGATCGACTGGAGCGCGTTCCTCGTCGTCGCCGTGGCGGCCCTCGTGGGCGCCGTCGCGGTGGTGTGCCTCTTCTCGCTCGGCGTGCGTCTGCTGGCCGTCGGCACCGAGTACGACGACGAGGGCGACAAGGTCTCGGTGACGGGCATCCGCCCGCAGGCCGCGACCGTGGGCGGCTACGTCTGCTTCGCCCTCAGCGGCCTCGCCGTCCTCTACGGCGTCTACCTCATCGTCCCGGCCCTGCACTCCTGACCCGCGGGCGCGGACGTCCGGGCTGGTCCCGGTCGCGCCGCCGCCCCTAGGCTCGATCCCGTCCCGACAAGGTCGTCGGCTCCTCCCCTCCCGTCGTCCGACCCGACCCCTCGCGGAAGAAGCCCATGACCGCAGCGCGCACGTCGTCCCCCGCCCCCGAGACCCGCGGAGGGCGCGGCGCGCTCGACCGGTTCTTCGAGGTCACGAAGCGCGGATCCACGTACGCGCGCGAGATCCGCGGCGGCGTCCTCACCTTCGTGACGATGGCGTACATCGTCGTGCTCAACCCGCTGATCCTCGGCGGCTTCAGCGCCGACCAGGCCACGCTCGACGTCGAGGGGAACTGGCTGCGGGCCTCGCAGGTGGGTGCCGCGACGGCCCTCACCGCCGGTGTCATGACGATCCTGTTCGGCCTCGTCGCGCGCCTCCCGTTCGCGTTCGCGGCGGGCCTCGGCATCAACTCGTTCCTCGCGGTGAGCGTGGTCGGCGAGGTCACGTGGCCCGAGGCGATGGGCCTCGTGGTCATCAACGGCCTCGTGATCGTGCTGCTCGCCACCACGGGGCTGCGCACCCTGATCTTCCGGGCCGTCCCGCGCGAGCTCAAGACCGCCATCACGGTCGGCATCGGCCTCTTCATCGCGTTCATCGGCTTCGTCGACTCCGGCTTCGTGCGCGGCACGGGCGTGCCCGCCTCGCCGCTCGCCCTGGGGATCGACGGCTCCATCGCCTCGCTGCCGACCGTGGTCTTCATCCTCGGCCTCGTGATCATGGGCGTGCTCATGGCCCGCCGCGTGCCGGGCGCGCTCCTCATCGGCATCGTCGCGACCACGCTCATCGCCATCGTCGTGGAGCAGGTCTTCCACATCGGCCCGTCCAACACCTCGGGTGCCACCGGCTGGAACCTCAACGCGCCCGTGCTGCCGGCGACCCCGGTCTCCCTGCCCGACCTCGGCCTCGTCGGCGCCTTCGACTTCGGCGCGTTCGGCCGCATCGGGATCATCTCGAGCCTCATGCTCGTCTTCACGCTGGTCTTCACGAACTTCTTCGACGCCATGGGCACCATGACGGGCCTCGCCAAGGCGGCCGACCTCTCCGACGAGCGCGGCGACTTCCCCCGCCTCAAGGGCGCGCTGGTCGTCGAGGGCTTCGGCGCCGTCGCGGGCGGCGCCACCTCGAGCTCGTCGAACACGGTCTTCATCGAGTCGGCCTCCGGCATCGGCGAGGGCGCCCGCACGGGCCTCGCGTCGCTCGTCACGGGCGTGCTGTTCCTCCTCGCGATGTTCTTCACGCCGCTCACGCAGGTGGTGCCGCTCGAGGTCGCGGCCGCCGCGCTGGTGATCGTGGGCACGCTCATGGCGTCGCAGATCCGCGACATCGTGTGGACCGACTTCTCGGCCGCGCTGCCCGTGTTCCTCACGGTGCTCGTCATGCCGCTCACGTACTCGATCGCCAACGGAATCGGCGTCGGCTTCCTCTCCTGGGTGCTCGTGCGCTCGTTCTCGGGCCGCGTGCGCGAGGTGTCGCCGCTGCTGTGGGTCGTCTCCGCGGGCTTCCTGGTCTTCTTCGCGCGCGGCCCCATCGAGCAGCTGTTGGGCGTCTGACCCGCCGGCGTCGCGCGGCCCTCGGCGGCCGCGCGACGCCCAGCCGTGCGTAAGGTGGGACGGGACCCCCTTTCGACGACGCACGGGAGCCCGCTCATGACCGACCTCGACACGCGCGGCGACGTGCGCGAACCCCAGGAGTCCGCGAAGCGCTGGCGGATCGTCGGGCCCGGCCTCGTGGTCGCGGCGACCGGCATCGGCGCGGGCGACCTCGTCGCGACGCTCGTGGCCGGTTCCCGCTTCGGCTACGCCCTGCTCTGGGCGGCCGTGCTCGGCGTGATCATCAAGATCTTCCTGGTCGAGGGCGCCGGCCGGTACTCGCTCGCGACGGGGAAGACGATCTTCGAGGGCTGGCGCACCGTCGGCCGGTGGACGGCCTGGTACTTCGGCCCGTACATCCTCATCTGGGGCCTCGTCTACGGCGCCGCCGCCATGAGCTCCTCGGCGCTCCCGCTCGCGGCGCTCTTCCCGGGCGTCGACCTCAAGGTCTTCGCCATCGGGTGCGGCCTCGTGGGCGCCCTCGTGGTCTGGTTCGGGCGCTACTCGGCGTTCGAGAAGATTATCGCGGTCTTCGTCGGGCTCATGTTCGTGACCGTCGTGGGCGCCGCGATCGTCACCGTGCCGAACGTGCCCGCGCTCCTCACGGGCCTCGTGCCCACGATCCCCGAGGGCGGCCTCGTCGTCGCGCTCAGCATCGCGGGCGGCGTCGGCGGCACCATCACGCTCGCGGCCTATGGCTACTGGCTGCGCGAGAAGGGCTGGGTGGCGCCCGGCTGGATGAAGGTCATGCGCATCGACAACTCCGTCGCCTACGTGATGAGCGGCGTCTTCGTGCTCTCGATGCTCGTGGTCGGCGCGGAGCTCCTCCACTCCGCCGACATCGCGCTGGCCGACGGCGAGGGCGGGCTCGTGCAGCTGGCCGACGTGCTGGGGGAGCGGTACGGCGCCTTCATGACGTGGTTCTTCCTGCTCGGCTTCTTCGCCACGTCGTTCTCGTCGATCCTCGGCGTGTGGAACGGCGTCTCGCTCATGTTCGCCGACTTCCTCGGCACCGTCCGCGGCCTCGACGCGGACGACCCGCGCCGTCGCCTCGGCGGCAGCTACTACCGGGCGTTCATCGTCTGGCTGACGATCCCGCCCATCGGCCTGCTGTTCCTCGACCAGCCGATCGGCCTGATCATCGCGTACGGCGTGCTGGGGGCCCTGTTCATGCCGTTCCTCGCGATCACGTTGCTCGTGCTCCTCAACACCGACCGCACGCCGCGCGCGTGGCGCAACCGTCCGCTCAGCAACACGGTGATGGGCCTCTCGGCGCTGCTGTTCGTGGTGCTCGGCGTGCAGCAGCTGGCGACGGAGGTCGGCAAGCTGCTGTAGCCCCGCTCAGTCGGCGGACGCGGCCTCGCGGACGGCGGCGGAGCCCTCGGCGTCGGGCGCGACGGGCGCGACGGGCGCGACGGGCGCCGGGGTCCGGAACACCACCAGCCGGTAGAGCGTGAAGTTCCACACGAGGCCGATGAGCACCGCGGTGGCCTTCGCGATGTTGATCTCGAGGAACTCCTGCTCCGCGCTGGTGCCGAACATGAGCAGCGAGCGGCCGAACGTCGTGTCGAAGCCGCGCTCGAAGAGCCAGATGACGCCGCTCTGTAGGAGGAGAGAGCTGAAGCCGGTGACGGCGAAGAACTGGAGGAACCGGCCCACCGTCACGGGCTCGCCGTGGCGGAACACGAAGAAGTGGTTGAGGAAGTACGAGATGGTGATGCCCACCGTGACCGAGACCAGGTTCGCGGCGATGACGGGCATGCCGGCGGAGAGGATCAGCAGGTTGAGCAGCACGAAGTCGAGGGCCGTGTTGAGGAGGCCGGCGATGAGGAAGCGGACGCGGCGGTCGGCGAGGAGTCTGGTCACGCTGATCCTCCCGGGCGGTCGCCGGTCGGTTCGGCGGGGGCGCACGGCGTCAGGGCGCCGGGCCACCCGAAGTGTAACAAGGAGATAACGGGCGAAGGCCGTCCCGCGCGGTCGGATCGGCGGTCGCTGGCTAGACTCGACGAGGCCCGGATCCGGGTCGACCCCCGACGCGGAGACGGAACCACCAGCTTGAGCAGTCTCACGATCGTGATCCCCACCTACGAGGAGGCGCGCAACATCGGGGAGCTGCTGCCCCGCCTCGCCGCCATGGCGGCGGAGAACCCCGACTTCCGGATCACCGCGATGATCGTCGACGACTCCTCCCCGGACGGCACCGCCGACCTCGCCCGGTCGCTCGCGCCGAGCGTCGAGACCGACGCCTTCCGCGTGCGCGTCGAGACCCGCGCGGAGAAGGCCGGCCTCGGCGCCGCGTACATCTGGGCCTTCGAGAAGCTGCTCGGGTCCGACGAGCCGCCCACGCACATCCTGCAGATGGACGCCGACCTCTCGCACGACCCCGCTTACATCACGGAGATGCTGCGCCGGGTGCGCGGCGGGGCCGACCTCGTGGTCGCCTCGCGCTACATCCGCGGCGGCGCGACGCCCGACTGGGACCTCAAGCGCCGGTTCCTCAGCGTCGGCGGCAACCTCTACACGCGCCTGTTCCTCGGGTCGCGAATCACCGACTACACGGGCGGCTTCAACCTCTACGAGACCGGGCTGCTGCGGCGGATCACGCCGTCCACCATCACGACGACGGGCTACGGCTTCCAGATCGAGATGAAGCAGCGCGCCCTGAAGCAGGCGAGGCGGCCCACCGAGGTGGCGATCGTGTTCATGGACCGCACCGAGGGCGAGTCGAAGATCCCGAGCGACACGCTCGTGAAGAACCTGCTCCTCGTGCTGCAGCTGCGCTTCGGGCTGCGCCGGGGCTGACGCATCCGGTCGCGCTCACTCCTCGGGCGTGAAGAGCGGATCATCGGGCGCGCGCTGGTGCGGCCGGGCCGGTGCGATGATCGTGCCGCGGCGCCCGCGCTCGTCGACCACCGGATCCGTCGCCCCCAGCACCTGCGAGCGCGTCCGCCCGTGCCGCGCCCAGTACGACGCGGTCCACGCGCAGATGAGGCCGTCGAGCAGGTCCTCGAGGTGCTTGTGCTGCCGCTCCAGGATCGCGGGGCCGTCGGCGACGAGCGCGGCCGCGCGCGGGTGCGTCGCGACGACGAGCGGCGGATCCGCGTGCGCCAGCCCCGCGACCGCCTCGAGCACCATGCGGAACTCGGCCGCGCGATGCGGCCGACGGTCGGCCGTCGCGAGCAGGGGAGCGAGGCGCTTGTACCGCGGCTTCATGGCAGCGAACCCGAGCTCGGGCGCGCCGACGAGCGTCGTGTACGGGTAGCACTCGAGCATCGTGCGGGCGTCCGGGTCGCGGTCGGCGTCGGATCCGTCGTCGTACTCCCATCCCGTCTCCTCCAGCCTCCGCCGCAGCGCGACGGCGCCCTGCGCGGGCAGGCCCTGGTTCGACGGGTAGGCGGAGATCCCGAGGCGCCCGTAGCGGGACGCGACCTCCTTCTCGGCGAGGCGGCTGCCCGTGGCGTTGGCGACGACGAGCGGGCCGTCGACCGCGGCGACCGCGCCGGGGCCCTGCCAGCGGTCCACCCAGGCGGCGACCTCGTCGATCCCGCGGGCCGTCTCCAGCGCGAGCACGCGACCCGACGCGTCGATGCACGCGAGCCCCGTCTCGCGCGCCGGGCGGGCCGCCGTGCCCTCCGCCCAGGCGAGGTCGATCCCGAGGAAGCGGCGCATCGGACGAGCCTATCCGCGGGCCCGGGCGCCCTCGGCGGCGCGCGGGCCCGCTAGTAGGGTCGAGGGAACCTCATGCCACGAGCGACGAGACGACGGAGCCTCCACATGACCCCTGCCAGCCCGAACGACGACCGCATCCCGACCCCGGACGGCCACCCCGTCCGGACCGAGACCGACAGCCTGGGGAGCCTCGACGTCCCCGCCGACGCCTACTGGGGGATCCACACGGCGCGCGCGCTCGAGAACTTCCCCATCAGCCTCCGGCCGCTCAGCGTCTACCCGGAGTTCGTCATCGCCCTCGCGCAGGTGAAGCAGGCCGCGGCCCGCGCCAACGTGCAGATCGGCGTCCTGGACGCCCGCAAGGCCAAGCAGATCGACGAGGTCTGCTCGGAGATCATCGCAGGGCAGCTGCACGACCAGTTCGTGGTCGGCGTGATCCAGGGCGGCGCCGGCACCAGCACCAACATGAACACCAACGAGGTGATCGCGAACCGCGCGCTCGAGAAGGCCGGCCACGCGCTGGGCGACTACCAGCACATGCACCCGCTCGACGACGTGAACCGCAGCCAGTCGACGAACGACACGTACCCGACCGCGCTCAAGGTCGCGCTCATCCACTCGCTGCTGCAGACGCTCGACGAGCTCGACCTGCTGCGCCGGTCGTTCCTCGCGAAGGGCGCTCAGTTCTCGCAGGTGCTCAAGGTGGGGCGCACGCAGCTGCAGGACGCCGTGCCGATGACGCTCGGCCAGGAGTTCCACGGCTTCGCGACGACGCTCGGCGAGGACCACGCGCGGCTCGGCGAGCTCGTGCCGCTCCTCTCGGAAATCAACCTCGGCGCGACGGCGATCGGCACGGGCATCACGGCGGATCCGAACTACGCGGCCGCCGTGCGCGGGCACCTCAGCGCCATCACGGGCTACACGCTCGTGACCGCGAGCGACCTCATCGAGGCGACGAGCGACGCGGGCGTGTTCATGACGCTCTCCTCGACGCTCAAGCGCGGCGCCATCAAGCTGTCGAAGATCTGCAACGACCTGCGGCTGCTGTCGTCGGGGCCGCAGGCGGGGCTCGGCGAGATCAACCTGCCGCCGCGCCAGGCGGGGTCGAGCATCATGCCCGGCAAGGTGAACCCGGTGATCCCCGAGGTCGTCAACCAGGTCGCGTTCTCCATCGCGGGCGCCGACGTCACGGTGACCATGGCGGCCGAGGGCGGGCAGCTGCAGCTCAACGCGTTCGAGCCGGTCATCGCGCACTCGCTCCTGCAGTCGCTGAGCTGGCTGCGGAACGCGGCGAAGACGCTGCGCGTGAACTGCATCGACGGGATCACCGCGAACACCGAGCGGCTCGCGGCCCAGGTGGAGTCGTCGGTCGGCGTCGTGACGGCGCTGACGCCCTACATCGGCTACGCCGCGTCCTCCAGCCTCGCGAAGACGGCGCTGATGACGAGCGCGTCGATCCCGGACCTCGTGGTCGAGGCGGGGCTCATGACGCGGACGCAGGTGGAGAAGATCCTCGCGCCCGACCGGCTGTCGGGACTCGAGCCCGTGACGGCGGCCATGTCGGTGATCACGCCCGAGATGCTCGCCGCGCATGCGGCCGAGGAGGGCGGCGCCGTCAACTGACGCGCCCTGGGAACACGACAGCGCGCCGCGGCCCGAGGGCTGCGGCGCGCTGTCGCGTGCGGGTGTCGTGCTCGGCGTCAGGCGTCGTCGCCCGAGGTGCGGGCAGGGGTGGTGCCGGTCGCGTCGTCGGCGGGGGCCGCGTGCGGAGGCTCCTCGCGGTGCACGGATCCGGCGATGTCGCCCGGGGTCGGCACGTGTGGGGCGTCGGCCGGCGTCGGGGCCGCCTTCGGCTTCGACGCGGCCTTCTTCGCGGCGGCCTTCGGCTTCGCGGGGGCGGGGGCCGGGGCGGGTGCCGCCGTCTCCCCGGCGGGCTGCTCGTCCGCGTCGCCCGCCTCGCCGAGGTCCTCGGGGCCGAGCGTGTCGAGGTCCTCGTCCGCGTCGTCCTCGGTGCCGTCGGCGGACGCGTCCTTCTCGCCGGCGCGCGCGGCGCCGTCACGGGGGATCGCAACGGGGCCGGTCTCGTCCTCGTCGTCGAAGGACGCGAGCGCCTCGTCGCGCGCCTCGGCCGCGGTGAAGACGGCGCGACGGCCGGCCTCCTCGCCGCGCTCGCGGAGGTCCTCGGCGGTCTCGACGACGCGGTCGCGCACGTCCTGGGACGTCTCGGCGACGCGGTGGCCGACCTCGGTGGCCTGCTGGCCGACGCGGTCGACGACGTGCTTGGTCTGGCCCGCCGTGCGGGTGCCGAGGTCCTTGGCGGTGTCGCCGACCCGGCCCGCGATGTCCTGCGTGGTGCTGCCGACGCGGCCCGCGACGTCCTGCGTGGTGGTGCCGATGCGCTCGCCCACGGTGTGCGCGGTGCGGCCGACGGCGACGGCGGCGCCCTGGACGGCGTGGCCGACGAAGTCCGCGACCTCGCGGGCGGTCTCGACGGTGCGCTCGACGACGACGGGGCCCTTCTCGTCGAGCACGGTCTGCGCCTGGCGGACGCCGCGCTGGACGGGCTCGCTCGACCACACGGAGCGGGAGGTGCGCGCGATCCCCTCGTAGCGCTTGCGCCCGGCGCGCGCGCCAAGGACGTATCCGGTGCCGATGCCGGCGAGGAAGAGGAGACGGTTGATCATGCGTCGAGCCTAGACGCGGCGGACGTGCATCGTCCGGGAGCGGCTACGCGTCCTCCTCGCCCTTCCGGCCGGTGGCGTCGTGCAGCTCGTCCGTCTCGGGATCCACGGCGTCGGGCGCCGAGACGTCGGCGTCCTCCGGGATCGAGTGGTCGTGGATCGGGTCCTGAGGCTGGTCGGTCATGCAATCGAGCCTACGCGCGGCCCCGATCGTCAGAGGATGCGCGTGTGCGTCGTGAGCGAGCCGATGCCCTCGACGGAGACCGTGACCGTGCTGCCGTCCTTGAGGAAGATCTGCGGGTCGCGCGAGTAGCCGGCGCCGCTCGTCGTGCCCGTGGAGATGAGCGTGCCCGGCTGCAGCGTGGACGACGTGGAGAGGTAGGAGACGAGGCGCGCGACCGTGCGGACCATGCCGCTCGTGCGGCCGTCCTGCACCGTCTCGCCGTCGAGGACCGTCGTGATGCGGAGGTCCTGCGGATCCGGCACCTCGTCGCGGGTGACGACGACGGGACCCGTGGGGGAGAAGCCGTCGAAGCTCTTGCAGCGGCTCCACTGCTGCTCCGAGAACTGCAGGTTGCGGGCCGTGATGTCGTTGACGACCGTGTAGCCGAAGACGTGGTCGAGCGCGTCCTCGACGGACACGTCGCGGGCGGCCTTGCCGATGACGACGCCGAGCTCGACCTCGTAGTCGACCTCCTCGCTGAGCGAGCGCGGCCAGCTCGTGGTGCCCTCGTGGCCCGAGAGCGAGTTCGGCCAGAGCGCGAAGACGGTGGGGGCGGAGGCGCTCGTGATGTTGAGCTCCTCGGCGTGCGCGGAGTAGTTGAGGCCCACGGCGTAGACGGCCGGCGGGCGGAGGATCGCGGAGGCGTGCGTGACGCCGTCCACCGGCGTGGTGCTGGTGCGGCTGGCGACGGCGCGCTCGACGGTGGCGCGGACGCGCGCCATCTCGTCGTCGCCGCGCTCGATGAGGTCCTGGAGGTCGCGGGGGGAGTCGTCGAGCACCTCGTCGAGGAAGAGCGCCTGGCCCTCCGAGACGATCGCGGCCAGTCGGGGGGTCACGCCGTCGTCGGCGAGCAGGTGGGCGAACTTCATGGCACGAGCGTATCGGGCGCGGGTGGACGGGCGCGGTTGCGGTCATAACGTGCATGGGAATGTCCGCCTCACCCGGTGCGCGGGTGCACCGCCGGGGCTCAGTCCTCGCGCACGACCTCGTCCGGCGACTTGTCGTGCCGCCAGCCGCGCCACGACGCCTGGCGGAGGCGGCCGGTGGAGGTCCACTCGGCGAACTCGACCTCGCCGACGAGGCGGGGCGTGATCCAGTGCGCGTCGCGGGCCTCGGCGGCGGGCACGTCGGCGAAGGGGCTCGTCTTCCGCGCGAGCGGCCGGAACCGGCGCAGGGCGTCGGCGAGGTCGCGCTCGGTGAAGCCCGTGCCGACGCGGCCCGCGTACATCAGGCCGTCGGGGCCGGGGACGCCGACGAGCAGCGAGCCGATGCCGGAGGACCGGCTGCCGGATCCGGGGCGCCAGCCGCCGACCACCACCTCCTGCGCGCGATGGTGCTTGATCTTGATCCAGGCGCTCGACCGCCGGCCCGACTCGTAGGGCGCGTCGACGCGCTTGGCGACGACGCCCTCGAGGCCGAGCTCACGGCTCGTGGCGAGCGCCCCGTCGAGGTCGCCGTCGAATGCGGGCGGGACCTGGATCCGGCCGCGGCCCGGCGACGTGACCGCGTCGAGGAGCGCGGCGCGGCGCTCCCGGTACGGCTCGCCGACGAGCACGCGGTCGCCGATCGCGAGCGCGTCGAAGAGCATGAGGTGCACGGGCGCGGCCTTCCGCGCACGCGCGATGTCCTTCTCGCCGGTGAGGCCGAGGCGCGTCTGCAGGAGGCCGAAGTCGGGGCGGCCGCCGTCGCCCAGCACCACGATCTCGCCGTCGAGCACCGCGTCGGCGGCGAGCTGGTCGGGCAGATCGGCGAGCTCGGGGAAGGCGGCGGTGAGGTCGACGCCGTTGCGGCTCGTGATGGTCGCCCGGCCGTCCGCGACGGCGGCGATCGCGCGGTAGCCGTCCCACTTCATCTCGACGGCCCACTCCTCGTCGGAGTCGAGGCCGGCGCCGGTGGCGGCGGTCGCGAGCATGGGCGCGGCGGCGAATGCGGCGCGGCCCTTCCGGCGGGCGCCGACGCGCGTGCGGCCGCCCGCCTTCGCGAGCGCGGCGGGGCGCGCGGGCTTCGGGTGGTGCGCGGCGGGCGCGTCCGCCGGCTCCATCAGGTGGATCAGCCAGTTGGCGTCGGCCTTCCCGTGCCCGCCCGTGTGGATGAGCGCGTAGCGGCGCGGCCCGTCGATGCCGGTGCCGTGGCCGCGCCCGTGCAGCGTCGCGATGACCTCGTGCCCATCGCGCCACTTCTCCAGCTCGAAGGTGCCCGCGTCCCAGATGGTGACCTCGCCGCCGCCGTACTCGCCCGCGGGGATGGTGCCCTCGAAGGACCCGTACTCCAGCGGGTGGTCCTCGGTCTGCACCGCGAGGTGGTTCGTGCCGTGCTCGGTGGGCACGCCCTTGGGGAGGGCCCAGCTCACGAGCACGCCGTCGTGCTCGAGCCGGAAGTCCCAGTGCAGCGCGCGGGCGTGGTGCTCCTGGATCACGAAGGAGCTGCCATCGCTGGGCGCGGGCGCGTCGGCGGGCACGGGCTCGCTCGTCTTCGCGGCGTCGCGCTTGGACCGGTAGGTCGCGAGCCGGTCGCCGGCGGCGTCCGCGTCCTTGTGCGCGAATCCCGCGAGCCGCTCGCGCGTCGGCTCGAGGCTCTCGCGGTGGCCCTCCTCGACGGGGGCGAGCGGATCCTCGCGCGTCCGCATCCGCGCGACCACCTCGTCCAGCTCCAGGTGCCGGAGTGTCGGCGACGCGAGCTCGCGCCAGGTGCGGGGCACGGCGACGGTCGGCCGGGAGCGCCCGCGCAGCGAGTAGGGCGCGACCGTGGTCTTGGCGGGGTTGTTCTGGCTCCAGTCGACGAGCACCTTGCCCTCGCGGAGCGCCTTCCTCATGTCGCTCACGACGAGGTCGGGGTGGTCGGCCTCGAGCGCGCGGGCGAGCTCGTGCGCGACCTCGGAGATCGCGTCCGCGTCGTGGCTGCCGTCGAGCGCGGCGTAGAGGTGGATGCCCTTGGATCCGCTCGTCACCGGGTACGGCTCGAGGCCCATGTCGCGGAGGATCGCGCGCGCGGCCTTCGCGACCTCGACGCACTCCGGGAGGCCGGCGCCGGGGCCCGGGTCGAGGTCGAGCACCAGCCGGTCGGGCCGGCGCACGTCGCCCGTGCGGCCGAAGCGCCACTGCGGCACGTGCAGCTCCAGCGCGGCGATCTGCCCGAGCCAGGTGAGGGTCGCGACGTCGTTCGCGAGCGGGTAGTCGTTGGCGTGGTCGCGGTGCTGGATCGCGCGGCGGAGCACCCACTCGGGCGTGTGGGCGTCGAGGTCCTTCTGGAAGAACATCTTCGCCGGGTGCTCGTCGGTGCCGACGCCGTCGACCCACCGCTTCCGCGTCACGGGCCGGTCGCGGAGGTGCGGGATCATGTGCGGCGCGATGGCGGCGTAGTAGGCGATCACGTCGCCCTTGGTCGTGCCGGTGGCCGGGTACAGCACCTTGTCGAGGTTCGTGAGCGTGATCCGCCGCCCCTCGACCTCCACCTGCTGCTTCGCGCCCGCCATCGCTCCAGCATGGACCGGGCCGGTGTTCACTGGACCCATGAGAGCCATCTGGAAGGGCGCCGTCACCTTCGGCCTCGTCAACGTGCCCGTGAAGGTCTACAGCGCGACGCAGGACCACGACGTGCCGCTGCACCAGGTGCACGACGCCGACGGCGGGCGGATCCGGTACCAGCGCCGCTGCGAGGTGTGCGGCAAGGTCGTCGACTACGCCCACATCGACAAGGCGTTCGACGACGGCGACCGCACCGTGGTGATCACCGAGGAGGACCTCTCCGCGCTGCCGGAGGAGAAGAGCCGCGAGATCGACGTCGTGGAGTTCGTGCCGAGCGACCAGGTGGATCCCGTGATGCTCGACCGCAGCTACTTCCTCGAGCCCGACTCCTCGAGCCCCAAGTCGTATGCGCTCCTGCGCCGGACGCTGCAGGAGACCGACCGCACGGCGATCGTGCACGTCACGCTCCGTCAGCGCACCCGGCTCGCGGCGCTCCGCGTGCGCGGCGACGTGCTCATGCTCCAGACGCTCCTCTGGGACGACGAGGTGCGCGAGGCCGACTTCCCGTCGCTCGACGCGGCGCCCAAGATCTCGCCGCGGGAGCTCAAGATGTCGGCACAGCTCGTGGACGGGTTCGCGGAGGACTTCGACCCGTCCAAGTTCAGCGACGAGTACCAGGAGCAGCTGAAGACCCTCATCGACGCGAAGCTCGCGCAGGGCGACTCGCTCGACACCGACGCGACCTTCGGCGAGTCCGAGGACGACGAGGACGCGGGCGGCGAGGTGCTGGATCTCATGGACGCGCTGAAGAGGAGCATCGAGCGGAGCCGGGGCGGGGGATCCGGGGCGAGGAAGGCGCCGGCGCGGAAGCCGGCCGCGAAGAAGGGGAAGGCGGCGGCGTCCGACGACGAGGACGACGCACCCGCGAAGCCGAGCAGCGCGAAGAAGGCGGCCGCGAAGCCGAAGACGGCGTCGAAGACGAAGACGGCATCCGCGAAGTCGACCGCGGCGAAGAAGCCGGCCGCGAAGTCCGGGACCGCGAAGGAGCCGGCCGCCGAGAAGAAGAGCGCCTAGGCGTCAGCCCGCGGCCGGCATCCCGTCGGTCATGACGCGCCAGAGGTGCAGGGTCGCGTAGGAGCGCCACGGCGACCACGCGGCGGCGCGGGCGTCGAGGGCGCGCGCCTCGTCGGGGAGGCCGAGCGCGGCGGCCCCGCGGCGGACGATGAGGTCGCCGGAGAGCAGGATGTCGGGCTCGCCGAGCGCGCGCATCGCGACGTAGTCCGCCGTCCAGGGTCCGACGCCGTGGAACGCGACGAGCGCGGCCCGGAGCTCCGCGCGGGGCATGCCGTGCTCGATCGCGAGCTCGCCGCTCTCGAGCGCCTCGGCGATGCGGATCAGCGTGGCCGTGCGCCGGGCGGGACCGCGCAGCAGCTCGGCGCCGTCGCGGGCGATGCGGGCGGCGGTCGGCGGCAGGCGGGTCACCGATCCGTGCGCCACGGACGCGGGCAGGTCCTCGCCGAGGTCGGCCGTCATGCGGCCGTGGGTGGCGCGGGCGCTGGCGACGGAGATCTGCTGGCCGACGACGGTGCGGAAGAGCGTGGAGCGCGGATCCAGCGTGCCGGGGATCCGGAGGCCCGGGGTCGCGCGCACGGCGGCGGCGAGCGCGGGGTCGCGGGCGAGGTCGGCGTCGATGCGGGCCGCGTCCACGTCGAGGCCGAGCAGGCGGCGCGTGCCGCCGAGGAGCTCGGGGGCGTCGGCGGCGTGCTCGACGCGGGTGGTGACCTCGACGCGCGTGACGGCGTCGGCGCTCGGAGCGGTGGCGTCGTCCGCGTCGAGCAGCCGCACGGTCACCGTCCCCGCGCCGCGCGCGAGTCGCGCGGACTGCGTGAAGGACGTGTCGTCGCCCTCCTCGGCGCCCGCGACCGCGTGCCAGGAGAGGAAGCGGATCACGCCGCCGCCGTCGAAGGGACCGGGGACCTCGAGCACCGTGCGGTCGACGTGCGCGGCGGCGCCGGGGGAGTCCATGCGCCCAGCCTGCCCGACGCCCCCGACCGCGGCCCGCGCGCGACCTAGGGTGGATCGCATGATCGACGACGTGGTCCATGCCCCCTCCGCCGACGCCGTCCGCGCGGAGCTCGTCGCGGCCCTCGGCGACGTCGTCGCGACCGACCCCGCCTCCCTCGACGATGCGCGCGGCGACCGCTCCGGCTACCGCAGCCCCGCGGATCCGATCGCCGTCGTGCGCGCGACCGACGTCGAGCACGTGGTCGCCACCCTGCGCATCGCGAGCGCCACCGGCACGCCCGTCGTCACGCGCGGCGCCGGCACGGGCCTCGCGGGCGGCGCGACGGCGACCGCGGGCGAGATCGTGCTCTCGGTGCGCGGCATGGACCGGATCCTCGAGGTCAGCGAGGCGGACGAGCTCGCGGTCGTCGAGCCCGGCGTCCTCAACGACGACCTCAACGCCCGGCTCGCCCCGCTCGGCCTGTGGTACTCGCCGGATCCCGCGAGCAAGGCCATCTCCACGATCGGCGGCAACATCGCGACCAACGCGGGCGGCCTGCTCTGCGCCAAGTACGGCGTGACACGCGAGGCCGTGCTCGCGCTCACGGTCGTGCTCGCCGACGGCCGCGTGGTCGACACCGGCCACCGCACCGTCAAGGGCGTCACGGGCTACGACCTCACGGCGCTCATGATCGGCTCCGAGGGCACGCTCGGCGTCATCGTGCGCGCGACCGTGCGCCTCCGCCCGCTCCCGACCGCGACGCCGTCGACCGTCGCCGCGTTCTTCCCCGACGCGACCTCGGCGGCGGCGGCGTCCTCCGCGATCACGGCTGCGCGCATCCGGCCGGCCGCGATGGAGCTGCTCGACGCCGGCGCGCTCGAGGCCATCGACGCGTTCCTCGGCACCGACCACTCCACGCGCGGATCCGCCCACCTCCTCGTGCGTTGCGACGGCCCGGACGCCGCCGCGGAGGCCGTTCGCGTGGTCGAGGTCGTGGTCGCGGGCGGCGGCACGGCCGACGTGACCGACGACGCCGACGAGGGCGAGCGCCTCCTCGCGATCCGCCGCGCCTTCCACCCGGCGCTCGCCGCCCGCGGCCGCGTGCTCATCGAGGACGTGGCCGTGCCGCGCTCCCGCCTCGCCGACATGCTCGCGCGCATCCGGGAGATCGAGCGGGAGACGGGCCTGCGGATCCCGACGGTGGCGCACGCGGGCGACGGCAACCTGCACCCCAACTTCTGCATCCCCGAGGACCCGACCACGCCCGACGGCGATGCGACCGGCATCCCCGGCGACGTGTGGCGCGCGGCCGACCTCCTCTTCCGCGCGGCCGTCGACCTCGGCGGCACGCTCACGGGCGAGCACGGCGTGGGGCTCCTCAAGCGGCGCTGGCTCGCCGACGAGCTGGGCGAGGACGTCATGGGGCTGGCCGCCGGGATCCGCCGCGTCTTCGACCCGCAGGGCATCCTCAACCCGGGCAAGGCGGCCTGACGGGCCGGCGTCGCGCCCCGCGTGTCCGCGTGCGACGCCGCCCCCGACGGCCGACGACCCCGCCAGTAGGCTGGCGAGGCCGATCCGCCGAAGAGAGGGCCGTCGTGACCGACCCGTCCGTCCCCGTGACCGTCCACCGCCCCTCGCCGACCTCGCCGCCGCCGTCCATGGAGCTGCCGACGGCGCACGCGCCCTCGCGCATCACCGCGTCGGCCGTGCTCGGCGTCGTGGGCGTCGCCGTCCTGCTGCTCGTCGGACTCGTCGTCGCCGCGTATCTCGTGCTCAGCCTCGGGGTCCAGGCCGTCGCGATCTGCGCGCTCCTCGCCCTCATCCCGCTCGCCGGCGTGCTCCTCGCCATCCGCTGGGTCGACCGGTGGGAGCCCGAGCCCCGGCTGGCGCTGCTGTTCGCGCTGCTGTGGGGCGCGGCCGCGTCCGTGGCGATCGCGCTCCTGTTCGACCTCGTCGCGCAGTACGCGCGCCTCGCGATCGGCGTGCCCACGCAGTACACCGAGTTCCTGCAGCTCGCCGTCCAGGCGCCCGTCGTGGAGGAGTCGGCGAAGGCGATCGGGCTGCTGCTCGTCTTCTGGGTCGCGCGCCGCCACTTCGACGGGCCGGTGGACGGCATCGTCTACGGCGCGACCATCGCGGCCGGCTTCGCCTTCACGGAGAACATCGTCTACTTCGGCGGCCCGCTCGTCTCGGGCACCACGGGCACGCTCGTCGGCACCTTCGTGATGCGGGGCCTGTTCTCGCCCTTCGCGCACGTGACCTTCACCATGATCACCGGCATCGCGATCGGCTACGGCGCGCGCCGCGGGCCGGGCGCGGCGCTCGGGTTCGGCGCGATCGGGCTGGTCGGCGCCATCGTGCTGCACGCCCTCTGGAACACGGGCGTCACCATCACGGGCGACTTCCTCTCCTTCTACGTGCTGCTGCAGGTGCCGATCTTCGCCTTCCTCGTGACGGTCGTGATCCTGCTGCGCCGCTACGAGATCCACCTCACGCGCCGCCGCCTCCGCGAGTACGCGACCGTCGGCTGGTTCACGCCCGCCGAGGTCGAGATGCTGAGCACCTGGCAGGGGCGCCGCCGCGCGCGGCTGTGGGCGCGCACGCGCGGCGGCGACGCGGGACGCGCGATGGGGCTGTTCACGCGGGACGCGACCCGGCTGGCGTTCGCGCGCCAGCGGATGCTCTCGGAGCGGCCCGCGGCGTCCGGGCGCTCGGAGGCCGGGCACCTCGACGACGAGCGCCGCCTGCTGCGCGCCGTGACCGAGCACCGCGAGGCGCTCCTGCGCGGCGGTCGACGCTAGCCGCCCGGCGTCTCGGCCGACGCCCGCACCCGTCCGGTGTCGCCGGTCGCGAGTAGCGTCGAAGGCATCACACGAGGAGGCACCACCATGAGCGATGCGAAGCAGGACACCACCGGCGGCGACGAGAAGGAGATGCTCGGCTCCTCCACCCCCACGCCGCCGCAGAGCGCCGAGAAGGACCCGAGCACGTGGGTCACGGGCGACGAGCCGATGACGGGCGCACAGCGCAGCTACCTCGACTCGCTCGCCACGCAGGCCGGCGAGGAGATCTCCGCCGACCTCAACAAGGCCGAGGCGAGCGAGCACATCGAGCGCCTGCAGGAGAAGAAGGACACGGCGTCGCCGCAGTCGGACGACGCGAGCTGATCTCAGCATGAACGGGAGGGACGGGCGCCGCATGGGCGCCCGTCCGTCGTCGCGTGACGCGGGGGCCCACGCGGGGAGGGAGCACGGATGACCACGCTGGTCGGGTACGTCCGCGTCGCGCGCTCCGAGGAGCCGTACCAGGACCAGGTCGACGCCCTCGATGCGGCCGGCTGCGAGCGCATCTTCGTCGACGTCGCCGGGGGGCGCCGGGCCCCGCGGCCGGGCCTGCAGGACGCGCTCGACTACCTCCGCGAGAACGACGAGCTGCTCGTCGTGAGCCTCGACCGGCTGGGGCCGGGCACCGCCGATGTCGTGCGGATCCTCAACGGGCTCGAGGCGCGCGGCATCGCCTTCCGCGCCATCCGCGACGGGCTGGAGGCCGGCACGGCGGCCGGCCGCGGGCTGTTCGCGGCCACGCTCGCGCTCGCGACGGTGGAGGAGACGACGGAGGCCGAGCGGCGCCGCAGGCGGCCCGTCGACCGGCCCGCGCGATCCGCGTCCGGCGCCGACCCCGAGGCCGGCGCCGCGCAACCCGCCGCGCCCGCCCTCCCGTCGCTGCCCAAGGGGATCACCCGGCGGAAGCTGCAGATCGCCGTCGAGGAGCGGTCGAAGGGCCGCGACACCGCGGAGATCGCGCGCGTGCTCGACGTGAGCGAGCGCGTCGTCACGCGTGCGCTGGCCTGGGCCGAGTCGGGCCGCCAGGGCGGCATGCTGCGCTGACCCCGCGGCGCACGGCCCGTGCGAGCCGGCCGGTGCGCGCTGGTCCGCGCGACGGAGGGCGTCGGCACCCGCGGCCGAGGTGCCGGGCCGGGCGGTTTCCTACCCTGGGGACATGACCGGATCCCGTCCCGCCGCCGCCCGACGACCGCAGGCTGGCTCCCGGGTCGTCCGCCGTCGCCGCGACGCGGTGCTCGCGGCGGTCGTCGCGACCGCGGTGGTCGGCGCCGGCCTCGTCACCGGCATCCTCCCGTCGCCCGCGGGCGGGGCGTTCGCGGATCCCGCGTCGTGCACCGTCGACGCGCTCACGGGCGGCTGGTCCATCGGCACGCTGCACCTCTCGGCGGAGGAGGTGGACGGCGACGCGGGGCGCACCGTCCTCGACGTGCGCGGCGACACGCCTGCCGCGACCGCCAGCACCATGAAGGTCCTGACCGCGGCGGCCGCCGTCGAGGCGCTCGGCCCCGACCGCCGGATCGCGACGCGCGTCGTGCAGGGGGCGCGGGCCGACACGGTCGTCCTCGTCGGCGGCGGCGATCCCACGCTCAGCCGCCTGGCGTCCGGCACCGACGGCGTCTACCCCGACGCCCCGCACCTCGACGACCTCGCGCGCCAGGTGCTCGAGGCCCGCCGCCAGGATCCGGACCTCGCGGGCGTCCCCATCCGCCGCCTCCAGGTCGACAGCGGCCTCTTCACCGGACCCGCCTGGCTGCCGGAGTGGCCGCTCGAGGCCCGGCGCGGGGGATCCATGTCGAACATCACGGCGCTCATGGTCGACGGCGACCGCGACGACCCGGCCGAGGCGTACTCCCGCCGCGGCGAGGCGGCCGTCGCGCGCGCGGCCGACGCCTTCGCGGCGCTCCTCGGCGACGACGTGGCGGCCGACGGCCCGCTCGTGACCGCGGCGTCCGGATCCGCCGTGCTCGGCACCGTGGAGTCCGCGCCCGTCCGCGGCCTCGTCGGCTACATGCTCACCCACTCCGACGACACGCTCGCGGAGACGCTCGCGCGCCTGGTCGCGATCGAGACGGGCGCGGGCAGCGCCACCGCCGACATCCAGCGCAGCACGCCCGCCGCCCTCGCCGGCCTCGACCTGCCCACCGACGGGATCGTCCTCGTCGACGGCTCGGGCCTGTCGGACGCGAACCGCGTGCCGGCCGCCCTCCTCACCCGGCTCATGGTGCGCATCGCTGAGCACCGCGGCGACCTCGCCATCGTCGACGCCGGCCTCGCCGTCGCCGGGCGCACCGGTACGCTCGCGGAGGGCGGCCGCTTCACCGGCGAGGCCGACGCGGCGGCCGGCCGGATCCGCGGCAAGACGGGCACGCTCGAGCGGATGCACGGCCTCACCGGCATCGCCGACGCGGAGGACGGCACCGAGGTCGCGTTCACGATCTGGGCGGAGGACGTGGAACCGTCCGTCCCGGCGGAGTCCGCCCGCGCGGAGATCGACGCCCTCGCGACCGGGCTGCACCGCTGCGGCGGCGCGCTCGGCGGCTGATCCCGGGGCCGGGAGGCCGCTACGACCCGGCGCGCTCCACGAGCCGGTGGTCGTGCGCGTACACGACGAGCTGCACGCGGTCCCGGAGCGCGAGCTTCGCGAGGATGCTGCTCACGTGCGTCTTCACGGTCGACTCGCTCACGAACTCGAGCGCCGCGACCTCCGCGTTCGACAGGCCGCGCGCCACGTGCCCGAAGACGTCCTTCTCGCGGGCGCTCAGCGAGCGGAAGGCGGGCGGCGCCACGGGCGCGGGCGCGGCGGTCGCGTCGGAGGTGAACAGCTGCGTCAGCTCGTCCGGCGCGAGCACGGCGCTGCCCGCGTGCACGGCGCGGATGGCCGCGGCGAGGAACGCGGGCGTCGCGTCCTTGAGCAGGAAGCCGCTGGCTCCTCCGCGGATCGCGGTGGCCGAGGCGCGGTCCAGCGCGAACGTCGTCAGCACGATGACGCGCGGGGGAGCGTCGCGGGTGCCGTCGAAGAGCGCGCGCACGGTCTCGAGCCCGTCCATCACGGGCATGCGCATGTCGAGCAGCACGACGTCGGGCCGCGCCTCGTCGATCACGGCGAGGCCCTCCCGCCCGTCGCCGGCCTCGCCCACCACCTCGAGGTCGGGCTGGGCGTCGAGGGCGACGCGCACGCCGCCGCGGAACAGCTCCTGGTCGTCGACGAGCACGATGCGGATCACGGGCGGCCTCCCGGCACGGTGGGGATGTAATGGGAGCCCGGCAGCGGGATGCGGGCCCGGGCGGTGAAGAGGTCGTCGACGGGCTCGGCCTCGAGGTCGCCGCCGACGGCGGCGAGCCGGGCGCGCATGCCCTCGACGCCGGTGCCGACGCGCAGCGACTCGAGGCCGAGGTGGGCGCCGCTGTCGGGGACGGCGCCGGGGCGGGCGACCGGGTTCTCGACCTCGAGCACGACGTCGGACGCGCGCCAGGTCTCGCGCAGGCGGATCCGGCCACCCGGTTCCCCGTGCCGCATCGCGTTGGTCGTCATCTCCTGCGCGACGCGGCGGATGACCACCTGGCGCACGGGATCCACGGGCCGCCGGGTGCCGCGCACCTCGTGCGCGAGGTCGACGCCCGCGGCCCGCACCCGCGCGACGACGGCGTCGAGGTCCTCGGGCCCGTCGTCGGCCTCGGCGACGCTCGTGCCGCTCAGCACCTCGCGCACCTCGGCGAGCGAGCGGCGGGCGGTGTCGGCGATGGTGGCGGAGACGCCGCGGATCCGCTCCTCGTCGTCGAGGAACTGCACCGAGTCGGCCTGCGCGATGATCACGGCGAGCGAGTGGCCGACGATGTCGTGCACGTCCCGCGCCATGCTCGCGCGCAGCGTCTCGGCGTGCGCGAGGTCGACGGCCTTCACGGCGGTGTCCTCGGCCTGGACACGGAGCCGCGACTCGGTCGTCCGGGCGCGGATGACGCGCACCACGAGGCCGGTCAGCCACGCGAGCAGCAGCATCAGCACCGGGGCCGCGACGAAGATCATGGCGCCGATGCCGCCGGGGCTGATCAGGAGCGAGTAGCGGGCGCCCGTGTGCAGCAGGTAGACCGTCGCCATGGCGCCGCCCACGACCGCGGAGGCGCCGCCGATCACCGCCGTCGCGCGGGATCCCCGTCGGGCGGTGGAGTAGAGCACGAGCAGGAGGGCGAGGTCCGCGAAGCCGGGCCGCTCGCCCAGCTGCCACTGCGTCAACGCCATCACCCAGGCGAGGGCGAGGGCGGCGCCCGGGTACGCCGAGCGCACGACCACGGACAGGAGCACGAGGGCGGCGACGGGGAACCCCGCCTCCTGCACGTCCACCGGCGGGCTCAGGGCGAGGCCGGCGAGCACGAGGCCGACGACCGCGTCCACGAACAGCTCGATGCCGTCGCGGTGACGGGGTGCCCGCGTCGACGTCGAGCGCCTCGCGGCGGCGGTCCCGGTGTCCATCGGCCACAGCCTAGGCGCGGGCCCGCAGGAGGGTCGCCCCCCGCGGGTACCGGTCGCCGGTACCCGCGAGGGAGGGACCTACTTCTTCTTCGTCAGCGCGGATCCCTTGTGGGCCGCGGTCTTGCCGGACTTGTCGCTCTCCACGATGTACGCGGGCTCGTCGGACGAGGCCGTGAAGTGCTGCCCGTCGTGCTGGAAGTCCTTCGTCTTCTCCTCGACGACCTTCCCGTGGGTCTCGCCCTGCGGCGTGTTCCAGGTCACGTGGTCGCCCTTCGTGAGGTCCGCCATCAGATCGTCGCCACCGATCCGGAGTCGACGCGGTAGTTCGAGCCGTTCACGAACGACGCGAGGTCGGAGCAGAGGAACGCGACCACGTTGGCGACCTCGGCGGGCTCGCCGCGGCGCTTCAGCTCCATGTACGGGCGCTCCTCGTCGAGGAACGACTCGATCGCGTCGTCCTTCGAGGTGCCCAGCTGGTCGGCGCGCTTCTCCATCATCGCGTCGGTCATGGGCGTGTGGATGAAGGCGGGCGAGACCGCGTTCACGAGCAGCCCCTCCTTGGCGTAGCTGCGCGACAGGCCCTTCGACAGCGCGAGGATCCCGGCCTTGGCGGCGCAGTACGGGAGCTCGTCGTCGTACGGCTGCACGGCGTCCTCGGAGGCGAGGAACACGATCCGCCCCCAGCCGCCCTTGCGGAGCGACGGGAGGAACCGCGTCACGAGCCGCACGGGTCCCATCAGGTCGACCTCGATGGTGTTCGTCCAGCCCTCGTCGTCGATCTCGTGGAAGAGGCCCTGCGCGCCGGTGATGCCCGCGGACTGCACGAGGATGTCGATGTCGCCGACGGCCTCCTGCACCTTCTCGTGCAGCGCGGCGAGCGACTCGACGCTCGTCACGTCGGCCGCGAGCGCGTGCACGCGGTCGCCGCCGTCGAGCTTCGCGGCCGCCTCGTCGAGCGATCCCTGGTCCTGGTCGCTGAGGACGACGGTCGCGCCCTCGGCCAGCAGGATGCGCGCGGTCTCCCACCCGATCCCCGAGTCGGCTCCCGTGATGAGCGCGGTCTTGCCTGTGATGCCGAGATCCATCCCGGTCTCCTCGTCTGCCCCGCGTGGGGCGTCGTCGTGTCGTCTGCCGTGCCCTCCCGGACACGACGAGGGCCGCACCTGGCGGCGCGGCCCTCGGGTCGTGATGTGCGTGCTGCTCGCGCTACTCGGCGGCCGAGCCGACGCGGCGGTTCTCCGCGGAGACCATCCACGCGTACTGCTCGAGCGCGGTGATGAAGCCGTGGAGGAGGTCCGCGGTGGTCGGGTCCTCCTCGTCGACGTCGTCGTGGACCTCGCGCATGGTGTGCACGGCGGCCTCGAGGCGCTGGGTCACGAGGTCCACGGTCTCGGCCGTGTCGACCTCGCCCTGCGGGTACTCGGGGAGCGTCGTGGTCTCGGCGACCGTGTCGCTGCGTCCGTCCGGCGTGGCGTGGAGGGCGCGCATGCGCTCGGCCAGGTCGTCGCTGAACTCGCGCGCCGAGTCGATGATCTCGTCGAGCTGGAGGTGGAGGTCGCGGAAGTTCTTGCCGACGACGTTCCAGTGCGCCTGCTTGCCCTGGATGTGCAGCTCGATGAGGTCGACGAGCACCTTCTGCATGTTCTCGTGCAGCTGCTCGCTGGCCTTGAAGCCGCGCTCGGCGTTCTGGCGCTTGGTGGGCTTGGAGCCCTCGGGCTGGGTGGCCTTCGCGGATGCGCTGGTGGGGCGTTCGACGGTCGTGGTCATGTGCGACTCCTCGTTCTGTTCGTTCGTGGGGTCGGGGGTTCCCGATCCGTGCGGGGCGGCGTCCGGTGGGACGGGGCCCCGCGGGCCGGGCGCGCTCGCGCACGTCATCCGGCCGCTCCTCGACGGTACGCCCGCTGCTTCGTCATCGCATGAACGATGAGGGCGCTCACAGTCGGCGCTCAGCGTCGCCCCCCATCCCTTCGCTCCGCGGACGGCCCGCGCTCCCGGTGCTTGGCTGGGTCCATGACCGTCCTGACCTCCGACCTCCGCGTCCTGCGCGACGCCCGCGCGATCCTCGTCGAGAGCCTCTGGTGGGATCCCGCCGGCGACGTGATGTGGAACGACATCACCGCGGGCACGCTGCACCGGAGCCCGTGGACGGGCGCCGTCGACGGATCCGACGACACCGTCCTCGAGCTGCCGCCGCCCCTCGCGTCCTTCCAACCGGCGGACGACGGCGGCTACGTCGCGGGGCTCGGCGACCGCATCGTGCTCGTGGACCGGGCCGGCCGGATCACGCGCGAGCTGGCCCGGGTCGAGCACGCGCACGGCGGCATCCGGCTCAACGAGGGCAAGGTCGATCCCCGCGGCCGCTTCGTCATCGGCTCCATGGACGTCACCGACGGCGAGCCCGACGCGGCGGTCTACTCGATCGACGGATCCGGCACCCTGCGCACGCTCCTCGGCGGCTTCGCGGTCACCAACGGCTTCGAGTGGACCGACGGCGGCCGCACGATGATCCTCACCGACACCGCGGAGGAGACCGTCTACCGCGCGACCTACTCGGCCGACGGCGAGCTCGGGGAGCTCGAGCACTGGATCCACGGCGAGATGAGCGACGGCCTCACCCTCGACGTCGACGGCTTCGCGTGGAACGGCATCTACGGCGCCGGCAAGGTCGTCCGCTGGGCGCCCGACGGCACGAAGGACCTCGAGATCGAGATCCCGGCGCCGAACGTCACCTCGGTGGCGTTCGCAGGACCGGACCTCCGCACCCTCGTCATCGGCACCGCCCGCGAGAACCTCACCGAGGAACAGCTCGAGGAGCACCCGCTCTCGGGCGGCGTCTTCGCGATCGACACCGCCGTGTCCGGCCGTCCGGTGAACGTCTTCCGCACCGTGGTCGACGACGCTCCGCGGGCGTAGCGTCGAGGGGGCCGTCCGACCGGGCGGCGACACCCTCACGAGGAGGAACGCACATGACCGGAGAGAGCATCCAGGGCCGCACGGTGGCCTTCCTGCTGACGGACGGCTTCGAGCAGGTCGAGCTGACCGAGCCGTGGAAGGCCGTGCAGGAGGCGGGCGGGAAGCCCGTCCTCGTGTCCCCGAAGTCGGACACCGTGCAGGGCTTGAACCACATCGACAAGGCCGACACGTTCGACGTGGACGTTCAGGTGAAGGACGCCGACGCAGCCGACTACGACGGCCTCGTGCTGCCCGGCGGCGTCGTGAACGCGGACGACCTCCGCGTCGATGCCGACTCGGTCGCCTTCGCCAAGGCCTTCTTCACGGCGGGCAAGCCCGTCGCGTCCATCTGCCACGCGCCGTGGATCCTCATCGAGGCCGGCGTGGTCGACGGCCGCCGCATGACCTCGTACCCGACCCTCGCCACCGACCTCCGCAACGCGGGCGCCGAGTGGGTCGACGAGGAGGTCGTGGTCGACAGCGGCTTCGTCACGAGCCGCAACCCCGACGACCTGCCCGCGTTCAACGCGAAGCTGATCGAGGAGATCGCCGAGGGCGAGCACGACGAGCAGCACGCCTGACCCGTCCGCCTGACCCGCGCGGACAGCCGCGCGCCTAGGGTGAGGGCGTGACCACGCCCTCACCCGACGCGCGCTTCCGCCAGACCACGCCCGCGCCGCGCGGCGTCCGCCTCGTCGGGCTAGTGTTGGCCGTGGCCGGCCTCGTGGTCCTGGCCACCAGCGGGGGCGGCGCGCTCGGCGTGATCGTCGCCGTGCTGCTCGTGGCGGCCGGCGCCGTCGTCGGCTCGCTGCGGATCCGCATCACGCTCGACCCCGGCGAGGTCGAGGTGGCGCTCGTGCCGCTGAAGCGCATCCGGATCCCGTACTCCGGCATCGCGGACTGCACGGTCGTCGACCACCTCCGCCCGCGGACCGTCCGCGGCATCGGCGTGCGGTCCCTCCCGGGCGGCGGCGCGGCCATCCTGCTCGACGCCGGGCCTGCGGTCGCGATCGAGGCGGCCGACGGCACGCACCACCTCGTCCGCAGCACGTTCCCGCGGGAGGCGGCCACGCGGATCCGCGACCGGGCCGCCGCCGCGCCGCTCGCGCCGCGCGTCGCCGACGACCCGGAGGATCCGGCCGCGGCCACCGCCTAGGCTCGTCGCGTGACCACCGCACCCCCCGCCGCACGCCGTCCCCGCACCTCCCGCCCCGTCGTCGTGGCGCTCGCGGTCGTCGTGGTGGTCGTCGGCTTCGTCCTCGACCAGCTCAGCAAGCGCTGGGCGGTCGACGCCCTCGGCGGCGGCGAGACGATCCCGCTGTTCCCGACGGCGCGCTTCGCCCTCGTCTATAACCCGGGCGTCTCCTTCGGTATGGGCGCCGAGGTGGGGCCGCTGCTCACCGTCGGGATCATGGCGCTCGCGCTCGGCCTCGCCGTGTGGGTCGGGTGGCAGATCCGCCACCGCGCGTCGCTCCTCCAGGTGCTGCTGCTCTCGGCCGTGCTCGCGGGCGCGCTCGGCAACCTCGTCGACCGCATCACGCGCGCGGAGGACGGGCCGCTGTCGGGCCACGTCGTCGACTTCATCGCCGTCGAGTGGTTCGCGGTCTTCAACGTGGCCGACATCCTCACGGTCTGCGGCATGATCGCGTGGGCGCTCACGACCGTGTTCGGGCGCGACCACGCGGCCGACGCACGGGACGCCGACGCGGACGACGAGGCCGTCGCCTCGCCCGCCGACGCCGGATCCGCGCCCGCCGACCGCGCCTGACGCCCCGGCGTAGCGTGAGGGGATGACCACGATCCCCACACTGGAACTGTCCGACGGGAACCGCATCCCCGCCATCGGCCTCGGCACCTACGGGTTGGACGACGACGCGGGCGCCGAGCTCGTGTCCGGCGCGATCGGCGCCGGCTACCGCCTGCTCGACACGGCCCTCAACTACGGCAACGAGGCCGCGGTGGGCGACGGGATGCGCCGCTCCGGCGTCCCCCGCGAGGAGCTCTTCCTCACCACCAAGCTGCCCGGCCGCCACCACGGCTACGACGAGACGCTCGCGTCCTTCGACCAGTCGCGCGCGTCGCTCGGCGTGGACTACGTGGACCTCTACCTCATCCACTGGCCGAACCCGAGCGTCGACAGGTACGTCGACAGCTGGCGCGCCTTCATCGAGCTCAAGGAGCGCGGGCTCGTCCGCTCGATCGGCGTCTCGAACTTCACGTCCGCGCATCTCACGCGCCTCCAGGACGAGACGGGCGTGCTGCCCGTCGTCAACCAGGTGGAGCTGCACCCGACGTTCGCGCAAGGCGCCCTCCGCGCCTTCCACGCCGAGCACGGCATCGTGACGGAGAGCTGGTCGCCGCTCGGCACCCGCGAGCAGCTCATGCAGGACCCGGCCGTGGTCGCCGCCGCCGAGGCACACGGCGTCACGCCCACGCAGGCCGTGCTGCGCTGGCACGTCCAGTCGGGCGCGCTGCCGATCCCGCGCTCCACGGATCCCGAGCGCCAGCGCCAGAACCTCGACGTCTTCGGCTTCGAGCTCACCGAGGAGGAGGTGCGCGCGATCGGCTCCGGCCCGCAGTCGCGCCTCTGGGACGGCGACCCGGACACGCACGAGGAGATGTAGGGCCCTCCGTCCATCCCCGCGCGGCCGTCGCGTCCCTCCGGGCGCGGCGGCCGCGTCGCGTGCGGGGCGGGTCAGCGGCCGAGCAGCGCGGGGATCCCGAGCAGCGCGACGCCGCCGACGAGGCACGCGGCCGCGACCAGGACGAGCACGCCGACCCACAGGATCCCCGGCAGGTGCGTCAGCCGCCCGAGCTGGTCGGCGTCGGACGCGCCGCCGCGGCGGGAGCGGGACCGCTGCAGCTCGAGCGTCGCTCGCAGCGCGCCGAGCAGGAGGAACAGCGCGAGGGCGTGCGCCGCGACGCCCTGCACCACGATCGGCGCGGCACCGGCGATCACGCCGACCACGACCCCGGCGACGAGGCACGACCACAGCCCGAACCAGTTGCGCACCTGGATCACGACGAGCGCGAGCAGCAGCAGCCACAGCCAGAGGACGGCGGCCGAGCGCCCGGATCCGGCGAGCCAGGCGGCGCCGAGGCCCGCGAGCGCGGGAGCCGGGTAGCCCGCCAGCAGCGTGACGACCATGCCCGGCCCGCGCGGTCGGCCGACGCTCACGGTGAGGCCCGAGGTGTCCGAGTGCAGGCGGATCCCCGCGAGCCGCCGCCCGCTCAGCGTCGCCGCCAGCCCGTGCCCGCCCTCGTGCACGATCGTCACGGCATGGCGCGTGAGCCGCCAGGCGGCGGGGACGAGCACGAGCACCGCGGCGAGCGCGACGGCGACGAGCGCGGGTCCCGGCTCCAGCGGCGCCTCGACGGCGGTCGCGCGCGCGACGACGTCGCGGACGATCTCGACGGGGTCCATGGGGCTCCTCGGGTCGGCGGGGGATGCGGGCGTCGGGCGGTGCCGGGCGTCGGATGGGGAGCGCCCAGCCCACCACATCCGCCTGATGGACCGCCGCCCGCCCACCGACTACCGTGGTCGGGTGCCCGAGACCCCCGCATCCGACCTCGTCCGCTCCCTGCTGCTCACCGTCCCCGACTTCCCGCAGCCGGGGATCCTCTTCCGCGACCTCACGCCCGTCCTGGCCGACGGCGCCGGCCTCCACGCCGTGGTCGACGACCTGGTGGCAGCCGGCGGCCCCGTCGACGCCGTCGCGGGCGTCGAGGCGCGCGGCTTCCTCCTCGCGGCCGCCGCCGCGTACGCGTCCGGCGTCGGCACGCTCGCGGTCCGCAAGGCCGGCAAGCTGCCGGGCGAGGTGCTCCGCGAGACCTACGCGCTCGAGTACGGCGAGGCGGCCATCGAGCTGCACCCGGGCCAGCTCGCGCCCGGATCCCGCGTGCTGCTCCTCGACGACGTGCTCGCGACCGGCGGCACCCTCGAGGCCGCCGCCCGCCTGCTGGAGCGTGCCGGCTACGAGGTCGCCGGGATCGGCGTGGTGCTGGAGCTCGCGGACCTCGGCGGCCGCGCGCGCCTCGCCGGCCACGAGGTGCACGCGATCCTCTCGCTCTGAGGGGTCAGCGCGGTCAGCTCCAGAGCCGCCGGGTCGCGATCTCCGCGCCCTGCGCCAGGCTCTCGAGCTTCGCCCACGCGATCTGCGGGTGGATCCGTCCGCCGAGCCCGCAGTCCGTCGACGCGATCACGCGCTCCCGGCCCACGAGCCGCGCGTAGCGCTCGATGCGGTCGGCCACGAGCTCCGGGTGCTCGACCACGTTCGTCGCGTGCCCGACGACTCCCGGCACGATGAGCTTGCCGTCGGGCAGCTCCACGTCCTCCCACACGCGCCACTCGTGCTCGTGCCGCGCGTTCGCGCCCTCGAACGAGTAGGCGCCGGCGTCGATGTCGAGCATCGTCCGCACGATGTGCCGGAACTCGATGTCGGTCGTGTGCGGCCCGTGCCACGAGCCCCAACAGAGGTGGAAGCGGATCCTCTCCTGCGGCAGCCCGCGCAGCGCGTGGTTGAGCGCCTCCACCCGGATCCGCGTGAACGCCACGTAGTCCTCCACGCTCGGCTCCGGGTTGATCTGGTCCCAGTTCTCCGCGATGGACGGGTCGTCGATCTGCAGCACGAGCCCTGCGTCGATGATGGCGACGTACTCCTCGCGCATCGCGTCGGCGCACGCCCAGATGAACTCCTCCTCGGTCGCGTAGTGCAGGTTGCCGATGCGCGATGCGCTGCCGGGGGAGAGGGAGGTGAGGAAGCCCTCCTCGTACCCGTTCGCCTCCAACCCGGCCTTCAGGTGCGCGATGTCGGCCTGGATCGCGGCGTGCCCCGTGTAGGAGACGGGCCCCGTGGCGCTCGGGAACTCGACGGGGGCCTCGCCGACCGTGATGCCGCTCGACGGGTCGCGATACGCGTCGGCGAAGATCGTCCAGTCGCGGCGGTCGGGGAAGGTCGTGAGCCGCACGTTCCCCGGCGAGCTGCGGACGGGCTCCGAGGAGAAGGGGCCGCCGGGCACCAGCTCGAGCCCGCTGAGGCGCTGGAACGAGTACGACCACCAGGCGCCGTAGTCGATGGCGCTCGACATGGCCTTGCCGTACTCGCCGTCGCCGGGGACGGTGATCCCGACCTCGCGCTGGCGGGCGACGAGGCCGTCGACCGCGTCGGCGAGCACGGCGTCGAGGCCGTCGTCGGCCGGGGCCGACGCGGGCGACGCGTCGCCGCCCGAGATCGCGGCCTTCCTGCTGTCGGCGCGCGCCGCGTTGGCGGCGATGAGCGCGTCCGTCCGCGGCAGGCTGCCGGCGTGGGACGTCGGGATCCGGTCGGTGCTGTCGAGCATGGGGACCTCCGCGGGTCTCTCGTGCCGTCGGGCGGCCTCGCACGACCGCCCGCGGCGAGCGGGAACTGATCGCAGGCGGTGTCCGGCCGCGGATGCGGGTGGGACGCGAGGCTTCGCGGGATGCGCTGCACGCACATGTTCCCATCGGGTCATCCCCGAGGACGGGTCCGCCGCAACAGGGCGTCACGGAACCGGCACCTCCGGCGGATCCGACGCACAGGGGCCGGCCCGGATGATGGGCGGATGCTCCTCCGCCATCCCGTCCTCGGAACCGCCACGGCCCTGTACCTCGGCCTGGTCGCGTGGATCACGCTGTCGCCGGAGCCCTACGACCATCGCATCGACGGCTACCTCTTCCGCGCCCTCCGCGCCCTCCACCGGCACGACGGCACGTCGTGGATCACGTACTCCTCCGTCGAGGGCGCCGCGAACGTCGCGATGTTCCTGCCCGTCGGCATGTTCCTGGTGCTGCTGCTCGGCCGATCCCGCTGGTGGCTCGCCATCGCGCTCGGCGTCGGCCTCTCGGCGCTCATCGAGACCGCGCAGATGTTCCTGCCCACGCGCGTCTCCGACGTCCGCGACATCGTGCACAACGGCCTGGGCGCGCTGCTCGGCGTCGTGCTCGTCCTGATCCTCACGGCCCGCTCCGAGAACGCCCGCCGCCGCGCGCTCCGCCGACGCCCGCTGCCCGCCGCGACGGGCCCGCAGTGCCTGGTCGGCACGCGCCGCTGACGCCCGCGCGGGCTCCGCGCCGACGCCGTCGGGCGCGGCGCCCGCGGTCAGTCGGCGCCCCCGCGGCTCGATAGGATTGACGCCGGAATTCCAAGGGGTGTGCAGGTGACCGGTACGGAGCTGGATCGCGAGCGGGCGTACGTCACCCGCCTCTACGGGCGACTCGACGCGGTGCGGGCGGAGACCCGGGATCAGCTGACCGCGGTGCGCGACAGCCCCACGGGCGGCACGCACCAGAACCGCTCCGAGCGCGACGCGTTCGCCCGCATCTACGAGGACCGCCTGCAGGCGCTCCGCGAGGTCGACGAGCGCCTCGTCTTCGGGCGGCTCGAGTTCGAGGACGGGCACCTGCCGGAGGACGAGCCGCGCGACGGCGCCCCGGCGCGGGCCGTCGGCGACGGGGATCCCGTCTACCGGTACATCGGCCGCATCGGCCTCCGCGACGACGACCTCCAGCCGCTCCTCCTCGACTGGCGCGTGCCGCAGGCGAGCGCCTTCTACCAGGCCACCGCCGCGACCCCGCTCGGCGCCCGGGCCCGCCGCCACCTCACCACGCACGGCCGCGAGGTCGTGCACGTGGAGGACGAGGTCTTCGATCCCACGCTCCTCGACGAGGGCCGCACCAGCCTCCAGGGCGAGGGCGCGCTGCTCGCCGCGCTCGCCGCGGGACGCACCGGCCGGATGAACGACATCGTCGCCACCATCCAGGCCGAGCAGGACCGCATCATCCGCTCCGACCTCCGCGGCGTCCTCGTCGTCCAGGGCGGCCCCGGCACCGGCAAGACCGCGGTCGCGCTGCACCGCGCGGCGTACCTCCTCTACTCGCACCGCGACCGGCTCGCGTCCTCGGGCGTGCTCGTCGTGGGGCCGAGCCGCTCCTTCCTCCAGTACATCGAGGCCGTGCTGCCGTCCCTCGGTGAGACGGGCGTCGTGCTCGCGAGCGTCGGCCAGCTGTACCCGGGCATCGACGCGGCCGGCGAGGACGCGCCCGAGGTCGCGGCCGTCAAGGGATCCGCCGAGATGGCCGGCCTCCTGCAGCGCGCCGTCCGCTCGCGCCAGGTCGTGCCCACCGAGGCCGTCACGCTCGACGTCAACGGCGAGCGCATCGTGCTCGAGCCGTCGCTCGTCGCGAACGCGCTCCGCCGCGCGCAGGACAGCCGGAAGCCGCACAACGAGGCGCGCGTCGTCTTCAACAAGGCCGCGCTCGGATCCCTCGCGCAGCTCCTCGCCTCGCAGATGCGCCGCAACGGCAGCGCCCTCGACGACAGCGACCTCGCGATGCTCCGCGAGGACCTCCGCACCTCCTACGACGTGAAGGTCGCGCTCAACACCGCGTGGTTGCCGCTCACCCCCGAGAAGCTGATCCAGGACCTCTATGCGCGCCCGAACTGGCTCGCCTCGCTCACCCCGCGGTGGAGCCCGGAGAAGCGCGCGCTCCTCCGCCGCGACCGCGACGCGCCGTTCACCATCGCCGACGTGCCGCTCCTCGACGAGGCCGCCCAGCTCCTCGGCGAGTTCAGCGCGCAGGCCGACGCGAGTGCGCGCGAGCGCGAGCAGCAGCGCCTCCGCGACATCGAGAACGCCGAGCAGGCCATCGAGAACATGGGCGTTGGCGGCATCGTCTCCGCCGAGCGCCTCGCGGAGGGCTTCGCCGAGCAGGCCGCGCGGCGCACGACCGCCGAGCGCGCCGCATCCGACCGCACCTGGACCTACGGCCACATCGTGGTCGACGAGGCGCAGGAGCTCAGCCCCATGCAGTGGCGCGTGCTCCTCCGCCGCTGCCCGCTGCGCTCGTTCACGATCGTCGGCGACGTCGCGCAGGCCAGCTCGGCCGTGGGCGTCACCAGCTGGCAGGACGCGCTCGGGCCGGTGCTCGGCCGAGAGTGGCGCCTCGAGGAGCTCACCGTCAACTACCGCACGCCCGCCCGGATCGCCGAGGCCGCCGAGCGCATGGCCATCGCGCACGGCCTCCCGGTCACCCGCTCCCGAGCCGTCCGCGAAGGCGAGCACCCCATCGACACCGTCGAGGTGGCGGCCGACGAGGTCGTGTCCGCCGTGGTCGACGTCGTCGACGAGGAGCGCGAGGGCGACGAGGCGGGCACGCTCGCCGTCATCGCCCGCGACGACCGGGTGGAGGGTCTGCACCGCGCGCTCGCCGAGCGGTTCGGATCCGCGGTCGGCATCGGCGTCGGCGGGCTCGGTCGGCCCATCGCCGTGCTCGGCTCGCAGGAGGCCAAGGGCCTCGAGTTCGACGTCGTCGTGATCGCCGAGCCGGACGAGATCCTCGCGCACACGTCGCGCGGGGCGGCCGGCCTCTACGTCGCGATGACGCGGCCCACGCAGCGCCTGCACATCGTCACCTCGACGGGCTTCTCCGCCTGATCCGCCGCCCGCCGTCCGGCGCCTCGTGAACACTATGAAGACAAGTGGCACCGGACCCCGCACGCGCGGAGGATGGGCCGGTCATGACCCCTCCTCCTGCATCCTCCGGCCCCTCGTCCGCATCCGGCACCGGGACGGATCCGGGTCCCGGAGGAGCGCCGCGGGACGAGGCGGATCCGGCGCCTGAGGGCGTGGCCACGGTCGCCACCCCGGCAGCACCCGACGCCTCCGCCTCCGCGGCCGCCCGTCGTGCCCGCCGCTCGCGGATCATCCAGGTCGTCGTCATCGTGGCCGTCGCGGTCGGCATCGCCCTCGTCCCGCCGCCCGCCGGGGTCGACCCGCGCGGCATGCACATGGCCGGGATCTTCGTCGGCACGGTCCTCGCCCTGATCCTCCAGCCGCTGCCCACCGCGCCCGTCGCCCTGGTCGGCCTCGCGGTCGCGATGCTCACCGGCACCATGACCACGGACGGCGAGGCGCTCGTCGGCTTCGCGAACCCCACCATCTGGCTCATCGTCGCGTCGTTCTTCATCGCCGACGGCTTCCTCGTCACGGGCCTCGGCCGCCGCATCGCGCTCGCGTTCGTGTCGCGGCTCGGCGGATCGAGCCTCGGCCTCGCCTACGGCATGGCGCTCACCGACCTGGTGCTCGCGCCCGCGACGCCGTCGAACACCGCGCGGGCGGGTGGCGTCGTCTACCCGATCGTCGCGTCGCTCAGCCGGGTCCAGGGCTCCAGCCCCGATTCGGACGGGTCGCGACGCCGCCTCGGCTCCTACCTGGCGCTCACGAGCGTGCAGGTCAACACCGTCACCTCCGCGATGTTCGTCACGGCGATGGCCGGCAACCCCGTCGCGCAGAAGGCGGCGGCCGACCTCGGCATCGAGGTCACCTGGGGCGGCTGGGCGCTCGCGGCGCTCGTGCCGGGCCTCCTCAGCCTGGTCGTCGTGCCGTGGGCGATGTCGCGCGTCTACCCGCCCACGCTCACCCGCACGCCCGAGGCGCCGGCGCACGCGCGCGAGGAGCTGCGGGGGCTCGGGCCGCTGTCGGGCCACGAGCGCATCATGGCGGGGACCTTCGTGCTGCTGCTCGTGCTCTGGTGCGGCGGATCCCTGTTCGGCATCCCCGCGACAGCCGCGGCTTTCGGGGGCATCGCGGTGCTGCTCGTCACGGGCGTCCTCAAGTGGTCGCACCTCGCCGCCAATGCCTCGGCCTGGTCGACGCTCATCTTCTTCGCGGTGCTCGTCGGCATGGCCGACCAGCTCGACGCGCTCGGCGTCATCGACCTGGTGGGCGGCGCCGTCTCCGGATCCGTCGGCGGCCTGCCCTGGCCGTGGGCCTTCGCCGTGCTCGCGCTCGTCTACTTCTTCTCGCACTACCTGTTCGCGTCGAACACGGCGCACATCGTCGCGATGTACGCGGTGTTCCTCGGCGCCGCGGTCGCGACCGGCACGCCGCCGCTGTTCGCCGCGCTCGTGCTCGGCTTCATCGGCAACCTGTTCGGCGGCATCTCGCACTACGCGTCGGGGCCGTCCGGCGTGGTCTTCGGATCCGGCTACGTCACGACGAGGGAGTGGTTCCGCGTCGGCTTCGTGATGGCGGTCGTTCTCATTGTCATCTGGGGCGTCGTCGGCACCGCGTGGATGGGCGTGCTCGGCCTCCTCGCCTGAGCCGCGGATCGGCCGGGGCGGGGAGATGGGCCGACCCGATGACGGGTCGGCCCTGCGGTCGTGGTCCCGGCGCCGAGACCCCTCTCCGTGCGCCGTCCGTGCGACCGCTCTCCCCATGACATCCGGACCCGTTGTGCATCGCGTCTCTAATGGTCCGGCGCATCGCAGTGTGTTCGGACCGGGCGCGCGAACGGATCGGCCGGCCAGGTGACGGCTCCCTGTGCTCGCGATCCCGTGCGCCGGACGTCAGCGCACCGGCGCCGGCCAGCCCACGTCGTCGGAGCTGAGGAGCGGCACGTCCCCGCACCCGTCGAGCACGCGCGCCATCGCGTCGTGCTCGGCCCGCGTCACGCTGAGCTCGGTGCGCACCTTGATCGACACCTGTCGCACGACGAGCGCGCACGCCTCGGCCGGATCCGCGGGCAGCCATGCGTCGGCCGTCGCGTCGGACTTCGCGTTGTTCTCGGCGGCGGACGCGGCGACCAGCTCCAGCGGGTCGTTGGCGAACGCGGCGCGGTAGTCCGCGTCCCAGCGCCACGCGCCGGCCGACCACGCGTCCGACAGCGACACGACGTGGTCGATCTGCACGGCCTCCGGATCCCGCGACCGGTCGAACGACACGCGCGCCCCCGAGTACGGATCCTCCAGCACGCCCGCCTGCACGACGCAGCCGCGCGTGCCGCCGCGGATCTCCGCGTCGGCGAGGTCGCGCCGCAGCACGTCGTTGCGGGTGTCGCAGCCGTTGCGGTCGACATCCGTGCGCCAGGCGAAGGACTCGCGGTCGTAGCCGGGCACGCGCTCCTCCCTCCGCACCTCGAGCCCGTCGAGGGCGAGCCGCGCGGATCCGGTGGAGCCCGGCTCCGCGCCCGGCCCCGACGCGACGCCGCCGGCCGCGCCCGATCCGGCCCCGGATCGCCGCGCCACTGCACGAGGCCCGCGACGATCACGAGCACGAGCGCCGCGAGCGTCACGAGCACGGGCGTCCTCCGCCGTCGTCTCCGCGTCACGGCGTCGGGTTCCGGGAGTCGTACCGCTCGAACGACGGCAGCGCGCGGATGAGGACCCACACCACCACCGCGATCAGCAGCCCGCCCACGAGCGACGGCACCCACAGCGCCGCGAACAGCGTGACGATGCCGATGTACGCGTCGCCGAGCCGCGGCCCGCCCGTCACCACGACGATGAAGATGCCCTGTAGTCGCCCGCGCATGTTGTCCGGCACCGCGGTCTGCAGCATGGTGTTGCGGAAGATCGAGGAGATGTTGTCGGCCGCGCCCGTGCAGGCCAGCAGCACGGAGGCGGCGACGATGCCGGGCACGCTCGCGTCCTCGATCCGCGAGCCGATGCCGTGCAGCACGCCCGGCTTCGAGGCGAGCAGCAGGACGAGGCCGAAGCCCGCGGTGGAGAGCCCGTACGCGACGATGGCCCAGCGGATGGCCCGGCCGTGCCGCGTGACCCGGCCGACGGATCCGCTCAGCACGCTGCTCACCAGGCTGCCGACGGCGCCGGCGGCCGTGAGGATCCCCACCGTCACCGGCCCGCCGCCGAGCACGACGGCGCCCGCCGCCGGGAACAGCACACGCGGCTGCCCGAAGGTCATGGCGATGATGTCGACGATGAAGGACATGCGGATGTTCGGCGCCGTCCTCAGGAACCCCAGCCCGTACTTGATGGACGCCAGCCCCGGCCGCTGCACCTCGCCCTCGGGCGCGATCCGCGGCAGCGCGAGCACGCCCGTGAACGCCGCGAGGAAGAGCACGGCGTCGACCGTGTAGGTCCACTGGAACCCGACCGACGCCACGAGCACGCCCGCGAGCGCCGGCCCCACCGTGACCATCACGCCGAGGCTGATCCCGCCCAGCGCGCTGGCCGCGGGCAGCAGGTGCGGCGGGAGGATACGGGGGAGGATCGCCTGCCGGCTCGTCCCGATCACCGTCGCCGCGACCGCGTTGAGGATGCTCAGCGCGTAGAGCGACCCCACCGTCTCCGCGTGCGTCCACGCGAGCGCCGCCAGCACGATGGTCGACCCCCACGCCACGCACGACGCGATGAGCGCGACCTTCCGCCGGTCGAACGCGTCGGCGAGCATGCCGCCGTAGAGCCCCGCGAGGATCATCGGCAGCAGCGACAGCACGCCCACGAGCGCGACCGATCCGGTGGATCCCGTCAGCTCGTACACGTGCAGCCCGATGGCCACGACCGTCATCTGGCTGCCGATGCCCGCGATCGCGTTGCCCGCCCAGAGCCGCGCGAACGCGGGGCTCTCCTTCAGCGGCGACAGGTCGACGAAGTGGCTGCCGCGCACCTGCCGCTCGTCGGGGATCGGGATGGGGGAGGTCTCGGGCGGGGTGCTCACGTGTCGCTGCGTCGTCTCTCTAGAGTGGATTTCCACGCTAGCCGAGTCCGCCGACGCCGCCCGCTCCCGAGGCCGTCCGCCCGCGGGAGCGACCCGCCCCTCCTGCTATGCTCGTGCGGTTGCCGTCTGAACGGCCGCGGATCAAGAGAGCTCGCACATCCTGTGACGGGCGCCGCGCAACGAACACGAGAGGGGATCATCACATGGCTCTGGAAGCAGACGTCAAGAAGGCGATCATCGACGAGTACGCGACCCACCCCGGTGACACCGGATCCCCCGAGGTGCAGATCGCGCTCCTCACCAAGCGGATCACGGGCCTCACCGAGCACCTCAAGGAGCACAAGCACGACCACCACACGCGTCGTGGCCTGCTCCTCCTGGTCGGCCAGCGTCGTCGTCTCCTCGGCTACCTGTCCAACGTCGACATCGAGCGCTACCGCGCCCTGATCGCGCGCCTGGGCATCCGCCGCTGACACGCACCACGCGTCGCTGATCGCATCACGACGAACCGACGAGCCGTCGCCCTCCGGGGTGGCGGCTCGTCGCCGTTTACGGGATCGACCCCCGACCGACACCCGGCGCCGCCCGTCCTCCCGGGCCCGCGAGGGGCCGGGTGCTACCATGGCCGAAGTGATCCAGCGGACGCCCAGCGTCACGATGAGATCACGACAGATGGGGCTGGCCGGCAGGAGCTGGTCGTTGGTGGTGGTATTCCGAGTCGCTCGGAGCATTCCCACTGATGGCCAGACATGCGCCCGCCGCCGTCGGCCACCGGCCGGGGAGCGGAACCAGCCGCGCACGTGCACCCGGGATCCGCATCACGCGGGCGCCGTGGTGTCGCCTCGCCCGCTCCTCCTCTGTCGTAGGAGGTCCGCATCCACACGGGATGCAGGACGAGCGCCCGACGGGCGTCGCCGAGAGGCGCAACACGAAGGAGAGAGACCTCAATGGAAGGTCCAGAGATCAAGTTCGCCGAGGCAGTCCTCGACAATGGCAAGTACGGAACGCGCACGGTCCGGTTCGAGGCCGGCCGCCTCGCGCAGCAGGCGCAGGGCGCGGTCGCCGCGTACCTCGACGAGGACACCATGCTGCTGTCCGCCACCTCGGTGGGCAAGCACCCGAAGGACAACTTCGACTTCTTCCCCCTGACCATCGACGTCGAGGAGCGCAGCTACGCCGCGGGCAAGATCCCCGGCTCGTTCTTCCGCCGTGAGGGCCGCCCCTCCACCGAGGCGATCCTCGTCTGCCGCCTCATCGACCGGCCGCTGCGCCCGTCGTTCATCACGGGCCTCCGCAACGAGGTCCAGGTCGTCATCACCGTCCTCAGCATCGCGCCGGACGAGTTCTACGACAGCCTCGCCATCAACGCGGCGAGCGCCTCGAGCATGCTCTCGGGCATCCCGTTCTCCGGCCCCATCGCGGGTGTGCGCCTCGCGCTCATCGGCGACCAGTGGGTCGTCTTCCCGAAGCACTCGCAGCTCAAGGAGGCCGTGTTCGACATCACCGTCGCCGGCCGCGTCGTCACCGACGCCCAGGGCAACGAGGACGTCGCGATCATGATGGTCGAGGCCGAGGCCACCGAGGGTGCCTGGGACCTCATCCAGGGCGGCGCCACGAAGCCCGACGAGGCCATCGTCGCGCAGGGCCTCGAGGCCGCGAAGCCGTTCATCCAGCAGCTCGTCGCCGCGCAGGCCTCCCTCGCGCAGCAGGCCGCGAAGCCCACGGTCGACTACCCCGTCTTCCTGCCGTACGCGCAGGAGACCTACGACGCCGTCTCGGCTCTCGCCCTCGACGAGCTCGGCACCGTGTACCAGATCGCCGACAAGATCGAGCGCCAGGACGCGGACGACGTCCTCAAGACCCGCACCAAGGACGCCGTGGCCGCCAAGGTCGAGGCCGGCGAGCTGCCGCAGTCGGCGCTCACCGAGTTCTCCGCGGCGTACAAGTCCGTGACCAAGACGGTCGTCCGCGGCCGGATCCTCCGCGACGGCATCCGCATGGACGGCCGCGGCCTCGCCGACATCCGCCCGCTCGACGCCGAGGTGCAGGTCATCCCGCGCGTCCACGGGTCGGCCATCTTCCAGCGCGGCGAGACCCAGATCCTGGGCGTCACCACGCTGAACATGCTCAAGATGGAGCAGCAGATCGACTCGCTGAGCCCCATCACGAAGAAGCGCTACCTGCACCACTACAACTTCCCGCCCTACTCCACCGGCGAGACCGGTCGTGTCGGGTCGCCGAAGCGTCGCGAGATCGGGCACGGCTTCCTCGCCGAGCGCGCCCTCGTGCCGGTGCTGCCGAGCCGCGAGGACTTCCCCTACGCGATCCGCCAGGTGTCCGAGGCCCTCGGGTCCAACGGATCCACGTCGATGGGCTCCGTCTGCGCCTCGACCCTGTCGCTGCTGAACGCGGGTGTGCCGCTGCGCGCGCCCGTCGCCGGCATCGCCATGGGCCTCGTGTCCGACACGGTCGACGGCCAGGTCCGCTACGCGGCCCTCACCGACATCCTCGGTGCGGAGGACGCGCTCGGCGACATGGACTTCAAGGCCGCGGGCACGTCCGAGTTCGTCACGGCCATCCAGCTGGACACGAAGCTCGACGGCATCCCCACGTCGGTCCTCGACGGCGCGCTCAAGCAGGCGAAGGAGGCCCGCACGGCCATCCTCGGCGTGCTGAACCAGGCCATCGACGCCCCCGACGAGATGGCCCCGACCGCGCCCCGCGTGATCTCGGTCAACATCCCCGTCGACAAGATCGGCGAGCTCATCGGCCCCAAGGGCAAGACGATCAACGCCATCCAGGACGAGACCGGCGCCGACATCTCCATTGAGGAGGACGGCACCGTCTACATCGGCGCCGTCGACGGCCCGTCGGCGGAGGCCGCGCGTGCGCAGGTTAACGCCATCGCGAACCCGACGAACCCCGAGGTCGGCGAGTCCTTCCTCGGCACCGTCGTCAAGATCGCGACGTTCGGCGCCTTCGTCTCGCTGCTCCCCGGCAAGGACGGCCTGCTGCACATCAGCGAGGTCCGCAAGCTCGCCGGCGGCAAGCGCGTCGAGAACGTGGAGGACGTCCTCGGTGTCGGCCAGAAGATCCTGGTGGAGATCACCAAGATCGACGACCGCGGCAAGCTGTCGCTCGCTCCCGTGCTGGAGGAGGCCGCCGATCAGGAGGGCCGCGACGCCGCCAGCCACGGCTCCGAGCTCCCCGCGGAGGGCTAGGCCCGACGCACCCCGCACGACACGGATGCCCGTCCCACCTCGGTGGGGCGGGCATCCGTCGTGTGCGGGCTACTTGCCGTCGTTCGGATCCGTCGGGTACGGCACGTCCTGCGCGGGCGGCACGGAGATGGACGGGGCCGCGGTCGGATCCGCGGACGGGCTCGGCGCGGGCGTCGGCGCCGGCTCGTCCGCCGGGGTAGGGGCAGGCGGCGGTGGCGACGGCGTCGGCGACGGCGTGATGTCGGGCGTCGTGCCGGGCTCGCCGGTCGCCGGTATGGGCGTCACCTGCTCGGCGTCGCCCTGCGACAGGACGATCGCGGCGACGACCCCGGCGACCGCGAGCACGGCCGCGACCACCAGGAGGACGAGCGCGAGGCGCTTCCGCCGAGGCCGGGCGCGGGCGTCGTCGCCCTCGCCCGCCGCCGGTCGGTCGCCCTCGTCGGTCACGTCGTCGCCTCGATCCGCTGGCTCAGTTCCCGACGTCGATCGCGGTGCCCATGAGCTGGGCGCGCCCGATCACGTGGGGGAGCATCAGGAAGCCGAGCATCGCGGGGGTCGCGCCGTCCGGGACGTCCAGCGACTCCACGTCGAGCGCGGTGACGGTGAAGTAGTAGCGGTGCGTGCCGTGGCCCGCCGGGGGCGTCGCCCCGAAGAAGCCCGTCGCCCGCGCGTCGTTGTGCAGGGTCACGGCGTCGTCCGGGAGGAGGCCGGCGTCCGGATCGCCCGCACCGGCCGGCAGCGCCGTGGTGGATGCGGGGATCCCGCGCACCGCCCAGTGCCAGAAGCCGCTGCCGGTGGGGGCATCGGGGTCGTACGCGGTGAGCACGTAGCTGCGGGTCTCGGCGGGCGCGCCCGTCCAGTTGAGGGCGGGGGAGCGGTCCTCGCCACCCTGCGCGGCACCGCGCGCCGACTGGGGCAGCGGTGCCCCGTCGGCGAAGTCGGGGCTGGTGAGGTGGAAGGGGGCGGCATCCGGCAGGCGGTGCAGTGGGTCGTTGGGCACGGGCGTTCCTCTCGGTGGTGCTGACCTCCCCAGCCTCGCACGGTGGATGGGGGTGCGGCCGGGAAGCATCCCCTCCCGACGCCGGTCCGTGCCCGATCCGCGACCGGTCACGGGCGCCGGGGCCCCCGAAGAGGGGCTGGGGCCGGACGCGGATGGCTGGTTAGCGTGGTCGGTGCGGGCAGGTCCACGCGACCGCCCGCCTCCGGGGGACGCATCGGGGGATGCAGACCGCCGAGGGGTGCCGGGGTCGGGGGATCCACGGCACCCCTTCCGGCGCCGTCCCCGTCGTGCCGCCCGCTCCCGCCGGTCGCCGAGCGGCCGATGTCCCGGGGGCGAACGACGGCGCGCGCAGTCCCTTGGTGCGCAAACCTTTCGCTTGCTGGGCGGTATCCTCGGGGATGTGACGACGTCCTCTCCCTCCGCCTCCGACGTCGCTCCCGAACCGCAGCCCCGCCGCCGTCGCGGGGGATCGCTCGTCCCGCGTCGCCCGCGGCCGAGCGACACGACGTCCCTGCCCGGCACGCTCGTCGAGACCACCGTCCAGGCTGCCGGCGCCCTCGTCCTCGGAGCCTCCGCGGCGGAGCCCGGCCTGCGCACCGGCGGGACCGTCCCGCAGCCGGCGCGTCGGCGCGCCATCGGCGACACCGACCTCCGCGTCTTCCCGCTCGCACTCGGCGGCAACGTCTTCGGCTGGACGGCCGGCCCGGAGGACACCTCCGCGATCCTCGACCGGTACCAGGAGGCGGGCGGCAACTTCATCGACACCGCCGACTCGTACGCGAGCGGCCGCAGCGAGCACATGATCGGCTCCTGGATGCGCGAGCGCCGCAACCGCGACTCCATGGTCGTCGCCACCAAGATCGGCAAGAGCGAGGACTTTCCCGGTCTCGGCGGATCCCGCATCGAGCGCGCCGTCGACGCGAGCCTGTCACGGCTCGGCACCGACTTCATCGACCTCCTCTACTTCCACTGGGACGACCTCGACGTGCCGCTCGAGGAGAGCCTCGCGGCCGCGGGCCGCCTCATCGCGTCGGGCAAGGTCCGGTACCTGGCGGCGTCGAACTACGCCGCCGAGCGGCTGCTGCACGCCCGGATCATCGGCGGCCTGTACGACGCCCCGCGCTTCGTCGCCCTGCAGACGCACTACAACCTCGTGAACCGCGCGCCCTACGAGTCGGCGTACCTCGACGTCGTCCGCGGTCAGCAGCTCGCGGTGATGCCCTACTTCGCCCTCGCGAACGGATTCCTGACGGGGAAGTACCGCACGCGCGACTCGGTGCGCGAGGGCGCCCGCGGGGCGCGGGCCGCGAAGTACCTGACCCGGCGCGGGCTCCGCGTGCTCGCCGCCCTCGACGAGATCGCGGACCACCACTCGACGAGCGTCGCGACGATCGCGCTGGCATGGCTCCTCGCCAAGCCCGGCATCGTCGCGCCCGTCGCGAGCGCGAGCCGCCCGGAGCAGGTGCACGACCTGGTGCAGGCGGCCCACGTGCAGCTCTCGCGGCACGACGTGGCCCGGCTCGACCGCGCGTCGGAGTAGTCGTCCCCCGGGCTCCATGCCCGTGATCGCTCCCCACGATGTGGAAGGCATGGGTGGCGCTCGCGTCCCTGCGGCTACCTTTCCTGCACCCGCGATGCCCGGCGCTGTGGCGCCCGCTTGTCCGTGCGGGTTCCGTACGGCCCGGGGGAGACGACCTTGCACGAGCGACCGCGCATTCCGCTGCGACGACGAGGGGGAGCAGTCGCCATGATGCTTGCCGTCCTCACCTCTTGCCAGGTGTTGGTCGGATGCGCACCGTCATCGGCGCCGGCGCCCACCCTGACCCCGTCCTTGTCGCAGGACCAGCAGGACGACGAGGCATTCAGGGACGTGATGACGAGATATGTCGACCTCGATGCGAATGCCGACATAGAAGATGACTTGGATGAGCTCTTGACGGGGAACGTCCTCGACAACGAGAAGGCCGGGCTCGCTGAAGCACGACGAACCGGGGAACGCCAAAGCGGTAAGGAGATCGCCTCCGGCTTTCAAGTCACCGATCGAGGTCTGGATCCAGAGGGCCTCCAGTACATGACGGCTCAGGTCTGCCTGGACACCGGCGGCCTGCGGCTGCTCGACGCGAATGGCAAGGACATCACTCCTCAGCACGACACACGCCGCTCGCTCCAGGTGAAGGCGATCAAGTCGCCAGACTCACTCTGGCGAATCAGCGACATCGTGCGGAACGAGGATGTCCACGCATGCGGGTGACGATCGCGACGCTCACCCCGATTCTTGTCATCGGAATCGTCACTGCACCGGCCGCCGCCGCTCATGCATCAGGTGAGGACTGCTCTTCGAAGTACGGTGCCTTCGGCCCGTGCGCCTCCGGTCTCATAGGTGACGGAGGGGTCTCCATCAGCGCGCATGAGCAGCAGCTGGTGTCCTCAGATGGAGGACAGCCGAGTCACAGTGAACAGAAACAGCGTCCGGATGCTCAAGGTCCGGCGTCGCCGCGTCCGGTGCCGCGTGGGCGGATGGCGGCGGATGTGGACGTGCCGTGCAGTCCGAGTGCGCGACTGTCGGGTGGCTCTCTGTGTGCGGACGGTAGGCATGCGTTCTTGCCGCCCGCGAAGGTGCCGGCGAAGCCCGTCGATCCGGCGCCGGCCTCGCCCGCGACTGAGGGGGTGTCGTTGGCGGATGTGGCGCAGTTCGTGCCGCGGGATGCGTCGATCCGGTCGCAGCCGAATGGGTGGGCGATCGTGGGGGCGCCGGTGAACCTGTTCACGGATGCTGCCGTGCAGGTGGTCGACGGGGTGTTGCTGGGTCGGCCGGCGCAGGTGCGGTTCGTGCCGGTGGCGTTCACGTGGGATCACGGCGACGGCACGAGCACCACCGTCCAGGGTCCGGGGGCGTCGTGGCGGGAGTTGGGGCAGCAGGACTTCACGTCGACGGACACGAGCCACGTGTACTCGAGCGTCGGTGACCGGCAAGTCGCTCTGACGATCGCGTATTCGCCCAGCTACCGGTTCGACGGGGGTGCGTGGCAGCAGATCCCGGGCACGCTGCCGGTGCAGGTGGGGCCCGTGACGATCCGTGTCCTCCAGGGTTCGACGGTCCTGGTCGGGGGTGCGTGCGGCACGCGGGACGCCGGACCCGGATGCCCCTGAGGGCCCCGCCGCGCGTCGTCGGCCCCCGGCTCGCCGCCGGACCCGTGGCGTAGGGTGACGCTGATGTCCCGCGCCGTAGAACTCCCCCTCGACCTCCCCGAGCTCACCGTGCAGTCGGAGGGCGCTCGCGTCCGGCGCTCGGTCCTCCCGTCGGGGGTGCGCATCCTCAGCGAGGACGTCCCCGGCAGCCGCAGCGCCACCATCGGCATGTGGGTCGCGGTCGGCTCGCGCGACGAGCAGCCGGGCGACCTGGGATCCACGCACTTCCTGGAGCACCTCCTCTTCAAGGGCACCGCGTCGCGCACCGCGCTCGACATCGCCGTCTCCTTCGACGCGGTCGGCGGCGAGCACAACGCCGTCACCGCCAAGGAGTACACCTGCTACTACGCCAAGGTGCGGGATCGCGACCTCGGCATGGCCGTCGACGTGCTCGCCGACATGGTCACCTCCAGCCTCATCGACGCCGAGGAGTTCGAGACCGAGCGCGGGGTCATCCTCGAGGAGCTCGCCATGGCTGACGACGACCCGGGGGACGTCGTCAGCGAGCGCTTCTTCGAGGCCGTGCTGGGGGATCACCCGCTCGGCCGTCCCATCGGCGGCAGCCCCGCGGACATCGAGGCCGCGGAGCGCGACGTCGTCGTCGCGCACTACCGCCGCAACTACCGTCCGCAGGACCTGGTCGTCACGGCGGCGGGCTCCGTGGATCACGACGCCCTCGTCGCGCGGGTCACCACCGGCCTCGAGCGCGCCGGCTGGGACCTCTCCGTCGCGGCCGACCCGGTCGCGCGTCGCACGGGCGCCTCCCCGGTCATCAGGCGCGGCAGCGGCCTCGTCGTGGTCGACCGCCCCATCGAGCAGACCAACATCCTGCTCGGCGTGCCCGGCCTCGCGGCGTCCGACGACCGACGTCCCGCCCTCGCGATGCTCAACTCGGTGCTCGGCGGCGGCATGTCCTCGCGCCTGTTCCAGGAGGTGCGCGAGAAGCGCGGCCTCGCGTACTCCGTCTACTCGTTCGGCGCCTCCTACTCGGACGCGGGCGTGTTCGGCCTCTACGCCGGATGCACGGCCGCGAAGACCGAGCAGGTGTCCCGCCTCATGGTCGAGGAGTTCCGGAAGCTCGCCGAGGAGCACGTGACCGAGGAGGAGCTGGCGCGCGCGTTCGGCCAGCTCTCCGGCCAGTCCGCCCTCGCGCTCGAGGACTCGGACACGCGCATGTCGCGGCTCGGGCGGTCGGAGATCACGACGGGCGAGTACGTCGACCTCGACGAGACGCTCTCCCGCCTCTCCCGTGTCACCGCCGACGACGTCCGCGCCCTCGCGGCCGACCTGATCTCCCGACCGCTCTCGATCGCCGCCGTGGGCACCGTCGGCGCTGACGCGTTCGCCCCGCTGCTCGAGACCCCCGCGCTCCTGTAGGAGGAACCGTGTCCCACTACATCTACCTCGTGCGCCACGGCGAGCAGCAGGACGCCGAGCACGGACTGCCGGACGGCCCGCTGTCGGGCCGCGGCAAGCGCCAGGCGCACTGCATCGCCGACCGGCTGAGCGGCGTCCCGTTCACGACGGTGCGCCACTCTCCGCTCGCCAGGGCCGAGGAGACGGCCGCGATCATGGCGGAGCGCATGCCGGCCATCGAGCCGGAGCCGTCGTCGCTCCTGTTCGACTGCATCCCGTCGGGTCCCACCCCCGACATGCCGCACGCGTTCGAGTCGTTCTTCGGCGGGATCACCGAGGAGGAGATCGACGCCGGCAGCGCGCAGATGGCCGACGCGGTGAGCGAGTTCCTGGCACCGGCGCGCGAGGACCGGCACGATCTGCTCATCACCCACAACTTCGTCATCGCGTGGTTCGTGCGGCACGTGTTCGACGCGCCCGAGTGGCGATGGATGGGCATCAACCAGGCCAACTGCGGCCTCACCATCATCCGCGTGCGCTCGGCGAAGCCGCCCGTGCTCGTCGTGCACAACGACCTCGGGCACCTCCCGGTCGAGCTGCGCACCGGCCTGCCGGAGCAGCAGCCGTACTAGCCCCACCGGCGCGCCCGCTGCCCAGCGTCGCGGTCATGCGCGCCGGTACGCTGGGCGGATGACAACCACGGTCGCCGTCGTCGGCGCAACGGGACGCATGGGCCAGCTGATCTCGCAGATCGTCGAGGCGAGCGACGAGTTCGAGCTCGTCGCCAGCCTCGATTCCAAGGGCGAGCTGTCGGACATGCTCGGCGCGGACATCGCGGTCGACGTGACGCTCCCGGCGGTCAGCCAGGGCGTCGTCGAGTACGCGGTCGCGCACGGCATGAACGTCCTCGTGGGCACGAGCGGCTGGACGGGCGAGCGCATCACCGAGCTCGAGCGGCGGATCACCGGCAACCTCGCCGTGGGCGTCGTCATCATCCCGAACTTCTCCGTCGGCAGCGTCCTCGCGACCTCGTTCGCGCAGATGGCGGCCCGGTTCTTCGACTCCATCGAGATCGTCGAGGCGCACGGCGCGTCCAAGATCGACTCGCCGTCGGGCACCGCGGTCCGCACGGCCGAGCTCATGTCGCAGGCGCGCGGCACCCGCGGCCCGGTGCAGGCGCCGCACACGGATCAGCGGGCGCGCGGCCAGCAGGTGGCGAGCATCCCCGTGCACAGCCTCCGCATGCAGGGCGTCGTCGCCAAGCAGGACGTGGTCTTCGGCGGCAACGGCGAGGTCCTCACCATCAGCCACGACACGCTCGCGCCGAGCGCCTACGAGGCCGGGATCCTCCTCGCCCTCCGCGCGGCCCGCACCGCCCGCGGCGTGGTCGTCGGACTCGACCGCCTCATCGACCTCGACGGCTCGCGCGAGCGCGCCACGCAGGCGGCAGCCGCCGGTGCCGCGTCGGGACCCGTGGACGACGGCGGGCCGAGCGGCCAGGCCGCCACCGTCACGAGCGCCTGATGGGGACGCGCATCGGCGTCGCCGTCATGGCGGTGCTCATGGTGCTGTACCTCGCGCTGGCCGGCCAGATCGCCGTCCTGCTGCTGATCTCCGGCGAGCCCGTCGGCGTCGTGTTCGGGCTCGCGCTCCTCATCCTGCCGCTGGTCGGCGTGTGGGCGCTCGTGCGCGAGCTGTCCTTCGGCGTGCGGAGCGCGCGCCTGGTGCGAATCCTCGACGGGGAGGGCGGCCTGCCCGTCGCCGACCTGCCGACCCGCGCGAGCGGCCGTCCGCTCCGGGATGCGGCCGACGCCGCGTTCCCGGCGTACCAGGCCGAGGTCGAGCGGGATCCCGCCAGCTGGCGCGCGTGGTTCCGCCTCGGGCTCGCGTACGACGCGAGCGGGGACCGGCGCCGGGCGCGCGGGGCCATCCGCCGCGCCATCGCGCTGCATCGCGCCGAGCCCGCCGCCTAGGCGACCGGCCGCAGAACCGACCTTCCGGCAGCCCCGCCGAGCTCAGCTCGTGGCGAGCAGCCGGTCGATGGCCAACTCGACCGTGGGGTCGCGGAACGCGAATCCGTCGGCGAGCAGCTTCTCGGGACGCGCGGGCTGGCTGGAGAGCAACAGCTCCTGCCCGGCCTCCTGCAGCGCGAGCCGGATGAGGAACTCGGGCGCCGGCACCAGGTAGGGCCGGTGCAGGCGCTTCGCCAGGTGCCGCATCAGACGGTCGGCCATCACGGGCTCGGGACCGGTGAGGTTCACGGGTCCGGAGACGGACGACGTCAGCAGGTGCACGATCGCGGCGGCCTCGTCGCGGAGGGAGATCCACGGCCAGACCTGGCCGCCGGTGCCGAGCTTCCCGGCCAGCCCGAGGTTCGTGAGGAGGCGCAGCGGCGCGAGCGCACCGGCCTGCGCGAGCACCAGCCCGGTGCGCAGCGTCGCGACGCGCACGTCGGCGGAGGTCTGGAATGCCTCGGCCTCCCACGCCTCCACGACCTCCGCCAGGAAGCCCTGCCCGCGCGGCGAGTCCTCGGTGAGGCGCTCGGCGGGGCGGTCGCCGTAGAAGCCGACGGCGGATCCGTTCAGCAGCACCCGGGGCGGGTTCGCCGCCGACGCGATCGCGCCGACGATCGTGCGCGTGGCGGAGACGCGCGACGCGCGGATCTCCTCCTGGTACGGCTTTGTCCAGGGCAGCCGGCTGATCGAGGCGCCCGAGAGGTTGACCACGGCGTCGACACCGTCCAGCACCGCGGGATCCAGCTTCCCCTCGGCCGGCTGCCATTCGTGCTCGTCCGCCGAGGACGGCGCGTGGCGCACGAGCGTCTGCACGCGATGCCCGGCGGCATGCAGCTGGGCCTGCAGCTCGGTGCCGATCGTGCCCCCGGCTCCCGAGATGAGGACGGTGAGCGGAGCGGGGGATGCGGTGCTGTCGGACATGGTCGAGCCCTTCGTCGGTCCCGCTCAGCCTAGGACGCGGCCCCGCACGCCGCCCGGGAGGAGCGCGGCGCGGTCGCCCGGCGGGGGTCGCGTACAGTGACCGTCGTGCCCCACGACGACATCGCCTTCCGATCCGACATGACCGTGGAGCTCGTCCGCTCGAGCGCCCACGACTCCGACGTGATCTTCGCCGCCCGCGTCTCCACCGCCGGCGAGAAGACCCTCGAGCGCGCGCTCGACGAGCCCGACGGCCAGGACCGCGCCCTCGAGGGCGACGTCGACACCGAGGCGGAGGAGAAGCGCGTGAAGCGCGACCGCGGCCTCATCAACTACCTCATGCGCGACCGGCACGGCTCGCCGTTCGAGCACAACTCGATGACCTTCTACGTGCAGGCGCCGATCTTCGTGTTCCGCGAGTTCATGCGCCACCGCATGGCCTCCTACAACGAGGAGTCGGGCCGCTACAAGGAGCTCGACGCGGTGTTCTACGTCCCCGGCCCCGAGCGCAACCTCGTGCAGGTCGGCAAGCCCGGCGCCTATGAGTTTCACGCCGGCACCCCCGAGCAGACCGCGCTCGTGCAGGAGGAGACTCGACGCGCCTCCGCCGAGGCGTACGCCTCCTACCAGCGGATGCTCGAGCAGGGTGTCGCGCGCGAGGTCGCCCGCATCGTGCTCCCGCTCAACATCTACTCGTCGATGTACGTCACGCTCAACGCGCGTGCGCTCATGAACTTCCTGTCGCTGCGCACCAAGCACGAGGACTCGACGTTCCCGAGCTTCCCGCAGCGCGAGATCGAGATGTGCGCCGAGAAGATGGAGACCGAGTTCGAGCGGCTCATGCCGTTGACGCACGCCGCGTTCCAGAAGAACGGCCGCGTCGCCCCGTAGCGCACCGGGATCCGGCGACCGCCGACCGTTACGATGGAGCGCGTGTCCACAGAGAACCCGTTCGGCCAGGTCCTGGTGGCGCTCGTCACCCCGTTCACCGCCGATGGCGAAGTCGACTGGGCGGGCGTCGAGAAGCACATGGACGACGTCATCGTCGCGGGCGCGGACGGCATCGTCGTCACCGGCACCACGGGCGAGACCAGCACGCTGACCGACCCCGAGAAGATCAAGCTCGTCGAGGTCGGCCGCTCCGTGAGCGGGGGCCGCGCCAAGATCATCACGGGCGGAGGATCCAACGAGACCGCCCACGCCATGCAGCTCGCGCGCCAGAGCGAGAAGGCCGGCGCCGACGGCAACATGATCGTCACGCCGTACTACAACAAGCCCACGCAGGCCGGCGTCCTCACGCACTTCCGCATGATCGCGGACGCGACCGACCTCCCGGTCATCCTCTACGACATCCCCGGCCGCACGGGCATCCCGATCCAGTACGAGACGATCCTCCGCGCCGCGAAGCACCCGAACATCCTCGCCGTGAAGGACGCCAAGGGCGACCTCGCGCAGGCCAGCCGCGTGCTCAACCAGACCAGCCTCATGTACTTCGCGGGCGACGACGCGAATGCGCTGCCGACCCTCGCGATCGGCGGCACGGGCCTCATCGGCGTCACCGCCAACGTCACCGCGACCCCGTACCGCACCATGGTCGACGCCGTGAACGCGGGCGACCTCGCCGCCGCCACGCACGCCCACCAGCAGCTCGAGCCGCTCGTCCGCGCCGTCATGACCCACGTGCCCGGCACGGTCGCGGCGAAGTACATCCTCCACGGCCTCGGCCGCATCGGCAGCCCCCGCGTCCGCCTGCCCCTCGTGGGGCCGGAGGAGTGGGAGGCCGCGCAGATCGAGGACGAGATCGACCTCGTCCGCGACGTCCCCGGCGTCGACTTCCGCAACTTCCGCCCCGACCGCAACGCCGCCGCAGGCGGAGCGCTGCCGCAGGTCGCCGGCACCACGCGCTGACGCGCGCCCCGAGCATCCACCGCCGGCCCCTCGGGCCGCATCGTCACCAGAGGAGTCCCATGCCCCACGGCGTCTACGACCCGCCGGAGCTCAAGCCCGGCACCCTGCGCATCACGCCCATCGGCGGCCTCGGCGAGATCGGTCGCAACATGACCACGTTCGAGATCGACGGGAAGATCCTCGTCGTCGACTGCGGCGTGCTCTTCCCGGAGGAGCACCAGCCGGGCGTCGACCTCATCCTCCCCGACTTCTCCTCCATCGAGGACCGCCTCGACGACGTCGTCGGCATCGTCCTCACGCACGGCCACGAGGACCACATCGGCGCCGTGCCGTACCTCCTCAAGCTCAAGCAGGACATCCCCCTGATCGGCTCCGGCCTCACGCTCGCCCTCATCGAGGCGAAGCTCAAGGAGCACCGGATCACGCCGTACACGTTCCAGGTGAAGGAGGGCGACCGCGAGCGCCTCGGGCCGTTCGAGCTCGAGTTCGTCGCCGTCAACCACTCCATCCCGGATGCGCTGGCCGTCGCCATCACGACCGAGGCGGGCCGCGTGCTGCACACCGGCGACTTCAAGATGGACCAGCTGCCGCTCGACGACCGGATCACGGACCTCCGCGCCTTCGCGCGCCTCGGCGAGGCCGGCATCGACCTCTTCATGTCGGACTCCACCAACGCCGACGTCCCAGGCTTCACGCCCACCGAGCGCTCCATCGGCCCCGTGCTCGACGCCGTGATCTCGAAGGCCCCGCGCCGCGTGATCGTCGCGAGCTTCTCCAGCCACGTGCACCGCGTGCAGCAGGTGCTCGACGCGGCGCACGCGAACGGCCGCCGCGTCGCGTTCATCGGCCGCTCCATGATCCGCAACATGACCATCGCGGCCGAGCTCGGGTACCTGAAGGTGCCGGAGGGGGTCCTGATCGACTCCAAGAAGGCCGTCAACCTGCCGGACCACGAGATCGTCTACATGAGCACCGGGTCGCAGGGCGAGCCGATGGCGGTGCTCAGCCGCATGGCGAACCTCGAGCACCAGATCGAGATCGGGCAGGACGACACCGTCATCCTCGCGTCGAGCCTCATCCCGGGCAACGAGAACGCCGTCTACCGCGTGATCAACGGGCTCACGAAGCTCGGCGCCAACGTGGTGCACAAGGCCAACGCGAAGGTCCACGTCTCGGGCCACGCGGCCGCCGGCGAGCTGCTCTACTGCTACAACATCCTCAAGCCGCGCAACGTCCTGCCGGTGCACGGCGAGTACCGCCACCTGGTCGCGAACCAGCAGCTGGCGATCCAGACCGGCGTGCCGGAGCGCAACACGTTCCTCGCCGAGGACGGCACCGTCCTCGACATGAAGGACGGGCACGTGCGCGTCACGGGCCAGCTCGACGTCGGGTACGTGTACGTCGACGGCTCGACCGTGGGCGAGATCACCGACGCCGACCTGAAGGACCGCCGCATCCTCTCGGAGGAGGGCTTCGTCACGATCTTCGTGGTCGTCGAGCCGCAGACCGGCAAGGCCATGGTCGGACCGGAGATCGAGGCCCGCGGCTTCGCCGAGGACTCGCGGGTCTTCGACAGCGTCAAGCCGCTCGTCGTGAAGGCCCTCGCGGAGGCCGCGGCGAACGGCACGCGCGACACGCACGCGTACTCGCAGGTCGTGCGCCGCACGGTCGGCCGCTGGGTCAACTCGTCGCACCGCCGCCGTCCGATGATCATCCCGGTGGTCATCGAGGCGTAGCGCGGCCGTCGGCGGGAGCCGGTGCGCTGCACGTCCGGAGGGGCGGGGAGAGACCCCGCCCCTCCGTCGCGCGTGCCGGTGGCGCGCGTCCGCGCGGCCCCCTGACGGGGGTGCGCATGTCATCCCCGTGGACGAAGCGCCGCGCGCGCCGCCGCCCCTAGCGTCGGAGGCGACCGGACGGGCCGCTGGGGACCGCCGGGGAAGGAGCGGCTGTGGGCGTCTGGCGGAGATGGATCCTCCCGATCACGAGGCTGGTCGTGCTCGCCGCGATCGCGGTGGCCCTCGTGCGCATGGCGTTCTTCGGGACGACGACCGAGGAGGCCTCCGAGGTGCCGACGGGCTCGGTCGTGGAGTCGCAGGTGCCGGCGTCCATCGCGACCGTGGTCAACGACGTGACGGTGAAGGGCAGCATCCAGCCGGATCCCGACGTGACCGTGAAGGCGACGCTGCAGGGGAAGGTCTCGAAGATCGTCGCGGGGCAGGGCGCCACGCTGGCGGCCGGCGACCCGATCCTCGTCATCTTCCAGGAGACGCCCGTGGATCCGGTGGTCGCGGCGGATGGCACGGTCACGCAGCCGAAGCCCAAGGTCGTCACCGAGACGGTCACCGCATCCGCCGCGGGTTCGCTCGCGCAGCTCGGCGTGCTCGTCGGCCAGGAGGTCGCCGTGGGCGACGCGGTCGGCCGGATCGCGCCGCCCACCTTCCGCGCGACGGCGCCGCTCACCGCGGAGGAGCAGTACCGGCTCGTCACGCAGCCGACGGCCGCGAAGGTCGCCATCACCTCGGGGCCCGCGCCGTTCGACTGCGGGGACCTGCGCATCGGCCAGCAGGCGGCGGGCGGCGCCGACGGTGCCGGCTCGACGGGCGACGCGGCCGGCGCGGGCGGCACCGGATCCACCGAGTCGGCCTCCACCGGCGCGACCGTCTCCTGCGCCGTGCCGGCCGGGACGCGCGTCTTCCCGGGTCTCGCGGCCGAGATCACGATCCCCGCGGGCGAGGCGCCCGACGTGCTGACGCTCCCGACGACGGCGGTCGAGGGCCTCGCCGACACGGGCAACGTGTGGCTCGCGTCGGACGGCGGCGAGCCCGAGGAGCGCGCGGTCGGCCTGGGCATCAGCGACGGCGAGGTCGTGCAGATCACCTCGGGCCTCGCGGAGGGCGACATGGTGCTGGAGTTCGTGCCCGGTGCGCCCGTCCCCGAGGACGAGGCGATGATGGTGCAGGGCGGGTACGGCGGATGAGCCTGATCCGCCTCGAGCAGGTGACCCGGACTGTCCCGCGTCCGGACGACGAGCCGCTGACGATCCTGCACGGCGTCGACCTCGACGTGTCCGTGGGCGACCACGTCTCGATCGTGGGCCGCTCCGGATCCGGGAAGTCGACGCTGCTGAACATCGTCGGCCTGCTCGACACCCCGACGACAGGCGAGGTGTTCCTCGACGACGTGCCCATGGCGCGCGTCTCGGGATCCCGGCGCGACCGCGCCCGCGGCGGCGACATCGGCTTCATCTTCCAGCAGTTCAACCTGCTGCAGGGCCGGACGGCCCGCGAGAACGTGATGACCCCGCTGCTCTACTCGACGGGTCGCTCGTTCTGGCGGCGTGCGTCGATCGCGGCGGACATGCTCGAGCGCGTCGGCCTCGGCCACCGCATCGACGCCATGCCGGAGACGATGTCCGGAGGGGAGCAGCAGCGCGTCGCGATCGCCCGGGCGCTCGTGCGCTCGCCGCGGCTGATCCTGGCGGACGAGCCCACGGGCGCGCTCGACATCGAGACGGGCGCGACGGTGATGAGCCTGCTCGCCGAGGTCGCGCACGCGTCCGGTGCGGCGCTCGTCACCATCACGCACGACCCGACCGTCGCGGCCCGCGCGGACCGGCACCACCGGCTGGAGATGGGCGTGCTCGCGCCCGCCGAGGCCCTCACCCGGGAGCTGCTCGCATGAGCGACTGGCTGTCGGGCACGGCGACCGGTCTCGTGGGCGCGGTCGTGGAGGCATGGGTCGAGCTCCGGATCCACCGCACGCGCGTGATGCTGTCGCTCATCGGCGTCGCGGTCGCGGTCGCGGCGATCACCTCGGTCGTCGGCCTCGGCGCGGTCGTGCAGCAGTCGCAGACCGAGCAGATGGAGCGCCAATCGGGCCGACCCGCCGCGCTGTCGGTGTCCGCGTACTCCGCGACCGGCGACGGCCTGTCCTACGCCGAGCAGCGCACCCTCCTCGCGGACGTCGCCGACCGGTACGGCATCACCTGGTCGACGATCATCGGCTCCGCGACGGTGCCGGTCGACTTCGCGCGCGGGCAGGCGCAGGTGCAGGCCGTCGTGGTCGACCGGGACTACGGCGAGATGCGCCGCGTCGACGTGACGGACGGCCGCTGGTTCGACGAGCGGGACGCCGACCGCCTCGCGCCCGCGCTCGTGGTCAACCCCGCGTTCCTCGCGGAGCTCGGGTCGCCCGAGATCGCCGCGCACCCCTCCGCCGTGCTGCACGGCGAGCGGTCGGACCTCGTGGGTGTCGTCGTGGGCACCGTGCCCGCGCTGTACGCGGAGGAGCCGCCGACCGTCTACCTGCAGGCGTCCGACGCCGAGCGCCTGATGTCCGACGACGCGCTCGACGCCATGGCGCCGCAGTCCGAGTTCTGGGTGCCCGAGTCGGAGGCCGACGCGCTCACCGCGGCCATCACCTCGCAGGTGGCGGCGACCGCGCCCGAGGGCCTGGAGGTGAGCGTCGGCCGCAGCGACTGGGGGACGTACGACTACGACCCGCTCCTGTCGGTGAAGATCCTCGTCGGGGGAGTGGCGAGCCTCGTGCTCCTGCTCGGCGCGCTCGGCCTCGTGAACATCTCGCTCGTGACGGTGAAGCAGCGGATCCGCGAGATCGGCGTGCGGCGCAGCTTCGGCGCGAGCGCGGGCCGGGTGTTCTTCGCCGTGATGATGGAGAGCATCGTGGCCACGGTCGCCGCGGGCGTGGTCGGCGTGATGGCGGCGGTCGCGATCGTGAAGAACCCGTGGATCCTCTCGTTCGTCGCCTCGGGCGTCACCGACTTCCCGCCGTTCCCGCTCTCGGCGGCGCTCCTCGGGCTCGGCGCCTCGCTCGCCGTGGGCGCGATCGCGGGCCTGCTGCCGGCCCTCGTCGCGGTGCGCGTGTCGGTCATCGACGCGATCCGGTACTGATGTCGCGGCCGGGCGGGGAGCGCCCGGCCCGGCCCGGCGCGCCGTCGGCGACGGCGGCGCGGGATAACGTGGGTCGCATGGCTACGAGCACCAGGTCGACCAGCCGCGCCGGGAAGACCTCCTCGGGCGCGCCGCGCGCCACGCCCCCGCGCAAGGGGCGTGCCGCCGAGACGAAGCAGCAGACCGTCGCCTACCCCGTGCAGTCGGCGTGGCGCGGCCCGCTCGTCGCCGCGTGGATGGGCCTCGCCCACGCCACCGGCGCCCTCTTCCGCGCCCTCGGGCCGGAGAAGCTCGCGAAGGAGGAGCGCCGCGACGGCATCCCGTTCCTCCTCGTGGTCCTCGCGATCGCCGGTGTGGTCGTCGAGTGGTTCAACCCGCTCAACGACGTGGCCATGGCCTTCGACGCGTACACGTTCGGCGGCCTCTTCGGCCGGGTGGCGTTCGCGCTGCCTATCGTGATGGTGCTCCTCGCCCTCTGGCTCTTCCGCCACCCGTCCTCGGTGAGCGACAACGGGCGCATCGGCGTGGGCGTCTCGCTCTTCCTCGTCTCGATCGCGGCGCTCTGCCACATCTTCAACGGCGCGCCGGATCCGCGCGACGGCATGCTCGCCCTGGCCCGCGCCGGCGGCGTCCTCGGCTGGGTGCTCGCGGCGCCGCTGTCGCTGCTCATCACCCCGATCGGCGCGGGCGTCGTGGCCGGGATCCTGCTCCTGCTCTCCCTCTTCATCATCACGCGCACGCCGCCGAACCGCGTCGGCATGCGGCTGCGCGAGCTCTACTCCTACCTCTTCGGCGCCCCGCCCGTGGACGAGGAGCAGCGCGCCGCCGACCGCGCGGCCCGCAAGGCCCAGGCGACGGAGCAGGTCGAGCTCGAGGGCCTCGACGAGGACGGCCCGGTCGACACCGACAGCCTCCCGTGGTGGCGCCGCAACCGCAGCCAGCGCGAGGACGCGCCGGCGTTCGACAGCCCGGTGCTCGCGCCGCACGCCGGATCCGACGACCGCGACGACACGGCCGGTCGCACCGCCGCCGAGGCGCCCACGACCGTCATCGACCGCACGGTGGATCCCGACGCCTCCCGCCCCGAGCCCGGCGCCTTCGCGGGCGACGACGCCGCGACCCGCCGCATCGACCTCGACCCGCCCGTCGACGCGACGGCGACCGCCGTCCTGCCCTCCGTGCCCGTGCACCCCACCGGAATACGCGACGACGACGAGCCCGCGGTGCTCCCCGGCTTCGAGGACGACGGCTCCGACGCCCCGATCGTGTCGGGGGACTCCGACGCCCCGCAGGCGCCCTACCGCCTCCCCGCCGCGAGCACGCTCTCGCCCGGCACGCCCGCGAAGTCGCGCTCGTCGGTCAACGACGAGGTGGTGCGCGCGCTCACCGAGGTGCTCACCAACTTCCAGGTCGACGCCACGGTCACGGGCTTCTCCCGCGGACCGACGGTCACCCGCTACGAGCTCGAGCTCGCGCCCGGCGTCAAGGTCGAGCGCGTCACGGCGCTCGCGAAGAACATCAGCTACGCGGTCGCCTCCAACGAGGTCCGCATCCTCTCGCCCATCCCGGGCCGCAGCGCCATCGGCGTGGAGATCCCGAACACCGACCGCGAGATCGTCTCGCTCGGCGACGTGCTCCGCTCGTCCGCCGCGACGAACAGCGCGCACCCGATGACCATCGGCGTCGGCAAGGACGTCGAGGGCGGCTACGTCATCGCCAACCTCGCGAAGATGCCCCACCTCCTGGTCGCGGGATCTACGGGCTCCGGCAAGTCGAGCTTCGTCAACTCCATGATCACGTCGCTCCTCATGCGCGCGAAGCCGAGCGACGTCCGCATGGTGCTCATCGACCCGAAGCGCGTGGAGCTCACCATCTACGCGGGCGTCCCGCACCTCATCACGCCCATCATCACCAACCCGAAGAAGGCGGCCGAGGCGCTGCAGTGGGTGGTGAAGGAGATGGACATGAGGTACGACGACCTCGCCAGCTTCGGCTTCCGCCACATCGACGACTTCAACAAGGCCGTCACGAGCGGGTCCATCGTGCTCCCCGAGGGCAGCGAGCGGACCCTCCGCCCGTACCCCTACCTCCTCGTGGTGGTGGACGAGCTCGCCGACCTCATGATGGTCGCGCCGCGGGACGTCGAGGACTCCATCGTCCGCATCACGCAGCTCGCGCGCGCCGCCGGCATCCACCTCGTGCTCGCGACGCAACGCCCGTCCGTCGATGTCGTCACGGGCCTCATCAAGGCCAACGTCCCGTCCCGGCTCGCGTTCGCGGTGTCGAGCATGACCGACTCCCGCGTGATCCTCGACCAGCCCGGCGCCGACAAGCTCATCGGCCAGGGCGACGGCCTCTTCCTCCCCATGGGCGCCAACAAGGCCGTCCGCGTGCAGGGCGCGTGGGTGCAGGAGGCGGAGATCGCCAAGGTCGTCGAGCACGTGACGCGCCAGGCGCGGCCCGAGTACCGGCAGGACGTCGCGGTCGCCGCCGAGAAGAAGGAGATCGACGCGGACATCGGCGACGACCTCGAGGTGCTGCTCGCGGCGGCCGAGCTGGTCGTCAGCACGCAGTTCGGGTCCACGTCGATGCTGCAGCGGAAGCTCCGCGTCGGCTTCGCCAAGGCCGGCCGGCTCATGGACCTCCTCGAGGCGCGCGAGATCGTCGGCCCGTCCGAGGGATCCAAGGCGCGCGACGTGCTCGTCTCGGCCGAGCAGCTCCCGGGCGTCCTCGCGACGCTGCGCGGGGAGACGCCCGCGGCCCCACCGGCCCCCGCCGCACCGGCTGCTCCGGTCGCGCCGCCCGCCGACGACGCGGACGACGGGAACCGCTACCCGTCGGATCCGCTGCACAAGGACCTGGACGCGTACGAGCAGGTGGAGGCCGAGGGCGACGACGACGCCTGGGGCCTGACGGGGAGGGACTGACCGTGGCGGAGCGGAGCGCATCGGGCGCGACCGACACCGGAGCACCGCGCCTCTGGCGCGCGGGCGACTCCCCGGCGAGCCCCTGGAACGTCGCCAACGTCCTCACGGTCGTGCGGATCCTGCTGGCCCCCGTCTTCGTCGTCCTCCTCGCAGCGGACGACGGCGCCGACGGTGCGCTCCGCTACGCGGCCGCGGCGCTCTTCATCATCGCGATCGCGACCGACGGCGTCGACGGGCACATCGCCCGCAGCCGCAACCTCGTCACGGACCTCGGCAAGCTCCTCGACCCCATCGCCGACAAGGTGCTCACGGGCGCCGCGCTCGTCATGCTCTCGGTGCTCGGCGAGCTGCCCTGGTGGGTGACGATCGTGATCCTGGTGCGCGAGCTCGGGATCACGGCGTACCGCTTCGCCGTGCTCCGCGATCGCGTCGTCGCGGCGTCCCGCGGAGGCAAGCTGAAGACCGTCGCGCAGGCCGTCGCGATCAGCGTCGCGCTGCTCCCGCTGTGGGACGTGGTCGGCGACGGCATGCACGTCGTGAACACCGTGCTCATGTCGATCGCGTTCGTCCTCACCGTGCTCTCCGGCCTCGACTACATGCGTCAGGCGCTGCGAGCGGAGCGCGTGTCGTGAGCGCGGCCGACGAGGCCACCGACGAGCGGCTCGCCGAGCGCGTGATCGCCGCCCTCGTGGCGAGCGGTCGGCGCATCGCCGTCGCCGAGTCGCTCACAGGAGGCCTGCTCACCGCCGCCCTGGTCGGCGTCCCCGGCGCCTCGCGCGCGCTCCTCGGCGGCATCGTCTCCTACGACACGGCCCTCAAGCGCACGATCCTCGGCGTCGAGTCCTCGATCCTCGCCGTCCACGGCGCGGTCCATCCCGACGTGGCCCGGCAGATGGCCCGCGGCGTGCGCCAGGCGTGCGCCATCGACGGACGCCCCGCCGACGTCGGCGTCTCCACGACGGGAGCCGCGGGGCCGGATCCCCAGGACGGGCAGCAGCCGGGTACGGCCTTCGTCGGCCTGTCCATCGACGGCGACTCGCGCGCCATCGCGCTGCACCTCGACGGGGGCCGCCAGGCGGTCCGCGCGGGCGTCGTGCACGAGGCCCTCGTGGCCCTCGTCGAGGCGCTGGATCCCGCCGGGAACATCTGATGCGGCTCCCGCGTTGTCGTAATCACGTTCACAATCAACGCCCAGTGCCCCTGCTTAGCCTGAGTCCTCGGCCAGATGCTCACCCATCAGCCCCGGACCTCCGGTTCGACCAGGCACCAGGCGCAACGAGGAGGCTCCCGTGGTTCTAGTCCGTCAGGAGATCGGCGACGTCCTACGGGACTTCCGTCTGCAGAAGGGGCGCACGCTCCGCCAGGTCGCCAGCAAGGCGAGCGTCGCGCTCGGCTACCTCAGCGAGGTCGAGCGGGGCCAGAAGGAGGCGTCGAGCGAGATCCTCGCGTCCGTCGCCGACGCGCTCGACACCCCCATCTCCGTCATCATGCGCGAGGTCGGGGACCGCCTCGCCGTCATCGAGGGGCTCAACCCCATCCCCGACACCATCCCGGACGACCTCGTCGCCGGCTTCGACAGCGACCTCGTCGCGCGCTGATCCTCTCCTCACGACCTCCCGCCCCGCCCGTCCTCGCGACGGGCGGGGCGTCGTCGTCCCGGCGGCAGCGGGTAGCGTGGTCGGCATGCGACTGAGCGAGTTCCAGCGGGCCGTCTCGGACGAGTTCGGCTCCGGATACGGGCCGGTCCTCGTCGCGGACCTCGTGCTCGGAGAGCTCGGCGGGCGCACGTGCGCGCAGGCGCTGAAGGACGGGACGCCCGCCCGCGAGGTCTGGCTCGCCCTCTGCCGCGCCCAGGACGTGCCGCGCGCGCGCTGGAACGGTGCCGGGGTGCCCGAGCCGCGCATCTAGAGGCCTCCCGTCCGACTCGCTCCGGATACGTCGACGACACGCGGCGCGCCGTTCGAATATCCCTTCGAACGCGCGTAGGCTCCCCACAGGAGCGATTCGAAGCGCGGACTGCACAGGTCAGGCCCCTCCGGCAGCGATGTCGGCGGCGCCGCATAACGTGCACCTCGCGGAGATCACCCGTCGCCTTGTCGGCACCGGACCCCGCGGCCAGCGGGAGCGGAGCGACAGCCTGCAGGCAACCCACCTTCGACATGAGGAGCACCCCATGGCATCATCGGCAGACCGCGAGAAGTCCCTCGAGACCGCGCTCGCACAGATCGACCGGCAGTTCGGCAAGGGCTCGGTCATGCGACTGGGCAGCGATGAGCGCGCGCCCGTCGCCGTCATCCCCACCGGATCCGTCGCGCTGGACGTGGCCCTCGGCATCGGCGGGCTCCCGCGTGGCCGCATCGTCGAGATCTACGGCCCGGAGTCCTCGGGAAAGACCACGCTGACGCTGCACGCCATCGCCAACGCGCAGCGCGCCGGCGGCATCGCGGCGTTCATCGACGCGGAGCACGCGCTCGACCCGGAGTACGCGAAGAAGCTCGGCGTCGACATCGACGCGCTCCTCGTCTCCCAGCCCGACACGGGTGAGCAGGCGCTCGAGATCGCCGATATGCTCGTGCGCTCGGGATCCATCGACCTCGTCGTCATCGACTCCGTCGCGGCGCTCGTGCCGCGCGCCGAGATCGAGGGCGAGATGGGCGACTCCCACGTGGGCCTCCAGGCTCGCCTCATGTCGCAGGCGCTGCGCAAGCTCACCGGTGGCCTCAACCAGACGCAGACCACCATGATCTTCATCAACCAGCTCCGCGAGAAGATCGGCGTGTTCTTCGGCAGCCCGGAGACCACCGCCGGTGGCAAGGCGCTGAAGTTCTACGCGTCGGTCCGCCTCGACATCCGCCGCATCGAGACGCTGAAGGACGGCACCGACGCGGTGGGCAACCGCACCCGCGTCAAGGTCGTCAAGAACAAGATGGCGCCGCCCTTCAAGCAGGCGGAGTTCGACATCCTCTACGGCACGGGCATCTCCCGCGAAGGCAGCCTCATCGACTTCGGCGTCGAGCACGAGATCGTCCGCAAGTCCGGTGCCTGGTACACCTACGACGGCGACCAGCTCGGCCAGGGCAAGGAGAACTCGCGCAAGCACCTCCTGAACAACCCGGAGATCGCCGCCGAGATCGAGCAGAAGATCAAGGTCAAGCTCGGCCTGGTCAAGGACCCGAACGCCGACGCGGCCCCTGCGGCCGACGCGGCTCCGGCTCCGGTCGCGGCCGTGGCGCCCAAGGCGTCGGCTCGCAAGAGCGCCTGACCCGGCGCTCCCTCGGCGGGGTGCGTCCCACGACGCGCCCCGCCCCCGCACGACACCGGCCCGACCGTGGCGTCACGTTCCGCGTGATGCGCGCTCGGGCCTCCTGAGGACGGAAGCACCATGGTCAGATTCCCCTCCGAGGGCGAGCAGGGCACGGGCCCCGGGCCCGACGAGATCGCGCCCGTCGCCTCCCTCGCCGACCGGCGTTCGCGTCGTGCGGCGGCCCGTCCGCTCGTCGAGACGCCGGCGTCCGTCGAGGAACCGTCCGCGCCGCGGGTCGAGCCGACGCATCCCGCGCGAGGCGGCTCGGTCACGGAGGTCGATGGCATCGTCACGATCGGCGCGGCGGTCGACGAGTCGGAGGCGGGTCGAGCCCTCGCCGCGCAGGAGCGCATCGCGGAGGCGCGTCGTGTCCTCGCGGAGGCCGAGGCCCAGGCGGCTCGAACCTCCAGCGACCCGGTCGCCGTGTCCCCGGAGACGCCGCCGGCGGAGGACGACACCGCGGACGACCCGACCCCGGCCGCGTGGCGCGCCGAGCAGGAGCGGGCCGAGCGGGCGCGCGCCAAGGCGGAGCAGGACGAGGCGTACCGGCAGGACATGATCCGGCTCGAGGAGGACCGCGTCGCGGACGAGCGCCGCGAGGCGGAGGCCGAGGAGGAGCGCGCCGCCGAGCGGACGCCCGAGCGCCAGCGGCGTCGTGCGGACAACGTCCTCGCCAACCGGCTGCGGGGTCGCGGGCTCTCGCTCGCGGAGGCGCGCGAGGTGCTCGACGGGGCGGAGATCGACCCGGACATCGCCGAGGAGACGCTCGCCCGCTACGTCTCCCTGCAGTACATCGACGAGGCGGCGCTGGCGGAGCAGATCCTGCACACGCACCTCGACCGCAAGGGCCTCGGGCGGCGCTCGGTCGAGATGGAGATGCGCCGTCGCAAGCTCGACCCCCTCGTCATCGAGGAGGCCATGGCCGAGCAGCCGGACGACGAGCTCGCGCGCGCGACCGAGGTCGCGATGAAGCGCGTCGGGCAGCTCTCGTCCTACGACGACGAGACGGCCGAGCGCCGGCTCGCGTCGTTCCTCATGCGGCGCGGCTACGGGGGCGGCGTCGTACGCGACGCGGCGAAGGCGGCGCTCGCCACCCGCCGCGGCTCGTCCCGCGTCCGCTTCCGCTGACCCGGCCGCCGGGCAGCTCGGGGCGTCCACGCACGTAGGATCGAGACATCATGAGCACCGTCGCCGAGCACGTCCGCGTCGCCCCGCCCGAAGCCGACCGGCCCAGGACGTACGAGGTCCGCACCTACGGCTGCCAGATGAACGTCCACGACTCGGAGCGGCTCACGGGGTCGCTCGAGGCGGCCGGCTACGTGTCGGCTGAGGGCGCCGAGGCGGACATCGTCGTCATCAACACCTGCGCCGTCCGCGAGAACGCGGACAACAAGCTCTACGGCAACCTCGGCCACCTCGCCGGGGTCAAGCGCCGGCACGAGGGTATGCAGATCGCCGTCGGCGGGTGCCTCGCGCAGAAGGACCGGGCGACCGTGCTCGAGAAGGCGCCGTGGGTCGACGTCGTCTTCGGCACCCACAACATGGGCTCCCTGCCGGCGCTGCTCGAGCGCGCGCGGCACAACGGCGAGGCGCAGCTGGAGATCCTGGAGAGCCTCGAGACGTTCCCGTCCACGCTTCCTACGAAGCGCGACAAGATCGCGAGCGGCTGGGTCTCCATCTCGGTGGGGTGCAACAACACCTGCACGTTCTGCATCGTCCCCGCGCTGCGCGGCAAGGAGAAGGACCGGCGGCCGGGCGACATCCTCGCCGAGATCCAGGCCCTCGTCGACGACGGTGCGGTCGAGGTCACGCTGCTCGGCCAGAACGTCAACTCCTACGGCGTCGAGTTCGGCGACCGGCAGGCGTTCGGCAAGCTGCTGCGGGCCGCGGGCGCCATCGAGGGGCTGGAGCGCATCCGCTTCACGAGCCCCCACCCGGCCGCCTTCACCGACGACGTGATCGACGCGATGGCGGAGACACCGGCCGTGATGCCGCAGCTGCACATGCCGCTGCAGTCGGGATCCGACCGCATCCTCAAGGCCATGCGCCGCTCGTACCGCTCCGAGCGCTTCCTGGGGATCCTCGACCGGGTGCGAACCCGCATCCCCGATGCGGCGATCACGACCGACATCATCGTCGGCTTCCCGGGCGAGGCGGAGGAGGACTTCCAGGAGACCCTCCGCGTCGTCGAGGCGGCCCGTTTCTCCTCCGCGTTCACGTTCCAGTACTCCATCCGCCCGGGCACCCCCGCCGCGACGATGGAGGAGCAGGTCCCCGCCGACGTCGTGAAGGAGCGGTACGGGCGTCTCACCGCGCTGCACGAGCGCATCAGCCATGAGGAGAACCAGCGCGTGGTCGGCCGCACGGTCGAGGTCCTCGTGAGCGCGCACGAGGGTCGGAAGGACGGCGACACGCGCCGGGTCACGGGCCGGGCGCAGGACGGCCGCCTCGTCCACCTCGACGTCCCGGAGGGGAGCGGCGAGCCGCGGCCCGGCGACGCCGTCGAGGTCGAGATCACCCGCGCGGCGCCGTTCCACCTCATCGCCGCCTCGGTCGACCGGGCTCCGCTGCGCATCCGCCGCACCCGCGCCGGCGACGCGTGGGAGCGGGCACAGGCCGACTCCTGCGGCGTGCCGACGCCAGCGGCGGGCGCGCGGTCGAGCGCCGCTGGTGCGCCGCGCGTCTCGCTCGGGCTGCCCTCGCTCCGTGTGCCCACCGCCGCGGGCGACGGGTCGGCGCACCCGCGACACCGCGCGTGACCCCGATCGTCGCGATCGTCGGCGCCACCGGCACCGGGAAGTCCGCCCTGTCCCTCGACATCGCGGAACGGCTGGGGGCCGAGGGCCGAGCGGCGGAGATCGTCAACGCCGACGCCATGCAGCTCTACCGGGGGATGGACATCGGCACGGCCAAGCTGCCCGAGGCTGAGCGGCGGGGCGTGCCGCACCACATGCTCGACGTCCTCGACGTGACTGCGGAGGCCACCGTCGCCGCCTACCAGGAGGAGGCGCGCGGGGCGATCGGCGGCATCCTCGAGCGCGAGGCCGTCCCGATCCTCGTCGGCGGATCCGGCCTCTACGTCTCGTCGGTGCTCTTCGACTACGACTTCCCGGGGACCGATCCCGAGATCCGGCAGCGCCTCGAGCAGGAGCTCGAGGCGACCGGGCCGGGCATGCTGCACCGGCGCCTCCGCGAGCTCGACCCGGCGGCGGCCCAGCGGATCGGCGCGCACAACGGGCGTCGGCTCGTGCGGGCGCTCGAGGTCGTGGAGATGACGGGACCGCAACCGGAGCGCGCATCCGCCCAGCCGCGCCCGTGGCATCCGGCGCGGATCCTGGCGCTCACGCTGCCGCGCGAGGAGCTCGTGCCGCGGCTCGACGCCCGCGTGTCCGGCATGTGGGAGGACGGCCTGGTGGACGAGGTCGCCGGACTGCTGTCGGCCGGGCTCGCCGACGGCGTCACCGCCTCCCGGGCCATCGGCTACGCGCAGGCGGCCAGGCAGCTCGCGGGGGAGCTCACCGAGGACGAGGCGATCGAGGCGACGCGCGCGCTCACGCGCCGCTTCGCGCGCCGTCAGGTGTCCTGGTTCGGCCGCTACGCCGACGCCGTGCGGCTGGACGCGCGCGACGAGCGGCTCCTCGCGCACGCGCTCGACGCCCTCCCGGCGGCGCGCCCGTAGGCTGGCGGGATGGCAGACCTGCAGTTCACCAAGGGCCAGGGCACGGGCAACGACTTCGTGCTGTTCGCGGATCCCGCGGGCGAGATCGACCTGACGGACACGCAGGTGCAGGCGCTCTGCGACCGCCACTTCGGCATCGGCGCCGACGGCACGATCCGCGCGGTGCTCTCCAGCCGGATCCCCGAGGGTCGCGCGGCCCTCGACGAGGACCCGGCCGCCGAGTGGTTCATGGACTACCGCAACGTGGACGGCAGCCCGGCCGAGATGTGCGGCAACGGCATCCGAGTCTTCACGCTCTTCCTCATCGAGAACGGGCTCATCGAGCTGCCCCCGGGCCGCACGGTCCCCATCGGCACGCGGGCCGGCGTACGGGACGTGCAGCGCAGCGGATCCGGGTTCCAGGTCGACCTCGGCCGGTGGTCCCTCGCGGGCGGCGAGCCGCTCGTGCGCGCCAAGGACCTCCAGGTCGCGCGTCCGGGCCTCGGCATCGATGTGGGCAACCCGCACGTGGTGGTCGCGCTGTCGAGCGAGGACGAGCTCGCGGAGGCCGACCTCGCGTTCGTGCCGCAGCTGGATCCCGAGCCCGCCGACGGCGCCAACGTCGAGCTCGTGGTGCCCGCCGATCCGCTCGTCGTGGACGGGGTGGGCCACATCACGATGCGCGTCCACGAGCGTGGCAGCGGCGAGACGCTGAGCTGCGGTACGGGCGCCGCGGCGGCCGCCCTCGCGACGCGGCACTGGGCCGGCGCCGCCGCACCGCACCAGTGGCGCGTGCAGCTGCCGGGCGGGGTGCTCGGGGTGCGGATGTTCCCGACGGAGGACGGCGAGCACGTCGGCCTCTCGGGCCCCGCGGAGCTGGTGTTCGACGGGGTCGTGGCGCTGGCCTGATCCTGCCGCCCCGCCCGCGGACGCAGGGGGAGCGGCGTCGGGCTAGGTGTCGGCGCCGCGGTGCACGCGCAGCACCCGGAAGCCCTTGTCGGACGCCGCGCGCGTCGTCTCCAGGCCCGCGGGCAGGGTGTCGACCAGCCAGCGCTGCAGCGAGTCGGACCCGAGGTTGCGCTGCACGACGAGCCAGGCGTCCGCGTCCGGCGCGAGTCGGGGCATCCAGTCGAGCAGGATCCCGTGCAGCGCCTCCTTGCCGACGCGGATCGGCGGGTTCGACCACACGGTGGCGAACGCGAGGTCGGCGGGGACGTCCTCGGGCGGCACGGCCTCGACGTTCTCGAGACCGAGGGACCGGGCGTTCGCCCGCGTCAGCTCGAGCGCACGCTCGTTCACGTCGACCGCCCACACCGTGGCCGCGGGCGACCGCATCGCCATGTCGAGGGCGACCGGACCCCAGCCGCAGCCCACGTCCAGCAGATGCCCCTCGGCAGGGGGCGCGGGGACGTTGCGCAGCAGCACCAGGGTGCCCTGGTCCACGTGCTCGGGGCTGAAGACGCCACCGGCGGTCTCGACGTCCACCGTGCGCCCGCCCAGCTCGACCACGATGGTGCGGGTGCGCAGGGGTCCGGCCGGCGACGAGGAGAAGTAGTGCGCGTCGGCCATACCGGGACGATACCGGACGCCCGCGCTACGATGGGAGCACATGACAACGCACGACGAGCACGACCACGAGCCCGCGGACACGACGACGACGTCCACCGAGAACACCGACCGGGACGATGTCGTCGCGCGCGTCCTCGGTCGAGCGGAGAACCGCTCGGCCGGCTACGCCCTCTTCCGCGGGTCCGGCGCGCAGGCGCTCTCCGCGAACCCCGACACCGAGCAGGGCTCGGACGGCGACCAGAGCGAGCGCGCCGACCGGCAGGCGCTCCGCCGCGTCCCGGGCCTCTCCACCGAGCTCGAGGACGTCACCGAGGTCGAGTACCGGCAGCTGCGCCTCGAGAACGTCGTGCTCATCGGCGTGTACTCGCAGGGCTCCGTCGACGATGCCGAGAACAGCATGCGGGAGCTCGCGGCCCTCGCCGAGACCGCGGGCGCGGTCGTGCTCGACGGCCTCCTGCAGCGCCGTCCCACCCCGGATCCCAGCACCTACTTCGGCCGCGGCAAGGCCGAGGAGCTGCGGGCTCTCGTGGCCGCCGTCGGCGCCGACACCGTCATCGCCGACACCGAGCTCGCCCCCAGCCAGCGGCGCGCGCTCGAGGACGTGGTGAAGGTCAAGGTCATCGACCGCACGGCCGTGATCCTCGACATCTTCAGCCAGCACGCCAAGAGCCGCGAGGGCAAGGCCCAGGTCGAGCTCGCCCAGCTGCAGTACCTCCTGCCGCGCCTGCGCGGCTGGGGCGACTCGATGTCGCGCCAGGCCGGTGGACAGGTCGGCGGTGCGGGCGCGGGGATGGGATCCCGCGGACCGGGTGAGACGAAGATCGAGCTCGACCGCCGGCGCATCAACACGCGCATGGCGCGCCTCCGCAAGCAGATCGCCGCGATGAAGCCGGCACGCGACACCAAGCGCGCCAACCGCGACCGGCACTCGGTGCCCTCGGTCGCGATCGTCGGGTACACGAACGCCGGCAAGTCGTCGCTCCTCAACCGGGTGACGAAGGCGGGCGTCCTCGTCGAGAACGCGCTCTTCGCGACGCTCGACGCGACGGTCCGGAAGACGGAGACCGACCAGGGGCAGCTCTACACGCTGGCCGACACGGTCGGCTTCGTGCGCAACCTGCCGCACCAGCTGGTCGAGGCCTTCCGCTCGACGCTCGAGGAGCTCGCCGACTCGGACGTGCTCGTGCACGTCGTCGACGCCTCGCACCCGGATCCCGCGGCCCAGCTCGCGACCGTGCACGAGGTCATCGCCGAGGTGGATGCCGCGTCCATCCCCGAGATCGTCGTCTTCAACAAGAGCGACCTCGCCTCGGACGGTGACCGCGTGGTGCTCCGCGGCCTCGCGCCGCAGGGCGTGTTCGTCTCGGCCCGCACGGGCGAGGGCGTCGAGGAGCTGCGTCGCCGCATCGCGGAGCTGCTGCCCCAGCCGACCATCGAGGTCGACCTCCTGGTGCCGTTCGAGCACGGCGAGGTCGTCGCGATGCTGCACGACGGCGCCAAGGTCCTCGAGACCTCGTACGTCGAGGAGGGCACGCGCGTGCGCGCGCTCGTGACGGCGGAGCAGCAGGCGCAGGTCCAGGCGTACTCGGTGGTCCCCGCGGTCTGATCCGCGACGCACCAGCCACCACGGACCCCCTCACGCACGAGAGCGGCCGACCCCCTCGGGGACCGGCCGCTCTCCTGCGTCGTGCGGGGATCAGACCGAGCGCATGACCGCCACGACCTTGCCGACGACCTCCGCGAAGTCGCCGAGGATGGGCTCGAACGCGCTGTTGCGGGGCAGCAGCCACGTGTGGCCGTCGCGCTGGCGGAACACCTTGACGGTGGCCTCGTCGTCGAGCATGGCCGCGACGATGTCGCCGTTCTCCGCGGTCTTCTGCTGGCGGACGACCACCCAGTCGCCGTCGCAGATGGCCGCGTCGATCATGGAGTCGCCGACGACGCGGAGCATGAAGAGGTCGCCCTTGCCGACGAGCTGGCGGGGGAGGGGGAAGACCTCCTCGACCATCTGCTCCGCGGTGATGGGGATGCCGGCGGCGATGCGGCCGACCATGGGCACCATGGCGGCGTCTCCCACCGGGGTCGACGGCTCGCCGCTCTCCGCGGCGCCGGAGCCCGGCAGGTCGATGAGGACCTCGAGGGCGCGCGGCCGGTTCGGGTCGCGGCGGAGGTAGCCGGAGAGCTCGAGCTGGTTGAGCTGGTGCGTGACGCTGGAGAGCGACGCGAGGCCGACGGCGTCGCCGATCTCGCGCATGCTCGGCGGGTAGCCCTGGCCGGCGATGGTGCGCTGGATGAACTCCAGGATCGAGATCTGCTTGTCGCTGAGGCTCTTGCGGCGCCGCGTCGCGCCGCCTCCCGCCGCTCGCTCGTCCGTCATGCCACGGCCCGCCTCTCGTCGCCGACGCCTCCGCGGCACGGTCGGCCCGGCGGGCCGACGCCCTCGCGGGGGCGATGTCGGTGGTGCCGGGTGGAATGGACACCAGGCACTCGAAACTGTATCCAGTCGGGGCACCTCGTACAAACACCTGTTCGAGCGTGTCGCGTCGCTGGGCGCCGGATCGAGGCGATGGGGGCTTGCGGAGTGCGGGTTTCGAATGTATGTTCGGAACACAGCTCCGCACCCGGCTCTCCCGGCCGAGAGCCGGGTGCGAGCTGCCCGACCCGCATCGCATGCCGTACCGCACTGCACCGCTGAGCGCGTCGCATCGACGCCCCACCGTCTCGCACGAGAGGTCACCATGAACACCGCAGCCATCACCCCCGCCGGCCCGTCCGTCGCACCCGTCGCGGAGGCCGCCGTCGCGCCCCGCACGCGCCTGCGCATCACGCGGCGCGGCCGCGTCGTCCTCACCGCGCTCGTCGCGGCCCCGCTGGCGCTCGGCGCCGGGCTCGTCGCCCTCAACGGCGGCGCGGCCGTCGCGTCGAAGGACGCGTCGGGCACCACGTTCGAGTACGTCACCGTGTCGAGCGGCCAGTCCTTGTGGGACCTCGCGGAGGAGATCGCCCCGTCGGCCGACCCGCGCGACGTCATCGCGTCGGTCGTCGACCTCAACCGGCTCCCCTCGTCGGACGTCGCGGCCGGCCAGCAGCTCGCCGTCCCCGCCGAGTACGCGCACTGATCCCGTCCGCTCGCGGTCGCGCAGCGGATGGGCACGGCGCCCGTCGTCGTTCCCGGTGGCGGCCGGGGACGACGACGGTCCGACCTGGCGCGATCGGTAGCATGGAACCCATGAGCACCCTCGCGCGCACCGCGCACGTCACGCGGCAGACCAGCGAGTCCAGCATCGACCTCCAGCTCGACCTCGACGGCACCGGCGCCTCCGAGATCAGCACCTCGGTGCCGTTCTACGACCACATGCTCACCGCCTTCGCGAAGCACTCGCTCACTGACCTGAAGGTCACCGCCACGGGCGACACGCACATCGACGTGCACCACACCGTGGAGGACGTCGGCATCGTCCTCGGCCAGGCCATCCGCGAGGCGCTCGGCGACAAGTCCGGCATCGCCCGCTTCGGCGATGCGCTCGTGCCGCTCGACGAGGCGCTGGTGCAGTCGGTCGTCGACATCTCCGGCCGCCCGTTCCTCGTCCACTCGGGGGAGCCGGCCGGCTTCGAGATGCACCTCATCGGCGGCCACTTCACCGGATCCATGGTCCGCCACGTCTTCGAGGCCATCACCTTCCACGCGGGCCTCACCGTGCACGTCACCGTCCTCGGCGGTCGCGATCCGCACCACATCGCCGAGGCGGAGTTCAAGTCGTTCGCCCGCGCCTTCCGTCAGGCCAAGGAGCTCGACCCGCGCGTCTCCGGCATCCCGTCCACGAAGGGCGCGCTGTGACGCGGCCCTCCGTCGTCGTCCTCGACTACGGCAGCGGCAACGTCCACTCCGCCGTCAAGGCGCTCGAGCTGGCCGGTGCGGACGTCGAGCTGACGGGCGATCCGAAGCGCGCGCACGAGGCCGACGGCCTGCTCGTCCCCGGCGTCGGGGCGTTCTCGGCCGTCATGACCGCGCTGCGGGCGGCCGGTGGTGACCGCGTCGTCGACCGCCGCCTCGCCGGGGGCCGTCCGGTGCTCGGCATCTGCGTCGGGATGCAGGTCATGTTCGACCGGGGCGTCGAGCGCGACGTCGACGTCGCGGGCCTGGGGGAGTGGCCCGGCACGGTCGACCGCATCCAGTCGGACGTGCTCCCGCACATGGGCTGGAACACGGTCGAGGTCCCCGAGGGGTCCGCTCTGTTCGCGGGCCTGGAGGACGAGCGCTTCTACTTCGTGCACTCGTACGCCGCACGCACCTGGGGCATCGACCCGCTCCCGCCGCTGCCGGCGCCCCACGTCACGTGGGCCACGCACGGCGAGCGGTTCGTCGCCGCCGTCGAGAACGGCCCGCTCACCGCCACGCAGTTCCACCCCGAGAAGTCGGGGGCCGCCGGGATCCGGCTGCTCGCGAACTGGCTCGGCACCCTCCGCGCCGCCTGACGCCCCCACCTGCATCCGCCGTCGCCGACGGCCCCGCCCGCACGCCCGATCGATGGAAGGCCCCCATGAGCGAGTTCACCAGCACGCCCCGTCTGACCCTCCTGCCCGCCGTCGACGTGGCGGGCGGCCAGGCCGTCCGCCTCACGCAGGGCGCGGCGGGCACCGAGACCGGCTACGGCGACCCCGTCGACGCGGCCCGGGACTGGGCCGAGCAGGGTGCGGAGTGGCTGCACCTCGTCGACCTCGACGCCGCGTTCGGCCGCGGGGACAACCTCTCCGTCATCTCCCGGGTGATCCGCGCCATCGACGGCGTGCAGATCGAGCTGTCCGGCGGCATCCGCGACGACCGGTCGCTCGACGTCGCCCTCGAGAGCGGCGCGACGCGCATCAACCTCGGCACCGCGGCGCTGGAGAACCCCGAGTGGGCCGCCAGCGTGATCGCCCAGCACGGCGAGGCGGTGGCGGTCGGGCTCGACGTCCGCGGGCGCACGCTCTCCGCGCGCGGCTGGACGCAGGACGGGGGCGACATCTGGGAGGTGCTCGAGCGCCTCGAGGACGCGGGATGCGCGCGATACGTGGTCACCGACGTCACCAAGGACGGCACGCTCCAGGGCCCGAACCTCCAGCTGCTGCGGGACGTGCTGGAGCGCACCGAGCGCCCGGTGGTCGCATCCGGCGGCGTCTCGAGCCTCGACGACATCGCCGCGCTCCGCGAGCTCGTGCCGCTCGGCCTCGAGGGCGCCATCGTCGGCAAGGCCCTCTACGCCGGGGCCTTCACGCTGGGCGAGGCACTCGACGTCGCCGGGGATCGATGACGGGATCCACTCCGAACGCGGACTCGGCCGGGACCCCCTGGGCGGGCCGTTCGTTCGAGCCGACGCCGTTCCCGGATGACGACGGCTCCGCGCCGCCGGCGGTCGCGGAGGCGCTCGCGCGGCACCGTCGCGGCGAGGTCGGCCAGGGTGTCGTCGTCGACGCGCTCCGCGACGCGCGCCTGCTGATCCCGCTGGTCGCGCGCCTCGGCGAGGAGGGCGAGGGTGCGCACGGCCTGAAGGCCGACAAGAGCGCCGAGCTGTCGATCATCACGGTCGCCGGCCCTGATGGCCGCACCGTCATGCCCGTCTTCACGTCGGTCACCGCGATGGGCAGGTGGAACGCGAAGGCGCGTCCCGTCCCCGCCGACGCCGTCCGCGTGGCGCTCGCGGCGGCGAGCGAGGAGACCGACCTCGTGGTCGTCGACCCGGGTTCCGACACCGAGTTCGTGCTGCGGCGGCCGGCGGTGTGGGCGGTCGCGCGGTCGCTGCCGTGGATCCCGAGCCCGGAGGATCCCGAGGTCGCCGCGGCGCTGGAGGCGAGCGTCGTCGCGGAGCCCGCGGTCGTCAGCCTGAGCACCGCGCCGGGGGATCCGCGCGCGCGCCTCGAGGGGCCGGAGCTGGTGATCGCGCTCGAGCTCGTCGACGGCCTCGACCGCCCGGCGCTCGACGCGCTGCTCGCGCGGCTGCAGGGGGAGTGGGCCAGGAGCGCGGTGCTCGCCGACCGGGTCGACAGCATGGGCCTGCGGATCACCTCGGCCGGCTGAGGCGCGGGTCGCGCCCCTCCGTCGCGGAGGCTGCGCGCGACCCGTCCGGGCCGTCGCCTAGGAGACGGGCCCGGTGTACTTCTCGCCCGGGCCCTTGCCCACGGCGTCGGGGTACGGCGAGGCCTCGCGGAAGGCGAGCTGCAGGGAGCGCAGGCCGTCGCGGAGGCTGCGCGCGTGCTGGTCGCCCAGCTCCGGGGAGGCGGCGGTGACGAGACCCGCGAGCGAGATGATCAGCTTCCGCGCCTCGGCGAGGTCGGTCTGCGTGGCGGGGTCGTCGGCGAGCCCGCACTTCACGGCCGCGGCGCTCATGAGGTGGACGGCCGTGGTGGTGATGACCTCGACGGCGGAGACCTCCGCGATGTCGCGCGCGTACTGGTCGGCGACGAAGTCGGCGGTGTCGCCGTCGGCGACGCCCGCGGCGGACGGTGCGGCGCCGTCGCCGGTCGTGGAGGCGGGCTCCTCGAAGCGGTGGACGTGCGCGTCGGGCGCGGTCGTCGCGGGGTCGGGGGTCGGGTCGGTCATGTCTGTCCTCCTGCTCGGGGCGGCCGGGTGGTGCCGGACGGCCGCGGACCCGGTCGGCGCCCGCCCTTCCGGGGCGGGGTCGGCGTCTGCTATGCTGATCGACGGCTCCGGGGCTGTCACAGTCCCGGTTCGAAAGAGGATTGATCTCCCACCCGCGCTTGACCGCCTCCATAGGTTACCGGGTCGATTTCGCTCCCCCGTCCGAGCGGCTCCCCTCACCGGGACCGCACGACGGGAGCCCCGCGTCAGCGGGGAACGGGCGTGTTGCCGAGTACGACGGATCCGTCGCACCCTGGTGAAGAACTCTCCTCGTCTCGAATCCGAGCGGCACATCGCCGCCGTGCCACCCGAAGACACGAATAGGAGCAGTCCATCAGCGATCCCCGTACCAACGATCGAATCCGAGTTCCCGAGGTTCGCCTCGTTGGCCCAGCAGGCGAGCAGGTCGGCGTCGTATCCATCGACGTCGCACTCCGGCTCGCGCAGGAAGCCGACCTCGACCTCGTTGAGGTCGCGCCCAATTCCAAGCCCCCCGTGGCGAAGATCATGGACTACGGCAAGTTCAAGTACGAGGCCGCGCAGAAGGCCAAGGAAGCGCGTCGCAACCAGGCGAACACCATCCTCAAGGAGGTGCGCTTCCGCCTGAAGATCGACAAGCACGACTACGAGACCAAGCGCAAGCGCGCCGAGGGCTTCCTGCAGGACGGCGACAAGGTCAAGGCCATGATCCTGTTCCGCGGGCGCGAGCAGTCACGTCCGGACCAGGGCGTGCGACTGCTCAAGATGTTCGCGGAGGACGTCGCCGAGTTCGGCAGCGTCGAGTCCACCCCCACGATCGACGGCCGCAACATGGTCATGGTCATCGGACCGCACAAGAACAAGTCCGAGGCCAAGGCCGAGGCCAACGCGAAGCGCGACGCCACCAAGGCGAGCGCACGAGAAGCGAGAGAAGAGAACAATGCCTAAGCAGAAGACCCACTCGGGTGCCAAGAAGCGTTTCAAGGTCACCGGCAGCGGCAAGATCATGAAGCAGCAGGCGGGCATGCGGCACAACCTCGAGGTCAAGTCCTCCGGGCGCAAGGCGCGACTCAACCAGGACCAGCCGCTCGCCAAGGCCGACATGAAGGTCGCCAAGAAGCTCCTCGGCCGCTAGGCCCCTCGTCGTCCGCGACACCTGAACTCGAATAGGAATCACTGAAATGGCAAGAGTCAAGAGGGCCGTCAACGCCCACAAGAAGCGTCGGGTCATCCTCGAGCGCGCCGCCGGATACCGCGGGCAGCGCTCGCGCCTGTACCGCAAGGCCAAGGAGCAGGTCACCCACTCCCTCGTCTACGCGTACCGCGACCGCCGCGCCAAGAAGGGCGAGTTCCGCCGCCTCTGGATCCAGCGCATCAACGCCGCCGCGCGTGCGAACGGCCTCACGTACAACCGCCTCATCCAGGGCCTCTCGCTCGCCGGCGTCCAGGTCGACCGCCGCATCCTCGCGGAGCTCGCGGTCCACGAGCCCGCCACCTTCGCGTCGCTCGTGCAGACGGCCAAGGCCGCCCTGCCCGCGAACACCTCGGCCCCCAAGGTCGCGGCGAACGCGTAGCGCATCCCGCACCACCGCCGACGGCGCGTCCCCATCCGGGGGCGCGCCGTTAGTGTTGGGCCATGCTCGACAACCCACGCTCCCCACGTGTCCGTGGCGTCGCCAAGCTCGCGAAGCGGGATGCGCGCGCCGACACGGGCCTGTTCCTCCTCGAGGGGCCGCAGGCCGTGTCGGAGGCGCTCGCGTTCCGTCCGGACCTCGTGCTGGAGCTCTTCGCGACCCCCACGGCCCTCGACCGCTACCCGGACCTGGCACGCGCCGTCCGCGAGGCGGACGTCGAGGTGGAGTTCGTCACCGAGGACGTGATCGCGTCCATGGCCGACACCGTCACCCCGCAGGGCGTGGTGGGCGTGTGCCGGCAGTTCCCGACGTCGCTCAAGCAGATCCTCGGCGACGAGCCGCGCCTCATCGCGGTCCTCGAGGAGGTGCGCGACCCCGGCAACGCGGGCACCATCATCCGCGCGGCCGACGCCGCGGGAGCCGACGCGGTGATCCTCACGGGCCGCTCCGTCGACCTCTACAACCCCAAGGTCGTGCGCGCCACGACGGGCTCGCTCTTCCACCTGCCGGTCGCCATCATGCCCGAGCTCGACGCCGTGCTCGAGCGCGTGAAGGCGGCCGGACTGCAGGTCCTCGCCGCGGACGTGAAGGGGGACGACCTCCTCGCCGAGCGCACGTCGGGCGGCCTCGCCGGGCCCACCGCCTGGCTCTTCGGCAACGAGGCCCGCGGCCTCCAGGACGAGCACCTCGCCCTCGCCGACCGCGCCGTCGTCGTGCCGATCTACGGCCAGGCGGAGTCGATGAACCTCGCGACGGCCGCGTCCGTCTGCCTCTACGAGTCGGCGTTCGCGCAGCGCGCCTGATCCCCGGATCCGCCGACACCTGACGGCCGCTCTGTCGTCGCAGCAGGGCGCCACCCGTCCTGACCGGCCGAAAGACGGCCACGCGTCACGATGGGGTGACGATGCCCCGCGGAAACGCGGACGAAACACCGTGATGGATATGGTGTTCGCATGGAGCAGAGCCCGACGGCGGACCCCGCCTCGCCCGCCGCAGTAGCGGTCGGCGAGCCCCTGGTCGTCGTATCCCACGTCAACAAGCACTTCGGGGACCTGCACGTCCTCAAGGACATCTCGACCACCGTGAACCGCGGCGAGGTCGTCGTCGTCATCGGCCCCAGCGGGTCGGGCAAGTCGACGCTGTGCCGCGCGATCAACCGGCTCGAGACCATCGACGACGGCACCATCACGATCGACGGTCAGGACCTCCCGTCCGAGGGCGCCGAGCTCGCGCGCCTCCGCGCCGACGTCGGCATGGTGTTCCAGTCCTTCAACCTGTTCGCCCACAAGACCGTGCTCGAGAACGTGACCCTCGGCCCCATCAAGGTGCGCAAGCAGGGCAAGGCCGAGGCGGAGAAGCGGGCGATGGAGCTCCTCGACCGCGTCGGCGTCGCCAACCAGGCGCAGAAGATGCCGGCCCAGCTCTCCGGCGGCCAGCAGCAGCGCGTCGCGATCGCCCGCGCGCTGGCCATGGACCCGAAGCTGATCCTCCTCGACGAGCCCACCTCGGCGCTCGACCCCGAGATGATCACCGAGGTCCTGGACGTCATGGTCGGCCTCGCGAAGGACGGCATGACGATGATGGTCGTCACCCACGAGATGGGCTTCGCGCGCAAGGCCGCCGACCGCGTGATCTTCATGGCCGACGGCGCCATCGAGGAGGACACGACCCCGCAGGCGTTCTTCGACGACCCGCAGAGCCCGCGCGCGAAGGACTTCCTCTCCAAGATCCTCGCCCACTGACGCGCGCGGAGGGCACGCGTCCTCCCGCCTCCCGCATCCGGACGCCGCCGAGGCAGGCGCGCCCGGGCGCCGCACCACCGGCACGACCCGCACCAGGAGCGATCCCCCTCGCCTCCGTCATCCACTCACCAGCCAAGGAACGGGAACCATGAAGAACAGGAAACTGACCATCGCCGCGGTCGCCGCGATCGTCGTCGTCGCCCTCACGGGCTGCGGCGCCGCGGGCAGCGCGTCGAACAGCGGCATCGACGCCGGCACGAACGCCCCCGAGAACGGCGACGGGCCCTACAAGCTCGCGCTCGCGGAGAACCCGACGTTCGACGAGGGCACGACGATGGCGCGGCTGGCCGCGGCCGGCGAGATGAAGGTCGGCACCAAGTACGACCAGCCGCTCTTCGGCCTCGCGGGTCTCGACGGCAAGCCCGCCGGCTTCGACGTCGCGATCGCCGCGCTCATCGCCAGCAAGCTGGGCATCCCGTTCGACTCGATCAAGTTCACCGAGACGGTGTCCGCTAACCGCGAGCCCTTCATCCAGAACGGCTCGGTCGACGCGGTCGTCGCGACCTACACGATCAACGACAAGCGCAAGGAGGTCGTGGACTTCGCGGGCCCGTACTACGTCGCCGGACAGGCGCTGATGGTCCTCGCGGACGACACCACGATCAACACGCCCGAGGACGTCCGCGGCAAGCAGGTGTGCTCCGTCGCGGGATCCACCCCCGCCGCGAACATCGAGGCCACGTTCGGCGCGGTCGTCGTGCCGACCGACGTCTACAGCAAGTGCCTCGACCCGCTGCGCAACGGACAGGTCTCCGCCGTCACGACGGACAACGTGATCCTGTCCGGCTTCATCGACCAGAACGAGGGCGAGTTCAAGCTCGTCGGCGACGGCGAGACCTTCACGCAGGAGCCCTACGGCATCGGCATCGCCAAGGGCGACGAGGCGTTCCGCACGTTCATCAACGACACGCTGCAGGAGGCCTACGACGACGGCACCTGGGCGCGCCTGTTCGAGGCGACGGCCGGCACGGTCATCGACACGCCGGAGCCCCCGGCGATCGACCGCTACTAGTCCCACCGGGTCCCGCGTGCGCCGATGCGCGCGCGGGACCCTCCCTCGTCCGGGCACCCGAGCCCGGATCCGACCATCGCCCGGCCGCGCCGGGGGCAGACCATTAGGAGGTGCGCCGTGGATGTGATCCTCGACAATCTCGACGTGTTCCTGCGGGGGTTGGGCGGCACGCTGCGCCTCCTCGGCCTCACCGTGCTGTTCGCCCTCCCGCTCGGGATCGTGATCGCCGCGATGAGGATCTCGCCGCTCGCGAGCCTCCGCGCCACCTCCACGGCCTACGTCGAGCTGCTGAGGAACACCCCGCTGCTGCTCGTCTTCACCTTCTTCAGCGTCGTGATCACGTCGATCTCGGGCGCGCTGCCGTTCATGACGGCGGCGGTGCTCGCGCTCACGCTCTACACGGCGCCGTTCTTCGCCGAGGCGATCCGCTCCGGCATCAACAGCGTGCCCGTCGGCCAGGCCGAGGCCGCGCGCAGCATCGGGCTGACGTTCTCGCAGACGCTCGGGTCGGTGATCCTGCCGCAGGCCGTGCGCACGGTCATCCCGCCGCTGATCAACGTCGTCATCGCGCTCACCAAGAACACGTCGATCGCGGGTGCGTACTTCATCTACGAGCTGTTCAACGTGGGCCGCGACGTCGCGAACGCCAACGGGGACGCGGTCGTCTGGGTGTTCGTGGGCGTCGCGTTCTTCTACCTCATCATCACGGTCCCGCTCGGCCAGCTGGCGGACCACCTCGAGAAGCGAGTGGCGGTCTCCCGATGAGCAGTGTCCTCTACGACGTCCCCGGCCCGAAGGCCCGCCGTCGCTCCCGCATCCTCTCCGTCGTCACGGGCCTCATCGTCGTGGCCGTGCTCGCCTTCGCCGCCGTGAAGCTGCAGCAGGCCGGGCAGTTCAGCCCCGACATCTGGCTCGTGCTCAACGACCCGCTCGTCTGGGGGCTCCTCCTCCGGGGCCTCGTCGTGGTGCTGCAGTCGGCCGCGGTGGCCGCGGTTCTCGCGATCCTCCTCGGCATGGTGCTCGCGCTCCTCCGCATGAGCGAGCACCGGGTCATCCGCTACGCCGTCACCGTCGTGCTCGAGTTCTTCCGCGGCATGCCCGTGCTGCTGATGATGCTGTTCATCTACCTGATCTTCCCCATCGGCCCGTACTGGTCGGTCGTCACCGCGCTCACGCTCTACAACAGCGCGATCATCGGCGAGGCCCTGCGCTCGGGGATCCTCGGCCTGCCGCGCGGGCAGCGCGAGGCGGGGCTGGCGATCGGCCTGCGCCCGCTGCAGAACCGGCTGCTCGTGGAGTTCCCGCAGGCGTTCCGGACGATGCTGCCGATCATCGTCGCCCAGCTGGTGGTGCTCATCAAGGACACCGCGCTCGGCACCATCGTCAGCCTCGTCGGCCTCACCAAGCAGGGCGAGCTGATCCTCGAGGCCACGAGCCGCGCCAACTCGCTGCCGATCTTCGTGGTGATGGTGGGCATGTACCTCGTGCTGAACCTCACGGTGTCGACCATCGCCCGGCGCCTGGCCCGCAAGCGCGGACCGCGCGTGGCGAAGACCGTCGCGGCCGGGACGTCGCAGGGCGCGTAGCCCCTCCCACCGGGGCGGACCACGCCGCCTGCACGGGCCCGTCAGGCACGCCGCGGCCGGCCCGTCGTGCGCCGAGGCGACGCCGGCCGCGGGCCGGGACGGCGGCGGCCGCTCGGTAGACTCGGGCCTCATGTCCGAACCCCAGATCTCCGAGGAGACCGTCGGCGCCGCCGTGGAGCAGGCGATGGCCGCGCTCAACGCGACCACCGACTCCGCGTCGCTCGCCGAGGCCCGGTCCGCCCACATCGGCGAGGCCTCCCCGCTCGCCCGGCTGAACGGATCGCTCCGCTCGCTGCCGCCCGAACAGCGCAAGGACGCCGGCAAGCTCGTCGGCCAGTCGCGCGCCCGCGTCACGCAGGCGTTCCAGGCGCGCGAGGCGGAGATCCAGGAGCAGGAGGCCGCCGCGCGCCTCGTGGCCGAGGCCGTGGACGTCACCGCGCTGCCGAGCCGCTGGCGCGCGGGTGCACGGCACCCGCTCACCATGCTCGAGGAGCGCATCGCCGACATCTTCGTCGGCATGGGCTGGCAGGTGAACGAGGGCCCCGAGCTCGAGAGCGAGTGGTTCAACTTCGACGCGCTCAACTTCCCGCCCGACCACCCGGCGCGCGCCATGCAGGACTCCTTCTACGTGGATCCGACCGACGCGCACCTGGTGCTCCGCACGCACACCTCTCCCGTGCAGATCCGCACGCTGCTCGCCGACGAGCTGCCCGTGTACACGATCGCGCAGGGCCGCACCTTCCGCAGCGACGAGCTCGACGCGACGCACACGCCCGCGTTCCGCCAGATCGAGGGGATCGCGATCGACCGCGGCCTCACCATGGCGCACCTCCGCGGCACGCTCGAGCACTTCGCGCGCTCGATGTTCGGCGAGGACGCGCGCATCCGCCTGCGCCCCAACTACTTCCCCTTCACCGAGCCGAGCGCCGAGATGGACGTCTGGCACCCGGCCGCGGCCGGCGGGCCCCGCTGGATCGAGTGGGGCGGCTGCGGCATGGTGAACCCGAACGTGCTGCGCTCCGCGGGCATCGACCCCGCCGAGTACCAGGGCTTCGCGTTCGGCATGGGCACCGAGCGCACCCTCATGTTCCGCAACGACCTCTCCGACATGCGCGACATCGTCGAGGGCGACATCCGATTCGGCGCGCAGTTCGGGATGGTGGTGTAGTCGTGAGGATCCCGATCAGCTGGCTCGGCGAGCACGTCGAGCTCCCCGCGGGGGTCACTCCCGAGGACGTCCACGCCTCCCTCGTGAAGGTGGGCCTGGAAGAGGAGGACGTGCACGCGTTCTCGATCTCCGGATCCGTCGTCGTCGGGCAGGTGCTCGAGGCGACGCCCGAGCCGCAGACGAACGGCAAGACCATCAACTGGTGCTCCGTCCGCGTGGCTCCCGAGGGCGCCGCGGCGGCCGACGGCGGCGAGGACGTCCGCGGCATCGTCTGCGGCGCGCACAACTTCGTCGTCGGCGACAAGGTCGTGGTGAGCCTGCCGGGCGCCGTGCTCCCCGGCCCGTTCCCCATCAGCGCGCGGAAGACCTACGGGCACGTGTCGGACGGCATGATCGCGTCGTCGCGGGAGCTCGGCCTGGGGGAGGAGCACGACGGGATCCTCGTCCTCTCCTCGCTGGGCCTCGACCCCGAGGTCGGCACGGACGCGCTCGCGCTCCTGCGCCTCGACGACCGCGCGGTGGAGGTCAACGTCACGCCCGACCGCGGCTACGCGTTCTCGATCCGCGGCATCGCCCGCGAATACGCCCACGCCACGGGCGCCGCGTTCACCGATCCCGCGGACGCGCTCGCGCTGCTCGCGGCCGACGCGCCGGCGGCGGGCGTGGAGGTGCGCGTCGACGACGGCGCCCCGATCCGCGGTCGCGTCGGCGCCGACGTGTTCGTCACGCGCGTGGTCTCCGGCCTCGACGTGTCCCGGCCCACGCCGCCGTGGATGGTCTCGCGGCTGACCCTCGCGGGCGTCCGCTCCATCTCGCTCGCGGTCGACATCACTAACTACGTGATGCTCGAGCTCGGCCAGCCGCTGCACGCGTACGACCTCGACCGGCTGCAGGGCGGCATCGTCGTCCGCCGCGCCGCCGAGGGCGAGACGCTCGTCACGCTCGACGGGCGCGAGCGCACGCTCCACGTCGAGGACCTCGTCATCGCCGACGACTCGGGGCCCGTGGGGCTCGCGGGCGTCATGGGCGGCGCGGCCACCGAGATCGGGGCGGGCACCAGCCGCGTGCTGATCGAGGCGGCGGGCTTCGACCCGGTCTCCATCGCGCGCACGGCCCGTCGGCACAAGCTGCCGAGCGAGGCGTCGAAGCGGTTCGAGCGGGGCGTGGATCCCCGCGTCGCCCCGGCCGCCGCGGCGCGCGCCGTGCAGCTCCTCGAGGAGCTCGCCGGCGGTCACGCGGAGGGCCTCGGCTCGATCCTCGACACGACCGTGCCGCGCGCGGCGATCGAGCTGCCCCGGGGCTACCCGGCGTCGCTCGTCGGCGTCGACTACACGCTGGACGAGGTGCGCCACGCGCTCGTCGACGTGGGCTGCGCGCTCGAGGAGCGCGACGGCCTGCTCGTCGTGACGCCGCCGACCTGGCGCCCGGACCTCCGGCACCGCGCCGACCTCGTGGAGGAGGTCGCGCGCATCGTCGGCTACGACCGGATCCCCGCCGTGCTGCCCGTCGCGCCTCCCGGTCGCGGCCTCACCGCCGCGCAGCGCGTCCGCCGCCAGGCCTCGATCGCGCTCGCCGCGGGCGGGCTCACCGAGGTCATGGGGTCGCCGTTCGCGTCCGAGGCGCAGAACGCGCGCTTCGGCGCCGCCGATCGCGACGATGCGCCCGCGGTGCGCCTCGCCAACCCGCTCGACGTCGCGTTCCCCTACCTCCGCCGCTCGCTGCTGCCGGGGCTCATCGACATCGCGCGTCGGAACCTGTCGCGCGGATCCACGGACCTCGCGCTGTTCGAGACGGGCACCGTGTTCCTGCCGTCGGCGGGGGTCGCATACGGCTCTCCGCAGATGCCGCCCGGGGCCGCGCGTCCCGACGCGGAGACGCTTCAGGCGCTCGACGCGGGGATCCCGCCGCAGCCGCGCCACGTGGGCGTGCTGATCCTCGGCGACGCCGTCTCGAAGCAGCCCGGCACCCCGGCGCAGCGGGCGGGCCTCGTCGATGCGCTCGACGCCGTGCGGCAGCTCGCGCACGCCGTGGGCGTCAAGATCCGCTTCGAGCAGGGCACCCACATCGCCATGCACCCGGGACGCACGGCCGTGGTCGAGGCCGTGAGCGCCGACGGCCCCGTCATCGTGGGCTTCGCGGGCGAGCTGCTGCCCGCGCTCGCCGCCGAGCTCGACCTGCCCGAGCGCGTCGCGCTCGCCGAGGTCGACCTCGATCAGCTCGTCGCCCTCGCGGGCGGGGCGGTCGAGGTGCGCACGCTCACCTCGATGCCCGTCGCGACGCAGGACCTCAGCCTGGTCGTGCCGCTCGAGGTCCCGGCGGGGGAGCTCCTCCGCACGGTGGTCGAGGGTGCGGGCGACCTGCTCGAGACTGCCCGGCTCGTCGACGACTACCGCGGCGCCGGCGTCGCGGACGGCACCCGCTCGCTCACGTTCGCGCTCCGCTTCCGCGCGCCCGACCGCACGCTGACCGCGGCCGAGGCGAGCGAGGCCCGCGACGGATCCGTGCGCCTGGCCGCCGAGCGGTTCGGCGCGACGCTCCGCGAGTAGTCCGGCGCGCACCTGGCGTGACGCGCGGGTGGGCTCCTCCCCAGGGATGGCCCGCCCGCGCTGTCGTCCGGCCCTGCGGCCCGGCGGGGCCACTCCGGCACCGGCACTAGATTTGACGCATGTCATTCTCAGTCGCCGTCGCGGGCGCGAGCGGCTACGCGGGCGGGGAGCTCCTCCGCCTGCTCGCCGACCACCCGCGCCTCGAGGTCCAGACGCTCACCGCCTTCCAGAACGCGGGCGAGCGTCTGCGTCACGTGCACCCGCACCTCACCTCGTACGCCGACCGCACCTTCGTCGAGACGACCGCCGAGCAGCTGGCCGGCCACGACGTGGTCTTCCTCGCGCTGCCGCACGGCAAGTCGGGCGCCATCACGGCCGAGCTCGACGACCAGACCCTCGTGGTCGACTGCGGCGCCGACCACCGCCTCGTCGACGAGGCCGCGTGGGACGCGTTCTACGGCGGCGACTTCGCGGGCGCGTGGCCGTACGGCCTGCCCGAGCTGCTGCACGCGGAGGAGGGCGGCACCCAGCGCACGCGCCTGTCGGGCGTGAAGCGCATCGCCGTGCCCGGCTGCAACGTCACGGCCATCACGCTCGGGCTCCAGCCCGGCATCCGCGCGGGCGTCATCGAGCCGGAGGACATCGTCGCCGTGCTCGCGGTCGGCCCCTCCGGGGCGGGGCGCGCCCTCAAGACGAACCTGCTGGCGAGCGAGATCCTCGGATCCGCGAGCGCCTACGCGGTCGGGGGCACGCACCGCCACACGCCGGAGATCCGGCAGAACCTCGAGACGGCGGGCGGCGGGCACGTGAGCGTCTCGTTCACGCCCGTGCTCGTGCCGATGGCCCGCGGCATCCTCGCCACGGCCACCGCGCGCCTCGCCCCCGGCTTCTCGACGCACGACGTGCGCGCCGCGTGGGAGCTCGCCTACGCCGACGAGCCGTTCGTGCACCTGCTGCCGGAGGGGACGTTCCCGAACGTGTCCGACGTCACGGGATCCAACACCGCGCTCGTGGGCCTCGCGGTCGACGAGGCCGCGGGCCGCGTCGTCACGGTCACGGCCATCGACAACCTGGTCAAGGGCACGGCGGGCGCGGCGATCCAGTCGGCCAACATCGCGCTCGGCCTCCCGGAGCATCTCGGCCTCCCGGTGAACGGAGTCGCCCCGTGAGCGTCACCGCCGCACGCGGCTTCGTCGCCGGAGGGGTCGCCGCCGGCCTCAAGTCCACGGGCGCGCTCGACGTCGCCCTCGTCCGCAACACCGGCCCGTCGCAGGCGGCCGCCGCGGTCTTCACCAGCAACCGCTGCCAGGCGAACCCCATCCTCTGGTCGCGCCAGGTCATCGGCGACGGCCGGGTCAGCGCCGTCGTCCTCAACTCGGGCGGGGCCAACTGCTACACCGGATCCCGCGGCTTCCAGGTCACGCACGCCACCGCCGAGGCGGTCGGCCGCGCGCTCGACGTCTCCAGCGGCGACGTGCTCGTCTGCAGCACGGGCCTCATCGGCGAGCAGCTCCCGCTCGAGAAGCTGGAGGACGGGGTCGCCCGCGTCTCCGCGGCGCTGTCCGACGGCGGCGGCGACGACGCGGCGCGCGCCATCATGACCACCGACACGAAGCCGAAGCAGTCGGCCAGCGCATCCGACGCCGGCTGGACCGTGGGCGGCATGGCCAAGGGCGCGGGCATGCTCGCGCCGGGCCTCGCCACCATGCTCGTGGTGATCACGACCGACGCCGACCTCGACGCCGCCGCGCTCGACGCCGCCCTCCGCGAGGCCACGCGCGTCACGTTCGACCGGCTCGACTCGGACGGCTGCATGTCGACCAACGACCAGGTCACGCTCCTCGCGAGCGGCGCGTCCGGCGTCGTGCCCGACGCCGAGGCGTTCCAGGCCGCGCTCACCGCGGTGTGCGCCGACCTCGCCGAGCAGCTGCAGGCCGACGCCGAGGGCGCATCGCACGACATCGCCATCGAGGTCGTGCGCGCGGCGTCCGACGACGACGCCGTCGAGGTGGGCCGCGCCGTCGCGCGCAGCAACCTCTTCAAGGCCGCCGTCTTCGGCAACGACCCCAACTGGGGCCGTGTCCTCGCCGCCGTCGGCACCACGGGCGCCGCGTTCGACCCGTACGGCATTGACGTCGCCATCAACGGCGTCCAGGTGTGCCGCGCGGGCGAGCCGCACGAGAGCCGCGACCTGGTCGACCTCCACCCGCGCGCCGTGCACGTCCTCATCGACCTGCATGCGGGCGACGCGACGGCGACCATCCTCACCAACGACCTCACGCACGACTACGTGCACGAGAACAGCGCGTACGCCAGCTGATGGGCGGCGCAGACGGGACGGACGTGACCGCCATCACGCAGGACGCCGCCGAGCGCGACCAGGCGCAGGCCGAGTCGAAGGCCGCGACGCTCATCGAGTCGCTGTCGTGGCTGCAGCGCTTCCACGACCGCATCGTGGTCGTGAAGTTCGGCGGCAACGCCATGGTCGACGAGGAGCTCACGCGCACCTTCGCGGAGGACGTCGTCTACCTCCGCTACGCGGGGCTCCGACCGGTCGTCGTGCACGGCGGCGGGCCGCAGATCAGCGCGATGCTCACGCGCCTCGGCATCGAGAGCGAGTTCCGCGGGGGATACCGCGTCACCACCCCCGAGGTCCTCGAGGTCGTCCGCATGGTGCTCACCGGGCAGGTCAGCCGCGACGTCGTGCGCGGCATCAACGCGCACGGGCCCCTCGCGGCCGCCGTCGCCGGCGAGGACGCGGGGCTCTTCACCGGCCGCCGGCGCGGCGCCGTGGTCGACGGCGTCGAGGTCGACCTCGGCCTCGTGGGCGACGTCGTGGCGGTGGATCCCACGGCCGTTCTCGCGCAGCTCGACGCCGGCCGCATCCCCGTCGTCTCCTCCATCGCGCCCGACGAGTCCGACCCGCAGGTGTCGCTCAACGTGAACGCGGACGCCGCGGCCGCCGCGCTCGCCGTGGCCCTCGGCGCCGAGAAGCTCGTGATCCTCACCGACGTCGCCGGCCTCTACCGCGACTGGCCCGACCGCGGATCCCTCGTCTCCGACATCCGCGCCGACGAGCTCCGCGCCCTCCTGCCCTCGCTCGAGTCGGGCATGATCCCCAAGATGGCGGCGTGCCTCGAGGCCGTCGACGGGGGAGTGCCCAAGGCCGCGATCATCGACGGCCGCATCCCGCACTCGATGCTCCTCGAGATCTTCACCACGAACGGAATCGGAACGGAGGTCGTGCCCGCATGACCACGACCCAGCCAGAGCGCCGCACCACCCAGACCGAGAGCGAGTGGTCCGACCGCTTCCAGGCCGCGATGATGCGCTCGTCCCCGCCCCCGCTCGCCATGCTGGTGCGCGGCGAGGGCTGCCGCGTGTGGGACTCGACCGGCCGCGAGTACCTCGACTTCCTCGCCGGCGTCGCCGTCAACTCGCTCGGGCACGCGCACCCGGCGCTCATCCGCGCGGTCACCGAGCAGGTGTCCACGCTCACGCACGTCTCCAACTACTTCGCGAGCCCGCCGCAAATCGCGCTCGCCGAGCGCCTCCGCCGCATCACGGGCGCGGGCGACACCGGCCGCGTGTACTTCGGCAACTCCGGCGCCGAGGCGAACGAGGCCGCGTTCAAGCTCGCGCGCCGCAACGGATCCGCGCGGCGCACGCGCGTGATCACGTTGCAGGGCTCCTTCCACGGCCGCACGATGGGCGCGCTCGCGCTCACCGGGCAGCCCGCGCTGCAGGCGCCGTTCCTCCCACTCCCGGACGGCGTCGAGCACATCGCGCCGACCCTCGAGGCGCTCGAGGCGGCGATCGATGACACCGTGCAGGCGCTCATCCTCGAGCCGATCCAGGGCGAGGCCGGCGTCGTCGACCTGCCGGCGGGCTTCCTCCGCCGCGCCCGCGAGCTCACGCGCGAGCACGGCGCGCTGCTCATCCTCGACGAGATCCAGACCGGCGTCGGTCGCACCGGCCGCTGGTTCGCGTACGAGCACGAGGGCGTCCGGCCCGACGCGGTCACGATCGCCAAGGGCATCGCGGGCGGCGTGCCGATCGGCGCGCTCGTGGCCTTCGACGAGGCGGCCGACCTCCTGCAGAAGGGCCAGCACGGATCCACCTTCGGCGGCAACCCGCTCGCCACCGCCGCGGGGAACGCCGTGCTCGCGGAGATCGAGGACGCCGGGCTCGTCGAGAACGCCGCGCGCCGCGGCGAGGAGATCCGCGCCGCCATCACGGGCCTCGACTCCCCGCTCATCGCCGAGGTGCGCGGCCGGGGCCTCCTCATCGGCGTGGGCCTGCGCCACGAGGACGCCGGGCGTATCGCGGCCGCCGCGCTCGCCGAGGGGCTCATCATCAACGCGCCCAACGCGCGCAGCCTCCGCATCGCGCCGCCGCTCATCGTCGGCGACACCGAGGTGCGCGATTTCCGCGAGCGCTTCGGCCGCGCGCTCGGCCACCTGCGCTGACCCGGCGGGAGCCGGCCGACACGTGCGTCCGCGCCTCCCGCCGCACCCGTCGGCGGGCACCCCCGCGCGGGGGTGCCCGCGGACGGATCCGCCCCCGCACGTCCCCTAGGCTTGTCGGACCCCCGAGTCCCCCGAGAGCGAGCGATGCGATGACCCGCCACTTCCTGCGCGACGACGACCTGAGCCCGGCCGAGCAGGCCGAGGTCCTCGACCTGGCGGTGCAGCTGAAGCGCGAGCGCTGGTCCGAGCGCCCCCTCGCGGGTCCGCAGACGGTCGCCGTGATCTTCGACAAGTCCTCCACCCGCACGCGCGTCTCCTTCGCGGTCGGCATCGCGGACCTCGGCGGCGTCCCGCTCATCATCAGCACCGCCAACAGCCAGCTGGGCGGCAAGGAGACCGCGAGCGACACCGCGCGCGTGCTCGAGCGCCAGGTCGCGGCCATCGTCTGGCGCACCTACGGCCAGGCCGGCCTCGAGGAGATGGCCGCGGGCACGACGGTCCCCGTCGTGAACGCCCTGTCCGACGACTTCCACCCGTGCCAGCTCCTCGCCGACCTCCTCACCATCCGCGAGCACCGCGGCGACCCCGCCGGCCAGACCCTCACCTTCCTGGGCGACGGCGCCTGCAACATGGCGCAGTCCTACCTCCTCGCCGGCGCGACCGCGGGCATGCACGTCCGCATCGCGGCCCCCGCCGGCTACGTCCCGTCGGAGGCCGTCGTCGCGGACGCCGAGCGCATCGCCGCGTCCACGGGCGGATCCGTCCGCGTCCTCACCGATCCGGTCGAGGCCGTCACGGGCGCCGACGTCGTGGTCACCGACACCTGGGTGTCGATGGGCCGCGAGGAGGAGAAGGCCGTTCGCCTGGCCGAGCTCGGCGCCTACCAGGTCACGACCGAGCTCATGGAGCACGCGGTCGACGACGCGATCTTCCTGCACTGCCTTCCCGCCGACCGCGAGTACGAGGTGGCCTCCGAGGTCATCGACGGCCCGCGATCGGTGGTCTGGGACGAGGCGGAGAACCGCCTCCACGCCCAGAAGGCGCTGCTCGTCTGGCTCCTGCGCCGTTCCTGACGCAGCCCCCACACCCCGAGACACCTCAGCAACGAAACGGAGAACGGCATGGCCGAACGCGTGGTACTGGCATATTCCGGCGGACTCGACACCTCGGTCGGCATCGGCTGGCTCAAGGACGCGACCGGCAAGGAGGTCGTGGCCCTCGCCGTCGACGTCGGCCAGGGCGGCGAGGACATGGAGGTCATCCGGCAGCGCGCGCTCGACTGCGGCGCGGTCGAGGCCGTCGTGGTGGACGCCAAGGACGAGTTCGCGGACGACTACATCGTCCCCGCGCTCAAGGCCAACGCCCTCTACCAGAAGCGCTACCCGCTGGTCTCGGGCCTCAGCCGCCCGCTGATCGCCAAGCACCTCGCGCGCGTCGCCCACGAGCTCGGCGCGAACAGCGTCGCGCACGGCTGCACCGGCAAGGGCAACGACCAGGTGCGCTTCGAGGCCGCGGTCGCCGCTCTCGCGCCCGACCTCACGTCCATCGCGCCCGTCCGCGACCTCGCGCTCACGCGCGACAAGGCCATCGTCTACGCGAACGAGCACGACCTGCCCATCGAGCAGAGCAAGAAGAGCCCGTACTCGATCGACAAGAACGTCTGGGGCCGCGCGGTCGAGACCGGCTTCCTCGAGGACCCGTGGAACGGCCCCATCGAGGACCTCTACGAGTACACGCAGGACCCCGACGTGCTGCGCGACCCCACCGAGGTCACCATCACGTTCGAGGCCGGCGTCCCCGTCGCGATCGACGGCGTGCGCTACTCGCCGCTGCGCATCGTCCAGGAGCTCAACGCCGCCGCGGGCGCGCACGGCATCGGCCGCATCGACGTCGTCGAGGACCGCCTCGTCGGCATCAAGAGCCGCGAGGTCTACGAGGCGCCCGCCGCCATGACCCTCATCGAGGCGCACGAGGAGCTCGAGGCCCTCACGATCGAGCGCGACCTCGGCCGCTACAAGCGCGGCGTGGAGAAGGACTGGGCGAACCTCGTCTACGACGGGCTCTGGTTCTCCGGCCTCAAGCGCTCGCTCGACGCGTTCATCGAGGACTCGCAGCGCCACGTCTCCGGCGACATCCGCATGACGCTCCGCGGCGGACGCGCGGTCGTCACCGGCCGCCGCAGCGACTCGAGCCTGTACGACTTCGACCTCGCCACCTACGACACGGGCGACACGTTCGACCAGTCGCTCTCCAAGGGCTTCATCGAGCTGTGGTCGCTGCCGAGCAAGATCTCGGCGCGCCGCGACCTCGCGGTCGAGCAGGCCGCGCTGGCGGCCGACGACGCCGCGCCCGCCGCGGAGTAGCCGCATGACCGAGAGCACGGATCCGTCCTCCCGAGCGAGCGAGGCGGGCGCCCTCTGGGGCGGCCGCTTCGCCGGCGGCCCGTCGCCGGAGCTCGTGGCGCTCAGCCGCTCGACGCACTTCGACTGGCAGCTGGCGCCGTACGACATCGCCGGATCCCGGGCGCACGCCCGTGCCCTCGCGTCCGCGGGCTACCTGTCCGACGCCGAGCGGCAGGCCATGCTGCAGGCGCTCGACACCCTGGAGGAGCGCGTGCGCTCGGGCGCGCTCGTCGCGTCCGAGGCCGACGAGGACGTGCACGGCGCGCTCGAGCGCGGGCTCATGGACATCGCGGGCACCGAGCTCGGCGGCAAGCTCCGAGCGGGCCGCAGCCGCAACGACCAGATCGCCACGCTCGTCCGCATGTACCTGCGCGACCACGCGGCCGTCATCCACGCGATGCTCGTGCGGCTCGTCGACGCCCTGGCCGCGCAGGCCGAGGCGGCGGGCGGCGCGATCATGCCGGGCCGCACGCACCTGCAGCACGCGCAGCCGGTCCTCCTCGCGCACCACCTGCTCGCGCACTGCTGGCCGCTGGTTCGCGACCTCGAGCGCCTCGCCGACTGGGACGCGCGCGCGGACGTCTCGCCCTACGGATCCGGCGCGCTCGCGGGATCGACCCTCGGCCTCGACGCCGGCGCGGTCGCCCGCGACCTGGGCTTCGCGCGCAGCTCCGAGAACTCCATCGACGGGACGGCGGCGCGCGACGTCGTGGCCGAGTTCGCGTTCGTGCTCGCGCAGGTCGGCATCGACCTGTCGCGCCTGAGCGAGGAGATCATCCTCTGGAACACGCGCGAGTTCGGCTTCGTCACCCTGAGCGACTCGTACTCGACCGGGTCGTCGATCATGCCGCAGAAGAAGAACCCCGACATCGCCGAGCTCGCGCGCGGCAAGTCCGGGCGCCTCATCGGCAACCTGTCCGGCCTGCTCGCGACCCTCAAGGGGCTCCCGCTCGCGTACAACCGCGACCTCCAGGAGGACAAGGAGCCGGTCTTCGACTCCGTGCAGACGCTGGAGGTCCTCCTGCCGGCGTTCACCGGCATGATCGCGACCCTCCGCTTCGACACCGAGCGCATGGCCGAGCTCGCGCCGCAGGGCTTCTCGCTCGCGACCGACGTGGCCGAGTGGCTCGTCAAGCACCGCGTGGCCTTCCGCGACGCGCACGAGATCACAGGCGAGCTCGTGAAGGCCGCCGAGTCCCGGGGCGTCGGCCTCGAGGATCTCAGCGACGACGAGCTGCGCGCCGTCTCGCCGCACCTGGTGCCGCAGGTCCGCGAGGTCCTGAGCATCGAGGGATCCGTGTCCAGCCGCGACGGCGTGGGCGGCACCGCCCGCATCCGGGTCGACGAGCAGCGCGCCGAGCTGGTGCGCCGGGTGGCCGAGCTGCGGGCGCGAGCCGATGCCGCGGCCGAGCGCCGGGCGGCGGCTTCCGGCGAGGTGTCCGCGTGACGCTCTCGAACGGCCGCCGTCCCGAGCGGCCCGAGCCGCGGCACCGCTGGCTCCTGCCGCTCGTCGTCGGGGTGGCCGTCGCCGTCCTGGTGTTCGTCGTCGTCGTGGCGAGCCTCAACGGCGAGCTGATCTGATCCCCGCGTGATCGACGCGGCCTTCTTCGCGCGCGACGCGGTCGAGGTGGCGCCCGCCCTCCTCGGCGCCATCCTGTCGCGCGACTCGGAGGAGGGCCGCGTCGCCGTCCGCCTCACCGAGGTGGAGGCGTACCGCGGGGTGGGCGAGGATCCCGGCTCGCACGCCTTCCGGGGGAAGCGCGCGCGCAACGCGACCATGTTCGGCCCGCCCGCGCATCTCTACGCGTACTTCACGTACGGCATGCACACGTGCGCGAACATCGTCTGCGGCCCCGAGGGGATGAGCGCGGGGGTCCTGCTACGCGCGGGCGAGGTGATCGAGGGCGCCGACCTCGCGCGGAGCCGCCGGGGTGCCGCCGTCCGCGATCGCGACCTGGCGCGCGGCCCCGCGCGCCTCACCGTCGCGCTCGGCATCCCGCTGTCCGACGACGGCGCGGCGCTCGACGCGGCGCCCTACGGTCTCGTCCTGCCGGACGCGCCGCTCGCGCTGCCGGCATCGGGTCCGCGCGTCGGCGTGTCCGGCCCGGGCGGATCCGGCGAGCTCTTCCCCTGGCGGTTCTGGGTGCCCGGCGACCCCACGGTCTCGCCGTATCGCGCGCACGTCGCCCGCGTCCGCCGCTGAGCGGTGCCGGCCTGCCGGCTAGCGGACGACGAGCACGACCGCCGCGCACGTCGCGGCCCACAGCCAGCTCACGAGGGTGCCGATGATGAAGCGCTCGCGCGCCTCGGCCGCCTCGCCGAGCTCGGAGAACCGGCCGACGCCCTTGATGGCGATGACGACCGCCAGCGCCTCGGGGTAGCCCGCGAGGATGACGGCCGCGACGGCCAGCCGCTCGAGCATGCCGATCGTCGCGCCGCCGCGCAGCACCTCATGTGTCGGTCGACGGATCGCGGAGGGGTCGTCCTCCTGCCCGCGCGGCGGGACCAGGATCCCGCCGTACGCGCCGGGCGGCACCGAGCCGCGGGTGGCGAGGGCCAGCACGACGGTGGACGCCGACCCGCCGCCCAGCACCGCGAGCACGACGGCGACGAGCCCGAGGTACCCGACGACCAGCGGCGAGGCGACGCCCTCGAGCGCGAGGCCCAGCACCACCGCGGCGCCGAGGGCGGCGGCGGCCCCCGCGACCGTTCCCGTGCGTGGCGCGCGCACGGCCAGCAGCGCGAGCACGAGGCTCGCGGTGGCGAGCAGGCAGAGGACGACCCAGGCCGCGACCTCGGCGGGCGAGCCGGCGGGGATCACGAGTCGCGCCCGTCCCGCGTCGCGGCGGGTTCCCCGGCTGCCGTCGCTCCCGCGTCGAGGTGCGCGAGCAGCGCCGCGAGCCCGGGGATCGCGGCGCGCTCGGCCCGCCACCCGCTCGTGCGGAGCCGCGTGCTCACGGCCTGCGGCGTGATCCCGAGCTCGGCCGCCACCTCGCGCTGCGTCCCGCCGCCCTCCATGCGGTCGACGACGTCCCAGCCCTGCGGGGTGCGTCGGTCCCGCGCGAGCAGCAGCAGCGTGAGGAGCGCCTCGACCTCCGCGGGCCCCGGAAGCGCCGGTGGCGGATCGTCGTCGGCGCGCGCGGTCGGCGGATCCGTCGCGAGCGCGAACCGCGTCGCGCTCCGCTTCGCCGCCGTGACGGCGTCGCGGGCGGCGATGAACGCCGGCCCCGTCGCCTCGCGCGTCGCGCGGGGGAGCGGGGTCCGCACCGTCCCGATGCCGAGCCCGACGCTCCAGTGCCCGGCGCGCGTGAGCAGCAGCACCATGTCGAGCGCCGTGGCCGCGTCGGCGACGAGCGCCTGCACCTCGTCGCCGGACGTGCGGTCGACCGGGAGCACCAGGCGGCCCTCGTAGCGGGCAGCGAGGTCGTCCCGTCCGCTCCCGGCGCGGTCGATGTCGTGCCGGCTGGCCTTCTGGTCGGCGGTGATGACGAACATGCGCGCTCCTCAAGTCTCTGAGCTTGATGATGGCACATCAATGCCATGCACTTGACTCGACACGATCAATCCCATCGCGCTGATGCGCTCATCCGACGGTGGACATCAGCATGACGTGGGCCACCGACCCCCGACACGTCGGTCGTCGCCGCCGCACCCTCCGGCCCGGGGATGCCGCGCTGGTACCGTGATCGGGTGACGAACGCCGATCCCGAACGCCTCTCCGCCCAGCGCAACGACCCGTCCTTCGAGGACGTGTGGGAGGAGATCGTCTGGCGTGGGTACGTGCACGTCTCCACGGACCAGGACGCGCTGAAGGAGCTGCTGTCCGGTCCGCCCATCGCCTACTACTGCGGCTTCGACCCCACCGCGCCGAGCCTGCACCTCGGCAACCTCGTGCAGCTTCTCCTCATGCGGCGGCTCCAGCTGGCCGGGCACCGGCCGCTCGGCCTGGTGGGCGGGTCGACGGGGCTCATCGGCGACCCGCGACCGACGGCGGAGCGCACGCTCAACAGCCCGGAGGTCGTGGCGGAGTGGGTCGGTCGCATCCGGGCGCAAGTGTCCGCCTTCCTCAGCTCCGAGGGCGACAACGCCCTGCGGATCGTCAACAACCTGGAGTGGACGGCGCCCCTGAGCGCCATCGACTTCCTCCGGGAGGTGGGCAAGCACTTCCGGGTGGGCACCATGCTCAAGAAGGACGCTGTCAGCGCGCGCCTCAACTCCGACGAGGGCATCAGCTACACCGAGTTCAGCTACCAGATCCTGCAAGGCCTCGACTTCCGGGAGCTGCACCGCACGCACGGGTGCGTGCTGCAGACCGGTGGCAGCGACCAGTGGGGCAACCTCACCAGCGGCACCGACCTCATCCGGCGCAGCGAGCGGGCGACGGCGCACGCGATCGGCACGCCCCTCGTCACCAACTCCGACGGCACCAAGTTCGGCAAGAGCGAGGGCAACGCGGTGTGGCTCGACCCCGAGCTCACGAGCCCGTACGCGTTCTACCAGTTCTGGCTCAACACCGACGACGCCGACGTGATCCACCGCCTGCGCATCTTCACGTTCCTCGACCGGGCGCGCATCGAGGAGCTCGCGCGCGCCGTGGAGTCCGAGCCGTTCCGGCGCGAGGCGCAGCGCGCACTCGCGTGGGAGGTGACCACGCTGGTGCACGGCGTCGCGGCGACGGAGTCCGCGATCGCGGCCGCGCAGGCGCTCTTCGGCCAGGGCGAGCTGAGCGCTCTCGATGAGCCCACGCTCCGCGCTGCGCTCGGGGAACTCCCGTCCGCCGAGATCCCCGTCGGCACCACCGTGATCCAGGCCCTGATCGACACGGGTCTGGTCTCGAGCGCGGGGGAGGCCCGACGCGCGATCACCCAGGGCGGGGTGTACGTGAACAACGTCGCGGTGGGCGACGCGGCCGCGGTCGTAGATGATCTCCTGCACGGCCGTTTCGCTGTGATCCGGCGGGGCAAGAAGACCCTCGCCGGTATCACGGTCGCCGGAATCCCGTCCTGACCGCGATATTGTCTGGGAGGCGGTTGCGACACGCCCGGGATGCGGGTTGTTTTGCGGGGGTGGGGTGGTCCGCGTAATGTCTCCTCTTGTCGCCGGAAGGGGCGGGGAGCTGGAAGGCTTCCGGAGCTGTTCTGGTGGGTGATGATCCTGGTGAAACAGAAGTTGCCGTGGCCTTGAGGGTTGCGTGTTTACCATTAACTGAGCTAGGGTCTGATTCTGCTTCCGACGTGAGTGCTGGGCCTTCTGGTCTGGATCACTCCCACGGGGAGCGGTGGAGTGTGAGTTCCGATGGCTGGCTGTGATGGTCGGTGTCGGGAGCGTCCGTTCCTTGAGAACTCAACAGCGTGCACAATGTCAAATGCCAAATACCCGTTGCGGGTGTCCTTCGGATGCTCGTTTCGGATTCCTTTGGAATACATTTAAAACAAACAAGCAAGTCAGTAATGATTTGTTCTGTCGGTTTCAAACTTGCTGGTTCGTGTTCGATTCCCGTTCACGTCCGGCTTTAGATGTGCCGATCGCTTTCGGGTGGTCGTGCGTTTAAGCATTTATGGAGAGTTTGATCCTGGCTCAGGACGAACGCTGGCGGCGTGCTTAACACATGCAAGTCGAACGGTGATGTCAGAGCTTGCTCTGGCGGATCAGTGGCGAACGGGTGAGTAACACGTGAGTAACCTGCCCCCGACTCTGGGATAACTGCTAGAAATGGTAGCTAATACCGGATATGACGACTGGCCGCATGGTCTGGTCGTGGAAAGAATTTCGGTTGGGGATGGACTCGCGGCCTATCAGGTTGTTGGTGAGGTAATGGCTCACCAAGCCTACGACGGGTAGCCGGCCTGAGAGGGTGACCGGCCACACTGGGACTGAGACACGGCCCAGACTCCTACGGGAGGCAGCAGTGGGGAATATTGCACAATGGGCGCAAGCCTGATGCAGCAACGCCGCGTGAGGGATGACGGCCTTCGGGTTGTAAACCTCTTTTAGTAGGGAAGAAGCGAAAGTGACGGTACCTGCAGAAAAAGCACCGGCTAACTACGTGCCAGCAGCCGCGGTAATACGTAGGGTGCAAGCGTTGTCCGGAATTATTGGGCGTAAAGAGCTCGTAGGCGGTTTGTCGCGTCTGCTGTGAAATCCCGAGGCTCAACCTCGGGTCTGCAGTGGGTACGGGCAGACTAGAGTGCGGTAGGGGAGATTGGAATTCCTGGTGTAGCGGTGGAATGCGCAGATATCAGGAGGAACACCGATGGCGAAGGCAGATCTCTGGGCCGTAACTGACGCTGAGGAGCGAAAGCATGGGGAGCGAACAGGATTAGATACCCTGGTAGTCCATGCCGTAAACGTTGGGAACTAGATGTGGGGGCCATTCCACGGTCTCCGTGTCGCAGCTAACGCATTAAGTTCCCCGCCTGGGGAGTACGGCCGCAAGGCTAAAACTCAAAGGAATTGACGGGGGCCCGCACAAGCGGCGGAGCATGCGGATTAATTCGATGCAACGCGAAGAACCTTACCAAGGCTTGACATATACCGGAAACATGCAGAGATGTGTGCCCCGCAAGGTCGGTATACAGGTGGTGCATGGTTGTCGTCAGCTCGTGTCGTGAGATGTTGGGTTAAGTCCCGCAACGAGCGCAACCCTCGTTCTATGTTGCCAGCACGTCATGGTGGGAACTCATAGGAGACTGCCGGGGTCAACTCGGAGGAAGGTGGGGATGACGTCAAATCATCATGCCCCTTATGTCTTGGGCTTCACGCATGCTACAATGGCCGGTACAAAGGGCTGCGATACCGTAAGGTGGAGCGAATCCCAAAAAGCCGGTCTCAGTTCGGATTGAGGTCTGCAACTCGACCTCATGAAGTCGGAGTCGCTAGTAATCGCAGATCAGCAACGCTGCGGTGAATACGTTCCCGGGCCTTGTACACACCGCCCGTCAAGTCATGAAAGTCGGTAACACCCGAAGCCAGTGGCCTAACCGCAAGGGAGGAGCTGTCGAAGGTGGGATCGGTGATTAGGACTAAGTCGTAACAAGGTAGCCGTACCGGAAGGTGCGGCTGGATCACCTCCTTTCTAAGGAGCATGTGCACCTCTCCTCTGTATACAGGGAGATCACGGTGCCAAGTCACGCGTCAGGCGTATGTCCTGGTGGTGGCGCTCATGGGTGGAACATTGACATTGATGCCGGCTGATGTGTCGGGCTGCTAGTACGCCTCCTTGTGGGGTGGGAACGCGGTCTGGTGTGTCGAGGGCATGTTGCACGCTGTTGGGTCCTGAGGGACCGGGCCGCACCTTCGGGTGTGTCTGGTTTCTTGTCGGACCCTTTCCGTCGTCCTTTCGTGGATGGTGGTGGGGTACCGCCCGTATATTGAGAACTACACAGTGGACGCGAGCATCTTAGATTCACCGGTTTTCCGGTGGATCACAAAGATCTATTTATAGATCATTGGTCAATTCTGTCTCCTCTAGGGGAGGCGAAACGATTCAATCTCATGTGATTTCAAGATTCTAAGAGCAAACGGTGGATGCCTTGGCATCTGGAGCCGAAGAAGGACGTATAAATCTGCGATAAGCCTCGGGGAGCTGATAATAGAGCTGTGATCCGAGGATCTCCGAATGGGGAAACCCCGCCAGGCCCTTTGGGTGACCTGGTGACTCCCGCCTGAATATATAGGGCGGGTAGAGGGAACGTGGGGAAGTGAAACATCTCAGTACCCACAGGAAGAGAAAGCAAAAGCGATTCCGTTAGTAGTGGCGAGCGAAACCGGAAGAGGCCAAACCGATCATGTGTGATATCCGGTAGGAGTTGCATGGTCGGGGTTGCGGGACTTTCCGTACAGTTCTACCGAGCTGTGAGGGCAATGAGCGCGATATAGACGAATGGTCTTGAAAGGCCAGTCATAGAGGGTGCGAACCCCGTAGTCGAAATGTCGTCGCCTGTCCGGAGAGTATCCCAAGTAGCACGGGGCCCGAGAAATCCCGTGTGAATCTGTCAGGACCACCTGATAAGCCTAAATACTCCCAGATGACCGATAGCGGACAAGTACCGTGAGGGAAAGGTGAAAAGTACCCCGGGAGGGGAGTGAAATAGTACCTGAAACCGTTTGCTTACAAACCGTTGGAGCACCCTTGTTGGTGTGACAGCGTGCCTTTTGAAGAATGAGCCTGCGAGTTAGTGATATGTGGCGAGGTTAACCCGTGAGGGGCAGCCGTAGCGAAAGCGAGTCTTAATAGGGCGTATGAGTCGCATGTTCTAGACCCGAAGCGAAGTGATCTATCCATGGCCAGGTTGAAGCGACGGTAAGACGTCGTGGAGGACCGAACCCACTTCAGTTGAAAATGGAGGGGATGAGCTGTGGATAGGGGTGAAAGGCCAATCAAACTTCGTGATAGCTGGTTCTCTCCGAAATGCATTTAGGTGCAGCGTTGCGTGTTTCTTGCCGGAGGTAGAGCTACTGGATGGACGATGGGCCCCAAAAGGTTACTGACTTCAGCCAAACTCCGAATGCCGGTAAGTGAGAGCGCAGCAGTGAGACGGTGGGGGATAAGCTTCATCGTCGAGAGGGAAACAACCCAGACCACCATCTAAGGTCCCTAAGCGCGTGCTAAGTGGGAAAGGATGTGGAGTTGCATAGACAACCAGGAGGTTGGCTTAGAAGCAGCCACCCTTGAAAGAGTGCGTAATAGCTCACTGGTCAAGTGATTCCGCGCCGACAATGTAACGGGGCTCAAGCACGCCACCGAAGTTGTGGCATTTATATTATAGGCAGGCCTTCGTGGTCCAGCCGTATGGATGGGTAGGAGAGCGTCGTGTGGCCAGCGAAGCGGCGGTGTGAACCAGCCGTGGAGGCCACACGAGTGAGAATGCAGGCATGAGTAGCGAAAGACGGGTGAGAAACCCGTCCTCCGAAAGACCAAGGGTTCCAGGGCCAGGCTAATCCGCCCTGGGTAAGTCGGGACCTAAGGCGAGGCCGACAGGCGTAGTCGATGGACAACGGGTTGATATTCCCGTACCGATGAAGAACCGCCCAAGACAAGCCAGTAATGCTAAGTGTCTGAATCCTTGATTCGATCCCTTCGGGGTGACGGTCTTGGCCTAGCACACGACCCTACGCTGGGGCGTTTAGCGTATTAACAGGTGTGACGCAGGAAGGTAGCTGAGCCGGGCGATGGTTGTCCCGGTCTAAGGATGTAGGGCAGAAGATAGGCAAATCCGTCTTCTATGTAGCCTGAGACCCGATGGGTAGTCCTCACGGACGAAATCAGTGATCCTATGCTGCCGAGAAAAGCATCGACGCGAGGTTCCAATCGCCCGTACCCCAAACCGACTCAGGTGGTCAGGTAGAGAATACTAAGGAGATCGAGAGAATCGTGGTTAAGGAACTCGGCAAAATGCCCCCGTAACTTCGGGAGAAGGGGGGCCTGAGGCGTGTAGGGATTTACTCCTGAAGCGTTTGAAGGCCGCAGAGACCAGTGGGAAGCGACTGTTTACTAAAAACACAGGTCCGTGCTAAGTCGCAAGACGATGTATACGGACTGACGCCTGCCCGGTGCTGGAAGGTTAAGAGGAACGGTTAGCACGTAAGTGCGAAGCTGAGAATTTAAGCCCCAGTAAACGGCGGTGGTAACTATAACCATCCTAAGGTAGCGAAATTCCTTGTCGGGTAAGTTCCGACCTGCACGAATGGCGTAACGACTTCCCAGCTGTCTCAACCGCGAACTCGGCGAAATTGCACTACGAGTAAAGATGCTCGTTACGCGCAGCAGGACGGAAAGACCCCGTGACCTTTACTACAGCTTGGTATTGGTGTTCGGTGTGGCTTGTGTAGGATAGGTGGGAGACTGTGAAGCTCGGACGCTAGTTCGGGTGGAGTCATTGTTGAAATACCACTCTGGTCACTCTGGATATCTAACTTCGAACCGTAATCCGGTTCAGGGACAGTGCCTGGTGGGTAGTTTAACTGGGGCGGTTGCCTCCTAAAGAGTAACGGAGGCGCCCAAAGGTTCCCTCAACCTGGTTGGTAATCAGGTGTCGAGTGTAAGTGCACAAGGGAGCTTGACTGTGAGACTGACAAGTCGAGCAGGGACGAAAGTCGGGACTAGTGATCCGGCAGTGGCTTGTGGAAGCGCTGTCGCTCAACGGATAAAAGGTACCTCGGGGATAACAGGCTGATCTTGCCCAAGAGTCCATATCGACGGCATGGTTTGGCACCTCGATGTCGGCTCGTCGCATCCTGGGGCTGGAGTAGGTCCCAAGGGTTGGGCTGTTCGCCCATTAAAGCGGTACGCGAGCTGGGTTTAGAACGTCGTGAGACAGTTCGGTCCCTATCCGCTGCGCGCGTAGGAAATTTGAGAAGATCTATCCCTAGTACGAGAGGACCGGGATGGACGAACCTCTGGTGTGTCAGTTGTTCCGCCAGGAGCACCGCTGATTAGCTACGTTCGGAACGGATAACCGCTGAAAGCATCTAAGCGGGAAGCCGGCTTCGAGATGAGATTTCCATCCCTTTCAGGGTGAAGGCTCCCGGCTAGACTACCGGGTTGATAGGCAGGATGTGGAAGCGAGGACTAAAGACTCGTGGAGCTGACCTGTACTAATAAGCCGATATCTTGAAAACACTTTGCTTGCGTCCACTATGTGGTTCCCGATATACGGTCGGGTACTAATTGAACAACCAGATTGACTGGTCGATTCATCACAGATTTCATGCCCCTTGAGGGGTGTGTGTGAGGTGTTTCGGCGGCCATAGCGAGAGGGAAACGCCCGGTCACATTCCGAACCCGGAAGCTAAGACTTTCAGCGCCGATGGTACTGCAGGGGGGACCCTGTGGGAGAGTAGGACACCGCCGGACTTAACTTGAGAATGATCGGGGAGGCCCGTCGCACATCGTGCGGCGGGCCTTTCCGCGTCGACGGCCGATGCGCCGAGGTCTTCTGGGCATGGCGTCGACAGGCATGGTTCTCACCGGCCCGGGCATTCGTGCCGCGCGATCGGTCGTGCGGCCTGGCGCACGACGCCCGCTCTCGTGGACACCCGCGCTCTCGTGGCCACCCGCGCTCTCGTGGCCACCCGCGCTCTCCTGGCCACGCGCGCGCTCGGGACGATCGTCGGAGGGACGCCGACTGCTCGAATCCCGTGGTCACGGCGGGGTCGTGAGAATCCGGGTGCCCGTGCATCTCGCTCGGGCCTCCGGCCTCCGTCCGCGCGCGGGCGCGGTGGCACCGGTTAGCCTGGTAGCTGACTTCCGCAACACCCACAACACCACAGACATCATCTGGCCGTCAGGGCCGACAGGAGCACAGTGAGCGACTCATCCGATCGAGACAGCCGGCCCGAGGGCCAGGACCGCGGATCGTCGCACTCGCCGCGGGGCCGGGATGGTGCGAAGCCGCCGTACGAGCGTGGGTCCTCCGGTGCTCCACGTGGCCCGCGCGACGGCGGTCGTGCGTCGGGTGGTCGTGGCGCGGGCGGTGACCGGCCCGCGCGTGAGGGCGAGCGCAAGCCGTGGTCGCGGGATGGCGGTCCGGGTGCGGCTCGACCGTCGCGAGACGGGGAGCGCAAGCCGTGGTCGAAGGACGGTGGCGGGGCTGCTCGTCCGCAGCGTGATGGGGAGCGCAAGCCCTGGTCGCGCGATGGCGCTCCGGGTGCGGCTCGACCGTCGCGAGACGGGGAGCGCAAGCCGTGGTCGAAGGACGGTGGCGGGGCTGCTCGTCCGCAGCGTGATGGGGAGCGCAAGCCCTGGTCTCGTGATGGCGGTCCGGGTGCGTCTCGTCCGGCTCGTGATGGCGAGCGCAAGCCGTGGTCGAAGGGAGGTGGCCGCGATGCAGGCGGGCGGGATGCCGGTCGAGGCGGCGCGCGGCCGCCGCGGGACGGCGACAAGCTCTGGACCCGGGACGGTCGACCCGCGCGGAACGATCGCGACGCGCCTCGCTACGAGGAGGCCCTGACCGAGGAGCAGCTGCGCGCGCGTGAGCTGCGTTCCGTGCGTCCGCGTCACGAGGATCCGGAGATCCCCGAGGACGTCAAGCCGGGGGACCTCGACCGCGTCGCCCGCAACGAGCTGAAGACGCTGAGCAAGGACAACGCCGAGGGCGTCGCGCAGCACCTGGTCATGGCAGCCCGTCTGATCGAGGAGGACCCGGAGCTCGCGCACCGGCACGCCACCTCAGCGGCACGCCGCGCGGGTCGCATCGCCGTGGTCCGGGAGTCCCTCGCCATCACGGCCTACGCCGTCGGCGACTACGCCCTGGCGCTGCGGGAGCTGCGGACCTACCGGCGCATCTCCGGGAAGAACGACCAGCTCGCCCTCATGGTCGACAGCGAGCGGGGCCAGGGGCGCCCGGACAAGGCGCTGGAGCTGGGGCGTTCGGTGCCCAAGGAGACGCTGCCGGCGGCGGACCAGGTCGCGCTCGCGATCGCGATGTCGGGCGCCCGGCTCGACCTGGGGCAGACGGACGCGGCCCTCGACGAGCTGTCCATCGCGCAGCTGAACCGGGATGTCGCGTACTCGTACAGCGCCGACCTGTTCCACGCCTACGCGGAGGTGCTCGAGGAGCTCGGTCGTTCCGACGAGGCGGAGGCCTGGCGTCAGCGCGCCGACGCGGCCGAGGCGGCGTTCGCGGATCCGGACGAGGGCTGGGACGACATGGTCGAGGTCGTCGAGGAGGAGCTGGACGTCGAGGACGGCGGTGGCGACAGGTCCCTGGAGCACGACGATCCCGACGCGGACGGCGCGCCGGTCCCGCCGAGCGAGGAGGGGGACAGCGCGGAGATCGCGATCGACGTCGACGACGAGCTCCAGGCCGACGGGAACGGTGGCGCCGACGACGCGGACGCGGGCGTTGTCGCGGACGCGACCGAGGCCGAGGAGGCGGACCGCGATGTTCGCTAGGGCAGCGAAGGGGAGCGCCCCGCTGGACGGCGTCGACGTGATCCTCGCGGACCTCGACGGCGTCGTGTACGCCGGGCCCGACAGCATCCCGCACGCCGTCGACGCGCTGAACCGCGCGGCCGACGACGGGATCCGCCTGGGCTACATCACCAACAACGCCTCGCGCACCGACGCGTCCGTGGCCGAGCACCTGAGCTCGCTCGGGCTGACGGTCGCGCCCGACGACGTCGTGACGTCGCCGCAGGCCGCGCTGCGCCTGCTCGCGGACCGCGTGCCCGCGGGATCCACGGTGCTGGTCGTCGGCGGCGAGGGGCTCGTCCACGAGCTCGAGAAGGCCGGCTACGTCGTCACGCGCTCGACGGAGGACGAGCCGGCGGCGGTCGTGCAGGGCTTCGCGCCGGAGGTGGGCTGGACCCAGCTGGCCGAGGCCGCGTTCGCGCTGGCCGACCCGGACGTGGTGTGGGTCGCGACCAACACCGACTGGACCATCCCCGTCGCGCGCGGCATCGCGCCCGGCAACGGCACGCTCGTCTCCGCGGTGCACACGGCGGTCGGGCGCCTGCCCGTCGTCGCGGGCAAGCCGGAGACGCCGATCTTCGACGTGGCGCGCGAGCGCTTCGGCGCCCAGCGGCCCGTGTTCCTCGGCGACCGGCTCGACACCGACATCCTCGGCGCCACGCGCGCCGGGATGGCGTCCGTCCACGTGCTCACCGGCATCGACCGGGCGAAGCAGCTCCTCGCCGCCGAGGAGGACCAACGGCCGACCTTCATCCTCGAGCACCTCGGGCAGCTGCACGAGCCGTACCCCGAGACCCGATTCTCGCAGGAGGGCCGCGTCGCCACGGTCGGCAGGTCGTCCGTGCGCATCGCGGGCGACCGCGTCGAGGTCGTGAAGGACGGCGGATCCACGATCGACACGCTCCGCGCCGCCTGCGCCGTCATCTGGAACTCGGGCCGGCCGATCTACGGGCTCGACGTGCAGGAGTCCCTCTACGTCGCGGCCGGTGCCGCCGACGCGGGCCGGGCGTAGCGTGACGCCGTGAGCGACGAGCCCGAGGACCGCGACGAGCACGACGACCGCGATGTCGCCGAGGAGCTGGTCTCCCGGCTCCAGCTGATCGAGGAGCAGCCGCTCGGCGACCGCGCGGCCGCCTTCGCGCTGCTGCACGACGAGCTGCGGACGCGGCTCGAGGGCGGCGACGGGGCCGCGGCGCGTGGCTGACCCGGGCGACGGATCCGACGCCGCGCCCGGCGAGGCGCTCGGCGGCGACCTGCGGCTCGACGCCGCCCTGCCGGCCCTCGGCCTCGCGCGCTCACGCACGCACGCCGCGCGGCTCATCGCCGACGGGCTCGTCACGGTCGACGGGCGCGGGGTCATCAAGGCGTCGTCCCGCGTCATGCCGGGATCCGTCGTCGAGGTCGCCGGGACCGACGCCTACGTGAGCCGCGGCGCCCACAAGCTCATCGGGGCGCTCGACGCCTTCCCGGAGGTCGTGGTCGCGGGGCGCCTGGCGCTCGACGTCGGCGCGTCCACCGGCGGGTTCACGCAGGTGCTGCTCGAGCGGGGCGCCCGGCGCGTCGTGGCGCTCGACGTGGGTCACGGGCAGCTGGATCCGCTCATCCGCGAGGATCCGCGCGTCGACGTCGTCGAGGGGTTCAACGTGCGCGACCTGACGCCGGAGTCGCTCGCCGGCGTCACCCCCGACGACCTCGCGGGGGAGCGGCCCGCGCTCGTGGTCGGCGACCTCTCCTTCATCTCGCTGGGCCTCGTGCTGCCCGCGATCGCGAGCACGGCAGCGGACGGGGCGGATGTCGTGCTGCTGATCAAGCCGCAGTTCGAGGTGGGCCGCACGGGGATCCGGGAGGGCATCGTGCACGATCCCGGCCTCCGCGACGACGCCGTCATGCGCGTGCTCTGGGCCGCCTGGGACCTGGGGCTCGGCACGGCCGGCCTCGTCTCCTCCCCGATCGTCGGCGGGGCCGGGAACCACGAGTACCTCGCCTGGTTCAGCGGTCGCGCGGGCGGCAATCCGACACAATGGAGATCGACGTCGAACGAGATCACAGGAGCGTGAGCGAAGTGGCTGGACCCGTGAGGCACATCCTGGTCGTGTCCCACACGGGACGGCGCGACTCCATCGACGCGGCGCTCAGCGTGTGCGCGCAGCTGGCCGAGGCCGACGTGCACCTCGTGCTCACGGCCGACGAGAAGGCCGACATCCTGCACTTCGCCCCTGAGATGCAGGGCGTCGCCGTGCTCGGGGAGGACGTGCAGACGGCCGATCTCGAGATCGTGATCGTCCTCGGCGGGGACGGCACGATCCTGCGCTCGGCCGAGATCGTGCGCGGCACGTCGGTGCCGCTGCTGGGCGTCAACCTCGGGCACGTCGGGTTCCTCGCCGAGAGCGAGCGGGAGGACCTCACGGCCACGGTGCGCCGCGTGCTCGACCGTGACTACACCGTCGAGGAGCGCATGACGCTCGACGTCACGCTCAAGGTCGGCGCCGACATCGTCTACCGCACCTGGGCGCTGAACGAGGCGACCGTCGAGAAGGCCAGCCGCGAGCGCATGCTCGAGGTCGTCGTCGAGATCGACGGCCGTCCGCTCGCGTCCTACGGCTGCGACGGCATGGTCGTCTCGACGCCCACGGGATCCACCGCGTACGCGTTCTCGGCCGGCGGCCCCATCGTGTGGCCGAGCCTCGAGGCCATGCTCGTGGTGCCGCTCAGCCCGCACACGCTCTTTGCCCGCTCGCTCGTCGTGGGCCCGGAGTCCACGGTCGCCGTCGAGGTGCTCAGCCGCACGTCCGGATCCGGTGTGCTGTGGTGCGACGGACGCCGCACGCGCGACATGCCGCCCGGCGCGCGCGTCGAGACCCGCCGGTCTGCCATCCCCGTGCGCCTCGCGCGCCTCAAGCAGTCGCCGTTCACCGACCGCCTCGTGAACAAGTTCGAGCTGCCGGTCACCGGCTGGAGGGGGCCGGTCGACCGTGATTGAGGAGATCACCATCCGCGACCTCGGGGTGATCGGCCAGGCCACGCTGCCGCTCGGGCCCGGCTTCACGGCCGTCACGGGCGAGACCGGCGCGGGCAAGACCATGGTCGTCACCGCCCTCGGGCTGCTGCTCGGCGCGCGCGCCGACTCGGGCGCCGTGCGGCAGGGGAGCGAGCGCGCGGTCGTCGAGGGACGCTGGATCATCGCGGCCGACGGGCCCGTGCCCGAGCGCGTGCGCGACGCCGGGGGAGACGTCGACCCGTTCGGGGACGGCTCGCGAGGCGAGCTCATCGTCACGCGCCAGCTCTCGTCCGAGGGCCGCAGCCGCGCGTCGGTCGGCGGCCGCGGTGCGCCGGCGGCGCTGCTCACGGAGATCGGCGAGCAGCTCGTCGTGGTGCACGGGCAGTCCGACCAGATGCGGCTGCGGTCGTCCACCGCGCAGCGGCAGGCCCTCGACCGGTTCGCCGGATCCGCGCTCGCGCCCGTCCTCGGCGAGTACCAGGAGGTGTTCCGCCGCTGGCATTCCGCCCGCGCCGAGCTCGACCGCCTCGTCACCGAGCAGGACGCCCGCACGCGCGAGGCCGAGGAGCTGCGCGCGGCCATCGACGCGATCGAGGCCGTCGCGCCCCAGCCCGGCGAGGACGAGGAGCTGCGCGAGCGCATCGACCGCCTCACGAACCTGGAGGACCTGCGGGCCGCCGCGTCGGCCGCCCACGAGCTCATGTCGTCCGAGGACGCGTCCGGCGAGATGGCCGACGCCGCCTCCGTGCTCGACACCGCGCACCGCCGCCTCGACCGGGTAGCCGCGCACGATCCGGGGCTCGCCGAGATCATCGAGTCGCTCGACAGCGCGCGGATCCTCGTGGCGGAGATCGCCGTGCAGCTCTCCGGCTACCTCGCGGGGCTCGACGCCGACGGCGCCCGGGAGCTCGAGACGCTGCAGGACCGCCGCGCCGAGCTCGCCGCCCTCACGCGCGCGCACGGCCCCACGGTCGAGGACGCGCTCGCCTTCCTCGACACCGGCAGCGCGCGCCTGCTCGAGCTCGACGGCGACACCGACCGGATCGACCTGCTGCGCGTCGAGGTCGAGCGCGACGAGCGGCTCGTCGGCGAGCTGGCCGCGCGCGTCACGGCGGTGCGCGAGGAGGCCGGCGCGCGGCTCGCCGCGGCCGTCACGACCGAGCTCGGCGCCCTGGCCATGGCCGACGCGTCGCTCGACGTGCGGGTCAGCCAGCGGGAGGAGCCCGCGCTGTCGGGCGCCGACCGGGTCGAGATCCTGCTGCGCCCGCATGCCGGCGCCGAGGCGCGCCCGCTCGGACGCGGGGCGTCCGGCGGCGAGCTGTCGCGCGTGATGCTCGCCATCGAGGTCGTGGTGGCCGGCGACGACCCCGTGCCCACGTTCGTGTTCGACGAGGTCGACGCGGGCGTCGGCGGCGCGGCCGCGATCGAGATCGGGCGGCGGCTGGCCCGGCTCGCGGAGCGCGCGCAGGTCATCGTCGTCACCCACCTCGCGCAGGTCGCCGCGTTCTCGACCAACCACCTCCGCGTGGTGAAGGGCGGCGACGGGCAGGTCACCGCGTCGAGCGTCACGCAGCTCGAGGGCGACGCGCGGATCCAGGAGATGGCGCGCCTGCTCTCCGGCCTGCCGGACAGCGAGAGCGGCCTGGCGCACGCGCGCGAGCTCGTGGAGACCGCGGCCTCGCTGCGCTGAGCCGACGACCCGCGGTCGGCGCGGCGCGGCGTGGCTGTCGCGACGCCCCGAATCCCACGTAGGATGGAAGCCCGTGGCGGACATCATCTCAGCGGACACAGACCCGAGCTCTACGGACAGCAGCACCAGCACGACAGGCACGGCGAAGACGACCAGGCACATCTTCGTGACCGGCGGCGTCGTCTCCTCCCTCGGCAAGGGCCTCACGGCAGCCAGCCTCGGCAACCTCCTCACGGCGCGCGGCGTGCGCGTCGTCATGCAGAAGCTCGATCCCTACCTCAACGTGGATCCGGGCACCATGAACCCCTTCCAGCACGGCGAGGTCTTCGTGACCGACGACGGCGCGGAGACCGACCTCGACATCGGGCACTACGAGCGCTTCCTCGACATCGAGCTGGACCAGGCGGCGAACGTGACCACCGGCCAGATCTACTCGGAGGTCATCGCGAAGGAGCGCCGCGGTGAGTACCTCGGCGACACCGTGCAGGTCATCCCGCACATCACCGACGAGATCAAGCGCCGCATGCGCCTGCAGTCCTCGGACGAGCCGCAGCCCGACGTGATCATCACCGAGATCGGCGGCACGGTCGGCGACATCGAGAGCCAGCCGTTCATCGAGGCGGCACGCCAGGTGCGCCACGAGCTCGGCCGGAACAACGTCTTCTTCGTGCACGTCTCGCTCGTGCCGTACATGGGCGCGTCGGGCGAGCAGAAGACCAAGCCCACGCAGCACTCCGTGGCGGCGCTGCGCTCCATCGGGATCCAGCCGGACGCGCTCGTGCTCCGCAGCGACCGGCCCGTCTCCGACTCGAACAAGAAGAAGATCGCGCTCATGTGCGACGTCGACGAGCAGGCCGTCGTGAACGCGGTCGACGTGCCGAGCATCTACGACATCCCCGAGATGCTGCACGGGCAGGGCCTCGACAGCTACATCATCGACCACCTGGGGCTGCCGGCCGCGGACGCCGTGGACTGGTCCGGCTGGAGCGACCTGCTCGACGCCGTGCACGACCCGAAGCACGAGGTCACGGTGGGCCTCGTCGGCAAGTACATCGACCTGCCCGACGCTTACCTCTCGGTCACCGAGGCGCTGCGGGCTGGCGGGTTCGCCCACTCGGCGCGCGTGAAGCTGCGCTGGGTCGCGTCCGACGAGTGCGAGACGCCCGAGGGTGCCGCGAAGAAGCTGGGCGACCTCGACGCGCTGTGCGTGCCGGGCGGGTTCGGGATCCGCGGCATCGAGGGCAAGCTCGGCGCGCTGAAGTTCGCGCGCGACAACAAGATCCCCGTGCTCGGCCTCTGCCTCGGCCTTCAGTGCATGGTGATCGAGTACGCGCGCAACGAGGCCGACCTCCCGGGCGCCTCCTCCAGCGAGTTCGACCCCGACAGCGCGTTCCCCGTCGTCGCGACGATGGCCGAGCAGGTCGACATCATCGCGGGCGGCGACCTGGGCGGCACCATGCGCCTCGGCCTCTACGAGGCGGCGCTCGCGCCCGGCTCGCTCGCCGCGGAGCTGTACGGCGCGCCCGTGTCGCACGAGCGCCACCGCCACCGCTACGAGGTCAACAACCAGTACCGGGAGCGGATCCAGGACGCCGGCCTCGTGTTCTCCGGCACCTCGCCCGACGGCACGCTCGTCGAGTACGTGGAGCTGCCGCGTGAGGTGCACCCGTTCTACATCGGGACGCAGGCGCACCCGGAGCTCCGGTCGCGCCCGAACCGCGCGCACCCGCTGTTCGCCGGCCTGATCCGCGCCGCGCTCGACCGCCAGGCGGCCAGCACGCTGTTCGTCGAGGACGACGCCGAGGCGGTCGCGTGACCGACCTGCGCGACGACCCGGTCTCGTACGACGTCACGTCGAGCGAGAAGGTGTTCCAGGGCAAGATCTGGGACATCCGCCGCGAGACGTTCCGGTACGGCGACGGCGAGATCACGCGCGAGTTCGTCGACCACACGGGCGCTGTCGCGGTGCTCGCGATCGACGACGAGGACCGCGTGCTCCTCATCAAGCAGTACCGGCACCCCGTGCGCATGCGCGAATGGGAGATCCCGGCCGGGCTCCTCGACATCACCGGCGAGCCGCCGCTCGAGGCCGTGCAGCGCGAGCTCGCGGAGGAGGCCGACCTGGTCGCCGCCGAGTGGAGCGTGCTGGCGGAGTACTACACGACGCCCGGCGGCAGCGACGAGGCGATCCGCGTCTACCTCGCGCGCGGCCTGACCCCCACGGCGGAGGCGTTCGCGCGCACCGACGAGGAGGCCGACATCGAGGTGCGCTGGGTGGACTTCGACGAGGTCGTCACCGCGGTGCTCGAGCGGCGGATCCAGAACCCGTCGACCGTGATCGCGGTGCTGCAGGCGCACATCGCGCGCTCGCGCGGTTGGGCGACGCTCGGCCCCGCCGACGCGCCCTGGCCGCGGCACCCGAAGCTGCGCGACGGCGGAGGCGCGTCCGCCTCGTGACCGACGCGGCCGACGGACCCGGGGGAGCGGCGCCCGACGCCGCCCCCGAGGTCCCGGTCGCGCTGCGGCGCGCCGTCGACCGCTGGCTCCGGCACGTCGAGGTGGAGCGGGGCCTGTCCCGCAACACGATCCAGGCGTACCGCCGCGACCTCGCGCGCTACGCGGCGCACCTCGCGGCCGAGGGCGTCGTGGATCCGGCCGGCGCCCGCCCCGCGCACGTCGCCGGCTTCGCGCAGCGCGTCCGCGACCCCGAGCACGGAGGCCTCACGGCGTCGTCGCTCGCGCGCATGCTCTCCAGCGTCCGGAGCTTCCACCGGTTCCTCGTGGAGGAGGGCATCGTCGACGTCGACGTGTCCGCCGAGCAGAAGCCGCCCAAGCTGCCGAGCCGCCTGCCGAAGGCCGTCTCCATCGAGACGATGGGACGGATCCTCGACGCGACCGACGGCGACGAGCCGCTCCGCGTGCGCGACAAGGCCCTGCTCGAGCTGCTGTACGCGACGGGCGCGCGCGTGAGCGAGATCACGGCGCTCACGGTCGACGACGTGCTCGGCCCCGACGGCGCCGCCGCCGAGATCGTGCGCGTGCTCGGCAAGGGCGGCAAGCAGCGCATCGTGCCCGTGGGGTCGTTCGCGCGCCGGGCCGTCGACGCCTACCTCGTGCGCGTCCGCCCGATCCTCGCGGCCCGCGGCACCGCGACGCCCGCGCTCTTCCTGGGCCTGCGCGGCCACGCGCTCTCCCGGCAGAACGCATGGCTCGTGATCAAGGCCGCCGCCGAGCGCGCGGGCGTCACGGAGGAGATGTCGCCGCACACCTTCCGGCACTCGTTCGCGACGCACCTCATCGCGGGCGGCGCCGACGTGCGCGTGGTGCAGGAGCTGCTCGGCCACTCGTCCGTGGCGACCACGCAGATCTACACGCGCGTGACCGTCGACACCCTGCGCGACGTCTACACGACCGCGCACCCGCGTGCCCGCCGGGCGTGAGCGACCCTCCCGGGTAGACTCGCAGGATCCGGCGGGATCCCGCGTCGGACGAGCGGCAGAGAGAGATCCACGTGACGCGCAAGCCAGATGTGACCGAGCTCCCGGGAATGGACGTCCCCGTGCTCGGACCCACCGGTCGGGAACTGCGCGAGTTCGCCGAGCCCGAGCCCCTCCAGGGCCACGGACCGGCCAAGATCATCTCCCTCTGCAACCAGAAGGGCGGCGTCGGCAAGACGACCACCGCCATCAACCTCGGCGCCTCGCTCGCGAGCTACGGCCGCCGCGTGCTGGCCGTCGACTTCGACCCGCAGGGCGCGCTGTCGGCGGGCCTCGGCGTGCAGACGCACGACGCCGTCACCATCTACGACCTCCTGCTCGGCACCGTGAAGGACCCGCGCGAGGCCATCCAGACCACGGGCTTCGAGGGCCTCGACGTCATCCCCGCCAACATCGACCTCTCGGCCGCGGAGGTGCACCTCGTCAACGAGGTCGCCCGCGAGCAGATCCTCGCCAGCGTGCTGCGCAAGGTGAGCGCCGACTACGACGTCATCCTCATCGACTGCCAGCCGTCGCTCGGCCTCCTCACCGTCAACGCCCTCACGGCGAGCCACGGCGTGCTCATCCCGCTCGAGTGCGAGTTCTTCGCCCTCCGCGGCGTCGCGCTGCTCGTCGAGACGATCGAGAAGGTCAAGGACCGGCTGAACCCGGGGCTCGCGCTCGACGGGATCCTCGCGACCATGTACGACTCGCGCACGCTGCACTCGCGCGAGGTGCTCCAGCGCGTGGTCGAGGCGTTCGACGACAGCGTGCTCGAGACCGTGATCGGCCGCACCGTGAAGTTCCCGGACGCGTCGGTGGCGGGCAAGCCCATCATCCAGTTCGCGCCCGAGCACCCGGCCGCGCTCGCGTACCGCAAGGTGGCGCGGGAGCTCGTCGCGCGTGGCGCCGTCGCGTAGGGGCGCACCCCTGGCCGAGCCGGAGCTCGCGGCCGACGCCTCCGTCGTCCGGGCGGATCCGGAGCGCGCCTTCCGCGTCAGCATCGGCAACTTCGAGGGCCCGTTCGACCTGCTGCTGTCGCTCATCGGCAGCCACGAGATGGACATCACCGAGGTGAGCCTCAGCCTCGTGACTAACGAGTTCATCGCGCACATCCGCGGGCTCGACGGGCCGGAGGACCTCGACGAGGCGAGCTCGTTCCTCGTGGTCGCCGCGACGCTGCTCGACCTCAAGCTCGTGGGGCTCCTGCCGCAGGGCGAGCTCGTGGACGCCGAGGACGTGGCGCTGCTCGAGGCGCGCGACCTGCTCTTCGCCCGGCTGCTGCAGTACCGCGCGTTCAAGCAGGCGGCCAGCTGGTTCCAGGAGCGGCTGGCCGCGGAGTCCGGCCGCGCGTTCCGCGACGTGCCGCTCGAGGAGCGGTTCCGCGCGCAGGTGCCCGAGCTCGTCTGGACCACGTCGCCCGCCGACCTCGCGGCCATCGCGCTGCTCGCGCTCGCGCCGCGCGAGATCCCGACCGTGGGGCTCGATCACCTGCACGCGCCGCTCGTGAGCATCCGCGAGCAGGCCGCCGTCGTCGTCGCGCGGCTGCGGAGCGGCGTGCCGGTGACGTTCCGGGATCTCGTCGCGGACGCGGGGCTCACGGGCGTCGTCATCGCGCGCTTCCTCGCGGTGCTCGAGCTGTACCGGGTCGCCGCGATCGAGTTCGACCAGCCGGAGGCGCTCGGGGAGCTCACGCTCACGTGGACCGCCGAGAGCTGGACCGACGACACCCTCGCGAGTCTGGGGGCGGGCTATGGCAGCTGAGCCGGTGGATCCCGCAGACGGCACCGTCGCCGAGCCGGCGGACGCCGACGCCCCGATCGACCTCGACCGAGCGCTCGAGGCGCTGCTCATGGTCGCCGACGAGCCGCAGAGCGTGACGACCCTCGCGACGGCCACCTCCACGCCCGTGAAGGAGGTGCGCCGCGCGATCCAGCGGCTCGTCGACGACTTCGACGGGCGGACCGGGGGAGTGCGCCGCGGCTTCGAGCTGCGCGAGGTCGGCGGCGGCTGGCGCGTGTACGTGCGGCCCGAGTACGACACCGTGATCCGCGACCACGTGCTCACGCAGAACCCCACGCGCCTCTCGCAGGCGGCCCTCGAGACGCTCGCGGTGATCGCGTACAAGCAGCCGATCAGCCGCAGCCAGGTCGCCGCGATCCGCGCCGTGAACGTCGACTCGGTGGTGCGGACGCTGCTCGCACGGGGGCTCGTGACCGAGGCCTTCACCGACGGCGAGACCGGCGCGATCCATTACGGTACGACAGACCACCTGCTCACGCAGCTCGGCATCAACTCGCTCGACGAGCTCCCCCCGATCTCCCCGTTGCTCCCCGACGGGGCGGAAGGCTTCCATGACCCCCTCCTCTGACCATGCCTGGCAGCCCCACTCGAATGCACAGGCGGACGAGCCGGTGCAGGGCGTCCGCCTGCAGAAGGTGATGGCCGCCGCCGGCGTCGCCAGCCGCCGGGTCTGCGAGGACATGATCGCCGCGGGCCGCGTCACCGTGAACGGCGAGGTCGTCACCGAGCCCGGCCGCCGGATCGCCCCCGACGTCGACGAGGTCGCGGTCGACGACCAGGCCGTGCAGCTCGACACCTCCAAGCGCTACCTCATGCTCAACAAGCCCGTCGGCATCTACTCCTCGCTGCGCGACGAGCGCGGGCGCCCCGACCTCCGCGAGTTCACGGAGGAGTTCGAGGAGCGCCTGTTCAACGTCGGCCGCCTCGACGCGGAGACGAGCGGGCTGCTGATCCTCACGAACGACGGCGACCTGGCGCACGTGCTCGCGCACCCGTCCTTCGGCGTGCTGAAGACGTACATCGCGAAGGTCACGGGCCGGGTCACGCCGCAGACGATCCAGCGCCTCACGCAGGGCGTGGACCTCGAGGACGGGCCGATCCAGGCGGACCGCGCGCGCATCCTCTCGGGCGGCGGCGACCAGACGCTCGTGGAGATCACGCTGCACTCGGGCCGCAACCGCATCGTGCGCCGCATGCTCGACGAGGTCGGCCACCCGGTGGAGGAGCTGGTGCGCCGCCAGTTCGGGCCGCTGCACCTCGGATCCCTCGGGGTCGGCCGCGTGCGCGACCTCACCTCCGACGAGCTCGGCCAGCTCCTCACCATCTCGCGCGAGGCCCGCGCGCAGGCCGGACCCGCGACGCCGCAGGGCGCGAGCGCGGACGCCGAGGCGCAGGGGGACGTGGACCGCGAGGACGGCGAGTGAGCGAGGCCGCGGGCGCGGCCGCCGCCACCGACACGCGCGTGCAGGGGACCGTCCGCATCGTCGGCACGGGCCTCCTCGGCACGAGCATCGCGCTCGGGCTGCGGGCGCGCGGCGTCGACGTGGTGCTGGCCGACGCGTCGCCGACCACGCTCCGCCTCGCGGCCGACATGGGCGCGGGCCGCATCGCCGACATCTCGCCGACGCCCGACCGGCCGTCGCTCGTCATCGTCTGCGTCCCGCCGGACGTGACCGCGCGCGTGGTCGCCGCCGAGCTCGCCGCGCACCCGGACGCGCTCGTCACCGACGTCGCGAGCGTGAAGGCCGCGCCGCTCGCGGAGCTCGCCGCGATGGGCGCCGACCTCTCCCGCTACCTCGGCTCCCACCCGCTCGCCGGGCGCGAGCGCGGCGGCCCCGTCTCCGCGACGGGCGACCTCTTCCTCGGCCGGCCCTGGGTCATCGCGGGCCACGACGGCATCACGTACGCCGCGGGCGCGCCCGTCGAGCAGCTGATCCTCGACCTCGGCGCGGTGCCGATCGAGATGACGGCGGACGAGCACGACGCCTCCGTGGCGCTCGTCTCGCACGTGCCGCAGGTCGTCGCGAGCCTCCTGGCGTCGCGGCTCGCCGACGGCGACGCGGCGGCGCTCGGCCTCTCCGGGCAGGGCCTCCGCGACACGACGCGCATCGCGTCGAGCGACGCCGCGCTGTGGGTGCAGATCCTCGGCGCGAACGCCTCCCGCATCGTGCCGATCCTCAAGGCCCTCCGCACCGACCTCGACGAGGTGATCGACGCGCTCGACGACGTCGACGCGCAGGGGGCCCGGCTGCGGGTGGCCGAGCGGATCCACGCGGGCAACGCCGGCGTCGCGCGCATCCCCGGCAAGCACGGCCAGGACCGCCGCTTCGCCGCCGTGACCGTGATGATCGACGACCGCCCCGGCCAGCTGGCCGCGCTGATCTCCGACGTCGGCGCCGCCGACGTCAGCATCGAGGACCTGCGCCTCGAGCACTCCCAGGGCGCGCAGGTGGGTCTCGTGGAGATCGCCGTGCTGCCCGAGGCCCGCGACCGCCTGGTCGCGCGGCTCGACGAACGTGACTGGAGGATCGCCGGATGACCGGAGACGCTGTGAACGCACCCGACCCCGTGGAGAGGGATCCCCTCGAGGACGCCCTGCTGGTCGACGCCACGCTCAACCGCACGGTCGTCGCCGTCGACGGCCCCGCAGGCAGCGGCAAGTCGAGCGTGAGCCGCGCCGCCGCGCGCGCCCTCGGCTTCGACTACCAGGACACGGGCGCCGCCTACCGCGCGCTCAGCTGGTTCGCGCTGGAGAGCGGCGTCGACACCGAGGATCCCGCGACCGTCACGAGCCTCATCGAGGGCTTCGACTACGACATCGCGATCGACCCGTCCGAGACCCGGGTCTCCGTTCGCGGCACCGACGTCACCGAGGCGATCCGCGAGCCCCGCGTCTCCGCCGTCGTGAGCCGCGTGGCCCGCGTGCCCGAGGTGCGGCACTACATGGTGGAGCTGTTCCGGTCGCTCATGGCGTCGAGCGACAAGCCCGGCATCGTGGTCGAGGGCCGCGACATCACGACGGTCGTCGCGCCCGACGCCCAGGTCCGCATTCTGCTGACGGCCTCCCCGGAAGCTAGGATGAGCAGGCGTTCCGCGGAGACGTCGACCCAGTCGGCAGCCGCGGTCGGCGAATCACTCGCCTCCCGGGATCGGGCCGACTCGCAGGTCGTCGATTTCATGAACGCCGCAGATGGTGTGACCACCATCGACTCCACGGACATCGACTTCGACCAGACCGTCCAGGCGGTGGTCGATCTCGTTCACGCACGAACAGATTGAGGCGCGGCCCGGCGACGGGCCGACACGCCAGAGGACAACATGGCTGATCACGACGACGACTTCCCCGAGCTCGACAGCGGGCTCCACGAGCGCCTGTCGAGCATCGACGAGGAGCTCGCGGCCCAGCGCGCGCAGACGCTCCGCGCCGGGCTCGAGGACTACGACCTGGACGACGAGGACCTCGAGGTCCTCGAGGCCGCGACGGACGACCCCGACCAGGTCACGTACCTGCCGGCGCTGCCCGTGCTCGCGGTCGTCGGCCGCCCGAACGTCGGCAAGTCGGCGCTCATCAACCGCATCCTCGGTCGCCGCGAGGCCGTCGTCGAGGACACCCCCGGCGTCACGCGCGACCGCGTCTCCTACAAGGCCGAGTACGGCGGACGCTGGTTCACGCTCGTCGACACCGGCGGCTGGGAGCCCGACGCGAAGGGCATCAACGCGTCCGTGGCCATGCAGGCCGAGATCGCGATGGACCTCGCCGACGCCGTGCTCTTCGTCGTCGACGCGAACGTGGGCGCCACGAGCACGGACGAGCACGTCGTCCGCCTGCTCCGCAAGACCAAGAAAACGGTGATCCTCGCGGCCAACAAGGTCGACGACGCGCGCCAGGAGCCGAACGCCGCCTCGCTGTGGTCGCTCGGCCTCGGCGAGCCGCACCCCGTCTCCGCGCTGCACGGCCGCGGCGTCGCGGATCTCCTCGACCTCGTGCTGAAGACCCTGCCGCTCGTCTCCAAGGTCGCCAAGGAGGAGGTCGGCGGACCCCGCCGCGTCGCCATCCTCGGCCGCCCGAACGTCGGCAAGTCGAGCCTGCTCAACAAGGCCGCGGGCGAGGAGCGCGTGGTCGTCAACGAGCTCGCCGGCACCACGCGCGACCCGGTCGACGAGCAGGTGGAGATCGCCGGCAAGGTGTGGCGCTTCGTCGACACCGCCGGCATCCGCCGCCGCATGCACCTCGCCCAGGGCGCCGACTTCTACGCGTCGCTGCGCACGAGCGCGGCGCTGGAGAAGGCGGAGGTCGCGGTCGTCATGATCGACGTCTCCGAGGTCATCAGCGAGCAGGACATCCGCATCATCGAGCTGGTGCTCGAGTCGGGCCGCGCGCTCGTGCTGGCGTTCAACAAGTGGGACCTCCTCGACGACGAGCGCCGCCGCTACCTCGAGCGCGAGATCGAGACCGACCTCGCGCACGTGTCGTGGGCGCCGCGCGTCAACATCTCCGCCCGCACCGGCCGCCACATGGAGAAGCTCGTGCCGGCGCTCGAGACGGCGCTGGAGTCGTGGGACACCCGCATCGCGACGGGCAAGTTCAACGCGTTCCTCGCCGAGCTCACCGCGGCGCACCCGCACCCCGTGCGCGGCGGCAAGCAGCCGCGCATCCTGTTCGGCACGCAGGCCTCCAGCCGTCCGCCGACATTCGTGCTCTTCACGACCGGGTACCTCGACCCGCAGTACCGTCGCTACATCCAGCGCCGCCTGCGCGAGATCTACGGCTTCGAGGGCAGCCCGATCATCGTCAACATGCGCGTGCGGGAGAAGCGGAAGCGCTAGCTGGCTTCTGCGGGCCTCGGCTCGCAGCACGACGGACGGCGTCGATCCCTCGCGGGGTCGGCGCCGTCCGTCGTCCCCCGGGCGCGGATCACGTGTACCAGGTCGGCTCCGGGATCTCGCCGAGCAGCACGTGCCGGCCGACCTCGCGGCGCTTGTAGGCGATCGGGTCGTGGAGGCTGTGCGTGCGGAGGTTCCGCCAGAAGACGTCGAGCCCGACCTTGGACGCGGTCGCGCGCGCACCGGTCAGCTCGAACACGCGCGTGCCGACCTCGAGCCCGTCCTCCACGATGCGCGCCTTGGCCGCCGCGACCCGGACGGCGATCTCGCCGCGCTTCCGCTCGGTGAGCTTCTCGCGCGGCGCGTGCAGCACGGCGCTGATCTCCGCGCCCACCCGATCCAGCAGCGCCTCCGACGCCCAGAGCTTCGACTGCAGCTGCCCGTAGCCCTCGAGCACGTACCACTCGTCGGTCGCGCGCTCCTTGTCGTCGCCGCCGTACGGCCAGGCGCGCGTGGTGCTGCGCGTGTACGCGGCGGCCGTCGTGAGCGCGCCCTCGGCGATGCCCTGGTAGAAGTTCGCGAACACCAGCTGGATCGCGGGGACGTTGAGCGTGCCGTAGACCAGCGGCTGGAAGACCTTGTCGACGAACCCGGCCGCGTCGGTCCACGGCACCCGCACGTCGCGGATCTCCACCGAGCCCGACTCCGTGAGCCGCTGCCCGAGGCTGTCCCAGTCGTGCCCGAAGACGATGCCCGGCTGGTCCGTCGGCACGATCGCGAACACGTGCGTGTCGGTGCCCTCGAGGACGCCCTCGAGCACCGTGAGGTCGGAGACGACTCCGCCCGTGCTGAAGGACTTCCGTCCGGAGAAGATCAGGTCGTCGCCGTCCTCGCGGATGACGAGGTCGGAGTCGCGCGGGTTCACGGCGCCGCCGAAGAGGAGGTTCCCGGTCGTGGCGAGCTCCTCCACGGCCGCGATCTGCGCGTCCGTGCCGACGAGCCGCGCCGCCCACGCCCAGAGGTAGTGGTAGCCGAGGAGCTGGCCGATGGATCCGTCCCCGCGGGCGACCGCGCGGATCACCTTGTACGCGGTGTCCCACGTCTGCCCGCCGCCGCCGTGCTCCGCGGGCCCGAGCAGCGTGACGAGGCCGGCGTGCTTGAGGAGCGCGACCTCCTGGTGCGGGCTCGCGCCGGCGCGATCGCGCTCGACCTGGTCGACGGCGAGGATGTCGGCGACCTCGCGGGCGCGGGCGATCCACGCGGCCGGTGTCGTGGGACGGGGTGCGCCCTTCCAGCGGTCGACGGGCGCGTCGCCGAGGGGAGCGGGGCGCGGGCGGTCGGCGGTCGCGTTCGCGTTCGCGTTCGCGTTCGCGGTGCCGGGGGCGGGCGCGGGGGAGCCGGATGCGGGTCGGGGCTCGCGGTCGATCAGGGTCATGTCCTGTCCTCTCGTGAAGGGGCGCGACCGGTGCCGCGCCTCGCGGTGGGGCAACGGTAGGGGCGGGCCAGCGGCGGTCGCGAGGGGTGTGACGCGGGGTTGCGGGGTGTGACGACGCGGGGCGTCACGGGGTGTCACGCGGGGGAGCGGTGCCTGTCCGTCTGGCGTCGCGTCGCGGGTTCGCGGGCGGCTCCAGGCGTCACGTCGTACCCTGATCCGGGCGCATCCGACGCCCGCTCACGAGACACGGAGGATCGCACCGGTGGACCAGCTGCTCAGCCGTCTCGATCGGATCGCCGCCGGGCGCCAGGCGGGCCACGTCATCGCCGAGGACATGCGCGACCACCCGTGGACGACGCGGGCGTTCCGCTGGATCCGGTGGATCCTCATCGCCGAGACCGCCGTCGGCGCGACCGCCGTGGCCATCGCCCTGACCCTCGCCTCGGACGGCATCCCTGTCGCCCCCGCCGTCTGGTTCCGCTCCCTCGTGGTGCTCGCGATGACCCTCACGCTCTACTACTTCGCCTGGCGCGCCTCGGCCGGCTACTGGTGGGCGTACTCGCGCCTGCGCCTGTTCAGCCAGATCTTCCCCATCGTGACGCTGGTGATCGCCGCGATCCCGGGCCTCTACCCGCTCTGGATGGTCATCGAGCAGATCGTCTTCTCGCTGCTGCTCATCGGGGTGGCGGACATCCTGCGGAGCGACCACATGCGCGACGCGTTCCCGAAGCCGGGGCGGGTGGCGGGCGGCTCCGCGGCGGGCTCGTCGTCGGCGCGGCCGTCGGGTGGTGCGGCGGCCTGATCCGGCGCCGCTCGGTCGTTCGGCGCGTGCCGGAGCAGTGCCGCCGATGCGGTAGGCTCTACGAGTTGCCCAGCGATGGGACAGCGGGCTGTGGCGCAGCTTGGTAGCGCACTTGACTGGGGGTCAAGGGGTCGCAGGTTCAAATCCTGTCAGCCCGACGGACATGCCTCGGAAGGATCTACTGGTCCTTCCGAGGCATTCGTCAATTTCGCGTCGAAATATATTCAATATGGCCGGCCCGCGAGAAAGCTTCCTTGCTAGTACTCGTCCTGAACCGAAGTGTCAGCGTCCACAAGCTCGTGCATTTCACGAAGAGGAAGTAGCCTTAATTGGCTAGCGGGCACCTCTTTAGCCAACCATGTCGAACCCGTCGCGTATACAAGACCGTCGAGCGACGCGGCGTCTATTTCCAGTACTGCAACCGATGCCTGCTGTCTCCTCGCGGCGTTAAGGGCGACGGAGCAAGAGTCAGTTAAATGGACCCAATTCCGCCGTCCGGGTACTAACCCGGCTCTGGCCTCAAGTATGGACTTCAGGTTTCTTAGCGGCGTTGCATGATACAAAACACGGGGTGGATTCTTTGATGAATAGGCGATACTGGTTCGAGTCGAATGGCCATAAACTGCTCTGATGTCATACCCCTCCAGTTCGAATCGCTGCTCACCCAAAGCTCCGGCAATAAGAATTAGCTGAGCGCTGGTAACTTTATGCCCGGAAGAACGTAGAAGGTCTGTCAACTCGTCCACGTGCACCCAACCATCCTTTGTGGCAGGAGTTGAAGGATCGTGTCGTAGGCGATAGGCCATAGCGCGGCTGATCCGCCGTCTATCCGCATTAGAAAGAATCTGATACTCGTCGTCCCCGACGCGCCCTGTTTGCCTGGCCCAAAGTTGGCTAAGGTCTAATGCGAGAGAGCGAACTGCATCCTGCTCACCCTTGGAGCTCAGTACTTCAAGTATTTTGCCGCCGAAAGCTCGAGTCTGCGAGGAGGCTGATGGGAGGCTAATGGCACGCACTGCTCGAGCGATAGCGCCTAATTGGTAAAGATGAAAGGCTTCCGCTTCAGTAAGCACTTGACCGGAGACGAATTGCCAAGAATCTGTGTAGGCCTTCACGACTGCTCGACGGCTCTCCCAATCATCGGGATCAAGAAGCTGCCCGTCTTCTAGTAATTGTGCAATTTCGTAGCCGTAAGGGCGGACGCCTGTTGATTCAAGATCGACGGCGAGAATGCGGTTGTCCGCATCGACTAACCAATTCATGGGATGTGCGTCTCGCCGAGGCAGCAGCGGTGCATTGGCAATCTCGTCCCACCATCTGTTAAATAATCTGTCGCGCAAAACGTCGTCCCCCGTGAGGGCTCTAAGCCATCGTCCCAGTTCCTTGCTTCGCAGTTCTCGCCGGGCACCCGTCATTACTCGTCCATCAACTCCTGAGTGATGAATCAATGCTAGATATTCGGCTGTGCTACTCAGTGTAGCCAATCGCAACGTGTCCGACTGTAAGGGTAGATGTTGGCCCAGTATAAAGCCATTTGAGTACCGCCTAACCGATATAATTTCCGAGACTCCCGGCGTGGATTGCGTTAAAGGTTTGATTTCAGTGAGATGTTCTATTATTCCGAAACGGCTCGAAAAGCCGTACTGATTCAGGCTATCCATTACCCGAGAAGTGAACGCAGCGTCGCGATCCCGCCCCTCCCTAGACATGGTCTTGAAGACAAACGTCTGCCCTGTACTGCCATCGACGTCGCGGAGGCTGACAACGCCGCTTCGGCCGCCCAATTGAACGTGAGCTAAGTCTGCACTTTGATAAGCTACGCGAGCTGCCGCGGAAAACATCGCGTTGGTGTCCCCGGACTGAATGGCAAAGGTGTACTCGTCTGGACCTTCGAGGGCAAATCCTCGGAGAGGCCCGTGTGCATCCAGTTCCTTAGCCATCAAGGTCAAGTGACGTGGACTAGAGGAGGCGCTGCCCGGTGCACGTAAGAGTGACCGAAATCCCGCGCGACGATCTTCTGTACTTCGGTTCATGGTGGCCAGAAGAAAGTAATCCTCTGCAATACTCGCTTCGACGCCTGCGCGGCCTAAAGGGCGTTCCCTGTGGCTGCGTCCGAGGCGTAGCTCGATAGCAGTGCGTAATGACGCTTCTGCATCTGAAGATGTGGTTTCAGGTGCCCGAGCGAAAAACGAATGCAAGTCCGCTCGCAAGTCACGGAACAGGTAGTCGCCGTAGTGCTCGGAGTTCCGAAGAGAATCAATGAGTTCGGGGAGAGCTCTGTAATAGCTTTTAGGCATTGTGGTGTCGGGGCGCCGGAGGCCGAAGGGAAAAAGAACGCATCTAGTGTCAAGATCTGAGTATCCCTGTGCCGCCTGAGTTTCGAGGGCATCAAACATGGCTAATAAGAGCGTTCTGGCCGCAATTTCTTCCTTGCGGCTGAAGTTGTCCTCAAGCGATGAAGCTTGGAGACTTTCACGCCCTCGGTGGATGAAACCGGCTCGGCCCTCCGATGACGTTGCGTTTCCCGCCAACCTAAGCCAGGTATGCGCTCCTGCGATACAACGCGCTCCATCGCGTCTTGGGTCGCTCAAGAATAGACGCGCCGCCTCACGCACCGCTTCTTTGTCTCCGAAAAGGTCGTAAAGCCAGGTAGAGGCTTCAATGAAGTACGTAAGGGCCTGTTCAGATCCCTGTTCATGAGTGGTGAGCAATATTGTGCGAGCCTCGCGCAAGGCTTCCTCCTGGACTGGACCAAAGCGAGCCAGAAGCACTGTCGACATGCCTAGGCGGGTAAGGGTTCCTCGGCGTAATCGCGTGTTGCTCAGGTCAGCCTCTTGCTTGACGTAGCCTAAGTACGCTCTTGACGCATTCAGTGCGCGGCTAAAAACCGCTCTGCGCTTCCATGTTGCTTCAAATGCCGTATTAAGAAACGACTCGCCTAGGCGCTCAATCAGTTGCAAATAGGTGTCCGGCATAGAAGTGCCAGCGGACTTTAGATAGCCCGAAATGCCGGCAGCGTCGTGCCGAAGACGTTCCTCGGCTATTAAGTACGCGAGTAGGGGGAGCGGCTGCCCATCCCGAGAAACGGCTTCTCTAATGTATCTAGCGACCTCAAAGGATGAGGTGCTTTTCGCTATAAGCGCAGAGACCCCCGCGGCTCCGACAGTAGACACCCAGCGGTCGAGGGCATCTGCAACGTCTATGCCGTACTGCTCTGCGAGGATGACAATTGATGGAAAAGATTCGCTAAGGGTGTCGACGCGCGTGTCGGGCAATTGGTCTTGCGTGCTACTTGCGTACAAATGGGCGATTGAAGTGGGAGTGGGTCTGGCCATGCGAGTGACCCTACAGACGAGTGCGGGGACTTAATACACCTGGTCTAACTTAAGTTCAGGCGCCTCAAAGAACTACGCCGAATGTTGGCCCCCGAACTGGGAGTTGCCAAAACGAATGGGTGCCGTATAGTGCATCTATTTATCAGCAGAAACGGCGCGGCGGGCGGGGTGTCGCGTTGACGCATGAGCTGCTGCTGCCCTGCCTGCGCAGGGAGATGCGCATGTAGTGGGGATGCTGTTGAGTGGGCTGCTTCGCCAACCACAAATCCAGTGCGTCGAGGGGCGTGTTCTAAAGCGGTGCCTACCGTTTGCGTGCCGTGCGAGGACGCTACTCGGACGAGCAGTCTCAGTAGCCTGGCCCGCTTTCACCCCCACACGAGGGCTTACGCCCGCGGGAGCGCGCTCATAGCCTCAGGCGTCGTCATTCGACGGCACCACCTGCCGCCTACCCCTTCGTCGCGGCACGCACCCGAGGAGTTCCATGCCCGACGTCCCCTCCGCCGCTCCTTCCGGCTGGTTCCCCGACGGATCCGGGCAGCTCCGCTACTGGGATGGATCCGCGTGGACGCAGCACGTCGCGCCGATGGTGCAGCCCGCCGCAGCGCCGACGCCCGCTCCGAGCGCGGCCGCGACGGCGGCCGTCGCGGCGTCGCAGCAGGCCGACGCTGTTCGGCACGCGCAGGCCGCCGAGGCCGCGCACCACAAGGCGATGCGCGCCGCCGAGGCCGCGCAGGCGAAGGCCGTGCGCGCCGCGGAGGCGGAGCAGCAGCGTGCCACGAAGCTCGCGCAGCGCGAGGCGGCCATGCAAGCGAAGGCGGCGGAGCGCGAGGCGGCGGCTCGGGAGAAGAGCGCCCGCGCGGCGGCGGCGACCGTCGCGATGCCGGTACCCCCGCGACAGGCTGCCGTCGCGGCGCCGGTCGCCCCGGCGGCTCCTGCCTCCGTGATCACCGACACCCGGCCGAGCCGTCACCCGGCGACCACGTGGGTCATCACGTCAGTCGTCGCGCTGGCCGTGCTGATCATCACGGCCCTGGGCGGCTTCGGCGGCATGTTCGTCGCGCTCGGCCTCGTCGGGATCGCCACGGCCCTCTACCCCTACGCTACGGGCCGGCGCAGCTGGATCCCCGTCCTGACGACCCGTTCGCGCAACGGCGTCGCCGCCGCGGGCGCGGCCGTGCTCATCGTCATCGGGGCCACGGTCCCGGTCGCGGCGTCCGCTCCCGCTCCGCGCCAGGCGGAGGCGATCTCCGCCAGCGCGAGCCCGACGCCCACCGCGTCGCCGACCCCCGCGGTCCACGTCGTCGAGGACGTCAACGCGAAGAGCGCCTCCGACGCCCGGACGCTCCTCCGCGAGGCCGGCTATGCCGTGCAGTACGTGCTCGAGTCGGGCGAGGCGACGAGCCTCACCGCCGGCATGACGGTGAAGTCGCAGAGCCCGGTCGCGGGGTCGCGTGCCGACGCCGGATCCACCGTGACGCTCGTGCTGCTGGCGCCCGCCCCCACTCCGACGCCCGAGCCCACCGTCGCGCCTACGGTCGCTCCGGCGCCCGTTGCGCCTGCTCCCGCGCCGGCTCCGGCCGCCCCGGCTCCCTCGCCGGCGCAGCAGACTGGCGGCATCAACCCGGGCGGCTTCTGCTCTTCGGTGGGCGCCGTGGCGCAGGCGGACAACGGACGCAGCTACAAGTGCGGCGGCAAGGGCCCCGACGCCAGCGGCCGGTACCACTGGAACACGATGTGATGCGATCTCAGTCGGCGCTGCCTCCGCGCCGCTGAGCTGGGAGCGCGGCGGCCACCTGGCTGAAGTAGGGGTGTCGGCGCCACGCGGCCAGGTCGCCGACCACATACAACCTCCGGCGAGCGCGGCTCACCGCGACGTTGAGCAGATTGACGCTCTCGGCCGCCCAGGCTCGTGCGCCGGGCTTGTCGGGATCGCCACCGAGCACGAGCAGCACGACCTCCGCCTCGCGTCCCTGGGCGGTGTGGATGGTCCCCGCGGTCAGCCCCGGGTAGTCATGCTTGAGAGCGTCCAGGCGATCCGCAACGGACCGGAAGGGCGAGATGGCGATGATCTCCTCGGCACTGATTCCGAGCCCGAGGAGGTACTCGATGGCGTTCCGGGTGCGCGCCAGCTGACCGGGTTGGAGATGGCTGCCCGGAGTCGTCGCTGGCTCATCGACCCAGTGGCTGGGGGATACGCGCGGCCCGTCAGGCCCGTCGAATCGGTCCGCCTGGACCGTCGCGTGGAACATCAGCCCGGCGTACGCCATGCGGTTGCAGATCGTGAACATCGGGTCGTCGCACCTGCGGTGGACGCGCAGCGGTGCGCTCACCCACATCATCTCGTCGCCCTGCGGCAAGGATGTGCCGAAACGGGCCACCCGGTCCACGAGGGTCTGCACCGACGCGCGCGGTGGGATCCAGGTGGGAGTCACCTCGTGCGCCAGCGCGAGCGCCCCGACGGTCTTCTGGGGTACGGAGATGATCGGCGGGAGCTGGAGGGGATCACCGACCGCCACGACCCGTCGGGCCCGCCAGATCGAGGCGGCGGCGTGCTGCGGTGCCGCCTGACCGGCTTCGTCGATGAGCAGCCAACCGAGCGCCTCGCGTCCGAGCGACCCGAACATGCGGCCTGATGACGCGAACGTGGTGGAGATCGCGGGGACCACGAGGAAGAAGAGCTGCCACGCCGCCTTCAGCTTCTCGCCCTCGAGGTCGGCCGGGGAACTGCCGGCGACGACCTGGCATGCGGCGCGCAGGCCACGGACCATCGTCGACGCCGCGCTGGCGAGGAAGTCGCGGTGCAGCTCCAGGGCGGCGAGGAAGAGATCGGACCGCGCCGCGTCGAGCGTCGCGTCGAGCCAGGGTGCGATCATCTCCCTCTCCTGATCCGTACGGCCCGCTCCAGGACGCGGTCCCCCGATGCGGGCGTCGTCCTGCTCGCACTCCTTCACGGTGGCCGCGATACGACGGCGGACCGCGGAGAGCTCCTGGCGGGCGGCGCTCACCTCCTGCGCGGCACGTGCCTGAGCTAGGCGGTCGGCTTCGGAGCGGCGTCGCTCCGCGTCGTCGCGGGCCGCGGCCTGGTCCCGGGCGATCTCCAACGGCCCAAGCGCCAGACGCCACTCGCGGACCGCGCGGCCGAGGGAGAACAACGTCTCCCAGATACCCGGTTTGACGAGGACATGGTCCTGGATCCTGCCCACCGCGCGCTCGAGCGCGGCAGCGGCGTCCGCTCGGGCGATGGCGTGAGCCGCGGACTCGGTCTCAACTTGGGCCGCCCAGGTCTCCAGGCGCACCACCGCGCCCGCGGTCTCGTGTTCCTGCTCCCGCAGGTGCGGGAGCAGGCGGCGTCTGGCATCCGCCTCGCTCCGTTCGCGGATCTGCTCGTCGACCCTCCGCTCGGCGTCCTGGAACGCACGACGAGCGTCATCCCATGGGCGGAACGGCTCGGATCCGTCCCTCCATCGGGTGAGTAGCTCCTGCATGCCCCGTACGGGCGCACGGCCATCCGCCGCGAGCTCGTCGCTCTGCTCTCCGAACCAGAAGGAGGAGTAGAAGGCGCCTCGGTTCTCCTTCTTCCCGAGCCTCGCCGCGACGAGGCCCCACGCCTCCGCGCCGTCGCTGTCCGAGGATGGCGTACGCGTGCCGCTCTTCCTCATGACCAGGGACGCGAGCTCGCCGAAGTAGTCCGCCGACCCCCGCCACCTCTCGTCGATCGCATCGCGTCCGGGGATCTGCGAGGAGATGTTCTCCACCGCGGAGTTGTTGGACGAGGCGACGACCATCTCGAAGCCCGTCAGCTCTGGTCGGAGCTGCGGCACGGACATCCTGTGGCCCTGCGCTCCGTTCCACTGGTGGACGACGGAGGTGAACGCGTCCTCGGGCCTGGCTAGCGCGGACAGACGGCGGGCGCGCTCGGTGACGTTGCCCGCGAGGATGTCGCGCAGCATCGTCGTCTTACCCGTCCCGGGTGGGCCGTTCACCCCCATGAGACCCGCTGCCGGCATCAGGTCGCGCAGCGCGTGGTCGACGGCGAACTGCTGGCTGGTCGCGAGCGGCTGCGACGGGTTCGTGGGCCATCTGCCCTTCGGGAGGCGCTCGATGCCGGCACCGAACTCCATGGCGCCGATGTCCGCGACCACGTCGATGCGCCGGTCTTGAGCCAGGTCGCCATCTCCGGTCAGGTAGGTCGACAGGGCGGCTCCCACGTCGCCCCTGGCGACCTGCTCGGACACGGAAGTGAGGTCCTCGAGGTGGAAGCTGTTGAGGAAGTCGATCTCGAGGGCGCCTTCGGCGGTGCGGATGGACACGGGGACACTCTGGATGCGGATGGCGTCGGTCGCGAGGTCGGTGTCGCCGACCAGTCCTGCCGAGGCGTGAGCCAGCCGGAGGAGCCCGGAGAGGGCATCAGCGTCGATCGGCTTGAGGCCCTCGTCCCCCGTGTCCGCACGCACACCCTCGTGCTCGTCGACCGCGTCAGCCCAGGCCTCCGCCGCGCTGCCGAACCCGTCGATCCACTCCCGACTCGTCGTCGCCGACCTCGAGAGGTGTCCGACCGCCCACGAGGCCGACGACAGGATCGCGGACTCGGGGACGTACTTCCCGCCGTCGTCGACGAGCAGGCCGGCCACTGCCGTAGTACCTCCCGGGCGTTCCTGGTACGCGTCGCGATCCTCGGGGAACAGGGCGTGCAGCCGTGCGAACGTCGCCTCGAGGGGATACGCACCGAGGTACACGGTGTGCCGCCACACGCGCTTCGCGCCGTGACGCGGACGGGGCGGGGGCATCACCTCCCACGGCAGAGGATCACCGGAACGCCATGCCGCGACACGCGCCTCGGATGGGTCGGTCCGAGAGGTGACCGCGGGGACCGCCTGCGGGTTCAGGAGTTCCAAGAGCAGCCAGAAGCGCAGGGTCCGGAGCTGATGGTCCTGCGTGCGTCGTTCGTCCATCCGGACATGATCATGGATGGCTGTGGGCTCAGGGGCGCTGTACCCCGAGGGCTCGGTATGTGGTAGCAGAGATGAAGCGGTCGTGCCGGACTGCGTGCTGATGCGCCGCCCGCCCCCTCACCGCACCATCCGCACCGTGACCATCTCCGCCCCCAGGTACATCCGCCGCTCCACCCCACCGTCGCGCGCGAACCCGTTCCGGCGGTAGAACGCCGCTGCGCGCGGGTTGTCGTCGGCCGCCCAGAGGTAGGCAGGGGAGTCGCCGACGGCCGCGTCGAACAGGGCCTGGCCCGCGCCCGAGCCGTGGGCGGAGGCGACCACGTTGATCGCGTAGAGCTGGAAGGGGCGGAGCGGATCCTCGTCGCGCGCGGGTCCCGCGAGCGCGAAGCCGACGATGCGGTCGCCGTCGAGGGCGACGAAGACCGGAACCCCGAAGGGGTCGCCCAGCGAGCCGCGCCACTGCTCGGCCCTCGCCGCGACGTCCAGCCCGTCGAGGTACGACGCCGGCAGCAGGTGCGCGTACGTCTCCTGCCAGGTGCGGATGTGGACCTCGGCGATCCCGTCTGCGTCGTCGGGCACGGCGGGGCGGACGGTCGGCGGGTTCATCTCCACACGATAGGGGCGACGGAGATCGACGGGCGAGCGCCGGACCGACGAGGAGGGAACAGAGCGGGACGCCCCGCCTCCTCGGATCCTCGCGCCTACGGTGCCGTGGCGCGCTCCCGCTCGCGGAATCCGACCGCGACGGATCCGAGCGCATCGTCATCCGTCGGGGCAGCGGACGAGGCCGCCCGCCGCTCCACGACCGCGTCCCGCGCCGGGTCCTTCGCGGCGAGCGCCGCCGCGATCGTGAGCACCGCGTACAGGCCGATGTAGGCGCAGAGGATCCACGGGGATCCGCCGCCCCACTGCAGGAACAGCACCGCGAGCAGCGGCGTGAGGCCGACGGAGAAGATGCTGCCGACCTGGTAGCCGAGGCTGACGCCGCTGTAGCGGACGCCCGTCGGGAACTGCTCGGCGAACCACGCGGCCTGCGGTCCGTAGATCGAGTCGTGGAAGACGTTCATGCCGAGCGCGAAGACCAGCGGCAGGAGCAGCAGCGGGCCGGAGTCGAGGAACGCGAAGAACGGCCAGATGAGGATCCCGATGCCGGCGGCGCTCGCGATGGTGAGGCGGCGGCGGCCGACGCGGTCGGAGATCCAGCCCCAGAGCGGAGTCGTGAGCACGCTCAGCGCGGAGACGATGAGCACCGCCGTGAGGGCGCTGCCCGAGTCGCCGCGCTTCTGGGCGAGGTAGGAGAGCGTGAAGACGGTGAGGATCGAGTAGAGCGCGGGCTGCACGAGGCGGAGGCCCGCGGTGATGAGCACGGCGCGCGGGTGCTTCCGCAGCACGACGCCGAGCGGGAAGCGCTCGACCTTCCCGGCCTCCTTGATGTCGCGGAATTCGGCGGCGTCCTCCACGCGGAGGCGGATCACGAGGCCGACCGCCACGAGCACCGCGCTGAGCAGGAACGGGAGGCGCCAGCCCCATGCGAGGAACACCTCCTCGCCGAGCCCGAAGCGCGTCGCCGCGAAGACGCCGGTGGCGAGGAGCATGCCGCCCGCGGAGCCCATCTGCGTGAAGGCGCCGAAGAGGCCGCGCCGGTGGGCGGGGGCGTGCTCGACGGAGAGCAGCGCGGATCCGCCCCACTCGGCGCCCGCCGCGATCCCCTGCACGAGCCGCAGCAGCACGAGGCCGACGACGCTCGCGAGGCCGATGGTCGCGTAGGTCGGCAGGACGCCGATGAGCGTCGACGCGATGCCCATGAGCACGAGCGAGTAGACGAGCATGCGCTTGCGGCCGATCCGGTCGCCCAGGTGCCCGGCGACGATCCCGCCGATGGGCCGCGCGAGGAAGCCCACCCCGTACGCCGCGAACGACGAGAGCAGGCCGACCCCGGGCGTCTGGTTCGGGAAGAACTGGCTGCCGAACACGAGCGCCGACGCCGTGGCGTAGAGGTAGAAGTCGTAGTACTCGACGGTGGTGCCGATGAACGACGCCGTGAGCACGCGGCGGCGACGGCGGGAGACGCCGGCGGGGGCCTCCGGCGCGGCGGGCGATGCGGGTGGCGCGGTGGATACGGCGGGCCGTGCGGTGGTCATGGAGTCTCCAGCGGTGCGGCTGCGGTGCAGGGGAAGGCCGAGCGGGGATCCGCCCGGGTGCCGCCCACCGTGCCCCGTGATCCCCTCGCGAGGAAGGGCCGCGGTCACGCCGCGTAACGCGGGCCGGTAAGCCCGCGTCACACGGGCCGCCCCGGATTCCGGCGCGTGGGGGAGCGAGTGGGAGGGTGGAGGTCCGACGAGAGGATCCCCATGCCCGACGCCCGGCCCCCGCTCCGCTTCGCCGCCTTCGTGATGAACACCGCCAGCCACATCCAGCACGGCCTGTGGCGGCACCCGTCCGCGCGGCAGCACGAGTTCGACGACGTCCAGCTGTGGGTGGACCTCGCGAAGACGCTCGAGCGCGGCCGCTTCGACGCCATGTTCTTCGCCGACGTCGTCGGCCTCTACGGTCCGGGCGACGGCGCCTACGACGTCAACGCGCGCGAGGGCCTGCAGTTCCCGAGCAACGACCCGTCCGTGCTGATCTCCGCGCTCGCCGTGAGCACCGAGCACCTCGGCTTCGCGTTCACGAGCTCCGTGCTGCAGGCGCACCCCTTCGACTTCGCCCGCAAGGTGTCGACGCTCGACCACGTCACCAAGGGGCGCATCGCCTGGAACGTCGTCACGAGCGCGCTCGACGGCGCCGCCCGCAACTTCGGGCACGACGGCCTCGAGGACCACGACGTCCGCTACGCCTGGGCCGACGAGTACCTCGACGTCGTCTACAAGCTGTGGGAGGGCTCGTGGGACGACGACGCGCTGCAGCGCGACAAGGAGCGCGGGGTGTTCTCGGACGCGTCGCGGATCCACCGCATCGACCACGAGGGTCCGCGCTACAAGGTGGCCGGGCCGCATCTGTCGTCGCCGTCGCCGCAGCGCACGCCCGTGCTCTTCCAGGCCGGATCCTCGCCCGTCGGCCGCCGCTTCGCCGCCCTGAACGCGGAGGCGCAGTTCATCCTGTCGTCCACGCCGGAGAAGACCCGCGCCCTCATCGAGGACACCCGGGCGCTCGCCGTGGACGCCGGCCGCCGGGCGGACGACCTCTCCTTCTGGCTCGGGCTCTCCTTCATCACGGGCAGCACGGAGGAGGAGGCGAAGCGCAACGAGGCCGAGATCGACGAGTACCTGAGCGCCGACGGCTTCCTCCTGCACTCCAACCTCGGCTTCGACCCGAAGACGGGCGAGCAGCTGGATCCGGCCACCCCGCTCAGCCAGGTCGAGACGCAGGCCGGGCAGAGCCACCTCAACTGGCTGCGCGAGGCGTCGCCCGACCGCGAGCCGACCATCGCCGACCTCGCCCGCCTCTCCGCGAAGCTCCGCGGCCGCGTCGTCGGCACGCCCGAGCAGATCGCCGACGTGCTCGCGGGCTGGCAGGACGCGGGCGTCGACGGGATCAACGTCATCAACTGGACCCTGCCCGGCAGCTACGAGGACTTCGTCGGCCACGTCACGCCCGTTCTCCAGGAGCGCGGCCTGCAGCAGAGGGAGTACGAGCCGGGGACGCTGCGGCACAAGCTGACCGGCCGCGACCGGCTGCCGGAGTCGCATCCGGCGGCGGCGTACCGGGGTGCGTTCTCGTGACGGGGGCCACGACGGGCACGTCGACCGCCGACCTTCGAGCCGAGTTCCTGCCGCTGTTCGACCGGATCCGCGACGGCGCCGTCGCCCGCGAGCGCGACCGGGAGCTGGCCTTCGACGCCGTCGCGCTCCTCCGCGAGGCGCGGTTCGGGGCGATCCGCCTGCCCGTCGCCGACGGCGGGCGCGGCGCATCGCTGGCCCAGCTCGTCGAGTTCGTGGTCGAGCTGTCGGCCGCCGACGCCAACGTCGGGCACCTGCTGCGCGGCCACTTCGGCTACGTGGAGCTGGTGCTCCGCCGGCCGCCCGGGCCCGCGCGCGAGGAGTGGATCCGCCGCATCGCGTCCGGCGCGATCGTCGGCAACGCCACTAGCGAGCAGACCGGCAACACCCTCGCTGACATCTCGACGACGCTCACCGAGCGCGACGGCCGCTGGATCCTCGACGGCACCAAGTACTACTCCACCGGCACGCTCTACTCCGACTGGATCTACCTCGCCGCGGGTCGCGAGGCCGCCGACGGCGTCGAGCGCGTGACCCTCGCGGTCCCCACCGACGCGCCGGGCGTCACCGCGGTCGACGACTGGGACGCGTTCGGCCAGACCCTCACCGCGAGCGGCACCACGACCTTCGATGCCGTGGAGGTGGATCCGGCGACCGTCACCGCCTACCGAGAGGCGCCGCTGAGCCACATCCAGGCCTTCTACCAGCTCTACCTCGTGGCGGTGCTGGCGGGGATCGCCGCCGAGGTCGAGCGCGACGCGGTCGGCTACGTCCGGACCCGCACGCGCACCTACATCCACGCGAACGCCGCCCTGCCTCAGGACGACCCGCAGGTGCTCGACGTCGTCGGTCGGATCTCCACGGCCGCCTTCGCCGTGCGCGCCACGACCCTCGCGGCCGCGGCACGCCTCGACGACGCCGTGGCGACCGCCTCGGCAGGTGAGGCCCTCGACCGCCCGACGCTCGACGCCGCCGAGAACGCGGTCTACCAGGCGCAGGTGCACGCGGTCGAGCAGGTGCCCGCCGCCGCGACGCTGCTCTTCGAGGTCGGGGGAGCGTCCGCCACCTTCCGCGAGCGCGCGCTCGACCGGCATTGGCGGAACGCCCGCGTCGTCGCGAGCCACAACCCAGCCATCTACAAGGCCCGGGCGATCGGCGAGTTCGCCGTCGCGGGCCGCGGCCCGGTCGAGGCGTGGGCCGCCTACGAGAAGGTGGGCGCGACGCCGTTCCCGCGCTGATCCGCCCCGACCCGCGACGCCCTGCCGCCGGGACGCCATGCCGCCCGAGCTGGGGGCGCCCAGCCGCCCGGCAGCCGCCCCGGCCCTCGGTACGGTGGAGGGGCGGCCACGACGCCGCGGGACGAGGGGATCCATGACGACGCACGCGCCCAGCCGACCCCGGCTGGACACGACGCCCCTCCGGGGCCGCATCGACCGCGACGACCTCCGCCGGTTCCGCCGCGAGTTCAGCGCGCGGTTCCCGGTGCTCCTTTCGCCGCTGTTCCTCCTCGGCCGGATCGGCATGGGCATCGCGGCCGCGTTCGCCCTCCCGATCGGCGGCCTGCTGCTCCTGGGCGGCGGCGTCTCCGCCCTCATCACCGACGACGCGGAGACGCGCGGCGACTCCCTCGGCATGGCCGTGTTCGCGATGCCCATGTTGGGCGCGGGCGTCTTCTTCGTCTGGTACCTGATCCGCACGCGCCGCCGTCGCAGCACCCTCCGCAACCACTACCGCCTGGCCCGGTTCGCCCGCGTGAACGGGATGAGCTACACGCCCGGCCCGCTCTCCGACGGGCACATGGGCGAGGTGGCGGCGCGCGGCATGTATCTCACGCGGATCATGCGGCCGCGCACCGCGCGCCCCGTCGAGTTCGGCAACCACGAGCTGAACCGGGGCTCGAGCTTCCAGGGCATCACCCAGTACGGCGGCTACGCGATGATCGGCCTCCGCCGCGAGCTGCCGCACATCCAGGTGATCTCGAACCGCACGCGCCTCCGCCGCGAGCTGACGCCGACCATCGACGTCGCGCGCTCCCAGCGGCTCGAGCTCGAGGGCGACTTCGACCGGCACGCGGCGCTCTACTGCCCGCAAGGGTACGAGCGCGACGCCCTCTACCTCTTCACCCCGGACGTGATGGCGGTGCTCGTCGACCGCGTGCGTGGCTTCGACGTGGAGATCCGCGGCGACCGCCTGCTCGTGCGCTCGCCCGCGGACATGGTGACGCTGGATCCCGATCGCTGGCGCGACGTGATCGACGCGACCGCCGCCCTCATGGCGAAGGTCGACCGCTGGGAGCGCTGGCGCGACGACCGGCTGCGGTCGCTCGAGGGCGAGGAGCGTTCCGTGCTCACGGCGTCCGACGAGGCGCTGGCCGTGCCGGAGCCCGGGAAGGCCCGGCGCCGGGGTCGCCGGCGGCGCGGCGTCGCGACGGCCGGACGCCGGCTCCGCATGCGGCCGACTCTCGGCCTGCTCCTGCTCCTCCTGGTGGGCGCGGTGTTCCTCGGGCTGGGCTTCCTGATCACGACCCTGCCGTGAGCCGCGCCACGGCGCTCACCCGGGCGCGGCTCGACACGGATCCGCTCACCGACCGGATCCGCCGTCGCGACCTCCGCGCGTTCCGCCGCCGGTTCCGGCGCGCGCACCCGGAGGCGGAGGGGAGCGGCGTGAAGGCGCGCACCCTCCTCATGACGACCCTCGCCGGGGTGAGCGCCCTGATGGTCGTCCTGCTGGCGTCGATCATGGCGGAGACGCTGCAGGAGGGCGCGCCCGACGCCGACGCCGCCGGCGAGGCGTCGTGGCAGGCCCTGATCGCCGCGGTGCCCGTCATCATGCTGGTCGTCTTCGGCAGCTGGGTGATCCGCTCGCGCGAGCGCCGCGGCGGCTACCGCGCCCACTACCGGCTGCTGCGCTTCGCGGAGGCGAACGGCATGACCTACCTGCCGGGTCCGATGTCGGACGGGCACTTCGGATCCGCGCGCCGCTACTTCGACCTCACGCGCGTGATGCGGCCCGCCGCGGCGTCCGGCGTCGAGTTCGGCAACCACGAGATCGTCACCGCCCGTCGGCGCGAGGGCGCGCCGCGCTTCGGCGGGTACGCGATGGTCCGGCTCGCGCAGGAGATGCCGCACATCCGCGTGGTCGCGCGGCGCGGCCTCGTCCGGCGCGCCCTGACGATGATGTCGCGCCCGGAGCGGGAGCAGCGGCTCTCGCTCGAGGGCGACTTCGACCGGCACTTCGCGCTCTACTGCCCGGCCGGCAGCGAGCGTGACGCCCTCTACCTCTTCACGCCCGACGTCCTCGCGGTGCTCATCGACCGCGTCCGGGGCCTCGACGTCGAGGTCGTCGGCGACCGGCTGCTGCTCACGTCGTACGACGACGTCGTGACGCGCGACCCCGAGCGCTGGCGCGACGTGATCGAGGCCACGACGGCGCTCGTCGCGAAGGTCGACCGGTGGGAGCGCTGGCGGGCGGACCCGATCGAGCGGCCCGCAGATCCGTCGGCCCTCGACGCGGCGCTCGCGGCGATGGGCCTGCCGGATGCGGGCCGCGCGTCCCGCCAGCGGCCCGTGCGCCGACTCCGCATGACGCCCACGCTCGGCGGCGTGATCGCGGTCGGCCTGCCGCTGCTGCTGCTCGTCGTGGGGTGGATCGCCGTGCTCGTGTCCCCGTGATGGGCATCACTCGCCCGTGACGCCGTCGACCAGCTCCCGCACCACGTCGACGTGGCCCGCGTGCCGCGCGGTCTCCTCGATGAGGTGCACGAGGATCCAGCGCAGCGACGGCATCTCGTCGGGCGGTCCGGCGGCGGCGATGTCGTCGAGATCGTGCCGGGCGATCACGGCGTCGCTCTCCGCGCAGGCGTGCTCGTAGTCGGCGACGATCTCGGCGAGGGAGTCGGTGGGATGGACGCGCCACTCGCCGTCCGGGTCGTCCTCGCCGCCGAAGCGCCGGTCGTAGTCGCCGGCCTCCATCAGCTCGACGGTCCAGGAGCGCTCGACGTCGGCGAGGTGCCGGAGCGCGCCCGCGACGGAGGTGAGGCTGGGGAGGACGCGACGCGCGGCGTCGGCGTCGGAGAGGCCGCGCGCCTTGCGGATCACGGTGGCGCGGTTGAGCGCCAGGAAGCCGGTGAGGCAGGCGCGCTCGTCGGCGCGGGGAGGGCGGGGGCGGTCGTCGGGGCCGAGGACGTCGGTGTCCGGGCCGGTCGCGATGTCGGGGAGGTCGGTCATGGCGGGAGCCTAGGACCGGTTCCGGCACCCGGGGAAGAGGCGGTACCACGGGGATCCGCGTGGAGAGGCCGCGCATCCGGCCCGCGTCAGACTGGACGCATGACCTCGAGCCCCGCGACCCGCCCGACCGCCGACCGCCGCATCGCCCCGGACGGCGGACGCCGCTCGATCCCGCGGACGATCGGGCGGATCCTCCTCGGCCTCGTGCTGATCATGGCCGGCACCCTGCACCTCACGGTCGCGCGGGAGTCGTTCCAGGCGCAGGTGCCCACGTGGCTGCCGATGGATCCCGACTTCGTGGTGCTGGCGTCGGGCGTCGTGGAGATCGTGCTCGGCCTGTCGCTCGTGCTCCTCGGCCGCTGGCGCGTGTGGGTCGGCCTCGTGGTCGCGGCGTTCTTCGTCGCGATCTTCCCCGGCAACATCTCGCAGCTCGTCACCCGCACGCCCGCGTTCGGCCTCGAGACCGACGCCGCGCGGGCGATCCGCCTCGTCTTCCAGCCGCTCCTCGTGCTCTGGGCGCTGTGGGCGACGGGCGCGTGGTCGGCCTGGCGGAACAGGCGCGCCCGCCGCTGATCGGGGTCGAGCGGATTCCGTAGGTTAGGCATCGAAACTGCGTAGTCAGATTTGCGCGCCGCGCACATGCACTAGTCGGCGCCTGAACCCGCGACTTCCTCTTTTGCTGCACGTCTGGTGATAATGGACTGGCGAATGGGGCTCGCGCCACCGGGTGTTTTCGGAAGATCTATATCACCCTTGATAAATACCCGATTTGTGAACTCGCGTATGATTTCGCGGCGTTCGGCCTCATCAAGGTTAGCAGTGAACGGCAGCACTTGTCTTAATGCCAAATCTGTTCGCTTCGCTGCTCTTGCCTCTAAGTGGTGCTGCTGACCACGGCGGCCGAGAAGGGTAGCTACTCCCAGGGTGCCGAGCGATACTGCGACTCGTGTCAGGCTCAGTCCTAAATTTGCATCTGCTTCAGGTCGCAAACTTAAAAGATGGAAAACCAACACGCCGAGCCCTGTGGCTCCGACTAGTGCGGCTCCTATGTCGCAAATCCAGGCAGCCCAGGTTTTGTTGCGGGCGTACCTTCCATAGTCGGTGGCCACTATATGTGAGGTCGTTGCATGTACAACGTTCCTGGCCTCTGCTTCAAGCCGATTGATAGCAGCGACTGAATCTTGAGCGGCCTCAGTGGCTGAGTCCTGATGTGACTTCAAGCTGCTTAGCTGTGAGCTGAACTGTTCTTCCTGGTCGGTCTTGATTGCGGATAAGGTCTCGCCTGCCTGATTAGTGAATGTCGCTACAGCCTCACTTATCCGCTGCCTCTCTGCTCTAACCGCTGAATCGAGCTCCTCTTGACGCTGCTCCAAAGTGAGCATATTATCGCGAATTTTGTCGGCGGTTTCATCGACGCTCCTCATGGCGTCGGTTGTCTTGTCGAGCAACGACTGAGTCGCGCTGCTCATACCAGATAAATAATGAGCAATCTTGAGTGGCAGCCAAGAAGCAAGCGCATCAATGATCTGATCCGCTGTGCTTACTACGTCAACCCATCCGATGGACCCGTTGTTTGCAAGTTCAATGTGATGCGGCAATATGGAAGCGGCGCTCGTTAGGGCGGCCAACATGTTAGGAGAAATTTCTCTGGGGTCGCTTTGTCCGCGACGTGATTCTAGAAGCTCTAGCACGCCTCCGACATGAGCCAAGGCATCTCGGTTCTCTTTCTCCGGAGGCATCTTTGACTCGTTCATGAGTCGTCGGGCTTCTGACGCATGCTTCCATGCGGCGCTAGCTGTGAATCGGTCCTGTGACAACATTGTGCCTCCCCTGCAAATCCTAGGGGCTCGTCAGGTCAATGGGAGGTGCGCGCGGCGGCCAATTTCGCGGCAACGTCGCTTACTTTCTCGGGCGGACACCAAGAGGTAGTGCCTACAGGCTTAGCCGGACGCGGTCGACGGCGCGCTGGGCGGCGGTCGTGCGGTGCCCGGCGCCGAACCAGGCGAGGGCGCCGAGGACGGGGAAGACCACGACGGCCACGACCCAGAGGTCGCGCGCGAGACCGCCGAGCGCGCGGTCGCGGACGATCTGCAGCACCGCCGCCACGACGAGCGTGACATACACGATGGCGATCGGGGCGGCGACGGCCCCGGCGATGAGTGCATCGGACATGGTGGTGCCTCCTGTCGAGTGCGCGTCGCTCGAACCTACGCCCGCGCCACACCGACGCGCGAGAGCAGGGCGGCCGTCGCGGCCTTCACGCCCGTCTCGATGGTGCCCTCCATGGTGGGCGCGAACTGAGGCGTGTGGTTCCCGGGAGGCGGGGTCTCGCCGCCGAACGCCTCGGGCTCCACGCCGCCGAACGCCCAGTAGACGGTGGGCACGCCGATGGCCTCGCCCAGGATCCCGAAGTCCTCGCTGCCCATGATGGGCGGCGACTCGACGACCTTGTCCGACCCGAGCTGCGCGGTGAGCGCCGCCACCACGCCGCGCGTCGCCTCGGGGTCGTTGCGGTTCAGCGGGAACGAGACGATCTCCTCGATCTCGGGCTCCGGCGCCCCGCTCGCGGCGGCCTCGGCCAGGATGATCCGCCGCACGGACGCCAGCACGCGCTCGCGCACGGCCGGGTCGAACGTGCGGATGCTGAGGCCCAGCACCGCGTGCTCGGGGATGATGTTCTCCTTCGTGCCCGCCTGGAACGTGCCGACGGTGACGACCGCGGCGGCCTGCGGATCCAGCTCGCGCGCGACCACCGTCTGCAGGCGCAGCACGATGGCGCTGGCGGCGACGATCGGGTCGATGGAGTTCTGCGGCTGCGAGCCGTGCGCGCCGCGGCCCTTCACGGTGACCTTCCACGCGTCGCTCATGCTCATGAACGCGCCCTCGCGCGTGGCGACCACGCCGACGGGGAGCGGGAAGACGTGCTGGCCGAGGATCACCTCGGGGCGCGGCGCGCGGTCCCAGAGGCCGTCGGCGAGCATGGCGCGGGCGCCCTCGCCCGTCTCCTCGCCGGGCTGGAACACGAAGACGACCGTGACGGCCCACGCGTCGCGGTTCGCGGCGAGCGCCTGAGCGGTGGTGAGCGCGGCGGCGACGTGGAAGTCGTGGCCGCAGCCGTGCATCGTGGGCACCTCCTTGCCCGACCGGTCGATGCCCGTGTCGCGGCTGGCGTGCGCGAGGCCCGTCTCCTCGAGGATGGGGAGGCCGTCGGTGTCGGCGCGGAACGCGACCACGGGGCCGTCGCCGTTGCGGACGATCCCGACGACGCCGGTGCCGCCCGATCGGAACGTCTCCGCGCCGATCGCCTCCAGGTACGCCTCGATCGCGGCCGCGGTCGCGTGCTCCTGCATCGAGAGCTCCGGGTGCGCGTGCAGCGAGCGGAACAGCTCGTGCGCGTCCCGCACGTCGTCGTCCAGCAGGCTGGCTCCGGGGTGCACGTCCCTGGGGATCCTCCTCGCGGGTGGGTGGCGTCCCTCGGGGGGACAGGTGGATCCGGGCTATTCCCGCCCCTCGGCCACCCCGTCACGGGTGCGGTCAGGCGCGGTCCGGGCTGCCGCCGACCGGCGGCTCGAGCATTGCGGGGTCGCGGATGATCCCGATCGGCGTCGTGTCGAGCCGCACCGACTGCACGACCACGCGCTTCGCCCGACGCCGGAGGTGGCGACGGGCCTGCGGCGTCGCGAGCAGGCTGCCGAGCACGAGGCCCGCGCCGATCGCCAGGGTCGTCGCCATCGCCCCCACGAACGCGCCCGTCGCGCCGGACGTGCCGGCCATCGAGTTGAGGAGCGCCGAGGCGACCGCGAGCGAGGGCAGGAGGGATCCGCAGAAGGCCGGCACCGCGATCGCCGTGGCCGAGACCCGGACGCGCGCCGCGACCACCGTGCCCAGCGCGCCGAGCAGCGTCGCCACCAGGAACGTCGCCGCGAGCAGCGGGACGCCGGCCGCCTTGAGGATCCAGAGCGAGACCGTGCCCACGATCGCCATGCCGATCGCGACGGGCATCACGCGCGCGTTGGCGCCCTGCGTGATCCCGGTGGCGCCGGCCGCGAAGAACGTGGTGATGAGCAGCATCCAGAGGGGGAGCGCCCGCAGCGTGATGTCGGTGGGGTCCACCTCGATGTCGACGCCGGCGGTGAGCGCGAGGCCGCCCGGGATGCCGACGGCGATACCCGCGACGATGAGCACGATGATCATGGCCCGCGACAGTGCCATGGCCCGGAAGCCGGAGATCGCGTCCTGGGCCCAGGTGACGATGGTGACGTGGGGGAGGATCAGCACCACCACGGCCGCGACCATCGCCGCGGCGCTCCCCGCGGGCATGACACCGGACCAGATCGCGAGCGTGCCCACGGCCGCCACGATCGCGGACTGCACGGCGACCACGAAGAACGGGGGGATGCCGCGGCGGGAGAGCTGCCGGCCGAGCACCATGGCGCCGATCATCAGCAGGAACGCCCCGACGGCCCCCGGCAGGGAGCCGCCCGCCTGCAGCGAGACGGAGACGCCGAACAGGCCCATGGCCGCGTCGGTGATCCACGACGGCCAGCGCGGCGGCGACTTCAGCACCTCGACGAGGCCCTCGACGGCACTCGTCATGTCGCGGTCGTCGTGGAGGAGCTCGTCGACGATCTGGTAGACGAGCGACAGCCGGTGGAGGTCGCTGCCCTCCGCGGTGACGACGCGCAGCTTCACGAGCGGCGGGCCCTCGAGTGGCGCGTACTGGATGGTGATGGCCGTGCCCGTGATGTCGAGCTCCAGCGGCGCGAGGTTCCACTTCGTGCTGACGGCGACGATGGCTATCTCGACCGCGCGCACGTCGGCGCCGGAGGCGAGCATCACCTCGCCGAGGTCGAGGCAGAAGTCGACGATCTGGCGCGGGGAGTAGAGGTCGCCGAGGCGACCGTGCGCGGGCTCGGTGCCCTCGTAGATGGTGCCGCGGAGGCGGGCGCGGACGTCGCGCATCTCCTGCGGGTTGACGCGGCGGCGGCGCTGGCGCGGCGGACGCGCGGCTCCGGGATCCCGGCGGGGGCGCCGCGGGTCGCCGGGCGGCGGGGTGGTGCTCAGCGCGATCAGCGCTCCGTTCGGTGGCCGGCCCGCGTCGAGCGGGGGCGGATGGTGGTTCGTCCCCACCCTAGGCGGCGTGCCGGGCGACACGCGCGCGCGGCGCCCGACCCGGGTCGGACGCCGCGCAGGCGGTGCGGACGGGATCAGCCCTTCGGGCAGGAGCTCAGCGACACGCTGATGGGTCCGCCGACCTTCGGGGCCGGGCAGATGAACTTCGCGTAGGCGCTGTTGCCGTCGAGGTAGCGCTTGAGGAACGCCGTGACCGCGTTGCGGATCGCGGCGACCGGCGCGTGCTCGCCCGCGTAGTGGTCGAGGCCCTTCAGCTCCAGGTACTGCTTCGGCGTGCCCGCCGGGATGGAGTCGTACGCGGGCTTGCCGAAGTACGCCGGCTCGGCGACGTCGTCCTTCTGTCCCGTGATGACCAGCGTGGGGGTCTTCATGGCGGGGTACGCGGGGTACTGCGCGTTCGGGTCGCTCGCGGGCGGGAAGTCGAACGGCATGAGCCCGATGGCCGCCTTGATGGACGGGCGCGACTGCGCCGCCTGCATCGTGCCGCCGCCGCCGAACGAGTAGCCGATGAGGCCGACGTCCTTCGCGGAGACCTCGGACCTCACCGCACTCTGGCCGGTGAGGTAGTCCGCCGCGGCGAGGATCTCGGTGGCGCGCTGGTCGGGCAGGTCGGCCGGGTCGAGGGTGTCGATGACGAACGCGACGAAGCCCTGCGAGGCGACGAGCTCACCGAGCTCCTTCTCGTCGGCGTTGGTGTTCGTGAAGCCGGGCGTGATGACGACGGCGCCGAGGACGGGCTTGCCGGTGTCCTGCGGCGTGTAGATGACGCCGCCGCCGAAGGCCTTCACGGCCGTCTTCGGGACGACCGTGGTGCGCACCGCGAAGGGCGCGTGGTGGTGCGCGACGACCGGCTGGTGGGCGGGGGCGTGGGCCTGGGCCGCGGCGGGGGCCGCGAGGGTCGCGACGAGTGCGAGCGCGGCGACCGCGGCGGGGCGGCGGAGCGAGGAGGGCATGAAGGGCATGGGCGTCTTCCTGTTCGAATGAGCGGGAGCCCGCGGCGATCGCCGCGGACTGGGTGCGGCAGGACGTTAGGGGCACGCGACCCTGTCCGCCCTCCGGTCATCCCCAGGCGCTCTGCCTGGGGATGATCCGCCCGCCGAGACCGTCGGATGCGCAGCCGTACCTGCGGCGTCCGGATCGCGTCGGGGACGGGCTGGCGGGATCAGCCCGTGGGGCAGGAGCTGGTCGACGCGCTGATGGGGCCGCCGACCCTGGGGGCCGGGCAGATGTCCTTCGTGGAGGCGCTATCGCCGTCGAGGTAGCGCTTCAGGAACGCGGTGAGCGCGGTGCGGATGGTGGCGACCGGCTTCCCCATCCCCGCCGCGTGGCCGAGCCCCCTGAGCTCGAGGTACTGCTTCGGGGTACCGGCCGGGATCGAGTCGTAGGCGGGCTCGCCGAACTTCGCCGGGATCGCGGTCGTGTCCTCCTGCCCGGTGATGATGAGCGTCGGCACCGTCAGCTCCGGGTACGCGGGGTGGACCGCCTTCGGGTCGCCCGCGGGCGGGCGGGGAGACCTCGTTCTTGACGGGGCTCCTCGCGGTGAGGTAGTCCGCGGCGGCGAGCATCTCCGTGGCGCGCCGGTCGGGGCGGTCGGCGCGGTCGAGCGTGTCGATGGTAAGGACGACGAAGCCGTGCGCGGCGAGCTCGGTGCCGTAGGCGGCCATGTCCGACCTCCTGCCGTGGAACCCGGGGGTGACGACGACCGATCCGAGGACCTTCCGCCCGGTGTCGCGCGGAGCGAAGATCGTGCCGCCGCCGAAGCCCGGGTCGGCCTGCACGGGGACGACGGTCGGGGTGACGGTGAACGGCGCGTGGTGCGCGGGAGCGGCAGGACGCGCCGGGTGGTGGACGCGCGCCGCCGCCTGGGCGGCCGTGGGGACGGCGAGGGCGGCGACGAGGGCGAGGGCGGCGACGGCCGCGGAGCGGCGGCGGAACGCGGGGGTGTTGCGGGCATGAGGCGTCTCTCGGATCGGGTCGGGGACGTCCGCGGCGACGGCCGTCGGACGGGAGTGGACGCTACGGAGGTCGCCGCTCCCTCGGACCCCGCCGCCCCAGCCCCCGCGCGGGGGCGCGCCCGATCCCGGCCGGCGCGGAGCAGTCCCCGCGCCGGTGAGGTCACGCGCCCGCGGGGTCAGCGGAGGAGGTCCCGCACGTGCGCGAGCGACAGACGGGCGGCGACCGCGATGCGGGGCTCGTCGAGTCCTGCCGCGTGGGCGGCGCGCACCGCGTCCCCGAGGGCGGCGACGGACGCGGCCAGGCCCTCCGACGCCTCCGCGAGCAGCGCCGCGTGCCGGTAGTGCTCGGGACCGGTGACGCGCGGCCGCGCGCCCACGTCGACGACCCAGTCCGCGTCCGGGTGCCGGGCCCCGCGCACCAGGCGCCGCACCGCGGGCAGGTCCGGCGCCGACCAGTCGAGGTCGCCGAGGTCGGCGATGGGCACCCAGCGCAGCTCGTCGTGGTCGGTGCTGGCGGTCGGCGGCGGCCCCGTCGGATCCACGAGGTAGCACGCGAGGTCGATGACGCGATCGCCCACGGGCACCTCGGAGCGGTCGACGAGCGCGCCGACGGTCACGTCGACTCCGAGCTCCTCGCGGATCTCCCGCGCGAGCGCCGCCTGCGGGGTCTCGCCCCGCTCGACTTTGCCGCCCGGGAACTCCCACGTGCCCGCGCCCGGCGTGTGCGCCGTGCGTCGGCACGCGAGCGCGCGCCCGTCGCGGATCAGCACCGCCGCCACGACCTCGAGTCCCGCCATGCCGTGCCTCCCGTCGACGCCGTCCGCCGCCTCGACGCTACCGGTGCGCCCGGGCGCGCCCGACCCGGCCTGTACCGTGGGACATCCGGCATCCGCCGCGACGAGAGGCACCACCCGTGAAGATCAGCCACCAGCGCCACTTCGTGGTCGCGGCCGAGGTGCTGCACCTGCCGAAGGCGGCGGGTCAGCTCGGCATCTCGCGCGCGAAGCTCGCCTCCTCCATCCGCGCGATCGAGGAGCACTACGGCCGTGCCGTGTTCGACCCGCAGAGCACCGAGACGCGCCTGACGAAGACCGGCCGCCTCGCGTACGAGGAGGCCCTCGAGGAGCTGGCGAAGCCGTCCACCCCGCCCGAGGCGCCGAAGCCGCCGGCCGGCGGGAAGGCCAAGGCCTCCAAGGGCCAGGGCCGCGCGCCCGTGGTCAAGGGCCAGCCGAAGCCGTACAAGCGCACGCAGGGGCGCTGACCGAAGATCGGACCAGCGCCCCGGCGACGGGTGGTGCGTCCTACTTCTTGAGGAACTCCAGCACGGCCTGGTTCCACTCCTCGGGGTGGCTGACCGTGACGCCGTGCGGGGCGTCCTCCACGACGTGCAGCTCGGAACCGGCGATGGCCTCGTGCGTGCGCGCGCCGGATCCCTCGAACGGCACGGTCGCGTCGCTGTCGCCGTGGATGACGAGCGTCGGCACGGTGACCTTGGTGAGGTCGTCGCGGAAGTCCGTGGTCGCGAACGCGGCCATCGACGCGAGCGCCGCGTGCTTCTTCGACTGGTGCGCGAGCGCGATGGCCTCCTGGCGCTCGGTCTCGGTGACCTTGAGCACGCCGTTCGCGGAGTAGAAGCCGGTCGTGAACTCGTCGTAGAAGGAGTCCTCGTCCTTCGTGAGGCCGGCCGTCATCTCGGCGGCCGCGTCCTTCGTGAGTGGGCCGTCCGGGTTGTCGTCGGTCTTCTCCAGGTACGGCGGCACCGCGGAGGCGAAGACGACGCTGTGCAGGCGCGCCTCGCCGCGGGTGCCGATGTAGCGGGCGATCTCGCCGCCGCCCATCGAGAAGCCGACGAGCGTGACGTCGACGAGGTCGAGCGCGGTGAGCACCGCGTCGAGGTCGGACGCGAAGGTGTCGTAGTCGTAGCCGGTGAGCGGCTTGTCGCTGCGTCCGAAGCCGCGGCGGTCGTAGGTGATGACGCGGTAGCCGGCGGCCTCGAACGCGGGCACCTGCTTGCTCCAGGACTCGCCGGACAGCGGCCAGCCGTGGATGAGGACCACGGGGCGTCCCGTGCCCCCGGTGTCGTCGACGTGCAGGTTCGTGTCCTTCAGGAGCCCGTGGTGGGCGGTGATCTCGGTCATGCGGTCGTCCTTCCCTCAGTGATGAGTTCGTGCACTACATATTTGCTTCGGAGCCGTGCGCGATGCGGTGCGGTCCGGGGATCACCGGCCGCTTGCACGCGGGCGCGGGCGGCAGGATGGACCCATGACCCGAGCCAACTCCTCCTACCGCGCCGCCCGTGACCTCCTTCAGGAGATGCGCACCGACCGGACATCCGCGGTCGCGCGCTTCGAGTGGCCCGACGTCGGCGACTCCTTCAACTGGGCGGTCGACTGGTTCGACGACATGGCCCGGGGCAACGACGGCATCGCGCTGCGGGTCGTGGCGGGCGACGGATCCGAGCGCCGCCTCACCTTCGACGAGATGGCGACGCGCTCCGACCGCGTCGCGACGTGGCTCGTCGCCCGCGGCGTCCGGAAGGGCGACCACGTGATGCTCATGCTCGGCAACCGGGTGGAGCTGTGGGAGACGATGCTCGCGATCATGAAGGCGGGTGCCGTGATCCTGCCGACCTCGACCGTGCTCGGGTCGGCCGACCTCACGGACCGCGTCGTGCGCGCGGGCGTGCGCCACGTCATCGCCGACCTCGCGCACACGGCCGTCTTCGACGACGTGCCGGGGGAGTACGCGCGCATCGCGATCGGAGTCGCGGGTGACGCGCCCGTGCCCGACGGCTGGGGCGACTACCGCGACGCCGACGACGCGCCCGCCGACCGGGTGGGCATCGCGGTCGCCTCCACGGATCCCGCGCTCGTCTACTTCACGTCCGGCACCACGAGCAAGCCGAAGATGGTCGTGCACATGCACGTCTCGTATCCGGTCGGCCACCTCACCACCGCGTACTGGCTCGGGCTGCAGCCGGGCGACGTGCACCTCGCCATCAGTTCGCCCGGATGGGGCAAGCACGCGTGGAGCTGCTTCTTCGCGCCGTGGATCGCGGAGGCCACCGTCTTCGTGCACGACTACGCGCGCTTCGACGCGCACGCGCTCGTGGAGCAGCTGGACCGGGCCGAGGTGACGACGTTCTGCGCGCCGCCGACCGTGTGGCGCATGCTCATCCAGGCGGGGATCCGCGAGCGGCCGGGGAGGCTGCGCGAGATCATGTCCGCCGGCGAGCCGCTCAACCCCGAGGTCATCGCGCGCATCGAGGAGTGGTGGGGCCTCACCATCCGCGACGGCTACGGCCAGACCGAGACCACCGCCATCGTCGCCAACGCGCCCGGCGATCCCGTCGTGCCGGGCTCGATGGGGCGGGCGCTGCCGGGCGTCGACCTCGTGCTCGTGGATCCCGTGACCGGAGAGCCCGCCGACGAGGGCGAGATCTGCCTCGACCTGACGACGCGGCCCGTGAACCTCATGGCCGGCTACCTCGGCGACGACGCCCGCACGGCCGAGTCGCTGCGGGACGGCTTCTTCCACACGGGCGACGTCGCGCGGCGCGACGCCGACGGGACCATCACCTTCATCGGCCGCACCGACGACATCTTCAAGTCCTCCGACTACAAGATCTCGCCGTTCGAGGTCGAGAGCGTGCTCATCGAGCACCCGGCGGTCGCGGAGGCCGCCGTCGTGGGCGCGCCGGACGACGTGCGGCTCAACGTCGCGAAGGCGTACGTGCACCTCGCCGCCGGGTGGGAGCCCGACGAGGCGACCGCGCTCGCCGTGCTGAAGCACGCGCGCGAGCGGTGCCCCGCGTTCATGCGCGTGCGCCGCGTGGAGTTCGGCGAGCTGCCGAAGACCGCGTCGGGGAAGATCCGCCGGGTCGAGCTGCGCCAGCGCGAGGTGGCCGCATCCGACGCCGGAGAGCGGCTCGAGGGCGAGTGGCGCGACGACCAGTTCCCGGGGCTGCGGGCGCGCTGACCGCGCGTCGGCGGCGCGGCTCCGGCGGGCCGACGTGCGGTGACGGGAGCGGCGCCCGGCGGCCGGTAGCATCCCGTCATGCGCCTCGCCTCCCCGCCCGCCCTCGAGCCGCGGCGGGCCGCCCGGTGAGGGAGAACCCGTCGTTCGCGCTCGAGGACGTCGCCGAGATCCGCCGCCTCGTGGACGGGAACCCGTGGGCCACGATCGTCAGCGACACGGAGGCCGGGCTCGTCGCCTCGCACTACCCGGTGCTGCTGGATCCCGACCGCGACGACCTCACGCTCCTCACCCACGTGGGCCGCCCCGACGAGCGGATCCACGAGCTCGGCCAGCGCGACGGCGCCGACGGCGAGGTGCTCGTCATCGTCCAGGGCCCGCACGGCTACGTGTCGCCCGGCTGGTACGACGCCGACCCCGCCGTGCCCACCTGGAACCACGTCAGCGCGCACCTGACCTGCCGCGTCGAGATCCTCTCGCCCGAGGAGAACCTGCGGGTGCTCGGGCAGCTGGTGGACCGCTTCGAGGACCGCATGCCGGAGCCCCGCCGCATGGAGGGGACGCTCGAGGACGCGGCGTACGCCGCCCGCATCAGCGCCGGCACCGTCGGCCTCCGGCTCGTCGCCACGCGGTTCGTCGCGAAGGCCAAGCTCAGCCAGAACAAGCCGCCGCACGTCGTCGAGCGCGTGCTCCACGAGCTCGAGCATGGGGCGGAGTACCCGAACCCGGCGCTCGCCGCGGAGATGCGGCGGGCGCAGGCGCGGGCTGGGGGCGGCTCCGTCGGGGCCGACGCGTGAGCGCGCTTCTCCTCGCGGGCGGACGCCTGCCCGGATCCGACGCGCCCGTGGACGTGCTCGTGCGCGACGGCGTCGTCGCGTCCGTCGGACCGGCCGGATCCGCGGACGCCGCGGGCGTCGAGACGCGCGCGCTCGACGGCCGGTTCGTCATCCCCGGCCTATGGGACAACCACGTGCACTTCACGCAGTGGACCAAGGTGTCCCGCCGCCTCGACCTGTCCCGGGTGTCGTCCGCGGCGGAGGCCGTCGCGCTCGTGCGAGACGCGCTCGCGGCCCGCGCGGCCTCCGCCGGATCCGGCCCTGTCACGCGCGCCGGCACCCCGGAGGCGCTGGTCGGCTACGGCTTCCGCGACGGGCTGTGGCCCGACCTCCCGACGAAGGACCTCCTCGACGCCGTCGCGGGCGACACGCCCGTGCTCCTCGTCAGCGGCGACCTGCACTGCTGCTGGGCGAGCTCGGCCGCGCTCGCGCCCCACGGCTACGGGGACCACCCGACCGGGCTCCTGCGCGAGGACGACTGCTTCGACTTCATGTACCGCGTGGAGGAGGGCGATGCGTCGTCGCTCGATGCGCAGGCCGTGCAGGTCGCCCGCGAGGCCGCCCGCCGCGGCGTGGTCGGCGTCGTCGACCTCGAGATCGATTGGAACGCCGGCCGTTGGCGCCGCCTCGCCGCCCTCGGGCACGACGCGCTCCGCGTGGAGGCCGGCATCTGGCCGCAGGACCTCGACCGGGCGCGCGACGCGGGCCTGCGCTCGGGCGACGTGCTCGCCGGCACGGGCGGGCTCGTGCGCGTGGGGCCCGCGAAGGTCGTCACCGATGGATCCCTCAACACCCGCACCGCCTACTGCTTCGACCCGTACCCCGACCTCGACGGCCAGGGCGGCGACGTGCACGGCGGCGCGTGCGGCCAGCTCTCCGTCCCGCCGGAGGAGCTGCGGGAGCTCATGGAGCGCGCCGCGCGGCAGGGGCTGCGGCCCGCGATCCACGCGATCGGCGACCACGCGAACCGGCTCGCGCTCGATGCGTTCGCGCACCTCGACCGCGTGCTCGGCGGCGCGCATCGCGACGCGGACGGGACCGCGGGATCCATCGAGCATGCCCAGCTGCTGACGCACGAGGACGTGGCCCGGTTCGCCGCCCTCGGCGTGGTCGCGAGCGTCCAGCCCGAGCACGCCATGGACGACCGCGACATCGCCGACGTCTACTGGGCCGGGCGCACGGCCCGCGCCTTCGCGCTCGCCGACCTCCGCGCCGCGGGGACGCGCCTCGCGCTCGGCCCGACGCGCCCGTCGCGCCCCTGGATCCGTGGGCCACCATGAGCGCCGCCGTCGGCCGCGCGCGCGACGGCCGGGAGCCCTGGCACCCCGAGCAGGCCATCGACCGGGCCGCCGCGCTCGACGCCTCCGTCCGCACGCGCGTGGCGCCGGGGGAGCGGGCCGACCTCGCGGTCGTGGACCGGGATCCGCTCGCGGGCTCCACCTCCGCCGACGACCTCCGCGCGATGCGGGTCGCCGCGACCCTCCTCGGCGGTCGCCTCACGCACGACACGCTCGGCGGCTGACCCGCAGGAACACCGCGCGGCCGCCGGGCGTTGGGCCCTGCATGAGAGCGATCACCTACACCCGCACGGGTGCCCCCGACGTCCTGCAGCCCGTCGACCGCGACGAAGCCGCCCCCGGCCCCGGCGAGGTGCGCGTCCGCGTCGTCGTCTCGGGCGTGAACCCCACCGACTGGAAGTCCCGCGACGGCGGATCGCCCGGCCAGGAGCTGCCGTTCCCCGAGGTCGTCCCGAACCAGGACGGCGCGGGCGTCGTCGACGCCGTCGGCCCGGACGTCATCGACCTCGCCGTCGGCGACCGGGTCTGGATCATGCTGGCCGCCCACGGCCGCCCCACCGGCACCGCGCAGGAGAAGACCGTCCTCCCCGTCGACCGCGTCGCGCCCCTGCCCGACGGCCTCTCCTTCGACCTCGGCGCGAGCCTCGGCGTGCCCGCCGTCACCGCGCACCGCGCGCTCACCGTCTCCGAGGACGGCCCGTCGCGGCTCGCGCCCGGCGCCCTCGCCGGGAAGCACGTGCTCGTCGCGGGCGGGGCTGGCGCGGTCGGCCACGCGGCCATCCAGCTCGCGCGATGGGCCGGCGCGACCGTGATCACCACGGTCAGCTCGCCCGAGAAGGCCGCCCTCGCGACCGCCGCCGGCGCGCAGCACGTCGTCGACTACAAGGCCGGCGACGCCGCCGCGGAGATCTCGGGGCTCGCGCCGGACGGCGTCGACCTGATCGTCGAGGTCGCCCCCGCGCAGAACGCGGAGCTCAACCAGGCGGTCGCGAAGAACCGCGCCTCGGTCGCCGTTTACGCGAACAACGGCGGCGACACCGTGACCCTGCCCGTGGTCGACAGCTTCGTGAAGAACCTGCGCTACCAGTTCCTGCTGCTGTACACGGTGGGCCAGGAGGCGCTCGACGCGGCCCGCGCGGACATCCACCTCGCGCTCATCGACGGCGCGCTGCCCGTCGGCGAGGAGGCGGGCCTGCCCGTCACGCGCTTCCCGCTGGAGCGCACGGCCGACGCCCACCAGGCGGTCGAGGACGGCATGACCGGCAAGGTGCTCATCGACGTGACACCGGCCTAGGCCCCGGCCCCGGACGACGGATGGCCGCACCGCCCTCGGGCGATGCGGCCATCCGTCTTCTCGCGGCAGGTCGGCTGCGGTGGTCGCGGGCTACTCGGTGCCCGCCACCCGGCGCCGCGAGCGCGACGCCCGGGTCAGCAGCCGCTGCATCACGAGCGGCGCGAGGGCACTCGCGTTGAGGCACGTGGAGATCAGGAACGTGATCGCGAGCGCGTTGGTCGGGACGTCCCACGCGTCGCCGAGGAGGTGCAGCGCGAGCACCCCGAGCGAGACGACGAGCAGCAGCCACGACGATCCGCGGAGCCACCGCGGGGTGCGCGCCCCCGCGAGTGCGACGACCGCCATGACGGCGGCGTTGGCGATGGCGAGGGCGAGCGGGCCGGTCATGCCGGCCCTCCGCCCGTGATGCGGCGCTCCCTGGCGTGATCGTGCATGGTGTCGTCCCCCTTCGACGGGCCGGATGGCCTGCCTCGACTCTCCCGCAGCGGGAGCGTCGGGTGAAGTCGGCGATATCGGGGACAACGGCCCGCCCGGGCGCGTCGTCAGGGCGCGGCGCGCGCCCGCGGCATCGTCCCGGAGAGGTCGAGCCCCACGTCGACCAGCTCCACGCGGCCCGCGAGCGCGCGGCCGGGTCCCCGCATGAGGCCGGGCTTGCCCGCGCCGAACGTGACGGTGACGTCCGCAGGCAGCACGGTCGGATCCGGCACCTGGCCGTCGTCGCAGCCCACTCCGCTCGGGATGTCGCACGCGACGACGACCGGGCCGCCCGCGTCGCGGACGATGCCGAGGAGCGCGGCCACCACGCGGCGCGCCTCGCCGCGGAGGGCGGGGCTCGCGGTGGTGCCGATGCCGAGGATCCCGTCGACGACGAGCGCGGACGCCCGGCCCAGCGCCGCCACGCCCGCGTCGTCGAGCTCCTCGGATGGCGTGATCGGCACGCCGGCAGCGGCCACCCGCGCGGCGCCGACCTCGTGGATGCGCGACGCCGTGCGGATCACCCGCACCTCGCGGCCGTCCCGCGCGAGCTCGGCCGCCGCGAGCAGGGCGTCGCCGCCGTTGTTCCCCGCGCCGACCAGCACGAGCACGGCCCCGTCGGGCGCCTCGGCACGGCAGACGCGCGCGAGGCCCGCGGCCGCGACGCGCATGAGCTGCGCCCCGGCCGCGAGCAGCGGGGCCTCGGCGGCGCGGATGTCCGCGGCCGCGTAGCCGTCCGCGATCGAGGCGATGTCGCTCACGACGGCGCGATCCGCTCCACCAGCAGCTCCGCCCACGCCCGGTAGACGCGGCCGTAAAGGGTGTCCTCGAGGTTCGGCGCCGTGAACTCGGGGATCCGCCAGGCCGGGAACGGCACGCTCTCGACGCGCTCGTGCCGCGCGACGACCCGGCGCGTGCTGCGGTTCAGAGCGTCGGCGTGGCGCCCCACGGCCCCCGCGATGAGCGACGGCGTGACGGGCGAGATCTCCAGCGGCGGAACCTCGGTGACGAGCACGAGCGCGCCCTCGGGCATGCGCTCCTGCACGCCCGTGATGCACGCGTCGAGCAGCGACTCCCACAGCGGCGTCGGGGTGTACCGGATGGCGTCGCCGATGCCGAGCGCGAGCACGGCCACGTCGGTGCTCGCCCAGGCCGGGAACGCGTCGAGCCCCGCGCGCCAGGAGCGCACGGTGAAGTCGGGGAAGGACTGCACCGACCAGAAGACGCCGCGGCCGGTGCGCACGGCGAGCTTGTGCGCGACCTGCCCGGCGACGCCGAGGTCGTGCGACACGGTCTGGTAGCCGACCGCGGTGCCCTCGCCCACGACGGCCAGGCCATAGGGATCCGGGCCCGGCAGCGAGCCCGTAGGGGAGTCGCGCGGGAACGTGGCGCGGCGCATCTTGCGGTAGAGCACGCGGTACTGGAGCAGGCCGATGGTGGCCGAGCGCAGGGAGGCGAGCGGCCCGGCGGACAGCGCCCGGGAGCCCCGCACGGGGTCGGGCGACGGCTCGTGGAGCGGGTCCACGGCCTCGTCGCGACCCGGTTCGGCGTCGGGGTTCGTTGCGCCGGTCATCGCAGCACGTCCCATCCGTCGCGACGCCCCCGGGATGGGGACGATCGCAGGATATCCCGCCCGCGGGCACTCCCTCCACCGCGGAGGGGATGCCGTCGGCGAGGGGCCGGGCGGATCAGGCCAGGATGTCGCGCACCATGGGCGCGACGATCGTGCCGTAGCGCTCGATCCCGCCCATCATGCGCTCGTGCGAGAACGGGCCGGCGCTGTACTTGAGGTCGAAGCGCGTGGCGCCCACGGCCTCGAGCGTCGCGGCGATCTTGCGGGCGACGGTCTCCGGGGATCCGACGTACAGCGAGCCGTGCTCGATCTCCTGCTCGTAGGAGGCGCGGGCGAGCGGCGGCCATCCGCGGTCCTTGCCGATGCGGGCGTGCATCACCTGGTAGTCGGGGAAGAACGCCTCGCGCGCCTCGGCGTCGGTCTCGCCGACGTAGCCGGGCGAGTGGATCCCGACGGGCAGGCGCGGCTGCTCGAGCTGGTCGAGGGCGCGCGCGAACAGGTCGGCGTACGGCGCGAAGCGGTGGGGCTCGCCGCCGATGATGGCGAGCATGAGGGGGAAGCCGTGGCGCGCGGCGCGCACGACCGACTCGGGGCTGCCGCCGACGCCGACCCAGGTCGTGATCCCCGCGGCCGTCTTCGGGAAGACGTCGTGCTCGGTGAGGCCAGCGCGCGTGGAGCCGCTCCAGGTGACGGGCGTCTCCTTCACGAGCTCGGCGAAGAGGCCGAGCTTCTCCTCGAAGAGGCGCTCGTAGTCGCTCAGCTCGTAGCCGAAGAGGGGGAACGACTCGGTGAACGAGCCGCGGCCGAGGATGACCTCGGCGCGGCCGTCCGAGACGGCGTCGAGCGTGGCGAAGCGCTGGAAGACGCGCACCGGGTCGTCGGAGCTGAGGACCGTGACGGCGGATCCGAGGCGGATGCGCGACGTCTTCGCGGCGATGGCGGCGAGCGCGACCTCGGGGGAGGAGATCGCGTAGTCGTCGCGGTGGTGCTCGCCGAGGCCGATGAAGTCGATGCCGACCTGGTCGGCCAGCACGCCCTCGGCGACGACGTTGCGGATCACGTCGGCGTAGGGCAGCTCGCGGCCGTCCGGTCCGACCGTGACGTCGCCGAACGTGTCCAGTCCGAGCTCGATCTCCTGCGCCATGCTGCCCTGCTTCCTTGATTCATGCGAACGTATGCATCTGGGTCAACTGTAGGGGCGGGGTCGGCATTCCCGCGAATCGGGCGGGCGGCGCCGCGGGTCAGCCGGCCGCGGGCTCGGCGCGCGCGATCTCGGTGTCCTCGACGCGCGACTCCGGCATCAGCAGACCCGCGACCACCGTCGCGAGCGCGCACACGCCGACCGCGAGGAACACGGCGCCGGATGCGGCGATCACGGCGTCCGGATCCTTCTGGCCGCCCGCGGACGCGGCGAAGATCGCGTTGGCGATCGCCCCGAAGACCGCGACGCCCACGGCGCTGCCGATCGACCGGGCGAAGAGGTTCGCGCCCGTGACCACGCCGCGCTCGCCCCAGCCGACGCTCGACTGCGCGCCGATGAGGCTGGGGGTCGCGACGAGCCCGAGCCCCAGGCCCACGACGAAGCATCCGGCGGCGATCCCGGCGAGCGTGGGGGCGCCGGCGAGCAGCGCGATGGATCCGGTGCCGACGATCGTGAGCGCCATGCCGATGAGCACGGTGCGGCGGAACCCGATGCGGAGGTAGAGGCGACCCGAGAGCGACGCCGAGATGGGCCAGCCGATCGTGAGCGCCGCGAGCGCCAGGCCGGAGACGAGCGGCGTGACGCGCAGCGACCCCTCGAGGTAGGTGGGCACGTACGAGGTGAGGCCGATGAGGATCGCGCCGACGCCGAGCGACACGAGCGTGGTCGTGAGCAGGAGGCGGCGGGAGAACACCCAGAGCGGGAGCACGGGCTCGGCGGCTCGGCGCTCGACCAGCAGGAACGCGACGATCAGCACGGCGCCGACCGCGAACGCGCCGATGCTCGGCACGGAGTCCCACGCCCAGGCCTGCCCGCCCTCGAGCACCGCGAGGATGAGGAGGCTGAGGCCCACCGTGAGGAGCGCGGCGCCCGCGTAGTCGACGCGGTGCTTCGTGCGCTCGATGGACTCGTGGAAGCGGCGGACGATCATCCAGCCGGCGAGGAGGCACAGCGGCACGTTGACGAAGAAGATCCACCGCCACGACGCGAACTCGGAGAAGACGCCGCCGAGGGTCGGGCCGACCACGCTGGACACCGCCCACACGCTCGCGAGGTAGCCCTGGGTCTTCGCGCGTTCGGCGACCGTGTAGATGTCGCCCGCGATCGTGATCGCCATGGGCTGCACGGCCCCGGCGCCGAGGCCCTGGATCGCGCGGGCAGCGATGAGCGCCGGCATGCTCCAGGCGAACCCGCACAGCACCGATCCGACGAGGAACAGGCCGATGCCGATGAGGATGATCGGCTTCCGCCCCACGGTGTCGCTGAGCTTCGCGTACAGCGGCACCGACACCGCCTGCGCCAGCAGGTAGATGGAGAACAGCCACGGGAACGAGGCGAAGCCGCCGAGGTCGTCCACGATGGACGGCACCGCGGTGGCGAGGATGGTCGAGTCGATGGCCACGAGGCCCGTCGTCAGCATCAGGGCGATGAGGATGGGTCCGCGCTCGGATCGGAATCCGACGCCAGTGGTGTCAGTCATGGGCCTCCCGGGTCGAACGGTGAACGGGCGCAGGGCCGGCGGCATTCCCGCACCGAGCGGAACGGGTGTGGTCGACTGGGGCATCCCACCGGAAGGACCCCTCGTGACGTTCCGCGCGCCCGACGCATTCACCACCCGACCCACGCTCCGCGGCACGTTCGGCATGAGCGCCTCCACGCACTGGCTCGCGTCCGGCACCGGCCAGGCCGTGCTCGAGCGCGGCGGCAACGCGTTCGACGCCGCGGTCGCCAGCGCGTTCGTGCTGCACGTCGTCGAGCCGCACCTCAACGGCCCCGGCGGCGACATGACGGCCGTCGTGCACGTCGCGGGCGAGGACGCGCCGAAGCTGCTCATGGGGCAGGGATCCGCGCCCGCCGCCGCGACGCCCGAGCGCTTCCGCGCCGAGGGCCTCGACCGCGTGCCCGGCGCCGGCGCGCTCGCCGCGGCCGTGCCCGCCGCCGTCGACGCGTGGCTGCTCCTGCTGAAGGACCACGGCACATGGGAGCTCGCCGACGTGTGGGCGTTCGCGATCGGGTACGCGCGCGACGGGCACCCCGTGCTCGAGAGCGTGCGTCGCACCATCGCGGGCGTCGGCGACCTCTTCCGCGAGCACTGGTCCGCGTCGGCGGCGTTCTGGATGCCGGACGGCGAGGCGCCCGTCGCGGGGTCGCTCGTGCGCAACCCGGCGTGGGGGGCGGCGATGGAGCGGATCCTCGCCGAGGCGTGGACCGCCGCCGGCCCGGACGCGACGCGGGAGCAGCGGATCGAGGCCGCCCGCACCGTCTGGGCGGAGGGCTTCGTCGCGGAGGAGATGGTCGCGAGCGTGCAGGACCCGCACCGGCACTCGACCGGCGCCGACCACGCGGGGCTCCTCACCGCCGAGGACCTCGCCGCCTCCCGCGCGTCCTGGGAGGACGCGGTGTCGATCGAGTTCCGCGGCCTCCGGATCTGGAAGACCGACGCCTGGGGCCAGGGCCCGGCGCTGCTGCAGGCGCTCGCGATCCTCGACGGGTTCACGGACGAGGAGATCGACCCGGCGACCGCTGCCGGGATCCATCGCATCATCGAGGCGCAGAAGCTCGCGCTGGCCGACCGCGAGGCGTACTACGGCGACGCGGTGCCGGGCGGCGCGCCCCTCGACGTGCTGCTGTCTCCCGGGTACGCGGCCGAGCGGTGCGCGCTCATCGCCGACGAGGCGTCGCACGAGCTGCGGCCCGGGCACGTCGACGGCGTCGAGCCCTTCCTGCCCCCTCTCGTGGTCGAGGGCGACGCGCCCGCGTCCGCCGGCGGCACGGGCGAGCCCACCGTCTCCCGCAGCGGCGAGACCCGCGGCGACACCTGCCACCTCGACATCGTCGACCGCTTCGGCAACATGATCTCCGCCACGCCCTCCGGCGGCTGGCTCCAGTCGTCGCCGTTCATCCCGTCGCTCGGTTTCTGCCTCGGCACGCGCCTGCAGATGACGTGGCTCGAGCCCGGCGGCCCGTCGTCGCTCGTGCCCGGCCGTCGCCCGCGGACGACGCTGACGCCCACGCTGATCACGCGCGACGGCGAGCCTGTCGAGGCGCTTGGCTCGCCCGGCGGCGACCAGCAGGACCAGTGGCAGCTGCCCTACCTGCTGCGCACGATCGTCGGCGGCTTCAGCCCGCAGCAGGCGGTCGACGCGCCGACGTTCCACACGACGAGCGTCCCCGGATCGTTCTGGCCGCGCACCTGGACGCCCGGCGGGCTCGTGGTCGAGGGCCGCGTGGGCGACGACGTCATCGCGGATCTCCGTGCCCGCGGCCACGAGGTGGAGGTGGTCGGCGACTGGACGCTGGGGCGGCTCTCGGCCGTGACGCGGGATCCCGCCACGGGCCTGCTCGGCGCCGCGGCCAACCCGCGCGGGGCGCAGGGGTACGCGGTCGGGCGATGACGCTCGACCGGCAGATCGCATCGGCGCTGATCGCGGACCACGCCCGGCGGCGCGTCGGCAGCGACGCGGCGGTGCGGGCGGCGTCGGCGCCCGGGCGGTTCGTGGCGGAGCCGGGCGCCGCGACGCCGTCGGCCGGCGTCGTGCTCGGTGCCTCCGAGCAGCGCAACGCGACGTGCGGCGACGTGGTCGACCTCCGGATGCTCGCGGTGGATCCGGCGCGCCCGCCCGTCGACCCGGGCGCGGCGGTGGATCCCGCCGATCGCATCGCCGTCCGCTGGCACGGCCGCGGCTGCACGGTCTCGCAGGCGTCCGCGTCGATGCTCGCCGAGCTCGTCGAGGGGCGGACGGCCGCGGAGGCGTCGGCGCTCGTCGTCGAGCTGCGCGCCCTGATTCGCTCCCACGAGCTGCGGCCCGGCGCGGAGGACCGGCTCGGCGACGCGTTCGCCCTCGCCGACTCCGGCCGCTACCCGCTCCGCGGCACGTGCGCGCTGCTCGCCTGGCACGCGCTGGAGGAGGCGCTGGGGCGCTGAGGCTCGTCCGGCGGCGGATCAGGCGTCGCCGCGTCGAGGTCGCCGGTCGACGTCCTCGCCCGTGCTCAGGTCGGCGGTCTCGACGAGGAGCGCCCCGTGCGCGGCCAGGTAGGCGCGGGCGCCCGCGTCCCCGCGCACCTCGGCGGCGAGCGGCTGCCAGTGGTCGCGGCCGAGCAGGGCGGGGTGGCCGGGGCGGCGCCGGAAGACGGCCTGCCGGAGGGTCGACGAATCCACCGGTGCCGCGTCGAGCGTGCGGCGCACCGTGGCGGCGTCGAGGTCGGGCACGTCCACCGGCACGACGGCGAGGGCGACGGGCGGCGGGTCCAGCGCCGCGGCCGCGCGGAGCGCCGCGCGCAGGGAGGTGGACATGCCATCGGCCCAGTCGTCGGCGCGCACGACGAGCGCGCCGTCGGCCTCGGGAAGCGTCCCGAGCAGCGCCGCCGCCTCGTCGGCGGACGCGCCGAGCACGACGAGCACGGGGGAGCAGCCGCCGTCGGCGAGCGCGCGGATCGCGGTCGCGAGCCAGGGCGTGCCCTCGGGATGCGTCGCGAGCGCCTTGGGGCCGCCGAAGCGGGTGCCGGCGCCGGCGGCGAGGACGACGCCCGCGATCCGCCGGGCGGACCGCCTGTCGTCGTCCGCGTCCCGTGATCCCGCCATCCGCCCATGCTAGGAGCGCGCCCGCCGCGCCCTCGCCCTCGCTCCGCTCGGCCGCGCGGCCTACGCTCGATCCATGGATCCCGACACCGCCTCCGCGCTCGCCCTCACCCTGTCGCTCGGCGTGCCCGTGCTCGCGATCCTCGTCGCCGTCGTCCTCGCCGTCGCCAAGGCCCGCGGCGCCGGGTGGGGCTGGTACGTCGTCGGCTGCACGGTCGTCGCCCTCGTGCTCGCGCTGGGCCTCGCGATCCTCGCCACCTGGTCGGCGCAGACGGGACCCGGCTCCCTCGACGAGGGCGTCAGCACGTTCGGGATCGTCCTGATGGGCATCCTCGGCGGCGTCGCCACCTTCGTCGTGGGCCTCGTCGCGGGCGTCGTCGGCCTCATCACGGCCGCCGTGCGCCAGCGCGACCGCGTCCCGTCGTCCGCCCTCGTCCACGGGTGACCCGGCCCGTCTCCGGATCCGCGCGGCGTGACGCGGGTCCCGCATCCGCCGCGCCCGCCGGCGCCGGCGTCGCCTCCACCGGCGACCGCCTACCGCCGCGCCGCCCGCGCACCCGCCCGCCGGGTCGCGTCGCCCGCGCGGCGACCGGCGTCGCGACCCGCGTCGGTCCCTCGGGTGCCTTCGCCGCGTTCCTGGTCCTCGGCCTCCTCGTCATCACCGCCGCGTCGAGCCTGTTCGCGGGCCTCTACGTCGCCGTGATCGACGACGACAGCGTCGAGCTCCTCGACGAGCCCGCGCTGCACCTCGCGATGGGTGTCCGCTCGCCGTGGCTCGAGACCGCCGTCACCGTCTTCACCGAGGCGGCGGGCGTCTACGCCGTGCCGATCGTGGGCGTCGCGGTGATCGTCGTCCTCGCGATCCGTCGGCGCCAGTGGGTGCCGGTCGTGCTCGGGCTCACCGCGGGCGCCGGATCCCTGCTCATGACCGAGGTCGGCAAGGAGCTCGTCGGCCGCGACCGCCCGCCGCGCGCCGACGCCGTGCCGCCCTACGAGACGTCGCCGTCGTTCCCGTCCGGCCACACGCTGAACGCGAGCGTGGTCGCCGGGATCGTCGCCTACCTGCTCGTGCTCCGGCAGATGCGGCGGGCCACGCGCGTGCTCACCTACGTGATCGCAATCGCGTTCGCCGCGTCCGTGAGCCTCAGCCGCGTCTACCTCGGCCATCACTGGCTGACCGACGTGATCGCCGGATGGCTGCTCGCCCTCGCGTGGCTCGCCCTCGTCGTGGTGGCGCACCGCGTGCGGCTGCGGCTGCTGGAGGCGCGCGAGCGGGACGCGGACGGCACGTGACCGGGCGGCCTCAGCCCGCCGACACCCGCCGCCCCTGCACGTGCACGGCCGCGATGGCCGGCTCGCGCAGCCCCATCAGCAGGGTGAACAGGATCTGGTCGGTGGCGCGCGCCTCGTCGTCCGCGCGGATCCCGTGCTCGAGCGTCAAGGCGAGCGGCTCCCAGAGGTCCGGCCTGATCGTCAGGAAGTCGGCGTCCTTGCCGACGTCGAGGTTGCCGTAGCGGTCCTCCATGTCGAGCGCGCGGGCGCCGGCGAGCGTGCCCGTGAACAGCAGCTCGGCGGCGTCGATCTCCACGCCCGCGTAGCCCGGCTCCGACAGGTGCACCTTGAACGCGTCGTTGAGCACGCGGGAGACGAGCCACTCGTCGCCGGCGCCCACGTCGGATCCGATCGCCACGTTCACGCCCGACGCCACCGTGCGCCGCCATGGCATGGTGCCCGACCCGAGGAACTGCTGCGACGTCGGGCAGTGCGCGATGCTGCTGCCGGTCTCGGCGAGGCGGGTGAGCTCGGAGTCCTGGCAGTGCACCGCGTGCGCGAACACGCTGCGGCGGCCGAGGAGGCTGGATCCTCCCCGCTCCGACCCCGGCAGGAAGAGCCCGTCGTACGTGTCGAGGTAGGTGTCGGTGCCGAAGACCTGCCGCACGGCGGCGATCTCGCCCGTTCCCGGCCGGTCGTTCTCGTTGAGGTGCGAGTGGAAGTGGACGCCCTCGCCGCGCGCCACGTCGTACAGCTCGCCGAGGCCGCGGAGCGTCGTCGGCGTCACCGAGAGGCTGAAGCGCGGCACGATCGCGACCTGGAGCGTGGCCGTCGTCGCGTCGCCGGTGTCGACGGCGTGCCAGCGGTCGATCTCCGCGCACGACAGCGCGATCGCGTCCTCCTCCGAGGTGAGCAGCGGTGCCGCGGGGCCGGAGCCGACCGTCTGGATCCCGCGGCCGCTCACCAGCCGCAGGCCCGCGTCGCGGGAGGCCTCGAACAGGGCGTCCTGGGCGTGCGGGAACGCGGATCCGAACACGAGCGCGCTCGTCGTGCCCGCCATGATCCGGCGGCGCGTGAAGTCGGCCGCGATCATGCGCGCGAAGCCCTCGTCCTCGAGCCGTGCCTCGGACGGGAACACGCAGGTGTCGAGCCACTCGAGGAGCTGGCCGCCGCCGTGCGCGCTCGTCGTGTACGTCTGCGGGAAGTGCACGTGCGCGTCGACGAAGCCGGGGATCAGGAAGTCGGACGCGTCGCCGTGCACGGGGGCGTCGGCGAAGGACGCGGGGAGGTCGCGGAAGGGGCCGACCCAGGCGATGCGGCCGGCGTCGTCGACCGCGAGCGCGCCGTCGGGGACGGAGACGAGGTGGCGTCGGGCGTCCTCGACGCGCGGCGATCCCGTGATGTGGAGGACGTGGCCGCGGTGGACGGCGCGGCGGCCGAGGGGTGCGGGAGGCGCGGGGGTGCTGGTGGTCCGGTGGTCGCTCATGCGGATCCGTTCGCTCGGCTGGTGCGCGGCGGTGCTGGAGGGCGGGATCCCGCGGGGGCATGGGGCAGGCGCGTCGGGCGGGATCGGGCGCCCGGTCGATGTTCGGCCGTGGGGCGGGTCGCGCGCTCCGACACGCCGCAGCGGTCGGCGGCGCTCAGGAAGCGGTGACCCTTCTCGGGGCGGTCAGGTCGGCGGGCGTCGTCCGGGCTCCGCGTCCTCGTCCGCGTCGAGCAGCGGCTGGAGGAGGGCGTCGATCCGTTCGAGCCGGCGGCGGCGGACCACGGCCATGCCCGCGACCAGGGCGGCGATCACGGCCGGGAGCGTCCACGCGAGGGGCGGGCCGCCGGCCATGCCGAGCGCGACGGTGCCGACGAGGAGCACGGCCGCGACGAGCACCGCCCACGGTCCGCCGAGCTGGTCGTGCACCTCCCGGCGGCGGAGCAGGAGGAACCGCCAGGCGTCCGCGTCGTCCGCCGCGTCCGCGGGCAGGCGGCCGTCGTCGACGGCCTCGGACACGTCGATCCACCGCAGCAGAGGAGGGCCCCCGCGCCGCCGTCGCCGGAGGACGACCGTCAGGACGATGCCCCCGAGCGCGCCCACGGTGAGCGTGGCGAGGACCCGGTCGACGCTCACCTCGTGCCCGAACGCGGCGCGCGAGTAGGTCATGATCCCCGCGGAGGCGACGGCGACGCCCAGCGCGGGCACGACGGGGTGCCGGTCGGCGAATCGGCGGGCGCGCCACACGCGGCCGCGCGGCGAGGGCGTGGGGCCGGTCACGGTCGGCGGCGGATCAGGCGTCCGCCGCCGGGCTTGTCGGAGCCTCTCGGGTCGCGTCGAGGGTCGACGCCCCGTCCGCGGCTGCGGGCGCACCGGCGCCGTCGCGTGCCCGCAGCTGGCCGAGCAGGTCGTCGATGCGGGGGATCGTGCGGCGCGCCTGCAGCACGCTGACGACGCCGAGGACGAGGAAGACGCCCAGGACGATCCAGCCAGCCGGCGACTCGGGAGCGAAGACGATGGTCGCGACGCCCATCGCCATCAGCACCACGACGAGCACGGGCATGAGCCACAGCGACCGGCGGAACTGCCGGCGCCGCCATTCGAGGGCGGGGATCCACGTGGCCGGGTCGGCGTCGAGCGGAAGCCGCCGGGTCTTCAGGGACGTGGTCACCTCGGCCATCGTGTCGGCGCCGCCGCTGCGACGGCGCTGGCGGGCGACGATGAGCGTCATCACGCCGCTGAACAGCAGCGACCCGACGACGGTCGCGATCGCGCGGCCGACCGACAGGCCGTCCTCCAGCATCACGGCCTCGAGCAGGAGGCGGATGACGACGACGAGGACGAAGAGGACGACGAAGACGATCCCGAGGGGAGCGCGCTGGAACCGGTCGGACAGGGCCTTCATGCGGTGGGGCCGTACGCGCGGCGGGTCGTCGGGGTCATGCTCGCTCCTCGGATGGGTCGGGCGCCCGGTCGTCGCGCGCGGTGCACATTATCCAGCAGCCGGGGGAATCCGGTCGTCGGGGGCGGGCGGTGCCCAGGCGGCCCGGCGCTGCCCATCGGCGCGGGTGCGATCCTGCAGGGGGATGAGCAGCGCGTCCACGGCGTCGCGCCGGCGGCCGCGGGAGCGATGAGCACGGCGGCCCAGGAGACGAGGACCGCGAGGAACACGATCCCGGCCAGGGCGCGGTCCGCGCTCGCGACATCGAGGAAGGCCAGGAGCACGACGGCGACCAGCGCGATCGGCACACCCCACGCCTCCTGTCGGATCTCCGCTCGCCGCCGCTCCAGCGCCGCGAGCCATGCGGCGGGATCCGCACCCCGGGGGAGCTCCCCGTCCTCGGCAGCCTCGGACACCTCGACCCAGCGGGGCGCGCCCGCCCACCGGCGGCTCCGGATGCGGCGTGACGCGATCATCAACGCGCCGAACGCGAGCGCGATGCCGCCGCGGAGGAGGAGCCTCCTCGGGCGCGGCGGATGCGCGCGCGTCGACGCGGGAGGATCCCCCGGCATCCGCGTCCCACCCTACGCAGGGGCCGTGCGAGGCTTGACGCGGGCGGTGCGATCCACATCGGTGCGGTCGCCGCCCGGTCTGCCCGCCTGTCCCGCGCCCGCTCGCCGGCGCGCCCCATCCGGAGGTGCCGTGCTCGAGATCGCCGCCGAGGTGCTCGACGCCCTCGCCGACGGCCGGCGCCTCGCCATCGCGTGCGTGACGGACGTGCTCGGCAGCGCGCCCCGCACCGCGGGCACGGCCATCGCGGTCGACGACGCGGGCCGCGTCATCGGCTCCATCTCCGGCGGCTGCGTCGAGGGCGCGGTCGTCGAGGTCGCCACGGGCGTGCTCGAGGACGGGGTGACCGCGCTCACGTCCTTCGGCGTCAGCGACGACGACGCGTTCGAGGTCGGGCTCACGTGCGGCGGGCGGATCGGCGTGGTGGTGGTCGAGGTCGCCCCCGCGGGCGACGCCCGGTCGCCGATCCCGGACGCCGTGCGCGCCGCCCTCGAGGACGCCCGCGAAGGACGCGCCGCATCGCTCGCGCTCGTGCTGGAGGGACCGGCCGTCGGCACGTGGATCACGAACGCACCAGATCCCGCGGTGGACGCCGCCGTGGGTCCCGACCCCGCCCGGCGGATCCGCGCCGAGCTCGCCGCCCCCCTCGCCGCCGGCCGCTCGGGCACCACGGAGGTCGACTGCGCCGACGGGCCCCTGCGCGTCCTCCATCTCGTCGCCGCCCCGCCGCCCCGGCTGATCGTCTTCGGCGCGGTCGACTTCTCCGCCGCGCTCGCCGACGCGGCCGCGCTGCTCGGCTACCGGGTGACGGTCTGCGACGCCCGGCCCGCCTTCGCGACCCGCGCGCGCTTCCCATCCGCGCACGAGGTGGTCGCCGAGTGGCCGGACGAGTACCTCGCCCGCACCGCGGTGGACGCCCGCACCGTGATCTGCGTGCTCACCCACGACGACCGGTTCGACGTGCCGCTGCTCGTCGCCGCGCTCCGGCTGCCCGTCGCGTTCGTCGGGGCGATGGGATCCCGCGCCACCGACGTGCGCCGCCGGGCGCTGCTCGTGGAGGAGGGCGTGACGGAGGCGGAGCTCGCGCGCCTGCGATCGCCCATCGGCCTCGACATCGGCGCGTCGACGCCCCAGGAGACGGCCGTCTCGATCCTCGCGGAGGTGCTCGCCGCGCGCGCGGGATCCGCGGGCGCTCCGCTGACCACGACCACCGGCCCCATCCACCGGGAGACCGCATGACCGCCGTCCCCGTCCCCGCGCCCGCCGCGCAGCCCGGCCTCGCCCGGCGCCTCGGCCTCCTCGACGCGACCGTGCTCGGCCTCGGCGCGATGATCGGCGCCGGGATCTTCGCGGTCATGCCCGCCGCGGCCCGCGCGGCAGGCTCCGGCCTCCTCGTGGGCCTCGCGATCGCGGCGGTCGTCGCCTTCTGCAACGCCACGGCGTCGGCGCAGCTCGCCGCCCGCTACCCGTCGTCCGGCGGCTCGTACCTCTACGGCCGGGAGCGGCTGGGGGAGTGGCCGGGCTTCCTCGCCGGCTGGTCGTTCGTCATCGGCAAGACCGCGAGCTGCGCCGCCATGGCCATGACCTTCGCCGCGTACGCCGTGCCCGTCGCGTGGCAGCGGCCGGTCGCGGCGCTCGCCGTCGTCGCGCTGGCGGTCGTCGGCTGCCTCGGCGTGACCCGGACGGCCCGGCTCGCCCGCGTGATCGTCATGGTCGTCCTCGCGGTCATCGCGCTCGTGCTGGTCGCCGGCCTCGTCGCGGGCGGGCCGGGCGCCGCCGCGGGTCCGGTCGGGGATGTCGTCGACACCACCCCCTACGGCGTCCTCCAGTCCGCCGGCCTCCTGTTCTTCGCCTTCGCGGGGTACGCGCGCATCGCGACCATGGGGGAGGAGGTACGGGATCCCGCGCGCACCATCCCGCGCGCGATCCTCCTCGCGCTCGGCGGCGCGCTCGTCGTCTACGCGCTCGTCGCCGTGACGCTCCTCGGGGTGCTCGGGGAGACGCGGCTCGGGGGATCCACCGCGCCGCTGGCCCACCTCGTGCGCGCCGCGGGCTGGGCCTGGGCGGTGCCCGTGGTCGGGATCGGCGCGGCCGCCGCGTGCCTCGGCGCGCTGCTCGCGCTCCTCGCGGGGATCGGGCGCACGTCGCTCGCGATGGCGCGCGCGGGCGACCTGCCGCGGGCGCTCGCCGTGGTGCACCCGCGGTACCGGGTGCCGCAGCGGGCCGAGATCGCGGTGGCCGCGGTCGTCGTGGCGCTCGTGCTCACGGTGGACATCCGCGGCGTCGTCGGCTTCTCGTCCTTCGGCGTGCTGCTGTACTACGTGGTCGCCAACGCCGCGGCCTTCACGCAGGAGCGCGCGGACCGGCGGTACCCGCGGTGGCTGCAGGTCCTCGGCGTCGTCGGCTGCCTGGTGCTCGTGGCGACGCTGCCCGGAGCGTCCATCGCGGTGGGCGTCGGCGTGCTGCTGGTCGGCGTGGTCGGGCGCGCGGTCGTGCTGGCCCGTCGTCGCCGCGCCGCCGCCATGCGCTGACCGCCGCGAGCAGCCGCGCCGCGCCCGCTACTCCCGCGTCCCGCGCTCCCCGAGCGTGGTCGGGCTGTCGAACCGCGGCTGCGGGCCGCCGCCGTGCAGGAGCCGCCACACGCGGTCGCGCGACATCGGCAGGTCGTGCGGCCGGGTCCCGATGGCGTCGCGCACGGCGTTCGCGAGCGCGGGCGCGACCGGGTTGTAGGGCGCCTCGCTCATCGACTTCGCGCCCAGCGGCCCGTTGGCGTCGTGCGTGTCGGCGAACAGCACCTCGGTCACCGGCAGGTCGGCGAGCTGGGGGATGTGGTAGTTCCGCAGCACGTCCGTGAGGATCCGGCCCTCCCCGTCGTGCACCACTTCCTCGTACATCGCCGTGCCGAGCGCCTGTCCCGTGCCGCCCTCGACCTGGCCGCGGAGCTGCGCGGGGTTGAGCACGGTGCCGGCGTCGACGGCCTGCACGGAGCGGAGGATGCGGATCTCGCCCGTCGCGGGATCCACCGCCACCCGGAACGCGTGCACGTTGAAGGCGAGGGAGCGCAGCGCTCCGTCCTCGTGCGCCGTCGCCGAGAGGCCGTCCGGCCCGACCAGCTCGGCGATCGGCACGCTGATCCCGTCGGGAGTCGTGAGCGCGTCCGGAGTCAGCGCGAACGCGTCCGCGGCGACCCCCGTCCGCGCGGCGGCCGCCTCCCGCAGCAGGTCGGCGAGCGCCGTCGCCGCGACGTGCACGGCCTTGCCCGCGACGACCGTCCCCGCGGATCCGAACGCGCCCGTGTCGTAGCGCGTGACGTCCGTGTCGGACTGGCGGATGCGGATCCGGTCGGGCCGCGTCCCGAGCGCGGTCGCGGCGAGCTGCGCGTGCACCGTGGTGGTGCCGTTCCCGAACTCGGCCGTGCCGACCGACACCGTCACGACGCCGTCAGCGGACATCGCGACGGTCACGTCGGCGAAGTGCCCGCGCGGCGGCATGGTGGCGATCATCGCGGCGGCCATGCCCTCGCCGACGAGCCAGCGGTCGCCGGCGGGCACCTGGTCCCCGCCGCCGTCGCGGAGCGCCTGCTCGGCGAGGTCGAGGCACTGGTCGAGGCCGTAGCTGCCGCCGAAGCCGAGGTCGGGGCCCTCCGCGTGCGTGATGATCAGCGGGTCGCCCGGCACCACCGCGTTCCGCCGCCGGATCTCGAAGCCCGAGATGCCGAGCTCCCGCGCCAGCTCGTCGAGCGCGGACTCGATCGCGAAGATCACCTGCCCGAGGCCGTAGCCGCGGAAGGCGCCCGACGGGAGGTTGTTCGTGTATACGCTCTGCGCGTCCACCCGCTTGGCGGGCGAGCGGTAGAGGGCGACCGACTCGTTGCAGCCGTGGAACATGACGCCGGGGCCGTGGTTGCCGTACGCGCCCGTGTCGCTGAGCACGTCGACCGCGAGCGCCGTGAGCACGCCGTCGGCGGTCGCGCCGACCGTGACGCCCACGCGCATCGGGTGCCGCGCGGGCGAGAGCGTGAACTCGTCCGACCGCGTGAACTCCAGCTGCACCGGGCGGCCGGTCGCGAGCACGGCGAGCGTGACGACGTCCTCGGTGAGGATCTCCTGCTTGCCCCCGAACCCGCCGCCCACGCGCGCCGTGAAGACGCGCACCTCCTCCGGCTCGAGCTCGAACAGCCGGCAGATCTCGCGCTGCACGAGGAACGGCACCTGCGAGCTGGTGCGGAGGACGAGGCGCCCCTCCTCCATCCAGCCGACGGTCGCGTGCGTCTCGAGGTGCGTGTGCGCGACCCGGTGCGTGGACCACGTGCCCGAGACGACCGCGTCGGCCCGGGCGAGGCCGGCCGCCACGTCGCCGTGCTCGCCGTGCATCTCCGCCACGATGTTGCGCTGCGGGTCGGCGAGGCGGGAGACGGCTGGATCCTTGTCGCCGTGCACCAGGGGAGCGCCCGGCCGCCGGGCCTCCTCGGGGTCGAAGACGGCGGGGACTACCTCGTAGTCGACCCGCACCAAGCGCACGGCGGCCTCCGCGATCCCGACGTCGTCGGCGATCACCGCGGCCACGCGCTGCCCGCGGAACCGCACCACGTCGTCGAACACGCGGCTGTCGTCGGGATCGTCGAAGCGGTCCTCGTGCCGGGCGGACGAGTAGAGCGTCGCGGGGGAGTCGTGGTGGGTGAGCACGGCGTGCACGCCCGGCAGTGCGAGCGCCTCCGTGGTGTCGATGGAGCGGATGCGCGCGTGCGGGTGCGGGCTGCGCACCAGGCTCGCGTGCAGGAGGCCGGGGATCGCCACGTCGAGCGTGTACGGCTCGAGGCCACTGACGACGCGCTCGCTCGCGGGCGCGTGCAGCGAGGTGCCGACGCGGCCGGTCTGGGCGCGTTCCGCGGCGCGGGTGCCGTCGTCCGCGGACGCGGATCCCGTCGCCCGCACCGGCCCCAGCCCCTCGGGTCGCGCCCCGCCGCAGCCGGCGCCGTGCGCGTGATCCGCGCCGCCGTGCTCGCCGCGGATCGCCTCGTCGATCGCCCGGTACCCCGTGCACCGGCAGAGGCTGCTCTTCATCAGGCGCGGCAGGTCGTCGAGGTCGTCGTCGGCGAGCGACGCCGCGGTGACGACCATGCCGGGCGTGCAGAACCCGCACTGGAACCCGGCCGCCTCCACGAAGCGCTCCTGCACCGGATGCAGGTCGCCCGGGGTCCCGAGGCCGGCCGCCGTCGTGATCTCGCGCCCGGCCGCCCGGAACGCCGGCAGGATGCACGAGTGCACGGCCTCGCCGTCGAGGAGCACGGAGCACGCGCCGCAGTCGCCCGAGTCGCAGCCCTTCTTCACGCTGAAGACCTCGTGCGCGCGCAGCCACGTGCGGAGGCTCTGCCCGGGGGCGGGCTCTCCGGGGATCTCGCGGCCGTCCACGGTCATGCTCACGGGCGTGCTCCTGCCGTCGTCGTGGTGGCGGCGCCGGGCGGGCTGCCGCGCTCGCCGGATGCCGGTCCATCGCCGGCACCCGCCGCGTCGCCCGCCAGCTCCGCGCGGATCTCCTCCGCGAGCAGCGCGCTCACGGCACGGCGCCAGTCGGCGGCCCCGTGCGCGTCCGTGAACCAGGATCCGATCGCCCGCACGTCGTCCGCGAGCGCGTCGGCCGGGGGGAGCGCGGGGTAGCGCAGCCGCTCGGGCCGGAGGGTCGCGCCGGTCACGGAGAGCGCGAAGGCATCGCCCTCGTCGAGCCGGCCGATCACCACGGACCCGGACCGGCCGATGGGCGACAGCGCGATCTTGCGGAACGCCGTCCGCGCGCGCAGCGACGACGTCGGCACGTGGATCGACCGCAGCACGTCGCCGGGTCGGAGCGCGGTCGTCCGGTCTCCGGTCACGAGCTCGGCCACGGGCATCCGCTCGTCGGAGGCGGGGGCGTCGTCGGCGGCCGCCCGCCAGATGAGCGCCTCCGCGTCGAGCGCGGACGCGAGCGCCGTCATCGGCCCCGCGGGCAGCGCCGAGCAGATGTTGCCGCCGACCGTCGCGACCCGCCAGATCTTCGTCGACCCGAACAGCGCCGTGCACGCCTGGAGGAAGAGGGGGTGCGCCGCCCAGCCGTCCCGCGGGGCGATCCCGGCGACCTCGGCGATCGTGCACGTCGCGGCGATCTCCAGCCCGTCGTCCGTGACCACGAGCGACTCCCAGCCGAGCGCCTGCAGGTCGACGAGCGCCGTGAGGTGCGGGTGCGGCTCCGCGAAGATGCCGGATCCGCCCGCGAGCGCCGCCACGGTCGGCCCGAGCGCGGCGAGGTCGTCGCGCGTCCGGGCGGGCACGACGGAGCGGACGGTCGGCTGGTCCATGGGCCTCCTCTGCGGGCGTCCCGGTAGACGGCCGCGGATCCGTCGGGGGAGCGCGGCCGGGCGGGGCGTGTGACAGCGATCCTCGCATCCACCGGCCCGCGCCCCCGCCGGCGCGCCCCCGAGTTGCCGTGGTCCGGGCCCTGCTGCCAGGCTCCGAGGGAGCCCCGGGGAGACCATGAGCATCCGCACCACCGTCCGCATCGCCCGTCCCCGACGTCGATCCCGCGGCCGCGCGGCGCTCGCCGCGACCGGATCCGCGCTCGCCGCGTCCCTGCTCCTGGCGGGCTGCTCCGTCGGCCCCGACGGCCCGCCCGCCCCGCCGTTCGACGCCGTGACGATCGACCCCGCCGCCGCGCCCCCGGCGTCCCCCGGCCAGCGCGTCGCCCTCGGCGAGGTGGTCGCCCTGCCGAGCGTGGACGAGACCGGCGCGACGGACGACGTGGTCGCGACGACCCTGCTGGGCGTCGCCGAGGGTCAGCCCACGTACTGGTCCGGCTACGAGGACGGCGCGCGGTTCGCCGACCGCACCCCCTACTTCGCCTTCGTCCAGACCCGGTGGCTCCAGGGCCAGGCCGGCCCGCAGAACGGCCCGGTCCTCCGCCCGTTCCTCGCCGACGGCACGGAGGTGGACATCATCCAGCGCCAGCTCGGCGGCATCTCCGACGACGCCGAGTGCCCCTACGAGGTCCCGGACCTCCGCCTCGAGGAGGGCCACGACGTCGACGAGCGGATGCAGTGCGTCGTGTACGCGGTGCCCACCGGCCAGGAGCTCGCGGAGCTGCGCTGGCACGACGTCCCGCGCACGATCATCCAGGTGCCGGATCCCGCGACCCACCCGTACCTCGAGGCCCCGGTGGTCTGGGAGGTCGACGCCCTCCCCGCGGCGGCGGTGGAGGGATGACGACGACGGCCGCACCCCGCCGCGCGCGCCGCGAGCTCCGCGCCGCCGCCGTGCTGCTGCTCGTGCAGGGCGCGCTGATGGAGGGCCTCGTCGCCGTGGGCCTCGTCGTCCTCCTGCACGCGCGGCTCGGGCGCGACGCGGCGGGCACCGTGCGCCCGGCGCTCGTCCCGGCCGATCGCCCGTGATCCGCTGACCGCCCCCCCCGCCGGGGGCGCGGGCCCCGGCTCGGTAGGATGGCGAGTCGCCACCCATCGGGTCCGGCGGACGCATCAGGCACACGAGAAGCACCAAGGGGATGATCCATGGCGGGCAGCGCACGGCAGTTCAACGTAGCGCTCGAGCCGACGGTCGATCCCGCCACCAGCGAGGAGGAGTACTCCCGCCAGGACGACGCGGTCGCCCCCGCGCCCGCCACGTGGCCCACCACGCACCACCGCCCCGACGTCGTCGTCCGCAAGGGCCTCGCGACCCTCGTCAACCGCACGCTCACGCCGCACCAGGCGCTCGTGACCGACCTGCTCTTCATCCGGGACGCGCTGCTCGCGACCGGCATCGACTTCTGGCTGATCCGCGGCAACGACGAGCGCCCGGTCATCGCCATCGACGTGCAGAACCGCGACACCGTCGTCCGCGCCCTCGTCGCCGCGTGCGCCGACGAGCCGCTCTACGCCAAGACCGTCGACGGCCGCCGCCGCCCGCCGCTGCTCGTGGCCGACGGCCGCCTCACCGACAACCCCGACGCCGGCATCTTCCGCCTCTACCGCCCGCGCATCGAGCCGGTGGGCCTCCTGGCGTACGGCGCCTCCACCGCGGTCGAGCTGCAGTTCTTCCGCTTCGAGGGCGAGACCATCGTCTGGCCGGTCGAGAACTCCCTCACGCGCGAGATCCTGCCCGCCGCCGAGGTCGTCCCCGCCACGGTCGAGATGTACGGCCACGAGTGGAAGACGCTCCGCGGGATGTTCGACGCGCAGGCGTCCGACATCACGTTCGACATCGACATGGTCTTCTCCTGGGTCGACGGCAACGACCCCGAGTTCCAGAAGCGCCGCGCCGAGCGCATGAAGGACGTCGTGGTCGGCGAGGGCGACGACTCCGAGGCCCGCTTCCGCCAGATCGACGAGCTCAAGTACGCGCTCCGCTCGGTGTACCTGTTCGCGCCGTGGGTGCGCCGGATCTTCATCGTCACCGACTCCCCGAAGCCGTCGTGGCTGACCGACCACCCCGCCGTCACGTTCGTGCGCAGCGAGGAGTTCTTCACGGATCCCGCCGCGCTCCCCACGCACAACTCGCAGGCCGTCGAGTCGCAGCTCCAGCACATCCCGGGCCTCAGCGAGCACTTCCTCTACTCGAACGACGATATGTTCTTCGGCCGCCCGGTGCAGCCCGGCATGTTCTTCTCGCCCGGCGGGATCACGAAGTTCATCGAGGCGGCCACCCGCATCGGCCTCGGCGACAACGACTCCGACCGCAGCGGCTTCGAGAACTCGGCGCGCGTCAACCGGCGCCTGCTCATGGAGCGCTTCGGCCGCCTCATCACGCGCCACCTCGAGCACGCGGCTACGCCGCTGCGCAAGAGCGTCCTGCTGGAGCTCGAGCGGGAGTTCGCGGAGGACTTCCACCGCACGCAGCTCAGCCGCTTCCGCTCGAGCACCGACATCTCGGTCACGAACTCGCTGTACCACTACTACGCGCAGATGACCGCGCGCGCGGTGCAGCAGGAGAACGCCAAGGTCGCCTACGTCGACACCACGTCGCGCGCCGGCCTCGACATGCTCCCCGGCCTCCTCAAGCGCCGCTCGCAGGACTTCTTCTGCCTCAACGACGGCTCCTTCCCGGAGGTGCCGGCCGACGAGCGCCAGGCGCGCGTGCAGGACTTCCTCGAGCGGTACTACGGCATCCCGGCGCCGTGGGAGGCGGAGGTCGCCGACCAGGCCGCCCCCGTCGCCGAGGCGCCCGCCGCTCCCGCCGAGTGAGCCGCGCGGGGAGCCCCGCCGACCGCACGCCGTACGAGGTGCTCGGCGTGGATCCCACGGCCGACACCGCGACCCTGCGCGCCGCGTACCGCCGCCTCGTCCGCGCCACCCACCCGGACACGGGCGGGGAGGCGCACCTGTTCCACGCGGTGCAGCGCGCGTGGGAGCTCGTCGGGGATCCCGCCGACCGCGCCGCCTACGACCGCGGCCAGGGCCGTCCGGCGGCCGCGGACGACGACGACCCGCTCGGCCCCGACGACGCCGGGTACGCGCCCGCGCCCGGATCCGGCACCCGCCTCGGCGCTGTCGTCCACGGCGTCGCGGGTGCGCTCGCCCGCGCCCACTACCTCGACCGCGTGGCCGCCTGGCAGGGCGCGGCGCCGGCCGCCGACCTCGGCGTGGATCCCTGGTCGCCCGAGCTGGTGCGCCGCGCCCCGCGCGACGTCCGCTGGCTCCTCGCCAAGGCCCTCGCCGAGGAGGCGACCGCGCGCGCCGCCGCGTCGCTCGGCATGGGCGCGACGATCTTCCACGACGTCCGGCCGCTCGACGGCGCCGGCAAGGTCGACCACGTCGTGCTCGCGCCGGCGGGCCTCTTCGCGCTCAGCTCCGAGGACTGGGGCACGGACGTCCAGCTGGTGCGCGGCGAGCTGCAGCCGGTCGCGCCGGATCCCGACGGCGCCCTCGCCCCGGGCGACGCCCCCGTCACGTGGCTGGTGGGCGCCGCGCGCGCCCTCGCGGCCTCGGCCGGCGTGCGCTTCGCGGCCGCGGTGGTCGTCGTACCGGACGACGCGCTCGCGCAGCCGGTCGAACGGGTGGAGCGCGGGCGCAACCGCGGCGCGCTCGTCGTCCGTCGATCCGTCCTGCCGCTCGTGCTGCGCGACGGCGTCTCGGAGGAGGGCCGGCTCAGCGTCGCGGATCCCTACGCCGTGCGCGCGCTCGTCCGCGAACGTCTGACGCTGCTCGGGCCCGCCTCGGACTGAGGCCGACCCGCGCGTGCGGTGCGGGTGGATCAGGCGGGCAGGTCCGTGGGCGCGGCGCCCGCGCCCGTGTCGGCCGCGTCCTCGTCCGAGCCCACCGAGTCGCCGCCGCTGGACAGGCCGCCGTCGCCGGGCGCCTCGTCGTCGTCGACGTGCTGGATGCTCTCGCCGTCGGGGACCGTGCCGCCGACGCTCGCGTCGGAGTCGCCCATCTCTCGACCGTACGCCGGAGCCCCGCGCGCGTCAGGGCGGGCGGGGCTCCGGTCGTGCGGCGTTCGAGGGTCAGTCGATGCGCTTCAGGCTCTCGAGGCGGCCGAGGAGGTCGCGGTCCTGCGCGTCGAGGTCGCCCTCGGCGGCGACGACGCGGATGGCGGCCTCGAAGTCGAGGTCCTGGTCGTCGGCGACGCCCGCGACGTCGGCCACGACCCAGAGGAAGCTGACGAGCTCGGGGAGGATCTCGGACAGCACGGCGTCCGGGAAGATCGCCGCGGCCTGGCGGAACATGCGGTCGGTGGCCGGGCCGCCGAACGCGTGGTCGAGGTCGGCGACGATGCCGTCGTCCTCGTCGAGGTCGGTGGAGATCCAGTTGGCGACGTGCTCGCCGTCGAGGTGGATCGCGGAGATGAAGAGGGGCTCGCCGCCCGACTCGCTCTCCACGATCTCGGTGATCGTGTAGCCGGCGACGCCGGGAGGCGTGAGAAGGGAGTCGTCATCCATGCGCTCATGCTATCCGGGGCGGAGCGTCCGGCGGGCCCCGGATCCCGCGTCCCCGGGCGGATCGGCGGCCCGTCGCGCGGGTAGCCTCGACGGGTGCCCCCCGCCGCCCGCCTCGCGCCCTCCCCGCCGTCGACCGCGGGGACCGGCGGGGAGGAGCGCGGCCTGCCCGCGGTCCTGGATCCCGCGGCCTGGCGCGACCGCGCCGCCCGCCACGCCGACCGCGCCGACGCGTTCTCCGCGGGCTTCCGCGCGCGCCGCCTCGCCGGCCGCACGCACGAGGTCGACGACTTCCTCTTCACCTACTACCCGCACAAGCCGTCGCTGCTCCGGCGGTGGCACCCCGGCGCGGGCGTCTTGCTCGCGGGCGCGGCCGACGAGGAGCGGGCCGGCTGGCGCTGGTACGTCCCGACGGGCGACGCCGCCGCCGGCGGCGTGCGGGTTGACGCGTCCGCGTACCTCGAGGCGCGCGGATCCACCGCGTCCTTCGTCGAGCGGATCCTCTCCCGCACCGCAGCGCGCCCCGGCCGCTTCTCCTGCTTCGGCCTGCACGAGTGGGCGATGGTCTACCGGGTCGGGCCCGGCGAGCAGCGGCACGAGCGACTGCCGCTGCGCCTCGGATCCGCCGCCACCGACGAGGTCGTCGAGACGCACAAGCTGGCGTGCACCCACATCGACGCGTTCCGCTTCTTCACGCCCGAGGCCGTGCCGCGGAACGCGCTCGCCCCCACGCGCGAGACGCAGCCGGACCTCGAGCAGCCCGGCTGCCTGCACGCGGGCATGGACGTCTACAAGTGGGCCACCAAGCTCGGCCCGCTCGTCGCCGGCGAGACGCTGCTCGACGCGTTCGAGCTCGCCCGCGACATCCGCTCGCTCGACATGCGCGCGAGCCCGTACGACGTGTCCGGCCTCGGCCTCGAGGCCGTGCGCATCGAGGAGCCCGCGGGCAAGGCGCGCTACGCGGCCGAGCAGCGCGCGTTCGCCGAGCGCTCGAACGCGCTGCGGGCGCGGATCCTCGCCGAGCTCGCGCACGCCCGCCGCGCGGCCGTCGCCGGGCTCTAGCGCCCGCGGACGCCGTCCGGGTCGCGCAGCCGCTCGATCTCGCGTCGGTCGCGCTTCGTCGGGCGCCCAGCGCCGCGGTCGCGCACGACCGTCGCGGGCACGGCGTCGCGCGGGGGCGGCGGGGGAGTGAGGTCGGTCATCGCCTCTGCGGCGATCGTGGGCCCGACGCGCTTCACGAGCGTGCGGCGCACCACGAGGATCCGCTCGGCGCCCGCCACGCGCACGCGCACCTCGTCGCCGGGCCGCACCGACTGCGACGCCTTCGCGCGCTCGTCGCCGACCTTCACGTGCCCGGCCCGGCAGGCGGCGGTGGCCTGGGATCGGGTCTTGTACACGCGGACGGCCCAGAGCCAGCTGTCGACCCGGACGGCGGACTGCACGGCGCCAGCGGGAGGCGGGGCGTCGGACGGCATGCTCCGACCCTAGGCGACGGCTCCCCGGTACGCTGGCCCGAGCATGTCGATCTCCCGCCGCACCCTCCTCACCGCGTCCGTGTCGGGGTTGTCGCTCCTCGGGCTCGCGGCGTGCACCCGGACGACGCCGACACCCGCGACCCCCACGGCCAGCCCCTCGCCGACCCCGACCCCCACGCCCACCGTGGGCGCGGCCGGCCTCCCGGAACCCGTCGCCTTCGCGCGCTCCGACTGGGCGGGCGACCCGTTCGCGCGCGGATCCGGCAGCTTCCTCCGCCCCGGCGCCATGACCGCCGACCGCGAGGCGCTCGCCCGCCCGCTCGAGGACCGCGTGTTCTTCGCCGGGGAGCACACCAGCGCCGACCGCCCCGGCACGGTCGCGGGCGCCTACGCCTCGGGGATCCGCGCGGCCGGCGAGGTGGATCGCGCGGGCGCCGGATCCGAGCGCGTCGCGGTGGTCGGCGCCGGCATCGCGGGCACGGCGGCCGCCCGCGCCCTCCGCGACGCCGGGCACGACGTGGTGCTCATGGAGGCTCGCGCGGACCTCGGCGGCCGGATCCGCGCGGCCGGCGGCACCGGCTGGCCGCACCCCGCGGAGCTCGGCGCCCTCTGGATCGCCGCCGACCACGACGACCTGCTGCGCGACGCGCTCGAGGCCGCCGGCGTCGCGCGCTACGGCCTCGCGCTCGTCGCCGAGAGCCGCGGACCCGACGGCGCGGTGCTGGATCCCTCGACCGCCGGATCCGACGCCCTCGCCGCCGCGCAGGCCCGGGCCCGCGCGCAGCCCGGCGCCGTGAGCCTCGCCGCGGCCCTGCGCGAGACCGGCGGCGACGCGCTCTCCACCGAGGGCGGCGCCGCCTCGCCCGCCGCCCGCCTCGCCGCGCTCCTCGCCACCGACGTCGCGATCGCCCACGGCGCCGCGCCCGACGAGCTCTCCGGCGCCCACGGCCTCGACGAGCCGGCGCCCGTCGGCAACGTCGCCGTCACGGGCGGCTTCGCGGGCCTCGTGCAGCACCTCCTCCGGGACCAGGACATCGACGTGCTGCGGGAGTCCACCGTCACCCGCATCGCGTACGGCAACGGCCGGGTGGGGCTGCGGCTCGGGTCCGGCGAGTCGCTGTCGGTCGACCGCGTGGTCGTGACCGTGCCGCTCGGCGTGCTGCAGGAGGGCGCGATCGCGTTCGACCCGGCGCTGCCGTCCTCGCACGACGTCGCCATCCGCGCGCTCGGGCCCGGCCGCGCCGACCGGATCTGGCTGCGCTTCGAGGAGCCGTTCTGGTCCACGACCGCGACGGTCTGGACCTCCTACGACGCCGGCGGCAGCTTCACGCGCTGGTACAACCTCATGCCGATCTCGGGCGAGCCCGTGCTCATGGCCGAGGTGGGCGCGGCGGCGGCCGAGCGGGTGGCGGCCATGGACGACCAGGCGCTGCGGTCGGCGGCGCTCCGCACGCTCGCGCCGTTCGCGGATCCGTCGCTCCTGGCGGAGGGGACGGCCACCCCGGATCCGGGCCCGAGCGCGACCCCGACGCCCTAGGACGGACCCGGGTCCTCCGCGGGCTCCGGCCCGAGCGCGTCCCGCCGCAGCACGGCCTCGTCGACCTCTCGGCGGGTCGCCTCCGCCGAGTACGGCAGGAGATCCAGCAGCTGCGCGTGCAGCAGCAGCTCGGCGTGCTCCTCGTCGACCTCGAGCAGCCCGCGGATCCGTTCCCCGGCCTCGGCCCGGGACGCGACCCCGGCGAGCTCGGCGACGAGGGGCCCGAGCGCGTCGGCGGCGGCGACGCGCATCCGGAGCCAGGCGATGCGCGCGTCGTACGACCGGCGGATGTCGGAGTCCGTCGGAGGCCGTCCCGACCCGTCGACCGGTCGGCGGCGCGCGATCGCCTCGGCCGTGACGGTCACGCGGAGGGGGCCGGCTCGGTGCGCGTGCCGGCCGACGAGCGCGGCGTGGAGGTCGTGCGGGCCGGGTCGCAGCCCGGTCCAGTCGCCGGCCGCGATGGCGACGGGCACGCGCGTGCTGTCGCCGGGATCCAGCGCCACCGCTCCGCGCGGCCCGCCGGCGAAGGCGAAGGGGATCCCGGGCGCGGGCGCGCCGGGCTCCGTGAACGCGCCGAACGCCAGGAGGGCGTCGCCCTCTCGCGGGATCCATCGCTCGGTGCCGACGTTCACGACGTCGACGACGGGGGCCTCGGGATCGCCGCCATCGGTCATCACGCTCGGCCACCGCAGCTCGAGGGCGGGGCGGTCGTCGTCCGGGGTCAGGGGGTCGTCGGGAGCGGTCATGCCCCCAGGCTCGCACGGGCGGATCCGCCCATCGGGGTGCACCGGACGCTCAGCGCTCGGCGGCCGCCGTCTCACGCGACGTCGACGGGGACGCGGGCCTCGACTCGGGGGCGGGCGCGACGGCCTCCCGGTCCTGTTCCTCGCCGCCCGAGCGGGCGCCGTCCCGAGGCGCGGCCTCCGCCGGCCGCACGCGGCTGAGCGCCACGACGGACGCGGACACCCCCGCCAGCACCCCTGCCACGAGCGCCAGCCACGCGGCGATCTCGAACGGGACGCCGACCTGCGCGGGATCCAGGAAGAAGTACGGGTACCAGCCCACGCGCGGGCCGCGGACCTCCGTGAACGCGCACCAGGCGACTGGGAAGAGCATCGCCCAGCCGACCGCCTTCCACGTGACGCGCGGGCGTCCGGGCGCGAGGGTCCAGTCGAGGAGCGCGTAGGCGGGGATCACGAAGTGCAGCAGCCGGCTCGACCACGGCACCTCGACGTAGTAGGCCTGCGAGCTCGACTCCAGCACGATGAGGCCGAAGACCACGCCGGACACCACGACGTAGCTGAGCACCACGGCGCGCACGGCGGCCATCAGCGGCAGCTCGACGCGGCCCCGCAGCGCGTGCAGGCCGGACGCCGCGAGCACGACGACGCCCGCCATGCCGCTCTGCGTCGTGAAGTAGCTGAACCAGTTCTCGGCCGCGAAGGTCGTGAAGCCCTGCACATAGTCGAAGTCGGCGACGAGCGCGACGACCACGACGATCGCGGCGACCAGGCGCACGCCACCGAGGATCCTCTGCACGTGACTCCGATCGCGGCCGGCACCGGGCAGGCCAGCCGCATCCAGTGTACGAACGAGGTCTCACGATCGGCTCCGTGCCCTCGCGCGTCGCGGGCGGGAGCGGCAGGATGACGCGCATGAGCCCTTCATCGCGATCCACCAGCCAGCAGGTGCAGTTCGGCTCCTTCGGCGGCGTCGACGTCCTCGAGGTCGTCGACGTCCCGCGTCCGTCGCCCGGCCCCGGCGAGGTCCTCGTCGAGGTCTTCGCGGCGGGCATCAACCACATCGAGGCGTACATCCGGCAGGGCCGCTTCCCCGACGAGGTGCCGACGTCCTTCCCCAACGGCCAGGGCAGCGACTTCGCCGGGTGCATCGCCGCGGTCGGCGAGGGCGTCACCCGCTTCCGGAAGGGCCAGGACGTCCTCGGCCACACCGTCATGGCCGCGCACGCGACGCATGTGGTCGTGCCCGCGGGCAACGTCGTCCTGAAGCCCGCGCAGCTCCCGTGGGAGGTCGCGGGCGGCCTCTTCCTCGCGGGCCTCGTCGCGCACGACGTGCTGCACGCCGTCACGGTCGGCGAGGGCGACACGCTCGTCGTCACCGCCGCGGCGGGCGGTGTCGGCAGCATCGAGGCGCAGCTCGCCATGCGGCGCGGCGCCCGCGTCATCGGCACGTGCGGCGAGCGGAACTTCGACTACCTGCGCCAGATCGGCGTCACCCCGGTCGTCTACGGCGACGGACTCGCCGACCGGATCCGCGCGGCGGCCCCGAACGGCGTGCAGGGCTTCGTCGACAACTTCGGCGGCGGCGAGCACGTGGCCGAGGAGCTGGGCGTGGCGGGGAAGCGCTTCAGCTCGAGCGACGACCGCCGCGAGCTCGAGCTCGAGGCCGTCCTGCCACCCGTGGAGGAGGACGACGTCCACCGCTCCCGCACGCTCGCGACGGTGGCGGACCTCGCGGCCAAGCGCGAGGTCGACGTGCTCGTCTCCGGCTTCTACCCGCTGGCGGAGGTGCGGGACGCGTTCGACGACCTGGAGCGCCGGCACGCCCGCGGCAAGATCGTGCTCGGCATGCGGCCCGTGCACTACCCGGGCGACCGGCGCAGCACGGCGAAGGCGCGCGACGTGGCGGAGGGGCGTGCCTGACGCGTCGCGCGTGATGCGCGGCGGGTGACGCCCGCGGCGGTCAGCCCGCGACGACCTCGGCGGGCTCCGGCTCGTCCGGGGTCTCGATGTGCGCCTCGCGCCACCGCAGCAGGTCGCGCACCGCGGGGGACTCGTCGCACTCGAGCATCGCGACGGCGGCGCGGGGCGTCGCGTCGTTGACGGCGAGCCAGGAGCGCACGCGCTCGGAGGTGTCGCCCACCAGCATCGTGAGCACGGCAGCGGGTGCCTGGGGGTTGCGGGCGAGGCACGCGCGGACGCCCTCGTCGGCGTCGCGCGCGAGCGCCTGCCGGACGTCGAGCGGCGCGTGCAGGCTGCTCGCCACGCTCTCCCGCACCTTGGGGTCGCGGTGCTCGGCGAGCAGGCGCAGCCGGCGGATCTTGCTGGGCGTGACCTCGGGCGCGGGATGCAGCGCGGCAGCCTGCTCCGCGGTGAGGACGGCGGGCGCGGTCCGGTGCAGGGCCTCGAGCTGCGCGGCGGTGGTGAACCTGATGCACGACATGCCCCGACGCTATCGAAGGTGCCCGTGAGATGGTGGGTCCATGACCGCCGAGCGCCCGCCCGAGCCCCCGCGCGGGGCGCATCGCGACAGCGGAGACGCGTGGGTCGAGGGCCCGGACGGCCAGCGCTTCTGGGGCGCGTTCGGCGCGGCCGGCCTGCTCGTGCACGACCCGGATCGCGGCGTCCTCCTCCAGCACCGCGTCGCGTGGAGCCATCACGGCGGCACGTGGGGCCTGCCCGGAGGCGCGCGGCACGCGGGCGAGTCCGCGGTCGACGGCGCCGCGCGCGAGGCCGCCGAGGAGGCGGGGGTGCCGCCCGCGGGGATCCGGCCCGTGCTCGCGACCGTGCTCGACCTCGGCTTCTGGAGCTACACGACCGTCAGCGCGCGCGTCCTCCGGCCCTTCGAGCCGCGCGTCGCGGACGCCGAGAGCATCGAGGTGCGCTGGGTGCCGGTCGACGAGGTCGACGGCCGCGAGCTGCACCCGGGGTTCGGCCGGGCCTGGCCCATGCTGCGCGGCGAGCTCGCGCGCGAGGTGACGCTGGTCGTCGACACCGCGAACCTGCTCGGCTCCCGGCCGGACGGCTGGTGGCGCGACCGCGCCGGATCCACGTCCCGCCTCCTCGCCGAGCTCGACCCCCTGGCGCGCGACGGCCTCCCCGCCGCCGACCTCGGCCTGCCGGGCGACGTCAGGTGGCCGGACGTGGTGGCCGTCGTGGAGGGGCACGCGCGCGACGCGTCGCTGCCGGCGGCGCCCGTCGAGGATCCCGCGTCGCCCGTGCTGCGCGCACCCGGCGTCGCGGTGGTCGAGGCCGCGGCGGACGGCGACGGCGAGATCGTGCGCGTCGTCGGCGCGGCGCGGGACGAGGGCCGCGAGGTCGTGGTGGTCACGGCGGACCGCGGGCTCGTCGCGCGGGTCGAGGCACTCGGCGCCCGGGTCGTCGGGCCGGGCCGGGTCCGCGCGCTGCTCGACGCGCGCGCGGACCGCGACGCGGGCTAGGCGGCCGGAGCCGGTTCGGCCGTCGCGCCGGACGCGAGGGCGACCGACGCGGCCTCGACGATCCCCGCGCGCCAGAGCCCGTGCAGGGCCAGGGCGGTCGGCCGGTCGCGGGCCGCGAGCACGCCGCCCGTCGCCGGGAACAGCGTGTCCTCGCCGTCCGCGTCGAGCACCACGCCGCCGGCCTCGCGCACGATGAGCGTCGCCGCGAGGTGGTCGACCGGCCCGAACGAGCCGACCACCGCGCCCACGCCGTGCCCGAGCGCGACGCCCGCGACCGTGAGCGTGCCGGACCCCATCACCCGCATCGTGCAGTACCGCGCGGTGAGTGCGTCGAGCAGCGGGAGCATCCCCGGCCAGGGCGCGTGGCCCGCGAGCTCGGTGCTCACCATCCGGCCGCGGAGCGGATCCGCGTTGGGCGCGTGCACGCCGCCGGGTGCGGCCGTCAGGTCGAGGCGCGCGCCGGCGGACCAGGCGCCCTCGCCGGCGGCGGCCTCGACGACCGTGCCGCGCCAGGGATCCGCCACGACGCCCACGACGGGAACGCCGTCGACCACGAGGGCGAGCGAGAAGCTCGTCCAGGGCACGCCGTTGGCGAGGTTCGCGGTGCCGTCGACCGGGTCGAGGTACCAGCACGGGCGGCCGGGCACGGCCTCGCCGCCGTACTCCTCGCCGACGAGCACGTGGTGCGGGAACTGCGCGCCGACGACCGCGCGCACGTCGCGCTCGACGGCCCGGTCGATCTCCGTCACGTGGTCGGCGGGGTTCGCCTTCGTCGTGACTGCGCCCACCGCGTGCGACCGGACGTGGTGCATCGCGCGCGCGGCGAGGTCGCGCGCCGCGGCGCGGGCCCGGGTGCGCTCGGCGGCGGGCGCGGTCGCCCGTGCGTCGGCGGCCGCGGGATCCGCCGCCCGGCGCGCGAGCACGTCGAGGAGCGTCGCCAGCCGGTTGGTCGTGATCGCGTCGACCCCGATCGACGCCAGCCACTCCATCTGCGCGGGCTCGTCGACCGTCCACGCCGCCACCTGGGCGCCGTGCGCGTGGACGGCCTCCACGAGGGCGCGGCCGACGACGAGGTGCGGCAGGTTGACGACCGCGGGCCGGAGCTCCGCGAGGTCATCCGCGGTGGGCGGCTGCGGGTCGGCCCACGGCAGCCAGATGACGGCGGCCGGGTCGAGCTCGCGGATCGTGCGCATGCCGTCGAGGTGCCCGCACCAGGCGACCCGCGGCGTGCGCGGAGCTGCGGCGACGACCGCGTGGGCGGCGGCGGCCGGATCCCCGGATGCCATGTCGATCACGAGCTCGACGTCCGTGCCCGCGAGGAGCTCGAGCGCCTCGGCGAGCAGCGGGATCCGCAGCTCGCCGCCGCCGAGCGCCCGCACGTCGGCGAGGTCGAGGTCACAGACCCGCGCGTCGACGCCCCAGAGGCGGTCGAGCGTGTCGTCGTGGAGGAGCACGACCCCGCCGTCGCGCGTGACGTGGACGTCGACCTCGACCGTCCGCACGCCGGCCTCGGCCGCCGAGCGGATGGCGGCGAGCGTGTTCTCGCGGTGCCGGGAGGAGTCGCCGCGGTGCGCGGTCGCGGCCGTCATCGCGCGTCGTCCGTCGCGGCGGGGGCGTCGGTCGGGGCGGTGGCGACGGCGGGGGCCCGGTCGGGCACGAGGATCCCCTCCCGGTAGTGCCGCACCTCGCGGAGCGTGACGGTGCCGGCCTCGCCGACCGCCGGCGCGGACCCGGTCACGAGCGCGCGCACCTCCACGCCGCCCGCGTCGAGCACGAGCTCCTGGAAGTGGCCGTGCGGCAGCACGCGGCGGATGACCACGGACGTCGCGTCGGGCTCCGGTCGCGTGTCGCGCGGCGCGTAGGCCACGTCCTCGGGGCGCACGGCCCAGACGTCCGCGTCCGCCGACGTCGGGACGAAGGCCGCGGGTGCGCCGGCCGTGAGCGTCTCGGGCGTGGTGCCCTGCAGGCGCGGCGCCGGCAGCAGGTTCATGCTGCCGATGAACGACGCGACCACGAGGGTCCGCGGCCGGGCGTACAGCTCCGTCGGCGCCGACACCTGCTCGATGCGGCCCTGGTGCATCACGGCGACGCGGTCGGAGATGGCGAGAGCCTCGTCCTGGTCGTGCGTGACCATCACGGTCGTGATCCCCAGCCGCTGCTGGATGTCGCGGATCTCCTCGCGCACCTTCACGCGCAGCTTCGCGTCGAGGTTCGACAGCGGCTCGTCGAGGAGCAGCAGGTCGGGCTCCTGCACGATCGCGCGGGCGAGCGCCGCGCGCTGCTGCTCGCCGCCGGAGATGTGCACGGGCCGCGAGTGCGCGTGGTGCGCGAGGTTCACGGTCTCGAGGGCCGCCATCACCCGGCGCGCGACCTCGTCCTTGGGCAGCTTCCGCAGCGTGAGCGGGAAGGCGACGTTCTTGAACACGGTGAGGTGCGGCCAGAGCGCGTAGTTCTGGAACACCATCGCGCTCGGCCGCTTGTCGGGACCGGACGCGGTGACGTCGCGGCCGCCGATGACCACGGATCCGCGGTCGGGCTCGAGGAAGCCCGCGATCATGCGGAGCGTCGTGGTCTTGCCGCAGCCGGACGGGCCGAGCAGCGCGACGAGCTCGCCGCGCGCGACGTCGAGGTGGAGGTCGTCGACGATGGTGCGGCCGCCGAGGTCCTTGGAGAGGCCCGCGACGACGAGGCCCGACGGCGGGACGCTCGCGGTGCCGTCGTCGTCGGCGCGCGGGGGAGAGACGGTCGTGGTGGAGGGAGCGGATGCGGTCATGGCCGGCCTAACGGATCTGGAAGCCCTCGGCCAGACGCCCGCCCATGATGTGGCGGCGGGCGAGCAGGAGGAGGGCGACGGAGGGGACGGAGAGGAGGATCGCGAACACGGCGGCGACCTGCTTCGGGTGGTTGAGGACGAGCGAGTACATCTCGGTCGGCATCGTCATGTAGACGGGCGCGCCCACGAGGTACGTGCCCTGCGCCTCGTCGAACGCGGCGAGGAACGACATGAGCACGGCCACGAGGATCCCCGGCAGCGCGAGCGGCAGGGTCACCTGCAGGAACGTCCGCACCCGTCCGGCGCCCGCGTCGCGCGCGGCCTCCTCGAGGGAGCGCGGCACGGCGCTGAACGCGGCGGCCGGGATCCAGGTCATGAACACGACCGTGCCGATGAGCTGCACGATGACGATGCCCGTGATGGTGTTCATGAGGTGCAGCCCGTAGAACAGCGACGCCATCGACACGAAGAGCCCCATCTTGGGGAACGCGTTGGTGGCGAACAGGCCCACCAGCAGGATCCGCCGGCCCGGGAACCGGAAGCGCGAGAACGCGTAGGCGGCCGGCAGGCAGACGAGAGCCGAGACGAGCACCGTGATGGGCGCGAAGTACAGCGAGTTGCGGACGGCCGCGGCGAGCTCGGCGTCCTCGAAGACCACGCGCCACCAGTCGAGCGTGAGGCCGGCGGGGACGAGGCTCGGGTAGTCCCAGCTGGTCGCGAACGCGTGCGCCGCGAGCCAGAGCAGCGGGCCGAGGATGAAGACCGCGACGACCGCGAACAGTGCCGCCTGGATCCACCCGCGGGCGGAGAGGAGGGCGCGCATCAGACCCGGCCCTCCTTCTTCGCGGAGCGGAAGTTGGCCCGCACGTAGAGGAACGCGATGCCGGAGGCGAGGACGAACACCACGACGGCCATCACGATCGACTCCTGCGGGTGGTTGAACCCCGTGAAGTACTTCGAGATGTCGACGCCGAGCATGCTGGGCGCGTTCGGTCCGGTGAAGTACGGCACCGTGAAGGAGCCGAGCACGCCGATCGCCGTGAAGGTCGTCGCGATGACGAGCGGGATCGCGGCGAGCGGCACGAGCACCCGCGTGACGATGGCCCACGTCGAGGCGCCCGCGTCGCGCGCGGCCTCGATCATGGCGTCGGGGATGCCCTGGACACCGGAGGTCGCCATGAGGGTGGCGAAGGGCAGGCTCGTCCAGACGGAGCCGATGACCACCGCGACGGTCGTGTAGCCCCACGTCGGCCCCTCGAGGCCGACGAGCGCGAAGACCGTGCGCACGAAGCCGTCGCCCGAGTAGAAGGTGAGGATCGCCCACGACGCGATGACGACCGGGATGAACAGCGGCACGATCGCGAGCCCGGCGAAGACCGACGCGAGCCGGCCGCCGCGGAGGCGCAGGTTGAGCGCGATCGCGAGCGAGAGGGCGATGACGATGGCCGTGGAGAGCACCGTCACGAGCACCGTGACGCCGAGGTCGCGGAGGAAGCGCGGGTCGGTGAACACGTCCACGTAGGCGTCGAACGTGCCCCACCAGCTGGTGGCGGTGCGCGTGCCGAGGCCGATCGTCGCGATCGTGCTGTTGAGCCCGCCCGTGTGGCCCAGGCTGAAGCCGATCGCGAGCACGACGGGGATCCCGACGAAGAACGCGAGCAGCAGCGCGGGCGGGAGGGCGAGCGCCAGGCCGACGCCGGCGCGGCGGGTCTCCGGGGAGACCCGCCGCGCGCGGGAGGCCCGGGCGGCGGGGGCCGCCGTCCGGACGGCCGTCACTGGCCGGGGACCTTCTGGTCCCAGAGGTTCGACATGTCCGACGCCATCTGGCTGTAGTAGCCGGGACGGAGCGTCGACGGGTCGGCCGAGGCGAACTGGTCCTTCAGGTCCGCGGGTACCTGGTCGAGCGAGATGACGGGGTAGCCCGCGATGGTGCTCGCGATGATGGCCTGGCCCTCGGCGGAGAGCACGTAGTCGGCGAGCTTCTGCGCCACGTCGGCGTGCTCGGCCGTCTTCGGGATGCCGAGGAAGGACGCGTGGCCCGTGAATGCCGGGTCGGAGATCTGCGCGTACTTCACGGTCGCGGGCAGCGTGCCCGCCTTCTGGGCCGTGATGACCTGGTCGCTCCAGACGGGGGCCATCTCGATGGCGCCCGTGCCCAGCAGGTCGAGCACCTGGTTGTTGCCGTTGGGGTAGACGCCGCCCTGGTACATGGACGAGTTCAGGTCCTTGAGCTCGTCGAAGCCCGCGTCCCACGCGCCCTCGAGCGACTGGTCGTAGCCGGTCGTCATCTTCTCGCGCGTGGCGTCGTCGACGTGGGTGTCGAGGACGGTCGTGACGAAGGCCGCGCCGGATCCGCCGGTGGAGGGGGAGTTGTAGGCGAACTGGCCGGGGTTGGCCCGGATCCAGGAGAGCAGGCCGGAGAGCGTCTTCGGCGGGTCGGTCACCTTCGTGGAGTCGTAGGCGAGCAGCACGGAGGAGGCGCGGTAGGGGATCCCGAAGCCGCCGCCGGACTGCACGGTCGCGTCGGGCACGGTCGCGAGGTTCGGGATGGTGTCGGCCGAGACGGGCGCGAGGAGCCCGCCGGTGCCGGCCGCGGCCGTGAAGCCCGCGTCGATGAGGTCGTAGCCGGGGTCGGATCCGCCCTGCACCGAGCTCGTGAGCGTGGCCATGGTCTGCGCGTCGTGCTGGCCGTGCAGGTCGAGCGTCGTGGTGACGGAGGCGCCGGGGTTCGCCTTCTCGAACGCGGGGATGATCCCGTCGTCCCAGAGGGCCTGGACGTTGGTGTCGCCGGAGATGAAGACGCGGGCGGTGCCCGATGCGTCGGTGACGGCGTGGTTCTGGGCCTGGGCCTGTGTGCTCGTGGTGGGAGCGCAGCCCGCGAGCGCGACCGCGGCGGACGCGGCGGCGGCGAGGGCGAGGAGGGAACGGCGGGGGATCACGGGTCGGGTGTCCTTCTGCTGGGGGAGCGATGCGGATCGCATCGTTTCGATGGTGCGGTCCTCCGGTTGCCCGGACGTGAACGGGACGTGGCGATACCGGTCCCCGAGGACGAACGGGCCTGCCGGGGAGCGGGCCGTGAATAGGGTGGGCGGCATGAGGAGGAACTCGCCGCGCGCCTCCGTGACCCTCGCCGACGTGGCCGCGCTCGCGGGCGTCTCCACCTCCACGGCGTCGCTCGCGTACCGCAGCACCGGCTCGATCACGCCGGCCACACGCGCCCGCATCCTGCGCGCCGCGGCCAGCATCGGCTACGCGGGGCCGGATCCCACGGCCAGGTCCCTGAAGAGCGGCCGCACCGGCATCGTGGGCGTCGTGGTCGCGGGCAGCATCCGCCGGGCGTTCCAGAACCCGGTCGCGCTCGCGACCATGGCGGGCCTCAGCGAGGCGCTCGACGACCTCGACGTGGGCCAGCTGCTGCTGCCGGGCCGGCGGGAGCCGCGCGAGGGATCCGCGCCCCTGCTCGAGGGCATGCCCGTCGACGCCGTGGTATTCCTCACCCGCGGCGAGGAGGTGGACGCGCTCCTGCCCGGGCTGCGCGCCCGCCGGATCCCCATGGTCGGCGTCGAGGGCCCGCACGGGGAGGGCGTCGCCGTGGTCGACATCGACGACGCGCGCGGCATGGGCGAGCTCGCGCGGCACGTGCGCGCCCTCGGCCACCGCCGCGTCGCCGTGCTGATGCGCACGACGCGGATCGAGGAGGACGGCCCGCCTGGCCCCGTGATCCCCGTGGGTCGCGGCCTCGAGGAGATCGTCAACCGCACCATCCGCGAGCGGCTCCGCGCCGCGCGCAGCGTCTTCCCCGACGCCGTGCGCGTCGAGGCGGGCGGGCGCGACCTGGAGGCGGGGGAGCGCGCCGCGGGCGTGCTGCTCGACCTGCCGTCGCGGCCGACGGCGATCCTCGCCCAGAACGACATCCTCGCCGCGAGCGCCATCCGGGCCGCCGCCTCCCGCGGGCTGCGCGTGCCCGAGGACCTCACCGTCACGGGATTCGACGGCGCGCACCTGCCGTGGCTCGAGCGCCGCCTCACGACCGTGGAGCAGCCGCTGCACGACCGCGGCGTGCGCGCGGGCCGCATGGTCGGCGAGCTGCTCGCGGGCCGGGCGCCGGCGGACGTCGTGCTGCCGGTGCGCGTGCGGATCGGCGACACGGCGGCCGCGCCCGCCTGATCGCCGCCCCGGCCTCGGGCGCTACCGCCCCGCGGGATCCGTCACGAAGTCGATGAGCTGCTCCACGCGGCCGAGGAGCGCGGGCTCCAGGTCCTGGTACGAGCGCACCTGGCCGAGGATCCGCTGCCATGCGCGCGCGATGTCCGCCTGCTCGTCGTGCGGCCAGCCGAGCGCGGCGCAGATGCCGTGCTTCCACTCGACGTTCCGCGGGATGACGGGCCACTCGCGGAGGCCCAGACGCGCGGGCTTCACCGACTGCCAGACGTCGACGTAGGGGTGCCCGACCACGAGCGCGTGCGCGCGGTGCGGCCCGCGGGCGACGGCCTCGGCGATCCGGCTCTCCTTGGATCCCTTCACGAGGTGGTCGACGAGCACGCCCACGCGCCGGCCCTTGCCGGGGCGGAAGCGGTCGAGCTCCTCGTCGAGGTGGTCGACGCCCTCGAGGTACTCGACGACAACGCCCTCGATCCGGAGGTCCTCGCCCCAGACCTTCTCGACGAGCTCGGCGTCGTGGCGGCCCTCCACGAAGATCCGGCTGGGGAGCGCGACGCGGGCCTGCCGGTCGGCGACCGCGAGCGACCCGGACGCGGTGCGCGCCGGGCCGGCGGGCGCCGCGCGGGGCACGCGGAGCGCGACGGGCTCGCCCTCGAGCAGGAAGGACCCGCCGAGCGGGAACGTGCGCTGCTTCCGCCGGTAGTCCTCGAGCACGACCATGCCCGACTCGACGCGCACGATCGCGCCGCAGAAGCCGGTCGACAGCTCCTCGACCACGAGGTCGCGCGTCGCGTCCTGCGGCCGCGGGGCCTTCTTCGCAGGCCCGCGCCACCCGGGGGTGAGCACGTCCTGTCCGTAGCGGTCGTCGTCGAGGGGAGGCGGCGTCATCCTCCGAGGCTCTCACGGGACGCGTCGCGCACCCGGTCGACGAGCCGACGCCACGGGCCGTCGACCGCGGCCTCGCCGAGCCGCGCTTCGCGGTCGCCCGCACGCACGAGGTAGACGAAGCGGTCGGCGCCGTGAGCGGGCACGGCGGGCTCGTCCCAGGGGCATGCGTCGACGAGCTCGCCCCACTCGGACGCGCCGTCGTCCACGCGCACCGACCAGGTGCGGGTCATGCCCGCCACCCCGCCCGTGCGCGACACGGCGATCTCCACCTAGACCTCGATCCCGACGCCCTCCCACGCCGCCTGGACCGCGGCGACCTCGGACGCGCCCTCACCGTACCGCGCGGACGCGGCGTCGACCGTGGCCCGGGCGAACGCCCCGAAGTCGGCGTCCGCGCGCACCGCGCCGGACTCGATCACGTCGTACCAGACTCGGCCCGCGCCCTCCCAGGCCTCGCCGCCGATTGCCGTGGTCGCGAGGAAGAAGGCGCGGTTCGGGATCCCGGAGTTGATGTGGACGCCCCCGTTGTCCTCCTCGGTCTCCACGTAGTCGTCCATGTGCCCGGGCTGCGGGTCCTTCCCCAGCACGTCGTCGTCGTACGCCGTGCCCGGCGCGCGCATCGAGCGGAGCGCGACGCCCGTCGACCGGTCGAGGAACAGCTCCGCGCCGACGAGCCAGGTCGCGTCGGCGGCGGTCTGCCCGAGCGCGTGCTGCTCGACGAGGACGCCGAAGACGTCGGAGATCGACTCGTTGAGCGCGCCCGACTGCCCCTGGTAGACGAGGCCGAGGGTGAGCTCGGTGACCCCGTGGGTCAGCTCGTGCCCGATGACCGTGAGCGAGCGCGTGAAGGGCGCGAACACCTCGCCGTCGCCGTCGCCGAAGACCATGCGCGTGCCGTCCCAGAACGCGTTGTCGTACTCCTCGCCGTAGTGCACGGTCGCGAGCAGCGGCAGGCCGCGGTCGTCGAGCGACTCCCGGCGGTAGACCTCGGAGAAGAGGGAGTAGGTGGCGCCGAGCCCGGCGTAGGCCTCGTCGACCTGGGCGTCGCCGGTGTCGGGCGCGCCCTCGACGCGGACCGTGCGGCCCGGGAGCTCCTCGCGGTTCCCCGCGTCGGAGATGGTGCGGTGGATCCCCGACGGGTCTCGCTCGGCGGCCGCCGCCCGCTCGGGCGCGGCGCCCGGGCCGCGCCGGTCGTGGATGAGCGGCCCCTGGTCGCGGAGGGCGCGACGGGCGGCCTGGCGGGCGGCGGCCAGGCGGTCGGGATCGGCCTCGGCGAGGCGGGTCAGCAGGTACGGCGGGAGGATGGTGCGTCTCATGACCCGAGACTCGCACGGGGCGACGACATCGTCACGGGTCGCGGCGGATCCGGTGCGGGGGTCGCGCGACCGCGTCCCGTCGCGTACGGCGCGTCAGCTCGTCCAGCGGTACCCGAGCTCGGGCCGGCCGGGCGTCCCGTAGCGCGGCACCCGCTCCACCTGGCCCACGTCGGCGAGGTACTCGAGGTACCGGCGCGCGGTCACGCGCGACACGTCGAGCGCGCCCGACACCTCGGCGGCCGAGACGCCGTCGGCGGTGGCGTCGGCATGCCCGTCGCCCCGCGCGATCCCGCGCACCCGGTCGAGCGTCTCCGCCGACATGCCCTTGGGGAGCCGGGTGTCGGACGCGGGGGAGCGCAGCGCCGCGAGCGCCCGGTCGACCTGCAGCTGCGTGGTGCTCCCGCTGCCCGCGCCGAGCCCCTCGCGGTAGCCGACGTACGCCACCATCTTCTCGGCGAAGGCCGCGAACGTGAACGGCTTGATGAGGTACTGCACGATGCCCGCCGTCACCGAGCTGCGCACGACGGCCTGGTCCCGCACCGCGGTCACGGCCACGACGTCGGTCGCGCGCCCGGCGGCCCGCAGCCGGCGGCACACCTCGAGGCCGTGCATGTCGGGCAGCGTCATGTCGAGCAGCACCAGGTCGATCCCGTCGGGCCCCGCCTCGGCCACGAGCCGCAGCGCCTCGCCGCCCGTGTGCGCGACGCCCACGACCGCGAAGCCGTCGAGCCGGCCGACGTACAGGGAGTGGGCCTCGGCGGTCAGCTCGTCGTCGTCGACGACCAGCACCCGGATCACGCGCGCACCCCGCCGTCGCGCGCGTCGGCCCGGTCGGGGTCGGCGGCTGCGGTGCGCGGCTCCGCGGGGAGCACGACCCGCACGCGCGCCCCGCCTAGCGGGGCGTCCGCGTCGCCGACCTCGACGCGTCCGCCGAGCCGCGCGGCCGAGCGCGCCACGAGGGCGAGGCCCACCCCGCGCGGTCCCGCGTCGCCCGCCTTGGTCGTGACCCCGAATTCCAGCACGCGCGGCCGCACCGCGGGATCCACGCCCGGACCGTCGTCCGCCACCTCGACGACGAGCCCGCCCGCGTCCGTGCGCGACAGCGACAGCTCCACCCGTCCGCGGTCGTCCCCGCGCGCCGTCGCGACGGACGGGTCGGCCGCCGCGTCGATGGCATTGTCGACGAGGTTCCCGACGATCGTCACGAGCTCGGTCGCGGGCACGCCCGGGTCGCCCGTGCCGTCGGCCACGCGGACCGACAGCCGCACCCCGCGCTCGGCCGCCTGCGCCGTCTTGCCGCACACGAGCGCCCGCACGACGGGATCCGCGTCGGCCGCCAGCCCGCCCTCCGACGCCCGCCGGTCCGTCTCGAGCTCGGATGCCGCGAGCGCGAGCGCCTCGCGCGGCCGCTCCAGCTCGATGAGCGAGACGATCGTGTGCAGCCGGTTCGCGAACTCGTGCGTCTGCGCGCGCATGGCGTCCGAGAGGGTCCGGAGCGTCGCGAGCTCGCCCGACAGGCGCAGGATCTCCGTCCGGTCGCGCAGCGTCGTCACCGTGCCCAGCCGCGCGGCGCTCCCGGTGCGTCCCGTCGGCAGCGCCGGCCGCTGCGTCACGACGAGCACGCGACCGCTCGGCAGGTGCACGACCTCGTCGGCCGTCGTGCCCTCGACGAGCAGCCGCTCGATCGCGGGCGGCAGGCCCAGCGCGCTCACCTCGACGGGCCCGGTGGCGGGATCCAGCTCGAGCTCGAGCAGCTCGGCCGCCTGGTCGTTGTGGAGCACCAGCCGACGGTCGCGGTCGACGAGCACGATGCCCTCGCCGACCGAGTGCAGCACCGACTCGTAGTACGCGAGCATGCGCGCCATCTCCTCGGGTCCGAGCCCCCACGTCGTCCGCTCGAGCGATCGGCTGAGGAGCACGGCCCCGGCGGCGACGAGGAGCGCGAGCGCCCCGACCGTGCCGACGAGCCCCGGGAGGCGCGCGCCGAGCACCTCGGTGACGCGGTCGACGGTGACGCCGGCCGCGACCAGCCCGACGATGCCGCCGTCCGCGTCGCGCACGGGCACGACCGCGCGGACGCTCGGCCCGAGCGTCCCCGTGAAGGTCTCGGTCATCGACCGCCCGGCGAGCGCGGGGCCCGTGGTGCCGAGGTACCTGCGGCCGATCTCGTCGGGGTCGGGATGGGTCACGCGCACGGTGTCGCGGTCCATGATCGTGACGAAGTCGACCCCGGTGTCGCGCGTCACGTCGAGCGAGTAGTCGAGGAGGGCGGCCGTGGGATCCGCGGACGCGAGACCCTCCGCCACCCGCGGCGAGTCGGCCACGGTCGTCGCGACGGCCAGGCTCCGGTCGGCCGCCGCCTGCTCGGCGCGCTGCCGCGAGTCGGCCCAGAGCGCCGCGGTCGCGACCACGGCGACCAGCAGCAGGACGGCCAGCTGCACCACCAGGAGCCGGGCGGCGATCCCGCGGGGGAGGCCCACCCGGAGGCGGGTCCGCGCGCGCCGGGGCGGGTCGGCGAGGGCGCGTCCGGCCATGCTGCCCCCCAGCGTCCGCGGCCGGCACCCGGCAGGAACATTATGAACACAACGCCCAGGCGCCCCCGCGCGTGGGCCATCCTGTCGAGGACCGCCGTGCGCACTCGTGCGCGGGCGCCGCTCACGAGACAAGGACGTCCCATGACCAACCCGATAGCCGCGCTCCGCCGCCTGGACCGCCAGCACTACCTCTACATCGCCGTCATCATCGCGGTGATCCTCGGCGTCACGGTCGGCCTCGTCGCACCCGAGACGGGCGTGGCCCTGAAGCCCATCGGCGACGCGTTCGTCGCCCTCATCAAGATGATGATCGCGCCCATCATCTTCTGCACCATCGTGCTCGGCGTCGGCTCGGTAGCGAAGGCCGCCATGGTGGGTCGCGTCGGCGGCCTCGCGCTCCTCTACTTCATCGTCATGTCGACGCTCGCGCTCGCGGTCGGCCTCGTGGTCGGCAACCTGATCCACCCGGGCGAGGGCCTCGACCTGAGCGGCCTGCGCGCGCCGGAGGGCTCGACGGAGGCGGCCGGCGAGACCGACTTCCTCCTCTCCATCATCCCCACGTCCCTGCTGTCGTCGCTCACCTCGGGCAGCATCCTGCAGACGTTGTTCGTGGCGCTCCTCGTCGGCTTCGCCCTGCAGCAGCTCGGGAAGCGGGGCGAGTCCGTGCTCGAGGGCATCCGCAACATCCAGATCCTCGTGTTCCGCATCCTCAGCATGGTGATGTGGGTGGCCCCGCTCGGCGCGTTCGGCGCCATCGCGGCGGTCGTCGGCGCCACCGGGTTCCAGGCCGTCATCAGCCTCGCGACCCTCATGATCGGCTTCTACATCACGTGCGCGCTGTTCGTCGTGGTGATCCTCGGCTCGCTCCTCTGGTTCGTCACCCGCGTCAGCATCTTCAAGCTGATGCGGTACCTCGGCCGCGAGTACCTCCTGATCGTCTCCACGTCCTCGTCCGAGGTCGCGCTGCCCCGCCTCATCGCGAAGATGGAGCACGTGGGCGTGTCCAAGCCCGTCGTCGGGATCACCGTGCCCACGGGCTACTCGTTCAACCTCGACGGCACGGCCATCTACCTCACGATGGCGTCGCTCTTCATCGCGAGCGCGCTGGGCACCCCGCTGGCCCTCGGCGAGCAGGTGTCGCTCCTCGTCTTCATGATCATCGCGTCGAAGGGCGCTGCGGGCGTCACGGGCGCCGGCCTCGCGACCCTCGCGGGCGGGCTGCAGTCGCACCGGCCCGACCTGGTGGACGGCGTCGGCCTCATCGTCGGCATCGACCGCTTCATGTCGGAGGCGCGCGCGCTCACGAACTTCACCGGCAACGCGGTCGCCACGCTCCTCATCGGCACGTGGACCCGCGGCATCGACGCCGACCGCGTCGCCCTCGTCCTCGGCGGCGGCGACCCCTTCGACGAGAAGAGCATGGGCACCGAGCACGGGGCCGAGTTGAAGGCCCCTGCGGAGGCCATCGAGGCGGACGTCACGCGGGCGGGCGAGCGCGGCGACGAGCCGCGCTCCACCTCCCGCTGAGAAGGGACGGGGCCACGCCCGGGTGCCGCCCACCGTGGTCCCGGCCGTGCCCGATCCGTTACGCTGTCAGGTCACAGGAGGTACGACCATGGATGGACGCGAAGAGGGTCACGGCGCCACGCGCGTGCCCGAGCAGTACACGAGCACGGACACCACGGCCACCTTCCGCGATGAGCTCGGAGCGGCGCTCGCGGGCCTCGACGGCGCCGTCTCCGCCGAGGAGAAGGACGCCGTGACGGCGCTCCCCTCGGGATCCGCGCTCCTCGTCGTCCGCCGTGGCCCCAACCAGGGCGCGCGCTTCCTCCTCGACGCCGACGTGACGGTGGCCGGCCGCCACCCCGACGCCGACATCTTCCTCGACGACGTGACCGTCTCCCGCCGCCACGCGGAGTTCGTCCGGCAGGGCACGTCGTTCCAGGTCAAGGACCTCGGCTCGCTCAACGGCACCTACTTCGACGGCGTGCGGATCGACACCGCGCTCCTCCAGGACGGCGCGGAGGTGCAGGTCGGCAAGTTCCGCCTCACGTTCTACGCGTCGCGCACCGACCTCGTCGGCCGGACCGCCGAGTAGTGCCGGCGTCCGCCGCCCGGTCGACGCGAGCCCGCACCCCTGGTCTCCTCAGCATCGGTCAGGTGCTGGCGCGCCTCACGCCGGAGTTCCCCGACCTCACCAACAGCAAGCTCCGCTTCCTCGAGGAGCAGGGGCTCGTCCAGCCGTCCCGCACCGAGTCCGGCTACCGCAAGTTCAGCCCCGCCGACGTCGAGCGCCTGCGTACCGTCCTCGGGATGCAGCGGGACCACTACCTCCCGCTCAAGGTCATCCGTTCCTACCTCCACGACCTCGACGCCGGCCTCTCGCCCGCGCTCCCCGGCGGCACGCCCGTCCCGGGCGTCTCCATGCTCGACCAGGAGCGCCGCTACAGCCGCGCGGAGCTCGTGCGCGAGTCCGGCGCCACCGCCCCGCTCCTCGGCGACGCCATCACCGCGGGCGTGCTCATGCCGGCGGAGGTCTACGGCGAGGAGGCGGTGCAGGTGATGCGCGCGCTCGTCGAGCTGCAGCGCACCGGGATCGAGCCGCGGCACCTCCGCGGCTTCCGCCAGGCCGCGGAGCGCGAGCTGAGCCTCATCGAGTCGGCCCTGGTGCCGGTGTCCCGCCGCCGCGACGCGTCCAGCCGCGCGCACGCCGCGGAGCTCGCCCGCGAGATCGCCACGCAGCTCGAGGTCGTGCGGGGGAGCCTCATCCGCTCCGCGCTCGGCCGCCTCTCGTCTTGAGGTCGCGCTGGCGTCGGAGTCCGCGCTCGGCCGTCTGTCGTCCTGAGGTCGCGCTGGCGTCGGAGTCCGCGCTCGGCCGCCTGTCGTCCTGATCGCGCCCGCGACGACGGGTGCGGCCCGTAGACTGACGTGCCCGCACGGGGCCGTCCGCACGTCGGAGGGGCCCGTCGGGACCGGCCGATGCGCACCCCCGACGGGGGCGCGGCGGAGGGCCGGGGCGACACGCCGGGCGCTTCGGCCGGATGTCGTTGATCGGGCCCGCGGGCCCCGCTACCGTGAGAACACGATCCCGACGAACCGACCCGAGCAGCGCGCGAACCCCACCGGGGCGAGCGCTGAGGGGTGGAAGGCAGAACGATGAGCGACTCCACCCCGGACTCCGGGCGCTACGACCTCGGTCTGCTCTTCACCGACGGCCTCCCGGAGATGGACGCGAGCGCGGGCTACCGCGGCGCCGTCGCCGCCCGGGCCGCGGGGATCACCTACCGCCAGCTCGACTACTGGGCCCGCACCGGCCTCGTCGAGCCCACCGTCCGCGGGGCCTCCGGCTCCGGCACCCAGCGCCTCTACGGGTTCCGCGACATCCTCGTCCTCAAGCTCGTCAAGCGCCTCCTCGACACCGGCATCTCCCTGCAGCAGATCCGCACCGCGGTGAACCAGCTCCGCGAGTCCGGCGTCGTCGACCTCGCGCAGACCACGCTCATGAGCGACGGCGCGAGCGTCTACCTCTGCACCAGCAACGACGAGGTCATCGACCTCGTGAGCCGTGGCCAGGGCGTCTTCGGCATCGCCGTCGGCAAGGTCCTCCGCGAGGTGGAGCACTCCCTCGTCGAGATCGACACGCAGACCGTGGATCCCACCGACGAGCTCGCCGCCCGTCGCGCCATCAAGGCGTCCTAGACCCGAGCGCGCGCCGGCGGCACGTCCCGTGCTGTCCGGCATCGGAGATGACGAACGCCGCCCCTCGAGGAGGAGCGGCGACAGGTCTTCGAGCGGGTCAGCGCGCGGCGTTCTCCGCGTAGTCGCCGATCTTGGCCGTGCGCATGATGCGCTCGAGCAGCTGGTCGAAGTTGCGCGCCATCTCCTGCGCGCTCTCGCCGGGCCACACGTGCAGCGGCTTCGCCGCGCCCTGCGCCTGCTGGAGCGACGTGCGCTCGGGCAGCTGCGGGCTGAGGACGAGTGGGCCGAACATGTCGCGGAGCTCCTTGATGCGGAACTGGTGCTCGAGCGACTGCACGCGGGCGCGGTTGACGATGATGCCGAGGGGCTGCAGGCGCGGTGACAGGCCGCGGCGGATCTCCTCGATGGCGCGGAGCGCTCGGTCGGCGGCGGCGACCGAGAAGAGGCCGGGCTCGGTGACGACCGTCACGCGGTCGCTGGCCGCCCACGCGGTGCGCGTGAGGGCGTTGAGCGACGGGGCGCAGTCGATGAGCACGAGGTCGTAGTCGGCCTCGACGTTGGCGAGGGCCTCCTCGAGCTTCCAGATGTCGCGGATGCTCGGGTGCGGGCCGTCGAAGTTGATGGCGGACGGGCTGCCGATCATGACGTCGATGGTGCCGGGGCGCCCCTTGGTCCAGCCGCTGGGCGCGATGGCCGCGCGGACGATCTTCTCCTTGGGGGAGGCGAGGACGTCGGCGACGTTCAGGTGGCCGGCGACCTGGATGTCCATGCCCGTCGACACGTCGGCCTGCGGGTCGAGATCGACCACGAGGGTCCTCAAGCCGCGGGAGAAGGCGGCGGACGCCAGTCCCAGGGTCACTGTGGTCTTGCCCACGCCCCCCTTGAGGGAGCTGACGCTCAGTACATGCACGTGGGAGAGGCTACCGTCGATATTCTGGGAAGACCTAAACGCGGGGGTGCCCAAGCCCCATCCGACGAGAGGCCCCGCCATGTTCGAGAAGATCCTGGTCGCCAACCGCGGGGAGATCGCGATCCGCGCGTTCCGCGCCGCCGTCGAGCTGGGCGCCCGCACGGTGGCCGTCTACCCGCACGAGGACCGGCACTCGCTGCACCGCCTCAAGGCGGACGAGGCCTACCTGATCGGCGAGGAGGGGCACCCCGTCCGGGCGTACCTCGACGTCGACGAGATCATCCGCGTGGCGAAGGAGTCGGGTGCCGACGCGATCTACCCGGGGTACGGCTTCCTCTCCGAGAACCCCGACCTCGCGCGTGCCGCGGCCGCGAACGGCATCGTCTTCATCGGCCCCGACGCCGGCGTGCTCGAGATGGCGGGCAACAAGGTCACGGCGAAGGAGCACGCGACCGCGGCCGGGGTGCCGGTCCTCGCCTCGACGCCGCCGTCCACCGACGTCGACCTGCTGCTCGAGCAGGCCGCGGGCATCGGGTTCCCGATCTTCGCGAAGGCCGTCGCGGGCGGCGGCGGCCGCGGCATGCGGCGCGTCGAGCGCGCGGAGGACCTCGAGGACGCGCTCCGGGCCGCGATGCGCGAGGCCGACAGCGCCTTCGGCGATCCGACCATGTTCCTTGAGCAGGCCGTGCTCCGGCCGCGGCACATCGAGGTGCAGATCCTCGCCGACGCCACGGGGGAGACCGTGCACCTCTTCGAGCGCGACTGCTCGGTGCAGCGGCGGCACCAGAAGGTCGTGGAGATCGCCCCCGCGCCGAACCTCGACCCCGCGATCCGCGACGCCATGCACGCGCACGCGATCGCCTTCGCCCGGAGCATCGGCTACGTCAACGCCGGGACGGTCGAGTTCCTGCTGGACACGGACGGGCCGCGGGCGGGACAGCACGTCTTCATCGAGATGAACCCGCGGATCCAGGTCGAGCACACCGTGACGGAGGAGGTGACCGACATCGACCTCGTGCAGGCGCAGATGCGCATCGCGGCGGGGGAGACCCTCGCGGAGCTGGGCCTCCGCCAGGACGCGATCGCGTTGCGCGGCGCGGCGCTCCAGTGCCGCATCACGACGGAGGACCTGGCCCAGGGCTTCCGCCCGGATACAGGCAAGATCACGACGTACCGGTCGCCGGGCGGTGGCGGGATCCGCATCGACGGCGGCACGGTCGCCACGGGCGCGCAGATCAGCCCCCACTTCGACTCGATGCTCGCGAAGCTCACGTGCCGCGGGCGCGACTTCCCGACCGCCGTCACGCGCGCCAAGCGGGCCCTCGCCGAGTTCCGGATCCGTGGCGTCTCCACGAACATCCCGTTCCTCCAGGGCGTGCTCGACGACCCCGACTTCCAGGCGGGCGACATCAGCACGTCCTTCATCGACGAGCGGCCGGGCCTCGTGCGCAGCAACGTGTCGAAGGACCGCGGGACGAAGATCCTCAACTGGCTGGCCGACGTCACCGTCAACCAGCCGAACGGTCCCCGCACCGCGGTCGTCCGGCCCGCCGACAAGCTGCCCGACGCCGACCTCCGGCTGCCGGCGCCCGCGGGATCCCGCCAGCGCCTCCTCGAGCTCGGCCCGCTCGGCTTCGCCGAGGCCCTTCGCGCGCAGACCGCCCTCGCCGTCACGGAGACGACGTTCCGCGACGCTCACCAGTCGCTGCTGGCCACGCGCGTGCGCACGCGCGACCTCGTCGCGGTCGCCCCGTACGTCGCGCGCACGACGCCCGAGCTGCTCTCGGTCGAGGCGTGGGGCGGGGCCACCTACGACGTCGCGCTCCGCTTCCTCGGCGAGGACCCGTGGGAGCGGCTCGCGTCGCTCCGCGAGGCGCTGCCGAACGTCGCGATCCAGATGCTGCTGCGCGGCGCCAACACCGTCGGCTACACGCCGTACCCCACCGCGGTCACAGACGCGTTCGTGCAGGAGTCGGCCGCCACCGGCGTCGACGTCTTCCGCATCTTCGACGCGCTCAACGACGTCGAACGGATGCGGCCGGCCATCGACTCCGTGCTCGCCACCGGCACCACTGTCGCCGAGGTCGCGCTCTGCTACACGGGCAACCTGCTGGATCCCGCCGAGGACCTCTACACGCTCGACTACTACCTGCGGCTCGCGGAGCGCAGCGTGGCCGCCGGCGCGCACGTCCTCGCGATCAAGGACATGGCCGGGCTCCTCCGCCCCGCCGCGGCCGAGCGCCTCGTCACCGCGTTGCGCCGCGAGTTCGACCTGCCGGTGCACGTGCACACGCACGACACCGCGGGCGGCCAGCTCGCGACCTTGCTCGCAGCCAGCCGCGCCGGCGCCGACGCGGTCGACGTGGCGAGCGCGCCCATGTCGGGCACGACGAGCCAGCCGTCGGCGTCCGCGCTCGTCGCGGCCCTCGCGGACACCGAGCGCGACACGGGCCTCTCGCTCGACGCGGTCAGCGACCTCGAGCCCTATTGGGAGGCGGTCCGCCGCCTCTACCGGCCGTTCGAGTCCGGGTTGGCCGGCCCGACCGGGCGTGTGTACCGGCACGAGATCCCCGGCGGCCAGCTCTCGAACCTGCGGCAGCAGGCCATCGCGCTCGGCCTCGCCGACGACTTCGAGCTCATCGAGGACATGTACCAGGCGGCCGACCGGATCCTCGGCCGCATCCCGAAGGTCACGCCGTCGTCCAAGGTGGTCGGCGACCTCGCCCTCCAGCTCGCGGCCGCAAAGGCCGACCCGGCCGACTTCGAGCGGAACCCGCAGGACTACGACATCCCCGACTCGGTGGTCGGCTTCATGGCGGGCGAGCTCGGCGATCTGCCCGGCGGCTGGCCCGAGCCCTTCCGCACGCGCGTGCTCCAGGGCCGGGACGTGCGGATCGGCGTCACTCCGCTGTTCGCCGAGGACCGCGCCGCGCTCGAGCTGCCGGGCGCCGAGCGACGCCGCGCGCTCAACCGCCTGCTCTTCCCGCAGCCGACCGAGCAGTTCGAGACCATCCGGGAGCTGTTCGGCGACCTCTCCGTGCTCGACACGGACGACTACCTGCACGGCCTCCGCCCGGGCCAGGAGCACGCGGTGCGGATCAGCCGGGGCGTCGAGGTCCTCATCGCGCTGGAGGCCGTCGGCGACGCCGACGAGTCGGGCATGCGCACCGTCATGGTCGTCATGAACGGGCAGCTCCGTCCGGTGTTCGTGCGCGACCGCGGCATCGCCGTCACCACGACCGTGGCCGAGCGCGGGGACCCGGCGAACCCCGGCCACGTGTCGGCGCCGTTCTCCGGGGTCGTGACCCTCAAGGTCGAGGAGGGCCAGGTCGTCGCCGCCGGCCAGCCGGTCGCGTCCATCGAGGCGATGAAGATGGAGGCGGCCATCACGTCGCCCGTCGCGGGCCGCGTCGCGCGCCTCGCGGTCCCCACAACCCAGCAGGTCGACGCGGGCGACCTGCTCGTGATCGTAGAGCCCTAGGAGGAGAGCCACCAGATGACGGACGCACAGCAGGACCCGCAGCAGGACGAGCACTACGACCTCGTGATCGTGGGTGCCGGATCCGGCAACTCGATCGTCGACGAGCGCTTCGCCGACCAGCGCGTGCTGCTCGTCGACGACGGCGAGCACTTCGGCGGCACCTGCCTCAACGCGGGCTGCATCCCCACGAAGATGCTCGTGCACGTGGCCGACATCGCGGCGGAGACGCGCGACGGCGCCGCGCTCGGCATCCGCGCGTCGGTGGACGCCGTGGACTGGCCCGCGATCAGCGACCGCGTCTTCGGCCGCATCGACGCCATCAGCGAGGACGGCCGCGAGTGGCGCGAGAGCGGCTCGGAGAACATCACGCTGCTGCGCGAGAGCGTGGGCTTCGAGGCGCCCGGCGAGCTCGTGTCGGCGAGCGGGCAGCGGATCACCGCCGACCGGATCGTGCTCGCGGCTGGCTCCCGCCCCCGGCCGCTGCAGGCCGTCTACGCGCCCGACCCGGACATCCACGACTCCGACTCGATCATGCGCATCGCCGCGCTGCCGGCCTCGCTCCTCATCGTCGGCGGCGGCTACGTGGCGGCCGAGTTCGCGCACGTCTTCAGCCACCTCGGCGTGCACGTGACGCAGGTCGCGCGCTCCGCGCACCTGCTCGGCAACCTCGACGAGGACGTCTCGACGCGCTTCACGACGCTCGCGCGCACGCAGTGGGACGTGATCACCGACTGCGAGGTGGAGGAGATCGAGCGCGACGGCGACGTGCTCAGGTCGCGTCTCGCGTCCGGCCACCTGGTCGAGACCGAGGCCGTGCTGGTCGCCCTCGGGCGCGTCCCCAACACGGACACGCTCGCCGTCGTGAACGCGGGCTACGACCTGCACGACGACGGCCGCATCGTGGTCGACGACCGGCAGCGCGTCCTCGCGGGCGGCGAGCCGGTCCCCGGCGTCTTCGCGCTCGGCGACATCAGCGCCGACCACCAGCTCAAGCACGTGGCCAACCACCAGGCCCGCGTCGTGCAGCACAACCTCCTGCACCCGGACGACCTGATCGGCGGTGCGCCCGGGCCCGTGCCGCTGGCGGTCTTCTCGCGCCCGCAGATCGGCTCGTTCGGCCTCACGGAGGCGGAGGCGCGCGAGGCCGGACCCGTCGTCACGATCGAGCAGCCGTACTCGTCCACCGCGTGGGGCTGGGCGCTCGAGGACACGACCTCGTTCTGCAAGCTCGTGGTGGATCCGCGCGACGGCGGCACCCTCCTCGGCGCGCACATCATCGGCTCGGACTCCGCGGCGCTGATCCAGCCGCTCCTCATGGCCGCGAGCCTCGGGCACCGGGTCACGGGCCTCGCCCGGGCGCAGTACTGGCCGCACCCGGCCGTGACGGAGATCGTCGAGAACGCGCTGCTCGCCGCCGAGTCCGCGGTGGCCGACTGGGCACGGGAGAATGGCCAGGGCGACGCGCCCGCGGGGGCTGGTCGATCCTGACCCGCCGCCGGACTAGGACCCACGGAAGCAGAGAATGACTGAACGACAGATCCGCCTGTTCGGCGATCCGGTGCTGAAGACCGTCTCCTCGGAGATCCGCGAGATCGACGAGGGCGTGCGCTCCCTGGTCGAGGACCTCCTCGACAGCGTGCGGCCCGACGGCCGCGCCGGGGTGGCCGCCGCGCAGATCGGCGTCAACCTCCGGGCCTTCAGCTACAACGTGGGGCCGGCGTTCGGCTACGTCCTCAACCCCGTCATCGAGGAGCTGCGCGGCGAGGCCGTCCTCGTCGACGAGGGCTGCCTCTCGGTGCCGGGCCTCTGGTTCCCCACCATGCGCCACCCCGAGGCCGTCATCTCGGGGCTCGACCTCGACGGGAAGCCCGTCCGCATCGAGGGCTCGGGCGTCCTCGCGCAGGCCTTCCAGCACGAGGTCGACCACCTCGACGGCCTCGTCTACCTCGACCGGCTCGACAAGCAGCGCCGCCGCGAGGCCATGAAGCAGGTGCGCGAGTCCGACTGGTTCTGACCAGGCCGTCGGCTCGCGCGCTCGCGCGGGCCGACGCCTGCGATCAGTGGACCAGCGAGTGCCCCTCGGTCGTCGGCGCCGCCTCGTAGATCCGGGTGATCACGTCGGCGAAGGCCTCGAGCACCACCTGGCGCTTGATGCTGAGCTTCGGCGTGAGGTGCCCTGCCGCCTCCGTCAGCTCCACCGGCAGCACGACGAACTTGCGGATGGATTCGGCGCGCGACACCGTCGCGTTGGCCGCGTCCACCGCGCGCTGCACCTCGGCGAGCACCGCCGGGTTCTGCGACGCCTGCTCGAGCGTCAGGGCGGGGTCCTGCCCGTTGTTGGCCAGCCAGACCGTGAGCATCTCCGGATCCAGCGTGATGAGCGCCGAGATGAACGGCCGCCGGTCGCCGGCCACCACGACCTGGCCGACGAGCGGGTTGGCGCGGATGGGATCCTCGAGCGCGGCCGGCGCGACGTTCTTGCCGCCGGCGGTGACGATGATCTCCTTCTTCCGGCCCGTGATCGTCAGGTAGCCGTCGGCGTCGTAGCTGCCGAGGTCGCCCGTGCGGAACCAGCCGTCGTCGAAGACGGCCGCGGTCGCCTCCGCGTCCTGCCAGTACCCGTCGAAGACGTTGACGCCCTTGACCTGGATCTCGCCCTCGTCGGTGATGCGGGTGGCCACGCCGGGCATCGCCGGGCCCACCGTCCCGATGCGGAAGCCCTTCACGAGGTTGACGCTCACGGGCGCCGTGGTCTCGGTGAGCCCGTAGCCCTCGAGGATCGTGAGGCCGAGCGACCGGTAGAAGTGCCCGAGCCGGAGGCCGAGCGGCGCGGATCCGCTGACCGCGAAGCGCACGCGCCCGCCCATCGCCTGCCGGATCTTGGAGTACACGAGCGCGTCGAAGAGCTTGTACTGGAGCTTCAGCGCGAGCGGCACGGAGCCGGCGTCGACCGCGACCGAGTGCGCGTACGCGACCTCGGCCGCCTTGCGGAAGATCTTCCCGCGCCCCGCACCCTCGGCCTTCTGCTCCGAGGAGTTGTAGACCTTCTCGAAGACGCGCGGGACCGCGAGCAGGAACGTCGGCTTGAAGGACGCGAGCGCGGGCAGGAGCTGCGTCGTGTCGGCCTGGTGCCCGGTCTTCACGCCCGCCTGCACGTTGAGGATCGAGATGAAGCGCGCGAACACGTGCGCGGTGGTGATGAACAGCAGCGTCGAGGCGCCGACCTGCACGACCTCCTCCATCGCGACCTCGGCGTTCCGCGCGAGCTCGACGAAGTTCGCGTGCGTGAGGATGCAGCCCTTCGGCCGGCCGGTGGTGCCCGACGTGTAGATGAGGGTCGCCATGTCCGAGCCGACCGCGATGTTCCGGCGGCGCTCGATCTCGGCGTCCGGCACGCCGACGCCCTGCTCCGCGAGCTTGTCCAGGTCGCCCAGGTCGATCTGCCACACGCGGCGGACCGCGGGCAGCTCCGGGTGGACCTCGTCGAATCGCGAGAAGTGCTCGGCGGACTCGAGGATCACGGCCACGCTGCCGGAGTCCTGCAGGTTCCAGTGCACCTGGCCGGGGGAGGAGGTCTCGTACACGGGGACGAGGACGGCGCCGGCGAAGAACACCGCGAAGTCGACGAGCGTCCACTCGTAGCGCGTCCGGCACATCATGCCGATGCGCTCGCCCGGCTCGATGCCCGCGGCCACGAGGCCCTTCGCGAGGGCGACGACCTGGCGGTGGAACTCGGACGCCGAGACGTCGGTCCACCCGCCCGACCCGTCTGGCAGCGCGAACAGCGGAGCGTCCGGGCTCGTCCTCACGCGGTGCACCAGGACGTCGGTGATGTTGTCGTCGGGTCTCGCCTCGACGACGGCGGGCATGGTGTGCTGTTCCACGGCAACTCCCTCGGTACCGGAAATGGATGGCATCAGCTTATGGGCGGCCGGGCCCGCGCGCTCGTCCCCGGTCGGGGGCGCCCGTCGCGTCAGTAGGATCGACGGGCGAGACGAACGGAAGGGCCCGCGGAGTGCATGCAATAGGGATCGACATCGGCGGGACGAAGATCGCGGGGGCCGTGGTCGACGAGCTCGGCGCCATCGCGGCCGAGGAGCGCACGCCCACGGAGGCGAGCAGCCCGGACGCCATCGTCGAGTCCGTCGTCGCGATGGTCGGCCGGCTCCGCGCCGAGCACCCCGACGTCGCCGCCGTGGGCGTCGCGGCGGCGGGCTTCATCGACGCCGCGCAGTCCTCCGTCTACTATGCCCCGAACATCAACTGGCGCAACGAGCCGGTGCGCGAGAAGCTGCGTGGCCGGATCGACGTGCCCATCGTCATCGAGAACGACGCGAACGCCGCGGGCTGGGCCGAGTTCCGCTACGGCGCGGGCCGCCTGGTCAGCGACATGGTCACGCTCACGATCGGCACGGGCGTGGGCGGCGCGATCGTCGCCGACGACCGCCTGTTCCGCGGCGGCTTCGGCGCGGGCGCCGAGCTCGGCCACATGCGCGTCGTGCCCGACGGCCTGCCGTGCGGGTGCGGCGCCCGGGGCTGCATCGAGCAGTACGGATCCGGCCGCGCGCTCCTGCGCACCGCGGACGAGCTCGCCGACCTCGGCGGCACGCACGGCGAGGGCCTCGCGGCGCGGCGGCGCGAGGTGGGCACGCTCACCGGCCACGACGTCAGCGACCTCATCCAGGCCGGCGACCCCGGCGCGCTCCTCGCCCTCCGTCGCCTCGGCGGCTGGCTCGGCGAGGCGGCCGCCAGCATCGGCGCGATCCTCGACCCGCAGATGTTCGTCATCGGCGGCGGCGTCGCGCAGGCGGGCGACCTCCTCCTCGACCCGATCCGCGAGGCCTACCTCGCGCACCTCCCGGCCCGCGGATACCACCCGGAGGCGGAGTTCCGCATCGCCGAGCTCGTCAACGACGCCGGCGTCGTGGGCGCGGCCGACCTCGCGCGACGCCACGCGGCGGCTCTCCGCCACGGCGCCTGAGCCCGGGCGTCGGCCGGCCGCCTCGGCCTGCGGCGTCCCCCGTCCCGGTCCGCCTATGCTGGATGCGACCCCACCCGGAAGGTGACCGACGATGTTCTACTGGTTCATGAAGAACCTGGTCGCCGGACCGCTCCTCCGGAGCACCTTTCGCCCGTGGGTCACCGGGCTCGAGAACATCCCCGCCAAGGGCGGCGTCATCCTCGCGAGCAACCACCTCTCGTTCATCGACTCGGTGTTCCTCCCGCTGCTGGTCGACCGCAACCTCGTGTTCCTCGCGAAGAGCGACTACTTCACGGGCACCGGCCTCAAGGGCTGGGCCACGAAGATGTTCTTCACGGCCACGGGCATGCTCCCCATCGACCGTTCCGGCGGCAAGGCGTCCGAGGCGTCGCTCAACACGGGGCTCCGCGTGCTCGCCGAGGGGCGCATGCTCGGCATCTACCCCGAGGGCACGCGCAGCCCCGACGGCCGCATGTACCGCGGACGCACGGGGGTCGCCCGCATGATCCTCGAGGGCGACGTCCCGGTCGTCCCGATCGCGATGATCGACACCGAGAAGGTCATGCCCATCGGCACCCGCATCCCGAAGGTCCGCCGGATTGGTGTGGTCATCGGCGAGCCGCTAGATTTCAGTAGGTTCGCCGGCCTCGAGGGAGACCGCTTCATCCTCCGCTCCATCACCGACGAGATCATGTACGAGCTCTCGAGGCTGAGCGGCCAGGAGTACGTCGACGTCTATGCGACCTCGGTCAAGGAGAAGCGCGGGAGCGCGGCCCGCTGACCGTCTCCCGCCCCGCCTCCACCGCGCACCACGCGCACGACACGAACCGGGATCCCACCGTGGCCTCTGAGCACCTCGTCCCCGCCCATCCCGACGTCCTCGCCGGACTCGACCACTGGCGCACTCTCGAGGTCAAGCAGCAGCCGCAGTGGCCCGACGCCGCCGCCGTCCACGCGGCATCCGCCGAGATCGCCCTGCTGCCGCCCCTGGTCTTCGCCGGCGAGGTGGATCTGCTGCGCTCCCGCCTCGCCGCCGCCGCCGACGGCCGCGCGTTCCTCCTCCAGGGCGGCGACTGCGCCGAGACGTTCGCGGGCGCCACGGCCGACGCCATCCGCAACCGCGTGAAGACCGTGCTCCAGATGGCCGTCGTCCTCACCTACGGCGCGGCCATGCCCGTCGTGAAGATGGGCCGCATGGCCGGCCAGTTCGCCAAGCCCCGCTCGAGCGACTCCGAGACGCGCGGCGACCTGACCCTGCCCGCGTACCGCGGCGACATCGTCAACGGCTACGACTTCACCCCCGAGTCGCGCGCGGCGGATCCCGCGCGCCTCGTGAAGGGGTACCACACGGCCGCATCGACGCTGAACCTCATCCGCGCCTTCACGCAGGGCGGCTTCGCCGACCTCCGCGAGGTGCACAGCTGGAACAAGGGCTTCGCCGCGAACCCGGCGAACCAGCGGTACGAGCAGCTCGCCCGCGACATCGACCGCGCGATCAAGTTCATGGAGGCCGCCGGGGCCGACTTCGACGACCTCAAGCGCGTCGAGTTCTACACCGGCCACGAGGGGCTCCTCATGGACTACGAGCGGCCCATGACGCGCATCGACTCGCGCACCGGCACGCCTTACAACACGTCGGCGCACTTCATCTGGATCGGCGAGCGCACGCGCGACCTCGACGGCGCGCACGTCGACTTCCTCTCTCGCGTCCGCAACCCGCTCGGCGTGAAGCTCGGCCCGTCGACTACGCCCGAGACGGTGCACGAGCTCATCGAGAAGCTCGACCCGGACCGCGAGCCCGGCCGCCTCACCTTCATCACGCGCATGGGCGCGGGCAGGATCCGCGACGCCCTGCCGCCCCTGCTCGAGGCCGTCAAGGCGTCGGACGCGAACCCGCTCTGGGTCACCGACCCCATGCACGGCAACGGCCTCACCACGCCCACCGGATACAAGACCAGGCGCTTCGACGACGTCGTCGACGAGGTGCAGGGCTTCTTCCAGGCGCACCGGGCGGCGGGCACGCATCCCGGCGGCATCCACATCGAGCTCACCGGCGACGACGTCACCGAGTGCCTGGGCGGATCCGAGCACATCGACGAGGCCACGCTCGCCACGCGGTACGAGTCGCTGTGCGACCCGCGGCTCAACCACATGCAGAGCCTCGAGCTCGCGTTCCTCGTCGCGGAGGAGCTGGCCGCCGCGCGCAGCTGACCCCGCGAGCACGACGATGCCCCGCCGCCCTCGAGGCGGTGGGGCATCGTCGTTCCGGGTCCGCGCTGGCGTCGGGCGGATCAGCCGGAGGCGGTGATGCCGAGGTTGACGGTGGAGCCACGGCGGACCATGGCGCCCGCATCCGGGCTCGCCGACACCACCTTCGTGATGCCGTCCGGCACCGCATCCCAGAACGTGGAGTACGCGTACGTGAAGCCCGCCTTGTCGAGCGCGGCCTTCGCTCCATCGCGCGTGAGGCCGACTACGTTCGGCACGGCCACGAGGTCCGGCCCCTTGGAGATCTCGAGCCCCACCTTGCTGCCGGGGGCGTCGCCGAGACCGGAGCGCACCGGGTTCTGGTCCAGCTGGTAGACGGAGATGACCTCGCCCGCGTCGACGTCGTCGCTGAAGCTCTGCTTCCCCGGCTCGCCGACGAGCCCCGCTTGGGCGAGCGTCGCCTTGGCCTGGTCGACGGAGCGGCCGTTCACCTGGGGGATCTTCCCGGCGGCGACCACCAGGGTCACCGTCTGCTGCTCCGGGTACTGGGCGGCGACGGGGGCTCCCGAGGAGTCCAGCACCTGCACGACGGTGCCCTCGGCGGCGTCGCCGTACTGCCGGATGGTCGCCTCTTGCACGACGAAGGGCACGCCCTCCAGGCGCGTCCGGGCGTCGGCCTCGGCGGCCCCGACCACGTCGGGCACGTCGAGGAGCCGCGGTCCGGTCGAGGCGTAGACGGTCACGGTGGATCCCTGGTCGACGGGCGTCCCGGAAGCCGGGACGCTCCGGGTCACGTGCCCCACCTCGACGTCCACGCTCGGCTCCTCGGCGCGCGCGACGACGAAGCCCTGGCCCTGGAGGGTGCCGGCGGCGTCGTCGATGGCCATGGCCGTCACGGACGGCACCGGGATGCGCGCGCCCGGGCCCTGCCCGTAGTACCAACCCGTGCCGCCGGCGAGGGCGGCGAGCATCACCACGAGGAGCGCGAGCATCCACCCGCGCGATCGACGGCGCGAGCCGGCGGCGGCGAGCGCGACGACGGACTCCGGCTCGGTGCGCTCGTCCTCCTGCCGCGTCATGACGGGCGGACCGCCCACGACCTGCGTCTCGCCGGTCGTGACGGAGGGGAGCGCCGGGGCGCTCGGGAAGACGACGGTGCGCTGGAGCGGAGCCGGGTCGCCCGACCGCGCGTCGAGGCGGTTCTGCACGGCGTAGAGCTCGTCGAGGAGCGCCCGGGCGTCACGGGGCCGCTGCTCGGGATCTCGCGCGGTCGCCCACAGGACCAGCTCGTCGAGCTCGACCGGCACGGACGCGTTGGCTGTGCTGGGGGTGGGCACCTGGTCGTTCGCGTGCTGGTACGCGATCTGCATGGGCTGCTCGCCCTTGAAAGGCTGCTCGCCCGCGAGCATCTCGTACATCATGATGCCGACGGCGTAGATGTCGCTGCGGGTGTCGGCGATGCCCCGCGTCACGAGCTCGGGGGAGAGGTACGCGATGGTCCCGAGGAGCGCCTGCCCCGTGGCCGTGTTCGCGCTGACGGCGCGCGCCAGGCCGAAGTCGCCGATCTTGATGCGCCCGTCGTCGGCCAGCAGCACGTTCTCGGGCTTCAGGTCGCGGTGCACGATGCCGGCCTTGTGCGCGGCGGCGAGACCCGAGAGCACGGCCTCGAGGATGTCGAGCGTCTGCTCGGGCGTCAACCGCTCGTACTCCTGCAGCAGCTCGCGCAGCGTCATGCCGGGCAGGTACTCCATGATGAGGTACGCCATGTCGGAGTCCTGGCCCTGGTCGAAGACGTTGACGACGTTGGGGTGCGCCAGCCGCGCGGCCGAGCGCGCCTCCTGGATGAAGCGGTCCCGGAACGCGCTGTCGTCGGCGAGGTGCCCGTGCATCACCTTGACGGCGACGCGACGCTCCAGCCGCAGGTCGGTCGCCACGTAGACCGTCGCCATCCCGCCGCGTGCGATGCGGGACCTGACCTGGTACCGACCGTCGAGGAGACGGCCGATCATGGGGTCGGTCGGGCTGGAGGTCACTGGATGATTCTAGGGATCGCCGGTGCCGGGGCCTCCCCGGCACACCGGTGCGCCGCCGGGCGGGTGCGCCTGCGGATCGGCGTCAGCCGATCTCGTCGAGCCACGCCCAGGCGGAGGCCTCCCACTTGGCGTAGGCGTCCGGGTACGCGGAGTACTGGACGGCCTGCGCCGCCTGCGTGACGGTCATCGACTTCCAGCCGGCGATGTCGAGGAGGCCGCGGGTCGCACCGGGGTTCGGGTTGACGCTGCCGCCGAAGAACGCGCGCGCCGCGTACACGGGGTCGTTGAGCTGGGCGGGCTGGCCCCAGCCCTGGCTCGGGCGCTGCTGGAAGAGGCCGATCGAGTCGCGGTCGCCCCAGTCGAGGTTGCGGAGGGTCGACTCCTGCGCCGCGGTGGCGAGCGCGATGACGAGTCCGTAGTCGCTGACGCCGGCGGAGCGTCCGACCTGGACGATGACGCGCGCGTTGCGGCGCATCTCGTCGGTCATGATCGTCGTCCCGTCCAGCGACGCGACCTGGACGACGGACGCGGACGCGTGCGGGATGGTGAGCTTGCTGCCCGCGTAGATGATGCTCGACCAGTTGAGGCCGTTGGTGTTCAGGAGGTCCTGGATGGTGACGCCCGACTTCGTCGCGATGCTGTGGAGCGTGTCGCCGGTCTCGATCGTGTACGTGCCGGAGAGGCCCTGCTTCGCGGCGGGGGAGGCGCTGGCGGGTGCCGCCGGCGCAGCCGAGGTACCGGAGCCCGGGATGGTGAGGCGGTTGCCGGGGAAGATCGTGCTCGTCGCCTGCAGGCCGTTGGCCTGGAGCACGGCCGAGGTCGAGACGCCGTGCTTGCCCGCGATGCCGGTCACGGTGTCGCCCGCGACGACCGTGTAGCTCGCTCCCGATCCGGTCGATGCCGCGGCCGGTGCCGGGGTCGACGTCCCGGACCCGCCGAGTGTGAGCGTCTGGCCGGGGAAGATGGTGGTCTTCCAGCCGAGCCCGTTCTGCGCGAGCACCGACGCGGTCGAGAGGCCGAAGCGGCCGGCGATGCTCGACACCGTGTCGCCCTGCTCGACCACGTACGTGGAGGGCGCGGCCACCATGGGCGCGGCCGCGGGGGCTGCCGTTTGAGCCGCGATGCGGGGGAGCTTGGTCTGCGTCGGGCCGGACTTGGCCTTGGGGATGCGCTTGACGGGGGCGGCCTCCGCGGGCGACGCCATGCCGAGGCTCACCGCGAGGGAGCCGACGAGCACGATGGGCATGGTCGCGAGGAGCGCCTTGGAGCGGCGGTTCGCCGAGCGTCCTGTGGCGGTGTCCGAGGACCGGTTGGTGTCGCGAGGGGAGGTGGGTTCGGTCATGGGCATGCTGGTCTACTCCGGCCGTCGTGCTCGATTCCCTGATGCAGGTGTTTCACGTTAACACGCAGGGAGAGAAAAGGGCACATAAGGGACGGATGTGACTGGAGTGAACAGCGACACGCGCCTTCGGCGGATAGGCAGGCGTTCCGAGCGGCGAAGCGCCTCGCGTCCGGGTGCTCGGTCCCGGGTCGACGCAGGACGTGCCAGCATGTGAGGCGTGAACGAGCCCTATGCCGACCGTGAGTGGTCGACCGTCCCCGATCTCGTCGACCTCATGGGTCTCACCGTCAGCCGCGTGCGCCGGCTCATCGAGGACAGGCGCCTGCTCGCGGTCCGCCTCGACGGCGTGCTCAAGGTGCCCACCGTCTTCCTGCGGGACGGCGAGCCGCTGTCCGAGCTGCGGGGCACGATCATCGTGCTCGGTGACAACGGCTTCACCGACGAGGAGGCCATGCACTGGCTCCTCACGGAGGAGCCGAGCCTCGGCACCGCCCCCATCGACGCCCTGCTGGCGGGGCGCAAGGCCGAGGTGCGTCGGGTCGCGCAGGCCAGCGCCTGACCCGAGCCCTCGCGGCCGCGGGCTGATCGGCCGGGTCCGACCCGCGGTCCGATCAGGTGACGCGGCGCGTGACGGTGTCGACGAGCAGCTCGAGCTGGTTCCTCGCGCGGGCTCCGATGGGGGCCTCGCGCAGCGCGGCGAGCGACTCGCGGACGTGACGGGAGATCATCCCCTCCACCTCGTCGAGGGCGCCGCTCTCGCGGAGGATCGACTGTAGGGCGCGGATCTGCTCGTCGTCGAGGTCCGGATCCCCGAGGAGCGCATCGACCGTGCGGCGCACCCCGTCCGGCAGCCGCCGGCGCGCCAGCGCGATCAGCACGGTGCGCTTGCCCTCGCGCAGGTCGTCTCCGCTCGGCTTCCCGGTCACGGCGCTGTCGCCGAACACGCCGAGCACGTCGTCCCGCAGCTGGAACGCGATGCCGAGCGGCAGGCCGACGGCGCGGAGCGCCGCCACCTGCTCGGGCGTCGCCCCCGCCAGGCTCGCGCCGACGACGAGCGGCGCCTCGATGCTGTACTTCGCGGACTTGTAGACGATCACGTTGTGGGCCCGGGCGAGCGTGTCGTCCTCGGGCACGGTCGGCCACGCCACCTCCTCGAGCACGTCGAGGTACTGGCCGAGCGTGACCTGGGTGCGCATCGTCGCGAGCTCGGCGCGGGTGGCGCGGGCCGCCGACCCGTCCGCCAGCGCCAGGAGCGAGTCGATGAGCAGCTCGTCGCTCCACCCCAGGAGGAGGTCGCCCAGGAGGATCGCCCCCGCCTCGCCGAAGCCCGCCGAGGATCCGCCCCAGCCGCTCGCCGCGTGCAGCGCCTCGAAGCGGCGGTGGGCTGCGGGTCGGCCGCGACGCGTGTCGGAGCGGTCGATGATGTCGTCGTGGACGAGCGCCGCCGCGTGGAAGATCTCGAGGCCCGCGGCCACGCCGACGACCGCGCGGTAGCCCGGTCGTTCCTCGCCCTGAGGCCGTCCGGCAGGGGAGGGCTCGAGGTCGATCACCGAACGCCACCCCCAGTAGCAGAACTGCGCGCGGAACCGCTTCCCGCCTCTCAGCAGATCCGAGGAGAACTCCTGGATGGGCGCAAGATCCGGGCTGATCTCCCGGAGTCCCGCCGCCTGGGTCGTCAGGAAGTCGTCGAGGCGGGTCTGGACGTGGCTGACGAGGCGGTCGCTTTCGGGCACCCGCCTAGCCTAGCCAGGGGCAGGGAGCTAGAATCCACAGGTGATCACCGACGCGTCGTCCCGAGCCTGAGGGGAACATGATGCCGCTTTCCGAGCAAGAGCAGCGCCTGCTGGAGGAGATGGAGCGCAGCCTCTATCACAACGACGCAGACTTCGTGGCGACCGTCAGCGGTCGCCGCACCAGACCGAACTACACGATGGTCGTGGTCGGGGTGCTGGTCATCGTCCTCGGCATCGCCGCCCTGGCCGCCGGCGTCATCACCAAGCTGGCGATCATCGGCATCCTCGGCTTCGCCATCATGATCGTGGGGGCGCTCCTCATCTTCAGTCCGCGTGACGCGGGCGCCGGTGCGCCGACCGCTTCCGCGCCCCGTGCCCCTGGCCGCGGTTCCGGCAAGCGACCCTCTTCGTCGTCCTCCTTCATGGACCGCATTAACGAGCGCTGGGAGAAGCGCCAGGGCGGTCAGGACTGACCACCTCCTGAGGCGGCCCTCCACCGCCCTCCACTCGACCCGAAGGGGCCGATCCCGAACCGGGATCGGCCCCTTCTCCTGTTCTCCCCGCGCCCCACATCGCTCCCCGACGCCCCGCCGGCCGCCCCCGTGACCGCCGGCGGGGCGTCGTCGCGCGTCCACGGCGCGCCGGACGACGGATGTCCCTCCACATCCCTCCCCGCACGAGATGCCACGGGATCACGGGGATCGGGGGACACTCGCTGCGAATTAACCTCACGTGCCTGGCAGTGGGTGGAGGGCTGTGGAGTAAAGTGGAGCAAGTCCTGAACCACGGCCGGAGAGACAGGGGGTGTTGGTGTGTTCCTCGGCACCCATTCGCCTCGTCTCGACGACAAGGGGCGGCTCATCCTCCCCGCGAAGTTCCGCGACGAGCTCGAGGGCGGCGTCGTCATGACGCGCGGCCAGGACCGCTGCATCTACGTGTTCACGACGCGCGAGTTCGAGGAGCTGCACGACCGCATGCGCCAGGCGCCGCTCGCGAGCAAGCAGGCGCGCGACTACATGCGCGTCTTCCTGTCCGGGGCGAACGCCGAGACGCCGGACAAGCAGCACCGCATCACCATCCCGCAGGCGCTCCGCACCTACGCGGGCCTCGACCGCGAGCTTGCGGTCATCGGCGCGGGCAGCCGCGTCGAGATCTGGGACGCCGGCACGTGGGACGAGTACCTCACCGCCAACGAGAGCGCGTTCGCCGACACCGCGGAGGAGGTGATCCCCGGCCTGTTCTGACCCCGGCCCCTGACTCCCAGCCGTCCGACGCCCTGCCGCACTTCCCCGGTGGCAGGTCGGGACGGATGGGGATCAGGAGCCGCGGACAGGGCATCGGGATGCCATGGCCCTCGACGACATCCACACCCCTGTCCTCCTCGATCGGTGCCTCGAGCTGCTCGCCCCCGGCCTCCAGGGAGATGGCGCCGTGCTCGTCGACGCCACCCTCGGGATGGCCGGCCACTCCGAGGCGTTCCTCGACGCGCTGCCCGGCCTCCGCCTGGTCGGGCTCGACCGCGATCCGGACGCCCTCGCGATCGCGGGGGAGCGGCTCGCCCGCTTCGGCGACCGGGTCCACCTCGTCCACACCGTGTACGACGGCATCGGCCGCGCGCTCGACGGGCTCGGGATCGGCGAGGTCCAGGGCGTCTTCTTCGACCTCGGCGTCTCGTCGCTCCAGCTCGACCGGGTCGAGCGCGGCTTCTCGTACTCGCAGGATGCGCCCCTCGACATGCGCATGGACGGCACCGCGGGCCTCACGGCCGCCCAGGTGGTGGCGGAGTACGACGAGCTCGAGCTGCGCCGGATCTTCTACGACTACGGCGAGGAGAAGCTCGCCCCCCGCTACGCCAGCCGCATCGTCCAGGCGCGCGAGGTGGAGCCGATCACCACGTCGGCGCGGCTCGTGGAGATCATCCAGCAGGCGACGCCCGCCGCGGTGCAGCGGGCCGGGCACCCGGCCAAGCGCGTGTTCCAGGCGCTGCGCATCGAGGTCAACCAGGAGCTGAGCGTGCTGGCGCGGGCGATGCCGGCCGCGATCGACCGGCTCGCGGTCGGCGGTCGCGTGGTCGTCGAGTCGTACCAGTCGCTCGAGGACCGCATCGTGAAGCGCGAGCTGCGCGCCCGGTCCACGAGCACCGCACCCGTGGGGCTCCCCGTCGAGCTCCCCGAGCACCGTCCCGAGCTGAAGCTCCTCGTCCGCGGCGCCGAGCTCGCGGACCAGCACGAGATCGCCCAGAACCCCCGCGCCGCATCCGTCCGGTTGCGCGCCGCCGAACGAGCCAGGAGGCGACACGCATGACCGATGCAGCACGCGCGACCGCGCGTCCCCGGATCCGGCCGTCCGCCGAGCCGCCCACCCGCCACATCGAGGTCGTGGCCACCCGCGGCCAGCGTCGCGCCCGACCGCGCACCGTCTACGCCGTGATCGTCGTGGGCGGGCTCTTCGCCGTGCTCCTCGCGCAGCTGCTGCTCTCCATCGGCCTGTCCGACGGGGCGTACGCGATCCAGTCGCTGCAGCAGCAGCAGAAGGAGCTGGACCGCACGCACCAGGCGCTGACCGAGGACGTCGACCGGCTGTCGTCCCCGCAGAACCTGGCGCGGAACGCCCAGGCGCTCGGCATGGTCGCGAGCGCGTCGCCCTCCTTCCTCTCGCTCGACGGCACCATCCAGGGCACGCCGCACGCCAAGGACGGCGCCACGACGGCGCTCACCGCCGACACCCTCATCGGCAACTCGCTCCTCTCCGGCGTGCCACTCACCATCGAGAGCGACCCGACGAAGCACGCGGCCGCCCTCCAGGCCGCCACCGCGCAGGACGGCGCCGCCGCGGTCGACCCGGGCTCGGCCATCCCGGGCTCCGCCGAGGCGACCGGCGGGGTGACCGCCGGGACCCTGAGCGCGCCTCCCGCGTCGGGCGCGGCCTCCGGGCTAGCGTCGGCCACGGCGATCCCGACCCCGCAGACCCGCTGACGCCCGGCCCCGCCGAGGGGCCGTCGGCACCGCACGACACCGCTCCGACGGAGCACCGCACCGCACCACAGGCACCGAGAGGAACCACCGAGTGAGCACGATCTCGAACCGACGGCGCATCGCCTTCTCCCTGATCGCGATACTCGCCGTCATCGGGGTCTTCGTCGTGAAGCTCATCGACATCCAGGTCGTGCAGGCCTCGGAGCTCAACGAGGAGGCGCTCGGCAAGCGGGCCATCTCGCAGACCCTGCCCGGCGTCCGCGGCAGCATCTACGACGCCGACGGCAAGGTGCTCGCGGACAGCGTGCTCCGCTACGACGTGACGATGGACCCCTCCAAGGCCGGCGACTTCACCCGTACGGTGACGGGCGACGACGGCAAGCCGGTGAAGCAGGACGTGTCGCTCGCGGACGCGGAGGCGCAGCTGGGCGCGATCACGGGGCAGAAGCCCGAGGAGATCGACGGGCTCATCACCGGCGCGCTCGCCACGGACCCGAAGTCGCTCTTCGGCTATGTGACCAAGGGCGTCGACGTGGACGCGTACCTGGCCATCCGGGACCTCAAGATCCCGTGGATCTACTTCCAGGCGGTCTCGAGCCGCACGTACCCCAACGGGCAGATCGCGGGCAGCATCCTCGGCTACATCGCGGGTGACGGCACGATCAAGGCCGGGCTCGAGCAGGAGTACGACTCGTGCCTCGCGGCGCAGGACGGCGCGCAGACGTACGAGCGCGGCGCGGACGGCGTGCCGATCGCCGGCAGCACCGTCACGCAGAAGCCGGCCAAGGACGGCAGCGACGTGATGACCAACATCGACACGGACCTCGAGTACTTCGCCCAGACCGCCGTCGCCGAGCAGGCCGTGAAGGTCGGCGCCGACTACGGGCACGCGACCATCGTCGAGGTGAAGACCGGCAAGGTCCTCGCGGTCGCCGAGTACCCGTCCGTCGACCCCAACGACGTGTCCGCCACGAAGCCCGAGGACCGGGGGAGCCGCGCGTTCAGCTCGCCGTTCGAGCCCGGATCCACGCTCAAGACCGTGACCGCCGCGGCGCTCCTCGACTCCGGCAAGGCGGACGCGGGCACCCACGTGGTGGCGCCGTACACGTTCACGCGCCCGAACGTGAAGCTCAGCGACAGCTACGTGCACCCCGACCTCCACTTCACGCTCGCGGGCGTGCTCATGGACTCCTCGAACACGGGCATCTCGGCGCTCGGCGAGCGCCTGTCTGCCCAGGACCGCTACGGCTACCTCAAGGCCTTCGGCGTCGGCGAGAAGACGGACATCGACTTCCCCGGCGAGAGCAGCGGGCTCGTCCGCCCCTGGCAGGAGTGGGACCCGCAGACCAACTACGCGACCATGTTCGGGCAGGGCCTCACGACCACGGCGCTCCAGGTCGCGAGCATCTACCAGACCATTGGCAACCACGGCGTGAAGCTGCCGCTGTCGCTCGTCTCGGGCTGCAAGGCCGCCGACGGCACCGTCACGGACCAGCCGGACACGACCGGCACGCAGGTCGTCTCACCCCAGGCCGCCGACTCCACCGTGAACATGCTCGAGACCGTCGTCACCGACGGGCACCTCTCCAAGGACCTCACGATCCCGGGCTACCGGGTGGCGGCGAAGTCCGGTACGGCGCAGGTCGCGGAGGCCGACGGCAAGTACGGCAAGAACTACCTGGTGTCGATCGCGGGCCTCGCGCCGGCCGAGGACCCCCAGTACGTCGTGTCGATCAGCCTGGCCAATCCGGATACCATGAAGTCCTCGGCGGCCGCGGCGCCGGTCTTCCAGAAGATCATGTCCCAGGTACTGAAGACCTACCGGGTCCCGCCCTCCAGCGTGCCGTCCCCGAACCTCCCGACGACCTACTGAGAGATGAGGGCGATGACCTCCCCTGCCACTCCCGCCCTCCGCCCCGAGCATCCCGTCGCACGGTCGCTGTCCGGCCTGGTGCGCGACTTTGCGCTCGACGTCTCCGGCGACGTGGACGACGTGGAGGTCACCGGCGTCACCCTGTCCTCCGGGGACGTGCAGCCCGGCGACCTCTACGTCGGGCTCCGCGGCGCCCGCGCGCACGGCGCCCGCTTCGCGGCGGACGCGGCCGCGAGCGGCGCGGTCGCGGTGCTCACCGACCCCGACGGGCTCGCCGACGCGCAGGGCTCGGGCCTGCCGGTGATCCTCACCCCCGACCCGCGCGCGGCCCTCGGCGACATCGCCGCATGGGTCCACCGCTCGGCGGAGAACCCGGCGACGCTCTACGGCGTCACGGGCACGAACGGCAAGACGAGCGTGGTGTACCTGCTCGACGGTCTGCTCCGCCAGCTCGGCGTCGTGACCGGCCTGACCTCCACCGCCGAGCGGCGCATCGGCGAGGAGAGCATCACCAGCCGCCTCACCACGCCCGAGGCGAGCGAGCTGCACGCGCTCCTCGCCCGCATGCGCGAGGCGGAGGTCCGCGCCGTCACGATCGAGGTCTCGGCGCAGGCCCTCACCCGGCACCGGGTCGACGGCCTGGTCTTCGACGTCGCCGCCTTCATCAACCTGAGCCACGACCACCTCGACGACTACGCCGACTTCGAGGAGTACTTCGAGGCCAAGGCCGCGTTCTTCGACCCCGACCGCGCGCGCCGAGGCGTCGTGTCGCTCGACACCGAGTGGGGCCAGCGCATCGTCGAGGGCTCCCGCATCCCCATGACGACCATCTCCTCGAAGCCCGGCGTCGATGCCGACTGGACCGTGACCGTCCTCGAGCAGACGCCCGACTCCACGGGCTTCCGCCTCGAGGGCCCCGACAACCGCGTGCTCGTCTCGCGCGTGCCCGTGCCCGGCTGGTTCATGGCCGCGAACGCCGGCCTCGCGATCGTCATGCTCGTCGAGTCGGGCTACGACCTCGACGCCGTCGCCCACGTGCTCGACCGCGACGGCGGCATCCAGGCCTACATCCCCGGCCGCGCCGAGCGCGTGTCCGGCGAGACCGGTCCCCTCTTCTTCGTCGACTACGGGCACACGCCCGACGCCTTCGAGCAGACGCTGCAGGCGCTCCGGCCGTTCACGCCCGGGAAGCTCGTGATGGTGTTCGGTGCCGACGGCGACCGGGACACCACGAAGCGCGCCGAGATGGGCGCGATCGCCGCCCGCCTCGCGGACGTCGTGGTCATCACCGACTACCACCCGCGCTACGAGGACCCGGCGTCGATCCGGGCGAGCCTCATCGCGGGCGCGCGGGCTGCGGTGCCGGGCCGCGAGATCCACGAGGTGCCCGACCCCGCCACCGCGATCCGCACGGCGGTGTCGCTGGTCGGCGAGGGCGACACCATCCTCGTCGCCGGACCCGGGCACGAGGACTACCACGAGGTGGCCGGGCGCAAGATCCCGTTCTCCGCCCGTGACGACGCGCGCGCGGCCCTCCGCGACGCAGGCTGGAGCTGACATGATCGCCCTCACCCTCGCCGAGATCGCCGAGGCGGTCGACGGCCGCCTCCTGTTGCGCGGCGACGCCACCGCGCAGACCGTCGTCGACGGGGCGGTCGACACTGACAGCCGCCTCATCGGCCCCGGTGGGATCTTCGTCGCCAAGCCCGGCGAGGAGACCGACGGCCACCTGTTCGCGCCGAAGGCCGTCGAGGCCGGCGCCGCGCTCCTCCTCGTCGAGCGCGAGCTCGACCTGCCCGTGCCCCAGGTGCTCGTGCCCGACGTGGTCGACGCGCTCGGCCGGCTGGCGCACGAGGTGGTGGCACGGGTGCGCGCGCTGGGCGGGCTGCGGATGGTCGCGGTCACCGGATCCAACGGCAAGACCACCACCAAGAACCTGCTGCACGCGATCCTCTCCACGCAGGGCGAGACCGTGTCGCCCGTCGCGTCCTTCAACAACGAGGTCGGCGCGCCGCTCACCATGCTCAAGGTCACGCGCAGCACGCGCTTCCTCGTGGCGGAGATGGGCGCGAGCGGGCTGGGCGAGATCACGCGCCTCATCCGCATGGCGAAGCCCGACGTCGGCATCGTCCTCACGGTGGGCCTCGCCCACGCGGGCGGCTTCGGCGGCATCGAGCGGACGCTCGTGACGAAGACCGAGATGGTGAAGGACCTCCTGCCCGAGGACACCGCCGTGCTCAACGCCGACGACCCGCGCGTGGCCTCCATGAGCGACAAGACCGAGGCGCCCGTGCTGTGGTTCGGCCGGGACGCCCGCGCCGCCGTCCGCGCGACCGACATCGTCGCGTCCGCCGCCGGCACCACCTTCACGCTGCACCTGCCCGACGGATCCGAGCGCCCGGTCTCCTTCCGCGTGCTCGGCGAGCACCACGTCACCAACGCGCTGGCCGCCGCGGCGGGCGCGTGGGCGCTCGGCGTCGACGGCGACTCCATCGTGTCCGCCCTGCAGACCGTGCAGCGCGCCGAGCGCTGGCGCATGGAGGTGCTCGGCGGCAACGGCGTCACGGTGATCAACGACGCCTACAACGCGAGCCCCGACTCCATGGCGGCTGCGCTCCGCACGCTCGCGCAGATCCGCGGGCCCGAGCAGCGGACGGTCGCGGTCCTCGGCGAGATGAGCGAGCTCGGCGAGTTCTCCGAGGAGGAGCACGACCGCGTGGGCCTGCTCGCGGTGCGCCTCAACATCGGGCAGCTCGTCGTGGTGGGCCGGCCCGCCCGCCGCCTGCACCTCGAGGCCATCGCGCAGGGATCCTGGGACGGCGAGTCGATCTTCGCCGAGGACGCGGGCGAGGCGCGCGAGATCCTCGACCGGATCCTCCGCGACGGCGACCTGGTGCTCGTGAAGTCCTCGAACTCCGCCGGGCTCCGCTTCCTCGGCGACGAGCTGGGGGAGAAGTACTCGTGGTAGCCCTCCTCGGCGCGGGCGCCATCTCGCTCGTCTTCACGCTCTTCCTGACGCCGCTGTTCATCAAGCTGTTCCACCGGCTGCAGTGGGGCCAGTTCATCCGCGACGACGGCCCGCAGTCGCACCACACCAAGCGCGGCACGGCCACCATGGGCGGCATCGTCATCATCCTGGCGAGCGTCATCGGCTACTTCGTGGGGCACCTGCTCACCTGGGACGGGATCCGCTTCGACCCCGTGACGCCGTCGGGCCTCCTCGTGGTGTTCATGATGGTCGGCCTCGGCTTCGTCGGCTTCCTCGACGACTACCTGAAGACCCGCAAGCAGCAGTCCCTCGGCCTCGGCGGCTGGCAGAAGGTCGCCGGCCAGGTCATCGTCGCCACTGTGTTCGCGGTGCTCGCCATCACGCTGCGCGACCCGGTGTCGGGGCTCACGCCCGCGTCCACCGCCATCAGCCTGTTCCGTGACCTGCCGCTCGACTTCATGGCGCTCGGCGCGGTCATCGGCACGGGCCTGTTCATCGTCTGGATCTGCCTCATCGTCGCGAGCGCCTCGAACGGCGTGAACGTGGCTGACGGCCTCGACGGCCTCGCCGCGGGCGCGTCGATCTTCTCGATCGGGTCGTACGTCATCATCGGCTTCTGGCAGTTCAACCAGTCGTGCGACAGCGTCTCCAGCTACCAGAACGAGTACCGCTGCTACGAGGTGGCGAGCCCGCTCGACCTCGCGATCATCGCGGCCTCCATCGTGGGCGCGCTCATCGGCTTCCTCTGGTGGAACACCTCGCCCGCGCAGATCTTCATGGGCGACACCGGCTCCCTCGGCCTCGGCGGCGCCCTCGCCGCCCTCGCCATCCTCAGCCGCACCGAGCTGCTGCTCGTCTTCATCGGCGGCCTGTTCGTGATCGTCGCGGGCTCGGTGGTGCTCCAGCGCATCTACTTCAAGCTCACGCACGGCAAGCGCATCTTCCTCATGAGCCCGCTGCACCACCACTTCGAGCTCAAGGGCTGGGCGGAGGTCACGGTCGTCGTGCGCTTCTGGATCATCGCGGGCCTGCTGGTGGCGGCGGGCGTCGGCACCTTCTACCTGGAATGGATCACGCAGTAGAGATGACGGACGCTCCCCTCGACGACGGCCGGGCGCTCGCGCGACCCGACTCCCTGCACAGCTGGCACGACGACTGGACCGGGCTCCGCGTCGCCGTCCTCGGCCTCGGGCGCACGGGCTTCTCCGTCGCCGACACGCTGATCGAGCTCGGCGCGGACGTGCTCGTGGTCGCGGCCGACGCGTCGCCGGAGCGGCTGGCGCTGCTCGACGTCATCGGCGGGCGCCTGGTCCGGCCCACCGACGAGGAGCCCGTGCCCGCGGAGCTCGTGGCGTTCGCGCCCGAGCTCGTCGTCGTGTCGCCCGGCTACGCGCCCGCGCACCCGCTGCCCGCCTGGGCGACGGAGGCGGGGCTCCCGCTGTGGGGCGACATCGAGCTCGCCTGGCGCGTGCGCGACAAGACCGGGACGCCGGCCGAGTGGATCACGATCACGGGCACCAACGGCAAGACCACCACCACGCAGCTCACGGCCGCGCTCCTGCAGGAGGGCGGCGTGCGTGCCGTGCCGTGCGGGAACATCGGCCTGCCCGTGCTCGACGTCGTGCGCCATCCCGACGGCTTCGACGTGCTCGTCGTCGAGCTCTCCAGCCACCAGCTGCACTACATGCGCGAGGTGCGGCCGTACTCGAGCGCCTTCCTCAACCTCGCCGACGACCACCTCGAGTGGCACGGGTCCCGCCAGGCGTACGCCGCCGCCAAGGGCCGCGTCTACGCGGACACGCGCGTGGCCTGCGTCTACAACCGCGCCGACCGCGCCACCGAGGACGCGGTCCGCGAGGCGGACGTGCAGGACGGCGCGCGCGCCATCGGCTTCGGCCTCGACGCGCCGGGTCCGAGCGACCTCGGCATCGTCGACGGGATCCTCTGCGACCGCGCCTTCCTCGAGGAGCGCTTCACCAGCGCCCTGGAGCTGACGACACTCGACGAGCTGCGCGCGGTCGGCCTCGCGGCACCGCACATCGTGCAGAACATCCTCGCCGCGGCCGCGCTCGCCCGGTCCTACGGCGTCTCGCCGGCGGTCGTGCGGCAGGCGCTCCAGCGCTTCGAGCTCGACAGCCACCGCATCGAGCGGATCGGGGAGCGCGACGGCGTCGCGTTCGTCGACGACTCGAAGGCGACGAACCCGCATGCCGCGTCCGCGTCGCTCGCGGCGTTCCCCTCCGTGGTGTGGCTCGTCGGCGGCCTCCTCAAGGGCGTGGAGCTCGACGAGCTGATCCGCGCCCACGCGCCGCGCCTGCGCGCCGCCGTCGTCATCGGCGTCGAGCGCGCCAAGGTGCTCGCGGCATTCGCGCGACACGCGCCCGACGTGACCGTCCTCGAGGTGGCCGAGAGCGACACTGAGGAGGTCATGCGGTCCGCCGTGCGGCTCGCGGCGGGCGTGGCCCGGGAGGGCGACACCGTCCTCCTGGCTCCGGCAGCGGCATCCATGGACCAATTCACCGACTACGCCGATCGCGGACGCCGATACCGGGCCGCGGTCGACCACCACCTGGGAGGTGCGGCGGATGACACTGCCCCCGAGAACGACGCGGACCCCTCGCGCGGCTGACGCGCCGGGGCCCCGCGGCCCGCGCACCCCGTCCGCTCCCGCCGAGGACGCGCAGGAGGGGACGCAGCGTCGCGGCCTCGCCGCCCGGATCCACCTCGGTCGCGCCTTCCACGCGGAGAGCGGCTCCTACTTCCTCCTGCTCGGCACCACGCTCTTCCTGGTCGTCTTCGGCCTGGTGATGGTGCTGTCGTCGTCGAGCATCGACTCGTTCGTCGCCGGCGGCGGCTTCTTCGGCATCTTCCTCAAGCAGGGGATGTTCGCGCTCATCGGCGTGCCGCTGATGCTGCTGGTCTCGCTCGTGCCGCCCATGTTCTGGAAGCGCTGGGCGTGGGTCCTCCTGCTCGCGGCCTCCGCCGTGCAGCTGCTCGTGTTCGGCCCCATGGGCGTGAAGGTCGGCGAGAACATCGGCTGGATCCGCATCGCGGGCACGACGTTCCAGCCCGCGGAGCTCATCAAGGTGGGCCTCGTGATCTGGTTGGCCTTCATCCTCGCCCGGAAGCGCCATCTGCTGCGCACCTGGCCCCACATCCTCATCCCCGTGCTGCCCGTCGCGGGCGGCGCCGTCGGCCTCGTCGCGCTCGGCGGCGACCTCGGGACGGTCATCATCATGGCGAGCATCGTGCTCGGCGCCCTGTTCTTCGCGGGCATCCCCATCGGCAAGCTGACGCTCATGCTCACGATCGGCTCCGTGCTCGCGGTGCTCATGACCGTGATCAGCGACAGCCGCATGCGCCGAGTCACCGAGTTCATCACCGGCCAGTGCGACTACGCGGGCGGCTGCTGGCAGTCCACGCACGGCCTGTACGCGCTGGCCGCCGGCGGGATCTTCGGCGTCGGCCTCGGCAACTCGAAGGCCAAGTGGATGTGGCTGCCCGAGGCCGACAACGACTACATCTTCGCGATCATCGGCGAGGAGCTCGGCCTCATCGGCGCGATCGTCGTCATCCTCCTGTTCGTCGTGCTCGCCATCGGCTTCATCCGCGTGATCCGCGCCAACACCGACACGTTCGCGCGCGTCGCCACGGGCGCCGTCATGACCTGGATCATCGTGCAGGCCTTCGTGAACATCGGCGTGGTGCTGAACCTGCTCCCGGTGCTCGGGGTGCCGTTGCCGTTCGTGTCGTCGGGAGGGTCCTCGCTCGTGACGACGCTCGTGGCGATGGGCATCGTGCTCGGCTTCGCCCGGAGGCCGACGACCGAGGAGTCGCCGGACGTGATCCCGGCCGTGATCGGCATGCGCTCGTGACGGTCTACCTGCTGGCCGGCGGTGGCACGGCGGGGCACGTGAACCCGCTGCTCGCCGTCGCCGACGAGTTGCGGGCGCGCGAGCCCGAGTCCACGATCCTCGTCCTCGGCACGCGCGAGGGGCTCGAGTCCCGGCTCGTCCCGGCGCGCGGCTACGAGCTGCTCACCATCGCGCGCCTGCCGTTCCCGCGCCGTCCGAACCGCGCCGCCGTGGCGTTCGCGCCCGCGTTCGCGCGGGCCGTCGGGCACATCCGGCGCATGCTCGCCGAGCGCGGCGTCGACGTGGTCGTCGGCTTCGGCGGCTACGCGGCCGCGCCCGCCTACCTCGCCGCGCGTCGCTCGGGCGTGTCCGTCGTCGTGCACGAGGCCAACGCCTCGCCCGGCCTCGCCAACCGGCTCGGGGCCCGCGTCGCCATCGCCGTCGGGATCACGTTCCCCGACACCGTCCTCCCTCGTGCGCAGGCCGTCGGCATGCCGCTGCGCCGCGAGATCGCGACCCTCGACCGCGACGCCGTGCGCGACGCCGCGCGCGCTGAGCTCGGCCTCGACGCGGACCGCCCGACGCTCTTCGTCACGGGCGGATCCACGGGCGCGCGCAGCCTCAACCGCACCGTCGTGCAGGTGGCCGAGCGCATCACCGCGACGGGCGCGCAGATCCTGCACATCGTCGGCGGCGCGCAGGAGTTCACCGACCCGGGCGTCGAGCGCTATCACGTCGTCGGCTACTCCGACCGCATGGAGCTCGCCATCGCCGCGGCCGACCTCGTCGTGTCCCGCGCCGGGGCCGGCGCGCTGTCCGAGCTCACCGCCGTGGGGGTCCCCGCGATCTACGTGCCGTACCCGGTGGGCAACGGCGAGCAGGCCGTCAACGTCCGCGGCGTGGTCGCGGCCGGCGGCGGCATCGTCGTGGCCGACGCCGACTTCACGCCCGACTGGGTGCTCGCGCACGTCCTCCCGCTCCTGTCCGACCCGGCGGCGCTCGCGCGCATGTCCCGAGCGGCGGCCTCCGTCGGCACGCGCGATGGCGCCGCCCGCATGGCCGACCTCGTCCGCGCCGCCGTCGCCGCCCGCCCGCCCCGGCCCGCCGCGCGGCGCTGACCGCGCGCCGCCCGCCCGCTTCGCACCTCCCGAGGAGACCGCACGTGATCGCACCCGACCTGACCATGGACATCCCGAGCGAGCTCGGCCGCGTCCACTTCGTGGGCATCGGCGGGTCCGGCATGAGCGGCATCGCGCGCCTGTTCCTCGCCGCCGGCCACCGCGTCACCGGATCCGACTCCCGCGACTCCGACGCCGTGCAGGCGCTCCGCGAGCTCGGCGCCGAGATCCACGTCGGCCACGACGCCGCGCACGTGGGCGACGCCGAGGCGCTCGTCGTCACGGGCGCGCTCTGGCAGGACAACCCCGAGTACGTGCTCGCCCAGGAGCGGGGCCTGCCGATCCTGCACCGCTCGCAGGCGCTCGCCTGGCTCATCTCCGGCCAGCGCCTCGTCGCCGTCGCGGGCGCGCACGGCAAGACCACCTCCACGGGCATGATCGTCACCGCGCTCCTCGAGGCGGGCCGCGACCCGTCGTTCGTCAACGGCGGCGTGATCGGCGGGCTCGGCGTATCGAGCGCCCCCGGCTCCGAGGAGCTCTTCGTGGTCGAGGCCGACGAGTCCGACGGCTCGTTCCTCCTCTACGACACGTCCGTCGCGCTCATCACCAACGTCGACGCCGACCACCTCGACCACTACGGCTCGCACGAGGCCTTCGACGACGCATTCGTGCGCTTCGCGTCGGCCGCGTCGGAGCTCGTCGTCATCTCGAGCGACGACCCGGGCGCGCGTCGCGTCACCGCGCGCATCGAGGGCCGCGTGGTCACGTTCGGCGAGGACCCCGCGGCCGACATCCGCATCACCGACATCGTCACCGACGGCCCCGTCGCCTTCACGCTCACCCACGACGGCGTCTCCCGCCGCGCCGCGCTCCGCGTCCCCGGCCGCCACAACGCGATCAACGCCGCGGGCGCGTACGCCGTGCTCGTCGGCCTCGGCGTGGATCCCGACGACGCGATCGCGGGCCTCGGCGGCTTCTCCGGCACCGGCCGGCGCTTCGAGCTGCACGCCGAGATCCGCGGGGTGAGCGTCTACGACGACTACGCGCACCACCCCACGGAGGTCCGCGCGGCGCTCGAGGCCGCGCGCACGGTCGTGGGGGACGGTCGCATCATCGCCGTCCACCAGCCGCACCTCTACAGCCGCACCCAGATGATGGCCGCCGACTTCGCGCGCGTATACGAGGAGCTCGCCGACCACACCATCGTGCTCGACGTGTTCGGCGCCCGCGAGGACCCGATCCCCGGCGTCACCGGCGCCCTCGTCTCCGAGCGCTTCGCGGACCCGAGCCACGTCGACTACCTCCCCGACTGGCAGGAGGCCGCGGATCGCGCGGCGGAGATCGCCCGCGACGGCGACTTCATCGTCACCCTCAGCTGCGGCGACGTGTACCGGATCATCCCGCAGGTGGTTGGCGCGCTCGAGCGTCCCGCCGGATCCCCGCAGCCCGCCGCGTCCTCCCGGCCCCGCGAGTGAAGCGGCCCGAGGGCTTCGACCGGCCCCGGGTCCCGAGGCCGCCCGCGCCCGACGCGCGCGTCGAGGGGGCCGACGCGCCCGCCCGCCGTCGCCGCGGATCCGCGCCCGCCGAGCCCGTGACGCCAGCTCCGGCCCCGACGCCGACCCCCGCACCGACGCCGCCCGCGCCCCCGCGGCCCCGCGCCGCATGGCGCGACGACGACGAGCCGGACACCGAGCCGATCGTCCTCCCGCACCTCGCGCAGGCGCCGGTCCAGGCCCCGCCCACGCCGCGCACCGGCCGCGAGGAGGCCGCTCCTCGCACGGGCGGCCTGGCCGGCCGGCTCGGCGCGCGGGCGCGTGGCGCGGCCGAGTCCGCGGCCGCCGCCCGTCCGCTCCGCCGGCGCACGCCCGTGGACGCGGACGGGGAGCCAACGCCCCGGGCCCATCGCCCCGCCCGCCCCGCGAGCTCGGCCACCGGCGACGCCGAGGCGCGCCGCCAGCTGCGCCGCGCCCGCCGCGTGCGGCAGCGCTACGAGCGCCAGGAGGTGCGTCGCTTCACGCAGCGCGCCCGTCGTCGACGCGCCGGGCTCCTCGGCGCGCTCGGCGCCGTCCTCACCCTGGCGATCGTCGTCGGCATCGCCGTGTACTCGCCGCTGCTCGCGCTCCGCACCGTCGAGGTGGAGGGCGCCGACCGGGTGTCGCCCGCGAGCATCCAGGCGGCGCTGGCCGACCAGGTCGGCACGCCGCTGCCCCTCGTCGACCTCGACCGCGTCGGTGACGAGCTCCGCGCGTTCCCCCTCATCCGCAGCTACAGCACCGAGAGCCGCCCGCCGTCGACGCTCGTGATCCGCATCGTCGAGCGCACGCCCGTCGCCGTCATCCAGTCGGGCGCGGGATTCGACCTCGTGGATCCCGCGGGCATCACGATCGAGCGCGCGACGGCACGCCCCGACGGCTACCCGCTCATCGACCTGCCGAGCGCCGACTTCTCGTCCCCGCGCTTCCAGGCCGCCGCCGCTGTGCTCGTCGCGCTGCCGGCCGACTTCCTGCCGCAGGTCGACAGCATCCAGGCGAACACGACCGACGACGTGATGCTCACGCTGCGCAGCGGCAAGAAGGTGCTGTGGGGGAGCGGGGAGCGCTCGGTCGACAAGGCCGAGGTGCTGCAGGCGCTCGTGAAGGCCCGGGGTGACGTGGGCTCCTACGACGTCTCGGCGCCCGACGCGCCCGTCGCCGGACCCTGATCCCGCGCGGCCTTCGCGACACGCGGCACGGGAGTCGTCGCGCCGACCCCGAGCCCCCTAACGTCGGGATCAGGAAATGCATACTGAGTAAACTCTAAGCCTCCACCGGAGGTCGAAGGTTCTAGCGGAGGCCCGTCGTGTCGAACAACCAGAACTACCTCGCCGTCATCAAGGTCGTCGGCATCGGCGGTGGCGGCGTGAACGCCGTCAACCGCATGATCGAGCTCGGTCTGCGGGGCGTGGAGTTCATCGCGATCAACACCGACGCGCAGGCGCTGCTCATGAGCGACGCCGACGTCAAGCTCGACGTTGGCCGCGAGATCACCCGGGGCCTCGGCGCGGGCGCCGACCCCGAGGTTGGCCGTCGCGCCGCCGAGGACCACGCGGAGGAGATCGAGGAGGCGCTGGCCGGCGCCGACATGGTCTTCGTCACCGCGGGCGAGGGCGGCGGCACCGGCACGGGCGGCGCGCCCGTCGTGGCCCGCATCGCGAAGTCGATCGGCGCGCTCACCATCGGCGTCGTCACGAAGCCCTTCGGCTTCGAGGGCAAGCGCCGCTCGGCCCAGGCCGAGCTAGGCGTCGCGACGCTGAAGAACGAGGTCGACACCCTCATCGTCGTGCCGAACGACCGCCTCCTGGAGATCAGCGACCGCGGCATCAGCATGCTCGAGGCCTTCGCGACCGCCGACCAGGTGCTCCTCGCGGGCGTCCAGGGCATCACCGACCTCATCACCACCCCCGGCCTCATCAACCTCGACTTCGCCGACGTCAAGTCGGTCATGCAGGGCGCCGGATCCGCGCTCATGGGCATCGGCTCGTCCCGCGGCGCCGACCGGTCCATCAAGGCCGCCGAGCTCGCGGTGGCCTCCCCCCTCCTCGAGGCGAGCATCGAGGGCGCCCACGGCGTGCTGCTCTCCATCCAGGGCGGATCCAACCTCGGCATCTTCGAGATCAACGACGCGGCCAAGCTCGTGCAGGAGGCCGTGCACCCCGAGGCGAACATCATCTTCGGCGCGGTCATCGACGACACCCTCGGCGACGAGGTGCGCGTCACCGTCATCGCCGCGGGCTTCGACGGCGGCGAGCCGGTCTCCAAGGTCGAGAACCGCCGCAGCGGCTTCGTCGCCGCCGACGGGGGAGCGGTCATCGCTCCCGAGGCCGTCGAGCAGGCGCCGGCCCGCCCGCAGGCGGAGGCGCCCGTCGCGTCCGTCCCCGCGAGCGACCCGACGTTCGAGGACGACGGCGACGACCTGGACATCCCCGACTTCCTGAAGTGACCGCCGCTCCGCTGACCGGCGGCGCGCACGCGCCGGACGCCCACCCCGACGACGCCCACCCGGGCCTCGCCGAGCGGTGGGCGTCCGTGCAGGCGGAGGTCGCCGACGGGATCCGCGTGGCCGGCCGCCAGCCGGACGAGGTGACGACGGTCGTGGTGACCAAGTTCCAGCCCGTCTCCCTCCTGCGCGCCCTCGTCGACCTCGGCGTCCGCGACCTCGGCGAGAGCCGACACCAGGAGGCCCAGGGCAAGGCCGCCGAGCTCGAGGGCGCGGGCGTCGCATGGCACTTCGTCGGCCAGTTGCAGGGCAAGAAGGCCAGGCAGGTCCGGCGCTACGCCTCGGTGATCCACTCCGTCGACCGGGCGTCGCTCGTCGACGCGCTCGCGTCCGACGAGCGGGAGACGCGCGTCTTCCTGCAGGTGAACCTCACCGACGACCCGCAGCGTGGGGGAGTCGCTCCCGCGGAGGCCGAGGCCCTCGCGGAGCACGCGGCGGTGGCCGCCGGCATCCGCGTCCTCGGCGTCATGGCGGTCGCGCCCGACGACGGGGAGCCCCGCCGCGCGTTCGCCCGCCTCCGCGGCATCTCCGACGACGTGCGCCGCATCCTGCCCGACGCGGGCGCCATCTCGGCGGGGATGTCCGGCGACCTGCGCGAGGCGCTCCTCGAGGGCGCGACACACCTTCGGATCGGATCGGCAATCACGGGAAAGCGGCCCGGCGGCCCTTAATGTCGACAGTGCGGTCCGGTTCGTCACGCCGACCCGGAAAGAGGAATGATGGCCAACCCACTTCGCAAGACCATGGTGTACCTGGGACTCGCCGACGAGGAGCTCGAGTACCAGCAGGGGCAGCAGCCCGCGCAGCAGCAGCAGTCGCCCGTGCAGGCCGTCCCGACCCCCGCCCCCGCTCCGCAGCAGCAGGCGAAGCGCGCACCCGTGACCCCCCTGCACAAGCCCTCGACCACCACAAGGAATGCGGCGCCGGCTGAAATGAACGAGATCCTCACCGTCCACCCCAAGGCCTACAAGGACGCCCAGGTCATCGCCGAGAACTTCCGCGAGGGCGTGCCGGTCATCATCAACCTCTCGCAGATGACGGACGACGACGCGCGTCGGCTCATCGACTTCGCCAGCGGCCTGTCCATCGGCCTCTATGGCAAGATCGAGCGCGTCACGGCGAAGGTCTTCCTCCTGTCGCCGTCGCACGTCGCCGTGTCCGGCGAGCAGTCGGCCACCGAGGCCGAGGTCGAGGCCTCCTTCTTCGGACGCTGATCCACCGAGCCCCCGAGATGGCGGGCGCCGACGGGACCTCCCATCGGCGCCCGCCATACTTGTGTCCGTGATCATCGTCAACATCGTCGCCACCGTCCTGTGGTTCGCCCTCCTGGCGTTCATCATCTGCATGTGGGGCCGGTTCGTCCTCGACCTGGTCCAGTCGCTGTCCCGGCAGTGGCGTCCGCGCGGCGCGATGCTCATCGTCGCCGAGGCCTCCTACACGGTCACGGATCCGCCCATCGGCTTCGTCCGTCGCCTGATCCCGCCCCTGCGCCTCGGCCCGGTGGCGCTCGACTTCGGCTGGATGATCACGATGCTCGTGGCGATCATCCTGTTCAACGTCGCCAGCTCCCTGATGCGCTGAGACGGGGACGCCGCATCCGCCGATCCCCGCGCGGGTCCCCGGAGCAATGCGTTCCGCTGATAGCGTTGGGTCGCACGTTGTCCCGAATCCCCGTCCGCGCCCGCGGACCCCGCTCTACGCACAAAAGAGGTGGCAGGCCATGGCTCTCACTCCTGAAGACGTCGTCAACAAGCGTTTCCAGCCGACAAAATTCCGCGAGGGATACGACCAGGACGAGGTCGACGACTTCCTCGACGAGGTGGTCGTCGAGCTGCGCCGCCTCCACCAGGAGAACGAGGAGCTGCGCCAGCGCCTCTCGTCGGGCGACGCCGCCCCGGCCGCGACCACCGTCATCGACACCCCCGTTCCCGCGCCCGCCGCGGTCGAGCAGGCTCCCGTCGCCGTCGAGCCCGAGCCGGCTCCCGTCGTCGCCCAGGCGCCCGCCGCCCCGGCCGCGGATGAGGACGACGAGACCTCCAGCACGAGCAGCCTCCTCAAGCTCGCCCGCAAGCTCCACGAGGAGCACGTCCGCGAGGGCGTCGAGAAGCGCGACGCCCTCGTCGCCGAGGCGCACGCCACCGCCGCGCGCATCGCCGCCGAGGCCGAGGCCGAGCAGCGCTCGAAGACCGCCGCCCTGGAGAAGGAGCGCCAGGTCCTCGAGGGCCGCATCGACGAGCTGCGCACGTTCGAGCGCGAGTACCGCACCAAGCTCAAGGGCTACATCGAGGGCCAGCTCCGCGAGCTGGACTCGGCCGGTTCCAGCGAGGCGCCCGCCACCGCCTCGTTCGGCAACTAGCACCGCACCACCCGCGCGCCCGACGGCGGCGCGGGACCCGGCTCCTCGGAGCCACGGGGTCCCGCGTCGCCGTCGTCGTTCGCGGGCCCGCACCACCGCCGCATCGCACCGGAAGAGGTCACCCGTTGGAGCACCGCACCATCCCTGTCCCCGACGGCCTCGACGGGCAGCGCGTCGACGCAGGCCTCGCCCGGCTACTCGGCTTCTCCCGCAGCTTCGCGGCGGAGGTCGCGGAGGCCGGCGGCGTGACGCAGGACGGCCGGGAGGCGGGCAAGTCCGACCGGCTCGTCGGCGGATCCATGCTCGCCGTCAGCTGGCAGCCGCGGCAGGAGCCGTCGGTCGTGCCGCTCGCGGTCCCCGACCTCGGTATGGTGCACGACGACGACGACATCGTGGTGGTCGACAAGCCCGTCGGCGTCGCGGCCCACCCGAGCGTCGGCTGGACCGGCCCCACCGTCCTCGGCGCGCTGGCCGCCGCCGGGTTCCGCCTCAGCACCTCGGGCGCGGAGGAGCGGAAGGGCATCGTGCACCGGCTGGACGCGGGCACGAGCGGCCTGATGGTGGTGGCCAAGACCGAGCGCGCGTACACGGAGCTCAAGCGGCAGTTCCACGACCGCGAGGTCGAGAAGGTCTACCACGCGGTCGTGCAGGGGCATCCGGATCCGCTCGCGGGCACCATCGACGCGCCCATCGGCCGCCACCCCCGCAGCGACTGGAAGTTCGCGGTCACCGCCGACGGCAAGCCGTCCGTCACGCACTACGAGACGCTCGAGGCGTTCCGGCGCGCGGCGCTGCTGGAGGTGCACCTGGAGACCGGCCGCACCCACCAGATCCGCGTGCACATGGCGGCGCAGCGCCACCCCTGCGCGGGCGACGCGATGTACGGCGCCGACCCGACGCTCTCGGCCCAGCTCGACCTCCACCGGCAATGGCTGCACGCGATGCGGCTCGAGATCACGCACCCCGCGACGGGCGACCGCGCGTCGTTCTCGAGCACCTACCCGGCCGACCTGCAGCACGCGCTCGACGTCCTGCGCGACTGATGGGCGACACGCCCGAGGGGCCTCCCGGAGCCTGCCTATGATGGCCACACCGTCGATCGACCAGTAGAAGAGACCCGTGCCCCGCAACGACTCGTTCGTCCACCTCCACGTCCACAGCGAGTACTCGATGCTCGACGGGGCGGCCCGCGTCGGCCCGCTCGTGCAGGCCGCGGCCGAGCAGAAGATGCCGGCCGTCGCCATCACCGACCACGGCAACGTGTTCGGCGCCTTCGACTTCTGGAAGCAGGCGAAGGCCGCGGGCGTGAAGCCCATCATCGGCACCGAGGCGTACATCACGCCGGGCACGCACCGCGGCGACCGCACCCGCATCCGGTGGGGCAACGGCGGCCAGGACGACGTCTCCGGATCCGGCGCCTACACGCACCTCACGATGCTCGCCGAGACGACCGAGGGCATGCACAACCTGTTCCGGCTCTCGTCGCGCGCCTCGCTCGAGGGCTACTACTTCAAGCCCCGCATGGACCGCGAGCTCCTCAGCACGTACGCGAAGGGCCTCATCGCCACCACCGGCTGCCCGTCCGGCGAGGTGCAGACGCGCCTCCGCCTCGGCCAGTACGACGAGGCCGTGAAGGCCGCCGCGGACTTCCGCGACATCTTCGGGGCCGAGAACTACTTCTGCGAGGTCATGGACCACGGGCTCGGCATCGAGCGCCGCATCATGACCGACCTCCACCGCCTCGCGAAGGACCTCGGCCTCCCGCTCGTCGCGACCAACGACCTGCACTACACGCACGAGCACGACGCCACGAGCCACGCGGCCCTCCTGTGCGTCCAGTCCGGCACGACGCTCGACGACCCCAACCGCTTCAAGTTCGACGCCGACGAGTTCTACCTGAAGACCGCGCAGCAGATGCGCCACCTCTTCCGCGACCACGAGGAGGCATGCGACAACACGCTCCTCATCGCCGAGCGGTGCGACGTGCAGTTCAACGAGTCCGCCAACTACATGCCGCGCTACCCGGTGCCCGAGGGCGAGAGCGAGCAGACCTGGTTCGTGAAGGAGGTCGAGCGCGGCCTCGTCCGGCGCTACCCGCGCGGCTTCTCCGACGACGTGCGCAAGCGCGCGGACTACGAGGTCGGGGTCATCGCGCAGATGGGCTTCCCGGGCTACTTCCTCGTCGTCGCCGACTTCATCAACTGGTCGAAGGAGAACGGGATCCGCGTGGGCCCCGGCCGCGGGTCGGGCGCCGGCTCGATGGTCGCGTACGCCATGGGCATCACCGACCTCGACCCGCTGGAGCACGGCCTGCTGTTCGAGCGGTTCCTCAACCCCGACCGCGTCTCCATGCCCGACTTCGACGTCGACTTCGACGACCGTCGCCGCGGCGAGGTCATCCGCTACGTGACCGACAAGTACGGCGACGAGCGCGTCGCGCAGATCGTCACGTACGGCACCATCAAGGCCAAGCAGGCGCTCAAGGACTCGAGCCGCGTGCTCGGCTACCCGTTCTCCATGGGCGACAAGCTCACCAAGGCCATGCCGCCCGCGATCATGGGCAAGGACATCCCGCTGTCCGGCATCCTCGACACCGAGCACCCGCGCTACCGCGAGGCCGGCGACTTCCGCGAGGTGCTCGCGATGGACCCCGAGGCGCAGAAGGTCTTCGAGACCGCGCAGGGCATCGAGAACCTCAAGCGGCAGTGGGGCGTGCACGCGGCCGGCGTCATCATGTCGAGCGAGCCGCTCATCGACATCATCCCGATCATGAAGCGGGAGCAGGACGGCCAGATCGTCACGCAGTTCGACTACCCCGCGTGCGAGTCGCTCGGCCTCATCAAGATGGACTTCCTGGGTCTGCGCAACCTCACGATCATCGACGACGCGCTCAACAACATCGAGTCCAACCGCGGCGAGAAGCTCGTGCTCGAGGACCTCGGCCTCGACGACCAGGGCGCGTACGACCTGCTCGCCCGCGGCGACACCCTCGGCGTCTTCCAGCTCGACGGCGGGCCCATGCGCTCGCTGCTGCGGATGATGAAGCCCGACAACTTCGAGGACATCTCGGCCGTCATCGCGCTGTACCGGCCCGGCCCCATGGGCGCCAACTCGCACACGAACTACGCGCTGCGGAAGAACGGGCTGCAGGAGATCACCCCCATCCACCCGGAGCTCGAGGAGCCGCTGCGCGAGGTGCTCGGCACCACGCACGGCCTCATCGTCTACCAGGAGCAGGTCATGTCGGTCGCGCAGAAGCTCGCGGGCTTCACGCTCGCGCAGGCCGACCTGCTCCGCCGGGCCATGGGCAAGAAGAAGAAGTCGGAGCTGGACAAGCAGTTCGAGGGCTTCTCGCAGGGCATGAAGGACAACGGCTACTCGATGGCCGCGGTGAAGGCGCTCTGGGACATCCTGCTGCCGTTCTCCGACTACGCGTTCAACAAGGCGCACTCCGCGGCGTACGGCGTCGTCTCCTACTGGACGGCCTACCTCAAGGCGCACTACCCGGCCGAGTACATGGCCGCGCTCCTCACGAGCGTCGGCGACTCCAAGGACAAGATGGCGCTCTACCTCAACGAGTGCCGGCGCATGGGCATCAAGGTGCTCCCGCCGGACGTCAACGAGTCCATCGGCTTCTTCGCGGCAGCGGGAGCGGACATCCGCTTCGGGCTCGGCGCCGTGCGCAACGTCGGCGCGAACGTGGTCGAGGCGCTGCGCGGCGCGCGCACCGAGCAGGGCGCGTTCGAGTCCTTCGACGACTTCCTCAAGAAGGTCCCGCTGCCGGTCGCGAACAAGCGCACGGTCGAGTCGCTCATCAAGGCCGGCGCCTTCGACTCGTTGGGAGACACCCGGCGGGCGCTCCTCGAGGTGCACGAGGGCATGATCGACGCCTCCGTCAGCGACAAGCGCGCGGCGATGAACGGCCAGGTCGGCTTCGACTTCGACAGCCTCTGGGACGAGCCGCAGCACGCGCGCAAGGTACCCGAGCGGCCGGAGTGGGCGAAGCGCGACAAGCTCGCGTTCGAGCGGGAGATGCTCGGCCTCTACGTGTCCGACCACCCGCTGGCCGGCCTCGAGATCCCGCTGGCGAAGCTCGCCTCGACGGGCATCGCCGAGCTGCTGGCGACCGACGCGTCGATGGACGGCGAGACCGTGACGCTCGCGGGGCTCCTCACGAGTGTGCAGCACCGCACGGCGCGGAACTCGGGCAACCAGTACGGCATGGTGCAGCTCGAGGACTTCGGCGGCGAGATCACCTGCATGTTCATGGGCAAGGCGTACCAGGAGTTCGCGCCGGCCCTGCAGAGCGACACCGTCGTGGTGATCCGCGGCCGCGTGTCCACCCGCGACGACGGCATGAACATCCACGCCTTCTCGATGTTCCAGCCCGACCTCGGGCAGAGCCTCGGCTCGGGGCCGCTGCTCATCAGCCTCGCGGAGAACCGCGCGACGACGGAGACCGTCATGGGCCTCAACGACGTGCTCATCCGCCACTCGGGCGACACCGAGGTGCGGCTCCAGCTCGTGAAGGGCGACACGGGGCGCGTGTTCGAGATCCCGTTCCCGGTCACCGTGAGCGCGGACCTCTACGGCGAGCTGAAGTCGCTGCTCGGGCCGAACTGCCTGGGCTGATCCGCCGGGTCGGTTCCCCGGGTGTCGGCGTCGGCGTGCGGCGGCCCGGCGCTCAGGCCTCCGCGCCCGGCCGCAGGTAGCGGCGCGCGTGGTAGACGAGCGGCTCGTCGTCCACTCCGGGTCCGCCGTCCTCGACCCGCACGATCACGACGATCGCGTCGTGCACCTGGACCCGCTCGACGATGCGCGCGACGAGGAGCGCGGTCCCGCCCGCGAGCACCGGCAGGCCGTGCGGGCCGGAGGACCAGTGGTCGCCCGCGAAGCGCTCGGGCGCCGGGCCGCTGAGGCGCTCGGCGAGGTGCCGGTCGCGCGCGCCGAGCACGTGGATCGCGACGTGGTCGGCCACGGCGAGGGCGGCGGCGCTCGACGCCGTGCGCGCCAGGCTGAAGCTGGCGAGCGGCGGATCCGCGGAGACGGAGGCGAGCGACGTCGCCGTGAAGCCGACGGGGGAGCCCTGGGCATCGCGGGTCGTGACGACCGCGACGCCCGCGGCGTGGCGCCGGAACGCGGCGCGGAATGCGGCCTGGCCCGGGGCCTCGGCGAGCGTGGTGGCGGGGTGCGCGTCCATGCCTGGAGACGCTAGCCGCCGGATCCGCCGGACGCCCGCTCGGTAGACTTCCGGAGTCATGATGCGCATCCAGGACCTCCGCGGCACCACGCCCAGCACCGCCGATCTGCTCGCCCTCCTCCCGCGTCCCGTCACCGACGTCGCCGTCGCGCTCGACGTGGCCCGCGAGCTCGTCGAGGATGTGCGCACCCGGGGGAGCGCGGCCCTGCTCGACCAGGCGGAGCGGCTCGACCGCGTGCGACCGGAGACGCTGCGCGTGCCCTCCGCGGCCATCGCCGCCGCCGTCGACGGGCTCGACCCCGCCGTCCGCGCGGCGCTCGAGGAGGCCATCCGCCGCGTGCGCCTCGGCTCGGCGGCGCAGGTCCCGCCGGAGACCACGACCACGGTCGTGCCCGGCGGCACCATCGTCCAGCGCTGGCAGCCCGTGCGCCGCGTCGGCCTCTACGTGCCCGGCGGCAAGGCCGTCTACCCGTCGAGCGTCGTGATGAACGTCGTCGCCGCGCAGGTCGCCGGCGTCGCGAGCATCGCGCTCGCCTCTCCCGCGCAGGCCGCGCACGGGGGATCGGTGCACCCGGTCATCCTCGGCGCTGCCGGCCTCCTCGGCGTCGACGAGGTCTACGCGATGGGCGGCGCCGGCGCCATCGGCGCCTTCGCGCACGGCGTGCCGGATCTCGGCCTGGAGCCCGTCGACGTCGTCACGGGACCCGGCAACATCTACGTCGCGGCGGCCAAGCGCGTCGTCCGCGGCGTCACGGGGATCGACTCCGAGGCCGGCACGACGGAGATCCTCGTCATCGCCGACGCGCACGCCGACGCCCGCCTCGTCGCCGCCGACCTCGTCAGCCAGGCGGAGCACGACGAGATGGCGGCATCCGTCCTCGTCACCGACTCGCCGGAGCTCGCTCGCGCGGTCGACGCCGAGGTCGAGGCCCTGGCCGCGTCCACCGGCCACGCGGCCCGCGTCGGCCAGGCGCTCACCGGCCCGCAGTCGGCCATCCTCGTCGTCGACGACCTCGCGACGGCCGCCCGCTACAGCGACGCCTACGGCCCCGAGCACCTGTCCGTGCAGACCGCCGACCCCGACGCGCTCCTCGCGCACCTGCAGAGCGCCGGCGCGATCTTCCTCGGCCCGCACTCGCCGGTGAGCCTCGGCGACTACCTCGCGGGGTCCAACCACGTCCTCCCCACGGGCGGCCAGGCGCGGTTCGGCTCGGGCCTCGGCGCGTACACGTTCCTCCGGCCGCAGCAGGTGGTGCGCTACGACGCCGACGCGCTGCGCGAGGCCGAGCCGATGATCGTCGCGCTCAGCCGGGCCGAGGACCTCCCCGCGCACGGCGACGCGGTGACCGCGCGCCTCACGCGCTGACGTATCCTGGCCACACCATGTTCTGCCCCTTCTGCCGCCACCCCGACTCCCGCGTCGTCGACTCCCGCACGAGCGACGACGGGCTGTCGATCCGCCGGCGTCGGCAGTGCCCCGAGTGCGGTCGCCGCTTCAGCACGACGGAGACCGCGAGCCTCAGCGTGATCAAGCGGAACGGCGTGGTCGAGCCGTTCAGCCGGGAGAAGATCGTCACCGGCGTCCGCAAGGCGTGCCAGGGTCGTCCCGTCACGGACACCGATCTCGCGGTGCTGGCGCAGCGCGTGGAGGAGGCGATCCGGGCCACCGGCGCGTCGCAGATCGAGGCGAACGACATCGGCCTGTCGATCCTGCCGCCGCTCCGCGAGCTCGACGAGGTCGCGTACCTCCGCTTCGCCAGCGTCTACCAGGGCTTCGACTCGCTCGACGACTTCGAGTCCGCCATCGCGCAGCTCCGCGTCGCGCACGCCGCCACCCCGGACGCCGACGCGCTCTGATCCCTGGCGCGACGCGGGTCGCGGCAGCCGGCGGGTGCCCGCGCAGGCGCTAGCCTGGTGCCGATGTATCCCCTCCTCTTCCGCACGGTCCTGTCGCGCATGGACCCGGAGGACGCCCACCACCTCGCGTCCACGGCCATCGCCCTCCTCCCGTCGTCCGGCCTCGGCTGGATCGCCCGGCGGCTGACCGCACCGGATCCGTCGCTCGCGGTCGACGCGCTCGGCCTCCGCTTCCCCTCCCCGTTCGGCGTCGCCGCGGGCTTCGACAAAGATGCGCAGGCCGTGCTCGGGCTCGGCCAGCTCGGCTTCGGTCACGTCGAGGTCGGCACGGTCACCGCGGAGGCGCAGCCCGGCAACCCGCGGCCGCGGCTGTTCCGGCTCATCGAGGACCGCGCCGTCATCAACCGCATGGGGTTCAACAACGGGGGAGCGGCGGCCCTCGCGGACCGGCTCCGCCGTGTGCGGGCCCGGCGTGACCGGCCGGTCATCGGCGTCAACATCGGCAAGACCCGGGTGGTGGCTGTCGAGGATGCCGTGGCGGACTACGTGACGACGACGCGCCTGGTCGCCCCCGTCGCCGACTACCTCGCGGTCAACGTCAGCTCGCCGAACACCCCGGGGCTGCGCGGCCTGCAGGAGATCGAGCTGCTCCGGCCGCTGCTCACGAGCATCCGCGACGCGGCGGACGGGGTGCCCGTCCTCGTCAAGATCGCGCCGGACCTGCAGGACGTGGAGGTGCACCGCATCGCCGAGCTCGCGACGGAGCTGGGGCTCGCGGGCGTCATCGCGACGAACACCACGCTGTCCCGCGCGGACCTCCGCACGGACGCCGCGGTGGTGGAGGCGGCCGGTGCGGGCGGGCTCTCCGGGGCGCCGCTGGCACCGCGCGCGCTCGAGGTCCTCCGCATCCTCCGCCGCGTCCTGCCGGCCGACGCGTGCGTGATCTCGGTCGGCGGCGTCGACACGGCCGCGGACGTGCAGGCGCGGCTCGACGCGGGAGCGACCCTCGTGCAGGGCTACACGGCGTTCCTCTACCGCGGCCCGCTCTGGGCCCGGTCGGTCAACACCGGCCTCGCGCGGCTCCGTCGCCCGCGCTGACCCGTGTTCCCCGGACGACCGGATGCAGCGGCGTCCGCGCACCCGACCAGGGCGGGCAGCCGACGGATCAGCGGAAGGTGACCTTCTCGTGCCGCTTCACCTGCGGCTTCGGCAGGCGCATCGGCCGCATCTGGATGGTCCGCATGCCGGTGTACCAGCGGATGCCGCGCTCGACGCGGTCGGCGCCGACACGGGCGACGATGGCGGCCCGGACGCGGCGGCCGGTGAAGTACGCGTCGACGATCGCGGCGATGACGAACACGTAGATCGACAGCAGCGGGATTGCCGAGAGGCTCGGCACGACGAAGGCCAGCACCACCACGACGCCCATGACGGGCAGCAGGAACTCCCCCACGCTCCACCGGGCGTCCACCACGTCGCGGGCGTACCGCTTCTGCGGGCCCTTGTCGCGGACGGGCAGGTAGCGCTCGTCGCCCGCGGCCATGCCGGCGTTCGCCCGGGCGCGCGCCTCGCGGGCCTTCTCCTTGGCCTGCTGGGCCGCCAGCTTGCGGTCCTGGGGCACGAGCGGCCGGAGGTTCGCGGCCTCGCGCTCCCGACGGGTCGGGGTGGGGCCCTTCTTCCCGTCGGCCGTGCGGCCGTCGACGGACGCCGGGACGCTCGTCTCGGAGGGGGTCTCTGCGGGGGTCTGCTGCTTCGCCACGTCTCTCGTCCTTGCCTGGAGTGAATCTAAGATTACCTGCATGACGCCTCCCGACACCTCCGCAGACGCCGTGACCGCACCGGACCAGGAGGCCGTCGACCGGCTCGCCGCCGCCGTCGCGGGAGGGCTCCCCACCACGATCGCCGACCTCTCGGCGCTCGTGCGCATCCCTTCCGTGTCCTGGCCCGCCTTCGATCCCACCCACGTCGTCGCCAGCGCGGACGCCGTCGCGGGCCTCCTCGCGGGGCTCGGCGTCTTCGACGACGTCTCCGTCCACCGCGCCACGACGCCGTCGGGCGATGACGGGCAGCCGGCGGTCCTCGCCACGCGCGCTCCGCGCAACGGCAAGCCCACGGTGCTCCTCTACGCGCACCACGACGTGCAGCCCCCCGGAGCGGACGAGCACTGGGAGACGCCGCCCTTCGAGCCCACCCTGCGCGGCGATCGCCTGCACGGCCGCGGCGCCTCGGACGACAAGGCCGGCATCATGACGCACGTCGCGGCCATCCGCGCGCTCGTCGAGGCGGAGGGCGACGACCTCGACCTCGGCCTCGCCGTCTTCATCGAGGGCGAGGAGGAGGCCGGATCCCGATCCTTCTCCGACTTCCTCGCCACGCACCACGACGCCCTCGCGGCCGACGTCATCGTCGTCGCCGACAGCGACAACTGGGACGTCGACACCCCCTCCATCACCATCGCCCTCCGCGGCAACGTCACCTTCCGCCTCACGGTGCGCACGATCGACCACGCGTCGCACTCCGGCATGTTCGGCGGCGCCGTCCCCGACGCGATGATGGCGGCCGTCCGCCTCCTCGACTCGCTCTGGGACGAGCGCGGCTCCGTCGCGGTCGCGGGCCTCGCCTCCACGGAGATGGACACGCCCGCCTACGACGACGCGCGTCTCGCCGAGGAGGCCGCGCTCCTGCACGGCGTCTCCGCGGTGGGCACCGGCCCGATCCTCACGCGCCTGTGGGCGCAGCCGTCCATCACGGTGACGGGGATCGACGCCCCCTCGGTCGCCAACGCGAGCAACACGCTCCTCCCTGAGGTGTCCGTCCGCATCAGCGCGCGCATCGCCCCCGGGCAGACGGCCGCGGACGCGTACCGCGCCCTCGAGGCGCACATCCAGGGGAACCGCCCCTTCGGCGCGCACGTCGAGATCAGCGACGTCGACCAGGGCGACCCGTTCCTCGTCGACACGACCGGCTGGGCGATGGCCGAGGCCACGGCCGCCATGACCGCCGGATGGGGGCGCGCACCCGTGCAGGCCGGCATCGGCGGATCCATCCCGTTCATCGCCGACCTCGTCGAGGCCTTCCCCTCGGCGCAGATCCTGGTCACCGGCGTCGAGGACCCGGACACGCGCGCCCACAGCCCGAACGAGTCGCAGCACCTCGGCGTGCTGCAGCGCGCGATCCTCAGCGAGGCCGTCCTCCTGTCGCGGATCGCCCGCCGCAGCTGACGTTCGCGCCCCGGTCCATGAGCGCCTGGCGGATCGGGCCGGTGGCCGGGAACACCCGGGTGACTCCCGCGGTTGCACGACGTAGACTCCACCGGAGTCGTCCGACCGCAGATCCCACCACCCGAGGAGTGCTCATGACCGACACCACGCTGACCGAGACCGCGCAGGCGGCCCACCGCGTCGGACTCACGGAGACCGCGGCGAGCAAGGTCAAGAGCCTGCTCCAGCAGGAGGGCCGCGAGGACCTCCGCCTCCGCGTCGCCGTCCAGCCCGGCGGTTGCTCCGGCCTCATCTACCAGCTGTACTTCGACGAGCGCGAGCTCGACGGCGACGCCACGGTCGACTTCGACGGCGTCGAGGTCATCGTCGACAAGATGAGCGTCCCGTACCTCGACGGCGCCACCATCGACTTCGAGGACACCATCCAGAAGCAGGGATTCACCATCGACAACCCGAACGCGGGCGGTTCGTGCGCGTGCGGTGACTCGTTCCACTGACACACCGAACGGTAAGCGGATCTGGGCCCGGAAACACGGGGCCCGAGCAGGGAGTCGTCCTTCGGGCGGCTCCCTGTCGCGTAGTGTGGAACCCGTCACATCCGGTTCTCCGAAGGGTCTGCACGTGCGCTTCACTCGCCGTCAACGTTGGCTGACGATCCCCGTCGCCCTGGGCATCTCGATACTCCTCGCGGGGTGCACGCAGCAGCAGCTCCAGGGCTTCCTGCCGACGGAGCCGGGCACGACCAACCACGTCGACTCGGTCATCGGCCTCTGGGTCACCGCCTGGATCGTCCTCCTCGCGGTGGGCGTCCTCACGTGGGGCCTCACCATCTGGGCCGCGGTCGTGTACCGCCGTCGCAAGGGCCAGACCGGCCTGCCCTTGCAGATGCGCTACAACATGCCGATCGAGATCTTCTACACGATCGTGCCGCTGATCCTCGTCCTCGGCTTCTTCGCGTTCACCGCCAAGGACCAGGCCGCCATCGAGGCCCGCTTCGACAAGCCCGAGGTCAAGGTCCAGGTCTTCGGCAAGCAGTGGGCGTGGGACTTCAACTACCTGGGCGGCGAGACCGAGGCCGGCCAGCCGATCGAGGGCGGCGCGTACGAGCAGGGCGTCCAGGCGGTCGACGACCCGAACGGCCCCCAGGGCTCCATCGACAAGGACAAGCTCCCCACGCTCTACCTGCCGGTCAACACGAAGGTCGAGCTCGAGCTCAACACGCGCGACACACTGCACTCCTTCTGGGTCGTGGACTTCCTCTACAAGAAGGACCTCATCTCCGGCAAGACGAACTACATGACGTTCATCCCGGAGAAGGAGGGCACGTTCATGGGCAAGTGCGCCGAGCTCTGCGGCGAGTACCACTCCCTCATGCTCTTCCAGGTGAAGGTCGTCTCCATCGACGAGTACAACGCCTACATCGAGAAGCAGAAGGCGGCCGGCTTCGCCGGAGACCTCGGCAAGGACTACGACCGCCTGCAGAACCTCCCCGGCACCGATGTGCCGGCCACCACCGAGTCGTCCGAGAAGTAGGGCACACATCGTGACATCGACACTGAACCGTCCCACCGCGATCCCCGCGGGCCAGGCGAAGGTCCTCGACGGCTCCGGCAGGGCCGAGCGTCGTGGCAACGTCGTGGTCAACTGGATCACCTCCACCGACCACAAGACGATCGGGTACCTGTACCTGATCACCTCGTTCCTCTACTTCTGCCTCGGCGGGGTCATGGCGCTCGTCATCCGCGCCCAGCTCTTCGAACCGGGCCTGCACGTGGTGGAGACGAAGGAGCAGTACAACCAGCTCTTCACCATGCACGGCACGATCATGCTGCTGATGTTCGCGACGCCGCTCTTCGCCGGCTTCGCCAACGTGCTCATGCCGCTGCAGATCGGCGCACCCGATGTCGCGTTCCCGCGTCTCAACGCGTTCGCGTACTGGCTGTTCAACTTCGGCTCGCTCATCGCGGTCGCCGGCTTCCTCACCCCGGCCGGCGCGGCCTCGTTCGGATGGTTCGCGTACGCGCCGCTGTCCAGCACGACGTTCTCGCCAGGGTTGGGAGGCAATCTCTGGGTGATGGGCCTCGCGCTCAGCGGCTTCGGCACCATCCTCGGTGCGGTCAACTTCGTCACGACCATCATCACGATGCGCGCCCCCGGCATGACCATGTTCCGCATGCCGATCTTCACGTGGAACATCCTCGTGACGTCGATCCTCGTGCTCATGGCGTTCCCGGTCCTCGCGGCCGCGCTGTTCGGCCTCGGCGCCGACCGCATCTTCGACGCGCACATCTACGACCCGGCCAACGGCGGCGCCATCCTCTGGCAGCACCTCTTCTGGTTCTTCGGGCACCCCGAGGTGTACATCATCGCGCTGCCGTTCTTCGGCATCGTGTCCGAGGTCTTCCCGGTCTTCAGCCGCAAGCCGATCTTCGGGTACAAGACGCTCGTGTACGCCACCATCTCCATCGCGGCCCTCTCGGTCACGGTGTGGGCGCACCACATGTACGTCACGGGCTCCGTGCTGCTGCCGTTCTTCTCGCTCATGACCATGCTCATCGCGGTCCCCACCGGCGTGAAGATCTTCAACTGGATCGGCACCATGTGGCGCGGCTCGGTCACGTTCGAGACGCCCATGCTCTGGGCCATCGGCTTCCTCATCACGTTCACGTTCGGTGGTCTGACCGGCGTCATCCTGGCGTCGCCTCCACTCGACTTCCACGTGTCCGACACCTACTTCGTCGTCGCGCACTTCCACTACGTGGTCTTCGGCACCGTCGTGTTCGCCATGTTCTCGGGCTTCTACTTCTGGTGGCCGAAGTGGACGGGCAGGATGCTCAACGAGCGCCTCGGCAAGGTCCACTTCTGGCTGCTGTTCATCGGCTTCCACACCACGTTCCTCATCCAGCACTGGCTGGGCGTCATGGGCATGCCGCGTCGCTACGCGACGTACCAGCCCGAGGACGACTTCACGTGGATGAACCAGCTGTCCACCATCGGCGCCGGCATCCTCGCGCTGTCGATGATCCCGTTCTTCCTGAACGTCTGGATCACCGCCCGCACGGCTCCGCGCGTCACCGTGAACGACCCGTGGGGCTACGGCCGCTCGCTCGAGTGGGCGACCTCGTGCCCGCCGCCGCGGCACAACTTCACGTCCATCCCGCGGATCCGCTCGGAGGCCCCGGCCTTCGACCTCAACCACCCCGAGGCGGGCATACCCGTGGGAATCGGTCCGGCCAAGGACGCTCCCGATGCCGCGACCTACGACATCTCCAGCGACAAGGTGAAGTGACGTGCGCGCCAATAGGAACCTCTTCTACGTCCTCGCGGTCTTCTTCGTCATCGCGGCGGGTGCGTACACGATCTGGCACCTGATCGACCAGGGCACGGTCGAGTGGGTCGGCACGCTCACCATCGCGCTCTCGGGTGCGCTGGCGGCGTTCATCGGCTTCTTCGTGGCACGGCTGTACGCCGCGCAGAACGGGGAGCTGCCGGAGGACCGCAGCGACGCGAACGTCGACGACGGCGACCCGGAGCTCGGATTCTTCAGCCCGTGGAGCTGGTGGCCCGTGATCCTCGCCGCCGGTGCCGCATCGGTGTTCCTCGGCCTCGCCGTGGGCATCTGGATCGCCATCATCGGCGGTGGGCTCGCGCTCATCGCGCTCGTGGGCTGGACCTACGAGTACTACCGCGGCTACTTCGCCCGCTGATCCGATGGTCGACATCCGGCACGCCCAGGCCTCGGACGGCGACGCGGTGTTCGCGCTCTGCCAGCAGCTGGACATGATCAACGCCCCGGCGACACGGGACGACTTCGACGTCACCTTCTCCCACATCCTGCGCGCGAACAAGGACGAGGGGCGCGACGTCCTCCTCATAGCGGAGGACGCGGGGACGGTCGTGGGGTACGCCTACCTCGTCGTGTCGCGTCTCCTGTACGCGGGCGGACTGAGCGCGCACCTTGAGGAGCTCGTGGTGGACACGACGGCCCGCAGCGCCGGGACGGGCTCGGCCCTGGTCCGTGCAGTCGAGCGCCTGTGCGGTGACCGCGGCGTCGGGCAGATCACCATGAGCACGCGTCGCGCCGGCGACTTCTACAAGCGCCTCGGCTACGAGCGTACGGCGGAGTTCTACAAGAAGCTCCTGCGCTGATCCACCTCGCACTCCTCGATGCCCGGCCCCCATGGGAGCCGGGCATCGTCGCGTTCAGACCGCGCGCCGACCACGTCGACAGCAGCCGGCCGCGCGGTGACGTCCGCGGGCGGTGATCGCTCATGGACCGTGCCCGCGCTCTCCGCGGCCGGGGATGCGGGCAGCGCATCGACGTCCGGGTGGGCCCCGGACCACGTGATCGCCGAGCGCCGCGCGCAGCGGCGCCGTTCCTCAGGGCGCGTCGGTCGTGCGCCGGATGGCGACCACCGTCACGTCGTCGGGCGGCGTCCCCTCGGCAGCCAGTCGCGTGAGGCTGCAGACGGCCGCGTGGGCCGTGGGTTCCGCGGCCATGGCGGTGAGCGCGGCCGTGTCCAGCGACGCGAGCGTCCCGTCGAAGAGGTCCAGCACCCCGTCGCTGCAGGTGAGCAGGAGGTCGCCGGGATCGAGGCGCACGGTGCTCGTGGCCCACTGCTGCGTCCCGAGTGCGCCGAGCGGGAGGTTGAGGGACGGTACGGACTCCCGCGTACCGTCGACGCGGCACACGACGCCGAGTCCGTGACCGGCGTCCACGACGGCCACCTCGCCGGTGGACGCTTCGAGGCGGAGGTGGAGGAGGGTGACGAAGGCGTCGTTCACATCGAGGTCGGACTCCAGGGTGCGGTCGACGACCGTGAGCGTGCCCGCGGGGTCGTGCTCGGGGGAGGCGATGCGCAGGGCGGCGCGCACTGTCGCGGCGATCATGGCGGCGCCCACGCCCTTGCCCATGACGTCGGCGAGCGTGACGACGAGGCCGTTCGGAGTCGCCTTCCAGTCGAAGAAGTCACCGCTGACCGCGCCGCTCGGCACGCACGAGCCGGCGACGTCGTAGCCGGGCAGGTCGGGCACGGCCTGGGGGAGGAGCCGCCGCTGCACGCCTCCGCCGTCCACGAGCTCCTGGCGGGATCGTGCGGCACGGGCGGCGAACATCCTCGCCACCTGCTCGCCGCTCAAGGACGCCATGCTGAAGGACACCACGACGAGCAGCACGAGGGTGATCAGGGTCGTGGACGGCGTGCCGAACCAGGCCCCGAACAGCTCGCTCCGCGGCCCGCTCGCGACGAAGACGACGAAGCGCACGGCGTAGTACAGCGCGAGCGCCCCGGAAGCCGTGATCAGCGGCCAGCGGGTGCGCGACAGCCCGGCGTCCAGCAGCACGAGCTCCCGCGTGGACAGGGCGATCAGGGCGCACATGAGGGCGAGGTACAGGGCGCCGCCGGACCAGTCGTCGGTCGCCGGTGAATCGACGCTCGAGACGGCCACGACGAGCGCCGTCGGCGCCACCACGAGCCACCACGGCGTCGGCAGGCCGCGGAGGGAGCGGCTCCCCATCCAGGTCGACGCGGCGCCGGCGACGATGAGGCCGTTGCCGAGCGGGTTGCCCCATGCCTGGCCCGGAGTGCCGTCGAGGAGGTACGCCAGTGATCCGCCCATGAAGAGGGCGAGCGCGGCGCACCACCAGAAGCTGAAGGGCGAGCGGGTGTGCCGGTAGGTGACGAGCGCGAACAGCAGGAACAGCGTGAGGGTCGAGACGCCGAACGTGACGCGGAGGGTGGTCAAGTCGAGCAAGGTGCGGTCCGTGATCCTGGGTCGGGCCCGACGGTCGATCCGGTGCGGGATCCTCCGTCGTGAGTGCGGGGCTCCCGCGCGGGGAGCATCGACGCCGGGGAACCGCTTCCCCCCGGACAGCAGCACAGTGACCCTGTCAGGCTACCTGCCGCGCCGAGAAATTCTAGGTGCAGGGAAAAGACTCCGGGGGAACCGGGGGGGTGCTTCGCCGGGCGGAGATCCGGTCGCCGTGACCCGGGGATCCGGTGCCTCCCGGGGACGCGGACGACCAGCGCGCCCGAGCATGCGCGCCCAGCTCGGCGGGACGACCCGGGCGTCAGTCGGACGTGTCGTCCTGTCGTCGGCGGAGGACGTGGATCATGACGTCGATCGTCACGTCCTGGAGCTCGAGGTCGTGCGCGCAGCTTCGCGCCTCCGAAGCGTCGGCGGCGCCCGTCGTGTGAGCGCCCGTGTGATGCGCGGACGGCCCCATCCCCAGCAGCAGCGCGACGTCGTCGTCGGAGAGACGCAGGGTGCGGTGGACGCGCGTCTCCGCGACGGCCTCGAACAGCGGGTCGGCCGCTTCGAGTATCCGTTCGCGCTTGGCCTCCTGGACGCCGACCGCCCGACCCGCCTCGCGCAGCTGCGCGAGGTGGTCCGGTCCCGCCGCCACGACCGCGACGCGCCCCTCGGGCGCGAGCACACGGTGGAACTCCGGCATGTTCCGGGGGGCGAAGACGTCGAGGATCAGGTCCGCCGCGCCGTCGCGCAGGGGCAGGCCGGACCAGGTGTCCGCGACGACGCCGTCCACATGCGTGCGGCCGCGCACCGCCGTGGCGACGGCCACGGGGGAGAGGTCCGCCGCGAGTCCGATGGAGCGCGGCAGGCGGTCGAGCAGAGCGTGGAGGTAGTGGCCGGTGCCGCACCCCGCGTCGAGCAGGCGGAGGGCGCCTCCGGGGAGCGTCGGGTCCGCGCCCTCGGAGGGGTGGAGCCCCATGGGCGGGTGTCCGATGCCGAGCGCGTCAGCGAGCGCGTCGACCACGGGCGCGTAGTGGCCGCGATCGAGGAAGCGGCCGCGGGCCGCGAGCATCTCCGCGCTGTCGCCCGTGACGCGCGTCCCGGCGGCCAGCAGTGTCGCGTAGCCGCGCTTGTTCGCGTCGACGGCATGGCCCCGTTCGCAGCGGAGCACGAGTGGCGGATCCGGGTGCAGGTCGGCGCCGCAGGTGGGGCAGCGCAGCCAGGAGGCGAGGCGCGCGAGGTCCACGGATGCTCCTCGGTGGTGGTGGGCGATGTTCGGACCCGGACGCACGAGAGCCGGTCCGGCGTGCGGCCGGACCGGCTCTCGGTCGTGCTCGAGCTTCAGCGCGAGCGGAGATCGTGCCTAGTGGTGGTCGCTGCGCTCGACGTCCTTCGTGGTGACCGGTGAGATCCGGTCCTCGAAGAACCACTTCGACAGCGCCGCGCGGGCCCGCTGGTTGACCGTGATGCGTCCACGGCTGTCCGGGCGAATCATGAGCGGCTTGTAGTCGTCGAAGCTGACCAGGCGCCAGCGCTCGTACTCGTCCAGCTGCTCGTGCACCTCGATGAACTCACCGCCGGGCAGCTTCACGATGCGGCCCGACTCGACGCCGTGGAGGGCGATCTCGCGGTCCTTCTTCATGAGCGCCAAGCAGATGCGCTTGGCCACCTGGTAGGCGATGACCGGTCCGAGGATCAGCAGCGCCTGCAGCGTGTGGATGACGCCCTCCATCGACACCTTGAAGTGCGTGGCGATGAGGTCGGAGCTCGCGGCGGACCAGAGGACCGCGTAGAACGTGACGCCGGCGGCGCCGATCGCGGTGCGCGTCGGGGCGTTGCGCGGGCGGTCGAGGATGTGGTGCTCGCGCTTGTCGCCCGTGATCCACGCCTCGATGAAGGGGTAGAGCGCGACGAGCACGATGAACAGGCCCAGGACCATGATCGGCAGGATGATGTTGAACGAGAACGTGTGGTCGAACAGCACGAACTCGAGTCCTGGCGGCACGAGTCGCAGCGCGCCGTCCGCGAAGCCGATGTACCAGTCGGGCTGCGTTCCCGCCGACACGGGGGAGGGGTCGTAGGGCCCGTAGTTCCAGATCGGGTTGATCGTGAAGAACGACGCCATGACGACGATCACGCCGAAGACCACGAAGAAGAACCCGCCCGCCTTCGCCGCGAAGGTGGGGAGCACCGGGACGCCGACCACGTTCTCGTTGGTGCGGCCGGGGCCGGCGAACTGGGTGTGCTTGTGCACGACCACGAACAGGAGGTGGAGCGCCAGGAACGCCACGAGGATCGCCGGCAGCAACAGGATGTGCAGGGTGTAGAGCCTCGGGATGATGTGCGTTCCCGGGAACTCGCCGCCGAAGAGCAGGAAGGAGATCCACGTGCCGATGACCGGGATGCCCTTGACCATGCCGTCGATGATGCGCAGGCCGTTGCCGGAGAGCAGGTCGTCGGGGAGCGAGTAGCCCGTGAAGCCCTCGGCCATCGCGAGGATGAAGAGCACGAAGCCGATGAACCAGTTCAGTTCGCGCGGCTTGCGGAAGGCACCCGTGAAGTAGATGCGCAGCATGTGCAGGCCGATGGACGCCACGAACAGCAGGGCGGCCCAGTGGTGGATCTGCCGCATGAGCAGTCCGCCGCGGATGTCGAACGAGATGTCGAGCGACGACGACATGGCGACCGACATCTCGACGCCCTTGAGGGGCGCGTACGAGCCGGCGTAGTGCGTCTCCGCCATCGACGGGTTGAAGAAGAACGTGAGCCACGTGCCCGTGAGCAGGATGACGACGAAGCTGTACAGCGCCACCTCGCCGAGCATGAAGGACCAGTGGTCCGGGAAGATCTTCCGCCCGAACTCCTTGACCGCGACGCTGACGCTGGTGCGCTCGTCGAGGTAGGTGGCGGCGGCGGCGGTGAGGCCGCCCCCGCTCTTGGCGGCGGGCGCGGCGGCACCCGTCGTGGTCGGATCAGCTGTTGTAGTCACCACGACGCTCCCAGAAACTCGCCCCTACGGGCTCGGTGAAATCACTCTGTGCAATGAGGTAGCCCTCGTCGTTGACGGCGATGGGCAGCTGCGGCAGGGGCCGCTTGGCCGGTCCGAAGATGACCTCGCAGTGGTTGGTCACGTCGAACTGGGACTGGTGGCAGGGGCAGAGGAGGTGGTGGGTCTGCTGCTCGTAGAGCGCCACCGGGCAACCCACGTGCGTGCAGACCTTGGAGTACGCGACGATCCCGTCGTAGGACCAGCCCTTGCGCTCCGGCGTCTCGACGAGGTCCTCGGGGCGGAGGCGCATGAGCAGCACCGCGGCCTTGGCCTTCTCCTCGAGCTTGCCCTCCTCGAGCTCCATGAGGGAGGCCGGGATGACGTGGAACGCCGAGCCGATCGTGACGTCCGACGCCTTGATGGGGGTGCCGGAGGGATCGCGGGTGAGGACCTCGCCCTTCTTCCACAGAGTGTGGCTGAGGGCGGAGGCGGGCTCCTCGGCGCTGCCCGGGTAGAGGTCGCGGAAGAGGATCACGGCCGGGAGCGGGAACGCGACGAGGGCGCCGATGAGGCTGTTGCGGATGAGGGAGCGACGACCGAAGCCGGACTCCTCATTGGCCTGGGCGAAGATCTCGACGGCGCGGGCCTGCGTGGCGGGCGAGCCGCCCTGCGGGTGGCGCTCGTCGATCAGCTCGTGGTCGCTCATGAGGGACTTGGACCAGTGGATGGCGCCGATGCCGAGGCTCAGGAGCGCCAGCGCGATGCCGACGCCGAGGAAGAGGTTGTTGAGGCGCACGCTGCCGGGGTCGTCCGCGTAGATCGGGAAGCCGAAGTACGCGCCGATGGCGAAGACGCTGCCCACGATGGACAGGTAGAACCAGGTGTAGACGACGCGCTCGGCGGTCTTCGCCTTCTTCGGGTCCTTGTCGGTGACGCGGATGCGGTGCTCCGGGAAGCCGGGGTTCTGGAAGGCGTCGCGCGTGGCGACGGCGGTGCCGCCGGGGAGCACGACGTCACGGCCTGCCGGCTCGAGCTCGCCGGCGTCGTAGCCCGCGGGGACGACGCCCGACTCGTCCTTATCGTCGTGTGCCATGTACGTGCCTCTCCTGTGTTCTGCTGCGGGTCATCGATGCGGGCGTCAGTTGGACCGGGCCGTGAGCCACACGGTCAGGGCGACGATGCCGCCGAGGCCGAAGATCCACATGAAGAGCCCCTCAGAGACCGGGCCGAGCCCGCCGAGGTTCGCGCCGCCGACCGTGCTGTTCTCCTCGATGTACTGCAGCGACGTGATGATGTCGCGCTTGTCCTCGGGGGAGATATTGGTGTCGTTGAAGACCGGCATGTTCTGCGGGCCGGTGACCATGGCCTCGTAGATGTGGACCGGGGCCACGCCCTCGAGGCTGGGGGCGAACTTGCCCTCCGTGAGGGCGCCTCCTGCCGCGGCCACGTTGTGGCACATGGCGCAGTTGATGCGGAAGAGCTCGGCGCCGTTCGCCGCGTCGCCCTTGCCATCGAGGTACTGGCCGTCGGGGATGGCCGGGCCCGGAGCGAGGGAGGCGACGTAGGCCGCGAGCTGCTTCACCTGGGTGTCGGTGAACTGCGTGGGCTTCTCCGGTGCCTGGACCGTGGTGCCCTGCAGCGGCATGCGGCCGGTGCCGACCTGGAAGTCGACGGAGGCCGCGCCGACGCCGATGAGGCTCGGGGCGACGCCCGTGCCGGTCGCGTCCATGCCGTGGCAGGTGGCGCAGTTCGAGCCGAAGAGCTTCTGGCCCTCGTCGATGGTCTGCGCGGACTTGAGGTCGACCTCGGCCGACGCGGTGCCCGACTGGATCATCGAGTAGGCGCCGCCCGTGGCGAGCAGGCCGATGGCGAGCAGGGCGATGGTGGTCAGGGGGCTGCGGCGACCGGTTCGACGGGCGCGTGCTGTCTTGGTGCTCATGCTGTGGTTGTTGCTCCCGCTCGGTGCTATTTGAGGACGTAGATGACCAGGAAGAGCCCGATCCAGACCACGTCGACGAAGTGCCAGTAGTAGGACACGACGATGGCGCTCGTGGCCTCCCTGTGCCCCATCGACCGGACCGCGAAGATGCGGCCGATGACGAGGAGGAAGGCGATGAGGCCGCCGGTGACGTGGAGGCCGTGGAAGCCCGTGGTTATGTAGAACGCCGAGCCGTAGGCATTGCTGCCGAGCGTGATCCCCTCGGTGACGAGGGTGGCGTACTCGAAGATCTGGCCCACGACGAAGATGGCGCCGAGGGCGTAGGTGAGGAAGAACCATTCGACCGTGCCCCACTGGCTGGGCTTCCAGCCCGTGGCCCGTGCCTGCAGGCGCTCGGCCGCGAACACGCCGAACTGGCACGTGAACGAGCTCGACACGAGGATGAGCGTGTTCACGAGGGAGAAGGGCACGTTGAGGCGGCCCGCCTCGAACTCCCAGAGGGCACCGGACGTGGAACGCAGGGTGAAGTAGATCGCGAAGAGACCCGCGAAGAACATCACCTCGCTGCCGAGCCACACGATGGTGCCGACGGCGACCGTGTTCGGCCGGTTCACCACCGGCGCGGTCGATACTGGGGAGATTGAGGTGGTGGTCACAGGTTCCATTATGACCTAGGCCGACGACACCCGATGCCCACCCCGGCCGCCCGTGAGATCCGATCCAGCCGCTCGTTAGGCTGATCGCCATGCCCTCCGCCCCGACCTGGCCCGCGCTCATCACCACGCTCATTGAGGGGCGCCACCTCTCGGTGTCGGAGTCGACCTGGGCGATGCGCCAGGTGATGCGCGGGGAGGCGACTCCCGCGCAGCTGGGCGGCCTCCTGGTGGCGCTGCGGGCGTCCGGCGAGACCGTCGACGAGATCGTCGGCTTCCGCGACGCGGTGCTCGAGGAGGCGCTGCCGCTCGACGCGGATCCGCGCGCGCTCGACATCGTGGGCACGGGAGGGGACCCTTACGGCGCGGTCCTCAACATCTCGTCGGTGGCGTCGGTGATCGCGGCCGCCGCGGGCGTCCCCGTCATCAAGCACGGCAACCGCGGGGCGAGCTCGCCCTCGGGCGCGTCCGACGTGCTGAGCGCCCTCGGGGTCGACCTCACCATCGCGCCCGAGCGCGTCGCGGAGGTGCTCCGCGAGACCGGCATCACGTACGCGCACGCCGCCCTCTTCCACCCGGGCTTCCGCCATGCCGCGTCCACCCGGCGCGAGCTCGGCATCTCGACGCTGTTCAACGTGCTCGGGCCGCTCTGCAACCCGGCGCGGCCCGAGTCGTCCGCGGTGGGCGTCGCCGACCTGTCGCGCGTCCCGCTCATGGTGGGGGTCTTCCGGACCCGCGGCGCCACCGCGCTCGTGTACCGGGGCGACGACGGGATCGACAAGCTCACGACCACGGGGCACAGCCACATCTGGGAGGTGAGCCGGGGCGCGGTCACGGAGCACGACCTCGACCCGCTCGAGCTCGGGATCCCGCGCGCTCCCATCGAGGCGCTCCTCGGCGCGGGGGTGGAGGAGAACGCGGAGGTGATCCGCCGCGTCCTCGCCGGAGGAGCCGGTCCGCAGCGCGACGTCGTGCTGCTGAACGTCGCCGCCGGCCTCGAGGCATTCGACCTGATGGGGGATCCGACGCGCGTGCAGCAGCCGATGGCGCGCCGGCTGCGCGAGAAGCTCGCCGTCGCCGCCGACGCGGTGGACTCCGGCCGCGCCGCCGCGAAGCTCGAGGAGTGGGCGGCGGCGACGCGCGCCTGATCCGCGTCGCCGCTGACGATGTCCGCCGTGCGAGCGGATGATGGACGCATGTGCGGGAGATTCGTGGTGGCGCGGGCGACGGGCGACCTCGTCGGGGACTGGTCGGTCGACGACGTCGAGGGCGACGACCCGGCCCCCTCGTGGAACGTCGCCCCGACGACCACGGTCCGCATGGTCGCCGACCGGCATCCGCACGGCGACCCGGGCGGCGACGTCCGCCGCGTCGTGACCGGCGCCCGGTGGGGGATCGTCCCGCCGTGGGCGAAGGCCGTGCAGGGGGCGCCGCTCATCAACGCGCGGGTCGAGACGGTCACCGAGAAGCCGACGTTCCGGAGGGCCGTGCTCACGCGGCGGGCCGTCGTGCCGGCGGACGGGTACTACGAGTGGCAGGCCACCGCGTCCGGGAAGCAGCCGGTCTACCTGCACGCCGAGGACGATCGCCCGCTGGCATTCGCCGCCGTGTACGAGCACTGGCGGGACCCGTCCGTCCCGGACGGCGAGCCCGGCGCGTGGCTGCGGAGCCTCGCGATCATCACGTCCGCCGCGAGCGATGCGCTCGGGCACATCCACGACCGCACCCCCGTGATCGTGCCGCGCGATCGTCTGGACGACTGGCTGGACGCGGGCACGACCGCCGTCGACGACGTGCGGCACCTGCTGGGCTCCCTGCCGGAGCCGCACCTCGTGCCGCGGCTCGTGTCGACGCGCGTCAACAGCGTGCGGAACGACGGGCCCGACCTCGTCGCGCCCGTCGACGACGCGCCCGCGGACGGCGAGCAGCCGACGCTCCTCTGACGCGGCCGCGGGCGAACGGGCGGCCGCATGGCCGCCGGGAGACGCCGCGCGCCCCGCCAGCGGTGCTGACGGGGCGCGCGGATCGTGCGGGTGCGGTCTACTGCACGTCGTCGTCGACCCAGTCGAAGGTCTTCGTGACGGCCTTCTTCCAGAGGCGCAGCTGGCGCTCGCGCTCGGCGTCGTCCATGTCCGGCGTCCAGCGGCTGTCCTCCTGCCAGTTGCTGCGGAGGTCGTCGAGGTCCTTCCAGAACCCGGTGGCGAGGCCCGCGGCGTACGCGGCGCCGAGCGCGGTGGTCTCCGCGACGACCGGGCGGACGACGGGGACGCCGAGGATGTCGGCCTGGAACTGCATGAGCAGGTTGTTGGCGATCATGCCGCCGTCGACCTTGAGCTCGGTGAGGTCGACGCCGGAGTCGGCGTTGACCGCGTCGAGCACCTCGCGGGTCTGGAAGGCCGTGGCCTCGAGGGCCGCACGGGCGATGTGGCCCTTGTTGACGAAGCGCGTGAGGCCGACGAGGGCGCCGCGCGCGTCCGAGCGCCAGTACGGCGCGAACAGGCCGGAGAACGCGGGGACGAAGTACACCCCGCCGTTGTCCTCGACCGTGGCCGCCAGCGTCTCGATCTCCGCGGCGCTCGACACGAGGCCGAGGTTGTCGCGCATCCACTGCACGAGCGAGCCCGTGACCGCGATGGATCCCTCGAGCGCGTAGTGCGGCTCGGCGTCGCCCAGCTTGTAGCCGAGCGTCGTGAGGAGGCCGTTCTGCGAGTGGATGATGTCGGTGCCGGTGTTGAAGATCAGGAAGTTGCCGGTGCCGTACGTGTTCTTCGACTCGCCCTGGTCGAAGGCGGCCTGGCCGAACGTGGCGGCCTGCTGGTCGCCGAGGATGCCCGCGATGGGGACCTCGCGCAGGAGGCTCGACGACTCGACGTGCCCGTAGACCTCGGAGGAGCTCTTGATCTCGGGGAGCATCGAGCGCGGCACGTCGAACGCCTCCAGGATCTCGTCGTCCCACTGGAGGGTCTCGAGGTCCATGAAGAGCGTGCGGGAGGCGTTCGTCACGTCGGTGACGTGGACGCCGCCGTCGGTGCCGCCGGTGAGGTTCCACAGGACCCATGTGTCGGTCGTGCCGAACATGAGGTCGCCGGCCTCGGCCTTCTCGCGGGCGCCGTCGACGTTCTCGAGGATCCAGACGATCTTCGTGCCGGAGAAGTAGGTGGCGAGCGGGAGCCCGACGGTGGGCTTGAAGCGCTCGACGCCGCCGTCGGCCGCGAGGCGGTCGACGATCCTCTGGGTGCGGGTGTCCTGCCAGACGATGGCGTTGTAGACGGGCTTGCCGGTGGTGCGGTCCCACACGACGGCGGTCTCGCGCTGGTTGGTGATGCCCACGGCCTCGACGTCGTGGCGCGTGATGTCGGCCTTGGACAGCGCCTGGCCGATGACCTCGCGCGTGTTGCGCCAGATCTCCATCGGGTCGTGCTCGACCCAGCCGGCGCGGGGGAAGATCTGCTCGTGCTCGAGCTGGCCGGTGGACACGATGGATCCGCTGTGGTCGAAGACGATGGCCCGCGTGCTGGTGGTGCCCTGGTCGATGGCGACGATGTACTTCTCGCTCATGTGGTCTCTCCTATGAGGGTCGGGGTTCTAGAGGATGGGGAGCAGCGCGTAGGACGCGAGGCCGGCGAGGACGCCGCCGATGGCGGGGCCGACGACGGGGACCCACGCGTAGGACCAGTCGCTCGAGCCCTTGCCCTTGATGGGGAGGATCGCGTGCGCGATGCGGGGCCCGAGGTCACGTGCGGGGTTGATGGCATAGCCGGTCGGGCCGCCGAGGGACGCGCCGATGCCGACCACGAGCAGCGCGACGGGGATCGCGCCGAGGGCGGAGAGGCCGGCGGGGGTGGCCGCGTCCGCGTCGGGGTTGTTCGCGAGGCTGAAGCCGAGGATCACGATGACGAGCACGAACGTGCCGATGATCTCGGTGACGAGGTTCCACGCGTAGTTGCGGATGGACGGGCCGGTCGAGAAGACGCCGAGCTTGGTGGCCGCGTCGGGCTCCTCGTCGAAGTGCTGCTTGTAGGCGAGCCAGCAGAAGACGGCGCCGATGATGGCGCCGACCATCTGGGCGAGGATGTACACGGGGACGCTCGCGACGTCCTCGATCTTGCCGGCGGCGAGGAGGCCGAGCGTGACGGCGGGGTTCAGATGCGCGCCGGACGCGTACGAGACGGTGACGCCGGCGAAGACCGCGAGGCCCCAGCCGAAGTTGACCATCAGGGTGCCTCCGGCGAGGCCCTTCGACTTGATGAGCGCGACGTTCGCCACGACTCCGCATCCCAGGAGGACGAGGAGGGCGGTGCCCACCGTCTCCGACAGGAATATGACTCCAAGATCCACTGCGTGGTGCTCCGATCGTTCGTCGAGGCGCGGGGGCGACCTCTTCCGCCTCATTGCGGTCCCTCCAATCTAGTGCCGGCGACGAGGGCGTCCCTGTCCCGGCTGGCCGCTCCGCGACGTGCATCCGGCCCGCGGGGGAGGGTCCGCGGGGCTGTCGGAGCTCCTCCTGCCGGGCGTAAGTTGGCGGCATGCCCGAGTCGCCGCCGACCGAGTCCCGATCTCGATCCGGCTCGGATGCGCGGCGGCCGAGGGGCCGCCCGGGACCCGCGAGGAGCCGGCAGTGAAGAAGCTGATCAACGATCCGAGGGCGGTGGCCGACGAGGCCGTCGCGGGCTTCGCCGCCGCCCACCCCGACCTGGTCGTCCTGAGCGCCGACCCGCTCTTCGTCCGGCGCGCGGACGCCACCCGCCCCGGGCGCGTCGCCCTCGTCAGCGGCGGCGGCAGCGGGCACGAGCCGCTGCACGCCGGGTTCGTGGGCCACGGGATGCTCGACGCCGCCGTGCCCGGGCCGGTGTTCACGAGCCCCACCCCGGATCCGGTCGTCGCCGCCACCCTGGCCGTGGACGGCGGGGCGGGCGTGCTGCACATCGTGAAGAACTACACGGGCGACGTCCTCAACTTCGAGACCGCGGCCGAGCTCGCGGAGGCGGAGGGCGTGCGGGTGCGGACCGTCGTGGTCGACGACGACGTCGCGGTGACCGACTCCCTGTACACGGCCGGCCGCCGCGGGGTCGCGGGCACCGTGCTCGTGGAGCGCATCGCGGGCGCCGCCGCGGAGCGCGGGGACGACCTCGAGGCCGTGGCCGCGATCGCCGAGCGGGTGGTCGGGCAGGTGCGGAGCATGGGCGTCGCCATCCGCGCATGCACCGTCCCGCACGCCGGCGAGCCGAGCTTCGCGCTGGAGGACGACGAGATGGAGATCGGCATCGGGATCCACGGCGAGCCCGGCCGCGTCAGTCTGCCCCTCGAGCCGGTGGACGCCATCGTGGAGCGCCTCCTCGACCCGGTGCTCGAGGATCTCGGTGCGCCGGCCGGCAGCCGCGTGCTGCTCCTCGTGAACGGGATGGGTGCGACGCCGCTGTCCGAGCTCTACATCGCCTACCGCCGCGCGGCCGCCGTGCTCGAGGAGGCCGGCCTGACGGTCGCCCGCAGCCTCGTGGGAGACTACGTCACGGCCCTCGACATGGAGGGTCTTTCCCTCACGGTGCTCCTGCTCGACGACGAGCTCGTCGACCTGTGGGACTCGCCCGTGCAGACCGCCGCGCTGCGGTGGGGGAGGTAGCTCATGGCACTCGGGACCGACTGGGTCGTCGCCTGGATCACGGAGGCGGCGCGCGTCGTCGCCGACCAGCGCGGTGAGCTCATCACGCTCGATCGCGAGATCGGCGACGGCGACCACGGCGAGAACCTCGACCGCGGCTTCGGGGCCGTCACGGAGAAGCTGGCGGGCCTCGCGTCCGACGCCTCGCCCGCCGACGCGCTGAAGACGGTCGCCACCACTCTGATCTCCACCGTCGGCGGCGCGTCCGGCCCGCTGCTCGGCACGGCCTACCTCAAGGCCTCCGCGGCCGTCACGGGCCGCGCCGACCTCGACGCGTCCGCGATCGCCGACCTCCTCGAGGCGGCGGTGGGCGGCATCGTCCTCCGCGGCAAGGCCGAGCGCGGCGACAAGACGATGGTGGACGCGTGGGGCCCCGCGGCCGAGGCCGCGCGTGCGGCCGCCGACGCGGGATCGAGCCCGGCCGACGCCCTGGGGGCCGCCGCCGATGCCGCCGCGCGCGGGGCGAAGGCGACGGAGCCGCTCGTCGCCCGCAAGGGACGCGCGTCCTACCTGGGGGAACGCGCCATCGGTCACCGGGATCCGGGCGCGCAGTCGTCCGCGCTCCTCCTGCGCGCGGCGGCCGCGACGGCCCGCGACGCCGAGGGGGCCGCGTCGTGAGCGTCGGCATCGTCCTCGTCTCCCACAGCGCCCTCATCGCGCACGGGCTCGTCGACCTCGCGCGCCAGATGGCGCCGACCGTCGCGCTCGTGCCCGCGGGCGGATCCGGCGACGGCACGCGCGACGACGCGGGCATCGGCACCAGCTTCGAAGTCGTCTCCGCTGCGCTCGCCGAGGCCGAGGGCGGCGACGGCGTCGTCGTGCTCGCCGACCTCGGATCCGCGTACCTCACTGCCGAGACCGCGGTCGACCTGCTCGACGAGGACGCCGCCGCGCGCGTCCTCGTGGTGCGCGCGCCGCTGGTGGAGGGCGCGGTCGCCGCCGCGGTCGCCGCCGAGACGGGCGGCTCCCTCGAGGACGTGGCCGCGGCCGCCGCCTCGGCCGCAAGCGCGGACGCCGCGGAGGACGCCGACGCGGGCCTCGCTCCGGATCCGGGCGCCGACTGCACCGAGCCCGCACCGGCAGGCGGATCGGGCACCGTCCGCGGCGAGGCGACCCTGGTCAACCGCGACGGCCTGCACGCCCGGCCCGCCGCCGAATTCGTCACGCGCGCGTCGGCCTACTCCGCGGCCGTCACCGTCAACGGGCAGAACGCGGCGTCGCTCCTGGGCGTCATGGCCCTCGGCCTGACCCGCGGCGCGCACGTCGTGATCGAGGCCACGGGCGACGACGCCGAGGAGGCCGTCACCGCGCTGGTCGAGCTGATCGAGTCGGGGTTCGGGGAGGCCTGACGCGGCTCTCGCGGCCGGGGCGGTCAGAGGGCGTCGAGGTACACCCAGGATCCCGTCTGCCGGACGAAGCGGCTCGCCTCCCGCTGGCTGCCGCGCTCGCCGTCGTGCCGGAACACCGCCTCGAAGTCGACGACGCCCGTCGCGTCGTCGGGCCCGCCGAGCGCCGTGCGGTGGATCGTGAGCCGGAACCACCGGACGGACGGGTCGAGGTCGATCTCCCCGGGTCGCGTCGAGGGGTGCCAGCTGCGCGCGAGGTACGCCGCGTCGCCGCGGGCGTAGGCGGAGAACCGGGAGCGCATCAGCCGCTCCGCGGTCGGCGCGTCCGTGTCGCCCCGGTGCAGCGGACCGCAGCACGCGCCGTACGGATTGCCGCTCGTGCACGGGCACCAGGCGTCGTCGTCGGGCGTCGACCACGGGGCTTCGGGGGAGAGGCGCGTCATCCTGCGAGCCTCCCATGCCGGCGACGCGGAGCAGGATGGAGGGGCGACCGCGCCCGCCGGCCCGCTCGATCCGCGACCCGAGGAGCACCATGACCCCCGCCACCGACCTGCTCGTGGACGCCTACGGGCGCATCGCCGAGATCGTCCGCGTCGCCGTCGACGGGCTCGACGCCGACGATCTCGCCTTCCGTCCGGATCCCCCGGCCAACTCCGTCGGCTGGCTCGTCTGGCACCTCGCCCGCGTGCAGGACGCCCAGGTCGCCGACGTCGCCGGCCGGGACCAGACGTGGAAGGCCGGGGGATGGGAGGGACGCTTCGCCCTCCCGTTCGACGAGACGGCGACCGGGTACGGGCAGTCGCCGGAGGACGTCGCATCGCTCGCGGGCGTCACCGCCGAGCTGCTGCTCGGCTACCTCGACGCCGTGCAGTCGGCCACGCTGTCCTACCTCGCCGGGCTCGACGACGCGGACCTCGACCGCGTGGTCGACGAGGACTGGACCCCGCCCGTGACGCTCGGCGCCCGCCTCGTCAGCGTGCTCTCCGACGACCTGCAGCACGCCGGCCAGGCGTCGTACCTCGCGGGCCTCGTCGCCCGTCGCCGCTGACGACGGAGGCGCATCGGCGCGAGCGACCGCCGACCGCCACCGCCCTCAGGAGGGCAGCTCGGCTTCGATGAGCGACACGATCTCCGGTGCGTCCGGCTCGACCGTGGGCCGGAAGCGGTGCACGGCGCCCGACGGCGTGACGACGAACTTCTCGAAGTTCCACTTCACGCGGCCTGCCTTGCCCTCGGCGTCGGGCGTCTTCGTCAGCTCCGCGTAGACGGGGTGCGCGGACCGGCCGTTGACCTTGACCTTCTCCATCATCGGGAAGGTGACGCCCCACGTGGTGGAGCAGTACTCGTCGATGGCCTCCGCGGATCCGAGCTCCTGCAGGAATTGGTTGCTCGGGAAGCCGATGACTGTGAAGCCGCGCTCCCCGTAGGTGCGCTGCAGCTGCTCGAGCTTCTCGTACTGCGGCGCCAGGCCGCAGCGCGAGGCGACGTTGACGACGAGCACGACCTTGTCGGCGTACGCGCCGAACGTGGTGTCCTCTCCCTGGAGGGTGGTCAGCGGGATCGGATCGAGTCGGGGATGCGTCATGGCCCGAACGTAGACCCGTCCCCTGACAGCGGCTCCCGGCTGCCGGGACGCGGGGAGGCCTGCCGCCTCTCGGCGACCGGCCTCCCGGATGCGGATCGGATCCGCCGTGCGTGGTGCTAGTTCGCGAACTCCGTGACGGTCGCGTCAGCCGCGACCTTCGTGGCGCCGACGTCGACGCCGTGGTACGTGCGCAGCGTGTCGACGGTGTCCTGGATCTCGTCGTCGCGCTCGTCGTCGCTCCAGCCGAGCGCCTCCTGCAGCACGTCCGCGATCTCCGCGAGCATCTCGTGGGTCACGCCGCCGACGAACGCGAGGTTCGTGCGACGGAGGACGACGTCGGCGAGGTGCACCGCGTCCTCGTGCGTGGCGAAGTACGCGATCTCGGCGCGCGTCAGCTGCGGGTCGGTCGTGAGCGGCGTCGACGGCTGTCCGGAGAGGACGTCGATGACGCTCGTGGCGCGGGTGCCGTAGCGGTTGAGCAGGCGGTCGACCTGCTCGGTGCCGATGCCCTCGGACCGCGCGGCCTGCGTCGCGATCCAGCGGGCCCGGGCGGTGCTGGAGGACGGGAAGTCCTTGCCGCCGCCGATGGGCATGCCGGTCGTGTCGACCGAGCGCTCGACGCCGAGGCGCGTGGTGGCCTCCGTCGAGAGGTGCGCCGACAGCGCGCGGAACGTCGTCCACTTGCCGCCGACGAGGCTCAGCACCTTGCTGCCGGACAGGCCCGCGATCTCGGTCTCGACGATGCGGTAGTCGCGCGACACGAAGCCGGGCGCGGTGTCCTCGTGGCGCGGCAGCGGGCGGATGCCCGAGTAGCGGTACACGATGTGGTCGCGGTTCAGCTCGATCTGCGGGAAGACGTGCTTGACGAGGTCGAAGAAGTAGTCGACCTCCTCCTCGGTGCAGACGGCCGGCTCGCTCGGGTCGGCGTCGATGTCCGTCGTGCCGATGAGGACGCGGCCCTTGAGCGGGTAGATGAGGACGATGCGGCCGTCGTTGTTCTCGAAGAAGATCTCGCGGCCCTTGGTGGCCTCGAGCAGCTCGTCGTTGTCGACGACGATGTGCGAGCCCTTGGTCCCGCCCATGAACTTCGTGTCCCCGCCCATGGCCTCGTTGGTGAGGTCGGTCCAGGGGCCGGACGCGTTGACGACGACGTCCGCCGTGACGACGAACTCGGTGCCGGAGACGACGTCGCGCAGCTTCACGCCGCCGTCCGCGACGCCCACGGCCTCGAGGTAGTTGGCGCTGCGCGCGTGGTCGCCCGCGGCCAGGCCGTCCTTGAGCACGTCGAGCGCGAGGCGCTCGGGCTCGTGCACGGAGGCGTCGTAGTAGGTGCCGGTGAACTTGACGTCCTTGTTGAACGCGGGCATGTCCTCGCGGGCGGCCTTCCCGATGCGGAAGCGGTGACGCGGGACCGAGCCGCCGTCGCGGGAGAAGGAGTCGTAGAGCGTCATGCCGACGCTGATGAGGAGGGCGCCGCGCTCCTTGGTGGAGCGCTGCTTGTGGGTCAGCATGCGCAGGGGCGCGTTGAGGATGCCGGAGAAGGTGGAGAAGATCGGCATGGTCGTCTGCAGCGGCTTCACGTAGTGCGGCGCGATGCGGATGAGGCCGTTGCGCTCCTCGACGGACTCGCGGACGAGGCGGAACTCGCCGTTCTCGAGGTAGCGGATGCCGCCGTGGATCATGTGCGAGCTCGCCGCCGAGGCGCCCGAGCCGTAGTCGGCGCGCTCGACGAGGACGACGTCGACGCCCTGGAGCGCGAGGTCGCGGAACGTCGCGATGCCGTTGATGCCGCCGCCGATGACGAGCACCTTCGCGCTCGGGCGGTTGTGGATGCGGGCGACGTTGTCCCGCAGGTCGGTCTTCTTCGACTGGGTCACGAGGGGCTTCTCTCTGTCAGTGCATGCGCGCATCGTTCGCGCGTCTCCCCCCATCATCCGCTCGCGAACGGATCATGCGAAGCCCGTGCACGGATGTGCAAGGCTCGCGTCATGGTCGACGGCATCGCGCACGAGCGCACTCAGGACGCCCTCCGCGCGGCGCACCTCTACTACATGCAGGACCTCACGATGGAGGCGATCGCGCGCGAGCTCGGCACGAGCCGGTCCTCGGTGTCGCGCCTCCTCTCCTTCGCCCGGGAGACGGGCCTCGTGGACATCCAGATCCGCTCGCCGCTCGACCTCGCGACGGTGCTGGGGGAGCAGCTGCACGAGCGCTACGGCGTGGTCGCGCACGTGGTGCCGGTGCCCGACCAGACGAGCGACGTCGATCGCGTCGACCGGGTGGCCCTCTCCGCTGCACGGATGCTCACCCAGTACGTCGACTCGAACATGGTCGTCGGCGTCGCGTGGGGCTCGACCGTGAGCGCCGTGAGCCGCTACCTCGTGCCGAAGCCGACGCACAACACGCTCGTGGTGCAGCTCAACGGGGCGGGCAACGTGCGCACCACCGGGATCATGTACGCGAGCGAGATCCTCCGCCGGTTCGGCCAGGCGTACGGCGCGACCGTCCAGCAGTTCCCGGTGCCGGCGTTCTTCGACGACCCGGCGACCAAGCAGGCGCTCTGGCGCGAGCGGAGCACGAAGCGCGTGCTCGAGCTGCAGGAGCGGATGGACATGGTGCTGTTCGGCGTCGGATCCCCGGTCGCCCTCGTGCCCAGCCACGTCTACTCGGGCGGCTACCTGGAGCGGTCCGACCAGCGGGCGCTGGACGCCGACGGCGTGGTGGGCGACGTGTCCACCGTCTTCTTCCGCGAGGACGGCTCGTCCGCCGACATCGGGATCAACGCCCGGGCGAGCGGACCGGATCTCGCCACCATCCGCCGGGCGCCGCGGCGCGTGTGCGTGGTCGCCGGCGCGTCCAAGGTCCGCAGCGTGCGGGGCGCGCTCGCCGCCGGGCTCGTGACCGACATCGTGCTCGACGAGGGGACGGCCCGGGCGCTGCTCGCGTGACGCGACGGATCCGCGGCGGGTGAGGGAGGGACTGCTTCGGTGGGCGATACCGGACTCGAACCGATGACCTCTTCCGTGTGAAGGAAGCGCGCTACCAACTGCGCCAATCGCCCGTGCTCGCACCGCGGACGGTGCGGATCCATGATGCCATACCGCGGGGTCGGTCGCGGTCAGGGGGGCGTCGGCGGCGCGATCGAGGGTCGGGCGCCGTCGCGACACGCCCGGGTCGCGGTCGGGCCCGCGTCCACCCGATCCGCGTGAACACGGGGCGAACGGCGTGCGCGCGGAGCATGGCGAGCGCTCGGGCGTGCGTCGTTTTGCACCCGCGCCAGGAGATCGGCTAGAGTCATCGAGCACGCAGGGTCGCCGGGAAGCCGGCGGCGCGCGAGCGAAATGCGGATGTGGCGCAGTGGTAGCGCATCACCTTGCCAAGGTGAGGGTCGCGAGTTCGAATCTCGTCATCCGCTCGAACAGGGGCCCCGAAGGGGGTGCCTTTCACAAGGTGGGAACCACCGGTGGTGGGGTGGCCGAGAGGCGAGGCAGCGGCCTGCAAAGCCGTCCACGCGGGTTCAAATCCCGTCCCCACCTCGAGCAAGTGCATGAGCGATTGGCGCAGCGGTAGCGCGCTTCCCTGACACGGAAGAGGTCGCTGGTTCGATCCCAGTATCGCTCACCACACGAAGGCCCCGGGAGACCGGGGCCTTCTGCATTTCCCGGGTGCCCCGTGCTCACGGCCGTCTGCCGTCGAGGCTCTCCCGAGCTCCTCGCGTCGAAGGGGTCCCGTCGCGCGCCGGTAGTCTGGATCGGTTCCCTCCCCGTCCCGCAAGGAGCCCGCAGTGGTAGACGCCGCCCAGCCCGAGATCCACACTGAGGCCGCGCCCGCGGAGCCGACCGGGCAGCCGGTCGAGGCGACGGAGGCGGGCACCGGGTTCACGCTGTTCTCCGACCGCGCCGTCGTCGCGATGCGCATCGACGGGGAGCTCAAGGACCTCGCGGCCGAGGTCGCCGCAGGCGACGTCGTCGAGCCCGTCCGCATCGACTCGCCCGACGGCCTCGCGATCCTCCGCCACTCCGCGGCGCACGTGATGGCGCAGGCCGTGCAGCAGATCAACCCCGAGGCGAAGCTCGGCATCGGCCCGCCCGTCACCGACGGCTTCTACTTCGACTTCGACGTCGCCGAGCCCTTCACGCCCGAGGACCTCAAGGCCATCTCCAAGAACATGGAGCGCATCATCCGGCAGGGGCAGCGCTTCACGCGCCGCGTGGTCTCCGAGGAGGAGGCGCGCGAGCTCATGGCCGACGAGCCCTACAAGCTCGAGCTCATCGGCCTCAAGGGCGGATCCAGCGAGGAGCTGGGCGAGGACGGCGAGTCCGTCGAGGTCGGCGGCGCGGAGCTCACGGTCTACGAGAACGTCGACGGCAAGACCGGCGAGGTCTTCTGGCGCGACCTGTGCCGGGGCCCGCACCTGCCGAGCACGCGCATGGTCGGCAACGGCTGGGCGCTGTCGCGCGTGGCCGCCGCCTACTGGCGCGGTTCCGAGAAGAACCCGCAGCTGCAGCGCATCTACGGCACGGCGTGGCCCACGAAGGACGAGCTGCGCGCGTACCAGGGCCGCATCGAGGAGGCCCTCAAGCGCGACCACCGCCGCCTCGGCGCCGAGCTCGACCTCTTCTCCTTCCCGGACGAGATCGGATCCGGCCTCGCGGTCTTCCACCCCAAGGGCGGCATCATCCGCCGGGAGATGGAGGACTACTCGCGCCGCCGGCACGAGACGGCTGGCTACGAGTTCGTCTACTCGCCGCACATCACGAAGTCGAACCTGTTCGAGACGAGCGGCCACCTCGACTTCTACAAGGACGGCATGTTCCCCGCCATGCACCTCGACGAGGCGCGGAACGACGAGGGCGAGATCACCCGCCAGGGCGCGGACTACTACCTGAAGCCCATGAACTGCCCCATGCACGTGCTCATCTACCGGTCGCGCCAGCGCTCGTACCGCGAGCTGCCGCTGCGCCTGTTCGAGTTCGGCACCGTCTACCGCAACGAGAAGTCGGGCGTGATCCACGGCCTCACCCGCGTGCGCGGCATGACGCAGGACGACGCCCACATCTTCACCACCCGCGAGCGCATGGCCGACGAGCTGAAGGGCACGCTCGAGTTCGTGCTGTCGCTCCTGCGCGACTACGGGCTCGACGACTTCTACCTCGAGCTGTCCACGAAGGACCCGGAGAAGTTCGTCGGATCCGACGAGGTGTGGGAGGAGGCGACCGAGACGCTCCGTCAGGTCGCGGTCGACACGGGCCTCGAGCTCGTGCCGGATCCCGCGGGCGCCGCGTTCTACGGCCCCAAGATCTCGGTGCAGGCGCGCGACGCCATCGGGCGCACGTGGCAGATGTCCACCATCCAGCTCGACTTCAACCTGCCCGAGCGCTTCGGCCTCGAGTACACGGCGAACGACGGCACGCGCAAGCAGCCGGTCATGATCCACCGCGCGCTGTTCGGCTCCATCGAGCGCTTCTTCGGCGTGCTCACCGAGCACTACGCGGGCGCGTTCCCGGTGTGGCTCTCGCCCGTGCAGGTCGTCGGGATCCCCGTGGCCGAGGACTACGAGGAGTACCTCGGCGGCGTCCTCGACCGGCTGCGCGCGGAGGGCGTCCGCGTCCAGCTCGACACGTCGGACGACCGCATGCCGAAGAAGATCCGCACGCACACGAAGGCGCGCGTGCCGTACCAGCTCATCGCCGGCGAGGACGACCGGGCCGCGGGATCCGTGAGCTTCCGCTTCCGCGACGGCACGCAGGTCAACGGCGTGCCCGTGGCCGAGGCCGTGGAGCGGATCACGGGAGCCATCGCGCGCCGCGAGCAGGTGGTGACCGCGTGGCCCGTCTGACGATGTCGGACCACGAGTCCGGGGGAGATGGCGAGGCGGGCGAGGTCCGCGTCGACGACCCCGGCCATCTCGTGGGCGTGCCCGACGAGTTCCAGCGCCTGTGGACCCCGCACCGCATGGTCTACATCCAGAAGGGGCAGCAGCCCGGCCGGGACGAGTGCCCGTTCTGCATCGCGCCGTCGATGGCGGACGAGGACGCGCTCATCGTGGCGCGCGGCGAGCATGCGTACGTGCTGCTCAACCTCTTTCCGTACAACAGCGGGCACCTGCTCGTCTGCCCGTACCGTCACATCGCGACCTACGACCTGGCGACCCCCGAGGAGGTCGCCGAGATCGGGTCCCTCACGCAGACCGCCATGCGGGTCGTGCGCGAGGTGTCGCGGAACGACGGCTACAACATCGGCATGAACCAGGGCCAGGTGGCGGGCGCCGGCATCGCCGAGCACCTGCACCAGCACATCGTGCCGAGGTGGGGGCAGGACGCCAACTTCCTGCCGATCATCGCGAAGACCAAGGCGCTGCCGCAGCTGCTGGGCGACGTGCGCGCATCCATCGCCGCAGCCTGGCCCGCCCCCCGCGGGCGAATAGGATAGGGACCACAATGACTGACACCAACACCCCCGGACAGGTCGGCTCGAGCCGCGTCAAGCGCGGACTCGCGGAGATGCTCAAGGGCGGCGTCATCATGGACGTCGTCACCGCCGAGCAGGCGCGCATCGCGGAGGACGCGGGAGCGGTCGCCGTCATGGCGCTCGAGCGCGTCCCCGCCGACATCCGCTCGCAGGGCGGCGTCGCCCGCATGAGCGACCCCGACCTCATCGACCAGATCAAGGCCGAGGTCTCCATCCCCGTCATGGCGAAGGCCCGCATCGGCCACTTCGTCGAGGCGCAGGTCCTCCAGTCCCTCGAGGTCGACTACATCGACGAATCCGAGGTGCTGAGCCCGGCCGACTACGTGAACCACATCGACAAGTGGGGCTTCACCGTCCCCTTCGTCTGCGGTGCCACCACGCTCGGCGAGGCGCTCCGCCGCATCACCGAGGGCGCGGCCATGATCCGCTCCAAGGGCGAGGCCGGCACGGGCGACGTCTCCGAGGCCACCAAGCACATCCGCACCATCAAGTCCGAGATCCGCGCGCTCAGGGCCCTCACGCACGACGAGATCTACGTCGCCGCGAAGGAGCTGCAGGCGCCGTACGACCTCGTGCTCGAGGTCGCCACGACGGGTCAGCTCCCCGTCGTCCTCTTCACCGCGGGCGGCGTGGCCACCCCTGCGGACGCCGCGATGATGATGCAGCTCGGCGCCGACGGCGTGTTCGTCGGATCCGGCATCTTCAAGTCCGGCAACCCGGTCGCGCGCGCGAAGGCGGTCGTCACGGCCACCGCGCTGTTCAACGACCCCGACGCCATCGCCGAGGCGTCGCGCGGGCTGGGCGAGGCCATGGTCGGGATCAACGTCGCCGACGTCCCCGCCCCGCACCGCCTCGCCGAGCGTGGCTGGTAGCAGCGCAGGCACGCCCGGCGGCGGTCCGCTCGTCGGCGTCCTCGCGTTGCAGGGGGACGTCCGCGAGCACGTGCGCGTGCTCGAGGGGTTCGGCGCCCGGACCCGTCTCGTGCGCCAGCCGAAGGACCTCCCCGGGATCTCCGGGCTCGTGATCCCCGGCGGCGAGTCCACCGTCATGGACAAGCTGTCGCGGCAGTTCGGGATCGCGGCGCCGCTGCGCGCGGCGATCGACGACGGCCTCCCCGTCTACGGGACGTGCGCGGGCCTCATCATGCTGGCCAACGAGATCGTCGACGCGATCCACGACCAGCGGAGCATCGGCGGGCTCGACGTGTCCGTGCGGCGGAACGCGTTCGGATCCCAGACCGCGTCGTTCGAGGTCGACCTCGACGTGCCGGCGCTGGGGGACCCTCCCGTGCACGCCGTGTTCATCCGCGCGCCCGTGGTCGCCTCGGTCGGCCCTGCCGCGTCGGCGCTCGCGTCGCTCGACGACGGCCGCGTCGTCGCCGTGCGGCAGGGCGCGCTCCTCGGCACGTCGTTCCACCCGGAGGTCACGGGCGACCTCCGGTTCCACCGCCTCTTCCTCGACATGGTCGAGGACGCGGGCCGCACCCTCTGACCCCCCCGCGTCCCCCGACGGGGTGCGCCGATGGTCCATCATTGACAGCGAGCAGACGCCGCGTAAGGAGAACCACCCGTGTCCGGACATTCCAAGTGGGCGACCACGAAGCACAAGAAGGCGATCATCGACTCGCGGCGCGCCAAGTCGTTCGCGAAGCTGATCAAGAACATCGAGGTCGCGGCCAAGATGGGCGGCGCCGACATGTCCGGCAACCCGACCCTCGTCGACGCGGTGCAGAAGGCCAAGAAGACCAGCGTCCCGAACGACAACATCGACCGCGCGGTCAAGCGCGGCGCCGGCCTGCTCGGCGAGGTCGTCGACTACCAGACGATCATGTACGAGGGCTACGCGGCCAACGGCGTCGCAATGCTCGTCGAGTGCCTCACCGACAACAAGAACCGCGCGGCCGCCGAGGTCCGCACGGCCATGAGCCGCAACGGCGGCACCATGGCCGACCCGGGCAGCGTCGCCTACAACTTCCATCGCAAGGGCGTCCTCGCCGTGCCGCACGCCGAGGCGCCGACCGAGGACGATGTCCTGGCGGCCGTCCTCGACGCGGGCGCAGAGGACGTGACCGACCACGGCGAGGTGTTCGAGATCCGCTGCGAGCCGTCCGACATGGTCGCCGTCCGGCAGGCGCTGCAGGAGGCGGGGATCGACTACGACTCCGCCGACGTCGAGTTCGTGCCGCAGGTCAAGGTCGAGGTCGACCTCGAGACCGCGCGCAAGGTGAACAAGCTCGTCGACGCGATGGAGGACCTGGACGACGTCCAGAACATCTACGTCAACAGCGATGTGCCCGCCGACGTGCAGGCCGCGCTGGACGACGACGAGGAGTAGGCCCTCATCGCCGGGGTGCGGGGGAGCGGCGCGTCGGGCAGCGGCCCGTCCGTGCGGATCCTCGGGATCGACCCCGGCCTGACGCGCTGCGGCGTCGGGGTCGTGGACGTCTACCCGGACCGGTCGGCCCGGCTCGTCGACGTGCAGGTCGTCCGCACCAGCCCGACGGCGGAGCTGCACCACCGGCTGCTCGCGGTCGGCGACGGCATCGAGGAGCTCGTGGACCGGCACCGGCCGTGCGTCGTCGCCATCGAGCGCGTATTCGCGCAGGACAACCTCTCGACCGTGATGGGCGTGGCGCAGATCACGGGCGTCGCCCTCGTGGGCGCGGCGCGCCGGGGCCTCGACGTCGCCCTGCACACGCCGAGCGAGGTCAAGGCCGCCGTGACCGGGTACGGCCAGGCCGACAAGAAGCAGGTGGCGACGATGGTCGCGCGGATCCTCGGCCTCGACGAGCTGCCGACGCCCGCCGACGCGTCCGACGCGCTCGCCCTCGCGATCTGCGCCGGCTGGCGCGCGGGCATGTCCCGCGCCGGCATCGCGGGGACGCCGGCGCCGGCCGCGCGCTCCTCCGTCGCGGACGCGGCGGCGGGTGCGGGACCGACCGCGGCGCAGGCCGCGTGGCTCGCGGCCGAGCGCGCGCAGCGGGGTCGGCGCTAGCTCGTAGGGTTGAGGAGTGATCTCCTCCCTCCGCGGCACCGTGCTGTCCGTCTCCGGTCAGACCCTCCTGCTGGAGGTGCACGGGGTGGGCTACGGCGTCTCCGTGACGCCGCGGCACGCGCTCGAGCTGCGGCACGGATCCGAGGCCACCGTGCTCACCTCGCTGGTCGTCCGCGAGGACTCGCTCACCCTTTTCGGCTTCCCCGGGCCCGACGAGCTGCGCGCCTTCGAGCTGCTCTGCGGCGTCACGGGCGTCGGCCCGAAGTCGGCCCTCGCGGTGCTCGAGCACCTGGATCCCGAGGCCATGGCCCAGGCCGTCGCGGCCGAGGACGACGCCGCGTTCCGCCGCGTCTCCGGCATCGGCCCGAAGACCGCCAAGCTCATCGTCCTGCAGCTCGCGGGGAAGCTGTTCGTCACGCAGCCGCGGGCCCGCCCGACGGCGTCCGGCGCGTCGACGGTCACGGCGGACGTCGTCACGGCCCTCGTCGGCCTCGGCTGGTCCGAGCGCGTGGCCCGCACCGCGGTCGACGACGCCGTGGCCGCCGCGGCCGAGCAGGGCCTCCCGGCCGACATGCCCCGCCTCCTGCGCGTGGCCTTGGGGATGCTCGGGCCGCAGCAGCCCGCGGGCGCGTCCGCCGCCGGCCAGGCGGCCGACCGGTGAGCGGCATCGAGCACGGCGACGCGTCCAGTCCCGTCCCGGAGTCCGACGCGGAGCTCGCGTTCGAGGGCGCGCTCCGCCCGCGGTCGCTCTCCGAGTTCGTCGGCCAGGTCAAGGTGCGCGGCCAGCTGGAGCTGCTGCTGACCGCCGCCGCCATGCAGAACCGCTCGCCCGACCACATCCTGCTCGCGGGCCCGCCCGGGCTCGGCAAGACGACGCTCGCCATGATCGTGGCGGAGGAGAGCCGTCGGCCCCTGCGTCTCACGAGCGGTCCGGCCATCCAGCACGCGGGCGACCTCGCGGCCGTGCTGTCGGCGCTGGTGCCGGGCGAGATCCTCTTCGTCGACGAGATCCACCGCATGGCGCGCTCCGCCGAGGAGATGCTGTACCTCGCGATGGAGGACTTCCGCATCGACATCATGGTGGGCAAGGGCGCGGGCGCGACCTCCATCCCCTTGGAACTGTCGCCGTTCACCCTGGTGGGCGCCACGACGCGCTCGGGCATGCTGCCGAGCCCGCTCCGCGACCGCTTCGGCTTCACCGCGCACCTCGAGTTCTACGAGACGCACGAGCTCGAGCAGGTGATCGGGCGGGCCGCCCGCATGCTCCACCTGGATATCGAGCACGAGGCGGTCGCCGAGATCGCGGGACGCTGCCGGGGCACGCCGCGCATCGCGAACCGCCTGTTGCGCCGGGTCCGCGACTACGCCCTCGTGCACGGCACGGAGGCGGGCCTCGCGTCCGTGCGCGCCGCGCTCGACCTCTACGACGTGGACCCGCTCGGCCTCGACCGCCTCGACCGCGCCGTGATGCGCGGCATCCTCACGCGCTTCGGCGGCGGACCGGTGGGGCTCAACACCCTCGCCGTGTCCGTGGGGGAGGAAGCGGAGACGATCGAGTCGGTCGTCGAGCCGTTCCTCGTCCGCATCGGGCTGGTGACGCGCACGCCGCGCGGTCGCGTCGCGACGCCAGCGGCGTGGGAGCACTTCGGCCTCCAGGCGCCCGCATCGCCGGGCGCTCCCGCCCGCGCGTCGGGTCCGTGGGATGCCGCCGGGGCCCTCTTCGGCGATGAACTATGATTCAAGCTGGCCTCCCGCGGAACGTCGCCGGTTCGTCGTGTCCGTCACCTCCCAGCACCTGAAAGGCCCGTCCCGCATGGACCCGTTCACCTTGATCATGTTCGCCGTCCTGGCGCTGCTCATCTTCTTCATGTTCCGCAACAGCCGGAAGCGCCAGAGGGATCTCGCCGAGCTGCAGACGCAGATGGTCCCCGGTGCCGAGGTCATGACCGCGTCCGGCATCTACGGCACGCTCGTCTCCTTCGACGAGGAGAACAACTTCGCGTACCTCGAGGTCTCGCCCGGCACGGTGCTGAAGCTGCACCGCCAGACCATCGCCCGCGTGGTCGAGCCCACCGTCGCCGAGGACGCCTCCGTGCTCGTGGACGACGCGCCCGTCGCGGACGTGGTCGACGAGACCGGCACGAGCGACGCGTCGCGCCGCCTCGACGACGGCGACGCCCCCACCGCGCGCTCCTGATCCTCCGGGCGGACGACCACCGGTCGCCCGCCCCTCCCGGGCGGCTCGCCGCCCGGACCCGTTCACCCCCCTCCATCCGGTGCGCCGCGCGGATCCCGCCGGCCCACCGCGAAGAAAGTCGAGTGTCCAGGTGGCCAAGTCGCCCACACCGGTACGCAAGGCCAGGCGCAAGCTCATCTGGCTGCTGGTCATCATCGGCCTCCTCGCCGGCGGCAACGCCGCCAGCGTGGCGTTCAGCAACGGGTCCTGGAGCCCGAAGCTCGCGCTCGACCTCGAGGGCGGCACGCAGATCATCCTCGCGCCGCAGCTCGACGGCGCGTCCTCCGGGCCCACGAGCGAGCAGCTCGCCCAGGCGGTGTCGATCATCCGCCAGCGCGTCGACGCGAGCGGCGTCTCCGAGGCGGAGATCACCACGCAGGGCGGCAGCAACATCGTCGTGAGCCTGCCCGGCGAGCCCGATGCGGCCACCATGCAGCGCCTGCAGTCGTCGGCGAAGCTCGAGCTGCGCCCCGTCCTCATCGCCGCGGCCGGCACGGCGTCGTCCGCCGCGACGCCCACGCCCACGCCCACCGACGGATCGGCGCCCGCCGACGGTTCCACCCCCGCGGCGGAGACGCCCGCGGCCGAGGCCACCCCGGATCCCTCCACCCTCTCCGACGAGCCGACCGCGGAGCCCACGGGCCCGAGCGACGTGTCCTGGGTCACCCCGCGGCTCCAGGCCGAGTTCGCCGCCTACGACTGCGCGACCGCCCCCGAGAGCGACGGCCAGGCGGCCCCCGCCGACCGCGCGATCATCGCCTGCTCCGACGACGGCTCCGCGAAGTACGTGCTCGGCCCGGTCGAGGTCGACGGCAGCACCATCTCCGACGCCACGAGCGGCCTCCAGCAGTCGAGCCAGGGCGTCAGCACCGGCACCTGGTCCGTCAACCTCGTCTTCGACGGCGACGGCACGAAGCAGTTCGGCGACATGTCGACCCGCCTCATCACGCTCGAGTCGCCGCGCAACCAGTTCGCGTTCGTCCTCGACAACGAGGTCATCTCCGCGCCCGTCACGCAGGGCGTCGTCACGAACGGCAAGCCCTCCATCACCGGCAACTTCACGCAGGAGAGCGCGAAGGCGCTGGCCGATCAGCTCAAGTTCGGCGCGCTGCCGCTCAGCTTCACGCTGCAGAGCTCGGACGTCATCTCGGCGACCCTCGGGTCCTCGCAGCTCACCAGCGGCCTGATCGCCGGGCTCATCGGCCTCGTGCTCGTGGTGCTCTACTCGCTCGTGCAGTACCGGGTGCTCGGCACGGTGACCATCGCGTCGCTCGTGATCGCCGCCGTCATCACCTACCTCCTCATCACGCTGCTCAGCTGGCGGGAGGGGTACCGGCTGTCGCTCGCCGGGGTGGCGGGGCTCATCGTGGCCATCGGCATCACGGCCGACTCGTTCATCGTGTACTTCGAACGCATCAAGGACGAGCTGCGCGACGGCCGCGGTCTCGTCTCCTCGGTCGAGCAGGGCTGGAAGCGCGCACTCCGCACGATCATCGCGTCCGACACGGTCAACTTCCTGGCGGCCGCGGTGCTCTTCATCCTCGCGGTGGGCAATGTCAAGGGCTTCGCGCTCACGCTCGGGCTCACGACGATCATCGACCTCATCGTCGTGTCGCTGTTCACGCACCCGATCCTCCAGCTGCTCGCGAACCGGCCCTTCTTCGCCGAGGGCCACCGCATGAGCGGGCTCGACCCGCGCGCGCTCGGTGCCGTGTACCGCGGCCGCGCGACCTTCCGCACCCCCACCGCCACCGCGGGGCGCAACGCCGCCGCGGCCAAGGAGGCGGCGCGCCGGCAGACCATCGCCGAGCGCAAGGCCGCCCAGGGCCAGGCGCCCGGATCCACGAAGACCGCGACGATCGACGCACCGCGGGCCGACGACACGAGCAGGGACGACTGATGGCTGGCTTCTCCGAGTTCGGCAACGACCTCTACACGGGCAAGCGCTCGTTCGACATCGTCGGCCGCCGCCGCCTCTGGTACTCGATCGCGGCGATCTGCATCCTCGTCTCCATCCTCGGTCCGCTGCTGCGCGGCGGCTTCACGTTCGGGATCGAGTTCACGGGCGGATCCGAGTACACGGTGAGCGGCGTGCAGTCGCAGTCGCAGGACATCGCGAGCGAGGCGGTCGCGACCGTGACGCCCGTTCCGGCGCGCGTCTCGTCCGTCGGGTCGGACGCCGTCCGCGTCCAGACCGACCAGCTCCAGCCCGCGGACAGCAACGCGGTCCGCCAGGCGCTCGCGACGGCGTACGGCGTCGAGACGTCCAGCGTCACCGAGTCCTTCATCGGGCCGTCGTGGGGTCAGGACATCACGCGCCAGGCGCTCTGGGGCCTCGTGGTCTTCCTCGCGCTGGCCGCGGTCGTCATGTCGGTCTACTTCCGCACGTGGAAGATGTCCGTGGCCGCGATCGTCGCCCTCCTGCACGACCTCGTCCTCACCGCGGGCATCTACGGGATCACGGGCTTCGAGGTCACGCCGGCAGCCGTCATCGGGTTCCTCACGATCCTCGGGTACTCCCTCTACGACACCGTCGTGGTGTTCGACAAGATCCGCGAGAACACCGCGGAGGACGGGCAGGAGTCGAGGCGCACCTTCGGGCAGTCGGTGAACCTCGCGGTGAACCAGACCCTGGTCCGCTCGATCAACACCTCGATCGTCGCCATCCTCCCGGTCGGCTCGATCCTCTTCATCGGCGCCGTCGTCCTCGGCGCCGGGACGCTGCGGGACATCGCGCTGTCGCTGTTCATCGGCATCATCGTCGGCACCTACTCGACGATCTTCATCGCGGCCCCGCTGTATGCGCACCTCCGCGAGAGCGAGCCCAAGGTGAAGCGGGGCGATGCCCTCGCCGCCTCGGCCGCGAGCCGCGCCCAGGCCGAGCGCGCCGCCGTGACGGTGGAGTCGTGACGAGCTCGCAGGGCGCCGGCGTGCCCGAGGACCTCGACGCGGCGACGGCCAAGGCCCGCACCGCCACCGGGGAGTCGTGGCTGCTCGACGTGCGCGAGCAGGACGAGTGGGATGCCGGACACTCGGCCGTGGCCCACCACCTCCCGATGGGCGAGCTCGAGGCCCGCGTCGCCGAGATCCCCGCCGACCAGCACATCGCCGTCGTCTGCCGCTCCGGCCACCGGTCCGCCATCGCGACGCAGGCGCTGCTGCGCGGCGGATTCGCGGCCTCCAACATCACGGGCGGCATGCACGCCTGGTCCGAGATGGGCGGCGACGTCGTCACGGACGACGGGCAGCCCGGCCGCATCGCCTGAGCCCCGTCCGTCGCGTCCCGCTCGTCGCGACGGCCGCCCGTGGTCGGGAGCTCTCGGGGCCGGTGATAATTTGGTCTCCAGCACACGCCTGGGAGGCTGAACGATGACGGAGACGACCTCGAGCACGGCTTCCCTCCGGCGCCTGGTGCCCCGCCTCTTCTCCCGGGCGCAGCCCGCCGGCGCCGTCGAGCAGCTCATCCGCACCGCGCGCCTGCACCACCCGAAGGCCGACATGAGCCTCATCGAGCGGGCATACGCCGTCGCCGAGCGGGCGCACGAGGGCCAGAAGCGCAAGAGCGGCGAGCCGTACATCACCCACCCGGTCGCGGTGGCGCAGATCCTCGCCGACCTCGGGATCGGTCCGAAGACCCTCGCCGCAGCCCTCCTCCACGACACGGTCGAGGACACCGAGTACACGCTCGACATGCTGCGCCACGACTTCGGCGACGAGATCGCCATGCTCGTCGACGGCGTCACCAAGCTCGACAAGCTCAAGTACGGCGACAGCGCCCAGGCCGAGACGGTGCGCAAGATGGTCGTCGCGATGTCGAAGGACATCCGCGTGCTCGTCGTCAAGCTCGCCGACCGCCTGCACAACGCGCGTACGTGGGGTTTCGTCGAGTCGGCGTCCGCCGAGCGGAAGGCCAAGGAGACCCTCGAGATCTACGCGCCGCTCGCGCACCGCCTCGGCATCTCGACCATCAAGTGGGAGCTCGAGGACCTCTCGTTCGCGGTGCTCTACCCGAAGATATACATCGAGATCGAGAACCTCGTGAAGCAGCGCACCCCGCAGCGCGAGGAGTTCGTGCAGCAGGTGATCGACAGCGTCAACGACGACCTGCGCGCCGCCAAGATCCGCGGCAAGGTGGCCGGGCGACCGAAGCAGTACTACTCAATCTACCAGAAGATGGTCGTGCGCGGTCGCGAGTTCGACGAGATCTACGACCTCGTCGGGATCCGCGTGCTGGTCGACTCGCTCCGCGACTGCTACGCCGTGCTCGGCGCGATCCACGCCCGCTGGACTCCGGTGCCCGGGCGCTTCAAGGACTACATCGCCACGCCGAAGTTCAACCTCTACCAGTCGCTGCACACGACCGTGATCGGGCCGAAGGGCCGCCCGGTGGAGATCCAGATCCGCACGCACGAGATGCACCAGCGCGCCGAGTTCGGCGTGGCGGCGCACTGGAAGTACAAGGAGCGCATGAACGGCGGGCGCGCCGCCGAGGTGTCGCCGCAGGCGGACACCGACCTCGCCTGGCTCGCGCACATCTCCGACTGGCAGTCCGAGACGGCGGATCCCGGGGAGTTCCTCGACTCGCTGCGCTTCGAGATCGGCGCGAAGGAGGTCTACGTCTTCACGCCCCACGGGAAGGTCATCGGCCTGCCCGCCGGCGGCACGCCCGTGGACTTCGCGTACGCGGTGCACACGGACGTGGGCCACCGCACGATGGGCGCGAAGGTGAACGGCCGGCTCGTGCCGCTCGAGAACCCCCTCACCACGGGCGACGTGGTGGAGGTATTCACGTCGAAGAACCCCGACAGCGGTCCGAGCAAGGACTGGCTCGCGTTCGTGAAGAGCGCCCGCGCGCGCAACAAGATCAAGCAGTGGTTCACCAAGGAGCGGCGCGAGGAGGCGATCGAGCAGGGCAAGGACGCCATCGCCCGCGCCATGCGCAAGCAGAACCTGCCGCTGCAGAAGCTCATGAACCAGGACGCGTTCTCGGACGTGGCGCAGAGCATGAAGTACGACGACGTCGCGGCGCTCTACGCGGCCGTCGGCGAGGGCCACGTCTCCACCCAGTCGGTGATCGAGAAGGTGCTCTCGTCCATCCAGGGCGACAGCGGCGGGGAGGCCGAGGAAGTCTTCGCCGTCACGCAGCGCTCGCGCGTGTCCCGGAACAGCGACTCCGGCGTGCTCGTGCGCGGAGCGCCGGACATCCTCGTGAAGCTCGCCAAGTGCTGCACCCCGGTGCCGGGCGACGAGATCATCGGGTTCGTGACCCGGGGCGCGGGCGTCTCCGTGCACCAGGCGAACTGCCACAACGTGGACTCGCTGCGCGCGGAGCCCGACCGCATGATCGAGGTCGAGTGGGCGCCGTCGTCGAAGAGCCTGTTCCTGGTGCACATCCAGGTCGAGGCGCTCGACCGGTCCGGCCTCCTCAGCGACGTGACGCGCGTGCTGTCGGAACACCACGTCAACATCCTCTCCGCGTCCGTCTCGACGTCGGCCAACCGCCTGGCCATCAGCCGCTTCGTCTTCGAGATGGGCGACGTGACGCACCTGGACCGCGTGCTCAACGCCGTGCGCCGCATCGACGCGGTGTACGACGTGTACCGCGTCAACGGCGGCTGACCGGATCCGCCGCCGGCCGGCCGTCCGCGCGATCCGACGACGCGGTGCGGCGGGCCAGGGCGTCGAGCCGGAGCAGCGCGCGGCGCTTGTCGGGCAGCGCCCCCGAGGCCGCGAGGTGCTCGCGCGCGGCGGTCCCGGTGACCCCGGGCAGGGCCAGCAGGCCGAGGCACGCGGCCTCGTGGGTCGGCGTGAAGTCCGCGACCGTGCGCGTGATGTCGCACAGGGTCCGCAGCGGCGTCGTGACGCGGAGGCCCGCCAGCACGAACGTGTCGCGCTCGTCGAGCACGACCTCGCGGATGCGCACGTTGCGCAACGCCGGCGGGTGGCAGCGCGCGACGCTGTCCACGCAGTACTCGTGGGTGCGCGGCGGGGTGCGGACGGCGCCGTGCACCCAGGCCGCGGTCGACCGCTCGGCGATGAGGCGCGAGGGGACCTGGGCGGCGAGGGCCGCGGCGCGGAGCCAGGGCGAGGCGAGCTCGTCGACGGGGGAGTAGCAGGCGTCGACCTCGTACACCTCGCCGTCGAGGCGGGCGGAGCAGAGCTCGGCGAGCGGGAGATCGAGGACGGACAGGACGGGCGCGAGGCGGGGTGACATGGGCGCACCATGCCATCGCGCGTCGCCGGACAGACGACGGCCCGGGATCCTGTGGAGGATCCCGGGCCGTCGCCTGCGGTGCGGAGGCGTCGGCTAGGAGCCGAGGGCGTCCAGCCAGACGTGGCGGGCCGCGAGGGCCTCCTCCGCGTCCTTGATGCGTCGCACGTCGCCGTCGGCCTTGGCCGCGTCGAGCTCGCGCTGGAGCTTGTCGATGGCCGCGCCGAGCTGCGAGGCGAGCCCCTCGGAGCGCGCCTTCGTCTCCGGGTTGTTCTTGCGCCAGAACTCCTCGTCCAGCGTGCGCACGTGGGTCTCGACCTTGCGCAGGCGGTCCTCGACGGTCTTCACGCTGTCCCGCGGCACGCGACCGATCGCGTCCCAGCGCAGCTGGACGGCGGTGAGCTTGTCGCGCGCCGCCGTGCGCTCGGTGATCTGGAGGATCGGCTCGGCCTCGTCGAGGAGCGCGAGCTTGGCCTGCAGGTTGGCCTGCTGCTCCTCGTCGTCCGCAGCGTCCACCTCGGCCTTGGCGCCGTACAGCACGTCGCCGGCGGCCTTGAACTGCGCCCACAGCGCGTCGTCGTAGCGCTTGCCCGCGCGACCGGCGAGCTTCCACTCGTCCAGGAGACGGCGGTACGCGGGGATGCCGCCGACGCCCTGCGGCTCGAGCGCGCGCGCCTGGTCGACGATGGCCTGTTTCTTGGAGCGGGCGTCCTTGTGGGCGTTGTCGAGCTCGGCGAAGAACGCCTTGCGCTCGGTGTCGATGGTGGAGCGCGCCGTGCGGAAGCGCTTCCAGAGCTCGTTGGCGTCGTTCTTGGGGAGACGTGGGCCCGTCTGCTGGTGCTGCTGCCAGCGGCCGAACAGGGCGTCGACCTCGGCGGTCAGCTGCTTCCACTGGACCTTCGAGAAGTCCTGGGTGGCGAGGCGCTCCGTCTCCTCGACGATGGCGGTGCGCTCGGCGATGGCGCCCTGCACCACCTGACGCTGCTCCTCGCCCTGCTTCTCGGTGAGCTCGCCGATGGTGGCGGCGAGGACGTCGAGCCGGGCGCGGAGGGCGGCGAGGTCGCCGACGGCGTTCGCGCCGTCCACGGCCTCGATGAGGTGCGCGACGGCCTTGGAGACGTCGGCGGCAGGGGCACCGCGCTTGGCGCGCTGCTCCAGGAGCGTCACCTGCCCCGCGAGGTCGGTGAACTTGCGCTGGAAGTAGGCCAGCGCCTCCTCGGGGGTGCCGTCGGGGTACTGGCCGACGGCGCGTTCGCCGTCGCCCTCGCGGAGGAAGACGGTGCCCGTCTCGTCGACGCGGCCCCAGGGGGTCTGATCGTTGTCAGCCACGGATGCTCACCTTGTTCGTAGGACCGGCCGGACCGGTGCGGAGACGTGCACGCCAGCCTAGAGCACGCCTCACGGGCGCGATCGTCTCGCGCCGGGCGCTGGCTGACCTGTCGATCATGCCCCAGGGCGGGCCGCCGATGCTCCGGTCTCCGCGGATCCGACGCGCCTCGCAGGGGCCCGTGAGGACCGGGGGGCCGACCCTCCGGTCGCGCGCACCGCGGGGACCGGGTTGCGGAGGCGGGTCAGGGGGTCGGCGTGGCGTCCGGCGTCTCCGGGGCGGGGGCAGGGGTCGACGGCGAGGACGACGGGGCCGGCGCCGGTTCCGGGGCGCCGGGTCCGGACTCGTACGCGAGCTGGGCCCCCACCGCGAGGGCGGCGACGAGGACCACGGCGACGACCGCGGCCAGGTCGTCGCGGCGACGGCGTCGCACGGACCGGGAGTGGAGCTCCTGACGGGCGGCGTAACGGCGGAGCCGGGCCTGCGCCTCGCGGGCTGCGCGGTCGTTCTTCGGGGCCACGGCGTCCTCACGGTCGGTCCCGCCCGAGGCGGCGGTACGGGAACCATAGCCGGTCGCGCCTACCATCGAGACCATGACCGACACGCGACCGGGCCTCCGTTCGGGGGCGACGCCCCTGGCCGTCCGGATGCGACCCCGCAGCCTCGACGAGGTCACCGGCCAGCGCCATCTCCTGACGCCCGGCTCGCCCCTCGTGAGCCTCGCCTCGGACGTGGCGGGGGAGCAGGGCTCGGTCTCGATCATCCTGTGGGGCCCGCCCGGGACGGGCAAGACGACGCTCGCGCAGGCCATCGCGCATGGATCCAGCCGCCGCTTCGTCGAGCTCTCGGCCGTCACCGCGGGCGTCCGCGACGTGCGTCAGGTGATGGAGAAGGCGCTGAGCGACCGCGACCTCTTCGGCGTCTCGACCGTGCTCTTCCTCGACGAGATCCACCGCTTCACCAAGGCGCAGCAGGACGCGCTGCTGCCCGGCGTGGAGAACGGGTGGGTGATCCTCATCGCGGCCACCACGGAGAACCCGTCCTTCTCCGTCATCTCGCCGCTGCTCTCCCGCAGCCTCCTCTTGACGCTGGAGCAGCTCGACGACGACGACCTCGGCGTGCTCGTGGACCGCGCCGTCGCCGACGACCGCGGCCTCGGCGGGCGGTTCGCGCTCGACGACGACGCCCGGGCCATGATCATCCGCCTGGCGTCCGGGGACGCGCGCCGCGCGCTGACGGCGCTCGAGGCGGCGGCCGTGTCGGCGCAGGCGGACGCGACGGGCAAGGCGCGCGCGGCGGCGGACGACGACGAGGACGGCGACGAGGACGAGGACGGCGACGCGGCCCCCGCCGAGGATCCCGCGCCCATCCCCATCTCCACCGAGCAGGTCGCGCTCGCGGTCGACCGGGCGCTGCTCCGCTACGACCGCAACGGCGACGAGCACTACGACGTCATCAGCGCGTTCATCAAGTCGATCCGCGGATCCGACGTCGACGCCGCGCTCCACTACCTGGCCCGCATGATCGAGGCGGGGGAGGACCCGCGCTTCATCGCCCGGCGGATCATCGTCTCCGCGTCCGAGGACATCGGGCTCGCCGACCCGCAGGCGCTCGTCGTCGCGGTCGCGGCGGCGGACGCGGTGCAGCTCATCGGCATGCCGGAGGGGCGGATCCCGCTGGCGCAGGCGGTCGTGCACCTCGCGACCGCGCCCAAGTCGAACGCCTCCTACCTCGGCATCGACCAGGCGATCGCGGACGTCCGCGCCGGCGCGTTCGGCCGCGTCCCCCTGCACCTCCGCGACGCGCACTACCCGGGCGCGAAGCTGCTCGGCCACGGCAAGGGCTACCGCTACCCGCACGACGCGGACATCGGCGTCGTCACCCAGCAGTACCTGCCGGACGAGCTCGTCGGCCGCACCTACTACTCGCCCACGCAGCACGGGCACGAGCGCGACCTGTCGGCGCGGCTGGAGAAGCTGCGGCGCATCGTCCGCGGAGGCTGATGCCGGCGCGGCGCATCCCGGAGATCACGGCGGTCGCGTGCTACGCTTGCTGACGCCTCAATCGGGTGTCGCGTGCGGCTGCGTCGACATCATGATCAAGGGACACGTCCTGTAGCCGGACGACCCGTGGCGAATCCCTCTACTTCCGCAGGACACCGCATCAGCGGTCTCGTGTCGTCGCGCGCCCATGCGTGTGCGCGGACGCCCTGCACCACCCGTAGTCTGAGACTTTCTCCCTGGAAGGAAAACGTGTCCACCAAGTCACGCACCCGCAGCAAGACCCGCCTCTCCCGCGCGCTGGGCATCCCGCTCACGCCGAAGGCGGCCAAGTACCTCGAGAAGCGCCCCTACGCGCCGGGCGAGCACGGCCGGTCCAAGCGCAAGCAGGACAGCGACTACGCCGTCCGCCTGCGCGAGAAGCAGCGTCTGCGCGCCCAGTACGGCATCCGCGAGGCCCAGCTCAAGATCGCCTTCCAGGAGGCGCGTCGCACCCAGGGCCTGACCGGTGAGAACCTCGTCGAGATCCTCGAGCAGCGCCTCGACGCGCTCGTCGTCCGCTCCGGCCTCGCGCGCACCACGGCGCAGGCCCGCCAGCTCGTCGTGCACCGCCACATCATGGTCGACGGCAAGATCGTCGACCGCCCCTCCTTCCGCGTGAAGGCCGGCCAGATGATCCACGTCAAGCCGCGCTCCGAGGGCACCGAGCCCTTCCAGGTCGCCGCCGCCGGCGGTCACGCCGACGTGCTGCCGAAGCTCCCCCCGTACCTCGAGGTCGAGCTCGACAAGCTGCAGGCCCGCCTCGTGCGACTGCCGAAGCGCGCCGAGGTCCCCGTGACCTGCGAGGTCCAGCTGGTCGTCGAGTACTACGCGGCCCGCTAGCCCCATCGCACCATCCCGCGAGGCGGGTCGTCCCTTCCCGGGGCGGCCCGCCTCGCGGCGTATCCGGGCGTCGCTGGGGCGGCTCGGCCGGGGAGGCGCGGGGCCCGGCCGGTAGGATCGCCCTCGGCCCCGAAGGCCAGCAGCCCGTCGCGTCACCTCCCGGAAGGGGAGAAGCATGAAGAACCTCGTCCTCATCGTCGTGGGGGTCGCGATCGGCTTCGCCGTCGCCCACGTGGTCGACCGCACGCCCGCCGGGCACCGCCTCTTCCAGGGCGTCGACGCCCGGGCCCGCCGCTTCGGCGAGGCCGTCGAGCACGGCTACCGCCGCCGCGAGGCCGAGCTCCGCTCCGCCGTGGGCGAGGCCGAGGACACCATCACCGAGCTGGGAAAGCAGTAGACCCGATGCAGACCGCAGACATCCGCAACGCCTGGCTGACGTACTTCGGCGACCGGGGGCACACCGTGGTGCCGTCGGCGTCGCTCGTGAGCGACGACCCGACGCTGCTGTTCACGGTGGCCGGCATGGTGCCGTTCGTGCCGTACCTCACGGGCGTCGTGCCCGCGCCGTTCCCGCGCGCCACGAGCGTCCAGAAGTGCATCCGCACGCTCGACATCGAGGAGGTCGGCCGCACGCCGCGGCACGGCACCTTCTTCCAGATGAACGGCAACTTCTCCTTCGGCGACTACTTCAAGGAGCAGGCCATCGCGTACGCGTGGGAGCTGCTCACCACGAGCGAGGCCGACGGCGGCCTCGGCTTCGCGCCCGACGACCTCTGGGTCACCGTGTACCACGAGGACGACGAGGCCCGGCAGGCGTGGAAGCGCATCGCGGGCCTGCCGGACGACCGGATCCAGGGCCTCGGGCGCGACACGAACTACTGGCACACCGGCCAGCCCGGCCCCGCCGGCCCCTGCTCGGAGATCTTCTTCGACCGCGGTCCCGCGTACGGCGCCGACGGCGGCCCGGCGACCGACGACGACCGCTACGTGGAGATCTGGAACCTCGTCTTCATGCAGTACCTGCGCGGCGCCGGCACGAGCAAGAGCGAGTTCGAGATCCTCGGCGACCTGCCGAAGAGGAACATCGATACCGGCATGGGGCTCGAGCGCGTCGCGTTCCTCAAGCAGAGCGTCGAGAACATGTACGAGATCGACCAGGTGCGCCCGGTCCTCGACCGCGCGGCCGAGCTCGCGGGCCGCCGCTACGGCGCCGACCACGAGGACGACGTGCGCATGCGCATCGTCGCCGACCACGTGCGCTCCTCGCTCATGCTCATGTCCGACGGCGTGCGGCCGTCGAACGAGGGGCGCGGCTACATCCTGCGCCGCCTCATGCGCCGCACCGTGCGCGCCATGCGCCTCATGGGCGTGGACGCCGCGACCTTCGGCGAGCTGTTCCCCGCGTCGCGTGACGCGATGAAGGCCGCGTACCCCGAGGTCTCCGACGACTTCGAGCGCATCTCTCGCCTCGCGTACGCCGAGGAGGAGACGTTCCTCCGCACGCTCTCGGGCGGCACGACGATCCTCGACGTGGCCGTCGGCGAGACGAAGGCCAAGGGCGGCGAGCGGATCGCCGGCGACACCGCGTTCCTCCTGCACGACACGTTCGGCTTCCCCATCGACCTCACGCTCGAGATGGCCGAGGAGAATGGCCTCACGGTCGACCGCGAGGCCTTCGACCGCCTGATGCTGGAGCAGCGCACGCGCGCCAAGGCCGATGCCAAGAGCAAGAAGACGGCGCTGGCCGACCTCACCGTCTACAGCGCGTTCCGCGCGGCCGGCGAGACGCGCTTCACCGGGTACGACGAGCTGGAGACCGGGACCACGATCCTCGGCCTCATCGTGGGCGGCCACAGCGTCGACCACGCGGTCGCGGGCGACATCGCGGAGGTCATCCTCCCCGAGACGAGCCTCTACGCGGAGTCCGGCGGCCAGGAGGCCGACGCGGGCAGCATCGTCGGGAACGGCTTCGACCTCGAGGTGCTCGACGTGCAGAAGCCCGTGAAGGGCCTCATCAGCCACCGCGTGCAGGTCCGCTCGGGCGAGGTGGGCGTCGGGGACGCCGCCACGACCGTCGTCGACGCCGACTGGCGCCGCGGCGCGACCCAGGCGCACTCCGGCACGCACCTCGTGCACGCCGCGCTCCGCCAGGTGCTCGGCCAGGACGCGCACCAGTCGGGCTCCTACAACCGGGCCGGCTACATGCGCCTCGACTTCGCGTGGAACCAGGCGCTGTCGGCGGAGACGCGCAGCGAGATCGAGGACATCGCCAACGGGGCGGTGCGCGACGACCTGCAGGTCGTGACGCGCGTGATGCCCATCGACGAGGCCAAGCAGCTCGGCGCCATGGCGCTGTTCGGCGAGAAGTACGGCGACACCGTGCGCGTGGTCGACATCGGCGGTCCGTGGTCGCGCGAGCTGTGCGCCGGCACGCACGTGTCGTCCAGCGCGCAGATCGGGCTCATCAACGTGGTGGGGGAGTCGTCCGTCGGATCCACCAACCGTCGCATCGAGTCCCTCGTCGGCCGCGAGGCGTTCCAGGACCTCGCCGTCGAGCGCGCCATCGTGTCGCAGCTCACGTCGAGCCTCAAGACGCCGCGCGAGCAGCTGCCGGACCGGATCGCCGATCTCATGCAGAACCTCAAGACGGCGGAGCGGCGCATCGCGGACTTCGAGGCGCAGGCGCTGCAGCAGCGCGTGCCGGCGCTCCTCCTGCAGGGCGCGCGCGTGGGCGCCGTCATGCTGATCCAGGAGTCGCTCGGCAGCGTCCGCTCGGCGGACGAGGTGCGCCAGCTGGTCACCCTCGTGCGGGAGCGCGCGGGATCCGAGCCCGTCGTGGTCGCCCTGGCGGGCGACGCGGGCGGCAAGCCGACCGTCATCGTGGCCACGAACCAGGCCGCGCGCGACGCCGGCGCCAAGGCCGGGCAGCTCGCCCGCGCCGCGGCGGCCGTGCTCGGGGGCGGCGGAGGCGGCAAGGACGACCTCGCGCAGGGCGGCGGATCCGACGTGGCAGCCATCGCCGACGCGCTGGCCGCGGTCCGCCAGGCGCTCGCCTCCTGATGCGGATCGGATCCCGGCTGGCCGTCGACGTGGGCAAGGCCCGCATCGGCCTCGCCCGGTCGGATCCGCACGGCCTGATCGCGACGCCCGTCGAGACCGTGCCGCGCGACGCGGGGGGCTCGGCGGACGTGCGGCGGATCCTCGAGGTGGCGGCCGAGATCGACTGCGCGGAGCTCGTCGTGGGCCTGCCGCTGGCGCTCTCGGGCCGCGCGACCGCGTCCACGGACGACGCGGAGGGGTTCGCCCGGCGGCTCGCGGACGCGACCGGGATCCCCGTGCGGCTGGTCGACGAGCGCCTCTCGACGGTCTCCGCGCAGGGCGCCCTGCGGGCCTCGGGCAGAGGCTCCCGTAAGCAGAAGCCGGTGATCGACCAGGTGGCGGCCGTTATAATCCTTCAACACGCGCTCGAGACCGAGCGCGCCGCCGGCTCCCCACCCGGTGCTCTCGTCCCGAGGAACCGAGTCGATCCTGACCGACACGCCTGAGACCGATCCCACCCGACGAGCCACGGCGGCCGCGGGTGGAGGTGGCGACCCCTTCGAGAGCCTCTTCGGCGACCGCCCCGCGGACTCCCCGGCGTCGACGCCCGCGGCCGCTCCCGCGCCGGATCCCGCGGCCGCTCCCCGCGGAGAGGGACCGGGCATCGGCACCGGGGCGCCCATGACCCGACGCGAGCTCCGCGCGCTGCGCGAGGCGGCGGAGGCGCAGGCGGGGGCTTCCGCACCGGATGACGCACCACGACGCACGGTGGCCGACGAGCGTCCCCCCGCGCGCGAGACCGCGCCGCTCGCCTCCGCCGGCGCGCCGCGTCCCGCCTCCGAGGAGCGTCCGCGCGTCGAGGAGGCGGCCCCGAGCGCCGCCCGGACCACCCCGACCCCGCTCACCCCGACCCGCGATGCGGCGGACGGCGGCCGCGGCGCACCGGAGCGCAGGGCGGTCCCCGTCGCCCCGAAGCCGAAGCGCCGCCACCCGAAGTGGCCGTACGTCGTGGTCCTGCTCATCGCGCTGTTCGGCGGCGCGGCCGTCATCGCCACGTCGCTCTTCGGCCCGGTCGTGACGGCGCTCCTCACGCCCGCCGAGCCCACCGACTACGACGGCGACGGAACCGGCGAGGTGCAGGTGGTCGTCAAGACGGGCGACACGGGCAGCACCATCGGCGACACGCTCGCGTCGCAGGACGTCGTGAAGACGTCGAAGGCGTTCTACCGGGCCGTCGTCGCATCAGGCGGCGAGGTCGTCTTCCAGCCGGGCACGTACACGCTGCGGAAGCAGATGAGCGCGGCGTCCGCGCTGGCGCTGCTGCAGGATCCGTCGAGCCAGAGCCAGGCCAAGGTCACCATCCCCGAGGGCCAGACGGCCGCGCAGGCGTTCGAGCTCATCGCGGAGGGCACCGGCACTCCCGTCGCCGACCTGGAGGCCGCGGCCGCGGATCGCGCGGCGCTCGGCATCCCCGCCGAGGCGCCGAACATCGAGGGCTACCTCTTCCCGGCCACGTACGACTTCCCTCCCGGCACCTCCGCGACCGACATGGTCAAGGCGATGGTGAGCCGCACCTTCCAGGCGCTCGACCAGGCCGGCGTCGCGCCCGCCGATCGGCACCGCGTGCTCACGCTCGCCGCGCTCATCCAGAAGGAGGCCCGCTTCGAGGGGGACTTCTACAAGGTGTCGCGCGTGTTCCAGAACCGCATCGCGATCGGCATGCCGCTGCAGTCGGACGCGACCGTCGCGTACGGCGCGAGCTCGGTCGGCCGGGTCACGACCACCGATGCCGAGCGCTCGGACGACAACCCGTGGAACACCTACGTGCACCCGGGGCTCCCGATCGGCCCCATCTCGAACCCGGGCGACCTCGCGATCAAGGCGGCGCTGGCGCCCGCGGACGGCCCGTGGCTCTACTTCGTCACCGTCAACACCATCACGGGCGACACCGTGTTCTCCCAGACGTACGAGGAGCACGAGAAGGCCGTCGCGCAGTGGCAGCAGTTCATGAAGGACAACCCGGGCAATGGCTGATCCGCGGACGCCGGCCGTGCGGCTGGCGGTCCTCGGCAGCCCCATCGCGCACTCGCTATCGCCCCGGCTGCACGCCGCGGCGTACCGGGTGCTCGGGCTGGACTGGACCTACGCGGCGATGGAGTGCGCGGGGGCGGATCTGGGCGCGTTCGTGGCGGGCCTCGGATCCGGCTGGCGCGGCCTGTCGCTCACGATGCCGCTCAAGCGCGACGTGCTGCCGCTCCTCGACCTGCTCGACGACACGGCCCGCCTCGCGGGCGCGGCCAACACGCTGCTCCTCGAGGAGGACGGCGGCGGCGGGGTGCGGCGCCGCGGCGCGAACACGGACGTCGCGGGGATCGTGCGCGCGTTCGAGATGGCCGGCGTCGAGCGGTGCGGGCGGGCGGTCGTGCTGGGCGCCGGATCCACCGCGCGCTCGGCCGTCGTCGCGCTGGCCCGGATGGGCGCACGCGAGGTCGTCGTCGCGGCCCGCCGTCCGGCGCAGGGCCGGGAGCTCGCGCCGCTGGCCGACGAGCTGGGCCTCGCGCTCCGCGCCGTGCCGCTCGACGACGCGCAGGGCGCGCTCCGCGACGCCGACACCGTGGTCAGCACCCTCCCGGGCGACGCCGCCGCGACCGTGCCGCTGCCCGCCGCCCTGTCCGAGGCGACCGTGCTCCTCGACGTCACGTACGCGCCCTGGCCCACCGGGATCGCCACCGGGTGGGAGCGCGCGGGCGGACGCGTCGTGCCGGGGATCGACATGCTCGTGCACCAGGCGCTCGGCCAGGTGCGCCTGTTCGTCGCCGGGGACGCCGAGCTGCCGCTGCCCGACGAGGAGCCGGTGCTGGCGGCGATGCTCGCGAGCGTCGGCCGGGATCCGCGGAGGGCCTGGACGGGAGCCTGAGCCGCGGGGTCGACCCTGCCGCTGTGGGAGGCCTTCGACGGGAGCCCGGCCCGCGGGGTCGACCCTGCCGCTGTGGGAGGATGGGGCCATGCTGCGTTGGCTCACCGCCGGGGAATCCCACGGCCCCGAACTCATCGCCGTCCTGGAGGGCTTGCCCGCGGGCGTGCCCGTCAGCCTGGACGGCATCCGCGCCGACCTCGCCCGTCGCAAGCTCGGCTACGGCCGCGGCGCGCGCATGGCGTTCGAGCAGGACGAGCTGAGCCTGTCGACCGGCGTGGTCCACGGGCGTACGCTCGGCAGCCCCATCGCGGTGCGCATCGGCAACACGGAGTGGCCCAAGTGGGTCGACGTCATGAGCCCCGAGCCGGTGGATCCGGAGAAGCTGCAGGGCGCGCGCGCCGCCGCCCTCACACGTCCCCGTCCCGGCCACGCCGACCTCGTGGGCATGCAGAAGTACGACTTCGACGAGGCGCGCCCCGTGCTCGAGCGCGCGAGCGCCCGCGAGACCGCCGCCCGTGTCGCGCTCGGCGCCGTGGCGCGCGCGTTCCTCGCCGAGCTCGGGATCACGCTCGTCAGCCACACGCTCGCCATCGGCCCCGTCCGCGTGCCCGAGGGCGCGCCGCTGCCGACGCCGGCCGACGTGGACGCGCTCGACGCGGACCCGCTGCGCTGCTTCCACGCCGAGACGAGCGCGCGCATGGTCGCCGAGGTCGACGACACGAAGGCGAGCGGCGACACGGTCGGCGGCGTCGTCGAGGTCCTCGCCTACGACCTGCCGCCGGGCCTCGGCTCGCACGTGCACTGGGACCGTCGCCTCGACTCGAAGCTCGCGGCGGCGCTCATGGGCATCCAGGCGATCAAGGGCGTCGAGGTCGGCGACGGCTTCCTCACCACCACGCGCCGCGGATCCGAGGCGCACGACGAGCTGTTCTCCACGGACGCCGGCATCGGCCGGTCCACGGACCGCGCGGGCGGCACCGAGGGCGGCATGTCGACGGGCACGGTCCTCCGTGTCCGCGCCGGGATGAAGCCCATCGCGACCGTGCCGCGCGCCCTCCGCACCATCGACACCGCCACGGGCGGCGCGGCCCCCGCGAACCACCAGCGCTCCGACGTGTGCGCGGTGCCCGCCGCGGGCGTGGTCGCCGAGGCCATGGTCGCGCTGACGCTCGCCGACGCCATGCTGGAGAAGTTCGGCGGCGACTCCGTGGGCGAGACCCGGCGGAACCTCCGCGGCTACCTCGACGCGATCCCCGAGGGCCGCCGCACGGGCGCCGACCTCGTGGACGAGGCGGACGCCGCGCCGCCCGCTCCTCCCGAGGCCTGAGCGTGCCGGTCGTCCTGATCGGCCCGCCCGGCGCGGGCAAGACCACGGTCGGCCGCCGCGTCGCGAAGGCGCTGGGCGTGCCGTTCACGGACACCGACCGCGCGATCGTCCAGGCGCACGGATCCATCGCCGACATCTTCCGCGAGCACGGCGAGCCGCGGTTCCGCGAGCTCGAGCGGGCCGCGGTCGCCGCCGCCCTCGCGGAGGAGGGGGTCGTCTCGCTCGGCGGGGGAGCTGTCCTCGATGCCGCGACGCGCGCCGACCTGGAGTCGTGCCGGGTCGTGCTCCTCACCGTCAGCGAGCACGCCGTGCGCGCGCGGATCCGCGGCCACGACCGCCCGCTCGTCGACGGCCTCGACAGCTGGCGCCGCATCGTCGCCGACCGCGAGGAGCTCTACCGCTCGCTCGCCGACCTGACCATCGACACCTCCGACCGCCCGCTCCCGCACATCGCCCGCGAGATCGAGCGCTTCGCCCGGGAGAGGCAGCCATGACCGAATCGACCCCCACCGCAGCCGCTGAGACCGCCGCCGCGGAACCCGACGCGCCCACCGTGATCCACGTGTCCGGCACGCCCGGCTACGACGTCACCGTCGGCCGTGGCCTCGTCCGGGGCGTGGGCGCGCTGCTCGGCCCGCGCGTGCGCAAGGTGCTCATCGTGCACGCGCCCGCCCTCGCCGAGGAGGCGTCCCGGTTGCGCGAGCGCCTGCAGGGCGACGTGGAGGTGTACCTCGCCGAGGTGCCCGACGCCGAGGGCGCCAAGCGCGTCGAGGTCGCCGCGTTCTGCTGGAAGATCATGGGCACCACCGACTTCACGCGCTCCGACGCCGTCATCACGCTCGGCGGCGGCGCCACGACCGACCTCGGCGGGTTCGTCGCGGCGACGTGGCTGCGCGGCGTGATGCTCATCCAGATCCCGACGACCGTGCTCGCGATGGTCGACGCGGCCGTGGGCGGCAAGACCGGCATCAATACGTCCGAGGGCAAGAACCTCGTGGGCGCCTTCTACGCGCCGACGGCCGTGATCGTCGACCTCGACCTGCTCGCGACCCTGCCGCGGAACGAGATCGTCACGGGCTTCGCGGAGATCGTGAAGGCCGGGTTCATCGCGGTGCCCGAGATCCTCGACGTGATCGAGGCGGACGTCGCGCGCGTCACGGATCCGACGAGCCCCGAGTTCCGCCGGGTCGTAGAGCTGGCGATCGCCATGAAGGCCGAGGTCGTGGGGGAGGACTTCACGGAGAAGGGCCGCCGCGAGATCCTCAACTACGGGCACACGCTCGGCCACGCGATCGAGCACGCCGAGCGCTACCGCTGGCGGCACGGGGCCGCCGTCGCGGTCGGCATGGTGTTCGCGGCGGAGCTGTCACGGCTCACGCGGTCGCTGTCCGACGAGGCGGTCGACCGGCACCGGCGGATCCTCGACTCGCTCGACCTGCCCACGAGCTACCCCGTGGGGCGCTGGCCCACGCTCGTCGCGAGCATGAAGCGCGACAAGAAGGCGCGCGGCGACATGATGCGGTTCATCGTGCTCGACGGCGTCGGCCGGGCCAGCGTGCTCAACGGCCCCGAGGAGGCGCTGCTGTTCGCGGCGTACCAGGAGATCGGCTCGTGAGCGATCCTGCGCATCCCGAGGCGCCCGTCCGCCCGGTCGCGCTGATCACGGGCGTCGGCCGGGTCGCGGGGCTCGGCGCGGCCATCGCCGAGGACCTGGCCCTCGGCGGCTGGGACGTCGCCTTCTCCTACTGGTCCGCCTACGACGCGCGCATGCCCTGGGGCCCGCAGCCCGACGACCCCGCGCGGGTCGCCGAGGCCGTCGTGCGCGCCGGGGGCCGGGCGCACGCGATCGAGGCCGACCTGATGGACACGGGCGCGGCCGAGCGGATCCTCGACGAGGTCGAGCGCGCGCTCGGCCCGATCACGGGCCTCGTCCTCAGCCACGCCGAGTCGGTCGACAGCGGCCTCCTCGACACGACCGTGGAGGCCCTCGACCGGCACCTCGCCGTGAACGTGCGGGCGTCGCTCCAGCTCATCCAGGGCTTCGCCCGGCGGTACCGCGCGGAGCCCGGCGCGGGCCGCATCGTGGCCCTCACGAGCGACCACGTGGTCGGCAACGTGCCCTACGGCGCGAGCAAGGCGGCGCTCGATCGCATCGTCATCGCGGCCGCGCGCGAGCTCGAGCACGTGCGCGTGACCGCGAACCTCGTGGATCCCGGGCCCACCGACACCGGCTGGTTCACGCCCGAGCTGCGCGAGGGCCTGCGGCAGGCCACGCCCCGCGGCCGGCTCGCCGAGCCCCGCGACGCCGCCGCGCTCGTGTGCTTCCTGCTCTCGGCGGAGGGCGGCTGGATCAACGGCCAGCGCATCCGCTCCGACGGCGGCCAGAGCGTCGGCTGACCCGCCCTAGGCTGGTGCGCATGTCACGCGTGCTCGTCCTCAACGGCCCCAACCTCGGACGGCTCGGCAGCCGCGAGCCCGACGTGTACGGCACCGGGTCGCTCGACGACCTCCGCCGGGAGCTCGTCGCGTTCGCGCCCGACGACATCGAGATCGACCTGCGGCAAACCGACGACGAGGCGACCCTCATCGGCTGGCTGCACGAGGCCGTCGACACCGCGAGCCCCGTGATCATGAACCCGGCGGCCTTCACGCACTACTCGTACGCCCTCCGCGACGCTGCCGCGCTCGTGACGAAGGCCGGCATCCTCCTCCTCGAGGTGCACATCTCGAACCCGCATGCGCGCGAGGAGTTCCGGCACACCAGCGTCATCTCGCCCGTCGCCACGGGCGTCATCGCCGGGCTCGGGCAGGGCTCCTACCTCCTGGCCCTCGCGCACGTCGTGACCGCCACCCGTTAGGCTGATCCCTCGGATCGCCACGCCGCCCGCACCGGGTCGGCGCCCGGCACCCCCGTGCGGCCGCTCCGACGCCGCACCTCCCGCTCGTCGAACAGGCAAGGATCCTCCCCGCATGGCCTCTACCGCTGACATCAAGAACGGCGTCGTCCTCAACATGGACGGCCAGCTGTGGACCGTCATCGAGTTCCAGCACGTCAAGCCGGGCAAGGGCGGCGCGTTCGTGCGCACGAAGGTCAAGAACGTGATGAGCGGCAAGGTTGTCGACCGCACGTTCAACGCGGGCGCGAAGATCGAGACCGAGACGGTCGACCGCCGCGACTTCCAGTACCTCTACGCCGACGGCGAGAACTTCGTGTTCATGGACACGAGCGACTACGACCAGATCACGCTGTCCGCCGCGCAGGTCGGCGACGCGAAGAACTTCATGCTCGAGAACCAGGACGTCACCGTGGCGCTGCACAACGGCGAGGGGCTCTACGTCGAGCTGCCCGCGTCCGTCGTGCTGACCATCACGTACACGGAGCCGGGCCTGCAGGGCGACCGCTCGACGGGTGGCACCAAGCCCGCGACGGTCGAGACCGGTCACCAGATCCAGGTCCCGCTCTTCCTCGAGCAGGGCACGCGCGTCAAGGTGGACACCCGCACGGGCGACTACCTCGGCCGCGTCACCGACTGACCCGTGAGCGCACGCACCAAGGCGCGCAAGCGCGCCCTCGACGTCCTCTACGTCGCGGACATCCGCGGCGAGTCCATCCCTGCGACCCTCGCGGTCGAGCAGCAGCGCGCCGCGGCCGAGCCCGACCGGCAGGCCTCGTGGCAGTACGCCCGCGAGATCGCCGAGGGGTTCGTCGCGCACCAGGACGAGATCGACGAGCTCATCGAGACGTACTCGGTGAACTGGACGCTCGCCCGCATGCCCGCCGTCGACCGCGCGATCCTGCGCATCGGCATCTGGGAGATCCTCTTCAACGCCGACGTGCCCGACGGCGTCGCCATCTCGGAGAGCGTCGACCTCGCGGCGTCGCTGTCGACGGACGAGTCGGCGTCGTTCGTAAACGGCATGCTGGCGCGGATCGCGGCGACGCAGGCCTAGGGGGGGCGCACCCCGCCCGCTCCGTGTCGTCGCGTGACGCGCCGGTTCCGGATCCCCGGGGGCGCGCACGTAGCGTCGGCGCATGACCTCCCCGCGCATCGAGCAGGCCGAGACCGCGACCGACCCCGCCACCGACGCCGAGCAGGCGCTCTTCCCGCCGCCGGCGCACCTGGCCGCGTCCGCGAACGTCACGGCCGAGGCGTACGCGCGGGCCGAGGCGGATCCGGTCGCCTTCTGGGAGGAGGCCGCCCGCCGCCTCGACTGGGAGACGCCGTGGGAGACCGCGCACACGTGGATCCCGCCGGTCGCCGCCGACGGCACCCCGCAGGTCCCCGCCGCCACCTGGTTCGCGGGCGGCCGCCTCAACGTCGCCGCGAACTGCGTGGACCGCCACGTCGCCGCCGGCCGCGGGGACGAGGTCGCGCTGCACTTCGAGGGCGAGCCGGGCGACCGCCGTACGGTGACCTACCGCGACCTGCTGGAGGAGGTGTCTCGCGCCGCCAACGCGCTCACCGCGCTCGGCGTCGGGCCGGGCGACCGGGTCGTGATCTACCTGCCCGTGCTCGTAGAGACGATCGTCGCGACGCTCGCCGTCGCGCGCATCGGCGCCGTCCACTCGCTCGTCTTCGGCGGCTTCTCCGCGGAGGCGCTGCGCTTCCGCGTCGAGGACACGGGCGCCAAGGTCCTCATCACGAGCGACGGGCAGAACCGGCGCGGCACCGCGGTCGCGACCAAGCCGCAGGCCGACGAGGCGGTCGCGGGCGTCGCGTCGATCGAGCATGTGCTCGTCGTCCGCCGCACCGGCCAGGAGGTCCCGTGGACGGACGGCCGCGACGTGTGGTGGCACGACGCCGTGGGATCCGCGTCGCCCGTGCACGCGCCGGCCGCCTTCGACGCCGAGCACCCGCTCTTCATCATCTACACGTCGGGCACGACGGGCCGCCCCAAGGGCCTCGTGCACACCTCCGGCGGCTACCTCGCCCACGCGTCGTGGGCGCACTGGGCGCACTTCGACGCCAAGCCCGACGACGTGCACTGGTGTACGGCCGACCTCGCCTGGGTCACCGCGCACACGTACGAGATCTACGGGCCGCTCTCCAACGGGCTGACGCAGGTCATCTACGAGGGCACACCCGACACGCCCCACCGCGGGCGGCACCTCGAGATCATCGAGCGGTACGGGGTGACGACCTACTACACCGCGCCCACGCTCATCCGGTCGCTCATGAGCTGGTTCCCCGAGGGCATCGCCGGGCACGACCTCTCGAGCATCCGGCTGCTGGGGTCCGTGGGCGAGGCGATCAACCCCGCGGCGTGGCGCTGGTTCCACCGGGAGGTCGGCGGGGGATCCGCGCCCGTCGTCGACACGTGGTGGCAGTCGGAGACGGGGGCCGCGGTCATCGCGCCGCTGCCGGGCGTCTCGACGCTCAAGCCCGGCGCCGCCGGCCGCGCCCTGCCCGGGTTCCGGGTCGACGTGGTCGACGACGACGGCGAGCCCGCCGGCCCGGGGGAGGCCGGCCTCCTCGTGATCCAGCGCCCGTGGCCCGGCATGGCCCGCACCGTCTGGGGCGACCCGGTGCGCTACCGCAGCGCCTACTGGGAGCGCTTCGCCGACCGCGGCTGGTTCCTCGCGGGCGACGGCGCGCGCCGGGACGCGGACGGCGACATCGCGCTGCAGGGCCGGATCGACGAGGTGGTCAACGTCTCCGGACACCGGCTGTCGACCATCGAGATCGAGTCGGCCCTCGTCGCGCACCCGCGCGTGGGGGAGGCGGGCGTGACGGGCGTCGCGGACGACCTCACCGGCCAGAGCGTGGTCGCGTTCGTCGTGCCGCGCGGCGACGCGCGCCCGGCGGACGACGACGCGGCGGGCTGGCACGCGCTCGCCGCGGAGCTGGAGCCCCTCCTCACGGCGCACGTCGCGCGCGCCATCGGGCCGGTCGCGAAGCCCCGCCGGATAGTCGCGGTGCCGGACGTGCCGAAGACGCGCTCGGGCAAGATCATGCGGCGCCTCCTCGCCGACCTCGTGGAGGGTCGGACCCTCGGCGACGCCACGAGCCTGCAGGACGCGGCCGTGCTCGGCCGGATCCGCGCGGTGCTCGACGCCTCCGCGCGCTGAGGACACGCGCGGGCGGCGCGGCGGGCCCCTGCGTCCGGGGGGAGACCCGCTAGAGTGACCGGCGGAACAGACCACCTTTAACATCCGTCCCGAGAGGCGGGGAAGGAGGTCGGATTGCCTCAGCGCATCGTGCTGCAGCCCTCTGACATCACCCGTGCGCTCACGCGCATCGCCCACGAGATCCTCGAGTCGAACCGCGGCCCCCAGGGCCTGCTGCTCCTCGGGATCCCCACGCGCGGCACCGTCCTCGCCGAGCGCATCGGCCGGATCATCGCCCGCCTCGAGCCCGAGGCCCCCGCCGACCTGGTCGGCTCGCTCGACGTCACGATGTACCGCGACGACCTGCAGCGGAACCCCACCCGCGCGCCCGCGCCCACGCGCCTGCCCGCCGGCGGCGTCGACGGCCGCACGGTCGTGCTCGTCGACGACGTGCTCTTCTCCGGCCGCACCGTGCGCGCCGCCCTCGACGCGATCGGCGACCTCGGCCGCCCCACCGCCGTGCGGCTCGCCGCGCTGGTCGACCGCGGCCACCGCGAGTTCCCCATCCGCGCCGACTTCGTGGGCAAGAACCTGCCGTCGAGCCTCGCCGAGCGGATCTTCGTCCGGCTCGACGAGACCGACGGCGAGGATTCGGTGAGCATCGCCGGCCCGGACGACGAGCCCGCGTCCGCCCCCGCCGGCGAGGGGGCGTCCCGATGAGGCACCTGCTCTCCACCCGCGACCTGTCCCGGGACGAGGCGGTCCACATCCTCGACGTCGCCGAGGACATGGCCGACGTCGGCACGCGCGAGATCAAGAAGACCCCCGCGCTCCGCGGCCGCACGGTCGTCAACCTCTTCTTCGAGGACTCCACCCGCACGCGCATCTCCTTCGAGGCCGCCGCCAAGCGCCTGTCGGCCGACGTCATCAACTTCAGCGCCAAGGGGTCGAGCGTCTCCAAGGGCGAGAGCCTCAAGGACACCGCGCAGACGCTGCAGGCGATGGGCGCCGACGGCGTGGTCGTCCGCCACCCCTCCTCGGGCGCGCCGCACACGCTCGCGGGCAGCGGCTGGATCGACGCGGGCATCGTCAACGCGGGCGACGGCACGCACGAGCACCCCACGCAGGCGCTGCTCGACGCGTTCACCATCCGCCGTCGGCTGCACGGATCCGCCGCGCGCGGGAAGGGCCTCGACGGCACGCGCGTCGTCATCGTCGGCGACGTGCTGCACAGCCGGGTCGCGCGCTCGAACGCGTGGCTGCTCACGACGCTCGGCGCCGAGGTCACGCTCGTCGCGCCGCCTACGCTCGTGCCGGTGGGCGTCGGATCCTGGCCCGTCACCGTGCGCTACGACCTCGATGCGGCGCTGGTCGAGGGGAAGCCCGACGCCGTGATGATGCTCCGGATCCAGGCCGAGCGCATGCGCGCCGCCTTCTTCCCGAACCCGCGCGAGTACGCGCGCATCTGGGGGCTGGACGACGCGCGCCTCGCGCTCCTCGGGCCCGATACGATCGTCATGCACCCGGGGCCCATGAACCGCGGGCTCGAGATATCCGCCGCCGCCGCCGACTCGGAGAGGTCCACGGTGCGCGAGCAGGTCGCCAACGGCGTCTCGGTGCGCATGGCCGTCCTCTATCTCCTGCTGTCCGGCGACGGGAAGGCCGACCGATGACCCAGAACGACACGATCCAGGGCGACGCCCACTTGATCCGCGGCGCGACCCTGCCCTCGGGCGAGCGCGCCGACATCCTCGTCGCCGACGGGGTCATCCGCGAGATCGGGCCCGACCTCACGGCGCCCGCCGGTGCGCGCGTCATCGAGGCCGACGGCCTCGTCGCGCTGCCCGGCCTCGTCGACCTGCACGTGCACCTGCGCGAGCCCGGCTACGAGCAGAGCGAGACCGTGCTCACGGGATCCCGCGCCGCGGCCCTCGGCGGCTTCACCGCCGTCTTCGCGATGGCGAACACCATGCCCGTGCAGGACACAGCGGGCGTGGTCGAGCAGGTCAAGGCGCTCGGCGACGCGGCCGGCTACGCGACCGTCCGCCCCATCGGCGCCGTCTCGGTGGGGCTCGCGGGGGAGTCGTTGGCCGAGATCGGCGCGATGGCCGCCAGCCGCGCGGCCGTGCGCGTCTTCTCCGACGACGGCAAGTGCGTCGCGGACCCGTTGCTCATGCGCCGCGCGCTCGAGTACGTGAAGGCCTTCGACGGCGTCATCGCGCAGCACGCGCAGGACCCGCGCCTCACCGAGGGCGCCACCATGAACGAGGGCGCGCTGTCCGGCGAGCTCGGCATCACGGGCTGGCCCGCGGTCGCCGAGGAGTCGATCATCGCGCGCGACGTGCTGCTCGCCGAGCACGTCGGATCCCGGCTCCACGTCTGCCACGTCTCCACCGCGGGCTCGGTCGACGTGATCCGCTGGGCCAAGGCCCGCGGCGTCGAGGTCACCGCCGAGGTCACGCCGCACCACCTCCTGCTCACCGAGGACCTGGTCGCCGGCTACGACGCGCGCTACAAGGTGAACCCGCCGCTCCGGCGCCGCGAGGACGTCGAGGCCCTCCGCGCCGCGCTCGCCGACGGCACGATCGACGTCGTCGCCACCGACCACGCGCCGCATCCGACGGAGGCCAAGGACTGCGAGTGGGACGCCGCTGCGTTCGGCATGGTCGGCCTCGAGTCGGCGCTCTCCGTGGTGCAGCTCGCCATGGTCGACACCGGGCTCCTCGACTGGCAGGGCGTCGCGCGCGTCATGTCGCACGTGCCCGCGCGCATCGGCCGGCTCGCCGAGCACGGGCACGCGCTCGCCGGCGGATCCCCGGCCGACATCACGCTCTACGACCCGTCCGCGTCGCGCGTCTTCGGCCGCGACGACCTCGGCGGGCTCAGCGGCAACTCGCCCTACCTGGAGATGACGCTGCCCGGCCGCGTCGTCGCGACCTTCCACCGCGGCTACCCGACCGTGCTCGACGGCGCGCTCGTCGACCACGAGACGGTCGCCCGCGCCGCCGTGCTGCGCGACCGCCGGGACGCCGACGCGCGCGACGCGGCCTCCACCGACGCCGGGGCGGGACGCGCATGAGCGACCGCATCGGACCCGCGATCACGGTGATCGCCTTCCTCCTCCTGCTCCTCGCGCTCATGGTGCTCGGCTGGCGCGCGCGCCGCCGACGCCAGCGCGCGCTGCCCGAGCCGCCGCGTCCGCCCGCGGGGCTCGCAGCGCCCGCGCTCGAGGTCGACGTGCTCTACGTCGCCACGACCACGGCCGGCCAGCCGCTCGACCGGCTGACCGTCCGGCCCCTCGGCTTCCGGGGGCGCGCCGCGGCCCGGGTGCACGACGCGGGCCTCGTGCTGGCGATCGACGGCGAGCGCGAGGTGCTCGTGCCCGCCGACCGCATCACGGGATCCGGGCTCGCGACCTACGCGATCGACCGCGTCGTGGAGGAGGGCGGCCTCGTGGCCGTGACCTGGATCCTCGACCCCGCGGCCGCGACCGCGGTCGACACGTACCTCCGGGTGATCGACCCGCGCGAGAAGACCGCGCTCGTCGACGCCCTCCACCAGATCACGCGCCCTGCGCACGACGACGACAACGAAGGGAAGTGACCGACATGGCCCGACACGAACCAGCAGTCCTGGTGCTCGAGGACGGACGGAGGTACGTCGGACGCGCGTACGGCGCCCGCGGCGTGACCCTCGGCGAGGCCGTCTTCGCGACCGGCATGACCGGCTACCAGGAGACGATCACCGACCCGTCCTACGCGGGCCAGATCGTGCTCCAGACGGCGCCGCACATCGGCAACACCGGCATGAACGACGACGACATGGAATCCCGCCGCATCTGGGTCGCCGGCTACGTCGTCCGCGACCCCTCGCGCGTGGTCTCGAACTTCCGCGGGCAGCGCACGCTCGAGGACGACCTCGTCGCGCAGGGCGTGGTCGGCATCTCCGGCATCGACACGCGCGCCGTCACGCGCCGGATCCGCGACGAGGGCGCCATGCGCGCCGGCGTCTTCTCCGGCGAGGCCTTCGCGCTCGGCGACGACGAGCAGCTCGCGCAGGTGCGGCAGGCGCCCGACATGACGGGCCGCAACCTCTCCGCCGAGGTGTCCACGCAGGAGACGTACACGATCCCCGCCGTCGGCGATCGCATCGGATCCGTCGCCGTGCTCGACCTCGGGATCAAGACCGCGACGGTGAAGCACCTCGCGGCCCGCGGCCTCGACGTGCACGTGGTGCCGCAGTCGATCACCACGGAGCAGCTCGCCGAGCTCGCGCCCACCGCCGTGTTCTACTCGAACGGCCCCGGCGACCCCGAGGCCTCGCAGTACCACGTCGAGCTGCTGCAGGACGTGCTGCGGAAGGGCATCCCGTTCTTCGGGATCTGCTTCGGCAACCAGCTCCTCGGCCGCGCCCTCGGGTTCGACACCTACAAGCTGCCGTTCGGCCACCGCGGGATCAACCAGCCCGTGCTCGACCGCCGCACGGGCCGCGTCGAGATCACGAGCCAGAACCACGGCTTCGCGGTCTCCGCGCCGCTCGACGGCCCCGTGGACAGCCCCGCCGGCTTCGGCCGCGCGGAGGTCAGCCACGTCTCGCTCAACGACCAGGTGGTCGAGGGGCTCAACTGCCTCGACATCCCCGCCTTCAGCGTGCAGTACCACCCGGAGGCGGCCGCCGGCCCGCACGACTCGTCGTACCTCTTCGACCGGTTCATCGAGCTGATCCACGCCGCGGGCGACGCCCCCGCATCCGCCGCGACCCCCCAGGAGACCGTGTAATGCCCAAGCGCGACGACATCAACAGCGTCCTCGTCATCGGCTCCGGGCCGATCGTCATCGGCCAGGCCGCCGAGTTCGACTACTCCGGCACGCAGGCCTGCCGCGTGCTCCGCGAGGAGGGCGTGCGCGTCATCCTCGTGAACTCCAACCCCGCCACAATCATGACCGACCCGGGGTTCGCCGACGCGACCTACATCGAGCCGATCACGAGCGAGGTGCTCGAGAAGATCATCATCAAGGAGAAGCCCGACGCGGTGCTCCCCACCCTCGGCGGCCAGACGGCGCTCAACGCGGCCATCCGCCTCGACGAGCTCGGCATCCTCGCCAAGCACGGCGTGGAGCTCATCGGCGCGAAGGTCGAGGCCATCCAGAAGGGCGAGGACCGCCAGCTCTTCAAGGACCTCGTCATCGAGTCCGGCGCCGACGTCGCCCGCTCGCACGTCGCGAAGACGCTCGAGCAGGCCGTGGAGTTCGCCGAGGACCTCGGCTACCCGCTCGTGATCCGCCCGTCCTTCACCATGGGCGGGCTCGGCTCCGGCTTCGCGCACACGCGCCAGGAGCTCGAGCGCATGGTCGCGGACGGCCTGCAGTCGAGCCCCACCACCGAGGTGCTCCTCGAGGAGTCGATCCTCGGCTGGAAGGAGTACGAGCTCGAGCTCATGCGCGACACGGCCGACAACACGGTCGTCGTCTGCTCGATCGAGAACGTCGACCCGGTCGGCGTGCACACGGGCGACTCGATCACGGTCGCGCCGGCGCTCACGCTCACCGACCGCGAGTACCAGCACATGCGCGACATCGGCATCGACATCATCCGCCGGGTGGGCGTCGATACGGGCGGCTGCAACATCCAGTTCGCGGTGGATCCGACGAACGGCCGCCTCATCGTCATCGAGATGAACCCGCGCGTCTCCCGCTCGAGCGCGCTCGCGTCGAAGGCCACGGGCTTCCCGATCGCGAAGATCGCGGCGAAGCTCGCCATCGGGTACCGCCTCGACGAGATCCCCAACGACATCACCAAGGTCACGCCCGCGAGCTTCGAGCCCACGCTCGACTACGTGGTCGTGAAGGTGCCGCGCTTCGCGTTCGAGAAGTTCCCCGCCGCGGACGCCGAGCTCACCACCACCATGAAGTCGGTGGGCGAGGCCATGGCCATCGGCCGCAACTACTCCACCGCGCTGCAGAAGGCGCTGCGCTCGCTCGAGAAGCGCGGATCCTCGTTCCACTGGGGCCCCGAGAGCCGCTCGGTCGACGAGCTGCTCGAGGTCAGCCGCACGCCCACCGACGGCCGGATCGTCACGGTGCAGCAGGCGCTCCGCGCGGGCGCCACGGCGGAGCAGGTCTTCGACGCCACGAAGATCGACCCCTGGTTCATCGACCAGATCGTGCTCATCAACGAGGTCGCCGACGCCGTGCGCGACGCCGACTCCCTCGACGCGGCGACGCTCCGCGAGGCCAAGGACCACGGCTTCTCGGACGCGCAGATCGCCGAGATCCGCGGCCTCGCCGAGCAGGAGGTGCGCGACGCGCGCCACGCGGCCGACATCCGCCCCGTCTACAAGACGGTCGACACGTGCGCGGGGGAGTTCCCGGCGCTCACGCCGTACCACTACTCCAGCTACGACTCCGAGACGGAGATCGTGCCGTCCGACCGCCGCAAGGTGATCATCCTGGGCTCCGGCCCGAACCGCATCGGCCAGGGCATCGAGTTCGACTACTCGTGCGTGCACGCGTCCTTCGCGCTCTCCGACGCCGGATACGAGACCATCATGATCAACTGCAACCCGGAGACGGTCTCGACCGACTACGACACGAGCGACCGGCTCTACTTCGAGCCGCTCACGCTCGAGGACGTGCTCGAGATCGTGCACGTCGAGCAGCAGGCGGGCGAGCTCGTGGGCGTCGTCGTGCAGCTCGGCGGCCAGACGGCGCTCGGGCTCGCCAAGGGCCTCGAGGCCGCGGGCGTCCCCATCCTCGGCACGAGCCCGTCGGCCATCGACCTCGCGGAGGAGCGGGGCCTGTTCTCCGGCATCCTCGACGCCGCGGGCCTCGTCGCGCCGCGCAACGGCACGGCCACCGCGATCGACGAGGCCGTGGTCGTCGCGGAGGGGATCGGCTACCCCGTGCTCGTCCGCCCCAGCTACGTGCTCGGCGGCCGCGGCATGGAGATCGTCTTCGACACCGCCACCCTGCACGACTACTTCCTGCGCATGGCCGACCAGGGCATCATCGGCGCGGGGAAGCCCCTCCTCATCGACCGGTTCCTCGACGACGCCATCGAGATCGACATCGACGCCATCTACGACGGCACCGAGCTGTACGTCGGCGGCGTCATGGAGCACATCGAGGAGGCCGGGATCCACTCGGGCGACTCGAGCTGCACGCTCCCGCCCGTGACCCTCGGCCGCGGCCAGATCCAGCAGGTCGTCGACGCCACGCGCGCCATCGCCGAGGGCGTGGGCGTGCGCGGCCTCCTCAACGTGCAGTTCGCGATCGGCGCGGGCGTGCTCTACGTCCTCGAGGCGAACCCGCGCGCGAGCCGCACGGTGCCATTCGTCTCGAAGGCGCTCGGCATCCCGCTCGCGAAGGCCGCGTCGCTCGTCATGGTCGGCACGTCCATCACAGAGCTCAAGGCCTCGGGGCTCCTGCCCGAGCGCGACGGATCCGACGTGCCGATGGACTCGCCCGTCGCGGTGAAGGAGGCCGTGCTGCCCTTCAAGCGGTTCCGCACGAAGGACGGCCTCATCGTCGACTCGGTGCTCGGCCCGGAGATGCGCTCCACCGGCGAGGTCATGGGCATCGACCGCGACTTCCCGCGCGCGTTCGCGAAGAGCCAGGAGGCGGCGTTCGGCGGCCTCCCGCTCTCCGGCACGGTGTTCGTCTCGGTCGCCGACCGCGACAAGCGCTCCATCGTGCTGCCGGTGCTCCGCCTCCAGCAGCTCGGCTTCGAGGTGCTCGCGACCGCGGGCACGGCGGAGATCCTCAGCCGCAACGGGATCCAGGCGCGTGTCGTCCGCAAGTACAGCGAGGAGCCCGCCGCGGGCGACTCGCCGTCGATCGTGGACCTCATCAACCGCGACGAGGTGGACGTGGTCATCAACACGCCGTCGGGACGCACCGCCCGCGCGGACGGCTACGAGATCCGCGCGGCGGCCGTCGCGGCCGACAAGGCGCTGTTCACGACCATCGCGCAGCTCACCGCCGCGGTCGCGTCGTTCGACGCCATCCGCGCGGGCTTCGACGTCACGAGCCTGCAGGACTACGCGATCGCCCGCGAGGCCCGCAGGTGACGATCGCGGATGGCGGGGCGGCCCCGGTCGCCCCGCCGTTCGGCGCGCGCCTCGCCCGCGCGTTCCGCGAGCGCGGGCACCTGTGCGTCGGCATCGACCCGCACCGGTCGCTGCTCGACGCGTGGGGCCTCGCCGACGACGCGCGCGGCCTCGAGGAGTTCGGCCTGCGCGTGGTCGAGGCGACCGCGGGGCGGGCCGGCATCGTCAAGCCGCAGGTCGCGTTCTTCGAGCGCGACGGATCCGCCGGGTACGCCGCCCTCGAGCGCGTGCTCGCTGCGGCGCGCGACGCGGGTCTCCTCGTGATCGCCGACGCCAAGCGCGGCGACATCGGCTCCACGGTCGACGCGTACGGCGCCGCCTGGCTCGCGCCCGACAGCCCGCTGCGCGCCGACGCCGTCACCCTCACGGCCTACACGGGCGTCGGATCTCTGGACGGCGTCCGCGCCGCGGCCGACGCGTGGGGCGCGGGCGTCTTCGTCCTCGCCGCCACCTCGAACCCCGAGGCGCGGGACCTGCAGCGCGCGGTGCTCCCGGCCGACGGATCCGCCGCCGGGTCCGCCGCGCGCACGGTCGCGCGCGGGATCCAGGACGCCGCCGTCGCCGCGAACGGCCCCCTCGACGCCCCCTCGACGGATCCCGGCGCCTTCGGCCTCGTGGTCGGCGCGACCGTCGACGCCGCGGACGCCGGGCTCGACCTCGCGCGGCTCGTCCGCACCCCGATCCTCGCGCCCGGCTTCGGCCACCAGGGCGCGCTGCTCGGCGATGTCCGGAAGCTGTTCGGCCCGGCCGCCGGCGTTGTGATCGCGGCCGCGTCGCGGAGTATCCTCGCGGCAGGGCCACGGCGTGTCGCGGAGGCCGTCACCGACCACGCCGGACGACTCGAAGAGGTGCTGCCATGAGGCCCGAACCACCCGAGGTCGACCGGGTCGCCGCGTCGCAGGCCGCCGTCGCCGCCCGTCGCGCGCGCGCGCAGGTGAAGCACGACATCGTCACGGGGGAGCGCACGCCGCTCGGCGTGCTCGACGCGTCCGCGGATCCGGCCCGCCGCGCCGAGGCCACCCTCCGCGTCACCGAGTTCCTCACGAGCATCCCGAACATCGGCCCCACCAAGCTCGAGCGGATCCTCGCCGAGCTCGGCATCTCCACCGCCAAGCGCCTCGGCGGCCTGGGCGTGCACCAGCGTGTGCGCCTCACGCGCTTCCTCGAGGAGTGGCAGGCGGCGAAGCAGATCGTGGAGCCCAGCCGCCTCGTCGTGCTCGCGGGTCCCACCGCGGTGGGCAAGGGGACCGTCTCCACATTCATCCGTGAGAACGAGCCCGACGTGCTGCTCTCCGTCTCCGCCACCACGCGCGCGCCGCGTCCGGGCGAGGTCGAGGGCGTCAACTACTACTTCGTCTCCGACGCCGAGTTCGACCGCATGGTCGAGCAGCAGGAGCTCCTCGAGTGGGCGACGGTGCACAACGCCCACCGCTACGGCACCCCGCGCGCGCCCATCGACGCCGCGCTGGCCGAGGGTCGGAGCGTGCTGCTCGAGATCGACATCCAGGGCGCGCGCCAGGTGAGGGCCGCGATGCCCGAGGCGCGGCTCGTGTTCCTGCTGCCGCCCACCTGGGAGGAGCTCGTGCGCCGCCTGGTCGGCCGCGGCACCGAGGGGCCCGAGGAGCAGCAGCGCCGGCTGGACACCGCGAAGGTGGAGCTGGCCGCGCAGGACGAGTTCGACCACCTCGTCGTCAACCGCGATGTCGCGGAGGCGGCGCGCGAGGTCGTAGACTTGATGAGATCCAGGAAGGCCGTCGGTCCATGACGCGGACCCGCACGGCCTTCTTCCATGCAATGAGGGAGCGGCACATCCATGGTTGACAAGACCCAGGGCATCATCGACCCGCCCATCGACGAGCTCCTCTCGAAGGTCGACTCGAAGTACGCGCTCGTGATCTTCGCCTCGAAGCGGGCCCGCCAGATCAACGACTACTACGCCGACCTGCACGAGGGCAGCCTGTTCGACAACGTCGGACCGCTCGTCGACTCCACCATCGACGACAAGCCCCTCTCGGTCGCCATGCACGAGATCAACGAGGACAAGCTCGTCGCCACGCCCATCGCGGAGCCCGCGGCCTCCTAGCCGCACCGCCCCGGATGCCCCGCGCCGACCGCACGCCGCACGCCCGCCCCGCCACGCGGCACCGGAGCGCCGCCGCGTGATGGTCCTCGTGGGGATCACGGGCGGCATCGCGGCCTACAAGGCCGTCGGCGTGGTCCGGGGCCTCGTGCTCCTCGGCCACGACGTGCACGTCGTGCCCACCGAGGCCGCGCTCCGCTTCGTCGGGAAGCCCACGCTCGAGGCCGTCAGCCGCAACCCCGTCACGAGCGACCTCTACGACGGCGTCTCCGAGGTCCGCCACGTGGCGCTCGGCCAGAAGGCCGACCTCATCGTCGTCGCCCCGGCCACCGCCCACACGCTCGCGACCATGGCGCTCGGTCTGTCGGACGACCTGCTCGGCACCACGATCCTCGCCAGCCGCGCGCCCCTCGTCGTCGCCCCCGCGATGCACACCGAGATGTGGCAGCACCCGGCCACGCAGGCGAACGCGGCGCTCCTGCGCTCCCGCGGCGCCACCCTCGTCGGCCCCACGTCGGGCCGCCTCACCGGCACGGACTCCGGGCCGGGCCGCATGGCCGAGGTCGAGGACGTCATCGCCGCCGCCCTCGCCGCCGTCCGCCCCGGCGGGCGGGACCTCGAGGGGCGCCGCGTCGTCGTCTCCGCCGGCGGCACGCGCGAGCCGCTGGATCCCGTGCGCTTCCTCGGCAACCGCTCGTCCGGCCGGCAGGGGGTCGCCCTCGCGGTCGCGGCCCGCGACCGCGGTGCCGACGTCATTCTCGTCGCCGCGCACCTGGAGGTGCCCGCGCCGGCGGGCGTCCGCGTGGTGCCCGTCTCGACCGCGCTCGAGCTCTCCGACGCCATGGTGCGCGAGGCCGACGGCGCCGACGTCGTCATCATGGCGGCGGCCGTCGCCGACTACCGACCCGTCGCCGTCTCCGCGGGCAAGATCAAGAAGGAGGAGGCGGGCGACGCGCTCTCCGTCGAGCTCGTGCGGAACCCGGACGTCCTGCAGCGGCTCGCCGCCGACGCCGCCGTCCCGCGGGCGGACGGCACGCGCCGCGTCGTCGTGGGCTTCGCGGCGGAGACCGAGGAGGACCCGGCCGAGCTACTCCGGATCGGCCGCGCCAAGCTCCAGCGGAAGGGCTGCGACCTGCTCGTCGTCAACAGGGTCGGATGGTCTCACGGGTTCACCGCGGAGCGCAACACCATCACGGTGCTCGCGAGGTCCGGCGATACACTCGTGGAGGCCTCCGGCTCCAAGGAGCAGGTGGCCCATCAAATTCTCGACGTAGTGGGAGCGCCGACGCCGCAGTAGCGGCCGGCGGGCGACCACGCGATCCTCTGGAGCTCACCTGTGACCGACCTGCGCCTGTTCACCTCCGAGTCTGTTACCGAGGGCCACCCCGACAAGATCTGCGACCAGATCTCGGACAGCATCCTCGACGCGCTCCTCACGCAGGATCCGACGAGCCGCGCCGCCGTCGAGACGCTCGTCACCACGGGCCTCGTGCACGTCGCCGGCGAGGTGACCACGAGCGGGTACGTCGACATCCCGCAGATCGTGCGCGACCGCATCCGGGACATCGGCTACGACTCCTCCGAGGTGGGCTTCGACGGTTACAACTGCGGCGTCACGGTGTCCATCGGCGCGCAGTCGCCCGACATCGCGCAGGGCGTCGACCGCTCGTACGAGTCGCGCTCGGGATCCGCGTCCACCGACGCGCACGACCTCCAGGGCGCCGGCGACCAGGGCCTCATGTTCGGCTACGCGTCGCGGGACACCCCCGTCTTCATGCCCCTGCCCGTCTACCTCGCGCACCGCCTCGCCGAGCGTCTCGCGGCCGTCCGCCACTCGGGGGAGCTCGCGTACCTGCGGCCCGACGGCAAGACGCAGGTCACCATCGGGTACGACGGCCTCGTGCCGCGCACCGTCGACACGGTCGTGCTCTCCACCCAGCACGGCCCGCAGGTCTCGCAGGAGGACCTCCGCCGCGAGGTCGAGGAGCACGTCATCCGCCCGGTGCTCGCGCAGGCGGCGGAGATCGGCATCGAGCTCGACTCGCGCGAGGCGACCCTGCTCATCAACCCCACCGGCAAGTTCGAGATCGGCGGGCCCAAGGGCGACGCGGGGCTCACCGGCCGGAAGATCATCGTCGACACGTACGGCGGCTTCAGCCGGCACGGCGGCGGCGCGTTCAGCGGCAAGGACCCGTCGAAGGTCGACCGCAGCGCCGCGTACGCCATGCGCTGGGTCGCGAAGAACGCGGTCGCCGCGGGTCTCGCCGACCGGCTCGAGGTGCAGGTCGCGTACGCGATCGGCAAGGCCGCGCCCGTGGGCCTGTACGTCGAGGCGTTCGGCACGGCGCACGTGCCCGAGGAGCGCATCGTGCGCGCCATCCGCGAGACCTTCGACCTGCGTCCCGCCGCCATCGTCGAGCGCCTCGACCTGCTCCGCCCCATCTACGCGCAGACCGCCGCCTACGGGCACTTCGGCCGCGAGCTGCCGGACTTCACCTGGGAGGCGCTCGACCGTGTCGCCGACCTGCAGAGCGCCGCGGGCCTCTGACGCGCGCCGCCGCCCGGGTCCCGGCATGACCGGGGGCGCCGGGTGACCGCGGGGGATCCGTCCGGCGTGCCCACGGCAGGGGCTGCCGCGGACGCCACGACATCCGGCTCCGCCGACGCACGCCCCCCCGTCGTGCGCGTCATGGTCGACTCCCCGCTGCCGCAGCTGGACCGGCTGTTCGACTACGCCGTGCCCGAGGCGCTCCGGGACACATGCGTGCCCGGCGTCCGCGTGCGCGTGCCGCTGCGCTCGGCGGGTCGGGTCGCCGACGGCTACGTCGTAGAGGTCGGCGACGGCGGGGGCTACGACGGCGCGCTCAGCGAGGTCGAGCAGGTCGTGTCCGCGCTGCCCGTGCTGCGCCCGGAGATCTGGACGCTCGCGCGGGAGGTCGCCGACCGGCAGGCCGGGACCGCGTCCGACGTGATCCGGCTGGCCGTGCCGCCGCGCCAGGTGCGCGTCGAGAAGGCGCACCTCGCGGCCCTCGCGGCCGTGGCGGACGCGGACGCGGCGTCCCCCGCCGATCCCGCGGCTCCCGTCGTCGACCCCGCCGCGCTCCCGGTGATCGACGGCTACGCGCCCGGCACGCTCGACGCGGCGGTCGACGGATCCGGTCGCGTGGCCGTCGACGCGATCCCCGAGGTCGTCGAGCTGCCCGGCGGCCTCTGGGCCGGACGCTGGGCCGTCACGCTCGCGCAGGCCGCCGCGCGCGTGCTCGCGTCGGGCCGCAGCAGCGTGCTCGTTGTGCCCGACTACCGCGACCAGGACCAGCTGGAGGCGGCCCTCGCCGCGCACGCCCCCACCGGCTCCGTCCTGCGCACCGACGCGCGCCAGTCCGGCCCCGACCGCTACCGCTCCTTCCTCGCGGGCCTCGGCGACGTGCCCCGCATCGTCGTCGGCAACCGCTCGGCCGTGTACGCGCCCGCGCCGAGCCTCGGCCTCGTCGCGATGTGGGACGAGGGCGACCCGCTGCACGCCGAGCCGCTCAGCCCGTACGCGCACGCCCGCGACGTCGCTCTCCTGCGCAGCCGCCAGCAGGGCACCGCGCTCGTGCTGCTCGCGCACTCCCGGAGCACGGAGGTCGAGCGGCTCGTCGCGATCGGCTACCTCACGAGCGTCGCTCCCGCCACGAACCGCACCCCGCGGGTGATCCCGACCACCTCGCAGACGGGCGACGAGGGCTTCGCCCGGCAGGCCAGGATCCCGTCGGGCGCGTGGCGCGCGGCGAAGGACGCCGTCGAGCACGGGCCGGTCCTCATCCAGGTCGCGCGCCCCGGCTACGCGCCCCTCGTCGCCTGCCGCGCCTGCCGGCAGGCCGCCCGCTGCACCGTCTGCACGGGCCCGCTCGGCATGTCCACCGCCACGAGCACGCCGACCTGCGGCTGGTGCGGCCACCTCGCGGGCGATTGGCGCTGCGCGAACTGCGGATCCGACGAGCTGCGCCTCGTCACCATCGGCGCCGGCCGCACCGCGGAGGAGCTCGGCCGCGCGTTCCCCGGCGTGCAGGTGGTGCTGGCCGACGGCGAGCGCCACGTGCAGGAGGTCGACGCCGAGGCGCGGCTCGTCGTCGCCACGCGCGGGGCCGAGCCCGTCGCGGCCGGCGGCTACCGCGCGATCCTCCTGCTCGACGGGGAGCGGATGCTCGCGCGCGAGAGCCTGCGGGTGGGGGAGGACGTGCTCCGCCAGTGGTCCAACGCGGCCGCCCTCGCCGCGCCGCGGGCGCCCGTGATGCTCGTGGGCGTCGGCGGCCAGGTCGCGCGCGCCCTCGCCACGTGGCAGCAGCCGCGGTACGCGCGCGAGGAGCTGCTCGAGCGCCGGGCGCTGCGCTTCCCGCCGGCCGTGCGCGCCGCGAGCGTCGAGGGGCTGCCGGACGCGGTCGGCCAGGCGGTGGAGCGGCTCGCGGGGATCGAGGGGGTCGACGTCCTCGGCCCGGTGCCCACCGAGCAGGGCCGCGTGCGCGCGATCGTCCGCCTCGACTACGCGAGCGGCCCGGACACGGCGCGCGAGCTGCGTGCGGCGGTCGTGAGGAATGCCTCCAGCCGCCGCAAGCCCGTCGCGGGCCGCACCGGGTTCCGGCCCACGGTCCCGCTCCGTGTACGGTTCGACGACACGGGGCTGTTCTGATCCGCGGACGCCGCGCCGACCGCGGTCGCGGTCCGACCGCGCTCCCCGCAGCCACCGCCCGCCCTGCTCGCCGTCCCCGGAATGGATCCGCATGAGACTCGTCTTCGCCGGCACGCCCCGCGCGGCCGTCCCGTCGCTCGTCCGCCTGCACGCCTCGGGCCACGAGGTCGCGCTCGTCGTCACGCGCGCCGACGCGCCCACCGGCCGCAAGCGCGTGCTCACGCCGTCGCCGGTCGCGTCGGAGGCCGAGCGGCTGGGCATCCCGACGCTCCGCACCAACCGCCTGGACGACGACGCGACCGCCCGCATCGTCGCCCTCGGCGCCGACCTCGGGGTCATCGTCGCCTACGGCGGCCTCGTGCGCGAGCCGCTCCTCTCGACGCCCGCGCAGGGCTGGATCAACCTGCACTTCTCCCTGCTGCCCCGCTGGCGGGGAGCGGCTCCCGTGCAGCGCTCGATCATGGCGGGCGAGACCGTCACCGGCGCCAGCGTCTTCCAGCTGGAGCGGGGCATGGACACCGGTCCCGTCTTCGCGCGGGAGGAGCGGCCCACGAGGGCGCACGAGACCGCGGGGGACGTGCTGCACGCGCTCGCGATGCAGGGCGCCGACCTCCTCGTGCGCACGGTCGACGGGATCGCCGCGGGCAGCGCCGTCGCGCGCCCCCAGGAGGGCGAGCCCACGCTCGCGCCCAAGACCACCATCGACGACGGCCGGATCGACTGGGCGCGCCCGTCGCACGCCGTGCTCGCGCAGATCCGCGGCGTGACGCCGGAGCCCGGCGCGTTCACCTCGGTGGACGACGTGCGCGTCAAGGTCCACCGGGCAGCCGAGCTGCACGACGCCGCCCCGCTGGATCCCGGGAGCATCCGGTCCGTCGGCGGCGTCGTCGCCGTCGGCACCGCCAGCCACCCCGTCGAGCTCATCCAGGTGCAGCCCGCCGGCAAGCGCCCCATGCCCGCCGCCGACTGGTGGCGCGGCGTCACGACGGAGGACGTCACCGCACGATGAACGACAGCACCGGTTCCCCCGCCCGCCGACCGGCCGGCCGCCGCCTCGCGGGAGGCGACCGCCGTCGAGCCGCCGACCGCGCCGAGGTCGGCAGCCCGTCGACCGTCAGCCCGGCGCGCCGCGTCGCCTACGAGGTCGTGAGCGCGGTCCGCGAGTCGGACGCCTACGCGAACCTGCTGCTGCCCGTCCGGATCCGCCGCGCGGCCCTCAGCGCCCAGGACGCGGCGCTCGCCACCGAGCTGGCCTACGGCACCCTGCGCATGTCCGGCTACTACGACCGCGTGATCGAGCTGGCCGCCGGCCGTCCCGTCATCGCGATCGACGCGCCCATCCTCGACGTGCTCCGCCTCTCGGTCCACCAGCTGCTGAGCATGCGCGTCGCCACGCACGCGGCCGTCAACGAGGGCGTCGACATGGCGCGCGCGGTCGGATCCCGCTCCGCCACGGGCTTCGTCAACGGCGTCCTCCGCACCATCACGCGCACGGAGCCCGACGGGTGGCGGCAGCGCGTGCTCGACAGCGCCGCGAGCGACGACGAGCGCCTCGCGCTCGAGCACTCCCACCCGCTGTGGGTGCTGCGCGCCCTCCGCCAGGCGCTCGCCCGCGAGGGCCGCGCCGACGAGCTCGAGGACCTGCTGCGCGCCGACAACGCCGCGCCCGCCGTGGGCCTCGTCGCGCTCCCGGGCCTCGCGACCGTCGAGGAGACCGGCGAGCAGCCGGCCGCGTTCTCGCCCGTGGGCGCCTACCTCGAGGGCGGCGACCCGATGGACGCCCCCGGCGTCGCCGAGGGCCGCGTCTGCGTCCAGGACGAGGGATCCCAGCTCGCCGCCCTCGCGCTCAGCCGCGCCCGCGCCGTCACCCCCGGCGAGCGCTGGCTCGACCTCTGCGCGGGTCCCGGCGGCAAGGCCGCTCTCCTCGCCGCCGAGGCGGGCCGCTCCGGCGCCCTGCTCACCGCGAACGAGCTCGTCCCCGCCCGCGCCGGTCTCGTCCGCGACGCCCTCCGGGCCGTCCCGGGCGACACCGAGGTGTGGGAGCTCGACGGCACGACCGTGGGGGAGACCCACCCGGGGGAGTTCGACCGGATCCTCCTCGACGCCCCCTGCAGCGGCCTCGGCGCCCTCCGCCGCCGGCCCGAGTCGCGCTGGCGGAAGACCCCGCGCGACGTCGCGGGCCTCGGCGCCCTCCAGGCCGGCCTCATCGACTCCGCGATCGGCGCTCTCGCGCCCGGCGGGATCCTCGCCTACGTCACGTGCTCGCCGCACCTCGCCGAGACCCGCGCCATCGTGCAGGCGGCGCTCCAGCGCCACGCGGACGTGACCGCGCTCGACACGCGCGCGGTGCTGCAGGAGGTGGCCGACGGCGACCTCGAGCTGCCGGACGCCGACCCCGACGCCGCGACCCGCGGATCCAGCGTGCAGCTCTGGCCGCACCGGCACGGCACGGACGCCATGTTCATCGCCCTGCTGACCCGCCGGTAGGGTCGGGAGCATGCCCGTCCGCATCGAACCGAGCATCCTGTCCGCCGACTTCGCGAACCTGGAGCGCGAGATCCAGCGCCTCGCGACCGCCGACCTCGTGCACGTCGACATCATGGACAACCACTTCGTCCCGAACCTCACGTTCGGGCTGCCGATGGTCGAGCGCCTCCAGCAGGTGACGTCCGTGCCGCTCGACATCCACCTGATGATCGACGACGTGGACCGCTGGGCGCCCGGCTACGCGGAGGCGGGCGCCGCGAGCGTCACCTTCCACGCGGAGGCCACGCGCGAGCCCGTCGCGCTCGCCCGGCGCCTGCGCGAGATCGGCGCGCGCGCCGGCATCGCGCTGAAGCCCGGCACGCCCGTCGACGACTACCTCGAGCTGCTGCCCGAGTTCGACCAGGTCCTCGTCATGACGGTCGAGCCCGGCTTCGGCGGCCAGTCCTTCATGCCCGAGACCATGCCCAAGCTCCGCGCCCTCCGCTCCCGCCTCCGCGAGTCCGGCCACGACGTCTGGCTCCAGGTCGACGGCGGCATCGACGTCGAGACCATCGGCCGCGCGGCCGAGGCCGGCGCCGACACCTTCGTCTCCGGATCCGGCGTGTTCCGCGGCGGCGACCCCGAGGCGGCCATCGCCGAGCTGCGCCTCGCGGCCGAGGCGCACACGCACGCGCACTGACGGGAGGCGCGCGCGGATCTGCTTGACTGGATCCATGACCGACACCACGAAGCCCGAGGTCGAGCCCGTCGACGGCCCGGCCCCCGCAGAGCTCACCATCTCCGACATCACCGTGGGCGACGGCCCCGAGGCCCAGCCCGGCGACACCGTCGACGTGCACTACCTCGGCGTCGACTTCGAGTCCGGCGAGGAGTTCGACTCCTCCTGGAGCCGCGGCCAGTCCGTGCGCTTCCCCCTCCGCAGCCTCATCGCCGGCTGGCAGCAGGGCATCCCCGGCATGAAGGTCGGCGGACGCCGCCAGCTCGTCGTCCCGCCGGAGCTCGCCTACGGCGCCGCGGGCGGCGGCCACCGCCTCTCCGGCCGCACGCTGATCTTCGTGATCGACCTGCAGGGCGTCGGCTAGCGAGCGTCCCCGCACGACCAGCACGACCACCGGGAGGCCGGGAGCGCATCGCTCCCGGCCTCCCGTCGTCGTGCCGGGGCGGCCGCGCGCGCCTGTACCCTGGAGCACGTGAAGACCTTCGATGACCTGTTCGGCGAGCTGACCCGGATCGCCGCCGAGCGGCCCGAGGGATCCGGCACCGTCCGCGAGCTGGACGGCGGCGTGCACGCGATCGGCAAGAAGGTCGTCGAGGAGGCCGCCGAGGTCTGGATGGCGGCCGAGCACGAGTCCGACGACCGCGCGGCCGAGGAGATCTCGCAGCTGCTGTACCACGTGCAGGTCATGATGATCGCGCGCGGCCTCTCCCTGGAGGATGTCGGCCGACATCTGTGACGCGCCCCGTCACCCGTGCCGCCCCCTCCATCGGAAGAAGTGATCCCCATGCTCCGTGTCGCCGTGCCCAACAAGGGCTCGCTCGCCGAGACCGCCGCCCAGATGCTCGCCGAGGCCGGGTACGCCGGCCGTCGTGACCCGAAGGAGCTCTACGTCCTCGACGCGCGCAACGACGTCGAGTTCTTCTACCTCCGCCCGCGCGACATCGCGACCTACGTCGGATCCGGCGCGCTGGACGTCGGCATCACCGGCCGCGACCTCCTCATCGACTCCGCGTCGGACGCGTCCGAGACCGCGGAGCTCGGCTTCGCGGGATCCACGTTCCGGTTCGCCGGCCCCGTCGGCCGCTTCGCCGACCTCCAGGACCTCGCGGGCGTCCGCATCGCCACCAGCTACCCCGTGCTCGTCGGCGGGTTCCTCCGCGAGCACGGCGTGGAGGCGCAGCTCATCCGCCTCGACGGCGCCGTCGAGTCGGCCATCCAGCTGGGCGTCGCCGACGCCATCGCCGACGTGGTCGAGACCGGCACGACGCTGCGGAAGGCCGGGCTCGAGATCTTCGGCCCCGTGATCCTCCGCTCGACCGCCGTGCTCATCTCCGGCGCCGAGGAGAAGCCGGGCGCCGCGACGCTGCTCCGCCGCCTCGAGGGCGTGCTCGTCGCGCGCCGCTACGTGCTGATGGACTATGACGTGCCGCTCGACCTGCTCGACGCCGCCACGGCCATCACGCCGGGCATCGAGTCGCCCACCATCTCGCCGCTGCAGGACCCCGCGTGGGTCGCCGTGCGCTCGATGGTGCCGCGCGACGACACAAACCAGATCATGGACCGCCTGCACGAGGTCGGCGCGCGCGCCATCCTCGTCAGCCCCATCCACGCCGCCCGGATCTGACCGTGGCATCCGCTGGATCCGCCGCCCCCGGCCCGGCCGCGCAGCTCGCGGTCCGCGTCATCCCGTGCCTCGACGTGGCCGCCGGCCGTGTCGTCAAGGGCGTCAACTTCCTCGACCTGCAGGACGCGGGCGACCCGGTCGAGCTCGCGCGGCTCTACTACGAGCAGGGCGCCGACGAGCTCACGTTCCTCGACGTCACGGCCACGGTCGAGGACCGCTCCACCATGTACGACGTCGTGAGCGCCACCGCAGAGCAGGTCTTCATCCCGCTGACGGTCGGTGGGGGAGTGCGCAGCGCCGACGACGTGGCCCGCCTGCTCGCGAGCGGCGCGGACAAGATCGGCGTCAACAGCGCGGCCATCGCCCGCCCCGACCTCGTGGGCGAGATCGCCGACCGGTTCGGTGCGCAGGTGTGCGTCCTCTCGCTCGACGTGACGCGCGGCGACACGGAGTCCGGCTTCGTCGTCACCACGCACGGCGGCCGCACGCGCACGACCATCGACGCGGTCGCCTGGGCCCGGGAGGCCGTCGAGCGCGGCGCGGGCGAGCTGCTCGTCAACTCCATCGACGCCGACGGCACGCGCGACGGCTTCGACCTCGAGCTCGTCGCCGCCATGCGCGCCGCCAGCCGCGTGCCCGTCATCGCCTCGGGCGGCGCGGGCGAGCTCGACCACTTCGCGCCCGCGATCGAGGCCGGCGCCGACGCCGTGCTCGCCGCGAGCGTCTTCCACTCCCGCCGGTTCACCATCGGCGACGTCAAGGGCGCCCTCCAGGACGCCGGTCAGGTGGTCCGACGATGAGCGCATCGGCGTCCGTCCCCGACGTGGACGGCATCCTCGCCCGCGCGTCCTTCGCCGACGACGGGCTGCTGCCCGCCGTGATCCAGCAGCACGACACGCGCGAGGTGCTCATGCTCGGCTACATGGACCGCGAGGCCCTCCGCCGCACGCTCACCACCGGCCGCGTCACCTTCTGGTCCCGCTCCCGGAGCGAGTACTGGCGGAAGGGCGACACGTCCGGGCACGGCCAGTACGTGCGCGACGCCGCCCTCGACTGCGACGGCGACACGGTCCTCGTCCAGGTCGACCAGGTAGGAGTGGCCTGCCACACCGGCACGCGCACCTGCTTCGACGCGGACCACCTCCACCCCGTCCCGGGCGCGCGCCCCGCCGCCGACGAAGGGCCCACCCCATGAGCGAGACCCCGCGCCCCGCCGCGCCGTCCGTCCCCGCACCCGGCACCACCACGCGGGAGGCGTTCCGCGACCTGGCCGCCGACCACCGTGTGATCCCCGTGCTCCGCGAGGTCTTCGCGGACGGCGAGACGCCCGTCGGCGTCCACCGCAAGCTCACCGCCGGCCGCCCGGGCAGCTTCCTGCTCGAGTCCGCCGGCCAGGGCGGCATCTGGACCCGTTTCTCGTTCGTCGGCGTCTCGTCCTTCGGCGTGCTGACGCAGCAGGGCGACGAGGCCCGCTGGCTCGACTACGGCATGGACGCGCGCCGCGCCCTCGGCGACGACGCGCCCGACGGCCCGCTCGCCGCCCTCGCCGCCCTCTACGCCCGCTGGGAGACGCCGCGGATCCCCGGCCTGCCCCCGCTCACGGGCGGTCTCGTCGGCTTCATCGGCTGGGAGGCCGTGCGCCAGATCGAGCGCCTGCCCGACCGCCCGCCGGCCGAGGTGCCCGTGCCCGGGCAGGCGCTCAGCTTCGTCTCCGAGCTCGCGGTGCTCGACCACCGCCGCGGCACCGTCACGCTCGTCGCCACCGCCCTCAATGACGGCGCCGACGACGCGGACGCCATGTGGGCCGACGCGCAGGCGCGCCTCGACCGCATGCAGGCCGACCTCGCCCGGCCGTCGGAGACGTTCCTCGCGGAGGTGGACCTCCAGGCGCAGCCGTCCGCGACGCTCCGCACCGAGCCCGCCGACTTCCACGCGGCCATCGCGCGCAGCAAGCACCACATCCACGAGGGCGACGTCTTCCAGGTCGTCGTCTCGCAGCGGTTCGACCAGCCCACCACGGCCGAGCCGATCGACGTCTACCGCATCCTGCGCGTGCTCAACCCGAGCCCGTACATGTACCTCCTCACGCTCGAGGACGCGGACGGGAAGCCGTACTCCATCGTCGGGTCATCGCCCGAGGCGCTCGTCACGGTCACCGACGACCACGTCTACATGCACCCGATCGCCGGGTCCCGCCCGCGCGGCGCGACCGTGGAGGAGGACGTCGCGCACGAGGAGTCGCTCCTCGCCGACCCGAAGGAGCGCGCCGAGCACCTCATGCTGGTGGACCTCGCCCGCAACGACATGCTCAAGGCGTGCGCCCCGGGATCGGTCGAGGTCACCGAGTTCATGCGCGTCGAGCGGTTCAGCCACATCATGCACCTGGTCAGCTCGGTCGAGGGCACGCTCCGGCCCGGCGTCTCGAGCATCGACGTCTTCCGCGCGACGTTCCCGGCCGGCACGCTCTCGGGTGCGCCGAAGCCGCGCGCGCTGCAGATCATCGACGAGCTCGAGCCCGCCCAGCGCGGCGTGTACGGGGGAGTGGTGGGCTACTTCGACTTCGCGGGCGACGCGGACCTCGCCATCGCGATCCGCACGGCCACCATCGTCGACGGCATCGCCCACGTCCAGGCCGGCGGCGGCATGGTCGCCGACTCCGACCCGGACGCCGAGTACCTCGAGACGCAGAACAAGGCCGCCGCCCCGCTGCGCGCGGTCGCCGTCGCCGAGGCCATGCGGCGCCTCCGCTGATGCGCGTCACCCGCCGCACGAAGTCCCTCGCTCTCCTGCTCGTCCTCGCGACGAGCGCCGCCACGTTCCTCGGCTGGTCGCAGGACTGGTCGACGCTCCGCATCGGCGGCCAGGCGCCGACGCTCGTGCCCGTGGCGGGCAGCGTCGCCGCCCCCGCGCTCAGCGCCCTCGCGCTCTCCAGCCTCGCCCTCGCCGGCGCGCTCGCCATCGCGGGCCGCGTGCTCCGCGTGGTGCTCGGGATCCTGCAGGCGCTCATCGGCGCGACGGTGGCGCTCACGGCGTTCGCCGCGACCGCGGGTCCCGTCCAGGCGGGCGAGGCCGCGGTCACGACCGTCACGGGCGTGGCGGGCTCGTCGGCCGTGGCGGAGCTCGTCGACGGGTGGGCCACGACCCCGTGGGGTCCGATCACGCTGGTCGCGGGCATCGCGTCGGCGCTGACGGGCCTCTTCGTCGCGGTCACGGGACCGCGCTGGCCCACCCGCCGGTCCCGGTACGACGCGCCCGACCAGTCGCCCGCCCGCCGGATCGTCCCGCGGGAGGACCCGGTGGCGGCCTGGGACAGCCTGAGCGGCGGCGCGGATCCCACCCGCCGCGAGGCGGGCGACGCGGACGAGACCCCGCCCGGCGCGGCCACGTGAGGGTCGACTGACGTCCCCGACCGCCCTCCCCAAGCCGACGGCCGCCCCGACGCCGCCGGGTAGACTCGATCCGTCCCGATCGCACGACCCCCGAGGAGCACGCATGTCCACAGAGTCCGCAGAACCCGGCCACGGCAACTCGCCGGCGGCCTGGACGGCTGTCGTCATCATGCTCGTCGCGTTCACCGTCGGCACCATCGCCTTCTGGTTCGCCATCGAGCCCGTCGTGTGGGCATCGGCGGTCCTCGCCATCCTCGGCTGGATCACCGGCGGCGTCATGAAGAAGCTGGGGTTCGGCGTCGGCGGGCACCGCACCGTCACGCACGCGAAGGCGCACTCCTAGATGCTGGGCGACCTCCTCGCCGGCGCCCTCGAGGACGCGGCCGCACGCCGCGAGACCCGTCCGCTCGCCCAGGTCGAGGCCGAGGCGCTCGCGCGTCCCGCCGCCCTCGACGCGCTCAGCGCGCTCGCGCCCGCGGACCGCGTGAAGATCATCGCCGAGGTCAAGCGCTCGAGCCCGTCGCGCGGCGCCCTCGCCGAGATCCCCGATCCCGCGCTCCTCGCGTCCCGCTACGAGACCGGCGGCGCCAGCGCCATCAGCGTCCTCACCGAGGGCCGCAAGTTCCGCGGTTCGCTGCAGGACCTCGAGCAGGTTCGCGACACCGTCTCCATCCCCGTGCTCCGCAAGGACTTCATCGGCGAGCCGTACCAGGTGCTCGAGGCCCGAGCGTCCGGCGCCGACCTCGTCCTCCTCATCGTCGCCGCGCTCGACCAGAAGACCCTCGTCGAACTGCACGCGCTCGTGAGCGAGCTCGGCATGACCGCGCTCGTCGAGACGCACTCGGCCGAGGAGGTGTCCCGCGCGCTCGACCTCGGCGCGCAGGTCGTCGGCGTCAACGCCCGCAACCTCACCACCTTCGAGCTCGACCGCGACCTCTTCGGCAGCCTGGCCGACTCCATCCCCGCGGGGGTCGTGCGCATCGCCGAGTCCGCGGTGAAGACCGCCGACGACGTCGCGCACTACCGCCGCGCGGGCGCCGACGTCGTCCTGGTGGGCGAGGCGCTCGTCACGGGCGATCCCGTCCGCACGCTCTCCGAGTTCCTGGACATCCGCACATGACCGACCTGCGCAGCGTCACCGGCCCGTACTTCGGCGAGTTCGGCGGCCGCTACGTCCCGGAGTCCCTCGTCGCCGCCCTCGACGAGCTGTCGGCGGCGTGGGAGGAGCTCAAGGTCGACCCCGCCTTCATCGAGGAGCTCCGCGAGCTGCACCGCAGCTACACGGGCCGCCCGTCGCTCATCACGGAGGTGCCGCGGTTCGCCGAACACGCCGGGGGCGCGCGCATCATCCTCAAGCGCGAGGACCTCAACCACACCGGCTCGCACAAGATCAACAACGTGCTGGGCCAGGCGCTCCTCACGAAGAAGATCGGCAAGAAGCGCATCATCGCGGAGACGGGCGCGGGCCAGCACGGCGTCGCGACGGCCACCGCGGCCGCGCTCTTCGGCCTCGACTGCGTCATCTACATGGGCGAGGTCGACACGGAGCGCCAGGCGCTGAACGTGGCGCGCATGCGCCTGCTCGGCGCCGAGGTCATCCCGGTCCGCTCGGGCTCGCGCACGCTCAAGGACGCCATCAACGACGCCATGCGCGACTGGGTCACCAACGTCGAGACCACGAACTACGTCTTCGGGACGGTCGCGGGACCGCACCCGTTCCCGGCCATGGTCCGGGACCTGCAGAAGGTCATCGGCGAGGAGGCGCGCGAGCAGGTCCTCGCGCTCACCGGCCGCCTGCCCGATGCCGTCGCGGCGTGCGTCGGCGGCGGATCCAACGCCATCGGCATCTTCCACGCGTTCCTCGACGACGCCGACGTGGCCCTCTACGGCTTCGAGGCCGGCGGCGACGGCGCGGACACCCCGCGCACGGCCGCCACCATCACCAAGGGCCGCCCCGGCATGCTGCACGGCGCGCGCAGCTACCTCCTCCAGGACGAGGACGGCCAGACCATAGACTCGCACTCGATCTCCGCCGGCCTCGACTATCCGGGCGTCGGCCCGGAGCACTCGTGGCTGTCGGACCTGGGTCGCGCGTCGTACCGTCCCGTCACGGACGACCAGGCCATGAGCGCGCTCCGCCTGCTCAGCCGCACCGAGGGCATCATCCCGGCCATCGAGTCGGCGCACGCCCTCGCCGGCGCGCTCGAGCTCGGCGAGGAGCTCGGCCCGGAGTCGATCATCCTCGTCAACCTCAGCGGCCGCGGCGACAAGGACATGGAGACCGCGGGCAGGTACTTCGACCTCATCGACGCCGGGGCGGAGCAGTCGTGACCGCGGCCGCGCACGCCGCCGCGCCCACCGGCAGTCCCGTCGAGCGCACCATCGCGCTCCGCCGCGAGCAGGGATCGGGCGCCCTCGTCGGCTACCTGCCCGTCGGCTTCCCCGACGTCGCCACGAGCATCGAGGCGGCCGTCGCGCTCGTCGAGAACGGCGTCGACGTCATCGAGCTCGGCCTGCCCTACAGCGACCCCGTCATGGACGGCCCCGTCATCCAGCGCGCCACGCAGACGGCCCTCGCGCAGGGCTTCCGGCTCCGGGACGGCTTCGACGCGCTGCACGCGATCACGCAGCGCGTCGACGCCCCCGTCCTCCTCATGACCTACTGGAACCCCGTCGTGCAGTACGGCGTGGAGCGCTTCGCGGACGACATCCTCGCCGCGGGCGGTGCCGGCCTCATCACGCCGGACCTCATCCCGGACGAGGGCGCCGACTGGCTCGCCGCGTCCGAGCGCACGGGCCTCGACCGCGTGTTCCTCGCGGCGCCGTCCTCCAGCGAGGCCCGCCTGCACCAGGCGGTCGAGCGCAGCCGCGGGTTCGTCTACGCGGTCTCCACGATGGGCATCACGGGAGCGCGGCAGGACGTCGACCAGGCCGCGCGCGGGCTCGTGTCGCGCCTGCGCGACGCCGGCTCCACGAGCGCCTGCGTGGGCATCGGCATCTCCACCGGCGACCAGGTGCGCGAGGTGCTCGACTACGCCGACGGCGCCATCGTCGGGTCCGCCCTCGTCGCGGCCCTCGCCGACGGCGGCGTGCCCGGGGTCGCCCGCGCCGCGGCCGATCTCGCGCGGGGAACCGCGCTACAGTAGCCCCCGGCCCGCGGTCCCGCCGCGCCCGCCGAATCCCCTGCGAAAGTGAGCGCCATCCGTTGTTCGACCCGATGAGCATCCCCAGCCCGGATCCGTCCGACACCCGGTTCGACGTCACGGCGTGGCTCCAGGGCCTCGGCATCGACCTGCCGCTCACCTTCGTGATCCACGCGTACGCCGTGTGCATCCTCATCGGCATCGTCATCGCCGCGTTCGTCACGAACCACCGGCTCACCAAGCGCGGGGCGGAGAGCTGGGTCACCATCGACTTCACGCTGTGCGCGCTCGTCCTCGGCATCGTCGGCGCCCGCGCGTTCCACGTGCTCACCCACCCCGGCGACTACTTCTACGACGGCGCGAACCTGTGGCGCGTGCTCTACGTGTGGGAGGGCGGCATCGCCATCTTCGGCGCCCTCATCGGAGGTGCCGTGGGCGTGTGGCTCGGCTCCAAGTGGACGGGCGTCCGCTTCTGGACCTTCGCCGACGCGCTGGCCCCCGGCCTCCTCCTCGCCCAGGCCGCGGGCCGCATGGGCAACTACTTCAACCAGGAGCTGTTCGGCACGCCCACCACGCTGCCGTGGGGCCTCGAGGTCGACCCGACCAACGCCGCGTTCCCGGCCGGCCTCCCGGCCGGCACGCTGTTCCACCCCACGTTCCTCTACGAGATCGTGTGGAACGTCGCGGGGGCGCTGCTCATCATCCTGCTCGGCCGCGCCGTCCGCCTCCAATGGGGCCGCGGCCTCGCCGTGTACCTCATGTGGTACGGCCTCGGGCGCATGGTCTTCGAGTCGATCCGCATCGACCCCAGCGAGATCTTCTTCGGTGTCCGCACCAACGTCTGGGCGGCGTTCCTCGCCGTCGCGGTCGGCTTCGTGCTCTTCCTCGTCCAGACCCGGCGCCACGTCGGCAGCGAGCCGAGCCCGTACCTGCCCGGCCGCACCCCGGAGGACGTGAGCGCCCGCGCGAAGGCGGGCCGCGACGGCGAGGTAGCATCGGTGTACACGGATTCGGATTTCGCCGACGTCGACGACGATCGGGCATCCACCGGGTCGGACTCCCACGCTCTCCCCGCCACAAGCGGACGCGGCGCCTAGTCCCCAGCGCGGGCACCCCCGCGGTCACCGCCTCCTCCCCCGCGAGGCGGTCCCCACCACAGGGCCAGCGACGTCCCTCCGCAGTGCATCTAGGACGGTTCCCATGGCGTTCTCCTCCACCTCCCCTCCCGGCGGGTCGTTCCCCGCGAAGCAGGGCCTCTACGACCCGGCGTTCGAGAAGGACGCGTGCGGCCTGGCCATGGTGGCCACCCTGCGCGGCACCCCCGGCCACGACATCATCGTCAACGCGCTCGACGCGCTCCGGAACCTGGAGCACCGCGGCGCGATCGGATCCGACGCGGGCACGGGCGACGGCGCCGGCATCATGACGCAGGTCCCGGACGCCTTCCTCCGCGGGGTCGTCGGCTTCGAGCTGCCGGCCATGGGGGAGTACGCGGTCGGCATGGCCTTCCTGCCGACGGACGACGCCGAGCGCGAGGAGCTGCAGGCCGGCATCGAGCGCATCGCCGGCGACGAGCGCCTGCGCGTCCTCGGCTGGCGCGAGGTGCCGGTGGACCCGTCGCACCTCGGCAACCTGGCGCGGAAGGCCATGCCCGTCTTCCGTCAGCTGTTCCTCGCCTCCGACGCCGCGCGGCCCGAGGACCGCTCGTCGGGGCTCGAGCTCGACCGCCTGGCGTTCCGGCTGCGCAAGCGCGCGGAGCGGGAGCTCGGCGCGTACTTCATCTCGCTGTCCTCGCGCACCCTCGTCTACAAGGGCATGGTCACGACGCTCCAGCTGGAGCCCTTCTACCCCGACCTCTCCGACGAGCGCTTCGCCTCCAAGCTCGCCATCGTGCACTCACGGTACTCCACCAACACGTTCCCGTCGTGGCCGCTGGCGCAGCCGCTGCGGATGATGGCGCACAACGGCGAGATCAACACGGTCGCGGGCAACCGCAACTGGATGCGCGCCCGCCAGTCCCAGCTCGAGTCGGAGCTGCTCGGTGACCTCGCGCCCCTGCTGCCCATCGTGACGCCCGGCGCGAGCGACTCCGCCTCCTTCGACGAGGTCCTCGAGCTCCTCAGCCTCAGCGGCCGCAGCCTGCCGCACGCGATGATGATGATGGTCCCCGAGGCGTGGGAGAAGCAGACCGACATCGACCCGGTCCGCCGCGACTTCTACGAGTACCACTCCATGGTCATGGAGCCGTGGGACGGTCCGGCCGCCCTCACCTTCACCGACGGCACGCTCGTCGGCGCGACCCTCGACCGCAACGGCCTGCGCCCCGGCCGCTACCTCGTCACGCACGACGGCCTCGTGGTGCTCGGCAGCGAGATCGGCGTGCTCGAGATCGACCCCGCGCGCATCATGCGGAAGGGCCGCCTGCGCCCCGGGAAGATGTTCCTCGTCGACACCGAGGCCGGCCGCATCATCGAGGACGAGGAGATCAAGTCCGAGCTCGCCGCCAGCGCGCCCTGGGGGGAGTGGCTCCGGAACCGCATCCACCTGGCCGACCTGCCGGAGCGCGAGCACGTCGTGCACACCCCCGCGTCCGTCGTGCGGCGCCAGCGCACCTTCGGCTACACGGAGGAGGAGGTACGCATGCTCCTCACGCCCATGGCGAAGGTCGGCGCCGAGCCGCTCGGCGCCATGGGGTCGGACACGCCCATCGCGGTGCTCTCGCAGCGCCCGCGCCTGCTGTTCGACTACTTCACGCAGCAGTTCGCGCAGGTCACGAACCCGCCGCTCGACTCCATCCGCGAGGAGGTCGTCACCAGCCTCCGCCTCGGACTGGGTCCGCAGCGCAACCTGCTCGACGCCGGGCCCGAGCACACCAAGCAGGTCGTGCTCGACTTCCCTGTCATCGACAACGACGAGCTGGCCAAGGTCATCCACATCGACCACCGGCCGGGCAGCCGCACCACCACCATCGTGAGCGGCCTTTACCGCGTGGACGACGGGCCGCTCGCCATGCAGAAGCGCATCGACGCCATGTGCGACGAGGTCGACCGCGCCATCGCGCACGGCGCGCAGTTCATCGTCCTGTCGGACCGCGACTCGAACCGCGACCTCGCCCCCATCCCGTCGCTGCTCATGATCGCGGCGGTGCACCACCACCTCATCCGCAAGCAGACCCGCATGAAGGTCGGCATCGTGGTCGAGGCCGGAGACGTGCGCGAGGTGCACCACATCGCGCTGCTCATCGGCTACGGCGCCTCGGCGGTCAACCCGTACCTGGCGATGGAGTCCTGCGAGGACCTGGTCCGTAGCGGCATGCTCACGGGGGTGACGCCGGAGAAGGCCACGCGGAACCTCATCAAGGGGCTCGGCAAGGGCGTCCTGAAGATCATGTCCAAGATGGGCATCTCGACGGTGTCCTCCTACGCGGGCGCGCAGTGCTTCGAGGCCGTCGGCCTCTCGCAGCAGCTCGTGGACCAGTACTTCTCGGGCACCACGACGCGACTCGGCGGCGTCGGCATCGATGTCATCGCGGCGGAGAACGCCGCGCGCCACCGCAGCGCCTACCCGACGGACGGGGCCGTGCTCTCGCACGAGCGCCTCCAGACGGGCGGCGAGTACCAGTGGCGTCGCGACGGATCCCCCCACCTGTTCAACCCGGACACGATCTTCCGGCTGCAGCACGCCACGCGCACGCGACGGTACGACATCTTCCGCGAGTACACGTCGATGGTCGACGCGCAGTCGAAGGACCTGATGACCCTCCGCGGCATGTTCCGGCTGCGCACGGGCACGCGCCCGCCGGTGCCGCTCGACGAGGTGGAGCCCATCAGCGACATCGTGAAGCGCTTCTCCACGGGCGCGATGAGCTACGGATCCATCTCCGAGGAGGCGCACGAGACGCTGGCCATCGCGATGAACCGCCTGGGAGCCAAGTCGAACACGGGCGAGGGCGGCGAGAACGTCGAGCGCCTGCTCGACCCCGAGCGCCGCAGCTCCATCAAGCAGGTCGCGTCCGGGCGCTTCGGCGTCACGAGCATGTACCTCACGCACGCCGACGACATCCAGATCAAGCTCGCGCAGGGCGCCAAGCCCGGCGAGGGCGGCCAGCTGCCGCCCGGCAAGGTGTACCCGTGGGTGGCGCGCACGCGCCACGCGACCGCCGGCGTCGGCCTCATCTCGCCGCCGCCGCACCACGACATCTACTCGATCGAGGACCTCAAGCAGCTGATCTTCGACCTCAAGCGCGCGAACCCGTCCGCCCGGATCCACACGAAGCTCGTCAGCCAGTCGGGCATCGGCGCGGTGGCCGCGGGCGTGGCGAAGGCGCTGAGCGACGTGATCCTCGTCTCGGGCCACGACGGCGGCACCGGCGCGAGCCCCGTCAACTCGCTCAAGCACGCGGGCACCCCGTGGGAGCTGGGCCTCGCCGAGACGCAGCAGACCCTCCGCCTCAACGGCATGCGCGACCGCGTGGTCGTGCAGGTCGACGGGCAGATGAAGTCCGGCCGCGACGTCATCGTCGGCGCGCTGCTCGGCGCCGAGGAGTTCGGCTTCGCGACCGCGCCGCTCGTCGTGTCTGGCTGCATCATGATGCGCGTTTGCCACCTCGACACGTGCCCGGTCGGCGTCGCCACGCAGAACCCGGAGCTGCGCAAGCGCTTCCCCGGCAAGGCGGACCACGTCGTCAACTTCTTCGAGTTCATCGCGCAGGAGGTCCGCGAGCACCTGGCTGCCCTCGGCTACCGCTCGCTCGACGAGATCGTGGGCCGCAACGACCTGCTCGGCGTCGAGGACGCGGTGGACCACTGGAAGGCGTCGGGGCTCGACCTCACGCCGATCCTGGTCGGCCCGACCTTCGCGGACGACGAGCCGATGAAGCACGGCCGGTCGCAGGACCACGAGCTCGAGGCCCACTTCGACAACGAGCTCATCCGCCTCAGCCGCGACGTGCTCGACCACGGCGGCCGGGTCGAGATCGACCTGCCGGTGCGGAACACGGCGCGCGCGGTCGGCACGATGCTCGGCCACCTCGTCACGAAGGCGCACGGCGAGGACGGCCTCCCGACGGGATCCATCGACGTCACGCTCCGCGGGTCCGCCGGCCAGTCCTTCGGAGCGTTCATGCCGGCGGGCATCACGCTGCGCCTCGTCGGCGACAGCAACGACTACCTCGGCAAGGGCCTCTCGGGCGGCGACATCGTCGTGCGGCCCGATGAGAAGGCCGGCTTCCCCGCGGAGGAGAACGTCATCGCGGGCAACGTCATCGGCTACGGCGCGACGCAGGGGACCATGTTCATCCGCGGGATGGTGGGGGAGCGGTTCCTCGTGCGCAACTCCGGCGCCACGGCGGTCGTCGAGGCCGTGGGCGACCACGCGCTGGAGTACATGACCGGCGGGCTCGCGCTCGTCCTCGGCGGCACCGGCCGGAACATCGGCGCCGGCATGTCGGGCGGCACGGCGTACGTGATCGACCTCGACCGCGACCGCATCAACACCGACGCCCTCGCATCGGGCGAGCTCGAGCTGCACCCGCTCGGGAGCGCCGACGCCGAGATCGTGCTCGACCTCCTCCGCCGGCACCTCGCCGAGACCGGATCCACCGTGGCCGAGCGCCTGCTCGCCGACCCGGAGACCTCCATGGAACGCTTCACCAAGATCCTGCCGCGGGACTACGCGGCCGTCCTCGCCACCCGCCAGACCGCGGTCGACGAGGGCCTCGACCCCGACGGCGACGTCGCCTGGAAGCGCATCCTGGAGGTGACAGGTGGCTGACCCCAAGGGCTTCCTCAAGGTGACGGAGCGCGAGCTCCCCAAGCGCCGCCCCGTCTCGGTGCGGCTCATGGACTGGAAGGAGGTGTACGAGCAGCAGGAGCGCGGCGAGCTCGTGCGCCAGGCCGGCCGGTGCATGGACTGCGGCATCCCGTTCTGCCACCAGGGCTGCCCGCTCGGCAACCTCATCCCGGAGTGGAACGACCTCACGTGGCGCGGCGAGGGCCGCCAGGCCATCGAGCGACTGCACGCCACGAACAACTTCCCGGAGTTCACGGGACGGCTGTGCCCCGCGCCCTGCGAGAGCTCGTGCGTGCTCGGCATCAACCAGCCGCCCGTGACCATCAAGCAGGTCGAGGTGTCGATCATCGACGACGCCTTCCAGAACGGCTGGGTCCAGCCGCACCCGCCCGAGCGCCTCACGGGCAAGACCGTCGCGGTCGTGGGATCCGGTCCCGCCGGCCTCGCCGCCGCCCAGCAGCTCACGCGGGCCGGCCACACGGTCGCGGTGTTCGAGCGCGACGACCGCATCGGCGGCCTGCTGCGCTACGGGATCCCCGACTTCAAGATGGAGAAGCGCCACCTCGAGGCGCGCCTCGCGCAGATGACCGCCGAGGGCACCCGCTTCCGCGCGGGCGTGGACATCGGCACGGACATCACCTGGTCCGACCTGCGCCTGCGCTACGACGCGGTCGTGGTCTGCACGGGCGCGCTCGTGCCCCGCGACCTCGACATCCCGGGCCGCGACGTCGACGGGGTCCACTTCGCCATGGACTACCTGCGCCAGTCGAACCACGCGACGGCGGGCGACCAGGTGCCCGAGCAGATCCACGCGGAGGGCAAGCACGTCGTCGTCCTCGGCGGCGGCGACACGGGCGCCGACTGCATCGGCACCGCGCACCGCCAGAAGGCGGCCTCGGTCACCAACCTCGCCATCGGCCAGCAGCCGCCGTCGGAGCGACGCCCCGACCAGCCGTGGCCGACGTACCCGACGCTCTTCGAGGTGTCGAGCGCGCACGAGGAGGGCGGCGAGCGCCAGTACCTCGCCACCACGGTCGAGTTCCTGAAGGACGACGACGGTCACGTCCGCGCCGTCCGCGTCGCCGAGACGGAGTTCCGCGACGGCCGACGCGTGCCGAAGTCGGGCACCGAGCGCGAGATCCCCGCCGACCTCGTGCTCCTCGCGCTCGGCTTCACCGGCCCCGAGAAGGACGCCCTGGAGAGCCAGCTGGCGGTCCCGTTCGACGACCGCGGCAACGTCGCGCGCGGCGAGGACTACCAGACCGACCAGGCCGGCGTCTTCGTCGCGGGCGACGCGGGCCGCGGCCAGTCGCTCATCGTCTGGGCCATCGCGGAGGGACGTTCAGCGGCCTCCGCCGTCGACCGGTACCTTGAGGGGGACACGGAGCTCCCGTTCCCGGTCCGTCCCACGGACCGCGCTCTCTCCATCTGACCCGGACGCCGCCCTCGGCGCGACCGCGACCACTCACCCGAACCGCGTCCGTGTGCGACGCAGAAACGCGAGACAGACAGAGCATGACCAGACGAGCGAAGATCGTCGCGACCCTCGGGCCCGCGACCAGCTCCTACGAGAGCATCCGCGCCATCATCGACGCCGGCGTGGACGTGGCCCGGATGAACCTCAGCCACGGCACCTACGACGTCCACGAGGGCATCTACTCCACCATCCGGAAGGCCGCCGACGACGCGGGCCGCGCGGTCGCGGTCCTGGTCGACCTGCAGGGCCCGAAGATCCGGCTCGGCAAGTTCTCCGACGGCCCGCACGACCTGGCGTTCGGCGACACCTTCGTCATCACGGTCGAGGACATCCTCGGCACCAAGGACATCTGCTCCACCACGTACAAGGGCCTCCCGGGCGACGTGAAGCCGGGCGACCCGCTGCTCATCGACGACGGCAAGGTCACCCTCCGCGTGGTCTCCACCGACGGTACCCGCGTCACGACCACGGTCGAGGTGGCCGGGGCGGTCAGCAACAACAAGGGCATCAACCTCCCGGGCGTGGCGGTCAACGTGCCCGCGCTGTCCGAGAAGGACGAGGCGGACCTCCGCTGGGGCCTGCGCCTCGGCGCCGACCTCATCGCGCTGAGCTTCGTTCGCGACGCCTCGGACATCGTCCGCGTGCACGAGATCATGGATGAGGAGGGCCGCCGCGTCCCCGTCGTCGCCAAGGTCGAGAAGCCGCAGGCCGTGGACGCGCTCGAGGAGATCGTCGACGCCTTCGACGCCATCATGGTCGCCCGCGGCGACCTGGGAGTCGAGCTCCCGCTCGAGGCCGTGCCGATCGTGCAGAAGCGCGCGGTCGAGCTGGCCCGCCGCAAGGCGAAGCCCGTCATCGTCGCGACGCAGATGCTGGAGTCCATGATCACGAGCCCCCGTCCCACCCGCGCGGAGGCCTCCGACTGCGCCAACGCGGTGCTCGACGGCGCCGACGCGCTAATGCTGAGCGGCGAGACGAGCGTGGGCGAGTTCCCCGTCGTCACCGTGAAGACCATGGCCCGCATCATCGAGTCGACCGAGGAGCACGGGCTGGAGCGCATCCCGAAGCTCGGCACGCGCCCCTTCACGCAGGGCGGCGCCATCACCCTCGCGGCCGCCGAGGTCGCCGAGTTCGTCGAGGCAAAGGCGCTCTGCGTCTTCACCGAGTCGGGCGACTCCGTGCGTCGCATGACGCGCCTGCGCAACGGCATCCCGATCCTCGCGTTCACGCCGAACGAGGGCATCCGCCGTCGCCTGGCCCTGTCGTGGGGCGTGCAGACGTACCTCGTCGAGCCCGTCACGCACACCGACCAGATGTTCCACCAGGTCGACGAGGTCCTCCTCGCGGAGGGCCTCGCGGAGGTCGGACAGAAGGTCGTCGTCATCGCCGGGTCCCCTCCCGGGATCGCGGGCTCCACGAACGAGCTGCGCGTCCACGTCGTCGGCGACGCCGTGAACGAGGCCGCTCCCGCGTACGAGAAGTAGCGCGGACGCGCGGGGCCCGGCTCCCGTGCCCGTGCGAGAGGGCGGGCGACCACGTGGTCGCCCGCCCTCTCGCATGTCCCTCGCGGGACGCGGTGCCGGATGTGGGACTCGAACCCACACGCCCTCACGGACAGAGCATTTTGAGTGCTCCGCGTCTGCCATTCCGCCAATCCGGCGCACCCCGGTCGACCCGGGATCCTGCGGTCATCCGCCGTCCCGGCGCGCACCGGCCCGCCCGACGATACCGTAGGCTCCTATCCGTGAGTGACCAGGAAACAGCCCCCGCAGCCCCCCGCCGTGTCGTCGTCGCCGAGGACGAGTCGCTCATCCGCCTCGACATCGTGGAGACCCTCCGCGACAACGGCTTCGAGGTCGTGGGCGAGGCGGGAGACGGCGAGACGGCCGTCGCGCTCGCCACCGAGCTCCGGCCCGACCTCGTCATCATGGACGTCAAGATGCCGCAGCTCGACGGCATCTCCGCGGCCGAGCGCCTCAACCGCAACCACATCGCCCCCGTCGTCCTCCTCACGGCCTTCAGCCAGAAGGAGCTCGTGGAGCGCGCGGGCGAGGCCGGCGCGCTGGCCTACGTGGTCAAGCCCTTCACGCCGAACGACCTGCTCCCCGCGATCGAGATCGCGTTGGCCCGCTACGCCCAGATCATCACGCTCGAGGCCGAGGTGTCCGACCTGGTCGAGCGCTTCGAGACCCGCAAGCTCGTCGACCGGGCCAAGGGCCTGCTCAACGAGAAGATGGGCCTCACCGAGCCCGAGGCGTTCCGCTGGATCCAGAAGGCGTCCATGGACCGCCGCCTCACCATGCACGACGTGGCGCAGGCCATCATCGAGCAGCTGAGCGCCAAGAAGGCCTAGCCGGCCCGACGCGTCGAGGCCCCGGCCGCGGGGCGACCCGCTCAGCGCGGTGTGCGCTCGCGGATGATGTTCGTGATGCGCACGGTCGAGAGCCGGCGTCCCTCGTCGTCCGTCATGACGATCTCGTGCGTCGTGAGCGTGCCGCCCAGGTGGATCGCCGTGCAGGTGCCGGTGATCGTTCCGGACGAGGCGGACCGCGTGTGGCTCGCGTTGAGCTCGATGCCGAACGCGACGCGGTCGGGGCCCGCGTGGACGTTCGCGGACATGGATCCGAGCGACTCCGCGAGCACCACGTACGCGCCGCCGTGCACCACGCCGTAGGGCTGCGTGTTGCCCTCCGCGGGCATGGTCGCGACGGACCTCCCGGGGCTCAGCTCGTGGAAGACGATGCCCATCTTCGCGGCGAGCGCGCCCACGTCCTGGGGCTGGCGGACGAGCCGCGCGCCGATGTCGTCCTCGGGTGCGGGCTGGGTCATGGGGGATCCTCCAGGGCCGGTCGGACGTCGGGAGCCCTCTATAGGCTGGACCCGTGCCGAACACGGAAAAGCCTACCCTCCTCGTCATCGACGGCCATTCCCTGGCGTTCCGGGCCTTCTACGCCCTGCCGGCGGAGAGCTTCCAGAACCGCGAGGGGCAGCACACGAACGCCGTGCACGGCTTCATCGCGATGCTCATCAACCTCCTGCAGAAGGAGAGGCCCACGCACGTGGGCGTCGCGTTCGACATCTCGCGCTTCTCGTTCCGCACGCGCGAGTACCCGGAGTACAAGGGCACGCGCGGCGAGACGCCCGTGGAGTTCACCGGCCAGGTGCCCCTGCTCGAGCGGGCGCTGAAGACCATGAACATCCCCACCCTCACCAAGGAGGACCACGAGGCGGACGACATCCTCGCGACCCTCGCCACGCAGGGTCGCGAGCAGGGCTTCCGCGTGCTCGTCGTCTCGGGCGACCGCGACGCCATCCAGCTCGTCAACGACGACGTCACGCTGCTCTATCCGTCCACGCAGGGCGTCTCCCAGCTCACGCGCTACGACGCGGAGAAGGTGTTCGAGAAGTACGGCGTGCAGCCCGAGATGTACCCGGACATCGCCGCGCTCGTGGGGGAGACGAGCGACAACCTCATCGGCGTCGACAAGGTCGGCCCGAAGACCGCGGTGAAGTGGCTGAACCAGTACGGGTCGCTCGACGCGGTCCTCGAGCACCGCGACGAGATCTCCGGCAAGGTCGGCGACAACCTCCGCGCGCAGTACGAGAACGTCATCCGCAACCGCCGCCTCAACCGGCTGCTCACCGACGTCGAGCTGCCGCTCGGCCCGGCCGACCTCGAGCGGAAGCCCATCGACGAACCCGCCCTCCGCGAGGTGTTCGCGGTGCTGGAGTTCAAGCAGCTGCTGGACCGTGTGCTGAAGCTCGAGGGATCCGGCGCCTCGGCGTCCAGCGCGGGCACGCCCGTCGGCGCGGTCGAGCAGGAGCCGTCCACCGCCCCGGCCGCCCCGCAGCCGCAGCAGCTGCTCGACGAGGAGCTCGCGAAGTGGATCGAGAGGCAGAGCGCCGCCTCGCCCCACGGCCTGGGCCTCACGGTCGAGACGCAGGACGGGAAGCCCGTCGGCTTCGGGCTCGCGAGCGCGACCGAGGCGGTGACCCTGCCGTGGCAGGAGGGGCGCGCCGACTACGCGCCCTTCGAGCGGTGGCTCGCGAGCGACGCCCCGAAGATCATGGCGGACGCCAAGGTCCAGGTGAAGGCGATGCGCCGCGCCGGCCTCGCCGTCTCCGGCCTCGCCTTCGACGTCCTCGTCGCGGGGTGGCTGCTGCGTCCGGGCTTCACCGACAAGACGCTCGGTGCTCTCGTCAGCCGGTACCTCCTGGAGGATCTGCCCCAGCCCGACGCCAACCAGCTCGTCCCCGAGACCGAGGCGCTGACGGCGCCCGTCGAGGCCTGGTACACGCTCCGGGTCGAGCACGCGCTGCGCGAGGTGCTCGACGAGCGCACGCTCGGCGTCATGGTCGACATCGAGATGCCCACGCTCCTCGTGCTGGTGGAGATGGAGCTCCGCGGCGTCGCGACAGACCGCGCCGGGCTCGCCGAGCTGTCGGCGCAGCTGCAGGAGCGCATCACCGACCTCGCCCAGCGCGCCTTCGCGGAGATCGGCAAGGAGATCAACCTCGGCTCGCCGAAGCAGCTGCAGGAGGTCCTCTTCGACCAGCTCGGCATGCCGAAGACGCGCGCCAACAAGACCGGCTTCTCCACGGACGCCGGCGCGCTGGCCGACCTGCAGGCGTCGAACCCGCACCCGTTCCTCGACCTGCTCCTCGAGCACCGCGACGCGAGCAAGCTGCGGCAGATCATCCAGACCCTCGAGCGCGGCATCGGCGACGACGAGCGGATCCACACCACCTACGTGCAGACCGGCACCACCACCGGCCGCATCTCCTCGAACGACCCGAACCTGCAGAACATCCCCGTGCGCACCGAGGAGGGCCGCCGCATCCGCAGCGCCATCCGCGTGGGCGAGGGCTACGAGACGCTGCTCACGGCCGACTACTCGCAGATCGAGATGCGCATCATGGCGCACCTCTCCGGCGACGCGGGCCTCATCGAGGCGTTCGCGGCGGGGGAGGACCTGCACCGCTTCGTCGGCTCCCGCATCTTCGCCGTGGAGCCCGCGGACGTCAGCGCCGAGATGCGCGCCAAGGTCAAGGCCATGAGCTACGGCCTGGCCTACGGCCTCAGCGCGTTCGGCCTGTCGAAGCAGCTGCGCATCCCGTCGTCCGAGGCGAAGCAGCTCATGACCGACTACTTCGCCCGCTTCGGCGCGGTGCGCGACTACCTCCGCCAGGTCGTGGAGGAGGCGCGTGCGGCCGGGTACACGGAGACGATCTTCGGCCGCCGGCGCCCGTTCCCCGACCTCAACAGCCCCAACCGCGTCCTCCGCGACAACGCCGAGCGGGCCGCGCTCAACGCGCCCATCCAGGGGTCCGCGGCCGACATCATGAAGATCGCGATGATCCGCATCGAGGCCAACATGCGCGAGCGCGACATGGCGTCGCGCATGCTCTTGCAGGTGCACGACGAGCTCATCCTCGAGGTGGCCGCGGGGGAGTGGGAGGCGCTCGAGGCCATCGTCACGGACCGCATGGCGCACGCCGCCGACCTCCGGGTGCCGCTCGAGGTGCAGGTGGGCCGCGGCGACTCGTGGGCCGCCGCCGCGCACTGACCCGCGGATCCGCCCGCCCATCCCCCAGCACGAGGAGCACAGCGCATGACGACAGCACGACTCTCCGACCTCCTCGCCGACGGCTCCGTCCGGCTCGACGCGCGCGCAGACGACCGCGAGTCCGCCATCCGCCAGGCGGGCGAGGCGCTGGTCGCGGCCGGCGCCGTCGAGGCCGGCTACGTGGAGGCCATGCTCGAGCGCGAGCGCTCCGTGTCCACCTTCGTGGGCGAGGGCGTCGCGGTGCCGCACGGCACCCTCGCGGCGGGACGCGACCTCGTGCGGGCCGACGCCATCAGCCTGCTGCGGCTGCCCGACGGCGTCGACTGGGACGGCCACGACGTCCGCATCGTCATCGGGATCGCGGCCACCGGGGGCGGCCACATCGCGCTGCTGTCGCGCCTCGCCGAGATCCTGCTCGACCCCGTGCGCGCCGAGCAGCTGCGCGGCGCGACGGATCCCGCGACCGTCCGGGCCCTCCTGGGAGCCGGTACGGTCGAGGGATGACGACGACGCCGAAGGCCCCCCGACCGCAGACGGACATCGACCGCATCGCCGAGGGGTGGATCGACGCCTCGCTCGACCTGCGCCCCGAGGAGCGCGTCTACCTCGGCCGCCCGGGCCGCGAGGGCGAGTACGGCGACACGTCGCCCGTGGGGCACGCGGCGCACGCCGAGGCGGCCCGTGCGGTCGTCCGGCAGCTCGCTGCGGCCACGCCCGTCGACGCGGTCGACGAGGTCACCCGCATGGACCTCACCCGGGAGCTGGAGCTGGACGTCGAGATGCACGACGCGGGCGTGCACCTCTCCGATCTCAACGTGATCGCCTCGCCCGCGCAGGCGATCCGCGAGGTCTTCGACATCTCGCCCACGGCCACCGTGGACGACTGGGAGCACGTCGCCACGCGGCTCGGCAACGTCGCCGGCGCGGTCGACGGCTACATCGAGACCCTGCGCGAGGGCGTCCGCCGCGCCCAGGTCCCCGCGAAGCGGCAGATCCGCGAGGTGCTCGGGCAGGTCGAGCGCCAGGCGGCGCCCGACGGCTTCTTCCGCTCCTTCGCCCAGGACGCGCGACCCGACGCCGGCGAGCTGCCCGCATCGCTGCGCCAGGCCGTGGGCGCGCGCGCCGAGGAGGCCCGCTCGGCCTACGCGCGGCTCGCCGCGTTCCTCGGCTCCGAGCTCGAGCCGGCCGGCCGCGAGGCCGACGCCGTGGGCCGCGAGCAGTACGCCCTCCGCTCCCGCTCGTTCCTCGGGGCCGAGGTCGACCTGGACGAGACGTACGAGTGGGGCGTGGGCGAGCTCGCCCGCATGGTGGAGGAGCAGGAGGCCATCGCCCGCGAGATCCTCCCCGGCGCGAGCGTGCTCGAGGCCATTGCGCACCTCGACGGCGACGCGTCCCGCAAGCTCCACGGCACCGATGCGCTGCGGGCCTGGATGCAGGAGACGAGCGACCGCGCGGTCGAGGAGCTCGGCCGCACGCACTTCGACATCCCCCAGGAGATCCGGGCGCTCGAGTGCATGATCGCCCCCACCCAGGAGGGCGGCATCTACTACTCCGGCCCCGCGGACGACTTCAGCCGCCCGGGCCGCATGTGGTGGTCGGTGCCCGAGGGCGTGACCGAGTTCGACACCTGGCGCGAGCTGACCACCGTCTATCACGAGGGCGTCCCGGGCCACCACCTGCAGATCGCGCAGGCCACCTACAACAAGGCCGAGCTCAACACCTGGCGGCGGTTCGCCGGCACGTCGGGCCACGCGGAGGGCTGGGCGCTGTACGCCGAGCGCCTCATGCAGGAGCTCGGCTACCTCGACGACCCGGCCGACCGGCTCGGCATGCTCGACGGCCAGCGCATGCGCGCCGCCCGCGTCGTGCTCGACATCGGCGTCCACCTCGGCAAGACGCGCCCCGACGGCGAGGCGCGGTGGGACGCCGACTACGCCTTCGACTTCATGGGCCGCAACGTCAACATGGATCCGTCGTTCGTCCGCTTCGAGGTCAACCGCTACCTCGGCTGGCCGGGCCAGGCCCCCTCCTACAAGGTGGGCCAGCGCATCTGGGAGGACCTCCGCGATGAGACCCGCCGCCGCGAGGGCGACGCGTTCGACATCCGCGCGTTCCACCGCCGCGCGCTCGACGTCGGCGGCGTGGGCCTCGACACCCTGCGGGCCGCGGTCCTCCGCTGAGACCGCGCCCGGCGGTCGTCCCGCGCGGCGCGGTTGTCCCGCCTCCCGGGCCGGGTCTAAGATTGAGTGTCGCACTTCTGCGACGACCCATCCGTCCGCCGCTCGACCGGTACCCGCGCGGGTCCGCGCCAGCGGCCTTATTCATGCCCATCCTGGAGCACTAACTACATGACAATCGCAACGACCGACAAGGCGCCCAAGCAGGTCGCGATCAACGACATCGGATCTGCAGAGGACTTCCTCGCCGCGGTCGAGAAGACACTGAAGTTCTTCAACGACGGAGACCTCATCGAGGGCACCGTCGTGAAGATCGATCGGGACGAGGTCCTGATCGACGTCGGCTACAAGACCGAGGGAGTCATCCCCTCGCGTGAGCTGTCCATCAAGCACGACGTCGACCCCACGGAGGTCGTCAAGGTCGGCGACACCGTCGAGGCCCTCGTCCTCCAGAAGGAGGACAAGGAAGGCCGTCTGATCCTGTCCAAGAAGCGCGCGCAGTACGAGCGTGCGTGGGGCGACGTGGAGAAGATCAAGGAGTCCGACGGCGTCGTCACCGGCACCGTCATCGAGGTCGTCAAGGGCGGCCTCATCGTGGACATCGGCCTCCGCGGCTTCCTCCCGGCCTCGCTCATCGAGCTGCGCCGCGTCCGCGACCTCACGCCGTACCTCGGCCAGGAGATCGAGGCCAAGATCCTCGAGCTCGACAAGAACCGCAACAACGTGGTCCTGTCGCGCCGTGCCCTGCTCGAGCAGACGCAGTCCGAGAGCCGCAGCACGTTCCTCAACAACCTCCAGAAGGGCCAGGTCCGCAAGGGCGTGGTCTCCTCGATCGTCAACTTCGGCGCGTTCGTGGACCTGGGCGGCGTCGACGGCCTCGTGCACGTCTCCGAGCTCAGCTGGAAGCACATCGAGCACGCCAGCGAGGTCGTCGAGGTGGGCCAGGAGGTGACCGTCGAGATCCTCGAGGTCGACCTGGACCGCGAGCGCGTCTCCCTGTCGCTCAAGGCGACGCAGGAGGACCCGTGGCAGGTCTTCGCCCGCACGCACGCCATCGGCCAGGTCACGCCCGGCAAGGTCACCAAGCTGGTGCCGTTCGGTGCGTTCGTCCGCGTGGCCGAGGGCATCGAGGGCCTCGTGCACATCTCGGAGCTCTCCGGCAAGCACGTCGAGCTCGCCGAGCAGGTCGTGTCCGTCGGCGACGAGGTGTTCGTCAAGGTCATCGACATCGACCTCGAGCGTCGCCGCATCTCGCTGAGCCTCAAGCAGGCCAACGACGGCGTCGACCCCGAGGGCACCGAGTTCGACCCCGCCCTCTACGGCATGCTCACCGAGTACGACGACCAGGGGAACTACAAGTACCCCGAGGGCTTCGACCCGGAGACCAACGAGTGGAAGGAAGGCTTCGAGTCGCAGCGCGAGACCTGGGAGCAGCAGTACGCCGCAGCCCAGGCCCGCTGGGAGGCCCACAAGAAGCAGGTCGCGGCGGCAGCCGAGGCCGAGGCGGCCGACACGGGCATCACGTCCGCCGGCCCCGGCTTCACGAGCGACTCGACGGGCGCCGGCACGCTGGCGGACGACGAGAGCCTCGCCGCCCTGCGCGAGAAGCTGTCCAGCTCGAAGTAGTCCCACCGCACCACGACGAGGCCGCTCTCCCTTCGGGGAGGGCGGCCTCCGTCGTCCCCGGTCCCGACCGCGCCTAGGCTGGATCCATGCAGGTGATCGGACTGACGGGCGGCATCGCCGCGGGCAAGACGGTGGTGGCCGACCGGCTGGCGGAGCTCGGCGCGGTGCGCATCGACGCCGACCGGCTCGCCCGCGAGGTGGTGGAGCCCGGCACGCCGGCCCTCGTCGAGATCGCCCGGCGCTTCGGTCCCGGCGTGATCGCCCCGGACGGCTCCCTCGACCGGCCCGCGCTCGGCGCCGTCGTCTTCCAGGACCCGGACGCGCGCCGCGACCTCGAGGCCATCACGCATCCCGCCGTGCGGGCGCTGTCCGCCGCGCGCATGGCCGCGGCGGGGGAGGCGGACCCGGCTGCCGTCGTCGTCTACGACATCCCGCTCCTGGTGGAGTCCGGCCGCGTCGACGAGTTCGACCGGATCGTCGTGGTCCACGCGCCGCGCGAGGAGCGGATCCGCCGCCTCGTCGAGCTGCGCGGGATGTCGCCCGAGGAGGCCGGGCGCCGGATCGCGTCCCAGGCGACCGACGAGGACCGCCTCGCCGTGGCCGACGACGTCATCGACTCCGGCGTCTCGCTCGCGTCGACGCTCGCGCAGACGGATCGGCTCTGGGCGAACCTGCCCGGTGGTGTCGGTGGCCGCTCGTAGGCTGATGGCATGCAGCCCACCCGTTCCGTGCGCCCGTTCAAGGTCGTCAGCGAGTACTCCCCGAGCGGCGACCAGCCCACGGCCATCGCCGAGCTGGCCGGACGCGTCAACGCAGGTGAGCCCGACGTCGTGCTCCTCGGCGCCACGGGAACCGGCAAGTCGGCCACCGCCGCCTGGCTCATAGAGAAGGTCCAGCGCCCGACGCTGATCCTCGCGCACAACAAGACCCTGGCCGCGCAGCTCGCCACCGAGTTCCGCGAGCTCATGCCCGACAACGCGGTCGAGTACTTCGTCTCCTACTACGACTACTACCAGCCCGAGGCGTACGTCCCGCAGACGGACACCTTCATCGAGAAGGACTCGTCCGTCAACGCCGAGGTCGAGCGCCTGCGCCACTCCACGACCAACTCGCTGCTCAGCCGTCGCGACGTCGTCGTGGTGAGCACGGTGTCCTGCATCTACGGCCTCGGCCAGCCCGAGCAGTACATGAACGCGATGGTCGCGCTGCAGGTCGGCATGCAGATCAACCGCGACACGCTCATCCGCAAGTTCGTCTCCATGCAGTACCAGCGCAACGACGTCGACTTCTCGCGCGGCAACTTCCGCGTGCGCGGCGACACCATCGAGATCATCCCGATGTACGAGGAGCTGGCCATCCGCATCGAGATGTTCGGCGACGAGATCGAGGCGCTGTACCAGCTGCACCCGCTCACGGGCGACGTGGTCCGCAAGATGGACTCCGTGTCCGTGTTCCCGGGTTCCCACTACGTCGCCGAGACCGAGGTCATGCGGCGGGCCATCGGCACCATCCAGCAGGAGCTCGAGGAGCGGCTCGCCGTCCTCGAGCGCGAGGGCAAGCTGCTCGAGGCGCAGCGCCTGCGCATGCGCACCAACTTCGACATCGAGATGATGCAGCAGATCGGCTTCTGCTCCGGCATCGAGAACTACTCGCGCCACATCGACGGGCGCGACGCGGGGGAGGCCCCGCACTGCCTGCTCGACTACTTCCCGGACGACTTCCTCGTCATCATCGACGAGTCGCACGTCACGGTGCCGCAGATCGGGGCCATGTTCGAGGGCGACTCCTCGCGCAAGCGCACGCTCGTGGAGCACGGCTTCCGGCTGCCGAGCGCGCTCGACAACCGGCCGCTGAAGTGGAACGAGTTCACCGAGCGCGTCGGCCAGACCGTCTACATGTCGGCCACGCCCGGCAAGTACGAGCTCGGCATGGGCGACGGCGTGGTGGAGCAGATCATCCGCCCCACCGGCCTCGTCGACCCGGCCATCGTGGTCAAGCCCACCAAGGGTCAGATCGACGACCTGCTCGAGCAGATCCGCATCCGCGTGGAGAAGGACGAGCGCATCCTCGTCACCACGCTCACGAAGAAGATGGCCGAGGAGCTCACCGACTACTTCGCCGAGGCGGGCGTGCGCGTGCGCTACCTCCACTCGGACGTCGACACGCTGCGTCGCGTCGAGCTGCTGAGCGAGCTGCGGGCCGGCGTGTACGACGTGCTCGTCGGCATCAACCTCCTCCGGGAGGGCCTCGACCTGCCGGAGGTGTCGCTCGTCGCGATCCTCGACGCCGACAAGGAGGGCTTCCTCCGCTCGTCCACGTCGCTCATCCAGACCATCGGTCGCGCGGCGCGCAACGTCTCCGGCGAGGTGCACATGTACGCCGACGTGCTCACCGACAGCATGAAGCGCGCCATCGAGGAGACCGACCGGCGTCGCGAGAAGCAGGTCGCCTACAACACCGAGCACGGGATCGACCCGACGCCGCTGCGCAAGCGCATCGCGGACATCACCGAGATCCTCGCCCGCGAAGGCGAGGACACGAAGAAGATGCTGGAGGGGCGCGGCGGCGGCAAGCGCTCGCCCACGCCGAACCTGCGGCGCGAGGGCAAGGCAGCGGCCGGGGCGAACGAGCTGGAGACGATCATCTCCGACCTCAACGACCAGATGCTGCAGGCCGCGGGCGAGCTCAAGTTCGAGCTCGCGGCGCGCCTCCGCGACGAGCTGGGCGACCTCAAGCGCGAGCTCCGGCAGATGGAGAAGGCCGGCCACCTGTCCTGACCGGCCGGCGCGGGGGAGCGGCGATGGCCGGCGACCCCCGCGCCGTCGGAGGTGTCGGTGGCGACGCATACGATGGACGGGTGTCAATCTCCCCCGTCGAGTCCTCGTCCCTCCTGAGCGTCCGCGGCGCTCGCGTCCACAACCTCCGCGACGTCGACCTCGACATCCCGCGCGACTCGCTCGTCGTCTTCACGGGCCTGTCGGGGTCCGGCAAGTCGTCCCTCGCGTTCGACACGATCTTCGCCGAGGGCCAGCGCCGCTACGTCGAGTCGCTGTCCGCGTACGCGCGCCAGTTCCTCGGCCAAGTCGACCGGCCGGACGTCGACTTCATCGAGGGCCTGAGCCCCGCGGTCTCCATCGACCAGAAGTCGACGAACCGCAACCCGCGCTCCACGGTGGGCACCATCACCGAGATCTTCGACTACATGCGCCTGCTGTGGGCGCGCATCGGCGTCGCGCACTGCCCCGTGTGCGGCGAGCGCATCTCCCGCCAGACCGTGCAGCAGATCGCCGACCAGCTCATGGAGCTGGAGACCGGCACGCGTTACCAGGTCGTCAGCCCCATCGTGTCCCAGAAGAAAGGCGAGTTCGTCGACCTGTTCGCGGAGCTCGCCTCCGGCGGCTACTCGCGCGCCATCGTCGACGGCGAGCTCATCCAGCTCAGCTCGCCGCCGAAGCTCAAGAAGCAGTACAAGCACGACATCTCGGTCGTCGTCGACCGCCTGGTCGCGAGCGACGACATCCTCGGCCGCCTGACGGACTCGCTCGAGACCGCGCTCCGGCTCACCGACGGCATCGTCATGATCGACTTCGTCGACGTCGAGGGCCCCGGGGGCCTCCAGACGTACTCGGAGAAGCTGTCGTGCCCGAACAACCACCCCATCCAGCTCACCGAGATCGAGCCGCGCACCTTTTCGTTCAACGCGCCCTTCGGCGCCTGCCCCGAGTGCTCGGGCCTCGGCACGCGCATGTCGGTGGACCAGGAGCTCCTCATCGGCGACGAGTCGCTGAGCATCGCCGACGGCGTCATCCTGCCGTGGACCACGCAGGGCAAGGGCCTCTTCCAGTACTACGAGAAGCTGCTCGCGGGCCTCGCGCGCGACCTCAAGTTCTCCCTCACCACGCCCTGGCGGAAGCTGTCCGAGGAGGTCCGCGAGGCGGTCCTCCGCGGCAACGACTTCGAGGTCCAGGTCAAGTGGAAGAACCGCTACGGCCGCGAGATGACCTACTCGTCGGGCTTCGAGGGCGTCATGCCGTACATCGAGCGGCAGTTCGCCCAGGCGGAGACCGACAACCAGCGGGCGCGCTGGGGCGAGTACCTGCGGGAGATCCCATGCCCCGTGTGCGACGGCAAGCGCTTGAAGCCCGAGGTGCTCGCGGTGCTCGTGCACGGGGCGAACATCGCGGACGTCGCCGAGATGAGCCTCTCGGACGCGCAGGAGTTCATGGCGCAGCTGGAGCTCACCGACCGCGAGGCGCACATCGCCGCGCAGGTGCTCCGGGAGATCCGCGTGCGCCTCGAGTTCCTCATCGAGGTGGGGCTCAACTACCTCAACCTGGCGCGGGCGGCGGCGTCGCTCTCGGGCGGCGAGGCGCAGCGGATCCGCCTGGCCACGCAGATCGGCTCGGGGCTCACGGGCGTGCTCTACGTGCTGGACGAGCCGTCCATCGGCCTGCACCAGCGCGACAACCGGCGCCTCATCGAGACGCTCGTGAAGCTGCGCGACCTCGGCAACACGCTCATCGTCGTCGAGCACGACGAGGACACCATCCGCACGGCCGACTGGATCGTCGACATCGGTCCCGGCGCCGGCGTCAACGGCGGCAAGGTCGTGCACTCGGGCTCGTACGAGGGGCTCATCGAGAACCGCGAGTCGCTCACGGGCGACTACCTCGCGGGACGCCGTGCCATCGCCACGCCCACGAAGCGCCGCAAGGTCGACCGGAAGCGCCAGATCCAGGTCGTGGGCGCGCGCGCCAACAACCTGCAGAACGTCACGGCGGCCTTCCCGCTCGGCACCCTCACGGCCGTCACGGGCGTCAGCGGATCCGGCAAGTCGTCGCTCGTGAACGACATCCTCTACCGGGTGCTCGCCAACGAGCTCAACGGCGCCCGCAAGGTGCCGGGCAAGCACGCGCGCGTCACCGGGCTCGAGAACCTCGACAAGGTCGTCCACGTCGACCAGAACCCCATCGGCCGAACGCCCCGGTCAAACCCGGCCACGTACACGGGCGTGTTCGACCGGATCCGCACCCTCTTCGCCGAGACCACCGAGGCCAAGGCGCGCGGGTACCTCCCCGGCCGCTTCAGCTTCAACGTCAAGGGCGGGCGCTGCGAGGCGTGCTCGGGCGACGGCACCATCAAGATCGAGATGAACTTCCTGCCCGACGTGTACGTGGCCTGCGAGGTCTGCGGGGGAGCGCGGTACAACCGCGACACCCTGAGCGTCCACTACAAGGGCAAGAGCATCGCCGAGGTGCTCGACATGTCCATCAGCGAGGCGGCGGAGTTTTTCGAGCCGATCCAGGCCATCCACCGCTTCATGAAGACGCTGGTGGACGTGGGCCTCGGCTACGTGCGCCTCGGCCAGAGCGCCACCACGCTCTCCGGCGGCGAGGCGCAGCGCGTCAAGCTGTCCACGGAGCTGCAGCGCCGGTCGAACGGCCGGAGCGTCTACGTGCTCGACGAGCCGACCACCGGCCTCCACTTCGAGGACGTGCGGAAGCTCCTCCTCGTGCTCAACGGGCTGGTCGACAAGGGCAACACCGTCATCGTCATCGAGCACAACCTCGACGTCATCAAGTCCGCCGACTGGCTCATCGACATGGGGCCGGAGGGCGGCGCGGGCGGCGGCACGGTGCTCGCCACCGGCACGCCCGAGCACCTGGCCACCGTGCCCGAGAGCTACACGGGCAGGTTCCTCCGCGAGGTGTTCGAGGCCGAGGCCGAGACCGCCGCGCTCGAGTCCTCGCGTGCGCGCCCGGAGCGCGCCGCCGTCTGATGGCCCGCACCGACACCGTCGGGTACCGTCCGGCGGCGGGGGAGATCCCCACGTCGCCGGGCGTGTACCGCTTCCGCGACGCCGCGGACCGCGTCCTCTACGTCGGCAAGGCGAACAACCTGCGCGCCCGGCTCGCCAACTACTTCGCGCCCCTACAGAGCCTGCACGAGCGCACGCGGCGCATGGTCACATCCGCGGCCGGCGTCGAGTGGACGGTGGTGGGCAGCGAGTTCGAGGCGCTCCAGCTCGAGTTCACGTGGATCAAGGAGTTCGACCCGCCCTTCAACGTCAAGTTCCGGGACGACAAGTCGTACCCGTACCTCGCCGTCACCCTGGGGGAGGAGCACCCCCGGGTCATGGTCACCCGGAACCGGAAGATCCGCGGCGCCAAGTACTTCGGCCCGTACACGAAGGTCTGGGCCATCCGCGAGACGGTCGACCACCTCCTCAAGGTCTTCCCCATGCGGTCCTGCTCGGAGAGCACGTTCAAGCGCGCCCGGCAGACCAACCGGCCGTGCCTCCTCGGCGACATCGGCCGGTGCGCCGCCCCGTGCGTCGGTCGCGTCTCGCAGGAGGAGCACCGCGAGATCGCGGACGACTTCGTGAGCTTCATGGCCGGCAACGACTCGAAGTACGTGGGCCAGCTCACGCAGCGGATGAAGGACGCGGCGGCGGAGATGGACTACGAGGCGGCCGCCCGCCACCGGGACGACATCGGCGCGCTCGAGGCCGCCCTCTCCAAGACCGCCGTCGTGTTCGACGACCGGGTGGACGCGGACGTCTTCGGCATCGCCGCCGACGAGCTGGCCGCGGCCGTGCAGCAGTTCATGGTCCGCGGCGGCCGCATCCGGGGCACCCGCACGTGGGTCGTCGACAAGGAGCTCGACATCGGCATCGGCGAGCTCGTCGAGACCGTGCTGCACAACGCCTACGAGGACGAGGCGCACCCGCCGCGCGAGGTCCTCGTCCCCGAGCTGCCCGCCGACGCCGCCGAGCTCGAGCTGTGGCTCAGCCAGCGGCGCGCTGCGGGGGAGGACGACGGCACCGTGCGCCGGGGTCGCCCGAGCTCCTGGCAGGTCGACCTCCGCGTCGCCCAGCGCGGCGACAAGGCCGCGCTCGCGAACACCGCCGCCACGAACGCGCAGAACGCGCTCATGCTCTACAAGACGCGCCGCAGCTCCGACTTCACCACCCGGTCGAAGGCCCTCGCCGACATCCAGGAGGCGCTCGGCATGCCCGACGCGCCGCTGCGGATGGAGTGCTACGACGTCTCGCACCTGAGCGGCACCAACATCGTCGCGTCCATGGTGGTCTTCGAGGACGGCCTGCCGCGCAAGGACCAGTACCGCCGCTTCAACATCGCCGACTCCACGGACGACACCGAGTCCATCCACCAGGTCATCACGCGCCGGCTCGCCTACCTGGGCAAGGAGGCGGAGGTGCCGGCCGACGCGGCGCCGCCGGAGCTCGGCGAGGCGCCTGCCGTGAACAAGTTCTCGTACAGCCCGAACCTGCTCATCGTCGACGGCGGCCAGCCGCAGGTCGCGGCGGCCCAGCGCGCCCTCGAGGAGTCGGGCGTCACCGGGATCCAGCTGGCCGGCATCGCCAAGCGCCTCGAGGAGATCTGGCTGCCGGACTCCGACTACCCGATCATCCTGCCGCGCAACAGCGACGCCCTCTTCCTCATCCAGCGCATCCGCGACGAGGCCCACCGCTTCGCCATCACGCACCAGCGGGCCCGCCGGAAGCGCGACATCACGTCGGTGCTCAACGAGATCCCGGGGCTCGGGCCGTCGCGCGTGCAGCGGCTCCTCCAGCAGTTCGGATCCGTGGCCAAGCTCAAGCAGGCCGAGGTCGAGGAGATCGCGGCCGTCCGCACCATCGGGCCGACGCTGGCGCAGGCCGTCTACGAGCGCCTCCGCTCGTGACCTGCGCCCGGTCGCGTGTCGCGGGTCGCGCCTAGACTGGATCCATCGACCGGCGCGACGAGAGGTGCATGCCCGCATGAGCGTGGAGATCCCCCAGCAGGACGTCATGATCGTGACGGGGATGTCCGGCGCGGGCCGCTCCACCGTCGGCAACGCGCTCGAGGACCTCGGCTGGTACGTGGTCGACAACCTCCCGCCGCAGATGCTCAAGCCGCTCGTGGAGCTCGCCGGCCGCGCGGGCACGTCGCTGCCGAAGATCGCCGCCGTGGTCGACGTCCGCGGAGGCGACTTCTTCTCCGAGCTGCGCGACATCCTGCAGACGTTCGGCACCGGCCCGCGCCTCCGCGTCCTGTTCCTCGAGGCCACCGACGCGGCGCTCGTGCGGCGCTTCGAGCAGGTCCGCCGCCCCCACCCGCTCCAGGGCAACGGCACGCTGCTCGACGGCATCGCGGCGGAGCGGGCGCGCATGATCGAGATCCGCGAGGCCAGCGACCTCGTCATCGACACCTCCGAGCTCAACATCCACCAGCTCGCCACCGCCATCACCGAGCAGTTCAGCGGCGCGGACGACGCGGGCGTCCGCGTCACCGTCATGAGCTTCGGCTTCAAGTACGGCACCCCCGCGGACGCCGACATGGTGGCCGACATGCGCTTCCTCCCCAACCCGTTCTGGACCCCCGAGCTCCGTCCGCTCACCGGTCGCGACAGGGCCGTCAGCGACTACGTGCTGGGCCAGGAGGGCGCCGAGGAGTTCGTCCACGCGTACGCCCGGGCGCTCTCCCCGGTGCTCGCCGGGTACCAGCGGGAGAACAAGAGACACGCTACGATCGCTATCGGCTGTACCGGCGGCAAGCACCGCTCGGTGGCCGTCGCCGAGGAGCTCTCCAGCCTCCTCCGCGCCCTTCCCGGCGTCGCTGTCAGCACCAAGCACCGCGACCTCGGCCGGGAGTAGGGCACCCATTTCATCAAGGGAGTAAGCATTTGCCTCTGACCTCGGACGTCAAGGAAGAACTGTCACGCGTCGAGGTGAGCAAGACCACGGTGAGGGCGGCCGAGCTGGCCACCATCCTGCGCTTCTCCGGCGGGCTGCACCTCATCTCGAACCGCATCGTGGTCGAGTCCGAGCTCGACACCCCGTTGCTCGCCCGTCGCGTCCGCAAGGACCTCGCCGAGCTCTACGGCGTCCGCAGCGACATCTCCGTCATCCCCGCGTCCGGCATGCGCCGTGCCACGCACTACCTGGTCCGCGTGATGGAGGGGGGCGAGACGCTCGCCCGCCAGACCGGCCTGCTCGACGCGCGCCGCCGTCCGATCCGCGGCCTGCCCAACCGCCTCACCACGGGTTCCCGCGAGGAGATCGCGGCCGTCTGGCGGGGCGCATTCCTCGCCGCGGGCACGCTCACGGATCCCGGCCGCTCGGCGGCGCTCGAGGTCACCTGCCCCGGCAACGAGGCCGCGATGGCGCTCGTCGGCGCCGCCGGCCGGCTCGACGTCAGCGCCAAGGCGCGCGAGGTCCGGGGCGTCCACCGCGTCGTCATCCGCGACGGCGACGCCATCGGCCAGATGCTGCGCGCCATGGGCGCGCAGGGCACGGTCGTCAACTGGGAGGAGATGCGCCAGCGCCGCGAGGTCCGGGCGACCGCCAACCGCCTGGTCAACTTCGACGACGCCAACCTCCGCCGCTCGGCGCAGGCCGCCGTGGCCGCGTGCGCGCGCGTGGAGCGGGCCATGGAGATCCTCGGCCCGGACATCCCCGAGCACCTCAAGTACGCGGGCGACCTCCGGCTCCGCTTCCGCGACTCCAGCCTCGACGAGCTGGGCCACCACGCGGACCCGCCCATGACGAAGGACGCCGTGGCCGGCCGCATCCGCCGCCTGCTCGCGATGGCCGACAAGAAGGCCGTCGACGAGGGCCTGCCCGGCACCGACGCGAACCTCCCCGCCGACCTCGACGACGTCTGATCCGCGAGGCGTCCGTCGGTGCCGCACGCGCCGGGGCGGGCGTCGATCCGCCGGACGCCGGGCGTCATCCGGCCAGGTGGCGCGGAGGGCCGCCGGACTAGACTCGATCCGTCACCCACCCCCGGCCTCTGGCCGGGAGCCCCCGGGCAATGAAGAGGAGATACACCTATGGCTGACTACACTCTCGTCGACCTCCCGTACGACTACTCGGCCCTCGAGCCGAGCATCAGCGGCCGCATCATGGAGCTGCACCACGACAAGCACCACAAGACGTACGTCGACGGCGCCAACACCGCCCTCGTCAAGCTGCAGGAGGCGCGCGATGCCGGCGACCTGACCTTCGTCAACAAGCTGCAGAAGGACCTCGCGTTCAACCTCGCGGGTCACGTCAACCACACGGTCTTCTGGAACAACCTCAGCCCCGACGGCGGCGACAAGCCCACCGGCGAGCTCGCCGCGGCCATCGACGAGTTCTTCGGCTCGTACGACAAGTTCCAGGCGCACTTCACCGCCTCGGCTCTCGGTATCCAGGGCTCCGGCTGGAGCATCCTCGCGTGGGACTCGCTCGGCCAGAAGCTCATCATCGAGCAGCTGTACGACCACCAGGGCAACCTCGCCGCGGCGACCGTGCCGATCCTGCTGCTCGACATGTGGGAGCACGCCTTCTACCTCGACTACGTCAACGTCAAGGCCGACTACGTCAAGGCCTTCTGGAACATCGTCAACTGGGCCGACGTGCAGGCGCGCTTCGACGACGCCCGCACGAAGACGCAGGGCCTCTTCCTCCTCTCGTAGGCGACGCCGCGGGCGGCCGGCGGGGAGACCCCGGCCGCCCGCGGTCCCCGCACGCCAGGACTCCCGCGCACCCCCGACACCTCCACCACCCACCGCCGCCCCCGAGCGCGCAGAACATCAGGAGAACACGTGACCGTCAAGATCGGCATCAACGGCTTCGGCCGCATCGGCCGCAACTACTTCCGCGCCGCGCTCGCCAAGGGCAGCGACATCGAGATCGTCGCGGTGAACGACCTCACGGACAACAAGGCGCTCGCGCACCTGCTCAAGTACGACTCCATCACCGGCCGCCTGGATGCCACCGTCGAGCTCGACGGCGACAACATCATCGTGAACGGCAAGGCCATCCGCGTCCTCGAGGAGCGCGACCCCGCGAACCTCCCCTGGGGCGAGCTCGGCGTCGAGATCGTCATCGAGTCCACCGGCCGCTTCACGAAGGCGGAGGACGCGCGCAAGCACATCACCGCCGGCGCCAAGAAGGTCCTCGTCTCCGCCCCCGCCACGGGCGACAACGTCGCGACCCTGGTCCTCGGCGTCAACGAGGGCACCTACGACCCCGCCACCCACGACGTCATCTCCAACGCGTCGTGCACCACGAACTGCCTCGCACCCCTCGCCAAGGTCTTCCTCGACGAGTTCGGCATCGAGCGCGGCCTCATGACGACGGTCCACGCCTACACGGCCGACCAGAACCTCCAGGACGGCCCGCACAGCGACCTGCGCCGCGCCCGCGCCGCCGCCGTCAACATCATCCCCACGTCGACGGGTGCCGCGAAGGCGCTCGGCCTGGTCATCCCCGAGCTCGTCGGCAAGCTCGACGGCTACGCGCTCCGCGTGCCCGTGCCCACCGGCTCGATCACCGACCTCACCATCGAGACCACGGCGAACGTCACGGTCGAGCAGGTCAACGCGGCGTACAAGGCCGCCGCCGAGGGCCCCCTCAAGGGCATCCTCAAGTACACCGAGGACCCCATCGTCTCGAGCGACATCGTCAACGACCCGCACTCCTCGATCTTCGACGCCGGCCTCACCAAGGTCATCGGCAACCAGGTCAAGGTCGCGTCGTGGTACGACAACGAGTGGGGCTACTCCAACCGCCTCGTCGACCTCACCGAGTACGTCGCCGACCGCCTGTAACCGGCCGTGGCACTCCGCACCATCGATTCCCTGGGGGATCTCCGGGGCCGCCGCGTCATCGTGCGCTGCGACCTCAACGTCCCGCTGAAGGGCGGCGTGATCGGCGACGACGGGCGCATCCGCGCCTCGCTGGGGACCCTCACGGGTCTCCGCGAGGCCGGTGCCCGCGTCGTCGTGATCTCCCACCTCGGCCGCCCCGACGGCACGCCCGATGAGAAGTACAGCCTGCGCCCCGTCGCGGCCCGCCTCGGCGAGCTGCTCGGCGCCGACGTCGCGTTCGCGAGCGACACGGTGGGCGAGTCCGCCCGTGCAGCCGTCGGCGCCCTCGGCGACGGCGACGTCGTCGTGCTCGAGAACCTCCGCTTCCACGCGGAGGAGACCAGCAAGGACGAGACCGTCCGCCGCGGCTTCGCGGAGTCGATCGCCGAGCTCGGGGACGCGTTCGTGTCCGACGGCTTCGGCGTCGTCCACCGCAAGCAGGCGAGCGTCTTCGAGCTGGCCTCGGCGCTCCCCAGCGCCGCCGGCTCGCTCATCGCGAGCGAGCTCGAGGTCCTCGACCGCCTGACCGAGAACCCGGAGCGTCCGTACACGGTCGTGCTCGGGGGATCCAAGGTGTCCGACAAGCTCGGCGTCATCGGCCACCTGCTGCCGCGCGTCGACGCGCTGCTCATCGGCGGCGGGATGCTCTTCACGTTCCTCAAGGCCCAGGGCCACGAGGTGGGCGCGAGCCTCCTCGAGGAGGACCAGGTCGAGACGGTCAAGGGCTACCTGGCCGAGGCCGAGGAGCGTGGCGTGAAGATCGTGCTCCCCACCGACGTGGTCGTCGCCGACGGGTTCTCCGCCGACGCGGCCCACGAGGTCATGCGCGCCGACGCCATCGAGGGGACGCCCGCGGGCGCGAAGGGCCTCGGGCTCGACATCGGCCCCGAGACCGCCGACGCGTTCGCGACGATCATCCGCGGTTCCACGACGGTGTTCTGGAACGGCCCCATGGGCGTCTTCGAGCTGGAGCCGTTCGCGGCGGGCACGAGGACGGTCGCCGACGCGCTCACGCGCGTCGAGGGGCTCTCCGTGGTCGGCGGCGGCGACAGCGCCGCGGCCGTCCGCGCGCTCGGATTCGATGATGACCGCTTCGGTCACATCTCGACCGGAGGCGGCGCGAGCCTCGAGTTCCTCGAGGGGAAGCGCCTGCCGGGACTGGAGGTCCTCGGATGGCAGTGACCGATCGCCCGCAGGGGCGCACGCCCCTCATCGCGGGCAACTGGAAGATGAACCTGGACCACCTCCAGGCCATCGCCTTCGTGCAGAAGCTCGCGTGGAGCCTCAAGGACGCGAAGCACGACTACGCGGAGGCGGAGGTCGCCGTCTTCCCGCCGGCCACCGACATCCGCAGCGTGCAGACGCTCGTCTCGGCCGACAAGCTCGAGCTCGCCTACGGCGCGCAGGACGTGTCCGAGCACGAGTCGGGCGCGTACACGGGGGAGATCTCCGCGGCGTTCCTGGCGCAGCTCGCCTGCCGCTACGTCATCGTCGGCCACTCCGAGCGGCGCACGCTGCACGGCGAGACCGACGAGCAGGTGGCCGCCAAGTCCGCGGCCGCCGTGAAGCACGGCATCGTCCCGGTGATCTGCGTCGGGGAGACCGCGGCCGACCTCGAGGAGCACGGCGCCAGCGCCGTCCCCGTGGCCCAGCTGCGCGTCGCGCTCCAGGGCCTGCCGAAGGGCGCCGACGTGGTCGTCGCCTACGAGCCCGTCTGGGCCATCGGGTCCGGCCAGGCCGCGACGCCGGAGCAGGCGCAGCAGGTCGCGGCGCCGCTCCGCGCGGTCGTCGCCGAGCTGCTCGGCGACGAGGCGGCGAAGGCCACGCGCATCCTCTACGGCGGCTCGGTCAAGTCCGGCAACATCGCGGGGTTCCTCCGCGAGCCGGACGTCGACGGAGCCCTCGTCGGGGGAGCCAGCCTCGACGTGCAGGAGTTCTCCGCGATAGCGCGGTTCCGCTCGCACGTCGGCGTCTGACCGGCATCATCCCTCGAGCCGCTCGCGTCCGGGCGCGGGCGGCTCGTCGCACTCAGCCGCCCGCTATGATCGTCTATGGCCCATCGGCCGTTCACCGGTCGGACTCGGCCACAGCACCGCACCCGAAAGGCCGCACGTGGAAATCCTCCAGGTAGTCCTGCAGGTGGTTCTGGGAATCACCAGCCTCCTGCTGACCATGCTCATCCTCCTGCACAAGGGGCGGGGCGGCGGTCTGTCCGACATGTTCGGGGGTGGCACCACGTCGAGCCTCGGCTCGTCCGGCGTGGCCGAGCGGAACCTGAACCGCATCACCGTCATCCTCGGCCTCGTCTGGGTCACGTGCATCGTGGTCCTGGGGCTCATCACCAAGTTCGACACCGGATTATAGGGAGCAGCCACATGGCATCAGGAGGAAGCGCCATTCGCGGTTCGCGCGTCGGCGCGGGCCCCATGGGCGAGCAGGACCGCGGCTTCCACGCGGAGCGCATCTCGATCTCGTACTGGGACGCCCTCGGCAACGAGACCGTCCGTCACTTCGCGGCGAACCTGCCCGAGGAGGAGATCCCCGTCACGATCGACTCGCCGCAGTCGGGACTCCCCGCCGGGCGCGACAAGGCGAACCCGCCGTCGGTCGCCAAGCTCGAGCCGTACAAGACGCACCTCGCGTACGTGAAGGAGCGTCGCAGCGAGGAGGAGGCGAGCCAGCTCCTCGAGGAGGCGCTCGACCAGCTCCGCGCCCGCCGCGGCACGGTGAAGGCCACCAAGTAGGTCCCCACCGCGTCGATCGAGCACCCCGAACGCCCCCGTCCTCAGGACGGGGGCGTTCTGCGTGTCCGCCCGCTCCGGGTGGAGCGGCTCGCACCGGAAGGCGTCCCCCGGGGACGACGAAGGGCGGGTCCTGGAGGACCCGCCCTTCGTGTCGAGCGCCGGTCGGCACCGGCGCCGGCGTCAGTACGAGGAGAGCCTGAGGTTCTCCGGCACGTCCGCCGCGGCCTCGCGGTCGATGAAGAACACCGTGCGCTTGCGGCCCTTGATGCCCGCGACGGGCACCTCGGTCCGGTCGGCGCCCGCGAGCGCGAGACCCAGGGCGAACGCCTTGTCGGGACCCGCGAGCACCATCCAGATGCGCAGCGACGAGTTGAGCACCGGCAGCGTGAGCGAGATGCGCTCCGCCGGCGGCTTCGGCGAGTTGCGCACCGGGATCACGGCGGCGTCCATGGTGCGGATGCCCTCGCTGTCCGGGAAGAGCGACGCGACGTGGCCGTCCGGCCCGACACCCAGGAAGGTGATGTCGAACCGGGGGAGCGAGGTGTCGCCGTTCGCGTGCGCGGCGAGCTCCGCCGTGTACGCCGCCACGGCCTCGTCGAGGCTGAGACCCGCATCGCTCGCGCCCATGGCGTGGACGTTCTCCGCGGGCAGGTCGATGTGGTCGAGCAGCGCCGCGCGCACCGTGATGTCGTTGCGCTCGGGGTCGTCCTGGGGCAGCCACCGCTCGTCGCCGAACCAGAAGTGGACGCGGGTCCAGTCGACGCTGTCGCGCGCCGCGGACTCGTTGACGGCCGCGAGGATGCTCGGGCCGACCGTCCCCCCGGTGAGGACGACGTTGGCGGTCTCCTCCTCGTCCAGGATGTCGACGAGCTTCGTGAGGAAGCGCGCGGCGACGGAGCCGGTCATGGCCTTCTTGTCGGGGTGCACGAGCACCCTGCGGTCGTTCGTCAACGGTCTCCCGAGTCCTTCCGTGCGGTGGTGGACGCGGTGATGTAGCCCTGGCCCGCGGTCGAGCGCTCGAGGCCGTGACGGATCACGTCGCCGTAGAGCGCGTCGGGGTCGAGGCGCCGCAGCTCCTCGGCCAGGCAGTCGCGGAGGCTCCGGCGGGGGAGGCTCACATCGTGCGTCGGCTGGTTCGGCTGCTTGAGCGTCGCCACGTTGGCGATGGGCCGGTCGAGGTCGATGACGCCGGACGCGCGGTGGAGTCGCACGCCGTGGATCCCGCTCGAGCCGGTCGCCCGGGTGGTGACCTCGTGCAGCACGGGCACCTGCAGCTGCAGACCGAGCCATGCGGCGAGCAGCACCGTGGAGGGGGAGTCGGCGGCGCCGGACACCTCCACCTGCGTGACGGGCTCGTACGGCGGCTGGTCGAGCACCGCGGCGAGCAGCGCGCGCCAGAGCGTGAGGCGCGTCCAGGCGAAGTCCGTGTCGCCGGGGGCGTACGTCGCGGCCAGGTGCTGCAGGGCCACGCGCGGGTTGCTGCTCGTGGACGAGTCCGTGATGCGGCGCTGCGCGATGCGGCCGAGCGGCGACTGGCTGACGACCGCGGGGGCGTCGTGCGGCCACCAGGCGACGACGGGCGCGTCGGGGAGGAGGAGGCCCGTGACCAGGCTCTCCTCGTCCTCGGCGGCGGCGCCGTACACGCGGAGCACGACGACCTCGCTCGCGCCGGCGTCGCCGCCCACGCGGATCTCGGCGTCGACGCGCGCCTTCTCCGTGGTCGTCTCCGCGGCAGCACCGCGCTCGGTGGAGATCACGATGACGCGCATGGGGTGCTCGCGCGACGCGTCGTTGGCGGCCTCGATGGCCTCCTCCTCGCTGCCGAGCGAGGTGGAGATCACGAGCGTCAGGACGCGGCCGAGGGCGACGGCGCCGCCCTCCTCGCGGATCTTGACGAGCGCCTTCGAGATCTTGGCGGTGGTGGTGTTCGGCAGATCGACTCTCATGGCCGCCTCCAGGTCCGTCCGTCGCGGGCGAGGAGCTCGTCGGCCGAGGCCGGCCCCCAGGTGCCCGGACGGTACTGCTCGGGCTGGCCCTGCGTGCGCCAGAATTCTTCGATGGGGTCCAGGATCTTCCAGCTGAGCTCGACCTCCTGGTGACGGGGGAAGAGCGGCGGGTCGCCGAGCAGCACATCGAGGATGAGCCGCTCGTACGCCTCCGGGCTCGCCTCCGTGAAGGCGTGGCCGTAGCCGAAGTCCATGGTGACGTCGCGCACCTGCATCCCCGCGCCCGGCACCTTCGAGCCGAAGCGGATGGTGACGCCCTCGTCGGGCTGCACCCGGATCACGAGCGCGTTCTGGCCGAGGGCCGACGTCTGGTCCTCCGCGAACAGGTTCTGCGGAGCGCGCTTGAACACGACCGCGATCTCCGTCACGCGGCGACCGAGGCGCTTGCCCGCCCGCAGGTAGAACGGCACGCCCGACCAGCGGCGCGTGTTGATGTCGAGGCGCATGGCGGCGTAGGTCTCCGTCAGGGACTCGGGGTCCATGCCGTCCTCGTCGAGGAAGCCCACGACCTCCTCGCCGCCCTGCCAGCCGCCGGCGTACTGCCCGCGCGCCGTGGCGGTGGACAGGTCCTTCGGCAGGCGGACCGCGGACAGCACCTTCTCCTTCTCGTCCCGGAGGCTCGACGCGTCGAACGCGACGGGTTCCTCCATGGCAGTGAGGGCGAGGAGCTGCAGGAGGTGGTTCTGGATCACGTCGCGCGCCGCGCCGATGCCGTCGTAGTAGCCGGCACGGCCGCCCACGCCGATGTCCTCGGCCATGGTGATCTGCACGTGGTCCACGTAGTTGGCGTTCCACAGGGGCTCGTAGAGCTGGTTCGCGAAGCGCAGCGCCAGGATGTTCTGGACCGTCTCCTTGCCCAGGTAGTGGTCGATGCGGAACACCGAGTCCGGCGGGAAGACCGACTCGACGACGGCGTTGAGCTCGCGGGCCGTCGTGAGGTCGCTCCCGAAGGGCTTCTCGATGACGACGCGGCGCCAGTGGCCCTCCTTCTGGTCTGCGAGGCCCGAGCGGCGGAGCTGCTCGGTGACCAGCGGGAAGGACTTCGGCGGGATCGACAGGTAGAACGCGTGGTTCCCCATCGTGCCCCGCTCGCGGTCGAGCTCCTCCGTGATGTCCTTCAGCGTCTGGAACGCCTCGTCGTCGTCGAAGGTGCCTTGCACGAAGCGGATGCCCTGCGCCAGCTGGCGCCAGACGTCCTCGTCGAACTTGGTGCGCGAGTACTGCTTGACGGCCTCGTACACGACCTGCTCGAAGTCCTGGTCCTCCCAGTCCCTCCGGGCGAAGCCGATGAGCGCGAAGCCGGGGGGCAGGAGCCCCCGGTTGGCGAGGTCGTAGACGGCCGGCATCAGCTTCTTGCGCGACAGGTCACCCGTCACGCCGAAGATGATGAGGCTGCTCGGCCCCGCGATGCGGTTCAGCCGTCTGTCCGACGGGATCCGCAGTGGATTGAATTCCGGGGTGATATCCACCGGCGACATGTAACTCCTCGATCTGCCGGACGGATCCGGCGATGCGGTCATTCGAGCGTCGAGAGCAGGGCCCGGGCGTCCGTGGTGGGATCGGTCAGGTTCAGTCGCAGGACGGGACGACCGTGCTCGGCGAGCACGGTGGCGTCGCCGGCGGCCTGCGCCTGGATGAGCTGCCCGAAGGTGAAGGGGCGGTCGGGGATCTCGAGATCCTCGGCCGCGTCCGCGGTGATCTGCAGGAACACGCCGACGGGGGTGCCGCCCTTGTGGAACTGCCCCGTGGAGTGGAGGAAGCGGGGGCCCCAGCCGAACGTGACGGGACGGCCGACCTTGCGGGCCACCGCGTCGCGCAGGCGCTCGAGCTCGGGGAGGGCCAGGCGGTCGACGAAGGCCTGCACGGCGACGTAGCCCGTGGGGCCGACCTGCGCGAGCAGGGCGTCGATCGCGGAGGACACGTCGGTCGCGCCCTCGGTGACCTCGCTCGTGCCGCGCACCTCGATGCCGTCCGTCGTGACGACGGGGGCCTCGGGGGCGGGACGGTCGTCGAGCAGACCGCGCGCGGCGACCTTGGCGGCCTCCACGTCGGGCTGGTCGAAGGGGTTGATCTCGAGCAGGCGTCCCGCCACGGCGACGGCGTACTCCCACGTGAGGATCTGCGCGCCGAGCGTGCCGCTGATCACGATCTCGCCCTCGGCCGCGTCGTGCGCGTCGACGTCGGCGACGAGCCGCGCGATCTGCAGGTCGGCGAGGCCCAGGCCCAGCTCGGGGGCGTCGGTCGGCAGCACGACGGGCAGGAGGCCCGTGCCGAGCTTGCCGGTGGACTCCGCGATGAGCTGCTCGACCCAGTCGCCGAAGCCCACGATGTGCGTGCCGTCGGAGACGATGCCGAGCTTGTCCTTCAGCGGCGAGGTGCCGGCGATCGCGGCGCCGAGCACGAGGCCCGGGTTCGAGACGTCGTCGACGGCGAGCTGCGCGCACGCGGCCTCCGCCTCGTCGAGCAGACCGTCGATGTCGGCGCCCGCGAGGCCGGACGGCACGAGGCCGAACGCGGTGAGGGCGCTGTAGCGGCCGCCCACGTCGGGGTCGGCATTGAAGACGCGGTACCCGTCGGCGCGGGCCGACTCGTCGAGCGGGGAGCCCGGGTCGGTCACGATGACGATGCGCGCGGTCGGGTCGATGCCCGCCTCGCGGAACGACTTCTCGTATACGCGCTTCTGGCTGTCCGTCTCGAGCGTGGATCCGGACTTCGAGGAGATGACGACCGCGGTGGTGGCGAGGCGGTCGCCGAGCGCGGCGAGCACCTGGCCCGGGTCGGTCGAATCGAGGACCGTGAGCTCGACGCCCGCGGTGCGCGTGATGACCTCGGGCGCGAGCGAGGATCCGCCCATGCCGCCGAGGACGATGTGGTCGACGCCCTGGCCGCGGAGCTCCTCGCGGAGCGCGGTGATCTCGGCGACGAGGGGACGCGAGACGGAGACCGCCTGCGTCCAGCCGAGGCGCTTGGTGGCCTCGGACTCGGCGTCGGGCCCCCACAGGGTGCCGTCGAGCCCGGTGATCCCCGAGGCGACGTGCGCCTCGACGAGCGCGGGGACGTGGGTCTCGACGGCCGTGGCCGCCGCGCCGCTCAGCGCGATGCGGACGCTCACTTGGCGCCGTCCAGGGCGGTCGTGACGGTCTCGATGAGCTCGCTCCACGACACCTTGAACTTCTCGACGCCCTCCTTCTCGAGGAGCTCGGTGACCTCCTTGTAGGAGATGCCGAGCGCGTCGACCTGGTTGAGGACCTCGTTCGCGGCGTCGTACGAGCCCGTGATGGTGTCGCCCTCGATGACGCCGTGGTCGAACGTCGCGTCCAGCGTCTTCTCCGGCATCGTGTTGACGACGTCCGCGGCGACGAGCTGCGTCACGTAGAGCGTGTCGGGCAGGTCGGGGCTCTTGACGCCGGTCGAGGCCCAGAGGGGACGCTGCTTGTTGGCGCCGGCGCCGAGGAGGCCCTGGGCCCGCTCGGAGGCGAAGGACTGCTCGAAGGCCTGGTAGGCGAGCTGCGCGTTGGCGACGCCGGCCTTGCTCTTGAGCGCGGTGGCCTCGTCGGTGCCGACGGCGTCGAGGCGCTTGTCGATCTCGGTGTCGACGCGCGACACGAAGAAGGACGCGACCGAGTGGATGGTCGACAGATCGATGCCCGCCGCCTTGGCCTTCTCGAGGCCGGTGAGGTACGCGTTGATGACCTCGCGGTAGCGCTCGAGCGAGAAGATCAGGGTGACGTTGACGCTGATGCCGGCGCCGATGACCTCGGTGATGGCCTCGAGGCCCTCGCGGGTCGCGGGGATCTTGATCATGACGTTGGGCTCGGCAATCTTGTCCCACAGCTTGTGGGCCTCGTCGATGGTCGCCTGCGTGTCGTTCGCGAAGTCGGGGGAGACCTCGATGGAGACACGCCCGTCGAAGCCGGCGGTGCGGTCGTACACGGGGCGGAAGATGCGCGCGGCCTCGCCGACGTCGCGGGTGGTGATCTCGAAGACCGCGCGGTCGACGTCGGCGCCGTCGGCCGCGAGCTTGCGGACCTGGGCGTCGTACGCCTCGCCCTTGGCGAGGGCCGACGCGAAGATGGTGGGGTTCGTCGTGATGCCGACGACGTCGCGCTCGGCGATCACCTTCTCGATGCCCTTGGCATCGATGCGCTCGCGGGAGAGGTCGTCGAGCCAGATGCTGACGCCCGCGGCGGAGAGCTGCGCGGTGGGGGAAGTGGTGTCGGTCATGTTGCCTTCTTCTCGCTGGTTGTGAGGTTCGGGGGAGGGGCGCACGTGTGCGCCCCTCCGGGGGCCCGACCGAGGCGCCGTGATGGCGGGTCGGACGGGCCGGGCCGGCGGGGGCGGAGCAGCTCGGCCGCCCCGCTCCTCGTCAGCTTCTAGAGGGAGGCGATGGACTCCTTGGCCGCCTTCACGACGGCCTCCGTGGTGATGCCGAACTCGCGGTACAGGACCTCGTACTCGGCGCTGGCGCCGAAGTGCTCGATCGAGATGCTGCGGCCGTGGTGCCCGACGTACTGCTTCCAGGAGAGCGAGATGCCCGCCTCGACGGAGACGCGCGCGGCGACCGCCTCGGGGAGCACGTGCTCCTTGTACTCGGCGTCCTGCTCCTCGAACCACTCGAGGCTCGGGGCGCTGACGACGCGCGCCTTCACGCCGTCCGCGGCGAGGGCCTCGCGCGCCTCGACGGCGAACTGGACCTCGGAGCCCGTGGCGATGAGGATCACGTCGGGCGTGCCCTCGGTGTCGGCCAGAATGTACGCGCCCTTGGCCACTCCGGCGGCCGAGGCGAACTCGGTGGCCGTCGCGTCGCCCGCGCCGCGCTCCAGGACCGGGAGGTTCTGGCGCGAGAGCGCCAGGCCCGCGGGGCCCATGCGACGCGTGAGGATCGTCTTCCACGCCTGCGCGGTCTCGTTGGCGTCCGCGGGGCGGATGACGTCGAGGCCCGGGATGGCGCGGAGGCTGGCGAGCTGCTCCACCGGCTGGTGCGTCGGGCCGTCGCCGCCGAGGGCGACGGAGTCGTGCGTCCAGACGAAGATCGACGGCGCCTTCATGAGCGCGGCGAGACGGACCGCCGGGCGCATGTAGTCGCTGAAGATGAGGAACGTGCCGCCGAAGGGGCGCGTGTTGCCGTGCAGGACGATGCCGTTGAGGATCGCGCCCATGGCGTGCTCGCGGATGCCGAAGTGGAGGACGCGGCCGTACGGGTCGCCCTTCCACATGTCGGTGGAGCGCTCGGCGGGCACGAAGGACGGCGCCGACTCGATGGTCGTGTTGTTCGACTCGGCGAGGTCGGCGGAGCCGCCCCACAGCTCGGGCATGACCTCGGCGATGGCGTTGATGACCTTGCCGGACGCGGCGCGCGTCGAGACGTCCTTGCCCGCGGGGAACACGGGGAGCCCCTCCTCGAGGCCCTCGGGGGCGTCGCCGGCGAGGACGCGGTCGAGCAGCGTCTTGCGCTCGGGGTTCGCCTCGGCCCACGCAGCGAGCTTCTCGTCCCACTCGCGGTGCTGCTGCTGGCCGCGCTCGACGGCCTGGCGGGTGTGCTCGAGGACGCCGTCCGGCACCTCGAAGCTCTTCTCGGGATCGAAGCCGACGACCTGCTTGACGGCCGCGAGCTCCTCGGCGCCGAGCGCCGAGCCGTGGATCTTGCCCGAGTTCTGCTTCTTCGGAGACGGCCAGCCGATGATCGTCTTGAGGATGATGAGCGACGGCTTGCGCGTCTCGGCCTTGGCGGCCTCGACGGCGTCGAACAGCTCCTGGACGTCCTCGACGTACTCGCCGGTCTTCTTCCAGTCGACGTGCTGCACGTGCCAGCCGTAGGCCTCGTAGCGCGCGGCGACGTCCTCGGTGAAGGCGATGTCGGTGTCGTCCTCGATCGAGATCTGGTTGCTGTCGTAGATCGCGATGAGGTTGCCGAGCTCCTGGTGCCCCGCGAGGGAGGAGGCCTCGGAGGTGATGCCCTCCTGCATGTCGCCGTCGCCGGCGATCACGTACACGAAGTGGTCGAAGGGGCTCTCGCCCGCGGGCGTCTCCGGGTCGAACAGGCCGCGCTCGTAGCGGGCGGCGTAGGCGAAGCCGACGGACGAGGCGAGGCCCTGGCCGAGGGGGCCGGTGGTGATCTCGACGCCGTCGGTGTGGCCGTACTCGGGGTGACCCGGGGTCTTGGAGTCCCACGTGCGGAGGGCCTGGAGGTCCTCGATCTCGAGGCCGTAGCCGCCGAGGAAGAACTGCGTGTACTGCGTGAGCGAGCTGTGGCCCACCGAGAGGATGAACCGGTCACGACCGATCCAGGTGCTGTCGGACGGGTCGCGGCGCATGACCTTCTGGAACAGGAGGTAGGCCGCCGGGGCCAGGCTCATGGCGGTGCCGGGGTGACCGTTTCCGACCTTCTCCACCGCGTCCGCGGCGAGCATTCGTGCGGTGTCGACCGCCTTGCTGTCGATGGGGTCCCATTGCAATGCTGCCACTTGGTTCTAGCCCTTCTGAAGATGGGGGGAGGCCCAGCCGGACCGCCTATCAGTATAGGGAACACCCACCTGGCCTCAGGTGTTCCGAGCCCGTCGCGACGGGCCCGACGCGGCTCGGCTCGCAGGGGCCGTGGCCTACCATGGGGAGGGAATGTCCGGCGAGTTAGAGGTGCGATGAACGTTGCGGTGCAGAGTCGGGTCGATCGGGAGACGATCGGCGTGGCGAGGAAGACCAAGGCGTACGTCGCACTGACGAAGCCGCGGGTGATCGAGCTCCTGCTCGTGACCACGGCGCCCGTCATGATCCTCGCGCAGGGCGGGTGGCCGAACCCCTGGCTTATCCTCGGCGTCCTCGTCGGCGGCACGCTCAGCGCGGGCAGCGCCAACGCGTTCAACTGCTACATCGACCGCGACATCGACCGCGTCATGAAGCGCACGCAGCGCCGTCCCCTCGTGACGGGGGAGCTGTCGGACCGCGAGGCCCTCGTCTTCGCCTGGATAATCGGCGTCGCGAGCATCCTGTGGCTCGGCGTCATCTCCAACTGGCTGGCCGCGGCGCTCTCGCTCGCCGCCATCCTCTTCTACGTCTTCGTCTACACGCTGTGGCTCAAGCGCCGCACCCCGCAGAACATCGTCTGGGGCGGGGCCGCCGGATGCATGCCCGTGCTGATCGGCTGGGCCGCCGTCACGGGCGACATCTCCTGGGCGCCCGTGATCCTCTTCATGATCGTGTTCCTCTGGACGCCGCCGCACTACTGGCCGCTGTCCATGAAGTACCGCGACGACTACGCCTCGGTCAACGTCCCCATGCTCGCCGTCGTCCGCGGCCGCGCCGCCGTGGGCCTGCAGACCATCCTCTACGCGTGGGCCACGCTCGCCTGCTCGCTGCTGCTCATCCCGGTCGCCGGCATGGGCCTCGTGTACACGCTCGCCGCGCTGGCGGGCGGCGGCTGGTTCGTCTACGAGACGCACCGCCTGTACGACCTCGCGGTGCGCCACGAGCCCATCAAGCCGATGCGCGTGTTCCACGCGTCCATCTCGTACCTCTCGCTGCTGTTCCTCGCGGTCGGCATCGACCCGCTGCTGCCCTTCTGATCGCGGCGGTGGGGCGCGCCCCCGCGCGCGCCCGCGCGCCCGCGCCGGAAAGACCCGGTGCCGGCCTCCGCGCCCTGGCGACCCGACCGGCCGGCGACGGCGCTGCCCGCGGCCGACGGGGGACATGCCTGCCCGTGACCGGCGGCGGCGGACCGGGATCCCGACGCGGCGGGCGGGCGGGTCGGATGCGCCGACCGCGCGCCGGCGCCGGACGCGACGACGCCCGCCGCGAGCGGTGCTCGGGCGGGCGTCGGCGTCACGGTCGGGGGATCACCCCACGTGGGCGGAGCGCCGCACCTCCGCGGGCGTGAGACGGATCACGTCCGCGCGTCGCGTCGTGCTCAGCAGCGTGGCGGTCATCGCGGACGCCAGCAGGCAGGCCAGGACCATGTGCAGCCCCACGAGGAACTCGGGGAGTCCCGTCCGCGCCTGGATGAGGCCGACGGCGATCTGCACGAGCTCGACCGCGAGCAGCACCCGGGTCCAGCGCGAGAGGGCCGTCCACCTGTTGCGCGCCGCGATGACCACGAGGGCGATCGTGAGGCCGAAGGTTGTGTAGGCCGGCCAGCTGTGGACGTGCTGCAGCAGCTCCGGGTCGAGCCCGTTGCGCGCCGCCCCCTGGTCGCCGGCGTGGGGGCCGGATCCGGTGACGACGATGCCGACCAGGATCGTGACGCCCACGACCACGGCGGTGATCCGAGCGAGGACCAGGAAGGAGGACGGGACCGAGCGCTCGGCCTCGTCGAGCGGGTGGTAGGTGCGCCACACCAGCACGGTGGACAGCACGACGAGGACCACCGACACGACGAAGTGCAGGCCCACGATGTACGGGTTCAGCCCCGTGAGCACCGTGATGCCGCCGATGACGCCCTGCGCGGGGATGCCGAGGCCGATGGCGAGCGCGATCGAGAAGAGCCCGCGTCCGCGGTTCCGGAGCCGGAGCACGGCGAGGAACGTGGCGATCGCCACGATCACCAGCACGAAGGTGAGCAGGCGGTTGCCGAACTCGATGATCCCGTGCACGCCCATCTCGGGCGTCGAGACGAAGGAGTCGGCGGTGCACCTCGGCCAGGTGGGGCAGCCGAGCCCGGAGCCTGTGAGCCGGACGAGCCCGCCCGTGCCGACCACGAGCGTCTGCACGACGAGCGTGGTCCAGACCAGGACGCGCGTGGCCCGCGTGATCCCGTCAGGCAGCCGCTCCCGCAGCCGCCTCGTGACCAGGAGGGTCTGACCTAGCACGCTCCCACTGGGAGACTGCCCCGCATCGGTGCCGTGAGTCACTGCCTGCCTTCCGTGCCCGCTGGATTGCCCGTAGAATCGGGTCGTTCGTGGAACACGTCGGGTCTTGCAGCATCCGGCACGTCATCGAGGACGGCGGGAACAAGTCCACCCGCGTTCCTGTTCATCCTAAGAGGGGCCCGGGGCGTCAAGCCGCCCCATCCCGGACACCCACAGTCTTCCTCTCGTCACCGAAGCGGCGTCGCCGTGCGGGAGGCACATGCCGATACGGCGCTGATACGCCCAGATCGCCAGGAAAGCAGGTAGCCATGTCAGATGTGCTCATCGACCGACCGGAGCTCGAGAGCCTGGGGCAGTACGAGTTCGGCTGGTCCGACTCGGACGTCGCCGGCGCCTCGGCCAAGCGCGGCATCTCCCCGCAGGTCGTCGCGGACATCTCGCGCCGCAAGGAAGAGCCCGAGTGGATGCTCGCCAACCGCATGAAGGGCTACGAGCTCTTCGGCAAGAAGCCCATGCCGACATGGGGCGCCGATCTCTCCGGCATCGACTTCGACAACATCAAGTACTTCGTGCGCTCCACCGAGAAGCAGGCCCAGACGTGGGAGGACCTGCCCGACGACATCAAGAACACGTACGAGCGGCTCGGCATCCCCGAGGCGGAGCGCCAGCGCCTCGTCTCCGGCGTCGCCGCCCAGTACGAGTCCGAGGTCGTGTTCCACTCCATCCAGAAGGAGCTCGAGGACCAGGGCGTCATCTTCATGGACACCGACACGGCGCTGCGCGAGCACCCGGAGCTGTTCAAGGAGTACTTCGGCACCGTCATCCCCGCGGGCGACAACAAGTTCGCGGCGCTGAACACGGCCGTCTGGTCCGGCGGATCGTTCGTGTACGTGCCCAAGGGCGTGCATGTCGAGATCCCGCTGCAGGCGTACTTCCGCATCAACACCGAGAACATGGGCCAGTTCGAGCGGACGCTGATCATCGCGGACGAGGGCAGCTACGTCCACTACATCGAGGGCTGCACCGCGCCCATCTACAAGTCCGACTCGCTGCACTCCGCGGTCGTCGAGATCATCGTGAAGAAGGACGCCCGCGTCCGCTACACGACCATCCAGAACTGGTCGAACAACGTCTACAACCTCGTCACCAAGCGCGCCACTGCGGCCGAGGGCGCGACCATGGAGTGGATCGACGGCAACATCGGCTCCAAGGTCACGATGAAGTACCCCTCCATCTACCTCATGGGCGAGCGCGCCAAGGGCGAGACCCTCTCGGTCGCCTTCGCGGGCCCCGGCCAGCACCAGGACGCCGGCGCGAAGATGGTGCACATGGCGCCGTACACGCAGTCGTCGATCGTCTCGAAGTCGATCGCGCGCGGCGGCGGCCGGGCCGGCTACCGCGGCGAGATCCGCGTGGACGCGGCGGCGCACCACTCCGCCAACACCGTCCGCTGCGACGCCCTGCTGGTCGACACCATCTCCCGCTCCGACACGTACCCCACGATCGACATCCGCGTCGACGACGTCCAGCTCGGGCACGAGGCCACGGTCTCGCGCGTCAGCGAGGAGCAGCTGTTCTACCTGATGAGCCGGGGCATGCCCGAGGACGAGGCCATGGCCATGATCGTCCGCGGCTTCATCGAGCCCATCGCCCGAGAGCTGCCCATGGAGTACGCGCTCGAACTCAACAAGCTCATCGAGATGGGCATGGAAGGATCCGTCGGCTAGATGACGACCCCACTCGCCACCACAGAAGCCCCCGTCCCCGCCGACCAGCACGGCGCCCGAGCGCACACCGACGGAGGGTGGGCGAACGTCCCCATCCAGACGCGCTCCGAGCGCTTCACGTCCACGGACGTCGAGGCGTTCGAGGCCGTGACCGGCCGTGAGGCCGTCTGGAAGCTGACGCCCGTCCGCCGGCTCGACGACCTCATCTCCGGTCAGCTCGACGGGTCGCGCTACCCGGTCACCAGCTCCGAGTCCGCGGGCACGTCCGTCTCCTGGATCCCCCGGGACGACGCGCGCGTCGGCACCGCGGGAGCCCCCGAGGACCGCGCCCAGGCCAACGCCTGGTCGTCATTCGGCGAGGCCCTCGCCATCGACGTCACGGGGGAGGAGCGCGTCACCGTGACGGTCGGCCGCTCCGAGCTCGGGACCGCGCCGCGCGCCGCGCACACCGTCATCACGGCCGCGCCCTTCAGCCGCGGCGTCGTCATCCTCGACAACGCCGGGTCGGCGTCCCTCGCGGAGAACGTCGAGATCGTCGTCGGCGATCAGGCCGAGCTCACGGTCGTCACCGTGCAGCAGTGGGACGACGAGGCGCGCCACCTCGCGGCGCACCAGGCCGTCGTCGGCCGCGACGCGAAGCTCAAGCACGTGGTGGTGACGCTCGGCGGATCCATCGTCCGGGTCAACCCCTCCGCCCACCTCACCAACGAGGGCGCCGACGGCGAGCTCCTCGGCGTCTACTTCGCCGACGCGGGCCAGCACCTCGAGCAGCAGGTGTACGTCGACCACGACGCCCCGAACACCCGCAGCCGTGTGACCTACAAGGGCGCGCTGCAGGGGAAGGGCGCGCGCACGGTCTGGATCGGCGACGTCCTCATCCGCCGCTCCGCGCCCGGCACCGACAGCTACGAGCAGAACCGCAACCTCGTCCTCACGGACGGCACGCGCGCCGACTCGGTCCCGAACCTCGAGATCGAGACCGGCGACATCGTCGGCGCCGGTCACGCGAGCGCCACGGGCCGCTTCGACGACGAGCAGCTGTTCTACCTGCAGGCCCGCGGGATCACGGAGGAGGAGGCCAGGCGCCTCGTCGTCCGCGGCTTCCTCAGCGAGATCGTGCAGCAGATCGGCGTCCCCGACCTCGAGGAGCGGCTGCAGTCCGCCATCGAGGCCGAGCTGTCCGCCCCGGCTACCGGGACGGTCGCCCGATGACCGCCGTCCGCATCTGCGCCGTCGACGAGCTCGGCGAGAACGAGGCGCTCCGCATCGAGATCGAGGGACTCGCCATCGCGCTCGTGAAGGACTCCTCGGGCACGGTGCACGCCATCGGCGACACCTGCACGCACGGCGACATCTCGCTGGCCGAGGGCTTCGTCGAGGGCGACACCCTGGAGTGCTGGGCCCACGGCTCCAAGTTCTCCCTCGAGACGGGCAAGCCGCGCACGCTGCCGGCCTACGAGCCCGTCCCCGTCTACCCGGTGACGATCGTGGACGGCGACATCCACATCGACACCACCCCGAAGAGCTAGAGGAACCGCACGCATGTCAACTCTCACCATCACCGACCTGCACGTCAGCGTCGACACCGAGCAGGGTCGCAAGCAGATCCTCAAGGGCGTCGACCTCACGATCAACGAGGGCGAGATCCACGCGATCATGGGCCCGAACGGCTCCGGCAAGTCCACGCTGGCGTACACGATCTCGGGTCACCCCAAGTACCACGTCGACTCCGGCTCCATCACGCTCGACGGCGTCGAGGTCCTCGACATGACCGTGGACGAGCGCGCCCGTGCGGGCCTGTTCCTCGCCATGCAGTACCCGGTCGAGATCCCGGGCGTCACCACCACCAACTTCCTCCGCACCGCGAAGACCGCGATCGACGGCGAGGCACCGGCAATCCGCGGCTGGATCAAGGACGTCCGCACCTCCATGGCGGCGCTCAAGATGGACCCCGCGTTCGCGGAGCGCAACGTCAACGAGGGCTTCTCCGGCGGCGAGAAGAAGCGCAACGAGGTGCTGCAGCTCGAGCTGCTGAAGCCGAAGTTCGCGGTCCTCGACGAGACCGACTCCGGCCTCGACGTCGACGCGCTCAAGATCGTCTCGGAGGGCGTCAACCGCGCGAAGGCGAACACGGGCCTCGGGCTCCTGCTCATCACGCACTACACGCGCATCCTCCGCTACATCCAGCCCGACTTCGTGCACGTGTTCGTCGCGGGCCGGGTCGCCGAGCAGGGCGGCCGCGAGCTGGCCGACCGCCTCGAGGAGGAGGGCTACGACCGCTTCCTGACGCCCTCGACCACGGTGGACGCGTGAGCACGCAGAGCACGCTGACCCCGCAGAAGTTCGACGAGGTCGAGGAGGCGCTCAAGGACGTCATGGATCCCGAGCTCGGGATCAACGTGGTCGACCTGGGCCTCATCTACGACCTCGCGTGGGACGACGAGAACGACGCCCTCATCATCCACATGACGCTGACGTCGGCGGGCTGCCCCCTCACCGACGTGCTCGAGGAGCAGACGGCCGAGGCGCTCGACGGCGTCGTGGCCGCGTTCCGCATCAACTGGGTGTGGATGCCGCCGTGGGGTCCCGACCGGATCACCGACGACGGCCGCGACATGATGCGGGCCCTCGGCTTCTCCATGTGATCCCCGCTCCACCCGCTCGTCCACGACGGCCCCACCCGCTCCCGGGTGGGGCCGTCGTCGCGTCGCCCGCCCGGGGAGGCCCGCGGCGCCGTCGTCTCGTACACTGGACCGGTCGGGTCCGATGGACGCCCTCGACCGACCGGGCTCGACCCCCTCTGCTGCGGGTCGCCCCTCTCCCACGGACCGTGGGACATCCGCTCAACAGAAGGACCCCTCACCGTGCTCGCTGTACACGACCTGGAGCTGCGCGTCGGCGCCCGCGTCCTCATGGAGGACGTCTCGTTCCGGGTGAGCCCGGGGGACAAGATCGGCCTCGTCGGCCGCAACGGCGCCGGCAAGACGACGCTCACGAAGATCCTCGCGGGGGAGGGCCAGCCCACCGGCGGCCGCATCGACCGCTCCGGCGAGATCGGCTACCTCCCGCAGGACCCGCGCTCCGGCAACCCGGAGGACCTGGCGCGCACCCGCATCCTCGACGCCCGCGGCCTCGGCACGCTGTCGCTCGACATGCAGCGCGCGATGCTCGACATGGCGTCCACGGACGACAAGGTCTCGGCGAAGGCGATGAAGGACTACGGCCGACTCGAGGAGCGCTTCGTCGCGCTGGGCGGATACGCGGCCGAGGCCGAGGCCGCCTCGATCGCGAGCAACCTGAGCCTGCCCGACCGGATCCTCGACCAGCCGCTCAGCACCCTCTCCGGCGGCCAGCGCCGCCGCATCGAGCTCGCGCGCATCCTCTTCTCCGGCGCCGACACCATGCTGCTCGACGAGCCCACCAACCACCTCGACGCCGACTCCGTCACCTGGCTGCGCGAGTTCCTGAAGGGCTACCAGGGCGGGCTCATCGTGATCAGCCACGACGTGGAGCTCGTCGGCGAGACCGTGAACCGCGTCTTCTACCTCGACGCCAACCGCATGGTCATCGACATCTACAACATGGGCTGGAAGCACTACCAGCGCCAGCGCGCCGCCGACGAGGAGCGCCGCAAGAAGGAGCGCGCCAACGTCGAGAAGAAGGCGGGCGTCCTCCAGCTGCAGGCCGCGAAGTTCGGCGCCAAGGCGTCGAAGGCCGCCGCCGCCCACCAGATGGTGCGCCGCGCCGAGAAGATGCTCTCCGGCCTCGAGGAGGTGCGGGCCGTCGACCGCGTCGCCAAGCTGCGCTTCCCCGAGCCCGTGGCGTGCGGCCGCACGCCGCTCATGGCGAGCGACCTCAGCAAGAACTACGGCTCGCTCGAGATCTTCACCGCCGTCGACCTCGCGATCGACCGCGGCAGCAAGGTCGTCATCCTCGGCCTCAACGGCGCGGGCAAGACGACGCTCCTGCGGATCCTCGCGGGCGTCGACCAGCCCGACACCGGGAAGCTCGAGCCCGGCCACGGCCTCCGCGTCGGCTACTACGCGCAGGAGCACGAGACCATCGACGTGAAGCGCAGCGTGCTGGAGAACATGGTCTCCTCCTCGCCCGACATCTCCGAGATGGAGGCGCGTCGCGTGCTGGGCTCGTTCCTCTTCACGGGCGACGACTCGGCGAAGCCCGCCGGTGTCCTGTCCGGCGGCGAGAAGACGCGGCTCGCGCTCGCGATGATCGTCGTGTCCGGCGCGAACGTGCTGCTGCTCGACGAGCCCACCAACAACCTCGACCCCGCGAGCCGCGAGGAGATCCTCGGCGCGCTCAACACGTACTCAGGCGCCGTGGTGCTCGTGAGCCACGACTCGGGTGCGGTCGAGGCGCTGAACCCGGAGCGCGTCCTGATCATGCCGGAGGGCACCGAGGACCACTGGAGCCCCGACTACATGGACCTCATCGAGCTGGCCTGATCGGGTCGGGCGCGTTGACCGGCGCGGCCGACCGGCCGGGTCGTCGGGTCAGCGGGCCTCGTCGAGGATGCGGTCCTCGACGTCGGCGTCGGAGGGCTGCCTCCGGGCGCGCTTCGCCTGACGGGCGCGCTCGCGGTCCTGCTCCTCGGGATCGTCCGCGTTGATGATGCGGTACTCGTTGCGGACGGCGACGCCGAGGCCGACGAACGCGATGATCGCGAACACCAGCCACTGGAACGCGTAGGACAGGTGCGGGCCCTCGTCCTCCTCGGGACGCGGCGTCGCGAACGGCGCGGCGTCGGCCGGGGCGGGATCCTCGGAGATCAGCAGGCCGTACGCGCCCGTGAACGTCGGCGACCCCACGCGCTCGGCGATGTCGGGCAGGTTGACGGTCGCGATCTGGCCCTCGGGAGCGGATCGACCCGGCAGCTCCGGCTCGCCCGCCTTGAGGCGCGCCGTCACCGTGACCTCGCCGGCGGGCGGGGTGGGGACCGAGTCGGGGGAGTCCTGCGAGTTGCCGCTGGGCACCCAGCCGCGGTCGACGACGAACACGCGGCCGTCGTCGAGGCGCAGCGGAGTGAGCACCTCGAAGCCCGGCTGCCCGTTGAACGGCCGGTTGCGGGCGAGCAGCTGCTCGTCCACCAGGTAGGTGCCGGTCATCGTGACCGGGGTCCACTTCTGCGTGTCGACATACGCCGACGTGTCGGCGAGCACCTGGTCGACCGGCTGCGCGGCACGGTCCCAGTTGTCCTCCACCTTGGCGATCTCGGCGAGGGCCTCGTCGCGGCGCGCGAACTGCCAGTGGCTGAGGAGGACGCAGGCGATGGCGAAGACCACGGCGACCGCGAGGTAGCCGGCCCACCTGCGGTTGAGGACGAAGCGCCAGCGGCTCACGCGATCGCCCCCGCGGCGGGCGCGTCGATCGCGGCGACGCGCACGGGGAAGTCGCGACCGGCGAGGAAGTCGCGCAGGAAGCCCACGTGCTCGTCGCACGCGGTCCAGGTCTTGACCCGATCGGGCGTGTGGATGCGCGGGTTCCGCCACTCGACGCGCCAGGCGGCGTCGGCGCGGCAGCCCGCACGCGAGCACTCGACGCCGTCGGAGGACGGCCCGGCGGATCCGAGGCCCCAGAAGGCGAGCCCGCTCACGCGACGGTCGGGGTGTCGGGCGCGGTCGGTCCTCCCGCGCTCGTCGGACGGGCGGCCGACGAGCCGGGGGCCGCCTCGGGCGCGCGACCGGTCTCGTAGGCCGTGAAGGGCTCGGGCGTGGTGAAGGGCTCCGACGCGCGGAACGGCTCCGACGGCACGTACGGCTCGGCGGGCGGCGGGAAGCCGGAGTGGCGGGCGGAGACGACGACCACGCCGCCGGGGCGCTCGACCGCGGTGCCCTGGTTGCCGCCGACGTTCGCGAGGATGACCGCGAAGTACGGGAGGACGACGGCGCCGATGGCGGCGACGGCCAGCCACCAGCCCTGGAGGAAGAGGCAGGACAGGATGCAGACCATGCGGATGCTCATCGCGATGGTGTACTTGACCATGCGGGCATGGCGGTCCTCCTGCGGGGACCGGGGGAGGCTGGTGACCGACTGCTGCGGGGCTGGCATGCGTGGATGGCGTCCTTCGCAGGGAGCGACGCGCTCCCCATCGAGACCAGGGTACGCCCGGCCACCGATAGGCTCGTCCGCGTCCGCAAGCCCCCTCCAAGCCGTAATGGAAGGTCCCCCATGAGCACCTCACGCACCGTCGTCGTCACCGGAGGCAACAGGGGGATCGGATACGCGATCGCCGACGAGATGCTGCGTCGGGGCCACCGCGTCGCCGTCACCGCGCGCTCCGGCCAGGGCCCCGACGGCAGCCTCACGGTGCGCGCGGACGTGACCGACGCCGCGTCCGTCGACGCCGCGTTCACCGAGGTCGAGGCCGCGTACGGACCCGTCGAGGTCGTCGTCGCCAACGCGGGCATCACGCGCGACACCCTCATGATGCGCATGAGCGACGACGACTTCACCGAGGTCGTCGACACGAACCTGGGCGGCGCGTTCCGCGTCGTCAAGCGCGCGTCCAAGGGCATGCTCAAGGCGCGCTTCGGCCGCATCGTCCTCATCTCCAGCGTCGTCGGGCTCTACGGCTCGGGTGGCCAGGTCAACTACGCGGCGTCCAAGAGCGGGCTCGTCGGTCTCGCCCGATCCGTCACCCGTGAGCTCGGCGCCCGCGGCATCACCGCGAACGTCGTCGCGCCCGGCTTCATCGAGACCGACATGACCGCCGAGCTCCCCGAGGCGACGGCGGCCGAGTACAAGAAGTCCATCCCGGCCGGACGCTACGGCACCGCCGCCGAGGTCGCCGGCGTCGTGGCGTGGGTGTCCTCGGACGAGGCCGCGTACATCTCGGGCGCCGTGATCCCGGTCGACGGCGGCCTCGGCATGGGCCACTGACCCCGACCGTCGGGGAGAGCGCCGTGTCCGACCTCCTGGCGGCCTGGGACACCGGTCCCGTCGCGCTCACCGAGCTGGGGGCCACGCACAACCACGCCTACCGGGTCGACGTCGAGGACGGATCCCGCTACCTGCTCCGCCTGCACGTCGCGCGTCGGAAGCAGCGCGAGATCGACCTGGAGCTCGACTGGCTCGACGCGCTGGCGGCGCGCGGCGGGCCGTCCGTGCCGGATCCGCAGCGCACGCGCCACGGATCCTGGACGGCGACCGTGGAGGTCCCCGTCCCCGACCACGACGAGGTCGGCCTCCGCCGGGCGGTGGCCAGCGCGTCGGGCGAGCGCGTCGAGCGTCGCCTCGCGAGCCTGCTCACCTGGCACGACGGCGACATGCTGAGCAGCCTCCCCGCCTCGTCGGACGCGGGGCCGTTCGCCGAGACGCTGGCCGCCCTGCACGCGGCCGGCGCGGATCCGGCGGCCGTCGCCCTCGCGGGGGAGCGGCGCCGCTACGACGCGGACTACGCGACCACGCGGCTGGAGCGCCTCGTCGAGGGCTATCCGGGCATCATGGCCGACGGCTCCACCGCCGACGCGCTGGCCGGCGCGATCGAGGAGCTCCGCGCCACCCTGGCGGAGGCCGGGCCGCCGATCATGGTGCACGGCGACTACCACCCGGGCAACCTGATCCAGGGGCCCGCCGGCGTCTCCGTCATCGACTTCGACCGCTGCGGTCTGGGCCCCGCCGGCCTCGACGTCGCCGCGGCGATCATGTTCCTGGCGCCCCGGCAGCGCGCGCAGTTCCACCGCGCCTACACGGCGGCCGGCGGCAGCACGGGCGTCCCCGACGAGCGCTTCGGCGCGTTCATCTTCCTGGCCTACCTCGACAACGTCACGCACCTCGCGAGCCTGCCGTCCGAGCGGGAGCGGATGCCCGCCAACATCGCCCAGCTCGCGGCGATCGCGCGGGCTGTCGTCACCGGCTGACCCGCGCGGGCCCGGGCGACCGGATCAGCGGGGGAGGCCCAGGAGCGCGAGCACCTGCGCGAGGTCTCGGCGGTCGACGCACACGTCGGCGCGCCGTCGGACGGCGGGCTTCGCGTCGAAGGCGACGGAGAGCCCGGCCACGGCCATCATCTCGAGGTCGTTGGCGCCGTCGCCGATCGCCACGACGCGGGCGAGCGGGATGCCGAGCCCGGCGCTCCACTCCTCGACGGCGGCGCGCTTGGCGGCGGCGTCGATGACGGGACCCGTGACGCGACCCGTGAGCCGCCCGTCGGCCGTCTCCAGCCGGTTCGCGCGCCAGAGGTCGAGCCCGAGGCGCTCGGCCAGCGGATCCAGCAGCTCGTGGAAGCCGCCCGACACGACCGCCACGATGTGGCCGGCGTCGTGGAGGCCGGCGATCATGCGCTCCGCGCCGGGGGTGACGCGGATGCGCGCCCCGACGGCGGCGTGCACCGACGACGGCAGCCCGGCCAGCGTCGCGACCCGCGAGCTCAGGCTCTCCGCGAAGTCCAGCTCCCCGCGCATCGCGCGCTCGGTGACGGCGGCGACCTCGTCGAGCGAACCCGCCTCCGCGGCGAGCAGCTCGATCGCCTCGTCCTCGATGAGGGTCGAGTCGACGTCGAGCACCACGAGCATGCGCGGGAGGGCGCGGGGGACGGGCGACGCCGTCGGTGCGGCCGGCGCCAGCGGCAGGACGTCGCTCACGGGGTGACGCGCACGCCCTTGCCCACGACGGTGATGCCGCCGTCGGTGACGGTGAAGCCGCGCGCCCGGTCGCGGTCGTGGTCGACGCCGACCGTGGCGCCGGGCTCGACCTCGACGTCCTTGTCGAGGATCGCACGGGTGATGACCGCGCCCGCCCCGATGTGCACCTTGTCGAACACGATGCTGTCGACGATGCGGGCACCCGACTCCGCGATGACCCACGGGCCCAGCACGCTGCGCTCCACGTGGGCGCCGCTGATGACGCCGCCGAGCGAGGTGATCGAGTCGATCATCGTGCCCGTGTTGCCCTGCGCGTCCCGGACGAACTTGGCCGGCGGGCTGTTGAGCTGCTGGCTGAAGATCGGCCAGTCCTTGTTGTAGAGGTTGAACACGGGCAGGGCCGAGATGAGGTCCTGGTGCGCGTCGAAGAAGGACTCGATCGTGCCGACGTCGCGCCAGTAGTAGCGGTCGCGGTCGTTGGCGCCGGGCACCTCGTTGCGGTTGAGGTCGTAGACGCCGGCGTTGCCCTGCTCGACGAACCACGGCACGATGTCGCCGCCCATGTCGTGCGCGGACTCCGCGTTCTCGCCGTCGCGGCGCACCGCGTCGATGAGCTGGTCGGTGTCGAAGACGTAGTTGCCCATGGAGGCGAGCACCTCGCCCGGGGAGTCGTCGAGGCCCTGCGGGTCCTTCGGCTTCTCGAGGAAGGCGCGGATCTGGTACGGGTTCGCGGGATCCACGTCGATGACGCCGAACTGGTCGGCGAGCTCGATGGGCTGGCGGATCGCCGCGACCGTGGCGCCGTGGCCGGACGCGATGTGCGCCTCGATCATCTGGCTGAAGTCCATGCGGTACACGTGGTCGGCGCCGACCACGACGACGATGTCGGGCTTCTCGTCGTTGATGAGGTTGAGGCTCTGCAGGATCGCGTCGGCCGAGCCGCTGAACCACCGCTTGCCGAGGCGCTGCTGCGCGGGCACCGATGCGATGTAGGAGTTGAGCATCTGGTTGAGGCGCCAGGTCTGCGACACGTGCCGGTCGAGCGAGTGCGACTTGTACTGCGTCAGCACGACGATCTGCGTGAGGCCCGAGTTGATGAGGTTGGAGAGCGCGAAGTCGATGAGCCGGTACTGCCCGCCGAACGGCACCGCAGGCTTCGCCCGGTCCGCGGTGAGCGGCATGAGGCGCTTGCCCTCGCCGCCGGCGAGCACGATTCCAAAGATCTTCTTCGATGCCATTGCTCCAGCGTAGATGCACGTCGGGGCATGTACTAGCGTTCGACCAATGCGAGCAGACGTGATCACCAAGGAGTACCCGCCCGAGGTCTACGGGGGTGCCGGCGTGCACGTCACCGAGCTCGTCAAGGCCATGCGGAAGCGGACGGAGGTCGTCGTCCGTGCCTTCGGCGCGCCGCGCGACGAGCCCGGCGTCTTCTCCTATCCCGTCCCGTCGGAGCTCCGCGCGGCCAACGCGACGCTGCAGACGATGGGCGTCGACCTGGCGATCGCGAGCGACGTCGTGGGCGCCGACGTCGTCCACTCGCACACCTGGTACGCGAACCACGCGGGCCACGTGGCGTCGATGCTGCACGGGATCCCGCACGTCGTCACCGCGCACAGCCTCGAGCCGCTCCGCCCCTGGAAGGCCGAGCAGCTGGGCGGCGGGTACCGCGTCTCCAGCTGGATCGAGCGCACCGCCTACCAGGCGGCCGACGCCGTCATCGCCGTGAGCGACGGGATGAAGCGCGACATCCTCCGCTCGTACCCCGCGCTCGACGAGGCCCGGGTGCACACGGTCTACAACGGCATCGACCTCGAGTCGTGGGCGCCCGTGCACGACGACGAGCTGGTGCGCTCGCTCGGCATCGACCCCTCGCGGCCCTCGGTCGTGTTCGTCGGCCGGATCACGCGCCAGAAGGGGCTGCCCTATCTCCTGCGCGCCGCCGCGCTGCTGCCGACCGACGTGCAGATGGTGCTGTGCGCGGGCGCGCCCGACACCCCGCAGATCATGGAGGAGGTCACGGCCCTCGTCCGCGGCCTCCAGGAGGAGCGCTCGGGCGTCGTCTGGATCGACCGCCTCCTGCCGCGCCGCGAGCTCTCCGCCGTGCTCACCGCGGGCACCGTCTTCGTCTGCCCGTCGGTCTACGAGCCGCTCGGCATCGTGAACCTCGAGGCCATGGCATGCGGCGCCCCCGTCGTCGGCACCGCCACGGGCGGGATCCCCGAGGTCGTCGACGACGGCGTCACCGGCCGCCTCGTCCCCATCGACCAGGCCACGGACGGCACGGGCACGCCCACCGACCCCGAGCGCTTCGTCCGCGACCTCGCGGCCGCGCTGACGGAGGTCGTCGCGGATCCCGACGCCGCTCGGCGCATGGGCGAGGCCGGCCGGGTGCGCGCCGAGCGCGAGTTCGGCTGGGACCGCATCGCCCGCCAGACCGAGGCGATCTACGCGTCGATCCTGCGCTGAGGGGCCGACGCCGCGCGGCCGTCCGGCGCACCCCGCAGCCGGGAGGGGCGGGCAGCCCGGGCCGGTAGACTCGTCCCCATGAGCCACGTCCTCTCCCTGTCCGGAGTGTCCTTCGTCCGGAACGGGACGCCCATCCTCGACCAGGTGGAGTGGACGGTGGACGGCGACGAGCGCTGGGTCGTCCTCGGGCCGAACGGCGCCGGGAAGACGAGCCTCCTGCAGATCGCCTCCGCTATGCAGCACCCGTCCTCGGGCACCGCGACGGTCCTCGACCACGAGCTCGGCCGCGTCGACGTGTTCGAGCTGCGGTCGCGCATCGGGTTCGCCTCCACCGCGATGGCCCGGCGCATCCCCGCCGACGAGACCGTGCTCGACGTCGTGCTCACCGCCGCGTACTCCGTCACCGGGCGGTGGAACGAGGACTACGAGGACATCGACGTGCGCCGCGCCCAGCGCGTGCTCGCCGAGTGGCGCCTCGGCCACCTCGAGCAGCGCCGCTTCGGCACGCTGAGCGACGGCGAGCAGAAGCGCGTGCAGATCGCCCGCTCGATCATGACCGACCCCGAGCTGCTCCTGCTCGACGAGCCGGCCGCGAGCCTCGACCTCGGCGCGCGCGAGGAGCTGCTGCAGCTCCTCGGCGGCTACGCGTCGGCGCCCGAGGCCCCCGGCATCGTCATGGTCACGCACCACGTCGAGGAGATCCCGCGCGGCTTCACGCATGCGCTGCTGCTGCGCGAGGGGGCGGTCGTCGCGGCCGGTCCGCTCGCGGACGTCATCACCGCCGACGCGCTCAGCCGGACCTTCGGCCTCGCCCTCGAGGTCACGCACGACGACGGGCGCTTCACGGCCCGCGCCGTCCGGTCCTGACGTCCGCTGCACCCGCACCGGCGCGCCGGCCCGTTCGCGGCACTCGTCTGGTAGGCTCGTCCACTGGTCCGGTGATCATCCCGGGCACCCACGCTTCCCGCGCACGAAATCGAACCGACGAAGGACACTCCCCGATGAAGACCGACATCCACCCCCAGTACGCCCCCGTCGTCTTCCGCGACCTCGCCTCCGGTGCGACGTTCCTCACGCGCTCCACCGTCGGCAGCTCCAAGACCATCGAGTGGGAGGACGGCAACACGTACCCCGTCATCGACGTCGAGATCTCGAGCGAGTCGCACCCGTTCTACACGGGCAAGCAGCGCATCATGGACTCCGCCGGCCGCGTCGAGAAGTTCAACTCGCGCTACGCGGGCTTCGGCAAGAAGTAGCAGCCCACCCGCTGCACCACGAAGGGCGCCCGGCTCCGGCCGGGCGCCCTTCGTCGTCCGCGGGCGGGGGAGCGGGTCAGGATCCGGCGTGCCGCTCGGGCCAGGCGCCGGAGGTCGTGAACGCGGGATCCCGCGTGCGCCGCATGTAGTCCTGGAAGCTCTCCGCCTGCACGCGCGACCAGTCGACCTGGCGGTCGTGCAGGTCCAGCACCGGGATGTCGAGCTGGTCGGCGTAGCGGCCGGCGATGGCCTGGGCGACGCGGCCCGCGGCGATGGCGTCCGCGCCCGCGTCGTGCGCATCGTCGAGGCGCACGCCGTAGTGCTCGGCCGCGACGGACAGGGTGCGCTTGCCGCGGCGGTAGGTGTCCACGGCCTTGTCGATGACGAGCGGGTCGATGACGGGGCCGGTGTCGCGCAGCGGCTCCACCCCGTGCCGCACGGCCTCGCGGTTGAGCAGCGTGAGGTCGTAGGGCGCGTTGTAGACCACGAGGGCGAGGCCCCGGGCGAACATCTCGCGGATGGTCGTGACGATCTCGAGCACGACCGCGCCGGCGTCGCGCCCCTCGGCCCGCGCGCGCTCCGTGGTGACGCCGTGGATGGCCGCCGCGCCCGCGGGGATCTCGACCCCCGGATCCGCGAGCCAGTCGTGGCGTTCGGTGACCTGCCCGTCTGCGTCGAGCACGACGATGCACGCGGTGACGATGCGGGCGGTCTCGACGTCCACCCCCGTCGTCTCGAGGTCGAACGAGGCCAGGGAGTGGTGCCAGCGGGTGCTCATCCTGTAGATGCTACGGGCGACCGCCGATGGCGGGCGCACCCATGTGCAGCCAGTAGAAGCTCTGCGTGGCGAGCGTGAGCGTGAGGCGGCCGTCGTCGCCGACCGTCGGGAAGACGCCGCCGCCGAAGAGGTCGTAGAGCTGCGAGCCCGCGAAGTCGGAGGCGTCGATGGTGACGGACACCGGGTTGTGCGCGAACGAGAAGACGCAGAGCACGTCCTCCGCGCGGTCGCCGAAGTGCGTGCCGCTGCCCTCGTAGGAGCGCACGAACGCGAGGACGCTCTCGTGGTCGGTCGGGAGGACGCGGATGGTGCCCTGGCCGAAGACCGGGTGTGCCTTCCGCACGTGGATGACGTTGCGGACCCAGTGCAGGAGCGAGCGCGACTGCGCCAGCTGCGACTCCACGTTGATCTGCGCGTAGTTGTACACGAGCGACTGCACGACGGGCAGGTAGAGCTTGCCCGGGTCGGCCGTGGAGAAGCCGGCGTTGCGGTCCGGGGTCCACTGCATGGGCGTGCGAGACGCGTCGCGGTCCGGCAGCCAGATGTTGTCGCCCATGCCGATCTCGTCGCCGTAGTAGAGGAACGGGCTGCCGGGGAGGGAGAACAGGAGCGCGTGCACGAGCTCGAGCTCGGCGCGTGAGTTGTCGAGCAGCGGCGCCAGGCGGCGGCGGATGCCGATGTTGACGCGCATGCGGGGGTCGTACGCGTACCAGCCGTACATCGCCTGGCGGTACTCCTCGCTCACCATCTCGAGCGTGAGCTCGTCGTGGTTGCGGAGGAAGACGCCCCACGCGGCGGCCTCGGGGATCTCGAACGTCTCGCCCATGATCCGCTTCAGCTCGTCCGCCGTCTGCGAGCGGAGGGAGTAGAAGATGCGCGGCATGATCGGGAAGTCGAACGCCATGTGGCACTCGGGCTCCTCCTCGGTGCCGAGGAACGCGGAGACCTCGCGCGGCCACTGGTTGGCCTCGGCGATGAGGATCCGGCCCGGGTACTCCTCGTCGACCATGGCGCGGAGGCGCTTGAGGAACTCGTGCGTGGCGGGCTCGCCCTCGCCGTTGCCCTCCTCGGTCTCGTAGAGGTACGGGATCGCGTCGAGGCGCAGGCCGTCGACGCCCATGTCGAGCCAGTGGCGGATGACGCCGTAGATGGCCTCGTGCACCTTCGGGTTGTCGAAGTTGAGGTCGGGCTGGTGCGAGAAGAAGCGGTGGAAGAAGAACTGGCGGCGCACCGGGTCGAAGGTCCAGTTGGACTCCTCGGTGTCGACGAAGATGACGCGGATGTCCTCGTACTTCTCGTCGGTGTCGCTCCAGACGTAGAAGTCGCCGTAGGGGCCGTCGGGGTCGGACCGGGACTGCTGGAACCACTCGTGCTGGTCGGAGGTGTGGTTCATCACGAGGTCGATGACGATGCGCATGTTGCGCTCGTGCGACTTGGTGACGAGCTCCTTGAAGTCGTCGAGCGTGCCGAACTCGGGGAGGACGGCCATGTAGTCGCTGATGTCGTAGCCGCCGTCGCGGAGGGGCGACTGGAAGAAGGGCGGGAGCCACAGGCCGTCGATGCCCAGCCACTGCAGGTAGTCGAGCTTCGAGATGAGGCCCTGGATGTCGCCGGTGCCGTCGCCGTTGGAGTCGACGAAGGAGCGGATCATCACCTCGTAGAAGACCGAGCGCTTGTACCACTGCTTGTCGAGGGTGAGGCCGGGCAGGGTGATGGGGGCGGTGAAGCTCACGGTTCTCCTCATGGGCGCGACGGGGGCGTCGACTCGGGGCGGGAAGGCCGATCGCCACTCTAGGCGGGGCGCGCCGGTGGCCGGCCCCGGCGCGCCCAGGGGCGCGGGCGGCCCCCGCTCGTAGACTCGTCCCCGATGACCGTCCCCTCGCCCTACGCCGCCCAGCTCGACCGGATCCCCGTGGTCCGCCGCACCGTCGACCTCCTCGGGAGCCGCACCGCCTGGTGGGAGTACGGGCCCGCTGACGCGCCCCAGGTGGTCGTCGTCGTGCACGGCTTCCGCGGGGACCACCACGGGCTCGAGCCGGTCGTCGCGCAGCTGCCGGGCGTGCGGATCCTCTCGCCCGACCTGCCCGGCTTCGGGGACTCGACGCCGCTCGTCGACGCGCGGCACGACATCGCCGGCTACTCCGCGTGGCTGCGCGCGTTCGTCGACGCGACGGGCACGCGGGACGCGACCGCGCTCGGCCACTCCTTCGGGTCCATCGTGGTCGCGGCGGCGCTCGCGGACGGCCTGCCGAGCCCGCGCGCGGTCCTCGTGAACCCGATCGCGGCGCCCGCGCTCGAGGGGCCGCGGGGGATCCTCACGCGGCTCGCCGTGCTCTACTACCGCGCCGCCGCCGTGCTGCCCGAGCGCGCGGGCTTCGGCCTGCTGCGCAACCGCGCCATCGTGCGTGTGATGAGCGAGGCCATGGCGAAGACGCGCGACCGGTCGCTCCGCCGGTGGATCAACGACCAGCACGACCGCTTCTTCAGCGCGTTCAGCGACCGCCGCGTCGTGCTCGAGGCGTTCCGCGCGTCGGTGTCGTCGGACGTGAGCACGTACGCCGCGCGCGTCGCCGTGCCCGTGCTGCTCGTCGCCGCCGAGCGCGACGACATCACGCCCGTCGCCGCGCAGCACCGGCTGCAGCGCCTGTTCGCGGACGCGCGGCTCGAGGTGATCCCGCGGGTCGGGCACCTCATCCACTACGAGACGCCCCGGGAGGCGGCCGGTTCCATCCGCGCGTTCCTGGACGAGGGGAGCGCGTCATGAGGCTCGTGTTCGACTGCCGGTACACGCGCATCGGCCGGCACGACGGGATCAGCCGCTACGGCGCCGAGCTCGTCGCCCGGCTCGGCGCGCGGTTCGACGTGACCATGCTCATCAGCGACCACCGCCAGCTCGCGCTCCTGCCCGACCTGCCCTGGCAGCTGGTCAGCTCGCCCACCGGTCCGCGGGAGCCGTGGCTCGCCCGACGCGTCTCGCGCATGCGGCCCGACGTCGTCTACAGCCCGATGCAGACGATGGGATCGCGCGGGCGCACCTACCCGCTCGTGCTCACGCTGCACGACCTCATCTACTACCGGCACCGGCGCCCGCCGCGCGACCTGCCCGCGCCCGTGCGCGCGCTCTGGCGCGCCTTCCACCTCGCGTGGTGGCCGCAGCGGCTGCTGCTCGACCGCGCCGACGCGATCGTGACGGTCAGCGAGACGACGCGCGGCCTCATCCGCGCGCACCGGCTGACCACGAAGCCCGTGGTCGTCGTGCCGAACGCGGCCGAGCTGACGCCCGCGCCCGACGGCAGCCCGGACGGACCGCGCGACGCGCCAGCCGAGCGCACGCTCGTCTACATGGGCTCGTACATGCCCTACAAGAACGTCGAGACGCTCGTGCACGCGGCCGACGACCTGCCCGACCACGAGCTGCACCTCATGAGCCGCATCCCCGCCCCGGAGCGCGAGCGGCTGGAGTCGATCGCGGACGGGGCGCGTCTCGTGTTCCGCGACGGCGCGAGCGACGAGGAGTACGCGCGGACGCTCCGGCGCGCGACCGCGTTGCTGACGGCGTCGCGCGACGAGGGGTTCGGGATCCCCGTGATCGAGGCCATGAGCGTCGGCCTGCCCGTGGTGGTCAGCGACATCCCGATCTTCCGCGAGATCGGGGGCGACGCGGCCGTGTACGTGGATCCGGACGACGCCGAGGGGTTCGCCGCGGCCGTGCGCGCGCTCGAGGAACCGGACGAGTGGCGGCGACGCTCCGCCGCGTGCATCGCGCGCGCGGCCGAGTACGACTGGGACCGCTCGGCCGAGGCGCTCGGCGACCTCCTCGAGCAGGTCGCGCGGACGGGGCGCCGCGGGGTCTGAGCCGGGCGCGCCCGGCGTCGGACGCGGGGGAGCGGCGGGTCAGGCCCGGCGGGCCGGGTCGAGGTCGGCGATGCCGGCGAGGTCCGCGATGCCGCCGAAGCGCAGCAGCGACAGCTCGCCGTCGACCACGCCGAACGTGTGGGCCGAGCCGTTCTCGATCATGGGCCCCGGGCGCGTGCCGAGCGACGCGTCGAGGCTGCGGGCGAGCGCCGCGATGACGCCGCCGTGCGAGACCGCGATGATCGACCCGCCGGGGTGCCGTTCCGCGAGCCGCAGGAGCGCCGCGCCCGCCCGCTCGGTGACGGACTCGACGGTCTCGCGGCCGGGGACGTCGCCGTCGGGGAAGCGCGCCTCGATCTCGCTGTGCGTGAGCCCCTCCGCGAGGCCGTAGCGGCGCTCGGCGAGCGCGGGCTCCGGCAGCGGACCCGACGCGGGCGCGCCGCCGAGCGCGAGGTGCTCCGCGATGATCGACGCGGTCTCGAAGGCGCGGCTCAGCGGGCTCGCGTGCACCGCATCCCAGCCGGCGCCGCCCGCGACCGCCGCGGCGAGCAGCGCGCCCGCGGTGGCGGCCTGCGCGCGGCCGGTGTCGTCGAGCGGGATGTCGCTGGATCCCTGCACGCGCCGCTCCACGTTCCACGCGGTGCGGCCGTGGCGGACGAGGACGATCCGCGTCACGACGCGAGCTCCGTCGCGATGGCCCGGAGGGTCTCGCTCGTGCCGCCCTCGAGGCGCACGGTGGCGCGGGTGTCGCCCTTGGTGGTGCCGCGGTTGAGGATCACGATCGGCATGCGGCTCCTCCGGGCGATCTCGAGCAGGCGGATGCCGGAGTTGACCGCGAGGGACGATCCGGCGATGAGCAGCACGTCGGCGTCCGAGACGATGGCGCCCGCGTCGCGGAAGCGCTCCGTGGGCACGAGCTCGCCGAAGAAGACCACGTCGGGCTTGAGCATGCCGCCGCAGACGCTGCACACGGGGATCCGGAAGCGGTCGACGTCGTGCACCTGCGCATCGCCGTCCGGGTTGAGCTCGACCGCCTCGGGCTGGTCGAGCCACGGGTTCTCGGCGCTGATGCGGTCGGCGATCGCGGACCGCGCGTAGGTCTGGCCGCAGTCGAGGCAGAGGACGCGGTCGAGCGAGCCGTGCAGGTCGACGACGCGGCGGGATCCGGCGCGCTCGTGCAGGCCGTCCACGTTCTGCGTGACCAGGCCGCCGACGACGCCGGCCGCCTCGAGGTCGGCGAGCGCCGCGTGGCCGTCGTTGGGGCGCGCGGCGCTGAAGGCCTTCCAGCCGAGGTGCCCGCCCGCCCAGTAGCGGCGGCGGAAGTCGTCGCCCTCGCTGCGGAACTGCTGGAACGTCATGGGATTCCGCTTCGGGGCGCCCTCGCCCCGGTAGTCGGGGATGCCCGAGTCGGTGCTGAGGCCGGCGCCCGTGAGGACGGCGGTGCGGCGGCCGCGCATCAGCTCGACCGCCTCGGCGATCGTGGACCCCGCGGGGGGTCGCGGATCGTCACGGAGAGCGGTGCTCATGGGGCCTCCCGGTGCCGAGCTGGCGCCCCGGCCTGTCGGCGGGCGGCGACGGGGCAGGGCATCATTGTCCTGTCGAGTCTAGACAGCGCACCCCCGCGACGGCTCCGCGCGAAGTGGCTCCGCTATCCCTCGAGGGCGGACCGAGAGAGGACCGGCGTGCACATCCACCGCATCGAGGACCTCTCCTCCCCGGGCCTCGAGGACTACTCGCGGCTCACCGACGTGGCCCTCCGCCGCGTCAGCGAGCCCGCGGGCGGCCTCTACATCGCCGAGTCGACCAAGGTCATGGGCCGCGCGCTCGCCGCCGGGCACGTGCCGCGCTCGGTCCTCGTGCAGGAGCAGTGGCTCGACGACGTCGCCCCGCTCCTCGCGGGCTTCCCCGACGTGCCCGTCTTCGTGGGCGCGGCCGCGGTGCTCGAGCGGCTCACGGGCTACAACCTGCACCGCGGGGCGCTCGCCGCGATGCACCGCCCGCCCCTGCCCGCGGTCGCCGACGTCCTGCGGGATGCGCGCCGGGTCGTCGTGCTGGAGGACATCGTCGACCACACGAACGTCGGCGCGATCTTCCGCGCGGTCGCGGGGATCGGCGCGGACGCCGTGCTGATCACCCCGCGCTGCGCCGACCCGCTCTACCGGCGGAGCGTGCGCGTCAGCATGGGCACCGTGCTGCAGGTGCCGTGGACCCGGCTGCCCGAGTGGCCCGAGGCCGCGCCGCTCCTGCACGAGGCCGACTTCCACCTCGCGGCGCTCGCCCTCGAGGACGACGCGGTCACCCTCGACGCCTTCGCGGCGGATCCGCCCGAGCGGATCGCGCTCGTCCTCGGCACCGAGGGCGACGGCCTCAGCCGGCACGCGCTCCGCCACGCGGACTCCACGGTCGTGATCCCCATGCTGCACGGCGTCGACTCGCTCAACGTGGCCGCGGCGAGCGCCGTCGCCCTCTACGCCCTGCGGGTGCCCGCGTGAGCCGGGCCCGCCGCCTCACGGTCACCTCGGTCGTCGCGGCGCTCCTCGTCTCGGCGGGCGTCTACGTCCCCGTCACCCTCACGGCGGATCCGCCCGCCGCGGTCGCGCAGGTGGACGCGCCGTCGCCCGTCGTCAACGTCCCGACGCCCGAGACGTGGCCCGCCGAGGGGGTCTCCGCCGTCGGCGCCATCGGGTTCGACGGCGTGCTCGCGACGGACGACCAGGATCCGACGCCCCGGCCGATGGCCAGCATCACCAAGACCGTGACCGCGCTCGTCGTGCTGAAGGCCAAGCCCCTCGCGGCCGGGGAGGACGGGCCGCAGGTCACCTTCACGGCCGAGGACGAGGCGCTCCGCGGCGAGATCCTCCAGCAGGACGGCATCGTCGAGCCCGCGGTCCCCGGCACGAGCCTCTCGCAGCGCGACCTCCTGGAGGGCGCGCTGCTCGCGAGCGCCAACAACTACGCGGCGGCGCTCGGGGTGTGGGCGTACGGGTCGAACGACGCCTTCGTCGCGGCCGCGAACGCCTGGCTCGCCGAGCAGGGGCTCACGGGTACGCACGTCGCCGACGCGATGGGGCTCTCGCCCGAGACCGTGAGCACCACGGCCGACCTCGTCCGCATCGGGGAGATGGTGCTGGCCGACCCCGTGCTCTCGGGCATCGTCGACCAGCGCAGCGCCGACGTGGCGGGCGTCGGGACCGTGGTGAACCGCAACCTGCTGGCGGGCGTCCCGGGGTTCCGCGGGATCAAGACGGGGACGCTCGAGCAGGCCGGGAAGTGCCTGCTCTGGGCGGTGGACACGAAGGTGGGCGACCGCGACGTGACGCTCGTCGGCGTGACGCTCGGCGCGAAGGACCACGCTGAGCTGGCCCGGCAGGTGACCGCGCTGCTGCCGACGGTCTCGGCGAACCTGCACGTCGTGCAGGTGGCCGCCGCGGGGGAGCCGTTCGCCGACTACACGACCGCGTGGGGCGCGACCGCGCACGCCGTCGCCGCCGCGGACGAGTCGCTGCTCGTGTGGGGGGACACGCCCGTCACGACGACCGTGGAGGCGTCCGGATCCGGCGAGGCCACCGCGGGTACCGGGGTCGGCACGGCCACGGTCACGGCCGGGCAGCAGACCGTGCGGGTCCCTCTCGCGCTCGACCGCGACATCCCGGGCCCCGACGGCTGGTGGCGCCTCGGCAACCCGGGCGAGCTGCTCGGCTGAGGATCCGCCGGCCGGTCAGCTCCCGGCGTCGACGCGCGTCCACGGCGACGCGTCGGGCCGCTTGGCCGTGCGCCCGTCGCCCGAGGACTGGTGGCGCAGGCGCCGCAGCACCCACGGCACGAAGTACGAGCGCGCCCAGTCGATGTCGCCGGCGCGCGCCTGGCTCCAGGTGCGCGGCGGCAGCGGCTCGGGCTTCAACGGCTCGAGGTCGTTCTCCACGGCGAGCGCCTGCAGCACCATCCGGGCGACGGTGTGGTGCCCGAGCGGTGCGAGATGCAGCCGGTCGACGTCCCACATGCGCGGGTCCTGGATCTCGGTGAGCGACCACTGGTCGGCCACGATGCAGTCGTGCCGGGCGGCGACCGCCCGGATGTCCTCGTTGTAGATCGCGACCTTGCCGCGGAGGCGCCCGAAGACGGGGGAGAACTTGACGTCGGTGCCCGTGAACAGGACCACGGTCGCGCCCTCGGAGGAGAGCCGCGCGACCATGCCGTCGAGGCGCTCCGCGAGGCGGTCGGGATCCGCGCCGGGCCGGAGGATGTCGTTGCCGCCCGCCGAGAGGGAGACGAGGTCGGGGTGCAGCGCGAGCGCCGGCTCCACCTGCTCGTCCGCGATCTGCCCGAGGAGCCGCCCGCGGATCGCGAGGTTCGCGTAGGAGAAGCCCTCGACCTGGTCGGCCAGCACCTCGGCCACCCGGTCGGCCCACCCGCGGTGCCCGCCGGGACTGCCCGGCTCGGGGTCGCCGATGCCCTCCGTGAAGGAGTCGCCGAGGGCGACGTAGCGGCGCCAGGGGTGGGGCTGGGTCATGCGGGTCCTTCCGGGTGGGTCGCTCCCATCATAGGAACGCTCTCGCGCTGCATCCGGGAATGCCGGCCTGCACCCGTTGGTTGAGCCTTCAAGCAACTGGATGCACCACCCGAGGAACGAGGACCCATGCCCGACCGGCTCTCCGCCGACACGACCATGGGTCCCGTGACCCTGCTCGTCGGCGACCTCGACCGCATGACCGCCTACTACCGCGACGCCGTCGGCCTCGAGCAGCTCGACGAGGGGACGGAGTCCACGACGCTCGGGCGCGGGGGAGCGCCCGCGGTGGTCCTCGAGCCCGCTCGCGGCCTCGACCTGCCGCGCCCGGGGGACGCCGGCCTCTTCCACACCGCGGTGCTCTTCGACGAGCCCGCCGCGCTCGCCCGCTCCGTCGCGTCGCTCGCGCGGCGCGCGCCCGGCACCTTCACGGGCAGCGCCGACCACCTCGTCAGTCGCGCCTTCTATTTCACCGACCCCGAGGGCAACGGCGTCGAGCTCTACACCGACCGCCCCCGCGACGAGTGGACCTGGCAGGACGGGCGGGTGGTCATGGACTCGCTCCGGCTCGACCCGAACGCGTTCCTCCGCGACGAGCTCGCGCCGGTCGCCGACGCCGCGTCCGACGCGGCGGGCATCGGCCACGTGCACCTCCAGGTGGGCGACACCGCGACCGCGGGCGCGTTCTACGTCGACACGCTCGGCTTCGAGCTGGTCGCGGGCTGGCACGGATCCGCGATCTTCGTCTCCGCGGGCGGCTACCACCACCACATGGCCATGAACACCTGGAACAGCCGCGGCGCCGGCCGCCGCCCCGCGACGCTCGGGCTCGGCACCGTGCGCATCGAGGTGCCCACGCGCGACGAGGTCGTGGCGGTGGACGCGCGCCTCCGGGCCGCCGGCGTCGCCACGCGCGACGACGGCAGGTCCCTCGCCTTCGAGGACCCGTGGGGCAACGCGCTGGTGCTGTCCGCCGCCTGAGCCCCGGGGTCCGGGCGACGCGGTCGGGGAGGATGGGCGCATGACGCCCGCCGCCCCGCTCGATCCGCTCGCGCACCTCGACGGGGCGCTCCTCGACCGGATCCGCTCCCGCGCCCCCGGGTACGACGCCCGCAATGCGTTCTTCGCCGAGGACCTCGACGAGCTGCGCGACGCCGGGCACCTGCGCCTGCTCGTGCCTCGGGAGCTCGGCGGATCCGGAGCCTCTCTCGCGGACGCGGTGCGCGCGCAGCACCTCCTCGCGCAGGCGGCGCCCGCCACGGCGCTTGGCGTCGGGATGCACCTCGTCTGGACGGCGGTCGCCCGGATCCTCGCCGGCCGCGGCGACGACTCCCTCCGCGGCGTCCTCGAGGACGCGGGACGCGACGAGCTGCTGGCCTTCGCGATCAGCGAGCCCGGCAACGACCAGGCGCTCGCCGACGCGCTCACGCGGGCCGAGCCCGACCCCGACGGCGGGTACCGCTTCACGGGCACGAAGTCGACGTCGAGCATGGCGCCCGCCTGGACTCGGCTCGGCCTCTTCGGACGCGACGACCGGGATCCGGAGCGGCCGCTCCTCGTGCACGCCTTCGTACCGCGCGACGCCCCGGGCCTCGAGATCGTGCCCGACTGGGACACGCTCGGCATGCGGGCGACGCAGAGCCACACGGTGATCCTGCGCGACGTGCGCGCGCAGCCCGCCGACGTGGTCCGCCGCCGCGAGCACGGCCGTCGCGACGACCCGTTCGTCCTCGCCGTGCTGCAGGCCTTCGAGCTGCTCATCGCCGCCGTGTACGCCGGGATCGGGCAGCGCGCGCTCGACCTCGCCGTGGCATCCGCGCTCCGCCGCACCTCGCGCGCGGCCGGCGGCGCCGCGCTCGCCGCGGACCCCGGCATCCGGCACCTCGTCGCCGAGGCCGCCCTCGCGCAGGACGCGCTCCTCCCGCAGCTCACGGCGCTCGCCGACGACGTCGACCGCGGCGTCGACCACGGCGACCGCTGGGCGTCCCTCCTCGTCGGCGCCAAGGTCCGCGCGACCCGCACGGCGGCCGAGGTCGTGCGGCGGGCGATCGAGGTCGCCGGCGGCGCCTCCCTCCGCACGGGCGACGAGCTCGGCCGCTTGTACCGCGACGTGCTGGCCGGCGGCTTCCACCCGTCGAGCGACCGGCAGGCCGCGGAGACCATCGCGACCACGCTCCTCGGACCCGTGCCGCGCGCGTCCTGAGCGCCGCCCGGACGGCCGGTGGGAGCCCAGCGCGCCCTCGTCGCGGCGACGCGCCCGGACCGTCGCGGAGGCCCGGATCCACCCGCGTCCCGCGCCGCCGACCCGAGGCCGTGGACGACGCGGATCCGCCCGGCGCGCGCCGTCCTGGCGCCCCGCGATCGACGGGAGCGTCCCCGGGTGCGGGTATCGTGAGGTCGAGTGAGCACCCTGCCGACCCCTCCACCGCACGTCGGATCCGCCGCGGCCGAGCACCTCTCGCCGGCCTTCCCGGAGCGCGCCGCCTGGGGCACCGTCAGCAAGCTGCGGGCCTGGCAGGAGGAGGCCCTCACCGCGTACTTCGAGAAGGAGCCGCGCGACTTCCTCGCCAACGCGACGCCGGGCGCCGGCAAGACCACGTTCGCCCTCCGCCTCGCCTCCGAGCTGCTGCACCGCAAGACCATCGACCGGATCACCGTCGTCGCGCCCACCGAGCACCTCAAGAAGCAGTGGGCCGACGCCGGCGCGCGCGCGGGCGTCCGCCTCGACCCCATGTACAGCAACGCCTCCGGCGCGCTCGGCCGGCACTACCACGGGGCCGCCGTGACGTACGCGCAGGTCGCCGCGAACCCCTACCTGCACAAGACCATGACCGAGTCGAGCCGCACCCTCGTCATCCTCGACGAGGTCCACCACGGCGGCGACGCGCTCAGCTGGGGCGACGCGATCCGCGAGGCGTTCGAGCGCGCGACGCGCCGGCTGTCGCTCACGGGGACGCCGTTCCGCTCCGACACCGCGCCCATCCCGTTCGTGAGCTACCTCCGCGACCACCGCGGCGTCCGCCTCTCCCAGACCGACTACGACTACGGCTACGCGCGCGCGCTCGCCGACGGCGTCGTGCGGCCCGTCATCTTCCTCGCCTACGCCGGCAGCATGCGCTGGCGCAACAAGATGGGCGACGAGATGGAGGCCCAGCTCGCCGAGGGCAACACCAAGGACATCACGTCGCAGGCGTGGCGCACGGCGCTCGCCCCGGACGGCGAGTGGATCCCGCAGGTGCTCGCCGCGGCCGACCGGCGCCTCAGCGAGGTGCGGCAGTCCATCCCCGACGCCGGCGGCCTCGTCATCGCGACCGACCACACGACCGCGCGCGCCTATGCCGCGATCCTGCAGCGGATCAGCGGGCAGCCGGTCACGCTCGTGCTCTCGGACGACGTCGAGGCGAGCGCGAACATCGACCGCTTCTCCGCCGGCACGTCGCGCTGGATGGTCGCGGTGCGCATGGTGTCCGAGGGCGTCGACGTCCCGCGCCTCGCGGTCGGCGTGTACGCCACGAGCGCGTCCACCCCGCTGTTCTTCGCGCAGGCCATCGGCCGCTTCGTGCGGGCCAGGCGCCGCGGCGAGACGGCGTCGATCTTCCTGCCGAGCGTGCCGAACCTCCTCGTGCTCGCCAACGAGCTCGAGCGCCAGCGCGACCACGCGCTCGACCGCGACTCCTCGAAGGAGGGCGACCTCTACAACCCCGAGGACGCCATGATGGGCGAGGCGAACCGCAGCGAGAAGGGGTCCGACTCCCTCCTCAGCGAGTTCTCGTTCGAGGCGATGGGATCCGAGGCCACGTTCGACAAGGTGCTCTTCGACGGCGCCGAGTTCGGGCAGATGGCCGACGTCGGCAGCCTCGAGGAGGAGGAGTTCATCGGGCTCCCCGGCATCCTCGAGCCCGAGCAGGTGCGCGAGCTCCTCGCCCAGCGGCAGCACCGGCAGTCGAAGCACGCGAGCGAGCGCGAGCGGAAGCAGGCCGAGAGCGGCGCGCCCAAGGACCCGGACGACATCCCGCTGTACCGCACGCTCAAGGAGCAGCGGCAGCTGCTGAACAGCCTCGTCGGGATGCGCGCGAAGCTGCACGGCGAGCCGCACGGGCTCGTGCACGCGGAGCTCAGGCGCGTGTGCGGCGGGCCTGCGGTCGGCCAGTGCAGCGTGACGCAGCTGCAGCAGCGCATCGACCAGCTCCGCAGGTGGATGCGCAGCTAGCGCAGCTAGCGCGGCTACGGTGTGGCGCATGGACTGGCGCGGGGACCGGATCGGATCGGCCAGGAGGAGCGAGAACCCCACCGTCCTCGCCGAGTTGGGGGCGGGGTACGCCGTCATCGGCGACGTGCAGTTCCTCCCGGGCTACTGCGTGCTGCTCGGCACGGACCCGGCCGCGACCGCCCTCGCGGAGATGCCGAGGATCGAGCGGGTGCGCTTCCTGGCGGACGCCGACCTCCTCGCCACCGCCGTCGAGCGGGCCTGCCGCGATCTCGTGCCCGGCTTCCGGCGCGTCAACATCGAGGTGCTGGGCAACGCCGACGCCTTCGTCCACGCGCACGTCTGGCCGCGGTGCGCGTGGGAGCCGCCGGATCTCTTCGCGCGCCCGGTCTGGCTGCACCCCGCCGAGCGGTGGCACGACCCCGCGACCGCGCTCGGCCACGAGCACGACGAGCTGCGCGCGCGGATCCGCGACGAGCTGCAGGCCCTCGCCCGGGACGACGCGGTCGAGGTCACGGCGCCGTGACGAACCCGTGGTCGACCATGAAGTCGTAGGCGACGTCCGCGGGCTCCTCGCCCTGGTCGTCGACGCGGAGGTTCATCTCGCGGAGGGCGTCGTCGGTGATGGCGGGGGAGATCCGGTCGAAGACGTCCTGGAGCCCGGGGTACTCGGCCAGCGTCGCCGAGTCGAGCACCGGCGCGACGTTGTAGGCCGGGAAGAAGCCGAGGTCGTCCTGGAGGATCGTGAGGCCGAGCTTGTCGATGCGGCCGTCGGTCGTGAAGACCTCGCCGAACTCGCACGTGCCGCGATCGGTCGCCGTGTAGACCGCGCCCGTGTCGAAGATCGAGATGTTGCCGTCGGGCACGCCGTCCGCGGACCCGCGGGGGATGCCGTACGTCTCGAGCAGCGGCGACAGGCCGTCGGAGCGCGAGTTGAACTCCGCCTCCACGCAGAACGTGCGCTGGTCGACGGGGAGCTCCGCGATCTGCGACAGCTTCGTGATGCCGAGCTTGTCCGCCTCCTCGCTGCGGATGGCGAGCGCGTAGGTGTTGTTCAGCGGCGCGGGGGTCAGCCAGGTGAGCCCGTTGGCCGCGTCGGCGTCACGCACGGCCTCGTACTGGGCGCGCTGGTCGGGGATGCCCTTCGGCTCGCCCAGGTAGCTGAGCCAGGCGGTGCCCGTGTACTCCCACGTCATGTCGGCGCCGTGGCTCGTCATGAGCTCGCGAGCGGGCACGCTGCCGGGCACGTTCGTCTGGTCGGTGACCTGGAAGCCGGCCGCCTTCGCCGCGATCACGGCGATCTTGCCGAGGATCAGCTGCTCGGTGAAGTTCTTCGACGTGACCGTGAGGTGCGCGCCGGCCGGCAGGTCGAGGGGCTGGATGGATCCGGGCGCCGTGTCGGGCACGTACGCCGTCGCGGGCTGCAGGCCGCAGCCGGTGAGGGTCGCGAGGGCCGCGGCCACGAGGGCGGGCACGCCGAGCGCGCGGCGGAGGCGCGTCGAGCGGGGGAGGGGCGTCACGGTCAGAGTCCCTTCGGGCGGGCGACGTGCTCGACGACGCGGCCGAGCCAGTCGACGGCGAGCGCGAGCAGCGAGATGAGCAGGGCACCCGAGACGAGCACGGGGTAGAGGTAGAGGCTGACGCCCGTGGTGATGAGCACGCCGAGCCCGCCCCCGTTGACGAACGCGGCGAGCGCCGCCGTCCCGACGAGGAGCACGAGCGCGGTCCGGATGCCCGCGAGCATCACCGGCACGGCGAGCGGCAGCTCGATGCGGAAGAGCACGGACGCGCGGCTCATGCCCATGCCGCGTCCCGCCTCGACGAGGCGCTCGTCGACGCCGCGGATCCCGATCATGGTGTTCCGCAGCACGGGGAGCGCGGCGTAGAGCACGAGGGCGACGAGGCTGGCGGCGAACCCGCTGCCCGTCATCACCATGCTCAGCAGCACGACGAGCCCGATCGCGGGTGCCGCCTGGCCGAAGTTCGCGACCGCGAGCACGGGCGCGGAGTAGCGGCGGAAGCGCCCGCGGGTGAGCAGGATGCCCAGCGGCACCGCGACGACCAGCACGATGACGGCCGCGGAGAAGGTGAGGCCGAGGTGCTCCAGGGTCGCCTTCCCGAGCGCGCCCGGCGCGAGCGTGGTGCGCGCCTCGGCGGTGAGCGGCGCCACCGCGAGCCCGACGAGGTACGCGGCGAGCACCGCCGCGATCGCGACGGGCTGCGCGATGAGGCCGCGCCAGCCCTGCGCGCCGCCGACCGCGTCCGTGCGGGCGTCGGTCACGGCGCTCATCCGTCCTGCCCGTCGCGCACGGCGGGCGACGCGTCGGACGAGGCCTGCTCGGCCCGCGCGGCGTCGGCGCCCACGGTGCCGATCATGCCGGTGTTCGTGCCGACGGGCGCGTCCTCGACGCCGCTCGCCACCTGGGCTCGGGCGCTCGTGATCGCGTCCATGACGGTCTCCACGTCGATCACGCCGAGGAAGGCGCCGCCGCGGCCCGTGACCAGCGCGGCGCCCGCGCTGGAGACGAGCATGGTGTCGAGCGCGTCGTTGAGCGTCGCGCGGGAGCCGATCACCGGGAGGCGCGGCTCCGGGACGGCGCCGACGACGTCGAGCCGGCCGAGCTGGCGGCGCGAGGGCCACTGGATCGGCCGCTGGCGGGCGTCGACGACCACCGCGTGCTGGTGGCCGACCTCGTCCATGCGGGCGAGCACGTCGCGCGCGGCGTCGCCGGGGTGCGCGACGACGGCGTCCGCGAGCGGCACCTCGTCCACGCGGCGGAGCGTGAGCTGCTTGAGGCCGGCGCCCGAGCCGATGAACTCCTCGACGAACGCGTCGGCGGGTTCGGCGAGGATCCGCTCCGGGGTGTCGTACTGCACGATGCGGGCGCCCTCGGCGAAGACGACGATCCAGTCGCCGAGCTTCACGGCCTCGTCGAAGTCGTGCGTGACGATGACGATGGTCTTCTGCAGCTCGGCCTGGATGCGGATCAGCTCGTCCTGCAGGCGCTGGCGCGTGATCGGGTCCACCGCCCCGAACGGCTCGTCCATGAGCAGCACGGGCGGGTCGGCGGCGAGCGCCCGGGCGACGCCGACGCGCTGCTGCTGGCCGCCGGAGAGCTCCTTCGGGTAGCGGTCGCGGTACTGCTCGGGGTCGAGCGAGACCAGATCGAGCAGCTCGTCCACGCGGGCGCGGATGCGGGCGGCGTCCCAGCCGAGCATCTTCGGCACCACGGCGATGTTCGCGGCCACGGTCATGTGCGGGAAGAGCCCGCCGGCCTGGATCACGTAGCCGATGCGGCGCCGCAGCTCGTCGCCGTCGATGCCCGTCACGTCCTCGTCGCCGAGGACGACGCGGCCCTCGGTGGGCTCGATGAGCCGGTTGATCATCTTCAGCGTCGTGGTCTTGCCGCAGCCGGAGGGGCCGACGAGCATGACGATGTTGCCGGCGGGGATCTCCAGCGTGATCCCGTCGACGGCGGGCTTCGCCTGTCCCGGGTACCGCTTGGTGACGCCGTCGAGCAGGATCGAGCGGCCGCTGATCTCGGGGGTGGTGGTGGTCTCAGACACGGATGCCTCTCGGAGTGGTGAGCCGGCCGATGCCGACGAGGACGAGGTCGAGCAGGAGGGCGAGCAGGACGACGCCGATGACGCCGGTGAGGACGGACTCGGTCGAGTTCGCGCCCCCGAGGCGGGAGAGCCCGGAGAAGATGAAACCGCCGAGCCCGGGGCCGAGCACGTACGCGGCGACCGAGGCGATGCCCATGACCATCTGCGCGGACACGCGGATCCCGCCGAGGATGACGGGCCAGGCCAGCGGCAGCTCGACGCGCAGCAGCGTGCGGACGCGGCCCATGCCGATGCCGCGCGCGGACTCCACGATGGCGGGGTCGATGCCCGTGAGCCCCACCACCGCGTTTCGGAGGATGGGCAGCACGGCGAAGAACGTGACGACCGCGACGGCCGGCGCGACGCCGAACCCGAGGGGGGCGATGAGCAGCCCGACGAGCGCGAAGGCGGGGAGCGTCAGCCCGATCGCGGAGACGCTGTTGGCCAGCGAGCTGAGCGGACGGCTGCGGTAGACGAGCGCCGCGATCCCCACGGCGATCACGGTCGCGAGCACGAGGCACTGCACCACGAGGCTGAGGTGCTGCCACGCGGAGAACGCGATCTGGTCCGCGCGGTCGCGCAGGAAGTCCCACATGTCGGTCTCCTCAGGATGGGGCGGTCACCGGGAGGGGCGTCGGCGGTGGCTCACCCTACGCAGTCGACCCGGATGTGCGAAGTTCGCCGTCGGACGCGCGCCGGTGGTATCACGCGCGCGGCGCGAGCGGGCGTGCGCGCAGTCACGCGGTACCGGGCGGTGCGGAGGCGCGCTCGGGCGCCGTCCAGGCGCGCTCGCCTACGCTCGTGATCCTGGGAGCCGCCCGACCGGTTCCCGCGAGGAGCCACCGATGCCCGTCCCGTCGCGCGATGCCGACGCATACGCCGTGCTCGGCGTCGAGCCGTCCGCGTCGCAGGACGAGATCCGCCGTGCCTACCGCCGCCGCGTGCGCGACGCCCACCCCGACATGGGCGGCAGCGCCGACGCGTTCCAGGCCGTGCGCGACGCGTTCGAGGCCGTGGGCGATCCCGAGAGCCGCGCCCGCTACGAGCGCACGCTCCGCGACGCGCCGGCCCCCGAGGATCCCGTCGGCCGCGCCCACCCGGCGTCGCCCGGCTCCACGTCGGCGGGCGGCGCCTGGGACCCGGCGTCCCGGCGCGGTCGTCCCGGCGCCCCGCGCGAGCGTCCCGCCGCGCGCACCCGCAGCTTCGGCCACCCCGGCGGCTTCGCCCGGCTCCGCTACCTGTCCCTCGTGCGCGAGTGGCTGGCGGATCCCGCCGAGCCGACGGTGCCCGCCGCCTACGTCCCGCCGCGCGGCGGCACCGCGCTGTCGGACCGGCCCGAGCCCTACGTCCGACGTGCGCGCGCCGTCGCGCCGCCCGCGCTCGGCGTCCTCCTCGCCCTCGTCCTCCTCGTCTCGGGGCTCGGCGCGATCGCGGCCGTCGTCGGCCTCGTCGTGGGCGCGGCGGCGGGCCTCGCCGCCGCGGGGCCGCTCGGCCGCGCCTGGCACCGCGCGGAGGAGCCGCGTCGCCGGGCGGCGGAGCGGCTGCAGGAGGCGGCCATCGCGCACGAGCGCGCCCTCCGCGCGTACCCCGACCTCATGGCCGCGTACAGCGCGCGCCTCGCCCGCCTCGAGGGTCTGCGCCGGCGCTTCGAGGCCGACGCCTACGCGCCCGACCTCGTCGCCGAGGTGCCCGCGGCGGCGTCCGCGGCGCTCCGGGCCGCCGTGGCGCAGGAGGAGACCGCGCGCGAGCTGATGGAGCTCGGGCCGTCGTACGCGTTCTGGAACGGCGTCGCCGTGCCGCGCTCCGGCGACGCGATCGACCACCTCGTGCTCGGGCCGCAGGGGCTCGTCGCGGTCGAGTCGGTGCCCGGGGGATCCGCGGCCGCCACGGAGCCGTCCGCCCGTGAGACCGCGCTGCGGAGCCTCGGCGCCCGTGCCCGTGCGCTCGCCCGCGAGATGGAGGTGCCCGTCGTCGGCCTCGTGCTCTCGCTGCCGCCCGGGGTCCTCGGCGCCGCGCCCGTGGTCCTCCACACGGCCGACGACCCGCACGCGCTCCCGGCCTACGCGGTCGCCCGCACGCTGCTCGCCGACCACGTCGCCGCCGGGCTGCCGGGCCTCCACGCGATGAATCCGGAGCGCCTGCTCGCCGTCCGCACGCGGCTGGTGCTCGACGCGCGCTTCGTCTGAGGCCGCGACCGGGGACGCGCGCCGGTCAGCGGGGGAGCGGCACGTCCAGCTCGCCCGCGCGCACCATCCACTCGACCGCCTCGCGGGCGGCCTCCTCGCTCGTGAACCGCGGTGCGTAGCCGAGGACGTCCCGGGCCTTGTCGATGCTCGCGACGTGGCTCCGGCTGAGGTGCTGCCAGCTGGCGTCGGCGTGATCCGGCTCGGTGCGGGCGCGGAACCCGTCCCAGTCGAGGTGCTCCAGCTCGGGCTCGCGGCCGAACCACGCGGCCGCCGCCCGGGCGAACCCGCGGACGGAGAGCGCGCGCTCGGACACGGCGTGGAAGCTCTCGCCGACGCTGGTCTCGCGGTTGACGATGGCCAGCTGCACGACCTGCGCGACGTCGTCGGCGTGCACGTGGTGTATGGTCTCGCTGCCCGATCCGGGCACGGCGAGCGGGCCGCCGGTGGCGAGCGCCGTCCACACGGCGGGGTCCAGATTGCCGACCGGGGTGATCACGGGCCAGCCGCCGCCGCTGATGTGGCCGGGGTGGACCACCGTGCACGGGAGGCCGCCCGACCGCGACTCCGCGATCAGGTAGCGCTCGATCTCGGCCTTCTGCACGCCGTACTCGCCGAACGGCTCCTTCGGGTCGTCCTCGCGCAGCGGCAGGGAGGTGCTGAGGCCGTGGGTCCAGATGCTGCCGATGTGGACGAGGTGCCGCACGCGGCCGCGCAGCCCCTCGACGAGGTGGCGCGCCGACTCCGGCGTGAAGCAGACCAGGTCGACGACGACCTCGGGGGCGAGCGCGGCGATCCGGTCGGCGAATGTGCCTGCCGCGTCCTCGGCGCCGCGGTCGACGCGGACGCGCTCGACGCGATCCCAGAGGGGCGACTCGCGGTAGGGGTCGCGCGTGCCGCGGCTGACGGCCACGACGTCGTGCCCGGAATCGACGAGACGGGGGACGAGGAAGGTCCCGATGTGGCCGGTGGCTCCGATGACGACGACGCGCATTCCGTCACCCTAGCGGCGCGACGGGCGGGCGACCGGCCCGGGCATCAGATCCAGCCGCGCTTCCGGAAGGCCGCGTAGAGGATGACGCCCATCACGACCATGAGGCCCAGCGCGAGCGGGTACCCGTAGGTCCACTTCAGCTCCGGCATGTTCACGAAGTTCATGCCGTAGATCGTGCCGACGAGCGTGGGCGCGAAGAGGATCGCGGCCCACGAGGAGATGCGCTTGACCTGGTCGTTCTGGGCGAGGCTCGTCTCGGTGAGCTTCTTCATCTCGTCGTTCTGCCGCTGTCCGACGAGCGTCGTGTGCACCGTGAGCGCGTTCTGCAGCAGCGTGCGGAAGGCGTCCGCGCGCTCGGCGACCCGGATGACGTGGTCGTGCACGTCGCGGAAGCCGCGGCGGAGCTCGAGGTCCACCTCGTGCTCCTCGGCGTGCTTCCGCAGGTCGTCGAGGATCGAGCCGAGGGGCGCCGTCGCCCGCTGGAAGGCCGTGACCTCGCGCATCAGCGCGTAGATGCGGCGGGAGACGTCGGGGTCGGCGCCGAAGACCTGGTCCTCGATCTCGTCGACGTCGTCCTCGAGGCCGGCGGCGACGGGGCCGTACTCGTCGACGACCTGGTCGAGGATCGCGTACATGACGGCGCGCGGCCCGAGCGCGAGGAGCTCGGGGTCCTCCTCGAGCCGGTGGCGGACCGCGGCGAGGTCGGGGGACTCCGCGTGGCGGATGGTGACCGCGAAGTCGGGCCCGAGGAAGACGTGCAGCTCCCCGAACTCCACGCGCTCGTCGGCGTCGAGGTAGCGCGCGGGGCGCAGCACCACGAACCACGTGTCGCCGTAGCGCTCCGTCTTCGAGCGCTGGTGGCCGCTGAGGGCGTCCTCGACGGCGAGCGGGTGCAGGCCGAACTCGTCGGCGACGCGGTGCAGCTCCTCCGGGTCCGGCCGGTACAGGCCGATCCACGCGAGGCCCTGGCGCGCCCGCATCACCTCGAACGTCTCGTCGAGGCTCTCCGGGTCCGCGGTGCGGACCCCCTGGACGTACACGGCGCTGTCGACGACGGTCATGCGATCTCGCTCTCGGGTCGGGAGACCCGTCGCGCGGGCCGATTGCGACTGTAGCCGTGCCGTGGACGCGCCGGCCGGGAACGAGGAAGAGCCGGCCGGATCCTCGTGGATCCGACCGGCTCTCGTGTGTGTCCGAAGGGGGACTTGAACCCCCACGCCCTAATACGGGCACTAGCACCTCAAGCTAGCGCGTCTACCAATTCCGCCATCCGGACAGGATGTGCGGCCCGCCGTCTCCGGCTGCCGAGAGACGACATTAGCACGGCCCGGGACGCTCTCCGACCACCCGGCGGCAGGACGCCCGCGTCCGGCCTCGATAGCGTGGACCCATGACCGACACGCTCCCCGACGACCTCGACGCGACCGCCCGGATCGCCCGCGACCTCATCCGGTTCGACACGACCAACCACGGCGAGGGCCGGTCGGAGGGGGAGACGGAGGCGGCCGAGTACGTCGAGCAGTGCCTCGTGGACCTGGGCCTCACGCCGGAGCTCATCGACGCCGCGCCAGGCCGCACGAGCGTCCTCGCGCGCATCCCCGGCCGCAACCGCGACAAGCCCGCCCTCGTCGTCCACGGCCACCTCGACGTCGTGCCCGCCGACCCGGCCAACTGGTCGGTGGACCCGTTCGGCGGCGTCATCAAGGACGGCATGCTCTGGGGCCGCGGCGCCGTGGACATGAAGAACATGGATGCGATGATGATCACCGCGCTGCAGGAGATCATCACCTCCGGCCGCGCGCCCGAGCGCGACCTCATCATGGGCTTCTTCTCCGACGAGGAGGCGGGCGGCGTGCTCGGCTCCGCCTACGTCGTCGAGAACCGCCCCGACTGGTTCGAGGGCGCCACCGAGGCCATCAGCGAGGTCGGCGGCTACTCCATCGACCTCGCCGGGAAGCGCGCCTACTTGCTGCAGACGGGCGAGAAGGCCCTCATCTGGATCCGCCTGGTCGCCACCGGCACCGCCGGCCACGGCTCGCAGGTCAACCGCGACAACGCCGTCACCCGGCTCGCGGGCGCGGTGGCCCGCATCGGCATGGAGGAGTGGCCCGTCCACCTCACCGACACCACGCGCCAGCTGCTCGACGAGATCGCCCGCATCGTCGGGGCCGACCCGAAGCAGGTGACGCCGGACGACCTCGCGATCGCCACGGGCACGGCGTCGAAGTTCATCGCCGCGACGCTGCGCACCACCACCAACCCGACCCTCCTGCACGCCGGCTACAAGCACAACGTGATCCCCGACACGGCCGAGGCGCTCATCGACATCCGCGTCCTCCCGGGCGAGGAGGACGCGGTGCTCGCGCGGGTCGCCGAGCTCGCGGGCGACGGCGTCGAGGTGCGCATCGTGCATCAGGATGTCGGCCTCGAGAACCCGTTCCAGGGACCGCTGGTCGACGCCATGGTCGCCACGCTCGGCGCCCACGACCCCGAGGCCGAGGTGCTGCCGTACATGCTCTCCGGCGGCACCGACAACAAGGCGCTCAGCCTCCTCGGGATCACCGGCTACGGCTTCGCGCCGCTCAAGCTCCCGGCCTCCATGGACTTCCCGTCGATGTTCCACGGCGTCGACGAGCGGGTCCCGCTCGACGCACTAGTCTTCGGGAGGCAGGTCCTCCGCGACCTCCTCCTGAACTACTAGATCCGAGCCCCAGGTGGGCCCCCCGACACGTGGAGCGCACGCTTGAGCTATCTCGAGGCGATCATCCTGGGCCTCGTCCAGGGTCTGACCGAATTCCTGCCCATCTCCTCGAGCGCGCACCTCCGCATCGCCGGGCTCTTCATGGGCGGCGACCCGGGCGCCACGTTCACCGCCATCACGCAGCTCGGCACCGAGCTCGCGGTCGTGGTGTTCTTCCGGAAGCGCATCGGCAAGGTCCTCGCGGCGTGGTCCCGCTCGCTCCGCGGCGGCATGTCGAAGGGCGACCCGGACGTGCGCATGGGCTGGCTGGTCATCATCGGCACCATCCCGATCGGCATCGCGGGCTACCTCTTCCAGGACACCATCCGCTCCACGTTCCGCTCGCTCTGGATCGTCGCGATCGTGCTCATCGTCTTCGGCATCCTGCTCGGCCTCGCCGACCGCTACAGCCGCAGCGACCGCCTCGAGAAGGACATGACGTACGGGCACGGCGTGAGCATCGGCATCGCGCAGGCGCTCGCCCTCGTCCCCGGCGTCTCGCGCTCGGGCGCCACCACCACGTCGGCGCGCGCGTTCGGCTACTCCCGCCCGGTCGCGGCGGAGTACTCGTTCCTCCTCGCGGTGCCCGCCGTGTTCGGCAGCGGCCTCTACGAGCTCGTGAAGAGCTTCGACGAGACCGGCCAGGCGGGCGCCGGGCAGACGGCGGTGGCGACGCTCATCGCCTTCGTCGTGGGCCTCGCGGTCATCGCCGGCCTCATGCGGTACATCTCCACCCGAACGTTCATGCCCTTCGTGGTCTACCGCGTCGCCCTCGGCGTCGTGCTCCTGGTGCTGCTCGGCACCGGCGCGATCGCGGCCTGATCCCGTGCGCGCCTGGTCACGCCCCGCCGTCCCCGCCGTCGCGGGGGAGCCGCCCGTCCCGTCCCTGTTCGACACGAGCGCCGGATCCGTCCGCCCCGCCGAGTGCACGGGCGACGGTCGCGTGGGCCTCTACGTCTGCGGCATCACGCCCTACGACGCGACCCACCTCGGCCACGCGTCGACCTACCTCGCGTTCGACACGCTCCAGCGCGTCTGGCTCGACCGCGGCTACGACGTCGCGTACGTCCAGAACGTCACCGACGTCGACGACCCGCTGCTCGAGCGCGCCACGGCCACGGGCGTCGACTGGCGCGACCTCGCCGCCGAGCAGGTGGAGCTGTTCCGCACCGACATGGAGGCGCTGCGGATCCTGCCGCCCGATTCCTACGTCGGCGTCACCGAGGTCGTCGACGAGGTCGCGGGCGCGGTCGCCGAACTCGTCCGCCGCGGTACGGCCTACCCGGTCGCCACGCCCGACGCGGCCGAGGCCGGGGCCCGTGACCTCTACTTCGACGTGGCCCGCGCCGGCGAGGACGGCCCGTGGGCCCTCGGCGACGAGAGCGGCTACGACCGCGACACCATGGCCACGCTCTCCGCCGAGCGCGGCGGCGACCCGGAGCGCCCCGGCAAGCGCGACCCGCTGGATCCGCTGCTGTGGCGCGCCGAGCGCGCCGGCGAGCCCGCGTGGGACAGCGCGGTCGGCCGCGGCCGACCCGGCTGGCACATCGAGTGCGCCGTCATCGCGCTCCGGAAGCTCGACCGGCCCGTCACCGTGCAGGGCGGCGGATCCGACCTGATCTTCCCGCACCACGAGATGTCGGCGGGCCACGCCGCGGCGCTCACGGGCGAGGACTTCGCGTGCGTGTACGCGCACAGCGGCATGGTCGCGTACCAGGGCGAGAAGATGAGCAAGTCGCTCGGCAACCTCGTGCTCGTGTCGCGCCTGCGGGCCGCGGGCGTGGATCCGCGCGCCATCCGCCTCGCGCTCCTCGCGCAGCACTACCGCGCGGACTGGGAGTGGACGGACGCGCTCCTCGCGCAGTCCGTGGCGCGTCTCGCCGCGTGGGACGCGTGGGCCGCCGGTGCCGCGGCGGACGCCGGCGCCGAGGCGGGGGAGCCGGGCGAGGTCGTCCAGCTCGTCCGCGAGCGCCTCGCCGACGACCTCGACACGCCGGGCGCGATCCTGGTGCTCGACCTCCGCGTCGCGACCGGCGTCCCCGCGACGCCCGTCGAGGTGGCCGCGGTCGACGCCCTCCTGGGCGTGGCGCTCGGGAGCCGGGCGGCCTGATCGGCCGGACCGCACCGCCCTCGGGGCCTACTGGTCCTTGGGGTCCTTCGGCCGCCAGGGCTCGTCGGGCCGGTCGTCGCCGCGCCCGCGCGGCCCGTCTCCTCGGCGCAGGTACTTCTCGAACTCCTGCGCGATGGCCTCGCCGCTCGCCTCGGGGGAGTCCACCGTGTCGCGGGCCTGCTCGAGCTGCTGGATGTAGGACGCCATGTCCTCGTCCTCGCCCGCGAGCTGGTCGATGCCGGCCTCCCACGTCGCGGCCTCCTGGATCAGCTCGCCGCGCGGGATCACCACGTCGACCATCTCCTCGAGCTTGTCGATGAGCGCGAGCGTGGCCTTCGGCGACGGGGCGCTGTGGACGTAGTGCGGCACGGAGGCCCAGAGCGAGACGGTGGGCATGCCCATCTCCTCGGCGCGCTGGGCGATGATGCTGAGGATCCCGACGGGGCCCTCGTACGTGCTGCGCTCGATGCCGAGCTCGGTGCGCACGGCCGCGTTCTCGCTCGTGGAGTAGACGGAGATGGGGCGCGTGTGCGGCACGTCGGCCAGCAGCGCGCCGAGCAGCACGACGCCCTCGACCCCGGCGGCGCGCGCGGCGTCGAGCACCTCGGCGGTGAACGCCGTCCAGTGCCTGGACGGCTCGACGCCGAGCAGGAGGTGGATGCTGCCGCCGTTGTCGCCGCTCACGCCGAGCTGCGCGTCGGCGGCCAGGTCCTGGGCGGGACGGCGCGGGTCCTTCGGGCCGTAGAGCGTGGCACCCGGCCATTCGAGCTCGCGGGTGCCGTCCTCCGCGAAGCCGATGGTGGGGCGGTTGAACTGGAAGTCGAAGTAGTCCTCGGGATCCACCGACGACACCGCCTCGAGGTCGAGGAGCTCCTTCAGCGCCCGGACCGCTCCGCTGGCGGCCTCGCCCGCGTCGTTCCAGCCCTCGAAGGCGACGACCAGCAGCCGTCCGCTCACGAACCTCTCGGCATCCGCCACGTGACTCCCGTTTCGTCTCGCCCTCGGACCGCCCGGTCGGCGGTCATCGTACGATCCTAGGACGCGCCGCCCCGCCGGTAGACTCGCTCCCCGTGATCAGCAACAGACCCGCGGCCGTCCTCTGGGACATGGACGGCACCATCGTGGACACGGAGCCCTACTGGATGGTGGCGGAGGAGGCCCTGGTCGGCTCCTTCGGTGGCACGTGGACCCACGAGGACGGGCTCCGGCTCGTCGGCAACGGGCTGGACGACTCGGCGCGCATCCTGCAGGAGGCGGGCGTCGACCTGCCGGCCGCGGAGATCATCGACCGGCTGAGCGACCGCGTCATGGAGCAGATCCTCGTCGAGGTGCCGTGGCGCCCGGGCGCCCGGGAGCTCCTCCGCGGGATCCGCGAGGCCGGCATCCCCACCGCCCTCGTCACCATGAGCATTGGCCGCATGGCGCGCCAGGTCGCCGACGCCGTGCCGTTCGACGCGTTCGACCACGTCGTCGCCGGCGACGACGTCGCCCGCAGCAAGCCGCACCCCGAGGCCTACCTCGCCGCCGCCGACCTGCTCGGCGTGGACATCCGCGACTGCGTCGCCATCGAGGACTCCGCGCCGGGCGTCGCCTCCGCCACCGCGTCGGGCGCCACCGTGATCGCCGTGCCGCACCACGTCCCGCTCCCGGCCGACGACGCCTACGTGCTCTGGGACACCCTCGCGGGCCGCACGCTCGCCGACCTCGAGGCCGTCCACGCCGACCGCCGCGCCGCGGCCCCGATCCGCGACGAGGTGGACGCGTGACCGTCGACGCCGCCGCCGCCCGCTTCAGCGGACCGTTCCGCGCGGGCGACCGCGTGCAGCTCACGGGCCCCAAGGGCCGCCTGAACACGATCCTGCTCGAGCCCGGCAAGGTCTTGCACACCCACCGCGGCATGATCGACCACGACGACCTCATCGGCCTGCCCGACGGCAGCGTCGTGACGAACAGCGCGGGCATCGAGTGCCTCGCGCTCCGGCCGCTGCTCTCGGACGTCGTCATGTCGATGCCCCGCGGCGCCGCGATCATCTACCCCAAGGACGCCGCGCAGATCCTCGGCCTCGCCGACGTCTTCCCGGGCGCCACGGTGGTGGAGGCGGGCGTCGGATCCGGCGCCCTCTCGATGTGGCTGCTGCGGGCCCTCGGGCCGACCGGCACGCTGCTGTCCTTCGAGCGCCGCGAGGAGTTCGCGGACGTCGCCCGCGGCAACGTCTCGAGCTACTTCGGGCACAGCCCGGAGAACTGGTCCATCACCCTCGGCGACCTGGCGGACGCGCTGCCGACCGTCACCGAGCCGCACTCCGTCGACCGCGTGATCCTCGACATGCTCGCGCCGTGGGAGTGCGTCGACGCGGTCGCCGAGGCGCTCACCCCCGGCGGCGTCCTGCTCTGCTACGTCGCCACCGTCACGCAGCTGTCGCGCGTCGCCGAGGCGCTCCGCGACTCCGGGCTCTTCACGAACCCCGACGCGAGCGAGACCATGATCCGCGGCTGGCATGTGGAGGGGCTCGCCGTCCGTCCCGAGCACCGCATGATCGGGCACACCGGCTTCCTCATCACCGCCCGCCGGCTCGCCCCGGGATCCGTCCTGCCGCAGCTCAAGCGCCGCGCGTCCAAGTCCGACTTCAGTGACGAGGACATGGAGGCCTGGACCCCCGGGTCCCTGGGCGAGCGCAAGGTCAGCGACAAGGTCCTGCGCAAGCGCGTCCGCATCGCGGAGCACGGCGCCCAGCTCGCGGGCGCCCGGGACCAGGCGGAGGCGGGCGACGCGGTCGACCCCGACGACGCGGCCGATGCGCCGGAGCCCGGCGACCCCACCGCCTAGGATGACAGGGCCGATCACGCGGGTGCGTGCCGGCCGCCCCCACCATCGAAAGAGGAGTCACGTGCGCCGTTCCGCCGCGCTCATCGTCTGCGCAGGCCTCGTCCTGACGCTCGCCGCCTGCAGCCCGTCCGGCTCCGGATCCGGTGCGGCGGCGGGCTGCACGCCCCTCGCCCAGGCCGGCTCGTCGTCGAGCACGGTCACCGCCACGGGCGACGTCGGCAGCGCGCCCGCCTCGGTCGCGTTCCCCACGCCGCTCAAGCCCACGGGCGTCGAGGTCTCCACGATCGTCGAGGGCGACGGCGCGCCCGTGCAGCCCCACCAGGGCATCACGGCCGCGGCGTCCATCGTCGACGGGAAGACCGGCAAGGACCTCGCGGACTACGCCCGCATCGCGCCCAACGCGCGCACCACCGGCTCTCCGCTGTTCACCCCGGCCTCCCTGCACGAGTCGCTGCCGTACCTCGAGGACGCGATGACGTGCATGCCCGTCGGCTCGCGCCTCGCCGTGACGGTCCCCGTGTCCACGGTGTTCCCCGGCCAGGACCTCTCATCCCAGGGCCTCGACGCCACCGACGGGCTCGTGCTCATCGTCGACATCACGTCCTCCTTCCCTGAGAAGGCCACCGGCGAGCCGCGGCCCGCCCAGGCCGGCTTCCCGTCCGTCGTCACGACGGACGACGGCGTCCCCGGCATCACGATCCCGCCGAGCACGCCGCCCACCGAGTACCGCGACGCGCTGCTCCGCGCGGGCGACGGCGCCGAGGTCGGCGACGGCGACACGGTCACGCTGCAGTACACGGGCGTGGTGTGGGGCACGAGCACGTCGGCCGAGAAGCAGGCCGTGTTCGGATCCAGCTGGACCGGCGGCGGACCGCTGCAGGTGCCCGCCACCGCCACCACCACCGCGCCCTCGACGGGCGCCGCCTCCTCGCTGGTCGTCACGCCGGGCCTCGCCAAGGCCCTCGTCGGCAAGCACGTCGGCGACCAGGTCATCGCGGTCGTGCCGCCGGCCGACGGATTCGGCGACCAGGGCTCGGCCAAGGTGCCCGCGGGGTCCACGCTCGTCTACGTGGTGGATATCCTCGGGACAAGCACCACCAAGTAACGACGCATCGCCACCGGCCGGGGGCTGCACCGACGTGAGGACCACCGCGTGCCCGAGACATCCCGCCGACCGACCGTGCCCGTGGAGGAGCGGCTGTTCAGCCTCGTGCTGGCGCTGCTGGCCACCGAGCAGGGGCTGACCAAGAACGAGGTCCTCTCGAGCGTCCAGGGGTACCGGCAGCGCTATCGGGCCGGCGGCGACAACGCCAACCTGGAGCGCCAGTTCGAGCGCGACAAGGACGAGATCCGCGACCTCGGCGTGCCGTTGGAGACCGTGGAGGCGCCCGGCCAGGAGGGCAACAACCAGCTCCTGCGCTACCGGATCCCGCGCGGCGCCTACGAGCTCCCGGCCGACCTGTCGTTCACGCCGGAGGAGACGACCCTCCTCAACCTCGCGGCCATGGTCTGGCGCGAGGGGTCGCTGTCGGGGGAGTCGCGTCGCGCGCTCATCAAGCTGCGCTCGCTCGGCGTCGAGTCCGACGACCCGGTCATCGGCTACGCCCCGCGGCTGCGCACGCGGGACGCCGCGTTCGCGCCGTTGAGCGTGGCGCTGGAACGGCACGTCCTCGTCTCCTTCGGCTACCTCAAGCCGGGGGAGCGGACCGCCCGGATCCGCACGGTCGCGCCGCTCGCCCTCGTCCAGCACCAGGGCCGCTGGCACCTCCACGGCATCGACCAGGACGCCGACGGACCGCGCACGTTCCTCCTGTCCCGCATCGTCGACCGCGTGCGCGTCACGAGCCGCGGCTTCGTGCCCGAGGGGGAGGACCACGCCGAGCGCGCCCTCGCCGACCTCGACCGCGTGTGGGCGAACGGCGTGGGGGAGGTCACGGTGGTCCGAGGATCCGACGCGGAGATCCGCCTGCGTCGCCGCCGCGGCACGGAGGACCTCGGCGACGGGCGCCTCCGCGTGCACTACTCCGACACCAACCTGTTCGCCGACGAGGTCGCGGGCTTCGGCCCGGAGGCGCGGGTGATCGCGCCGCCGAAGCTGCGGGACGCCGTGCGCGCCCGGCTCGCCGAGACCGTCGCCGCCCACCGGGAGGACGCATCATGACCGACCGCGCCGCGCCGCTCCAGGCGCAGGACAAGCTGGCGTTCCTGCTGGCCCTCGTGCCCTACCTCACCGACCACGGTCGCGTCAGCGTCAGCCAGGCGGCGGCCCACTTCCGGGTGCCGCCCGAGCAGATCCGCCAGGCCGTGCGCCTGATAGCGGTCTCGGGCGTGCCCGGATCCACCGCCTCGTACCAGCACGGCGACCTGTTCGACATCGCCTGGGACGACTTCGAGGACAACGACCAGATCGTGATCACGCACATGGTCGCCATCGACGACTCGCCGCGCTTCTCGGCGCGGGAGGCGGCCGCCCTCATAGCCGGGCTCCAGTACGTCTCCTCCCAGGCGGACGCGAGCGACCTCGACCTCGTCGGGCAGCTCATGGCGAAGCTCGCGCGCGGATCCTCGGCCAGCCCCAGCCAGGTGGCCGTCGCCGCCGGGGCGGGCGACGGCACCCGCGACGACCTCCGCCGCGCCATCGCCGACGAGCGCCGCGTCGAGTTCGACTACCGCAGCCCGCGAGGCGGCACCGAGCGTCGCGTGGTGGATCCGCTGCGGCTGGAGTCGATGGACGAGGACTGGTACCTGCGCGGCTGGGACCTGGCTCGCGGCGCCGTCCGCACGTTCCGCCTCGACCGCCTCGACGAGCTCGTCGTCACCGACCGCCCGCCGGAGCACCGGCCGCAGGACGTCGTGCTCGGTGACACCCTGTTCGAGCCGAGCCCCGACGACCTCCGCGTCACGCTCGAGGTCCAGGAGTCGACGCTGCCGCTCCTCGGCGACTTCGTGGGCGACGAGCGGCCGGAGCCCGTCGCCGGCCGGCCCGGCCGCGTCGCCGTCACCGTCCGCGTGGCCCACTACCAGGGCCTCGTGCGCCTGGTCGCGGGCATGGCCGGCGTCGTGGTCGTCACGTCGCCGCCGGAGGCCCGGGCGGCGGTGGCCGAGTGGGCCGAGCGTGCCGCGGCGGCATACGACGACGCCGACTGAGCCGCGCCACCGAGCGTTCCGGGGTCGAGCTCCGAAGGACCTGCATCGGGAGAGCGCCGATGCGGACCAGTGGCCGTCTTCGGGGAAATCCGGGTGAACCGCACTGCCGAGCAGGGTCTCCTGACGGGTCGGAAGGTACACTCTCCGTAAATCCCGACAACGACTGTCCGGCCCCCTGACCTAAGGAATGTGAACCACATGCTCGGAAACGCCTTCAGCGGCTGGCACCTCGTGATCATCCTCGTCGTCATCGTCCTGCTCTTCGGCTCCACGAAGCTTCCGGCGCTCGCCAAGAGCGTGGGCCAGTCCATGCGCATCTTCAAGGGCGAGGTGAAGACGATGAAGGAGGAGAGCGGCTCCGACCGCCGGGACGACACCCGCGAGGAGAACCGCCGCCGCGACGAGGAGCAATACCGCGCGGACGACCGCGACGCCACCCCGCGCGACTTCGTCCGCCCCGGCGACTCCCGCGTCGACGAGCCCCGCTACGACGCCCCGCGCTACGACTCCCCGCGCGACGGCGGGGACTCCCGCCCCCGCGCCTGATCCGTGAGCACCACCGAGCGTCCCCGCCAGAAGAAGCGCGACGCGGAGGGACGCATGTCCCTCGTCCAGCACCTGCTGGAACTCAAGAAGCGCCTGTTCATCGCCGGCGTGGCCATCATCCTGGCGATGGTCGTGGGCTGGTTCCTGTCGTCCTTCGTCCTCGAGGCGCTGCGCCAGCCCATCGAGACGATCAACCAGGAGCAGGGGCGGAACGCCAGCCTCAACTTCCCGACCATCACGTCGGCCTTCGACCTGCGCCTGCAGATCGCGCTGTACGTGGGCCTCATCATCTCCAGCCCCGTGTGGCTCTACCAGGTGTTCGCGTTCCTGGTCCCGGGCCTCACGAAGACGGAGCGCCGCTACACGTTCGGCTTCTTCTTCTCCGCCGTGCCGCTGTTCCTCGCGGGATGCGCGGCCGGGTGGTTCGTCCTGCCGCACATCGTCGCGCTGCTCACGCAGTTCGCGGGCGCGGGCGACTCGTCGTTCATCACGGCCCGCGAGTACTTCGACTTCGTGCTGAAGCTCGTCTTCGCGGTGGGCATCGCGTTCGTGCTGCCGGTGTTCCTCGTGCTGTTCAACTTCATGGGGATCCTGAGCGGCGCGACGATCATCCGGTCCTGGCGCATCGCCATCCTGCTGATCATCCTGTTCTGCGCCATCGCGACGCCCGCCGCCGACGTCATGTCGATGTTCCTGCTGGCCGTCCCGATGACGGTGCTCTACCTGGTGGCCGCGGGCATCTCGCTGCTCAACGACCGCCGGCGCGCGCGCAAGGCCGCGGCGATGACGGACGACCTGCTGTCCTGACTCCGGCCGACCACGACGCCCGTCCCGCGAGGGGCGGGCGTCGTCGCGTCCGCGCCCGGCCGGCGCCCGGATCCGGAGCCTAGGATGGCGGCATCGTGACAGACCAGCTCTCGCCCGCGGAACGCTACGCGGCCTCCCGCAGCCGCCGCAGCCTCCCGCTCCTCGAGTCGTTCGCGAGCGGCCTGCGCTTCGACCTCGACCCGTTCCAGCGCGCCGCCGCGGAGTCGCTGGAGAACGGCCGCAGCGTGCTCGTCGCGGCGCCGACCGGTGCCGGCAAGACGGTCGTCGCCGAGTTCGCCGTCTACCTCGCGATGCAGCGGCCGAGCGCCAAGATCTTCTACACGGCGCCGATGAAGGCGCTGAGCAACCAGAAGTACGCCGAGCTCGTGGCCGAGTACGGCCCCGACGAGGTGGGCCTGCTCACGGGCGACACCAACGTCAACAGCCGCGCCCGCATGGTCGTCATGACGACCGAGGTGCTGCGCAACATGCTCTACGCCGACTCCGACCTGCTCCGCGACCTCGCGTTCGTGATCATGGACGAGGTGCACTACCTCGCCGACCGCTTCCGCGGCGCCGTGTGGGAGGAGGTCATCATCCACCTCCCGCAGACCGTGCGGATGATCTCACTGAGCGCCACGGTCTCGAACGCCGAGGAGTTCGGCGACTGGCTGCAGGCGGTGCGCGGCGAGACGGACGTCATCGTCTCCGAGGAGCGACCCGTGCCCCTCGAGCAGCACGTGATCGTGCGGCACCGCATGGTCGACCTCTTCGACTCGTCGGGCCTCGCCGCGACGCACCGCGTCAACCCCGAGCTGGTGCGCATGACGCACGGCGGCGGACGCGAAGCCGTGCGCGTGCGCGGCGGCCAGGGGCACTCGCGCGGTCGCGCGGGGGCGGGCGGCGGATCCGGCCGCAAGGCCCCCGGGCCGTGGGACCGCGGCCGCATGGACCGCCCCGAGGTCGTCGCCCTCCTCGAGGAGCGGAACCTGCTCCCGGCCATCTTCTTCATCTTCAGCCGCGCCGGCTGCGACGCCGCCGTCAAGCAGGTGCTCCGTGCGGGCGTCCGGCTCACGCACGCGCACGAGCGCGACGAGATCCGCGCCGTCGTGGAGGAGCGCTGCCGCACGCTCCGCGACGAGGACCTCGCGGTCCTCGGCTACTGGGAGTGGCTCGAGGGCCTGGAGCGCGGCGTCGCGGCGCACCACGCGGGCATGCTGCCGGCGTTCAAGGAGGTCGTCGAGGAGCTGTTCCAGCGGAAGCTCGTGAAGGCCGTCTTCGCGACGGAGACCCTCGCGCTCGGCATCAACATGCCCGCGCGCACGGTCGTGCTGGAGCAGCTCGAGAAGTTCAACGGCGAGGCGCGCGTGCCGCTGACGCCGGGGGAGTACACGCAGCTCACCGGACGCGCCGGCCGCCGCGGCATCGACGTCGAGGGTCACGCCGTCATCCAGTGGAAGGACGGGCTGGATCCGCAGGCCGTCGCCTCGCTCGCCTCCCGCCGCACGTACCCGCTCAACTCGAGCTTCCGGCCGACCTACAACATGGCCGTCAACCTCATCGACCAGTTCGGCCGGGAGCGCACGCGCGAGGTGCTGGAGTCGTCGTTCGCGCAGTTCCAGGCCGACCGCGCCGTGGTGGACCTCGCGCGCAAGGTGCGCACGCAGGAGGAGTCGCTCGCCGGCTACGAGAAGGCGATGGTCTGCCACCTCGGCGACTTCCGGGAGTACTCCGGCCTCCGCCGCGAGCTCAGCGACCTCGAGCGCGCCACCGCGGCCCGCGCCGACATGCAGCAGCCGGGCCAGCACGGCGAGCGGGACAAGCGGCAGCGCCAGCTGACCGACCTCCGCCGCCGGATGAAGGCGCACCCCTGCCACGCGTGCAAGGACCGCGAGTCGCACGCGCGCTGGGCCGAGCGCTGGTGGCGCCTCAAGCGGCAGACGGATGCGCTGGGCCAGCAGATCCGCACGCGCACCAACGCGGTGGCCAAGGTCTTCGACCGGATAACCGAGCTGCTGCTCTCGCTCGGCTACCTCAAGCGCGCCGCCGACGGTCAGGTCGCGCCGACGCCCAACGGCCGGATGCTCAAGCGCATCTACGGCGACCGCGACCTCCTCGTCGCCGAGTGCCTGCGCACGCAGGTGTGGGTGGACCTCGACCCCGCCGCCCTCGCCGCCATGGCCGCCTCGCTCGTCTACCAGCCGCGCCGCGACGAGGGCGACCGCAACGACCGGAACCTGCCGCGCGGCCCGTTCCGCGCGGCGCTCGAGCGCACGGAGGAGATCTGGTCGCGCCTCGACGACGTCGAGCGCGAGCGCCGCCTGCCGACGACCGACCCGCTGTCCACCGGGCTGTGCGCGCCGATGCACCGCTGGGCGCGCGGCGGCAGCCTGGACGTCGTGCTCGACGAGGCCGATCTCGCCGCCGGCGACTTCGTGCGCTGGACGAAGCAGACGATCGATCTGCTCGACCAGCTCTCGATCGTGGCCGACGGTCCCGTATCCCGGAACGCCCGCACGGCGCTCGACAGCATCCGGCGCGGCATCGTCGCGTACTCGTCGGTGTGACCGGGCTCGCCCGCGCTCCCCGACGGGAGCGTCCCGCCCCGGCGCCGCAGACAGCGCTCGCGTCCGTCGAGCCCGTCCGGCCGCCGCTGCCGCTGTGGGGCGCGCTCCTCGCCGCCGCCGCGTCGGGACCCGTCATGGACGCCGCGTTCCCCGACCGCGGGCTGTGGCCGCTCGTCTTCTTAGGCGTCGCGCTCGTGCTCCTCGCGCTGCGCGGCAGGCGCGCGGGGCCGGCGTTCCTCATCGGGCTCGTGGCCGGGCTGGCCTTCTACCTCACCCACATCGAGTGGGCGTCGCTCTACCTCGGGCCGGTGCCGTGGATCGCGCTGTCGGCCCTGGAGTCGCTGTTCGTCGGCGTCGGGGCGGTCGCCATCGCGACGGCGACCCGCTGGATCCCGCGCGCGTTCCCCACGGCCGCCGGCCGCGTCGTCCTGCTACCGGTCGCGGTCGCCGGGTTGTGGACCGCGCGCGAGGCGATCTCGGCGGTCTGGCCCTACGGCGGGTTCGCGTGGGGGAGGGTGTCCCTGTCCCAGTCGGAGAGCCCCTTCGCCCACCTGGTGACGTGGCTCGGCCTCTCGGGGCTCTCCTTCGTGCTCGTGCTCCTCGTGGCCCTGCTCCTGGAGCTCGCCGCGGAGGAGCGCGTGCGTCGGTCGTCCCGGGCGCTCGTCGCGGGGATCGCGGTCGCCCTGGTGCTCGTCGTCCCCACCTTCCCGGTCGCGACCACGGGGACCACCCGCGTCGCGGCCGTGCAGGGGAACGCCAAGGCCGGGTACTTCGACGGCGCGCGCTACGGCGACATCCTGCGTGCCCACCTGGCCGCCACGGCGGAGATCCCGTCGGACGCCGGCGTCGACATGGTGGTGTGGCCGGAGAACGCGGCCGACGCGGATCCGCTGCGCGACCCCGGCTCGGCGGCCGCGCTCGACCGCGTGGTCGCGCGCCTCGGCGCCCCGCTCGTCGTGGGCACCGTCACCGAGCGCGACGGCCGCTACTACAACGAGTCGCTCGTCTGGACCGGGGGAGGGGCGACCGACCACTACGACAAGAAGCACCCCGTCCCGTTCGGCGAGTACGTGCCCGACCGCGCGTTCTGGGAGCCGTTCGCGCCCGACCTCATCGGCCTCATCCAGCGCGAGTACACGCCGGGCACGACGGATCAGGTGATGGACGTCGCGGGCGTGACCGCCGGGATCGCCATCTGCTTCGACATCGTCGACGACCAGCTGACGACCGACATGGTGCACGAGGGCGCGGGTCTCATCCTCGCCCAGTCCAACAACGCCGACTTCGGCCGCACCGACGAGAGCGTGCAGCAGCTCGCGATCGCCCGGATGCGGGCGCTGGAGACGGGCCGCAGCGTCGTGAACATCTCGACCGTCGGCACCAGCGCGATCGTCGGCCCGAACGGCCGCGACCTCGACCGTCTGCCCTGGTTCACCGCCGGGTCGATGGTGGTCGACGTGCCGACCGCCGACGTCGTCACGCCGGCGATCCTCGTCGGGCGCGACATCGAGTGGCTCGTCTCCGGGCTCGGCCTCGGTGCGCTCGCGGTCTCCGGGCTGGCGCTCGGCCGCCGTGGCCGACGCGCCGCCCGCTGACCGCCGACAGGCCGCACGCAGAGGAGCACCCCGCGGCGATGCCGCGGGGTGCTCCGGTGGTTCGCGAGCGGAGGGGTCGGGTCAGGCGCCGATGCGGTGCTGACCGCGCCGCGCGCGGAGGGTGGCGAGGCGCTCCTCGAGGAGCTCCTCCAGCTCGGCGCGCGTCCGGCGCTCGAGCAGCATGTCCCAGTGGCTCCGGGGGACCTTCGCCTCGACCTCGTCGTGGGCGACGGGTGCGCCCTCGGCGTCGAGGAGGCGCCCCTCCAGGCCGCTCTTCGGCGACTCCCAGACCTCGGGGACCTCGGCGTCGGCCGAGAATACGACCTCGAACGTGGTGCCGTCGGTCGTGCGGTACGTCTTCCTCTGCCGGGGGGAGAAGCTGACGCCCTCCTCGCTCTGCAGGCTCGTGGACCCGAGCCGCATCCCGCGCAAGCTGCGATCTGCCATGGTTGTCTCCTCTCGCGATGCACTCCCCGTTGTAAACCGCGCGGCTGTGAGGATCCTTTCTCAGGACCCTCGGTTCCCAGGCGAATCCCAGTCCCTGCCGCCGAGGGCGGCGAGGGCGAGATCGGACCGATCCGTCACGACGCCGTGCACACCCGCCCTGACCAGGCGGATCATCTCGTACGGGTCGTCCACCGTCCAGACGTGCACCTCGCGGACGGCGCGTGCCAACCGGCCGACCGTCGCGGGCGAGACGGTGCGGATACCGAGCCCCCGGCAGGGCATCTGCACGGCGTCGACGCCGCGGAGGGCGAGGCGGACCACCGGGGCGAGACCCAGCCGCGCACCGAGGACGGCGAGCACGAGCCGCCCGGCGTCCGCTGACGTCGCGGCGCCGGGGAGGAGGGCCAGCGCGCGTCGCCGCCGGGAGCCCGAGAACGACGTGACGAGCACGCGGTCGACGGCGTCGGCCGCGCGGATCGCCCGGGCGACGGCCGCCGGGGCGTCCGCGCCCTTCACGTCGATGTTGAGCCGGGCGTCGGGCAGGTCCGCCAGCAGCTCCGCGAGCGTGGCGACGCGTGCCCCGGATCCGAGGTCGATGGCCCGGAGCTCCGCCAGCGTCGAGTCGCGGACGCGGCCGCGCCGGCCGGTGAGGCGTCGGAGGTCGGCGTCGTGCCAGAGCACGCACGCGCCGTCGGCCGTGACGTGCACATCGGTCTCGAGGTGGGTGACGCCGAGCTCCCACGCCGCGCGGAAGGCGTCGAGCGTGTTCTCCACGGCTCCGGACCCGGTCCACCCGCGGTGCGCCAGGACGCGGGGCACGTCGCCGGAGAACCAGGCGCCGCGGGTCACGCGGGCCGGTCGTCGTCGGCGGGCATGGGTCGGGCGTCGCCCGATCCGGGGTCGTCATCCGCTCGCGGGGTCTCCATCGGGAGCGCGCGGAGCAGCGCCGGGCGCGCCGTGCGGAGCAGGGCGACCACCACCACGGCAACGAGCGCCTGGAGCCACCAGGGAGCGCCGACGAGGCCGGACAGCAGGGCCGCGAGCGCCGCGACGCCGCCGCAGAGGCCCCTCAGGTCGAGCCGCCGCATCTCCACGACGACCGCCGTGACGATCAGCGCGAGCCAGGCGACCCACGCGTGGTCGTCGAGGAGGACCGTCACCGCTGCTCCCTCGCTCCGTGGACCGGATGCCCCGAACCTAGCCCACCGCCCGGACGGCGGGCGATAGGCTCTCCTGGCCGTCAGCGTGGTGTCCCGCCCGCGCGGCCCGTCCCGATACGTCCCTCGCCGGACGACCCGTCGCGCGTGAACGGCGCGCACACCTGGAGGAGTACCGCTGTGAGCACCGTCGACGAGATCCGCCCCTTCGCCCCCGACGAGCTCCGCGGCCGCCGCGCGCTCGTCACCGGGTCCTCCCGCGGCATCGGCGCCGACACGGTCGCCTACCTCGCCGAGGCGGGGGCCGACGTCGTCGTCAACTACCGCAACAAGGCCGCGCGGGCCGAGAAGCTCGTCGCGAAGCTCATCGAGGGCGGCGCGAAGGCCGTTGCGGTGGGCGCCGACCTCACAGACCCGGAGTCCGTCGACCGGCTGATGGAGACCGTCCGCGCCGAGCTCGGCGGCCTCGACGTCCTGGTGCTCAACGCGTCGGGAGGCATGGAGAGCGGCATGGCCGAGGACTACGCCATGACCCTCAACCGGGACGCCCAGCTGAACGTCCTGCGGAGCGCGCTGCCGCTCCTGTCCGAGGGCGGCCGGGTCGTCTTCGTCACGAGCCACCAGGCCCACTTCATCCGCACCACGCCGACCATGCCCGAGTACGAGGGCGTCGCCCGCAGCAAGCGCGCGGGGGAGGACGCCCTGCGCGAGCTGCTGCCGGAGCTCGACGAGCGGGGGATCGGCTTCGTCGTCGTCTCCGGCGACATGATCGAGGGCACCATCACGGCCACGCTCCTCGGCCGCATGAACCCGGAGGCGATCCAGCAGCGCAAGGAGGCGTCCGGCGGCCTCTACAACGTCTCGCAGTTCGCGGCCGAGGTCGCGCGCGCGGTGGTCGACCCGATCCCCGCCGACCACACGCGCCTGGTGGGCGACACGGGCAGCTTCCAGCCGGAGTGACCCGCGGGCGGGCTACGGCCCGGGGCTAGGCTCGAGCCGATGAAGACCACGGATCTCGACCTGCTCACCTCCGTCTCCCGTCCCGCCGTCTCGCCCGACGGCCGTCTGGCCGTCGTCTCGGTGACGCGCCCGCGGGTGCATGCCGACGCGTACACCGGGCAGCTGTGGGAGGTGACGACGAACGGATCCGCGGCCCCGCGCCGCATCACGCGCGGCTTCCGCGACACGGCGCCGCGGCTCTCCCCGGACGGCCGCGTCATCGCGTTCCTCCGCGCCGAGCCGAAGGGCCCGCCGCAGCTGCACGTGGTGCGCGCCACGGGCGGCGAGCCCGTCGCCCTCACCGACGAGCTGCTCGGGGTCGGCGCGTTCGACTGGTCGCCCGACGGATCCCGCATCGTCTACGCCTCGCGCGTCGCGGAGCCGGGACGGTACGGGAGCGTCGAGGGCGTGGCCGCCGCGGCCGAGCCCGCGCGCCGGATCACCACCACCAAGTACCTCGCCAACGGCCTCGGCTGGTCCATGGACCGGCACACGCAGCTCTCCCTCGTCGAGCTGCCCGAGCTGGATGCGGAGCCGTTCGTGGCCGCCGTCCCGTCCGGTTACCCCGACGCCGCGGATCCCGCCGTGCGCGGCGACGGAGCCGAGGCCACGCCGTCGGCCGCCGAGCGCGCGGGCGTGCCGAAGGCGGTCCGCCTCACCGACGAGCCCGTCGACCACGACGCGCCGCGCTTCTCCGCCGACGGATCCGAGGTGCTGTTCGTCGCCTCGCGTCACGAGGGCCGCGACGACGACCTGCTCTCCGGCGCCTACGCCGTGGCCGTCCCCGCCCGCGGCGACGCGGCGGTCGGCATGCCCGAGGTCCGCACGGTCGTCTCGCACGAGGCCGGGCTCGGCGTCGCCGAGGTCGCCTCCGTCGAGGGCGGTCGGATCTACCTGCTGGCGCAGGGCCTGGGGGAGTCGGGCGTCGACTTCGTCGCCCGCAACACCGCGCTCTACGTGCTCGACGCCGACGACGCCGCGCCGCGCGTCCTCACCGACGCCGAGACCGTCGACCTCGGCGGCAGCGGCATCACGGTCGAGGACCGCGACGCCGTCCTCGTGCTCAACGGATCGCGCGGCACGGTGCAGCTGCTGCGGGTCACCGCGGACGGCGCCGTCGAGGCGCTCGTCGACGACCAGGTGGAGGTCACCGGCGTCGGAGTCGGGGGAGGGGCCGTCGTCGTCGCCCTCACCGACCCGCGCACGCACGGCGACCTCGCGCTCGTGCGCACCGACCGCTCGTCCGACGCGGGTTCCGCGTTCGTGCCGCTCACCGACTTCTCCGCGCCGCTGCGGGAGGCGGGGATCCGCCCGCTGCACGAGCTGGTCGTCGAGGGTCGCGACGGCTACCCGGTGCACGGCTGGGTCGTGCTGCCCGAGGGGGAGGGGCCGCACCCGGTCCTCCTGGTGATCCACGGCGGGCCCTACGCGGCCTACGGCGTGCACCTCTTCGACGAGGCGCAGGTCTACGCCGACGCCGGCTACGCGGTGCTGCTGTGCAACCCGCGCGGCGCCGCCGGCTACGGTCAGGCTCACGGCCGGGTCATCAAGGAGCGCATGGGCACGGTCGACATGCACGACGTGCTCGACTTCCTCGACGGCGCGATCGCCGTGCACGACGCCATCGACGGATCCCGCGCCGGCATCATGGGCGGCTCCTACGGCGGCTACCTCACGGCCTGGACCATCGCGCACGAGCACCGGTTCCAGGGCGCGATCGTCGAGCGCGGCTTCCTCGACCCGGACCTGTTCACGGGCACCTCCGACATCGGCACGTTCTTCGGCGAGGAGTACACGGGTCACGACGAGGAGACGCGTCGCGCGCAGAGCCCGCAGGCGTTCGCGCACCAGGTGCGGACGCCGACCTTCGTCGTCCACTCCGAGGACGACCTGCGCTGCCCGCTGTCGCAGGCCGAGCGGTACCACCTGGCGCTCGTGCGCGCGGGCGTCGAGACCGAGATGCTCGTCTTCCCGGGCGAGGACCACGAGCTCAGCCGCTCCGGTCGGCCGCGCCACCGCGTGCAGCGGTTCGAGGCGATCCTCGACTGGTGGGACCGGCACCTGCCCGTCGCCGGCGGCGCGCGATGACCGACGGCGAGGTCGTGCGGCACGTCCGCGACACCGCGCGGATCCTGCTGGTCGACGAGCGCGACCGGCTCCTGCTGTTCCTCACGAACTACTCCGTGAACGTCGACCTGCCGCCGCGCTGGCTGACGCCCGGCGGCGGGATCGACCTGGGGGAGACGCCCGCTCAGGCGGCGCGCCGCGAGCTGTTCGAGGAGACCGGGCTCCGCGTCGACTCCGTCGGGGATCCCGTCTGGGAGCACGACTACGAGCGTCGTCGCGTCGACGGCGACCTCGACACCGGGCACTCGACGTTCTACCTGGTGCGGGTCGACGCGTTCGCGCCCGTCTCGGACAACTGGATGCCCGACGAGTTCGACGACATCCACGCGCACCGCTGGTTCGGGCTCGACGAGCTCGCCGCGACGGAGGATCCGATCGAACCGGCCGAGCTCGTGGATGTCGCCCGCGAGGTGCTGTCCCGGAGGTCGTGAGGCGGTCGTCTCGCGCCCCTCTCGGGGTCGATCCGTGCCGCCGATAATTCACATTATGTTATGTAGAGCTGATGACGGGCGCGTGGCTCGCACGAATGCCCGACGTGCACTCGATCCGCAGGCCCTCCGCCGCACGCATCCGCGAAGGACGTGTAGACCACGTCACGGACGCCCGACTCGGCCGCCGCGTCGACGAAGTCGACGTGCTGCGCGAGGCGGTGCTCGTCCTCGGCGGCCGACACCATGAGGAGCGTCGTCACGCAGGTGAGCGCGGCCACCGAGGCATCGTGATCCCCGCAGGCCACCGCGTGCACGGTGGCGCCGGGCAGCCGGGGTGCTCGGTCGGGCGACCGCGCGAGGAGGCGCTGCGGGAGCCCGGCGTCGGCGAGGCGGCGGGCCACCGCTCCCCCGACGGCGCCCGTGACGCCGGTGATGCCGATCGAGATGGTCTGCGTGGTCATGGTGCTGTCCCCTCCGGGCGACGGGTGCCGCCGATGCGGGTGGGATCCGGTGCGCCGCGCGATCGTCCGACCCTATCCCGGCGCGCGACGCGGCCCCCGCCTCGCGAGGAGGCGGGGGCCGCGTCGTGACGGTCGTCAGCGCATCACGAGCCGGCGCGCGTCACGATCACGTCGAACTCGCTCGTCCGGACGTTGCCGGCGCGGTCCTTCGCGGTGCAGGTGACCGTGGTGGTGCCGACGGGGAAGATCCCGCTGCGGGGCGGCGCGCACAGCACGCGCACGTTGCCGTCGCGCGTGTCGATCGCCGAGGGCAGCGCGTACGGCACGCGGACCCCCGCTGCCTTCGTCGCGACCGCCGTGATGTCGTCGACGTCCGCGATGCGCGGCGCCGAGAGGTCGGCCGGTCGTGCCGGGAGGCGCTTCGCGTCGACGATGCCCCAGTAGGCGGGAGCCGCCTGCAGGTCGTCGTCGAACGGCAGCGGCTGCTCCCACGGACGCGCGATCGGCCACGTGCGCAGCCAGCTGCGCGCGTTGCTCACGCCCCAGAAGGTGACCGAGTCGATGGACGCGGCCTGCTGGCGGATCATCTGGAAGAGGTCGCGGTAGTAGTGCCCGACCTCGGCGCCCGCGTCGGCGTCGTCCGCGTACACGGGCGTGTACGGATCCTGCGGAGCGCCGCTCACGTCCGCGCCCTCGTTCTGGTTCGACGCGTTCACGTCGAGCTCGGTGATCGCCTGCAGCAGGCGCGTGTCGATGCGCTCGACCGCGCGGATGGAGTCGCGCAGCCACGAGACGGGCCGGGCGAAGTCGACGTGCGCCTGGTGGCCCACCCCGTCGATCGGCACACCGCGGGCCACGAGGGCGGAGATCAGCTCGAGGTAGTCGGCGCGCTTCGTGGGCAGCTCCGTGTTGTAGTCGTTGATGAAGAGCTTCACCCCCGGGAAGTACGCGCGCGCGAGGCGGAAGCCCTCGTCGACGAAGCCCTCCCCCAGCACCTGGTACCAGCGGCTGTCGCGCATGTCGTGCGCGTTGTCGTTGGGGCCGTCGTCGATGACCTCGTTCACGACGTCCATCGCCCAGATCGGGCTGCCGCCGTCGGGGTAGCGGGCCGCCACGTGGTCCGCGATGCCCTTCACGTGCGCCTCCATGCGCGCCCGGAGCAGCGCCTGGTCGGCGGGGCTGTCGGTGAGCGGCCGGTCGCCGTCGAGGAAGAACCACGCGGGGGTCTGCGAGTGCCAGAACAGCACGTGGTAGTAGACCTTCGTGCCGGTCCTGTCGGCGTAGTCGAGCAGCTGGTCGATCTGCGCGAACGTGAAGCGGCCCTCCTCCGGCTGGACGCTCTCGGGCTTCCCGGCGTTCTCGGGCGTGAACGCGTTGAACTGCCGACCCACCAGATCCGCCCCGGCGCCGACCGTCTCGCGGCCGTCGATCGCGACGCCCACGTGCTCGATGCCGCGGGCGCCGAGGACGTCCTGGAGCGCCGGGATGTCGGTCTGCACGGGCGTGGAAACGGCCTCGCCCAACTGGAAGTCGTCGAGGAGGAAGTCCGCGCCGACGGTCCCCTCCACGTACACCTGCGCCTTGTCGACCGGGCCGCCGAGCGTGTACGTGCCCGTGAGCTCCGTCCAGGCGTCGGCGGTGACGCGCGCGGCGGCTCCCGCCACGCCGTCGTAGCCGCTGCCGCCGCCGGTGTCGCGCTGCACGGAGACCTTGAGGGATGCGGGCTCCTCCCCCGCGGCCAGGCGCGCCCACACCGTGACCTCGACCTGCTGGCCGACGGTCAGCGCGCCCGTGACGTCCAGCGCGGCGCCGTGCCACTCCTGCGTCCGGTCGGTGACGAGCAGGCTGCCGGATCCGGTGCGCGCCTCGGTACTCGGGGCGATGCGGACGCCGTCCCCGCGCGGCGCCCATGCGCCCGTGCCGGATTCGAAGTCGGATCCGATGCCGGCGGGAGCTGCGGCGTCGGCGGCCTGCGCGGCGGGGGCGGTGAGGGCGCCAGCCCCGGCGATCAGGCCGAGGGCCGTGAGGGCGGCGAGGCCGCGGCGGCGGTCGCGTCGCGGGCGGGGCGCGAACCTGCTGCGGCCCAAGCGCGGGGGGCTGACGTCCGCGAGCGCGGACGTGTCGGTGCGGGGAATGCTCATCGTCGAACACCTTCCATGTGTTCCGACTTCTCTGTCGGATGCTCGAACCGTAGGCACCCTCCCCTACGGGGGGCAAGGTATTCGAAAACCTTTGTTGCGCGGGACAACGAACGCCGAGCGGCCCCCGTCCTCGACGAGGACGGGGGCCGCGGTGGTGGCTCGGGCGGTGATCAGCCCTTCGGCAGCGGCGGACGCGGCGGGAGCTTCGACGGGTCGACGATGCCCCAGTACGCGGGCATGGCCTCCTGGTGGGTCCCGAACGGGAGCGGCTGGTCCCAGGGCTGGTCGATCGACGGGCTGTGCAGCCAGGTCCGCGAGTTGTCCGAGCCCCAGAAGGTGACCGAGTCGAGGTTCCCGGCCTCCTGCCGGATCATCGTGAACAGGTCCTTGTAGACCCAGCCCACGGCCGCGGCGGTGTCGTCCGGGTTCGAGTAGATCGGCTCCGTGTGGGCCCGATTCTGGCTGTTACTCGTCGCGGCGGCCTTCGAGGCGCTGACGTCGAGCTCGGAGATGGCCTCGACGAGGTCCGGGTCGAGGGCCTTCACCGCGTGGATCGTCTTCCTCAGCTCCTCGATGTCGCTGCGGAGCCCGATGTGGGTCTGCTGCGACACGCCCTCGACCGGGATGCCGCGCTGGAGGAGGGCCGAGATCAGCCCGAGGTAGTCGGCGCGCTTGCTCGGCGAGTCGGTGTTGTACTCGTTGATGAAGAGCTTGACGCCCGGGAAGTACCTCTTCGCGAGCTGGAAGCCCTCGTCGACGAAGCCCTCGCCCAGCACCTGGAACCAGCGCGTGTCCTTCATGTGGTGCGGGTTGGCGTTCGGGCCGTCGTTGATGACCTCGTTGACGACGTCCATCGCCCAGATGGGGCTGTTCCCCTTCGGGTAGCGGGACGCGATGTGGTCGGAGATCGCCTTGACGTGGGCTTCCATGCGGGCCTTGAGCAGCGCCTGGTCGGCCGGGCTGTTCGTGAGCGGACGCCCGTGGTCGAGGAAGAACCACGCGGGCGTCTGCGGCATCCAGAAGTCGACGTGGAAGTACATCTTCATGCCGTGGGCGTCGGCGAAGTCGAGCAGCTTGTCGATGCCGCTGAAGTCGAACCGCCCCTCGACGGGCTGGATGGCGTCGGCCTTGCCCTCGTTCTCCGGCGTCATGGCGTTGAAGTGGCGGGCGATGAGGTCGGCCGAGGTGCCCTGCACTTCTCCGCTGCCCATCGCGACGCCGACGTGCTCGATGCCGGCGTCGCCGAGGACGTCCTTGAGCGCGGGGACCTGCATGCCGGGGACGGGCGTGCTCGGTGCGGCGGCGGATGCGGACACCGCCGGGACGCCCACGGCGACGGCGGTGAGGACGGCGGCGGCGGACGCGAGGGCGGCGAGGCCGCGACGGGGGCGACGGCGCGCGTCGCGCTCCGAGAGGGACGGCGTCATGCGGACGGACGCCCCGGGACGGGGAGGGGTGGGGGGCACTGGCGCCTCTCGTGCGGTGGATGGGACACCTGGACCCTAGGGAGGTCGGTCCGGTCGCCGAGCGGCTTGTGGACAGGAGGCAACGAGATCCGCGGCGGTCACAGGAACGTCCGCGAGTCACCGGGGCCCGGTACGCGGGGTCGATCGGTCATCGCGGGCGTCGGCCGGACACGACCCGGGTGCCGTCGTCGTCATCCGTGTCGTCCGCGGGCGCGGCGAAGGGGTCGGCTCGCGCCTCGAGGCCGGCGACGGCGAGCGCGTCGAGGGCGACGGGGAGCTGCGCGTCCGCGACCTCGACGAGGAGCAGACCGTCGGGCGCGAGCCAGGAGCCGCTCTGGAGCGCCGCGCGCCGGAGCACGTCGAGCCCGTCGCCGCCGCCGTCGCGCGTGGCCTCCGGCCCGTGCAGGCGGGCCTCGGGCGGCAGGAGTTCGAGGGCAGCACGCGGCACGTAGGGCACGTTGGCGACCAGGACGTCGATCCGCCCGCGGAGGGCGTCCGGCAGGGCGTCGAGCAGGTCGCCGCGGTGCACGTCGACGCCGCGCGGGACGAGGTTCTCCGCCGCGCACGCCACGGCGACGGGATCGAGGTCGGCGGCGTGGAGGACCGCCCGGGGCACCTCGTCCGCGATCACCGCGGCGATGGCGCCCGATCCGCAGCACAGGTCCACCACGACGGGGTGGTCGACCGTGCGCGCCGCGGTCACGGCGGCACGCGCCAGGCGCTCGGTGCGGCGACGCGGGACGAAGACCCCGGGCCGCACGATGATCCGGCGCCCGGCGAACGCCGCCCAGCCGAGGACGGTCTCGAGGGGCTCCCCCCGCCACGCGGGCCGCCGTCATCCCCTCGAGCGCGGCGGCGCGGGCGTCTCCCCCGGCGTCCGGATGGCGTCCTGCGGCCTCCGCGACGAGCAGCGCGGCCTCTTCCTCGGCGAACACGCACCCCGCGGCCCGCAGGCGCGCGACCAGGTCCTGGTCGCGCCCGTCGCGGGCCGCGGCGGGCGCGCTCAGATGTCGTCCGTGGCGCGGAGGTGCTCGAGCAGCGCCGCGGCGCGCAGGAGGTCGTCGCCGTGCACGGGCGGGCGGGCCTGCCGGGCCGCCTGCTCCAGCCACTCGGCGCGGGCCGTCCGGACGCCCAGGAGGAGCGCCCGGCCGCCGTCGGAGAGGTGCAGGTAGGACCCGACGGGGTCCTCGGACTCCACTACGAGGCCCTTCTGCATGAGCGACGCGAGGCTCGGCACGGTGGCCGCGCGGGCGGTGCGGGTGTCGAGCGCGAGCGACGCCCGGTCCATGCGCTCGGTGCCGGAGAGCCGGCGGAGGATGAGTATCTGGACGCCGGTGAGCCCGTCCCAGCTCGGGTCGACGGACGCGTCGATGCGCTCGGACACGGAGCTGAGCGCGTCGGCGAGGCGGGTGTGCGGGACGGTGGGATCGGTCACGATGCTCCTGACGGTGGGGCGGGCTCCGGTGGGTCCGAGGCTCTCGCCTCCGGCCTGAGGGAGCGTCGTATCGCTCACGCTAGCCCCCTCGCGCCCCGATGGGACTGCGACGTGGCTCGGGCGCACCGACGCGACGACGCCCGCCGCGGCGAGGGGCCGGGCGGGCGTCGTGGTGCCGGCGTGCCGGCGGGTGGATCAGGACGGGAACTGCGTGAAGTCCGCCGTCGCCGGGTCGGCGCCGAGGCGCGTGCCGGTCTCCAGGGTGTCGATCTCGGCGAGCTCCTCGACCGAGAGCTCGACCTCGACGCTCTGGAAGTTCTGCACGATGCGCTCGGGCGTGACCGACTTGGGGATCACGATGCGGCCCTGCGCGAGGTGCCAGGCGAGCACGATCTGCGCGGGCGTGGCGTCGTGGTCCTTCGCGACGCGCGTGACGATCTCCGACTCCAGGTCGGCGCCCTGGCCGAGCGGGCTGTACGCCTCGACCTCGATGCCGCGCTCCACCGAGAAGGTGGAGAGGTCGTGCTGCTGGAACGTCGGGTGCACCTCGATCTGGTTCACGGCGGGCACGACGTCGCTCTCGGCGGCCAGCTCCTCCAGGTGCTCCGGGAGGAAGTTGGAGACGCCGATCGCGCGGATGACGCCCTCGGCGTGCAGCGCCTCGAACGTCTTCCAGGTCTCGACGTACAGTCCGTGCTTCGGGTACGGCCAGTGGATGAGGTAGAGGTCCACCGCGTCCACGCCGAGCTTGCGGCGGCTGTCCTCGAACGCGGTGCGGGCGCTGTCCGCGCCCTGGTCGCCGTTGCGGAGCTTGGTGGTGATGAAGAGCTCCTCGCGCGGGATGCCCGTCGCCTTGATGGCGGCGCCCACGCCCTCCTCGTTGTAGTAGCCGGCGGCGGTGTCGATGTGGCGGTAGCCGGCCTCGAAGGCCTGCTCCACGGCCTGCTGCGTCTCGGCGGGCGGGGTCTGGAAGACGCCGAAGCCCAGCTGCGGGATGGTGACGCCGTTGTTCAGGGTGATGAGGGGGGATGCCATGTGCTCTCGTCTTCTTCGTCTCGATGGTCACGTCGGGTGCGGGAGGCGCCGTCGTGCGCACCTCATCGGCTCGTCCCACCGTACGCCCGGGCCGCACCCGACCGACCGGCTCGGACGCCCGCTCCGCGCAGGGCGAACAGGTCGTGTCGCCCGCTGGCCGGTCGACCCGGCGGGGACGACGGACGGGCGCCGCCCTCTCGCGAGGTGCGGCGCCCGTCGGGTCGATCGGCGGAGCGGGTCAGCGGCCGGAGGTCTCCAGCACGTAGCCCTCCTCGCCGTGGACGATCGTGTCGATGCCCGCGATCTCGTCCTCGTTCTTCACCCGGAAGCCCATGGTCTTCTGGATGATCGTGCCGATGACGTACGAGAGCACGAACGAGTAGATCAGCACCGCGAAGGCGGCGAGGGCCTGCTTGCCGAGCTGTTCGAGCGAGCCCGAGTAGATGAGGCCGACGTTCGTGGCGAAGATGCCGATGTACAGCGTGCCGATGAGGCCGCCGATGAGGTGGATGCCCACCACGTCGAGCGAGTCGTCGAAGCCGAGCTTGAACTTGAGCTCGATCGCGACGGCGCAGACGGCGCCGGCGACGAGGCCGAGGACGATCGCCCAGGTCGGCGAGAGCGCGGCGCACGCCGGGGTGATGGCGACGAGGCCCGCGACCGCGCCGGACGCGGCGCCCACCGAGGTGGGCTTCCCGTCGCGGATCTTCTCGACCACGAGCCAGCCGAGGATCGCGGCGGCGGGGGCGGCGATGGTGTTGAGGAAGGCGATGGCCGCGATGCCGTCGGCGGCGAGCTCGGAGCCGGCGTTGAAGCCGAACCAGCCGAACCAGAGGAGGCCGGCGCCGAGGAGCACGAACGGCGGGTTGTGCGGCACGTGCATGCCCTTGGCGAACCCGACGCGCTTGCCGAGGACCAGCGAGAGGGCGAGGGCCGCGGCACCCGCGTTGATGTGGACCGCTGTGCCGCCGGCGAAGTCGATGGCGCCGACGTTGTAGGCGATCCACCCGCCGTCGACCGTGGATCCGTCGGCGACCGTGAAGTTGAAGACCCAGCTGGCGACCGGGAAGTAGACGACGGTGGCCCACACGCCCGCGAAGACCATCCAGGCGCCGAACTTCGCGCGGTCGGCGATGGCGCCGGAGATGAGGGCGACCGTGATGATCGCGAACGTGGCCTGGAAGGCCGCGAAGGCGAGCGTCGGGTACGAGGACGTCTGGTCGCCGAGCGCCGCGGTGTACGCGTCGCCGAGGCCCAGCTGGCCGAGGTCGATGCCGAGGACGCCGTCGATGCCGACGAAGCGCGGGTTGCCCGCCGCGCCGTCGGGCCCGTTGCCGAACGCGATAGCGTAGCCGTACAGGACCCAGAGGAGCCCGATGAGGCCCATGGCCCCGAAGCTCATCATCATCATGCTGATGACGCTCTTGGCCTTGACGAGCCCGCCGTAGAAGAACGCCAGACCCGGCGTCATCAGGAGGACCAGCGCCGCGGCGATCAGGAGGAAGGCGGTGTTGCCTTGGTCCATGGTGTTTCACCTCTCGTAGATCGTGCAGGGGGTCGCACCGGACTGGAGGGCGAGCGGCCGCCCGTGTGGTCGGGTGGTTCGGCGCGAGCCGTGTGCCGGGTACGCGTCCAGTGTCGGGGGGCGAGGTTTCGCCGGCTCGCCGGACGTGTTTCCGGCTCGTTACACGGATGGCGGGAATGTGAACATCGTGTTTCCGCGCGCAGCGGGGATGCCCATGACGGCCCCCGATCCAGGGACGACGGAGCGTCGTGGGCTAGATGTCGCGTCCGGCCGCGGTGAGCGAGATGAGCCGCGAGATCGCGCGCAGGTACTTCTTGCGGTAGCCACCCGCGAGCATCTCGGCCGAGAACGCCTCGTCGAACGGCGTGCCCGACGCGAGCAGCGGGATCTGCGCGTCGTAGACCCGGTCGACGAACGCGACGAAGCGGAGGGCGTCGGTCTGGCCCTGCAGCTGGGTCACGCCGCGGAGCGCGATGGCGTCCACGCCCTCGATGACCTTGACGTACTTGGAGGGGTGCAGCCGCGAGAGGTGCGCCACCAGCTCGGGGAACCCGTCGACGGTCACGGTCCGGCCGGCGGCGTGCGCGGCATCCGCTCGCGCGTCGAGGTCGGCGGCGTCCACCGTGACCGCGTGGCCCTCGAAGGCGCGGCGCCGGTAGTCGAGCCCGTCGATGCGGATGGTGTCGAAGCGGTCGCTCATGGCCTGGATCTCGCGCAGGAAGTCGGCCGCGGCGAAGCGCCCCTCCCCCAGGGCGTTCGGCGGCGTGTTGCTCGTCGCGGCGATGCGGGTGCCCGTGGCCACCAGGTCGGAGAGCAGGCGCGTCATCATCATCGTGTCGCCCGGGTCGTCGAGCTCGAACTCGTCGATGGCCACGAGCGTCGCGCCGCGCAGGATCCCGACGGCGCCCTGGTAGCCGAGCGCCCCGACGAGCGCCGTGTACTCGATGAAGGTGCCGAAGTACTTCGGACCCGGCATGGCGTGCCAGAGCGACGCCAGGAGGTGGGTCTTGCCGACGCCGAACCCGCCGTCGAGGTAGACGCCGGGCCTGAGGGCGGGCGCCTTCTTGCGCGAGAACAGGCCGCCGCGGGAGCCGGCGCGATCGCCCGAGAACGCGCGCAGCACCTCGACCGCCTGCGCCTGCGTGTCGTGCTCGGGGTCGGGCCGGTAGGTGTCGAACCGGGCCTCGTCGAACTGGCGCGGCGGCACGAGGTGCGCGGCGATCTCCGCGCCCGTGATGCTCGGCGAGCGGCCGACGAGGGCACCGGGTCCCGTGCCCTCCGCGTCGTGGCTCCGCGATCCGATGTCGGCGTTCGTCACAGGTGGGTCTCCGGCTGTCATATGGCGGTGTCGGGAAGTCCCGCGCAGGGCGAACCGTTACCGTGGATGGTTGTCGACGCGCGGCACTCCGTGCCCGCGGGACAGCCACCAGACTAATCCGCGTCCCACCCAGCGCGGCCCCCGCGGCCGCGAGATCAGGAGAGCCCCATGGCCGTCGAGCCGGACACCACCCCCAGGTTCGCCGAGTACGCCCACCCGGAGCGCCTCGTCAGCGGGGACTGGCTGCAGGAGCGCCTCGCCGACGGCGCCCTCACCCCGGGCCTCGTGGTCGTCGAGTCCGACGAGGACGTGCTGCTCTACGAGACCGGCCACATCCCCGGCGCGGTCAAGCTCGACTGGCACACCGACCTCAACGACCCCGTGCAGCGCGACTACGTCGACGGCGAGCGGTTCGCCCAGCTCATGTCGGAGCGCGGCATCGCGCGCGACAGCACGGTCGTCATCTACGGCGACAAGAGCAACTGGTGGGCCGCGTACGCCCTCTGGGTCTTCACCCTGTTCGGCCACGAGGACGTGCGCCTGCTCGACGGCGGCCGCGACAAGTGGATCGCCGAGGGGCGCCCCACCACCACCGACCGCCCCGAGGCCATCCCCGTCGAGTACCCCGTCGTCGAGCGCCGCGACGAGGAGATCCGCGCGTTCAAGGACGACGTGCTCGCGCACCTCGGCAACCCGCTCATCGACGTCCGCAGCCCCGAGGAGTACACCGGCCAGCGCACCACCGCGCCCGCGTACCCCGAGGAGGGCGCGCTCCGCGCCGGCCACATCCCCACCTCGCAGAACGTCCCGTGGGCGAAGGCCGCGGCCGAGGACGGCTCCTTCAAGACGCGCGCCGAGCTCGACGCGGTCTACCGCGACGGCGCGGGTCTCTCCGACGGCGACGATGTCGTGGTCCTCTGCCGCATCGGCGAGCGGTCGAGCCACACGTGGTTCGTGCTCACGCACCTGCTGGGCTTCGAGGGGGTCCGCAACTACGACGGCTCCTGGACCGAGTGGGGCTCCGCCGTGCGCGTCCCGATCGTCCAGGGCGACGAGCCCGGGGAGCTGCCGGCCCGATGACCGGATCCCCCGCGCTGCCCGCGGCGCTCGCCGAGATCCGCGACGACTTCCTCGCGCTCGAGCAGCGCGACCGGCTCCTGCTCCTGCTCGACTTCAGCAACGAGCTGCCCGAGCTGCCCGCACGCTACGCGGAGCACCCGGACCTCCTCGAGCGCGTGGAGGAGTGCCAGTCGCCCGTGTTCATGTTCGTGGAGGTCGTCGACGGCGACGTGCACGTGCACGCCCAGGCGCCGGCCGAGGCGCCGACGAGCCGCGGGTTCGCGTCGATCCTCGCGCAGGGGCTCGACGGGCTGCCGGCCGACGAGGTGCTCGCGGTGCCCGACGACTACCCGTCCACCATCGGCCTCGACGCCGCCGTGTCGCCGCTGCGCATGCGCGGCATGACGGCGATGCTCGGGCGGGTCAAGCGCCAGGTGCGCGAGCGGCTCGCCGGGTGAGGATCACCCGGGTCCTGTCCGTCACCGGTCCTGCCGACGCTGCTTCCTCGCGCGGGTTGGAGGACGACGGCACGAGGGAGTGGCTCGAGGACCTCTACCGTCCGGGATCCGCCGAGCACGTCCGCCTCAACTTCGTGGCGTCCGTCGACGGCAGCGTCATCGGCGCCGACGGCACGTCCGACAGCCTCTCGAGCGTCGTCGACCGGCGGATCCTCGGCGTGATCCGCGAGCTCGCCGACGTCGTGCTCGTGGGCGCGGGCACGGTGCGCGCCGAGCGCTACGTGCTCCCCCGCCGCACACCCCTGGCCGTCGCGACATCCTCGGGCGATCTGGAGGGGCACCGCTTCGACCCCGACGCCGGAGCCGGCCGCCTCCTCGTGCTGTGCCCGCCCGAGGCGCGTGACCGCGCGGTGGCGACGTTGGCAGGCGTGCCCGCCGAGATCGTCTCCGTGCCGCTGGGTGCCGCGGCCGACGGGCGGATGGGCGGCGACCACGTCGTCGACGCGCTCCGCGGTCACGGGCTGGTCCACGTCGTGTGCGAGGGCGGGCCCGCGCTCGCCGCATCGCTCCTCGCGGCGGGTCGAGTGGACGAGCTCTGCCTCACCACCTCGCCCGAGCTCGTGACGCCGCTCACGCCGCTCGTGCCGGCGGGCTCCGGCATCCACTCCCCGATGCGGCTCGACCAGCTGCTCGTCGACGACGACCACCGCACCTACGCGCGCTGGGCGGTGCGGCGGGGCTGATCCCCTGGTCGCGCCGCCATCGGGGGCCGTGCCGCCCGTCCCCCGCCGCGGCGTGGCTCCCGGTGCGTCGACCGGCGCACCATAGTCTGCACACGTGGTAGAGACCCGTGACAGTGCCGAGGATCCGCCCGAGTTCCGCGCGGCGCTGGACGCGCTGCGGCGCGCGACCACGCGATCCGAGCTCGTGCTGACGGAGATCCCCTCGCCCTCGAGCAGCCTGGCGCCGAACGCCGTGGCGCTCGCTGCCGACGTCTCGCCCTCGGGTCACGCCTCCGACTCGGAGCTCGGCACCGGCCGCTTCATCCTGCTGCACGACCCGGAGGAGCCGGAGGCGTGGGGCGGCGCCTTCCGCGTCGTCTGCTTCGCGCAGGCGCCGCTCGAGACCGACATGGGGACGGATCCGTTCCTCGCCGACGTCGCGTGGTCCTGGCTCGTCGACGGCCTCGCCTCCCGCGGCGCCCGGTACTCCTCGCCGTCGGGCACCGCCACCCGCATCATCTCCACCGGCTACGGCGAGCTCGCCCGCCAGGGCAGCGGTGCCAAGATCGAGCTGCGCGCGTCGTGGACACCCGCGGACTCCGACGTGACCGCCCATGTGGAAGGCTGGGGGGAACTACTGTGCATGCTCGCAGGGCTCCCTCCCGCGGGCGAAGGAGTGACACTGCTATCAGCGCGACGCACCCGGACGTGAACGCCCCGTCCGACACCCCCGACCCCGACGCGACCGGCGTGGACGCCTTGGTCTCGCCGCCCACCGGCCTGACCCGGCCCGCCATGGGGACGTCCCTGTTCTCCGACGTGCCGGGATCCACCGCGACCGACGCGGTCGCCGCCCGCACCCGCAGGCGCACCCGACGGACCGCGCCCCAGCGGGTCGCCGACCTCGCACCGGCCGCCGTGGCCCCCGTGCCGGACGCCCCCGCGGCGGCGGTCGAGCGCGTCGCCGACGACGCTCCCGCCCGGCCGCCCCTCCGCGAGGCCGCGGCGACGGGCGACCTCACCGTCATCGACACGCGGGAGGACTACCTGCGCGCGGTCGAGGCCATCGCGGCAGGCACCGGTCCCATCGCGGTCGACGCCGAGCGCGCCTCCGGGTTCCGCTACAGCCAGCGCGCGTACCTCATCCAGGTGTTCCGCCGCGGCGCCGGCACCTTCCTCTTCGACCCGCCCGCCGTCGGCGACTTCTCGGAGCTCGACGACGTGATCCGGGACGTGGAGTGGGTGCTGCACGCCGCCAGCCAGGACCTCGCCTGCCTCCGCGAGGTGGGCCTCGACCCGCGGCGCATCTTCGACACCGAGCTCGCGTCGCGCCTGCTCGGCCTGCCGCGCGTGGGCCTCGGCACCGTGGTGGAGGAGCTGCTCGGGATCCACCTGGCCAAGGAGCACTCGGCCGCCGACTGGTCGACCCGCCCGCTCCCCCGCGCCTGGCTCGTCTACGCCGCGCTCGACGTCGAGCTGCTCGTGGACGTGCGCGACGAGATCGCGCGCCGCCTCGAGGAGCAGGGCAAGACGGGCATCGCCGAGCAGGAGTTCGCGGCGACGATCGCCAAGGAGGCGAAGCCCGCCCGGGTCGAGCCGTGGCGTCGGCTCAGCGGCCTGCACGGGGTGCGCGGCGGCCGCGGCCTCGCGGTCGCCAAGGAGCTGTGGGAGGCCCGCGACGCGTACGCGCGCGAGGTCGACACGAGCCCCGGCCGCCTCGTCCCCGACGGGTCGCTCGTCGCGGTCGCCCGGATCCTGCCGCAGACCAAGCGGGACCTCGCCGCCGCGCGCGAGTTCTCCGGGCGCGCGAGCCGCAGCGAGATCGACCGCTGGTGGGCGGCCGTCGAGCGGGGGCTCGCCGCGACCGAGTTCCCGCAGCTGCGCGGCACGGGCGAGAGCATGCCGCCGCCCAAGGCCTGGGCCGACAAGGACCCCGCCGCCGACCGCCGCCTCAAGCTCGCCCGCGTCGCCGTGCAGGAGGTCGCGAACGGGATGGGGGTGCCGCAGGAGAACCTGCTGACCCCCGAGGTGCTGCGCCGCGTCGCCTGGACGCCGCCCGCCGACCTCGCGCCCGAGGCCGTCGCGGAGGCGCTCGCCTCATGGGGTGCGCGACCCTGGCAGATCGAGGCGACGGCCGCTCCGGTGGCCGCGGCGTTTGTCGATGCTGGCCAAGCCGACGACGCGACCGACGACGGGGCCTCGTAGGAACAGTCAACGGATTCTGCCCCCGTCCGGGTTCTTCCTAGGGTGGGGGAAATCGATGCGAGGAGGCGTCAGTGGTCGAGAGAGCCGAAGTCCATTTCGTGGACGGGGTCCGCACCCCGTTCGGACGAGCGGGTGAGAAGGGCATGTACTGGCGGACCCGCGCCGACGACCTGGTGGTCAAGGCCATGATCGGGTTGCTCGAGCGGAACCCCCAGGTGCCGAAGGACCGGATCGACGAGGTGGCCATCGCGGCCACGACGCAGACGGGCGACCAGGGCCTCACCCTCGGCCGCACGGCCGCTCTGCTCGCCGGGCTCCCCCGCTCCGTCCCCGGCTTCGCCATCGACCGGATGTGCGCCGGCGCCATGACGAGCGTCACGGCCACCGCGGGCGGCATCGCCTTCGGCGCGTACGACCTCGCGATCGCGGGCGGCGTCGAGCACATGGGCCGCCACCCCATGGGCTTCGACGCGGATCCGAACCCCCGCTTCCTCGCCGAGCGCCTCGTGAGCCATGACGCCCTCAACATGGGGAACACGGCCGAGCGGATCCACGACCGCTTCCCGGCGCTCACCCGCGAGCGGGCCGACCGCTACGCCCTCGCCAGCCAGCGGAAGACCGCGCTCGCCTACGCGAACGGCGACATCCAGCCGGACCTCGTGCCCGTCGCGACCCGGTCCGACCAGGGCTGGGGCCTCGCGACCCGCGACGAGGCCATGCGCCCCGAGACGACGCTCGAGGGCCTCGCCGGGCTCCGGACCCCCTTCCGCCCGCACGGCCGCGTCACGGCCGGCAACTCGTCGGGCCTCAACGACGGCGCGACCGCCGCCCTCCTCGCGAGCGGCGACGCCGTGAAGGAGCTCGGCCTCGCCCCGAAGATGACCCTGGTGTCCTTCGCGTTCGCGGGCGTCGAGCCCGAGATCATGGGCATCGGCCCCGTGCCGAGCACCGAGAAGGCGCTCCGCAAGGCCGGGCTCACCATCGACGACATCGGGCTGTTCGAGCTCAACGAGGCCTTCGCCATCCAGGTGCTCAGCTTCCTCGACCACTTCCGTCTCGACGACGACGACCCGCGCGTCAACGAGTACGGCGGCGCCATCGCCGTCGGCCACCCGCTCGCGTCGAGCGGCGTCCGTCTGATGAACCAGCTCGCGCGCCAGTTCGAGCAGCACCCCGAGGTCCGCTACGGCCTCACGGCGATGTGCGTCGGCCTCGGCCAGGGCGGCAGCGTCATCTGGGAGAACCCGCACTTCACCGGCACGAGGAAGAGGAACAAGTGACCGACACCAGCCGCTTCCGGGAGCTCGTGGCGCTCGATCCCGACGAGGTCGTCACGCACTCGTTCGTCCGCGACGTGCCGCTGCCGTCCGGCGGCGTGCTCGCGCTCGTCACGCTCGACAACGGCCGCGACCACACGCGGCCGTCCACCCTCGGCCCGGCCACGCTGCTCGAGCTCGCGGACGCGCTCGACAGCCTGGCGACCCGGGCGGCCGCCGGGGAGATCCGCGGTGTCGCGATCACGGGCAAGCCGTTCATCCTCGCCGCGGGCGCCGATCTCAGCAAGGTCGGCGAGATCCCCAGCCGCGATGTCGGCCGCCAGATGGCGCAGCTCGGGCACGACACCCTCGGACGCCTGCACCGCCTCGGCGTGCCGTCGTTCACGTTCGTCAACGGGCTCGCGCTCGGCGGCGGTCTCGAGATCGGCCTGAACTCCGACTACCGCACGGTCGACGAGTCCGTCCCGGCCGTCGCTCTGCCCGAGGTGTTCCTCGGGATCATCCCCGGCTGGGGCGGCGCGTGGCTGCTGCCGAACCTCATCGGCATCGAGAACGCGCTCAAGGTCATCATCGAGAACCCGCTCAAGAACAACCGCACGCTGAAGGCCCAGGACGTCATGGAGCTCGGCATCGCCGACGCGTCGTTCCCGTCCGCGTCCTTCCTCGAGCAGTCGATCCGGTGGGCTGACGGGGTCATCTCCGGGGCGATCGAGGTGAAGCGCCCGAACGCACCCGGCCGCCTCGAGCGCATCGCCAAGTGGGACGTGGCCATCGGCATCGCCCGGAGGTCGCTCGAGCAGCGCATCGGCACGGTGGCCCTCTCGCCGTACCGCGCCCTCGACCTGCTGCAGGCCGCGAAGCGGAGCACGCGCGAGGAAGGCTTCGCCGCCGAGGACGAGGCCCTCGCCGACCTCATCTCCGGCGACCAGTTCCGCGCGAGCATCTACGCGTTCGACCTCGTGCAGAAGCGCGCCAAGCGGCCCGCGGGAGCGCCGGACAAGGCGCTGGCCCGGAAGGTCACCAAGGTCGGGGTCGTCGGGGCCGGCCTCATGGCGTCGCAGTTCGCGCTCCTCTTCGTCCGGCGGCTGCAGGTCCCCGTGGTCATCACCGACCTCGACCAGGCGCGCGTGGACGCGGGGGTCGCCGGCATCCACGGCGAGATCCGGAAGCTCGCCGAGAAGGGGCGCGTCTCCCCCGACGAGGCCAACCGGCTGACCGCGCTCGTCACGGGCACGACCGACAAGGCCGACTTCGCCGACGCAGACTGGGTGATCGAGGCCGTGTTCGAGGAGCTCGGCGTGAAGCAGGCGGTGTTCGCCGAGATCGAGCAGCACGTCTCCGAGACCGCGATCCTCGCCACGAACACGTCGAGCCTCTCGGTCGAGCGCATCGCGGAGCGCCTGCGGCACCCGGAGCGCGTGGTGGGCTTCCACTTCTTCAACCCCGTCGCCGTGATGCCGCTCATCGAGGTCGTGCGCACCCCGCAGACCACTGACGAGACGCTGTCGACCGCGATGCAGGTGGCGAAGCAGCTGCGCAAGAACGCCGTCATCACCCGGGACACCCCGGGCTTCGTGGTGAACCGGATCCTCGCGAAGGTCCTCGGCGAGGCCATGCACGCGGTCGACACGGGCACGCCCTTCGAGGTGGTCGACCGCTCCCTCGCGCCGTTCGGCCTACCCATGACGCCGTTCGAGCTGCTCGAGCTGGTGGGCCTCAAGGTCGGCGCGCACGTGCTCGACACACACCACGCCGCCTTCCCGGACCGGTTCTTCGAGAGCCCGAACCTGCACCGGCTCGCCGATCTCGGGCGCATCTACGCGCGGGACGCGAAGGGCCGGCCGACGGGCTTCGACAAGGAGGCCGTGCGCATCGTCAAGGGCGGGAAGTCGCCCATGACGGCGGAGGAGATCCGCGAGCGCGTCGAGACCGGCCTCGCCGACGAGGTGCACCGCATGCTCGAGGACGACGTCGTGCACGCGGCCGAGGACATCGACCTGTGCCTCATCCTCGGCGCCGGCTACCCGTTCCAGATGGGCGGCCTCACGCCCTACCTCGACCGCGTCGGGGCCAGCGACCGGGCGTTCGGCGACACGTTCCACCACCCGCCGATCCGCGGCGTGGAGTAGCGACCCGCTCGCGGCGGAGGAGCCCGACCGCGCTGCGGTCGGGCTCCTCCGTCGTCGTGCCCGCTAGCCCTGCTCGTCGTCCTCCGCGCGCATCGACACGCGCTCCTCGTCCTCCGGCAGCGGCCGAGCGGAGGGCACGCGGCTCCCGAGCACCTGGGCGACGACGTCACGCGCGATGTGCTGCGGGGTGAGGCCGACGCGCTCGAGGATCTCCGATCGCGTGCCGTGGTCGAGGAACTCGTCGGGGAGGCCCAGCTCCGTCACGCCGGTGTCGATGCCGGCCTCGCGCAGGTCCTGGCGGATCCGCGTGCCGATGCCGCCGACCACGACGCCGTCCTCGATGGTCACGACGAGGCGGTGCTCTCCGCCGAGCTCCACGACGCTGCGCGGCACGGGCACGACCCACCGGGGATCCACCACGGTCGCGCCGATGCCCTGCGCGGCGAGGCGCTCCGCGACCTCGATGCCCATCGTCGCCATGGGGCCCACCGTGACGATGAGCACGTCCTGGGACGCCGACTCGTGCAGCACGTCGACGCCGTCGTCGAGGCGCCGCACGGCCTCGAGCTCGTCGCCCACGTTGCCCTTGGAGAAGCGCACGACGGTGGGTGCGTCGTCGACCTTCACGGCCTCCCCCAGCTCCTCGCGGAGCCGCGTCGCGTCGCGCGGGGCGCTCAGGCGGATGTGGGGCACGATCTGCAGCAGCGCCAGGTCCCACATGCCGTGGTGGCTCGGACCGTCGGGACCGGTGACGCCGGCCCGGTCGAGCACGAAGGTCACGCCCGCGCGGTGCAGGGCGACGTCCATGAGCACCTGGTCGAAGGCGCGGTTGACGAAGGTCGCGTAGAGCGCGACGACCGGGTGCAGTCCGCCGTACGCCAGGCCCGCGGCGCTCGTCACGGCGTGCTGCTCCGCGATGCCGACGTCGTGCACGCGGTCGGGGTGCTTCTCGGCGAACCTGTGCAGGCCCACTGGGCGGAGCATCGCGGCGGTGATGCCGACGATGCGGGGATCCTCGTCCGCGAGGGCCAGGATCTCGTCCGCGAACACGCTCGTCCAGCTCACGGCCTGCGACGGGTCGATGGGCTCGCCCGTCTCGGGGTCGATCTGCCCCACCGCGTGGAACTGGTCGGCCACGTCCCGCCGGGCGGGCTCGTAGCCGCGGCCCTTCTCCGTGATGGCGTGGACGATGACGGGCGCGCCGTAGTCGCGGGCCTGCTCGAGGGCCTCCTCCATCGCCTGCTGGTCGTGGCCGTCGATCGGGCCCAGGTACTTGATGTCGAGGTTCGAGTACAGCGCCTCGTTGTCGGTGACGCGCGTGAGGAATCCGTGGAGCCCGCCGCGGAGGCCGCGGTACAGGCTGTCCCCCGGGGCGCCGAAGACGCCGAACACGCGCTGGCTCGTCTCGTAGAGGCCGCGGTAGGTCCGGCGGGTGCGCACCGTGTTGAGGAAGCGGGCCATGCCGCCGATGGTCGGCGCGTAGGAGCGGCCGTTGTCGTTGACGACGATGATGAGCTTCCGCGTGTTGTCGTCGGAGATGTTGTTCAGCGCCTCCCACGTCATGCCGCCGGTGAGGGCGCCGTCGCCCACCACGGCGACCACGTGCCGGTCGGTCTGGCCGGTGATGCCGAAGGCCCGCGAGATCCCGTCCGCCCAGCTCAGCGAGCTCGACGCGTGCGAGCTCTCGACGATGTCGTGCTCGGACTCCGACCGCTGCGGGTACCCGGCGAGGCCGCCCGACCCGCGGAGCCGGGAGAAGTCCTGTCGGCCCGTGAGCAGCTTGTGCACGTACGACTGGTGCCCGGTGTCGAAGACGATGGGGTCCTTCGGCGAGTCGAAGACCCGGTGGATCGCCAGCGTCGTCTCGACGACGCCGAGGTTCGGCCCGAGATGGCCGCCCGTCTTGGAGACCTCCGCGACGAGGAACTGCCGGATCTCGGCGGCGAGCTCGAGCATCTGCTCGCGGCTCAGCCGGTCGAGGTCCCGGGGTCCCGTGATCGTCTCGAGGATTCCCATGCTGACCGCCTTCCGTCGGGAGCCATGCGCAGGCCTCCGCCTCATCGAGTGTACGCAGGGCCCTGCATGCGCGAAGGAGGCCGGGCGTCGCCGCCCGGCCTCCTCAGGTCGCCGTTACGCCACCAGGCTGCGCAGCACGTACTGCAGGATCCCGCCGTTGCGGTAGTAGTCCGCCTCGCCGGGGGTGTCGATGCGCACGACCGCGTCGAACTCCACCGTCTGCTTGCCCGCGGGCGAGTCGGCGGTGGGCGCCGCGACCACGTGGACCGTGCGCGGCGTCGTGCCCGAGTTCAGCTCCTCGAGCCCGGTGATGCTGATCTGCTCGGTGCCGTCGAGCCCGAGCGAGGCCCAGGACTCGCCCGCCGGGAACTGCAGCGGGACGACGCCCATGCCGATGAGGTTGGAGCGGTGGATCCGCTCGAAGCTCTCCGTGATGACCGCCTTGACGCCCAGGAGGCTCGTGCCCTTCGCCGCCCAGTCGCGCGACGAGCCGGAGCCGTACTCCTTGCCGCCGAGGATGACGAGCGGGGTGCCCGCCGCCTGGTAGTTCTCGGACGCGTCGTAGATGAACGACTGCGGGCCGCCCTCCTGCGTGAAGTCGCGCGTGTACCCGCCCTCGACGCCGTCGAGCAGCTGGTTGCGCAGGCGGATGTTCGCGAACGTGCCGCGGATCATGACCTCGTGGTTGCCGCGGCGCGAGCCGTATGAGTTGTAGTCCTTGCGGCCGACGCCGTGCTCGTCGAGGTAGCGGCCCGCGGGGCTGTCCGCCTTGATGGAGCCGGCGGGGCTGATGTGGTCGGTCGTGACCGAGTCGCCGAGCTTCGCCAGGACGCGCGCGCCCTGGATGTCGGACACCGGCGTGATCTCCATGGTGAGGCCCTCGAAGTACGGGGGCTTCCGCACGTAGGTGGACTCGGCGTCCCACTCGAACGTCGCGCCCGTGGGGGTGGGGAGCGAGCGCCAGCGCTCGTCGCCGTCGAAGACGCCGGCGTACTGGTGCGTGAACATGCCCGTGTCGATGGAGCTGTCGATGGTCGACTGGACCTCGGCCGCGTCGGGCCAGATGTCCTTGAGGAACACGTCGTTGCCGTCGCTGTCGGTGCCGAGCGCGTCGGAGTCGAAGTCGAAGTTCATCGACCCGGCCAGCGCGTACGCGATCACGAGCGGCGGGCTCGCGAGGTAGTTCATCTTCACGTCGGGGTTGATGCGGCCCTCGAAGTTCCGGTTGCCCGAGAGGACGGCCGTGACGGCGAGGTCGTTGTCCTGCACCGCGGTGGAGATCTCGTCGATCAGCGGGCCCGAGTTGCCGATGCATGTGGTGCAGCCGTAGCCGACCGTGTAGAAGCCGAGGGCCTCGAGGTACGTGGTGAGGCCGGACTTCTCGTAGTAGTCCGTGACGACCTTGGATCCGGGCGCCAGCGTGGTCTTCACCCACGGCTTGGCCTTGAGGCCCTTCTTGCTGGCGTTGCGGGCGAGGAGCCCGGCCGCGAGCATGACCGACGGGTTCGACGTGTTGGTGCACGACGTGATGGCGGCGATGGCGACCGCGCCGTGGTCCAGCGTGAAGTCGCTGCCGTCCTGCAGGGTGACGCGCGTGGGCTTCGTGACCGAGGCGGGGCTCTGCGACGCGTGGTGGTGCTCGTGCGACGAGTGCTCGTCCTCTGGCTGGAGCTCGCCCGGGTCGGACGCGGGGAAGCTCATGGCCGTGGTGAGGTCGACGATGTCGTGGTCGACGGTCGCGTAGTCGTTGAGGTCGCGCTCGAACTGCGACTTGGCGTCGGTGAGCTCGATGCGGTCCTGCGGGCGCTTCGGGCCGGCGATGGAGGGGACGACCGTGGAGAGGTCGAGCTCGAGGTACTCGCTGAACGACGGCTCGACGTCCGCGTCGTGCCAGAGCTTCTGCTCCTTGGCGTACGCCTCCACGAGCGCGACCTGCTCCTCGCTGCGGCCGGTGAGGCGCAGGTACTCGAGGGTGACGTCGTCGATGGGGAAGACGGCCGCGGTGGAGCCGAACTCGGGGCTCATGTTGCCGATGGTGGCGCGGTTCGCGAGCGGGACGGCGCCGACGCCCGTGCCGTAGAACTCCACGAACTTGCCCACGACGCCATGCTGGCGGAGCATCTGCGTGATAGTGAGCACCACGTCGGTCGCGGTGACGCCCGTGGGGATCTCGCCCGAGAGCTTGAAGCCGACGACCTTGGGGATGAGCATCGAGACGGGCTGGCCGAGCATGGCCGCCTCCGCCTCGATGCCGCCGACGCCCCAGCCCAGCACGCCCAGGCCGTTGACCATGGTGGTGTGCGAGTCGGTGCCGACGCAGGTGTCGGGGTAGGCCTGGAGGACGCCGCCCACCTCGCGCGTCATGGTGACGCGCGCGAGGTGCTCGATGTTGACCTGGTGGACGATGCCGGTGCCGGGCGGGACGACCTTGAAGTCCTCGAACGCCGTCTGGCCCCAGCGGAGGAACTGGTAACGCTCGCCGTTGCGCTCGTACTCGATGTCGACGTTGCGCTCGAGCGCGTCCTCGGAGCCGAAGAGGTCGGCGATGACCGAGTGGTCGATCACGAGCTCGGCGGGTGCCAGCGGGTTGATCTTGGTGGGGTCTCCGCCCAGCTCGCCGACGGCCTCGCGCATGGTGGCGAGGTCGACGATGCAGGGGACGCCCGTGAAGTCCTGCATCACGACGCGCGCGGGCGTGAACTGGATCTCGGTGTCGGGCTCGGAGTCCGGGGCCCAGTCGCCGAAGGCGCTGATCTGGCTGCCGGTGACGTTCTTGCCGTCCTCGGTGCGGAGGAGGTTCTCGAGCAGCACCTTGAGGCTGAACGGGAGACGCTCGTGGCCCGCCACGGTGTCGATGCGGTAGATCTCGTAGTCGGTGTCCCCGACGCGGAGTGTGTCCTTCGCGCCGAAGCTGTTGATTGCAGACACGTGGCCCTCTTCCCTCGCTGGATGGGCGCGGAAGTCGATTCCGCCCGTCATCCGATCTTGGTCGCCCGCCGCGGCCGGGTCCAGTAAGGCGACCCTGATCGGGCACGCCGACGCGAGGCGGGACGGCGCCGATGTATCTCGACGTCGAGATGAATCTACCATCGCGCCACCGCGCCGGACGCCGCGGCGCGCGGTGCCGTCGAGAGGGGCTGAGGTCAGTCGGTGACGCGTGTCGCCGGGTCCTTCGCGTACACGGCGCGCACGAAGAGCCACGACAGGACGAGGAGCACGCCGTAGAGGGGCGTGCCCATCACGAGGCGGGCGACGCCGAGCGCGTCGATGGAGTCGGAGAGGTAGAGCGGGACCTGCACCGCGAGGCGCAGGGCGAAGAAGCCGACCCACACGAGCGTGAGGAGGCGGAGGGCCCTGGCCTTCCTGCGGTCCTGCCGCCACGCCGTGCCGTCTCCCGTGAGGAAGCCCACGGCGACGCCGACGAGGGGCCACCCGACCACGACGGAGACCAGGAGCACCGCGAAGTACGCGCCGTTCGTCCACAGGCCGAGGGCGTAGAAGTCGCGTCCCTCGCCCGAGCGGAGAGCCAGGATCGCCGAGATGACGATGCCGGCGAGCCCGCCCACCGCGGGGGCGACAGCCGAGCGCTGCACGAGCCGGGCCACGACCGCGGCGACGGCGACGACGACGGGGACCGCGACCGAGAGGACGATGTCGCGCGTGAGCGTGAAGGCGACGAGGAAGAGGAGACCGGGCACGATCGCCTCGAGGACGCCCCGGATGCCGCCCATCGCGGCGAGGAGGGCGGCGGCGGTCATGGTCTCGCCGCGCGCCGCCTGCCCGAGGCCCGCTCGTTCGGCGGCCTGGGCCATGCTCGCGCCGATCGCCTCACCCGGGGCGGTCGCGGGCGCGCGCGACGTGCCGTCGGGCGCGTGCGTTCCGTCGGCGGGCTTGGGGCGCTGGGGATCCCTCCCGACCGGGCCCTCCCCCGACACGCTCAGGCGCCCAGCGCGGGGGCCGGGCTCTCGCCGACCGGAGCCGCGCCCGGCGCCGTGCCGACCTGGGCCGCGGGCATCTTGAGCGGGATGAGGTCGCGCGGGGGCATGGGCGAGGATCCCCGCACCACGACGATACTGCGGAAGAGGTCCTCGACGGCGGCCGCAGCCTCGGGGTCGGTCACGGCGCGGCCGGTGATGACGCCGCGCAGGAACCAGCGCGGGCCGTCGACCCCGATGAAGCGGGCCTCGCGCGTGCTCGCCGCCGACTGGCCGGGCTGCTGCACGACCGGGATGACCGCGTGGAGCTCGGGGCCGAATGGTCCGTCGGCCAGGCGGGTCGTGCCACCCTGGCGCTGGATCTGCTCCCCGATCGTCGTACGGATCTCGTGCCACAGCCCGCTGGAGCGCGGCGCGGCGAACGGCTGCACCTGCAGGCTCGACTCGGCGAAGTCGAGGCCGATCGCGACGACCTGCTGCGTGCCCTCGGCCACCTCGAGACGCAGGTGGAGGCCCTCGCGCGGCAGGATCTTGATCCCGCCGAGGTCGACGTACGGACGCACGGGGTTCGCCTCGGTCTCGTCGAGCGGCCCCTCGTCGGCCCGGTCGTCGGGCGCGGACTTGGCGTCCAGGACGTGCTCGGCGTCGTCCGCGACGGCGTCGTCCGGCTGGTTCGCGTTCTCGTCGGTCATGTTCGGTCTCCTGGATCTCGGGCGGGGAGGGCGCCGGTGCCCGTGGAGCCGAAGCCCCCCGTGCCGCGGTGGCTCCCGGGCAGCTTCTCGACGGGCACGAAGCGCACCCGGCTGACCGGCATGACGACGACCTGCGCGATGCGGTCGCCGACCGCGACATCGTACGCGGCGTCGGCGTCGGTGTTGAGGAGGGTGACCCGGATCTCGCCGCGGTATCCCGCGTCGACGGTGCCGGGTGCGTTGACGATGGTGATGCCGTGGCGCGCGGCCAGGCCGCTGCGGGGCAGGACGAACGCGGCGTAGCCGTCCGGCAGGGCGATCGACACGCCGGTGCCGACGGTGGCCCGCTGGCCGGGCTCGAGCCGCAGGGCCTCCGCGCTCACGAGGTCGGCGCCGGCGTCGCCGGGATGCGCGTAGGCCGGGATCGGGGCGTCGCCCGCGATGAGGACGTCGACGGGATCGGGCACGGTCCGAGGCTAGTGCAGGAATCTGATCGAATAGGCGCATGCAAGCGTCCCCCTACAGGGAGCGGCTGTGGCCGGCTCCCTGGCTCTTCGTCGCCACCGCCCTCGTCATCCCCGCGAGCCTGCTCGTGTTCCTCCCCATCAGCGTCGTCGCCGGGGTGATCGTCGCCATCGTGCTGTACGCGGGCGTCGTCGCCACGCTGGTGCTCACGAGCCCCGTCATCGAGGTGGCCGACGGGCGGCTGCGGGCCGGCCGCGCGTCGATCGACGTCGACCAGCTCGGCGAGCCCGAGGGGTCCAGGGGCGCGCAGGCGACGGCCGAGCGCGGCACGCGGCTGCACGCGCGGGCGTACCTGGTCATCCGCGGATGGGTGGACCCGGTGGTGCGGGTGCCGCTGCTGGACGCGTCGGATCCCGCTCCTTACTGGCTGCTGTCCACGCGCACGCCGGAACGACTGATCGCCGCGATCCGGGGATCGCGGCGATCATGACGTGCTGTCAGGCGCGGGGCCTGCGGGAGGGCTCTCACCCGGCGTCGCTCTAGGCGGCGCACTCCTGGCAGATGGGCCCGAGCTTCTCCTGGTGGTCGATCTGCGAGCGGTGCTTCACGAGGAAGCAGCTCACGCAGGTGAACTCGTCCGCCTGGGGCGGGAGCACCACCGTCTCGAGCTCGAGGTCGGAGAGGTCGGCTCCGGCGAGGTCGAAGCTCCCGGGGTTGTCGGCATCGTCGACGTCCACGACCCCGGACATGCGGTCCGGGACGCGCTCCTTCAGAGCCTCGATCGAGTCGGAGTCGTCCTCCGTCTTGCGCGGGGCGTCGTAATCAGTTGCCATTCCTGTCCACTTCTCGAATAACCGCCGAACGGAATCGGCGGGCACAGTTTGCATGAATCGCATCCGGATAGCAAACCGTCCTGAGGCCCCTGTCAGGCCTCCTGATCGGCGGTTTGGATGCGGGGAGCCGGCCCGTCCCCGGACCGCGGATGCGGACTCACACGGTACACCGTTCGCGCACAAACTGAGTGCCATCCGCCGCCGTGATCCCGCGTCCGTGCGCTCTCGTCCGACACAAGTCGCGGCGCGCCACGCGTATTCCCCGGAAGAGGGGCCGACTCGTGTCATCGTGAATCGTCCAGTGAGCGCGAGAGGCGTGGAACACATGCAGGATCTGAAGATCGTCGGAGTCGAGGACGGCGCCCTCGTCGTCGAGGCCGCGGGCGGTGACCGGCACCGTCTCGTGATGGACGACGCGTTCCGCTCCGCGTTGCGCCGCCAGTCCACCGACGGCGGTGCCACGCGCAAGGCCGCGCCGCGCATCATCCAGTCCTTCATCCGCCAGGGCATGAGCGCCGAGGACGTCGCGCGGGAGACCGGCGCGTCCGTCGAGTACGTCCGCAAGTTCGAGGGTCCCGTCGTCGCCGAGCGCGAGCACGTCGTCCGCAGCGCGATGAAGGTGCCCGTGCACACCGCCATCGAGGTCGACCCGATGGGCCAGGGCACGCTGTTCGGCCAGGTCATCGAGGAGCGCCTCGAGTCGCTCGGCGCGCAGGAGGTGCGCTGGAGCAGCTGGAAGGAGCAGCTCGGCGGCTGGGTCGTGAAGGTCGCCTTCACGAGCGAGGAGATCGAGCACGACGCGCGCTGGTCCTACGACGCGAAGAAGCACGCGCTCTCCCCCGCCAACAACGAGGCGATCACCCTCTCGCAGCAGGGCGAGATCCGCGGCGTCCTCATCCCCCGCCTGCGGGCGCTGCCGCCCGAGGCCGTCGACACGCACGAGGAGGCCGGGGTCACGCGCTTCGACAGCGGGGCCTTCCGCCTGCCCGAGCCGACGGCGTCGAGCACGCAGGACACCGCTCCCCAGCTGTGGGAGGCGCCTCGCCGCGATGAGGGTGCGTTCGTCTCGCACCTCGGGCGACAGGGCAACCACCCCGCCGGCACGCAGCAGCCGGCGCGGGTCGCCCAGGTGGAGCTCAACGAGACCGCGGACCTGCTCGAGGCGCTCCGGCGCCGACGGGGCGAGCGGGAGTCCGTGCCGCGCGAGGACGAGGGCGACGACGTCGCCGAGGACGCGCCCGCGCCTGCCGCCCGGCGCGACGAGCCGCTGTCCCGGCCGCGCGGCGGCCAGCGTTCCGTGCCGCCGCTGCGGTCCGCGGTGATCCCCGGCATCGGCCGCGTCGACGCGGGCCGCGACCTGCCGCGCGACGAGGCCGAGGACGAGGGCTTGCGCACGCCCGGCACCGGCGAGGGCCGCGGGTCCGGGAAGCCCTCCGGACGACGCGGACGCACGGCGATGCCGAGCTGGGACGAGATCGTCTTCGGCGCCCGCAGCGACGACGACCACCTGGCCTGACCACCCGCGTCATCCGGCCGGATCGCCCCGAGGGCGGCCCGGCCGTCGGCGTCCGGCGGCTCAGCCGCGCGCGAACGCGCCGGCGCGGATGAGCGGCACCAGGCGCTCCTCGTCCGAGGACGACCCGTGCTGGCCGACCATCCGACGGGCGCCCTGGTCCCGCGGGCGGCCGTCGTAGTAGGCGATGAGCGCACGCGTCGCGACGACCACGTCCCCGATGCGCGCCGCGACGCCCTCGCGGACGGGTCCGTACCAGTCCGCGGCCATGGCCTCGGCGCGCGTCGCGACGTGGGCCCGCGTCCCCTCCGAGGCGCGCCAGGCGTCGGCCAGGGCGCCGGCATCGGCGCCGGGCTCCACGTGGAGGTGCAGGCAGCGCGGCTCCCCTGCCACGTGCCGGACGCCCGCGACCAGCTCCGGCACCCTGTCGAACAGGACCTGGGATGAGGCGGGCACGTCGACGATGCCGTGGTCGGCGGTGATCAGCGCGCCCTCGCGCGGGCCGAGGCGGTCGAGGAAGGGACCCGCCGCCTGGTCGAGCTCCTCGAGGGACCGGAGCCAGCGGTCCGACTCCCAGCCGTGCGAGTGGGCGACCTGGTCGAGCTCGGGGACGTAGAGGTAGGCGAGCGCGCGCGGCTCCCGGTCCAGGAGCGCGCGGGTGGTCGCGAAGCGCTCGGCGATCGACTCCGCCGCGACGTAGGTCGCACCCCGCAGCGCCGCGCGGGAGAACCCGGATCCGGCGTAGCGGGCTGCCCCGACGACGAAGGCGGGGACGCCCGCGGCGACCGCCCGCTCGAACACGGTCGGCACCGGCTGCCACTCCTCCGGCACGCTGCGCGCGTCCCATCCGGACAGCAGCTTGAGGACGCGGTCGTGCGCGGGATCCAGCGCGGCGTAGCCGACGAGGCCGTGCTCTCCCGCGCGCACGCCGGTGGTGAGCGAGGTGATGCTGGCGGCGGTCGTGGTGGGGAAGCCCACGTCGACGACGTCCTTCTTCCCCCAGCGCTGCACCAGGTGGCGCGCGTGGCCGGCGCGGGCGCGGAGGGCGGCGGAGCCGAGCCCGTCCACAAGGACGACCACGGCACGGTCGACGGGCGGGAGGCCGGCTTCCGACTCCTCCCCCGCGAGGGCCGCGAGGCAGCCGGGCATGACCGCGGTGAGGCTCATCCGGCGGGATCCGGACGCCGGTAGCATGGGGGCCATCCGGCCCAGTCTGCCACAGCGGCCGGGCGCGCATCCGCGTCACGACGCCGATCAGGCGCAGCGCCGATCCCGACCTAGAGAGTCCATGAGTCCCTCCACCACGAACACCACGCCCGACGAGCCCGCCGAGCGGATCGAGGACGTCGACGTCTCCACCGAGATGGAGAACTCGTTCCTCGAGTACGCCTACTCCGTCATCTACTCCCGAGCCCTGCCGGATGCGCGCGACGGGCTCAAGCCCGTGCAGCGGCGCATCCTCTACCAGATGAGCGAGATGGGCCTCCGTCCCGACCGCGGGCACGTGAAGTCCGCGCGCGTCACGGGTGAGGTGATGGGCAAGCTCCACCCGCACGGCGACTCGGCCATCTACGACGCGATGGTGCGCATGGCGCAGCCGTTCACGCTCCGGGTGCCGCTCATCGACGGGCACGGCAACTTCGGGTCGCTCGACGACGGACCCGCGGCGCCGCGCTACACGGAGGCCCGGCTGGCGGCCTCCGCCCTCGCGATGGTCGAGGGGCTCGACGAGGACGTCGTCGACTTCGTCCCGAACTACGACAACGCGTTCATGCAGCCGGCGGTGCTCCCGGCGGCCTTCCCGAACCTGCTCGTGAACGGCGCGAGCGGCATCGCCGTCGGCATGGCGACCAACATGGTGCCCCACAACCTCATCGAGGTCGTGGGCGCCGCGCGTCACCTCATCGACCACCCGGACGCCACGCTCGACGACCTCATGGCCTTCGTGCCGGGGCCCGACCTCCCCACGGGCGGCACGATCATCGGCCTCTCGGGCGTCAAGGACGCCTACCTCACGGGCCGCGGCAGCTTCAAGACCCGCGCGCGCGTCTCCGTCGAGAGCCTCACGCCGCGGAAGTCGGGGCTCGTCGTCACCGAGCTGCCGTACCTCGTCGGCCCCGAGAAGGTCATCGAGAAGATCAAGGACGGCGTCCAGAACAAGAAGCTGTCGGGCATCACCAACGTCACCGACCTCACCGACCGCACGCACGGCCTGCGGCTCGTCATCGAGATCAAGACGGGCTTCAACCCGGAGGCGGTGCTCGAGCAGCTGTACCGCTACACGCCGCTGGAGGACGGGTTCAGCATCAACAATGTCGCGCTCGTCGACGGCAGCCCGCAGACGCTCGGGCTGAAGGAGCTGCTGCAGGTCTACGTGGCGCACCGGCTCGACGTGGTGACGCGGCGCACGCGCTACCGGCTCGCCCGGCGGCAGGAACGGCTGCACCTCGTCCTCGGCCTGCTGATCGCGATCCTCGACATCGACGAGGTGATCCAGGTCATCCGCGGCAGCGACGACACCGAGCAGGCGCGCGCGCGGCTCATGGACGTCTTCGACCTCTCGACGCTGCAGGCCGACTACATCCTGGAGCTCCGCCTGCGCCGGCTCACGCGGTTCAGCCGCATCGAGCTGGAGGAGGAGCGCGACCGCCTGCAGGCAGAGATCGCCGAGCTCGAGGCCATCCTGGCTGATCCCCGCCGGCTCCGCGCCCTCGTCTCGACCGAGCTGCAGGAGGTCGCCGACCGCTTCGGCACGCCGCGCCGCACGCTGCTCACCGAGGCCGCGCCGAGCGTCGCGGGGGCGGCGAGCCGTCGGTCGGCGCCCGTGCTCGAGATCGCCGACGTCCCGTGCCGGGTGCTGCTGTCGACCACGGGCCGCGCGGTGCGGGTCGACCTGCCGGCCGACGCGCCGGGAACGCCCCTGCAGACCGTCCGCCGCAGCTCCCATGACGCGGTCCTCACCGCGATCGAGACCACGAGCCGCACGCGCATCGGCGCCATCACGAACACCGGCCGGCTCATCACCATGACGCCGGTCGACCTGCCCGTCGTCCCCGTCGCGAGCGTGCAGCTCGGCGCCGGCGTCCGGATCCGTGACTACCTGGGCCTCACGGACAAGAAGGAGCGCGTCGTCGCGCTCGTGGCGCTCGGCACCGAGGAGGCGATCGCGCTCGGCACTCGCCAGGGCGTCGTCAAGCGCATCGCCCCGACCGCCCTGCCCGCGAAGCCCGAGTTCGAGGTCATCGCGCTGAAGAAGGGCGACGAGGTCGTCGGCGCGCGACAGGGCGCGGAGACGGACGAGCTCGTGTTCGTCACGAGCGAGGCGCAGCTGCTGCACTTCCCCGCGGTGTCGGTGCGTCCCCAGGGCATCCAGGCGGGCGGCGTCGCCGGCGTCAACCTCGCGTCCGGCGCACGCGTGCTGTTCTTCTCCTCCGTCGCCCCCGAGGGCGCCCAGGTCGTGACGGTCTCGGCGTCCTCCGCCACCATCACGGGCGTGGATCCCGGCCGGGCGAAGGTCAGCGCGTTCGGCGACTTCCCGCGCAAGGGCCGCGCCACGGGCGGCGTCCGCGCGCACGCGTACCTCAAGGGCGAGGACCACCTCGCCCTCGCCTGGGTCGGCCCCGGGCCCGCCCTCGCGGTGGGGCCGGCCGGCGAGGTGCGGCAGCTCCCGCCCACGGGAATGAAGCGCGACGGGTCGGGCATCCCGCTGGAGAAGGCGATCGGGAGCGTCGGCCAGGCGGTCACCCCCGCCGAGGCGCCCGACGCCGCGTCCGGCGCGGCCGCGGGCGTCGTCGAGCCGTCGGCCGAGGACGGCTCCGCGCCGCTCGAGACGTAGGCGCGTCGGCGCCACGGACGCGGACGGCCGCGGACCAGGAGGGTCCGCGGCCGTCCGCGCATCCGGCTCGTGGCCGGCGCGTCACACGTCGATGCGGTCCCGCACGGATCCGGCGCCGTCGATGATGAACTCCTTGCGGGGCGCGACGTCGTTGCCCATGAGCAGCTCGAACATGCGGGCGGCGGCCTCGGCGTCGTCGACGCGCACGCGGCGGAGCGTGCGGTTCCGGCGGTCCATCGTGGTCGTCGCCAGCTGGTCGGCGTCCATCTCCCCGAGGCCCTTGTAGCGCTGGATGGGGTCCTGGTAGCGCTTGCCCTGCCGCTTGGCCTGGGCGAGCACCGCCGCGAGCTCGCGCTCGGAGTAGGTGTAGATCACGTCGTTGGGCTTGGACCCCGGGTTCATGACCACCACCCGGTGCAGCGGCGGCACGGCGGCGAACACGCGGCCCTCGTCGATCATGGGCCGCATGTACCGGAAGAAGAGCGTGAGCAGCAGCGTGCGGATGTGGGCGCCGTCGACGTCGGCGTCGCTCATGATGATGATCTTCCCGTAGCGCGCCGCCGACAGGTCGAACGTGCGGCCGGAACCCGCGCCCAGCACCTGGATGATCGAAGCGCACTCCGTGTTGGAGAGCATGTCGGGCAGCGACGCCTTCTGGACGTTGAGGATCTTCCCGCGGATGGGGAGCAGCGCCTGGTACTCGCTGTCGCGCGCGAGCTTCGCCGTGCCGAGCGCCGAGTCGCCCTCGACGATGAACAGCTCGCTGTTGGCGACGTCGTTGGACCGGCAGTCCACGAGCTTCGCCGGCAGCGACGAGCTCTCGAGCGCGTTCTTCCGGCGCTGCGTCTCCTTGTGGGTGCGCGCGGAGATCCGCGACTTCATCTCCCCCACGACCTTCTCGAGGAGCACGGCGGTCTGCGCCTTGTCCTCGCGGCGCGTCGACGCGAAGCGCTCGGCCATGGCCTTCTGCACGACCTGGGACACGATGGCGCGCACCGCGGGCGTGCCCAGCACCTCCTTGGTCTGACCCTCGAACTGCGGCTCGGGGAAGCGCACCGTGAGCACGGCGGTGAGGCCGGCGAGCACGTCGTCCTTCTCGAGCTTGTCGGTGCCGACCTTGAGCTTGCGCGCGTTGGCCTCGACCTGCGCGCGCACGAACTTGAGCAGGCCCGCCTCGAAGCCGGCCTGGTGGGTGCCGCCCTTGGGCGTCGAGATGATGTTGACGAACGACTTGAAGCGGGTGTCGTAGCCCGTGCCCCAGCGCAGCGCGATGTCGACGGCGCACTCGCGCGTGAGCTCGGTCGGCACCATGGCGCCGCCGTCGGTGAGGACGGGCACCGTCTCGGTGAAGGTGCCGGATCCCTCGAGCCGCCACGTGTCGGTGAGCGGCGCGTCGACCGCCAGGTGGTCGACGAACTCGGCGATGCCGCCGTCGAAGCGGAACGACTCCCGCACCGGCTGGTCGCCGCGCAGGTCCTCGATGTCGATGCGGAGCCCGGGCACGAGGAAGGCGGTCTGGCGCGCGCGGCCGAGGAGCTCCTCGGTGAGGAAGGACGCGCCGCGGGTGAAGATCTGCCGGTCGGCCCAGTAGCGGATGCGCGTGCCGGTGACGCCCTTGCGCACCTTGCCGACGACCCGCAGCTCGCTGCCGGACGTGAAGGGGCGGAACGGCGAGTCGGGGGTCGCCTCGCCCGGGTCGTCGAAGATGCCCGGCTCGCCGCGGCGGAACGACATGGCGTACGTCTTGCCGCCGCGGTCGACCTCGACGTCGAGGCGCTCCGACAGGGCGTTGACGACGGAGGCGCCCACGCCGTGCAGTCCGCCCGAGGAGGCGTAGGAGCCGGATCCGAACTTGCCGCCGGCGTGCAGCTTGGTGAAGACGACCTCGACGCCGGAGAGGCCGGTCTTGGGCTCGATGTCGACGGGCACCCCGCGTGCGGTGTCGCGGACCTCGACGCTGCCGTCCGGATGGAGCCGCACGTCGATCAGGTCGCCGTGGCCGCCGAGAGCCTCGTCCACGCTGTTGTCGATGATCTCCCATAGGCAGTGCATGAGACCGCGCGAGTCGGTCGATCCGATGTACATGCCGGGCCGCTTGCGCACCGCCTCGAGGCCCTCGAGGACGGAGAGGTGACGGGCGGAATAATCGGATGCTGCCACGTGCTGTCCTCCATGTGCGTCCGGCATTCGCGGGACGCGAGCCGACATCGAGCTTAACCGTCGCCCGCCGCCTCCCCCTCCGAATCGCCGTCCACCGCCCTGCCCCCTACGCGCAGAGCGAAACAGGCGTCCACGGTCGGGTCGAGTGCCGGGAGCACGTGGTCTACTTGATCCATTCGGCTCGACCCAGATCCGACCCGGAGGGGAGCATCACATGACACCGACCGCGACCGAGCGTCCCGTGGACGAGCTCGACAACCACCAGCTCACCGCCAACGACCGCTGCGACAGCTGCGGCGCCCAGGCCTACATCCGCGTCGAGGTGAACAGCAGCGAGCTCCTCTTCTGCGCCCACCACGGCAAGAAGTACCAGGAGAAGCTGTCGGCCATCGCCACGAGCTGGCACGACGAGTCGAGCCGCCTGCTCGACGAGCGCGCCTAGGACGACCCGCGCCGGCATCGCCGGTGCACGCCGAAGGGCGCATCCCCTGTGGGGATGCGCCCTTCGTCACGTCCGGGGCCGTCGACGACCGCCCGCGCCGTGTCAGTAGTGCGCGGGTCGGGCCATCACGGTCGCGCGCGCCTCGCGCGCCCAGCCGTCGAGCCGCTCCAGCGTGCCCGAGATGTCCGCGGGCAGCTCTCGGCCGTGCCGTGCGAGCGACGACGCCAGCAGCTCGTCCGCGAGCTGCGGATTGAGCGCGAGCACGGGGCCGCCGAGGTGGGTGCCGATGGAGGCGCCGACGCGCACGCCCTCGCCCCCGCCCTGGCCGCCGTTGCCGAAGCCGGCCCGTACCGTCCCGAGGGGCGCGTGCTCGCCGATGTCGAGGGTCGACCCGTGGTTCTCGTAGCCGACGACCTCCCCCTCCGGCGTGTCGAGCACCAGGTCGCCGACGCGTCGCTCGGCCGTCAGGATGGTGCGGACCGGCAGGACGCCGGCGCCCACGAGCTCGCCGCCGTCGACCAGGCGCACGGACTCCCCGAGCAGCTGCAGGCCGCCGCCCACCGCGAGGATCGGCACGCCGGCCTCGCGGAGCGCGACGAGGCGCGGGGCGTGCGCGACGAGGTCGGGCAGGACGGCGCGCTGCGCCGTGAGCGGCCCGGATCCCACCACGACCAGGTCGGCGTCACTCGGGTCGCCGCCGCCCGGCGCGTGCCGGACGACCTCCGTGCGGATCCCGCGGATGCGCGCGCGCTCGACCAGCACGGTCACGTTGCCGCGGTCGCCGTTGATGCCGAGCTCCTCGGGGTAGAGGTGCAGGATGCGCAGCGCGTCGCTCACGCGGGTCCTCCCTCGAGATCCGTGTAGCCGAGGATGCGACGGATCGCCATCATCTGCTCGTAGTTCACGATCATGGTCTTGACGCCGCGGGACGGCTTCTCCAGGGCGAGGAACGCCTGCACGGCTCGACGCAGGTCGGGCTCGACCCGGCCGACCTCGAGGCCCTCGTATCCGAAGCGCACGGCCAGCTGGTAGCCCTTCGTGCCGGAGACGACGTCGGCGTGCGTGAGCGCGGAGAGGTCGGTGTCGTAGATCCACGAGGGGTCGGGCGTGCCGTCGTCGACGGCGAGCAGCACCTGCTCGGGCGGATCGCCCAGCGCGTCGAGGTTCATCTGCAGGCTGGCCGGGTTCTTCATCATGATGATCTCGATGTCCTCGTCGCCCGCGCGCAGCATCTCGCCGCGCCCGTAGACGGCGGCGACGGAGCCGAGACCCGTCGCGGCACGCGCCGGGTCGAAGCGGTCGCCGAGCACCCGGCGCGCGGTCGCCAGCGCACCCGCGGCGTCGACGGCGTAGTGCAGGCCGCGCGACGGGAGCGTCACGGGGAGGTCCCCGGACGCCAGGCGGAACACGGCGTCACGGCCGGAGAGCGCCACGGCCTCGACGCCCGCGGCCACGTGCACCGTGTCGGGGTCCTCGGAGCCGAACCGGGGGGCGGACGCCAGTCCGTGCTTGCTGTCGCCGAGGAGCTCCTCGGACACGCCGAACCAGTCCACGGCGGCGCGACCTGCACGCGCGGTGTGCGCGGCGATGGCGTTGACGTGCGCGTCGTCCCGGTTGGCGACGACGGCCTCGGTCGCCGTGTCGGCGATCCGCTCCAACATGCCGACCACGCGGTCCGGCTCGTGGAACCGGTTGAGCTGGTCGATCTGGATGTTGAGCAGCAGGACCGTGCGCGGCGTCAGCAGCGCGGAGAGCGCGACGCCGTAGGCCTCGTCGATCTCCAGCACGGCGACGTCGGCGTCCAGCCGACCCGACGCGTCGGCGTCCGCGAGCACCGCGGACGCGATGCCCTGTGGCAGGTTGCCGCCCGACGGGTTCGTGAATACGCGGAAGCCGTGCGCACGGAGGACGGCGGTGAGCATGTGGGTGGTGGTCGACTTGCCGTTTGAGCCGGTGACCGCGACCACGCCGTGCGGCAGGTCGGCGATCGTGCGCTCGAGGAAGCGGGGGTCGATGCGGAGGGCGACGACGCCGGGCACGGCGGAGCCGCCGCCGCGGAGACGGGCGGCCCAGCGGGCGGCCCGTCCCGCGGCGACGGCGAGGCGCAGGGGCACGGCCTACTCGAGGTAGTCGCGCAGCGACTGCGAACGCGACGGGTGGCGGAGCTTGGCCATGGTCTTCGACTCGATCTGGCGGATCCGCTCGCGCGTGACGCCGAACGTGTCGCCGATCTGGTCGAGCGTCTTCGGCATGCCGTCTCCGAGGCCGAAGCGCATGCGGATCACGCCGGCCTCACGCTCGGACAGCGAGTCGAGGAGCGACTCCAGCTGCTTCTGCAGCATGGTGAAGCCCACCGCGTCGGCCGGGACGACCGCCTCGGTGTCCTCGATGAGGTCGCCGAACTCGCTGTCGCCGTCCTCGCCGAGGGGGGTGTGCAGCGAGATGGGCTCGCGGCCGTACTTCTGGACCTCGATGACCTTCTCGGGCGTCATGTCGAGCTCGCGCGAGAGCTCCTCGGGCGTGGGCTCGCGGCCCAGGTCCTGGAGCATCTGGCGCTGCACGCGGGCCAGCTTGTTGATGACCTCGACCATGTGCACCGGGATGCGGATAGTGCGGGCCTGGTCGGCCATGGCGCGCGTGAGGGCCTGGCGGATCCACCACGTGGCGTACGTGGAGAACTTGAAGCCCTTGGTGTAGTCGAACTTCTCGACCGCGCGGATGAGGCCGAGGTTGCCCTCCTGGATGAGGTCGAGGAACTGCATCCCTCGACCCGTGTAGCGCTTCGCCAGGCTGACCACGAGGCGGAGGTTCGCGCCGAGCAGGTGGCTCTTGGCGCGCTGGCCGTCGCGCGCGACCCAGCGCAGCTCGCGCTCGAGCTCGCGGGAGATGCCGGGGGTGTTCGCCAGCTTGTCCTCGGCGAACAGGCCCGCCTCGATGCGCATGGCGAGCTCGACCTCCTCAGCGGCGTTGAGCAGCGCGACCTTGCCGATCTGCTTGAGGTAGTCCTTGACGGGGTCCGCCGTGGCGCCGGTGATGGTCGTCGAGTAGACGGGGACGTCCTCGTCCTCCTCCTTGTTCGACAGCACCATGGCCCCGGTGGGGAGCGGCTCGAGCACGACGGGTGCCTTGGCCGCGCCGTCCTCGACGACCTCGTCGTCGGTGTCCTCCTCGGCGACCGGGACCACGACCTCCTCGGCGTCGTCGTCGGACGGCTCGCCGGAGTCGGCGGCGGCGGTCTTCTTCGCGGCGGTCTTGCGCGGCGCCTTGGCGGGCGCGGCGTCACCCGACGCCGCGGCGGCCTTCTTGGCGGCGGCGGCCTTGGCCCGGGCGGTGGGCGCCTTGGCGGGAGCGGCGGGCGCGTCCTCGGCCACGGCGTCGTCGTCGGCGGCGGCGGCGGCCTTGGCGGCGGCGGCCTTCGTCGGGGCCTTGGCGGTCCCGGTGGTCTTCGGCGCTGCGGCCTTCTTGGCGGGCGCGCGCTTCGCGGGTGCCTTCGCCTCACCCGTCGCGGCGTCGTCGGCCGTGCCGGTCGCGGCGGCCGCGTCCAGGGTGGCGGACGGGGTGGAGGGGGTGGCCATGCGAACACCTTTCGTCCCCACGACGACCGGTCGTGCGCTCCGCGGTGACGCTGCGGGGTGACCTGCCGGAGGTGGGTCGGGGTTGTTTTCGGACATTGCTAGGACCCATGTCAAGTCCGCTGCTCGAACACCACCGAGGTGATGCCGCCACCGAGGTGGCGTGAGATGCAGGACATGAACGGGTCCGTACCTGATTATTGCACGGATGGGCGCGGGGGCGAGCCAATGCGCCCAGTACGGGCCGGCGTCACGCCCGGCGTCGGCGTCGCCTGTCGAGGTAGGCAACCCAGAGGGGCCCCACGCGTATTCCCTCGTCGGCGAGCAGGCGCCGTGTCCGTCGGCGGGTCCGCACCAGCATCAGCGCCCCGAAGCCCACCACGAGGTACTGCACGGCGAATGCCACGCGGAACGAGTCGAACGCGTAGAGGTCGCTGGGCGCACCGCCGGCGACGCGGATCCCGTCCTGCACGTCGAGGGCGATCCCGATGAGCAGCATCATGGTGAAGCTCGCGGTGAACCCCGCGACGTTCACGATGCCGGACGCCGCGCCGAGGCTCCGGGGAGGGTTGAACGTGCGCGCGAAGTCCAGACCCACCTGCGAGCCGGGGCCGCCGATGCCGATGGCGACGACCACCAGGATCACGACGGCCAGCGGCGGCACGCCTGGCCAGAGGAGCAGGACCGCCCAGGCCGCGCCCATCATCGCGACGACGCCGAGCACGAGGTTGGAGCGGCGGAACGGGAAGCGCCCGGTGAGGATCCCGATCACGGGCCCCACGACCATGCCCGACGCCACGATCACGATCAGGAGACCGGACGCGAGCGCGGGGCTGTACCCCAGGCCGTCGACGAGGAACGGGAAGCCCCAGAGGAGGCTGAAGACCACTCCCGAGGACTGCGTGACGAAGTGGGACCAGAAGCCGAGCTGCGTCCCCGGCCGGCGCACGCTCCGTCCGAGCTCCCGCATGGAGTCGCCCCAGGGCACGCGGGGAGGCGGCGCATCCCCCGTGGGTCGATCGCGCACGGCGACGACGACGGCGACGAGGGCGACGACCGCGACGGAGGCCGAACCCAGGAACGCCGGCGTCCACCCCGCCGTGTGCAACACGAGCGAGAGCGGGATGGCCGACAGCACCTGCCCGAGCTGGCCGACGTTGGCGAACCACTGCGACAGCACCGGCACGCGCGGGCCGGAGAACCAGGAGTTGATGAGCCGCAGTCCGGACACGAACGTCATCGCATCGCCGGCGCCCACGAGCATGCGACCCAGGATCGCGACCTCGAGCGTCGTGGAGAGCGCCAGGGTGACCTGCCCGGCCACCATGAGGAGCGCACCGGTCGCGAGCAGGGCGCGCGGGCCGATCCGGTCGATGAGGACGCCGACCGGGATCTGCAGGGCCGCGTACACGACGAGCTGCGTCACCGCGAGCGTCGAGAGCAACGACGCCGAGGCGTGGAACCGTTCTCCCGCCTCGACGGAGGCGATGCCGAGGGACCCGCGCTGGAGTACGGACGAGAGGTACGCGACCATGGCGACGCCGAGGACGATGCGGGCGCGGCGGGTGCTCATCGGCACGAGGATACCGACCCAACGCGCGTCACCCGGCGCGTCCGGGTGTACCTGGCCGATCAGCTCGAGGGCGTCACACCGCGTCGCCGTCGCCGGGGCGGCGGCGGGCGAGGAACTTCTCCAACTCCGCCGCGATCTCGTCGGCCGTCGGCAGGGCGCCGTCCTCGTCCGTGAGCGGGGACTTGAGGGGCGTGTCCTCCATGTAGCTGTCGTAGCGCTCCTCGAGCGTCGTCACGAGGCGGGCCAGCTCCTGGTTGCCCGCGACCTGCTCGTCGATGCGGCCGACGAAGTCGCGGCCCTCCTCGCGGAGCCGGTCGGTCGGGAAGATGAGACCGGTGGCGGCGCTGATGCTCTCGAGCGCGGCGACCGCGGCGAGGGGGAACTCCGTGTCGGCGAGGTAGTGCGGGACGAGGAGCACGAATCCCGCGACGGGGTGCCCGACATCGTGCAGGCGGTGCTCGACCAGGTGCAGCGCGTTCGCCGGCACCTGCGTGTTCGGCTTCCACACGCTGAGCGCGTCGATGAGCTCGGTGCGGTTCCCGCTCACCGTGACGTTGATGTCGCGCGTGTGCGGCACGGGCATGGGGATGGCGTGCACCCACGTGGTCGTCGAGACCCGGTAGTGGTCGACGATCCCGAGGACGGCGGCGGTGAACGCCTCCCAGCGGAAGTCGGGCTCGAACCCGGTGAGCAGGAGGAACGGCTGCCCGATCTCGTCGTGCGCCAGGTAGAGCGCCAGCCGCGCCGGGCGGTAGTCGGCGAGGTGGTCCTGGTCGAAGTGGATGGTGGGGCGGCGCGCGCGGTAGTCGAGGAGCGTGTCGGTGTCGAAGCGCAGCACGTCGCGGTGGCTCAGGGTGCTCAGGAGGTACTCGCTGACCTGGGACACGCCGGATCCCGCGTCGGAGAACCCGGTGAGCACGGCGACCAGGGGCAGGCCGGTCGGGACCTCGCCGATGTCGGTGTCGATCTCGTACAGTCCGTCCGCGTCAGCCATGGATCCACTCTAGGCCGCGCCTCCGACGGCCCCTCCCGGAGGGGGCGGCGTGCGTGCCGCCGAGAGCGAACACGGTCGACGAGCCCCGGGCGGCCCCCATCCGCCGATCCACGACGCCTCGCGCTCCGCGCCGACGCCTCCGCGCCCGTCGGTAGGCTCGTCGCCCATGACCCTCCCCCAGCTCTCCGTGTCCTCCGACCGCGCCGTCGACGTGGAGGCCGACGCGCTCGTCGTCGCCGTCTCCAGCGAGAGGGAGGGGATCCGGGTGCACGCGCCCGAGGGCCTCGAGCTCGACGTGGACGGCCTGTCCGCCGTCGGCGTCACCGGCGGCCGCGACGAGGTCGTCCGCGTCGCCGGGACGGGGACGGCCGCCCGCACGATCGCGCTGGTGGGAGTGGGCTCGGGCCCGCTCGACGCCGTGGCGCTCCGCTACGCCGTCGGCAGCGCCACCCGCCAGCTCCGCGGCGTCGAGCGCGTGGCCGTCGCGGTCCCCGTCACCTCGCTCGTCGAGCTCACCGCCGTGCTCGAGGGCGCGGCCCTCGGCGTCTACTCCTTCGACTCCTACCGCAAGGACTCGCTCGCGGGCCAGAAGCCGCGGGCCTCGGCCGTCACCGTCATCGCCGAGGGCGACTCCTGGACCGCCGAGGACGCCGACGAGGCCGTGGCGCGCGCGCTCGCGGTCGCGGGCGCGGTGGCGGGCACCAAGGACCTGGTCAACACCCCGCCCCTCGACCTCTACCCCGCGACGTTCGTCGACGCCGTGCGGGAGCGCACGAGCGGGCTGCCCGTGGACGTCCGCGTCTGGGACGAGGACGCGCTCGCGGCCGACGGCTTCGGCGGGATCCTCGGCGTCGGCCAGGGCTCGACGCGCCCGCCCCGCCTCGTGAAGGTCGCCTACTCCCCCGCCGGCGCGACGCGCCACCTCGCGCTCGTGGGCAAGGGCATCACCTACGACACCGGCGGCATCTCGCTGAAGCCCGCCGTGCCGATGATCGGCATGAAGTACGACATGACCGGCGCCGCCACGATCCTCGAGGTCCTCGTCGCCGCCGCGCGGCTCGAGCTGCCGGTGCGCCTCACCGCGTGGCTCTGCATCGCCGAGAACATGCCCTCCGGCTCCGCCATCCGCCCGGACGACGTGCTGCGCATGCGCGGGGGCACGACCGTCGAGGTCCTCAACACGGATGCCGAGGGCCGACTCGTGATGGCCGACGGCATCGTCGCCGCCAGCGAGGAGCACCCGGACGCCATCGTCGACATCGCGACGCTGACGGGCGCGCAGGTCGTGGCACTCGGCGAGCGGTACTCCGCGGTCATGGGCGAGGACGCCCTCGTCGCCCGCCTGCTGGACGCGGCGCGCGAGCAGGGCGAGAGCATGTGGGGCATGCCGCTCCCCGAGGAGATGCGCGCGCTCCTCAACTCCGACATCGCGGACATCGCCAACGTCAAGCCCGGCAACCCGGCGGGCGGCATGCTCGTCGCGGGCGTGTTCCTGAAGGAGTTCGTCGGCCGGACCGGCGACGCCGAGGACGCTCCCCGGATCGCGTGGGCGCACATCGACATCGCGGGTCCGTCGCACAACAAGGGCGGCGGCCACGGCTTCACGGGGAAGGGCCCGACGGGTGTGGCGGTGCGCACGCTCCTGGCCCTGGCCGCCGGGTTTTCACGCGCGTAGTAGGCTCGGAGAGGCCTCCTGAGGGGGTCCCGCGCCTGCCCGGTCGGGCGGTCGCATGAGACGACCTTGATGCATACGAGGGAGATCCTGGGTGTCGGAACAGAACTTTGACGTGGTGGTGCTCGGCGGCGGGAGTGGCGGCTACGCGGCAGCGCTCCGTGCGGTGCAGCTGGGCAAGACCGTGGGCCTCGTGGAGAAGGGCAAGCTGGGCGGCACGTGCCTCCACCGCGGCTGCATCCCCACCAAGGCCCTCCTGCACTCGGCCGAGGTGGCCGACGTGTCGCGGGAGTCGGAGAAGTACGGCGTCAACGTCTCGTTCGACGGCGTCGACATCGCCCGCGTGAACGCGTACCGCGAGGCGATCGTCGCCAGCAAGTACAAGGGCCTGCAGGGTCTCATCAAGGCCCGGGGCATCACCGTCATCGAGGGCGAGGGCCGCCTGACGTCCGGCACCACCGTGCAGGTCGGCGACCAGACCATCACCGGGAAGAGCGTCGTCCTCGCGACCGGCTCCTACTCCCGCACGCTGCCGGGCCTCGAGATCGGCGGCCGCGTCATCACGAGCGAGCAGGCCCTCGAGCTCGACTACATCCCGAAGAAGGTCGCGATCCTCGGCGGCGGCGTCATCGGCGTCGAGTTCGCCTCCGTCTGGCGCTCCTTCGGCGTCGACGTGCAGATCATCGAGGCCCTGCCCCACCTCGTCCCGAACGAGGAGGAGTCCATCAGCAAGCAGTTCGAGCGGGCGTTCCGCAAGCGCGGCATCGCGTTCTCGCTCGGCGTTCGCTTCAAGTCGGTCACGCAGGACGACCAGGGCGTCCAGGTCGCCCTCGAGGACGGCACCACCTACGACGCCGACCTCCTGCTCGTCGCCGTGGGCCGCGGTCCGGCGACCCAGGGCCTCGGATTCGAGGAGGCGGGCGTCAAGACGGACCGCGGATTCGTGCTGACGGACGAGCGCCTCCAGACCAGCGTCCCCGGCGTCTACGCCGTCGGCGACATCGTCCCCGGCCTGCAGCTCGCCCACCGCGGCTTCCAGCAGGGGATCTTCGTCGCCGAGGAGATCGCGGGCAACAAGCCCGTGGTCGTCGAGGACATCAACATCCCCAAGGTCACCTACTCCGACCCCGAGGTCGCGAGCGTCGGCTACAGCGAGGCCAAGGCCGTCGAGAAGTTCGGCGCCGACAAGGTCTCCAGCTACGAGTACAACCTCGGCGGCAACGGCAAGAGCTCCATCCTGGGCACGGCTGGATCCATCAAGGTGGTCCGCGTGCAGGACGGGCCCGTCGTCGGCATCCACATGATCGGCGCCCGGGTCGGCGAGCTCATCGGCGAGGGCCAGCTCATCGTGAACTGGGAGGCCTACCCCGAGGACGTCGCCGGCTTGGTGCACGCCCACCCCACTCAGAACGAGGCGCTCGGCGAGGCCCACCTGGCTCTCGCCGGAACGCCTCTGCACGCCCTGTAGCACCCTGCCACCACCGACACACAAGCCGGGTCCGGAGTCGGGCCTGAAGGAGACAACCCCATGAGCGAATCCGTCAACCTCCCCGCACTCGGCGAGAGCGTCACCGAGGGCACGGTGACCCGTTGGCTCAAGAACGTCGGCGACCACGTCGAGGTCGACGAGCCCCTGCTCGAGGTGTCGACCGACAAGGTCGACACCGAGATCCCCTCGCCGGTCGCCGGCGTCATCGAGGAGATCCTCGTCCAGGAGGACGAGACCGTCGAGGTCGGCGCCGAGCTGGTGCGTATCGGCGACGGGTCCGGTGGCGGCGACGCGCCCGCCGCGGAGCCCGCCGCGGCGGAGGCCGAGGAGCCGGCTCCCGCGACCGAGGACGCCGTCGAGGACACCGTCATCCCCTCCACCGAGGCGGATGACGAGGCCGAGGCCCCCGCGCCCGTCGAGCCCGAGCCCGCGCCCGCGCCCGCCACCGAGGAGCCCGCCCCTGCGCCCCAGGCGACCCCGGCCCCCGCTCCCGCAGCCCCCGCCCCCGCGGCAGCCGCCCCGGCAGCAGCTGCGGCTCCGGCCCCCGCCGCGTCCGGCAACGCCGGCTACGTGACGCCGCTCGTCCGTAAGCTCGCGAACGAGCGCGGCGTCGACATCAGCTCGGTCGTCGGCACCGGCGTCGGAGGCCGCATCCGCAAGGAGGACGTGCTCGCCGCAGCGGAGGCCGCCGCCTCGAAGAGCGCCCCGGCGGCAGCCGCTCCGGCCGCTCCCGTGGTCGCGCCCCTCGAGACGTCTCCCCTCCGCGGCACCACCGCGAAGATGTCGCGCATGCGCAAGCTCATCGCCGACCGCGCGGTCGTGTCGATGCAGTCCACGGCGCAGCTCACCTCGGTGGTGGAGGTCGACGTCACGAAGGTGGCCGGCTTTCGTGACCGCGTGAAGGGCGACTTCGTCGAGAAGACCGGCGTCAAGCTGTCGTTCCTCCCCTTCTTCGCGCTCGCTGCCGCCGAAGCGCTCAAGGCGTACCCCGTCGTCAACGCGACGGTCGACGGTGACAGCATCGTCTACCCCGACCACGAGAACATCAGCATCGCGGTCGACACGGAGCGTGGACTGCTCACTCCTGTCGTCAAGAACGCCGAGGGCAAGAACCTGGCGCAGTTCGCGACGGAGATCGCCGACCTCGCCGCACGCACGCGCGACAACAAGCTGTCGCCGGACGAGCTGGCCGGGGGCACCTTCACGCTGACCAACACCGGTTCGCGCGGTGCGCTGTTCGACACGCCCGTGGTCTTCCTGCCGCAGTCCGCGATCCTCGGCACCGGCATCGTCACCAAGCGTCCGGTGGTCATCACGGCGGACGGGCAGGACACGATCGCCATCCGCTCCACCGTGTACCTGGCGCTCTCCTACGACCACCGGATCGTCGACGGGGCCGACGCCTCGCGCTTCCTGGTGGCCGTGAAGAACCGCCTCGAGGCCGGTGCGTTCGACGCCGACCTGGGCATCTAGCCACTCCCCCGACCCCACGGCGACCCTCAACGGTCGTCCATCAGGTCCCTGATCCGCCACCCGGCCTCTCCCCTGACCATCAGGAGGGAGGCCGGTCGGCGTCCGGGCGCCGACGTCTCCGGTCCGGGCGCGTTCTCGGGACGCAGGCTGATGAGGGCGCTGTCGCCGAGCCGCTGAGCCGGGCCGAGGGCATCCGCGACGTGGAGCGCGGGGTCGTCCAGGGCGGCCGATGCCCCGGATGCGATGGCGCTGCGATCGGCGTCCTCGACCGGGGAGCCGGTCTCGTCCACCTCGGCCAGGCAGCCGACGTCGCCACGACGGAGGCAGGAGGCGCGGAGCCGGAGGAGCGTGGGGGCGGCGGCATCCGGATCCGGCGAGGCCGTCGCCGCGACGTCGGGATCCGACTCAGCCGACGGTGCGGCGTCTCCGCTGGCGGACGCGGACGCCGAAGGGGTCGGCGCGCTCGTCAGCCCTGCCGTCGCGCCGCGAGCGGGGCTCGTGAGAGCGGGTACCGCGACGGCGCCCGCGAGCAGGAGCAGGAGCGCGGAGGCTCCGAGCACCCAGATGCCGGGGCGCACCGTCGCCAGCTCACCCGTGACACGCGCCCGCACCGCCCTCCCCCGGGATCGCGCCCGGTCCGCGCGCCGGTCACCCGCCGCACGATGCCGACGATGACCGCCGCGGCGCCTGCCCGCGGATGGCCGACCCCCGCGTCCGGGGTCGCCTGTCCGCCCGACGCTGCCCCCGAGGGGGCCCGGGCCGACAGCCTCGAGCGTCGCACCGGGCGGCAGGATGCGATGGTCGTCGGAGGAGCGCGAGGATGGTCCGGCGTCGGCCAACGGGGCCGCGTCCGCGACGTCGAGCAGGCGGTCGGCGAGATCATGCGCGGTGAGGTCGGTCTCCCCGTGGATCGTGGCGTCGAGGACCGCCAGCCATCCCTCCCATCGGTCCTCGGACGCGCGTCCGCGTGCGTCCGCCGGGTCGCGCAGCGCCCGGACGATCCGAGACACCCGCCCCAGGTCCTCTTCGACGGGGTCGGCACCCTGGCGGCCGTCCGCTCCCGCCCCTCCGGCGATGACGCGGGAGGAGCCGAGCCCGCTCAGCAGCGGACGCCCGATGGCGTCGAGGACCACGTGGGTCAGGTCGACCGAGCCGTGCGCGATGCCCGCGTCGTGGAGGTCGCCCAGCCCTCGGAGGACGGAGGCGACCAGGGTCACGGTCTCGCCGGGCGTGATGCTGCCGCGTCTGCTGAGCAGGGCCGACGCCGTGCCGCGTTGGCCCAGCGACTGCACGATGCAGAGGCTGCCGTCGGCGAGGGTCGCGACGTCCCGCAGCGCGACGACGTGGTCGGAGGACACCGCCTGGAGAGCGACGATCTCCGCCTCCCCGCGGCTGCGCTCGGTCGCCGGCACGATCTTCACCGCGACGTTCGCCGCCGGACCGCTCCCCTGATCCGACGCGCGGCAGGGGCGGCCGAGGTGCACCTCGCAGCGGCTGCCCCTCCCGACGAGCCGCACCAGGCGATAGCCCGCGACGACGGTCCCGGAGGCGGACACCGCGTCGGGGTCCGTGCCCGGCCCGTGCCTCCGCCTCTGCGGCACCCGTCCCCTCGTGCCGGCCGATCGAACCCCGTCAGCCGCCGCGCCGAACGGCCCGTCGCCCCGGTCCCGACCCGTGACCCGTCCGTCGTGCGCTCGAGCGCGTCCGTCCGCCATCGCCCCACGTCCTCTCGTCGCGCCGGCTCGGTCCGCGCCTCCGTCTGGGCGGGCCGTCCGTCGCCGCGAGTGTGCCGGTCGGCGGGAGGGCGGGTGGGCGCGAGGGCGGCCGCTGAGCATCCCGTCGGCATCGCGGCCCTGTGGGGGGATGGGACGGGGCACCGGCCCTCGGCCGTTCAGGCGGGCCCCCGCGCACCGGTATCCTGGGCACCATGGCCCGCAAGACAGCCTCGAAGAAGGCACCCAAGGAACCCGGCCGCATCAAGCAGATGTGGCAGGTCTTCCAGATGACCCGGCGCTACGACAAGAGCTCGGTCTGGTGGATGCTCCTGGCGCTGCTGGGCCCGATCGTCGTCGGCGTCCTGCTCGCGGTCTTCGCGACCGGCGGGAGCTGGCTGACCGCCATCCTGTTCGTCGTCGCCGGCGTGTTCGCGGGCATCCTCGCCTTCCTCATCGTCCTCGGACGCAAGGCGGAGCGCGCGGCCTACCTGCAGATCAAGGGGCAGCCGGGAGCCGTGGGCGTCGTCCTCCGCAGCTCGCTGAAGCGCGGATGGGTCGGCAGCGAGATGCCGGTCGCCGTGAACGGCAAGTCGCAGGACGCCGTCTACCGCGCCGTCGGTCGCCCCGGTGTCGCCCTCATCGGTGAGGGCCCGAAGAGCCGCACCACCCGCATGCTCGAGGACGAGCGTCGGAAGATCGCCCGCGTCCTCCCGAACGTGCCCGTCCACTTCGTCTTCGTCGGACCCGACGCCGACTCCGTCGGGCTCCACAAGCTGGCCGGTCGCCTGCAGCGGTTCCCCCGCACCATCACGAAGGCGGAGGTCCTGGCCGTGAACAACCGCCTCACCTCCCTCGGGCAGAACAGCATGCCCATCCCCAAGGGCGTCGACCCGTTCAAGGTCCGCCCGTCCCGGGCACGCTGATCCCGCGCTCGCGCCACGTTTGCGCGCGCACCGTGCCCGGCGCAGACTGAGCCCATGGATCCGGCCTCCGCTGCGGCGCTGCTCGGCGTCGACGTGGACGCCGACCGCCCGGCCATCAGCCGCGCCTATCTCCGGCAGGCGCGGGAGACGCATCCCGACCGCCTCCCCGGCGCGACGCCGCAGCAGCTGAAGGCCGCGCACGAGCGCTTCGTGCAGCTGACCCTCGCGAGGGACGCGCTCCTCCGCGCAGCTCGGACGGGTGCGGTGCCGCCCGATCCCGCCCCTCGCGCCCACGCCACGGCGTCTCCGGGGGCGGCTCGCACGTCGCCCGCGAGCACGCCGGCCACGGAGCGACGTCACCCGTACGGCCGTTCGCGTCGTGAGCTCGCGCGCCGCGGCCTCGGTCCCTCCATCGCCGCGGTATGCGCACTCGCGGGCGTCCTCGTCGTGCTCGTCTCCTTCCAGGATTCGACCCGCGCGCAGTTCACGACCATCGGCGCCGACCTGACGCAGGGCGCCATCGTCGAGCCGGTGCTGGATCCCGCCTCGCGTGCGAGCGAATGCGTGGACACGACGTCGTGCACGCTCCTCGACATGACCGCGCCGGAGGACTGCAGCGCGGCGCTCGTGCGCTTCGAGGTGACGACCGGGAGGTCGGACGACGGGCGGGAGACCGAGAGCCGGGAGCTCGGCGCCGTCCGCGCGGGATCACCCGCCCGCGTGGTGCTGGGCGGGGTCGACCCGGAGCTCGTGTACCTCGGCTGCGAGCCCAGCTGACCCCTCGCCGACGGGCGGCGCCGCGGTCAGGACGTGCGGACGAGCACCGTCCCCGAGAACACGTCGTGGAGACCACGCTGGTCGGCGTTCCACACGACCGCGGGGACCACCAGGCACAGCAGCACGGTGCGGACCGCCGGTCGCCACAGCGAGACGTAGCCTCCCGTCAGCGGCCGGACGCGCATGCCGAGCACGACGTGCCCCACGCTGCCGCCGAGGGTGATGATGAGGACGTACTGCATCACGGCGAAGATCACGAGCGTGGCCGTCGGGTCGTAGGCGAAGAAGGCCCAGGAGACCAGCACGGCGATCGCCCAGTCGATGCAGATCCCCACGATGCGCCGACCGGCACGGGCGACGGAGCCCCGCCCGCGATCCGGGAGCCCGAGGCGCTCCCCCGGCCAGCGGTTGCGGCCGGGATCGCCGAGGTCGGGGTTCGTGGGAGTCGCGGGCACCTGCCGATCCTAGGCGCGGGGGCCGTGGATCCCCTGGTCGGCGGGCCCTGGGAGCACTCGCCGACGCGCCCGGGACAGCTTGCGTAACATCGCCGAAACACGACGGTTATGGCGAGGTAACCCCTTCCCCCTAGGGTCGGAGAGGCTGAAACCGTCAGTCTCATCCGCTCCGGCCCCCTTTTGGAGACACCACATGTTCAGAGACTCATCCGAGGTGCTCGCGTTCATCAAGGACACCGACGTCAAGTTCCTCGATATCCGGTTCACCGACCTGCCCGGGGTGCAGCAGCACTTCAACATCCCCGCATCCACCGTCGACGAGGAGTTCTTCTCCGTCGGCCAGCTGTTCGACGGCTCGTCCATCCGCGGCTTCGCGAGCATCCACGAGTCGGACATGCAGCTGATCCCCGATGTGACGACGGCGTACATCGACCCGTTCCGCATCGAGCGCACCCTCATCATGGTGTTCGACATCTACAACCCCCGCAACGGCGAGATCTACGCCCGCGACCCGCGCCAGGTGGCCAAGAAGGCCGAGAAGTTCCTCGCCGCGTCCGGCATCGCCGACACCGCGTTCTTCGCCCCCGAGGCCGAGTTCTACATCTTCGACGACGTCCGCTACGAGGTGAACCAGCACACGAGCTTCTACTCGGTCGACTCCGAGGAGGGCGCCTGGAACTCGGGACGCGAGGAGGAGGGCGGCAACCTCGGCAACAAGACGCCGTACAAGGGCGGCTACTTCCCCGTCAGCCCGGTCGACAAGCAGGCGGATCTGCGTGATGACATCAGCCTCAAGCTGATCGACGCCGGCCTCATCCTCGAGCGCGCGCACCACGAGGTGGGCACGGGCGGCCAGGCGGAGATCAACTACCGCTTCGACACGATGGTGCACGCGGCGGACGACATCCTGAAGTTCAAGTACATCGTGAAGAACACGGCCGAGCAGTGGGGCAAGACGGCCACGTTCATGCCGAAGCCCCTCTTCGGCGACAACGGCTCGGGCATGCACACCCACCAGTCGCTCTGGAACGACGGCAAGCCTCTGTTCTACGACGAGGCCGGCTACGGCGGCCTGTCGGACATCGCGCGGTGGTACATCGGCGGCATCCTCAAGCACGCCCCCGCCATCCTCGCGTTCACGAACCCGACGGTGAACTCGTACCACCGCCTCGTGCCCGGCTTCGAGGCGCCCGTCAACCTGGTGTACTCCGCCGGCAACCGCTCGGCCTCGATCCGCATCCCGATCACGGGCACGAACCCGAAGGCGAAGCGCATCGAGTTCCGCGCGCCGGATGCGTCGAGCAACCCGTACCTCGCGTTCGCGGCGCAGCTCATGGCCGGCATCGACGGCATCAAGAACCGCATCGAGCCGCACGAGCCGGTCGACAAGGACCTCTACGAGCTCCCGCCCGAGGAGGCGAAGGGCATCCCGCAGGTCCCCGCGTCGCTCGGCGCCGCCCTCGAGGCGCTCGAGGCCGACCACGAGTTCCTCACCGCGGGCAACGTGTTCACGCCGGATCTGATCGAGACGTGGATCGAGTACAAGCGCGAGATGGAGATCAAGCCCCTCGCGCAGCGCCCGCACCCGTTCGAGTTCGAGCTGTACTACGGCGTCTGACCCCACGGGCACCCGCAGCGGGTGCGTGGTGCACGGGCCGTCCTCCTCCGGGAGGGCGGCCCGTCGCCGTCGGCGCTGCCGGATGCACCAGCGTCAGGCGCCGCGCGGATCCGGCTGGTCGTCGAGCCCGTAGAAGAGGCGCTCGAAGACCGCGCGGGCGCGGCGGGTCACGCCGAGGTACTCCTCCTCGAGCACGGACGCCGACCCCGGCGGGTACTCGAGGAGCCGCGCGATGGCGTCGAGCGCGGCACGGTCGGCCGGCAGGACATCGGCCGTGCGGTTGGTCCAGAGCGTCATGGCGGAGCGGACACGGGACGCGAGGAGCCAGGCGTCCCGGAGGCGGGCGGCGTCGCCTTCGTCCACGAGACCCGACCCCATGGCGGCGTCGAGCGCGCCGAGCGTGGTCGGCGTCCGCAGGGCGGGGTGCGCGTGCGCGTGCTGCAGCTGGATCAGCTGGACCAGCCATTCCACGTCGCTGAGCGACCCGCGCCCGAGCTTCAGATGGCGGGTGGGATCCGCGCCCTGCGGGAGGCGCTCGTTCTCCACGCGCGCCTTGATGCGCTTGATCTCGCGCACCTCCGCGTCGCCGATGGCGTCCGGGTAGCGGATGCGGTCGGCCAGCCCCGTGAAGTCCGCGATGAGCCCGCTGTCGCCGACGACGCCCCGTGCGCGGAGCAGCGCCTGCGCCTCCCACGTGAGGGACCAGCGCTCGTAGTACGCGCGGTAGGAGGCGAACGACCGCGCGACGGGCCCGTTCCGCCCTTCCGGCCGCAGTCCCGTGTCGAGGTCCAGCGGGAGGCGCGAGTCCTCCGTCAGGCGCGTGAGCTCGGAGACGATGACCTGGGCGCGCCGTTGGGCGAGCTCGGGATCCATGCCCGCGATGGGGCGGAACACGTACATGACGTCCGCGTCGGAGCCGAAGCCGAGCTCGGCCCCGCCGTATCGGCCCATGGCGACCACGGCGAACTCCGGCCAGGGGCCGTCCTCGCGGCGGATGGCGCGCATCACCCCGCGGAGGGTCGCCGTGGTGATGTCGGCCAGGGACGGCCCCAGCGTCTCGACGTGCGTGACCCCCACGATCGCGCCGATGGCGAGGCGCAGGACCTCCCGGCGACGGAGGGTGCGCAGCGCGGCCGCTGCCGCGTCGGCCGTGGGGTGCCGGTTCACGGTGGCGACGGCCTCCTCCTCGAGGGCCGCCCAGGTCCGGGGCCGGAGGTCCTCGTCGCGGGCGAGCCACGCGGCGGTCTCCGGGACGCGGTCGAGCAGCTCCGAGACGAAGCGGGATCCCGAGAGCACCTGCGCGAGGCGCTGCGCGGCCCCGGCCGAGTCCCGGAGCATCCGAAGGAACCAGTTCGACTCCCCCAGCGCCTCGCTGAGCCGGCGGAAGGCGAGCAGGCCGTGGTCGGGGTCCGGGCCGTCGGCGAACCACTGCAGGAGCACGGGGAGCAGGTGGCGCTGGATGGCGGAGCTGCGCGAGACCCCCTGCGTGAGCGCGCGGATGTGGGCGAGCGCCCCGCGCGCGTCGACGAAGCCGATGGCGGAGAGGCGCGCGGCCGCCTGGTCGCTGGTGAGCGCGAGCGACTCCTCCGGGAGCGACGCCACCGCCGCCAGGAGCGGTCGGTAGAAGAGCCGCTCGTGCAGCGTCCGGACGGCCGTCTTGGTGGCGTTCCAGCGAGCGGTGAGCTCCTCCGCGCGCCCGTCCAGGCCCGTGCTGCGGGCGAGGATGCGCAGGCGCTCCTCGTCGGTGGGCATCAGGTGCGTGCGCCGCAGCTGATCCAGCTGCAGCCGGTGCTCGAGGAGCCGGAGGTACCGGTAGTCCTTCGCGAACTCGCCGGCCTCCGTGCGGCCGATGTACCCCGCGTCGGCGAGGGCCACGAGCGCGGCCAGCGTGCTGCGGTCCCGGACCGCCTCGTCGCCCTGCCCGTGCACCAGCTGGAGGAGCTGCACCGTGAACTCGATGTCGCGGATCCCGCCCGGCCCGAGCTTGATCTGCTGGTGCCGCTGCTCGGCGGGGATGTTGTCGGTGACCCGCGTGCGCATGCGCTGCACCTGCCCGACGAAGCCCTCGCGGGAGGCGCTCGACCAGACGAGCGGCGCGACGGCGTCGGCGTACCGCTGCCCCAGCTCGGCGTCGCCCGCGAGCGGCCGGGCCTTGAGCAGGGCCTGGAACTCCCAGTCCTTCGCCCACCGCTCGTAGTACGCGAGGTGGGAGTCGAGCGTGCGGACGAGCGCGCCGGCCTTCCCCTCGGGCCGGAGGTTGGCGTCGACCTCCCAGAGGGCCGGCTCGATCTCGTGCTCGTCGATGCCGCGCATGGTCAGCACGGCGAGGCGCGTCGCGAGCTCGACCGCCCGCGACGGCTCGATGACCGGTTCGCCGGATGCGTCGGTCGCGGCTTCGGCGACGAAGATGACGTCCACGTCGCTGACGTAGTTGAGCTCGCGGGCGCCGGCCTTGCCCATGCCGATGACGGCGAGGCGCGTCGCGGCGATCTCCTCGGGTCGCGCGCGACCGAAGGTCCCGGGGACGGACAGCTCCGCGCGGGCGACGGCGAGCGACGCCTCGAGGGCCGCGCCCGCCAGGTCGGCGAGGGCGGCGGTGACGGGTCGCACGGCCGCGAGCGGATCCGGGTGCACGAGGTCCCACGCGGCGACGCGCGCGACGAGGGCGCGGTAGCGGACCCGCAGGGCCGTCCGTGCATCCGGTCCGGTGATCCGCGCCACGCCGTCGACCGCGCGCACGGCGTCGAGCAGTCGCGTGCGGACGTCGGCCGGTGCCGGCGCGCCCTCGAGCGGACGGGCGAAGCCGTCGAGCTCGACGGTGTGGCGTGCGAGGAACTCGGCGAGACCGCGTGAGGACCCGAGCACCCGCGCCAGCCGGTGACGCGCGTCGGGGTCGGCGAGCACGGCGCGCGTGCGCTCGGGATCCGCGCGGAGCAGCCGGACGAGCGCGTCGAGGGCGCCGTCCGGGTCCGCGCTCGAGTGCAGGGCCTCGACGAGGTCGGCCTCCGTCCACCCGGACAGCGCGGCCGCCTCCTCGAGGGCCTCGCCGACCTCGCTCAGCCGCGCGAAGCCCGCCCGCGCCAACGCGCCGAGCAGCGTCTGCCCACGTCTCATGGCTCGCTCCGGCCTCGTCGTCGGATGTCGGTCGTGGTGCGCCGGCCGGGGATCCGGCTCAGAGCATCTCGAGGTTGGAGCGCAGCTCGTACGGCGTCACCTGGGCGCGGTAGTCGCGCCACTCCTGCCGCTTGTTGAGCAGCACGTAGTTGAACACCTGCTCGCCGAGCGTCTCGGCGACGAGCTCGGAGCGCTCCATGATCTGCACCGCGTGGTCGAGGCTCGACGGCAGCGGCGCGTACCCGAGGGCGCGACGCTCGGCGTCGCTCAGCGTCCAGACGTTGTCCTCGGCCTCGGCCGGGAGCTCGTAGCCCTCCTCGATGCCCTTGAGGCCCGCGGCCAGCAAGAGGGAGAAGGAGAGGTACGGGTTCGCCGCCGAGTCGATGGCGCGGTACTCGACCCTCGAGCTGTTGCCCTTGTTGGGCTTGTAGAGCGGGACGCGCACCAGCGCGGACCGGTTGTTGTGCCCCCACGTGACGAAGCTCGGCGCCTCCCCGCCGCCCCAGAGCCGCTTGTAGGAGTTGACGAACTGGTTCGTCACCGCCGTGATCTCGGGAGCGTGCTTGAGCAGTCCCGCGATGAACTGCCGGCCGATGGTGGAGAGCTGGTACTCGGCGCCCGACGCGTAGAACGCGTTGACGTCGCCCTCGAAGAGCGACATGTGCGTGTGCATCCCGCTGCCGGGGTGCGCCGCGAGCGGCTTCGGCATGAACGTCGCGTAGACGCCCTGCTCGATGGCCACCTCCTTGATGACCGTGCGGAACGTCATGATGTTGTCGGCCGTGGTGAGCGCGTCCGCGTAGCGGAGGTCGATCTCGTTCTGGCCGGGGCCCGCCTCGTGGTGGCTGAACTCGACGGAGATGCCGAGGTCCTCAAGCATGCGCACCGAGCGGCGGCGGAAGTCGTGCGCCGTGCCGCCGGGGACGTTGTCGAAGTAGCCGGCCGCGTCCACGGGCTCCGGGCCGTCGACACCGAACTCGCTCGACTTGAGGAGGTAGAACTCGATCTCGGGGTGCGTGTAGAAGGTGAAGCCGCGGTCGGCCGCCTTCTCCAGCGTGCGCTTGAGGACGTTGCGGGGATCCGCTATCGCCGGCTGCCCGTCGGGCGTCGAGATGTCGCAGAACATGCGCGCGGTGGGGTCGATCTCGCCGCGCCACGGGAGGATCTGGAACGTCGTCGGATCCGGGTGGGCCAGCATGTCGGCCTCGTACGAGCGGGTGAGGCCCTCGATGGCCGAGCCGTCGAACCCGAGGCCCTCCGCGAACGCGCCCTCGACCTCGGCCGGGGCGATCGCCACCGACTTCAGGGTGCCGGTCACGTCGGTGAACCACAGGCGCACGAACTTGATCCCGCGCTCCTCGATCGTCCGCAGGACGAAGTCACGCTGCTTGTCCATCCACCACCCTCTCGTCGGTGTCCAACCTACCGGCTGACCCGGGGTCGGGCCGAGCGCGCGCGGGGCCCGCCGTAGACTCCGAGGCATGCAGAGCCCCGACGCTGCCGTCACCCCGTCCGAACCCGCCCGACTCCCGACCGGGCCTGCCGGGCCGCCGAAGCGGGTACGCATCCGGCACTTCGCGCGGGCCAAGGAGCAGGGCCTCAAGATCACGGGCCTCACGAGCTACGACATGCTCACGGCCGGCATCTTCGACGAGGCCGGCATCGACTTCCTCCTCGTCGGCGACTCCGCCGGCAACACCGTCCTCGGCTACGACACGACCGTGCCGGTGACGCTCGACGAGCTGATCCCGCTCGCGCGCGCCGTCACGGGCTCCGTTCAGCGGGCGCTCGTCGTCGCGGACCTCCCGTTCGGGTCCTACGAGTCCGGCGCCGACCAGGCGCTCGCCACCTCGGTGCGGTTCATGAAGGAGGCGCGCGCCCACGCCGTGAAGCTCGAGGGCGGGGTGCGCAGCGCGGAGCAGATCCGCCGCGTCGTCTCCTCCGGGATCCCGGTGATGGGCCACATCGGCTTCACGCCGCAGAGCGAGCACGGCCTGGGCGGCCACCTCATCCAGGGACGCGGGGACGCGGCCGAGGCACTGCTCGCGGACGCGCTCGCGGTCCAGGACGCGGGAGCCTTCGCCGTGGTGCTCGAGATGGTGCCCCAGGGGATCGCGCGGCGCGTCAGCGAGGAGCTGCGCATCCCCACCATCGGCATCGGCGCCGGCAACGGCACGGACGGGCAGATCCTCGTGTGGACCGACTTCGCCGGCCTCACGGGCGGGCGCGTGCCGCGCTTCGTGCGGCGCTACGCGGACATGCGCGAGGTTCTCCTCGACGCCGCGACCCGGTACCGGGACGACGTCGTCTCGGGCGCCTTCCCCGCGCAGGCGGAGAGCTACTCCGACTGATCCGCGGGATCAGTCGTCGTCGCGGTCCTCCGCGGCCCACTGCTCCGCGCGCTCGCGTAGCCGCTGGGGCGCCTTCGCCGCCTCCTCCGCCGTGGTGAACGGGCCGATCCGGTGGGCGGCCGGGGACAGCATCCCCTTCTCCACCTCGCCCGTGCGGTCGTCGTACCAGTACTGCTCGTCGCTGTCGCTCATGCTGCCGATGCTAGGCCCGTCCGCGGGGCGCGCGACGGCCGGACCGGGCCGGACGAGCCGGTAGGGTCGCTTGCATGAGCGACGACGCGACGACCGCAATCGGCATCGACATCGGCGGGACCGGCATCAAGGGCGCCATCGTGGACGTCGCGACCGGCGAGCTGCGCAGCGAGCGCGTCAAGCTGCCGACGCCCCAGGGCGGCGAGCCGGACGACATCGTCGCGACCGTGGAGCAGATCATCCACGCGCTCGGCGAGGTACCCGCGGGCACGCCCCTCGGCGTGTGCTTCCCGGCCGCCATCGTCCACGGGACGACCATGTCGGCCGCCAACGTCTCCCCCAGCTGGATCGGCCTCGAGGCCGAGAAGCTGTTCGAGGAGCGCCTGGGTCTCGAGATCACGTTCGTCAACGACGCCGACGCCGCCGGATACGCGGAAGCCCGCTACGGCGCGGCCAAGGACGTGCGCGGCCTCGTCATCATGACGACGCTCGGCACGGGGATCGGCAGCGCCCTCATCCACGACGGCGTCCTCATCCCGAACGCGGAGCTCGGACACATGGACGTCGCGGGTCGCCGCGACTTCGAGCGCCGCGCGTCGTACGCGGCCAAGGAGCGCGCCCACCTCAACTGGAAGCGCTGGGCCGCCCGGCTGCAGGTCTACTACGGCCAGCTCGAGAAGCTGATGTGGCCGGAGCTGTTCATCGTCGGCGGCGGGGTGTCCAAGAACCACAAGCACTTCCTGCCGCTGCTGCGGCTGCGCACCCCGATCGTGCCCGCGGAGCTGCGGAACAACGCGGGCATCATGGGTGCCGCTGCCCTGGCCGCGCACGCGGTCGGCACGAGCCCGCACGCGCCCGCAGCCGAACTCGTCGACAAGACGAAGCCCGAGGACTGACCCGGAGCGGACTCGCGACCGCACGACGAAGCGGCCGGACCCCCGTGGGGGTCCGGCCGCTTCGTCGTGCGGGGTGCGGATGGGCCGGCTGATACGCCGGGTTCTGTCCCGGTGCCTCGCGGCACCATGGACGGCCATCTATCTCGGAGCTGCGTCACCGCAGCCCTCCAGCGGTCTACCCGGGGACTGGACGAGCAGCCTGTGCGTCCCCTGTTCGACCTTGCTCCGGGCGAGGTTTGCATAGCCGACCCGATCACTCGGGCCGCTGGTGGTCTCTTACACCGCCGTTTCACCCTCACCCGCCGCTTCCGCGACGGGCGGTCTGCTCTCTGTTGCACTGTCTCGCGGGTCACCCCGGGTGGGTGTTACCCACCGCCCTGCTCTGTGGAGCCCGGACGTTCCTCGACGCGGTCTCCCCCTCTCGGGATCCTCCGCGGCGCGACCGTCTTGCCGACCCATCCGCGGGGACGAGTCTAGGGCAGCGTGCGGACGGAGCTCCCGCTAGAGGCCGGACTCGTCCGTCCGCACGAGGATGGCGTTGCTCTCGGGATCGATGACCACGTCGTCGGGGGCGCGCTTCCGCAGGGCGTCGAGGTCGCTCTGGTGGAGGGCGATGTTGCTGCCGAGGGAGATGCCGCGGTGCAGCATCGCGGCACCCACGCCGTACCGCGCGCGCTGCTTCTCGTAGAGCGCGAGGAGGTCCTCGGGGAACCTCGGTGCCAGGGCGTCCCGGTCCTTCCTCGCCTGCTCGGCCTGGACCCGCAGCTCCACGGCCGCGGCGTCGCGCTCGGCCTCGACCGCGGCGAGCCGCTCCGCCAGGGCGTCACGCTCCACGACCACCTCGGCCTGGGCGGCCTGGGCTTCCTCGAGCCGCTGCATCACCTCGAGCTCGACCTCCTCGAGGGTGTCGCGGCGACGCAGCAGCGACTCGAGCTCGCGCTCCAGGGCCTGGACGTCCTTCGAGCTACCGCCCGCCTCGATGCGGGTGCGGTCGCGGTCCATGCGCGCCTGCACGACGGCCACGTCGGACTCGATGCGCGCGAGCTCGGTCTGGGCGTCCTCCACGACGCCGGTCCGCTCGCCGAGGCGGCGTCGGACGACCTCCATCTCCCGCTGCAGGGCGTCGATCTCCTTCAGCTGCGGGAGCTGGGCGAGCTGGCGCGTGAGGTGCGTGAGCCGGGTGTCGATCTCCTGCAGGTCGAGGAGCTCCTTCTGGATGCTCGGATCGGCTTTCATGCTCTCCCTCTCGTGGTGCGGCTCCGCCGGTGTGCGGCGGGCGCGCGATGCGTGCGTCGTGGATGCGCGGGACCGTCCGCGCGGCGGCCGGTCACTGCGTGACGGCGAAGTCCCAGGGGTCGGTGCGGATGTCGCTGACGGTGACCTCCACGTCGGGCAGCGCCGCGCGCAGCGTGCCGGCTGCCTGGTCGAGCCACAGCCACTCGCTCGCCCAGTGGGACGTGTCGATGAGGTACGGCGTGCCGCCGCGGAGGGCCGCCGACTCGCGGGCCTCGCTCGCCGGGTGGTGGCGGAGGTCGGAGGTGATGTAGACGTCCGCGCCGACCACCTCGGGTGCGGAGAGCAGCGAGTCCCCCGCTCCCCCGCAGAGGGCGACGCGGGTGACGGGCGCGTCGTAGGGGCCCGCGACGCGGATGCCCGTCGCCGTGGGCGGCAGGATCCGGGCCAGCTCGCCGGCGAGGCGGCCGAGCGTCGTCGGGGCGGGCAGGTCGCCGACGCGGCCGATGCCGCGCACCCCGCCCTCGGCCGGATCGAGCGGCCGGACGGTCTCGGGCACCAGGCCGAGGAGCGCCGCGAGCCGGCCCGACGTGCCGTCCTCGACGACGTCGGCGGTGGTGTGCGAAGCGTGCAGGGCGCAGTCGGCGCGCACGAGGTCGGCGAGGAGCGCGCCCTTGTAGCCGGTCTCGGCGATGGTGGTCACGCCGCGCAGCAGCAGCGGGTGGTGCACCAGCAGCAGGTCGGCGTGGGCGGCGACCGCGTCGTCGACCGTCGCGCGGACGGCGTCGACGGCCAGGTGGATGCGGCGGACCTGCCGACGCGGATCCCCCGAGACGAGCCCGGAGGCGTCCCAGTCGGACGCGCCCGCGGGCGGCCAGGCGTCCTCGACGACACGGACGACGTCGGCGAGGGTGGGGATCACCTGCCCATCGTAACGAAGGGGCGACCGCGGCCCGTCCCCGGCCGCGCTCCGGTCAGCCCCGGCGCGCGCCGCGACGTGGGCGGCCGGCATCCGGCCTCACCTCGTGGGCGACGTCCGGCGAGGGCACGAGCGGTGCGAGCGGCCAGAGGCTCCGCTGGGCGGATCCGCGGTGGGTGCTGGACCCGTGCGTCGCGGCGTCGACGACCGACCAGGCGGCGGCGCCATCGGCGGTGTCGGAGCTCATGCGTGGATGCTACCGCGACACGCCCGCGGCGACTCCGCTCGCACGGCCCGCGGACATCCCGATCACGGCGGGCTGCCTCCCGTCACCTGACCCCGCGGGCGGTGAGCGCGTCGCCCAGCTGGTCCGCGTGCTTGAGGGCGAGGACGAGGAAGGGGACGACGAACGTCCGCAGACCCGGACGGGCGCCCCGCGCGCGCTGCGCCTCGCGGACTTCGCCGGCCAGGCGCGCGAGGACCGGGACGGTGCCGGCGGTGACGGTGAGGAGCAGCGAGATCCGCTCCGTGTCGACACCGAGCCTCCGCAGCGGGCCGAGGCCGCGCTCGATGCCGTCGAGGAGCTCGGTCGTGGAGGTCGTGAGGACGAGCAGGCCGGCGATGGCGATCGCCGACGTGACGCGCGCCGTGTTCGCCACGGCGGGCTCGGGCCCGAGCAGGACGAGCTGGCTGACGAGCGTGAACAGCATCAGCCAGCGCACGGCGCGCACCTGGCCGGCGAGGCGGCGCAGGCCGAGGAGACCGTCGCCGAGCTGGGCGACGGCGAAGGCGACGACCGCGACGGCGACAGCGGTGCCCGCCCCCCACCAGGTGGACGGCAGCAGGGAGACCCCGAGCACGACGACCATGAGCGCGATCAGCTCGGGACCGGCGGGCATGCGCTCGAGGCGGCCGGGAGGTCGCGGCCCGGTCGGCGTCACCGGAGCGTCGCCTCGTACTCGGCGATGACGGCGGCGGGCGCGCCCGTGCGGATCACCCGGCCGCCGGCGAACAGGACGGCGGCGTCGCACCGGGCCGCTGCGGCGAGGTCGTGGGTGACGAGCACGAGCCGGTGGTCGGGCTCGAAGAGGTGGTCCGCGACCCGGCGGGCGTTCCGGGCGTCGAGGTACGCCGTGGGCTCGTCGGCGATGACGAGCTCGGGGCGCCGGACGAAGGCCCCCGCCAGGGCGAGCAGCTGCTTCTGTCCGCCGGACAGCTCGTGCGACGAGCGGTCGGCGAGGTGTGGGATGCCGAGCCGTCGGAGGGCCTCCGCGACGCGCGCGTCCGACTCGGCGCGCGGAAGCCGCTCCGGCCGCAGGGAGAACGCGACGTCCTCGGCGACGGTGGGCATGACGATCTGGGCGTCCGGGTTGCTGAAGACGAGGGCGACGCGGCGTCGCAGCTCGCGGGATCCGCGTCCCGGGTCGATGCCCAGCACGCGCAGCTCCCCCGACGTGCGCTCGACCAGGCCCCCGACGAGCCGGGCGAACGTGCTCTTGCCCGAGCCGTTCTCGCCGATCACGGCGACCGTGCGCGCATCCACGTCGAGCGTGACGTCGCGGAGCGCCTCGACGTCGCCGAGGCGGACGCCGACCGCGGCGAGGTGCAGGGCGGCGGGGCCGATCCCGTCCGTCGGGGTCACCGGAGGGTCGCCGCGCTGGCGTCCCGCTGTCCCGTCGTCCAGCCGGACGCGCGTCGGAAGGCGCGCGGGTAGCCGCGGACCAACGTCATCACGATGCCGGTGGCGATGGCCGCCTTGACGATGTCGCCCGGGACGAAGACGAGGCTGGCGGCCGCGGTCTCGGCCAGGGGCAGGCGCGTGACGAGGCTCTGGACGGGGATCCCCACCGCGTAGATCACGGTGATCCCCCCGACCACCATGGCCACGGCGGTGCGCGCGGCGGTGGGCCGCCGGCCGCCCAGGTGGACGATGAGCCCGACGACGGCCGCCCCGAGGATCCAGCCGACGAGGTAGCCGGCGGTGGGGCCGAGGAAGACGCCCGCGCCGCCGGAGCCCCCGGCGAGCAGCGGCAGCCCCACCGCGACGAGTGCCAGGAGGACGGCGAGGGCGATGGCCCCGAGACGCGCTCCGAGGACGGCGCCCGCGAGCATCACGCCGAGCGTCTGCGCCGTGATCGGCACGCCGCCGAAGACGCTGATGCCGCCCGGGAGCCCGAGCACCGCGACGACCGCGGCGAGCACGGCGACCCGTGCGAGGTCGGTGGCGTCGAGCCGGGCGCGGCGCTCGGCGCGGAGGGGCAGGGAGCGGGTCGGGGTCATGGGCTTCCTTCTGCTCGATGCGGCCGCCGAGGACCTGAACGACGTTCACCTGAACGGCGTTCACTATAGTGGCGGCATGGCACGGGCGCAGGCGGCGGGGCGGCACAGCCGTGACGACGTGGCCCGCACGGCCCTGCGGATCCTCGACGAGCACGGCCTCCCGGACTTCACGATGCGCCGCCTCGGGGCCGCGCTCGACGTCCAGCCGAGCGCCCTCTACTGGCACTTCCCGGACAAGCAGAGCCTCCTCGCGGAGCTGGCCGACCGCATCGTCGCCGAGGCGGCGACCGCCACGACGGACGGGCCGCGCGACGACTGGCGCGAGCGGGTCCGCCGCGCCGCGACGGGGCTCCGCTCGGCGCTCCTCGCCCATCGCGACGGCGCCGAGGTCGTCGCCAGCACCACGGCGATGGGGCTCGGCGCGACGGCGGCGCGTGACGCGCTGTCCGCGGCCGTCGCCATCGGCGGGTTCGGCGGGGCCGACTGCGCCCGGGCGGCGTCGGCGGTCCTGCACTTCGTGCTCGGCCACGTGGCGCACGAGCAGCAGCGCGCCCAGCTCGCCCGGCTCGGGTTGCTGCCCGAGGACGCGGACGACACGGATCCGGCCCGGGACTTCGCCTTCGGGGTGGACCTGCTCGTGCGGGGCCTGGGGACCCTCGCCTGATCCGGTGCGCATGTCTCACGCGGACGACGGTGCGGCGCGGGTGGGCCCTGCCGGGCTCGAACCGACGACATCCACGGTGTAAACGTGGCGCTCTACCAACTGAGCTAAAGGCCCGCGACGCCCGTCCGCCGGGCGCCCGGCCATGCTAGCCGACCGCGTCGGGGCCCCGGCCGCCCCGCGGGCGCAAGCCGTAGTCTCTCCCCCGTGCCCATCCACCCCTCCCGCCGGACGGTCGCCGAGCCGCGCTGGCCCGCCGCCGTCGGCCTCCTCGTCGCCGTCGCCCTCTACGGGATCGCGCCCACCGCCGTCCCGTCCGGCGTCCGCGTCGCGGTCGTGGCGATCGCCGTCGCCCTGCTCGTGCCGCTGGTCGCGCTGAATCCCCGCCGCTTCGTGCGGGAGACTCCCTGGTCCCGCGGGCTCGGCCTCGCGCTCGGGAGCCTCCTCGTGGTCGCCAACCAGGTGAGCCTCGTGGTCCTGGTGATCGCGCTGGTCGACGCCTCCGAGGCGGGACCCGAGCTGCTGCTCACGGCCCTGCAGGTCTGGGGGACCAACGTGCTGGCCTTCGCGCTCGTCTTCTGGGAGCTGGACCGCGGCGGTCCGGTGGCGCGTCGGATCCACGCCCGTGCGGCCCTCGCACCCGCCGACTTCCGCTTCCCCCAGGACGAGGATGCCGGCGCCGTGTCGGAGGTGGCCCGACGCTCGTCGGAGCACGCGGACTGGGTGCCGGGCTTCGTCGACTACGCGTACTTCTCGCTCACGAACTCGATGGCCTACAGCCCCACCGACGTCATGCCGCTCTCCCACCGCGCCAAGGCGCTCATGGCGCTCGAGGCGTTCGCCGGGTTCGTGATCCTCGCGCTGGTCATCGCCCGCGCCGTCAACATCCTCAGCTGAGGGGTCGCGGGAGACCGATCAGGCCGGGACGAGAGCCAGGTCGCGGATCGCGGTGCGGTACGCCTCGAGCTCGCGCGCCTCGCTGGGTGCCGTGATGAAGCTGCCGCGGATGATGCCGCGCGTGTCGATGAGGAAGGTCGCGCGGTTCGCGAAGCCCTTCTCCTCGAGGAACACCCCGTACTCCTTGGCGACCTGGCCGTGGGGCCAGAAGTCGGCGAGGAGCTGGAAGTCGATGCCCTGCTGCTGCGCCCACGCGCGCAACGTGTGCTTGCTGTCGACGCTGATGCCGATGAGCTCCACGCGGCTGTCGGCGAAGAGGCCGAGGTTCTCCTCGAGCTGGCACATCTCGCCCGTGCAGGTGCCGGAGAAGGCGAGGGGGAAGAAGACGAGGGCGACCGCGCGGTGTCCGCGGTACTCGCTCAACCGGACGCGCTCGCCGAACTGGTTGGCGAGCTCGAAGTCGGGAGCCTGTGTGTCGTTGGCCAGGGCCATGGGGTGCGGATCCTTCCGTGCCGGCAGATGTCCCCTGTCTGGCACGAGGGTCGAGCTTACGCCGGGGATCCGCGATGTCCAGCTCCGGGGCCGCGGGCGCCCTCCCGCGGCGCGCGCCGCACGTCGTCGGGGAGCGTCGGTCGGCATGGGTAGGCTGGGCGTCGGCGTACGCGCGGTCTCGCACCCTTCGAGCCCCGTGGCACCGAAGACGATGTCTGCACACCACAGGAAGAGGTCGAGGGTGACTGTCAACGACCAGGATCCGTACTCGGTGAACCACACCGACCAGGATCCGGAAGAGACCGCCGAATGGAACGAGTCGCTCGACGGGCTCGTGGAGACGCAGGGCCGGGGTCGCGCGCGCGACGTCATGCTCAGCCTCCTCAAGCGCTCGAAGGAGCTGCACCTCGGCGTGCCGATGGTCCCGACCACGGACTACATCAACACCATCGCCCCGGAGAACGAGCCCGACTTCCCCGGTGACGAGGACCTCGAGCGCCGCTACCGCGCGTGGATCCGCTGGAACGCGGCCGTCACGGTGCACCGCGCCCAGCGCCCCGGCATCGCGGTCGGCGGGCACATCGCCACGTATGCCTCCTCGGCCGCGCTCTACGAGGTCGGCTACAACCACTTCTTCCGCGGCCAGGACCACCCGGGCGGCGGCGACCAGGTCTTCGTGCAGGGCCACGCCTCCCCCGGCACCTACGCGCGCGCGTTCCTCGAGGGACGCCTGAGCGAGCACCAGCTCGACGGCTTCCGCCAGGAGAAGAGCCACGCCGGCGGCGGCCTCTCCTCGTACCCGCACCCGCGCCTCATGCCAGAGTTCTGGCAGTTCCCGACCGTGTCGATGGGCCTCGGCCCGATCAACGCGATCTACCAGGCGCAGGCGAACAAGTACCTCACCAACCGCGGCATCAAGGACGCGTCCGACCAGCAGGTCTGGGCGTTCCTAGGCGACGGCGAGATGGACGAGGTCGAGAGCCGCGGCCAGCTCCAGGTGGCGGCGAACGAGAAGCTCGACAACCTCAACTTCGTCATCAACTGCAACCTGCAGCGCCTCGACGGACCCGTCCGCGGCAACGGCAAGATCATCCAGGAGCTCGAGAGCTTCTTCCGCGGAGCCGGCTGGAACGTCATCAAGGTCGTCTGGGGCCGCGAGTGGGACGACCTGCTCGCCCGCGACACCGAGGGCGCGCTCCTCGACCTCATGAACCGCACGCCCGACGGCGATTACCAGACTTACAAGGCCGAGAGCGGCGCCTACATCCGCGAGAACTTCTTCGGGCGCGACGAGCGCACCGCGAAGCTCGTCGAGGGCTACACCGACGACCAGATCTGGAACCTCAAGCGCGGCGGCCACGACTACCGCAAGGTGTACGCGGCCTTCAAGGCGGCGAGCGAGCACACGGGCCAGCCCACGGTGATCCTCGCGAAGACCGTCAAGGGCTACGGCCTCGGCCCGAGCTTCGAGGGCCGCAACGCGACCCACCAGATGAAGAAGCTCACGCTGGACAACCTCAAGCAGTTCCGCGACGAGATGCGCGTGCCGATCACGGACGCCCAGCTCGAGGCGGACCCGTACCTGCCGCCGTACTACCACCCCGGCCAGGACGACGAGGCCATCCAGTACATGCAGGAGCGCCGCCGCGCCCTCGGCGGGTACTCCCCCGAGCGGCGCACGTCGCACACCGCGATCACGCTCCCGGACGACTCCGCGTACCGCATCTCCAAGAAGGGATCCGGCACGCAGGAGATCGCCACCACCATGGCGTTCGTGCGGCTGCTGAAGGACCTCATCCGCTCGAAGGACTTCGGCAACCGCGTCGTCCCGATCATCCCGGACGAGGCCCGCACGTTCGGCATCGACGCCTTCTTCCCGACGGCGAAGATCTACAACCCGAACGGCCAGCACTACACGTCCGTCGACCGCGAGCTGCTGCTCTCCTACAAGGAGAGCCCGCAGGGCCAGATCGTGCACGTGGGCATCAACGAGGCGGGCGCCCTGGCGGCGTTCACCAACCTCGGCACCACCTACTCGACGCAGGGCGAGCCCCTCATCCCGATCTACGTCTTCTACTCGATGTTCGGGTTCCAGCGCACGGGCGACGCGATCTGGGCGGCGGGCGACCAGATGGCGCGCGGCTTCCTCATCGGCGCGACGGCCGGACGCACCACCCTTACGGGAGAGGGCCTCCAGCACGCCGACGGGCACTCGCTGGTCCTCTCGCAGACGAACCCGGCGATCGTGTCCTACGACCCGGCGTACGCCTACGAGATCGGCCACATCGTGCGGTCCGGCCTCGAGCGCATGTACGGCGGGGAGCACGAGGACCCGAACGTCATGTACTACCTGACGGTCTACAACGAGCCGATCATCCACCCGAGCGAGCCCGAGGGTGTGGACGTGGACGGCATCGTCCGCGGTGTCTACAAGCTCAAGGACGGCTGGATCGACGGACCGAAGGCCCAGCTCATGGCGTCCGGCGTCGCGGTCCCGTGGGCCCTGGAGGCGCAGCAGCTGCTCGCCGACGACTGGGGCGTCTCCGCCGACGTCTGGTCGGTCACGTCGTGGGGCGAGCTGCGCCGCGACGGCCTGGCCGCGGAGGAGCACAACATGCTGCACCCGCACTCCGAGACCCGGGTCCCGTACCTGGAGGAGAAGCTGCGCCACGCCGAGGGCCCGTTCGTCGCGGTCACCGATTTCTCGCACGCGGTGCCCGACCAGATCCGGCAGTTCGTCCCCGGCGACTACTCGACGCTCGGCGCCGACGGCTTCGGCTTCTCGGACACGCGTCCGGCGGCCCGCCGCTTCTTCGCGATCGACGGTCCGTCGATGGTCGTGAAGACGTTGCAGCGCCTGGTCACGCAGGGCAAGGTCGACCAGGATGCGCCGAAGTGGGCGATCGACAAGTACCGCCTGCTCGACGTGAACGCCGGTACGACCGGATCGGCGGGCGGCGAGGCGTGAGCTGCGCCGACCTGTGACACCGAGCGACCGGCACGACACCGACGTGGAGACCGGGGAGACGAAGGCGGAGACGCTGACGTGGCTCCGGTCCCTGTCGGGTGAGCTCGCGAGCGCGACGCTCAAGCGGCTGGAGGACACGCTGCCCTGGTACGGCGAGATGCCGCCCGGGCGGCGCTCCGCCGTCGGGCTGGTCGCGCAGGCTGGCATCACCTCCTTCATCCACTGGTACGACGACCCCGACTCCACGCCGTGGATCGCGGCCGACGTGTTCGGCGCGGCCCCCCGCGAGCTCCTCCGCTCGGTGAGCCTGCAGCAGACGCTGCAGCTCATCCGGGTCACGGTGGAGGTCGTCGAGGACCGGGTCCGCGACCGGCACCGCACGGTGCGCGACGCGATCCTGCTGTACTCGCGGGAGATCGCATTCGCCGCCGCGGACGTCTACGCGCGTGCGGCGGAGGCCCGGGGGCTCTGGGACGCGCGGCTCGAGGCGCTCGTCGTCGACAGCATCCTGTCGGGCGAGTACGACGACGAGCTGCCGTCGCGGATCGCCGCGCTCGGCTGGCATGGGCACGGCGAGGTCTCCGTGCTCGTCGGCACGGCGCCGGCGGTGCTCGACGTCGACCAGCTACGCCGCACGGCGCGGCACCTCGAGGCCGACGTGCTCATCGGCGTCCAGGGCAGCCGCCTGGTCCTCGTCATCGGTCGCGCGTCCCCCGCCGTCGTCGATCCGGCGGACGCGGCGACGGAGACGCCTCCCGTGTCCTTCCTCGAGATCGCGACGCAGCTCGAACCCGGGTTCGGGGCGGGCCACCTCGTCCTCGGCCACGAGGTGCCGAGCCTGGTGGAGGCGTCGCGGAGCGCGCGGGCGGCCCTCGCCGGCTTCGCCGTCGCCCGGTCGTGGCGGAACGCGCCGCGCCCCACGCTCGCCGACGACCTGCTGCCGGAGCGCGCCCTCGCCGGTGACCCGCTCGCCCGGTCCACCCTCATCAACCGCATCTACAAGCCGCTCCAGGCGCACTCGACCGAGCTGCTCGCGACGCTGTGGTGCTACCTCGACACCGGCCGCTCGCTCGAGGCGACGGCGCGGGAGCTGTTCGTGCACCCCAACACGGTGCGCTACCGGCTGAAGCGCGTCTCCGACGTCATCGGCTGGGACGCGACGGGCGCCCGCGAGGCGCTCATCCTCCAGGCCGCGCTCATCATCGGCAGCATCGCGGAGGCCGGCACAACGGTCCCCCAGCAGCAGGGGTCCGGTCGCGCCCGGCCGAAGCGCCAGGCCGCACGGTGACCCGCCCGCGTCGTGGCATCTTCACAATGTCCTGGCGGATCCTCTGTAGGACGTCGACTCCGACGCGCCTCCCGGCGGGCGGGAGGATGGACGGATGATCATCGTCGTCTGCCCGGGTCAGGGCTCCCAGAAGCCCGGCTTCCTCTCCCCCTGGATCGAGCACCCCGAGCACGCGCGACGCCTGGGCGAGCTGGGCGACGCAGCGGGACTCGACCTCGTCACCCACGGCACCACGTCCGACGCCGACACCATCCGTGACACCGCCGTCGCGCAGCCCCTCATCGTGGCGGCGGGCATCGTCGCCCTGCACGCGCTCCTCGCCGACGGCCGTGACGCGTACGTCGCCGGCATCGCGGGCCACTCGGTGGGCGAGATCACCGCGGCGGCGGGCGCCGGCATCCTCACGGACGACGAGGCGATGCGCGTCGTGCGCACCCGCGGCGACGCGATGGCCGAGGCGGCCGCGATCACCCGCACCGGCATGAGCGCGGTCGTCGGCGGCGACCAGGACGCCGTCCTCGCGCGCCTCGCCGAGCTCGGTCTCGAGCCCGCCAACTTCAACGGCGGCGGCCAGATCGTCGTCGCCGGCGCCCCCGACGCCCTCGCGGCGCTCCAGGCCGAGCCCCTCCGCGGCACGCGCGTCATCCCGCTCCAGGTCGCCGGCGCCTTCCACACGCACCACATGGCTCCCGCGGTCGCCGCCCTGCGCGCCGCGGTCGCGCCGCTCGCGCCCCGCGACCCCCGCTTCCCGGTCTGGACCAACCGGGACGGCAGCCGCGTCGACTCCGGCGCCGCGTACCTCGACCTCATCGTCGGCCAGGTCGCGAGCCCGGTGCGCTGGGACCTCTGCATGGACGCCTTCGCCGCCGCGGGCGTCACCGGCCTCATCGAGGTCGCCCCAGCTGGCGCGCTCACCGGCCTCGCCAAGCGCGGCCTCAAGGGCCTCCCGACGCTCGCGCTCTCCACACCCGACGACCTCCCGGCGGCGATCGACATGCTCGACGCGCACGCCTGATCCCGCCTCACCGACATCGAACAGGCACCCATGACCGACCAGCCCCGCCCCACCATCCAGACCGCACCCGTGGTCGAGCGCTTCACCCGCATCTGGGGCCTCGGCGCCGCCCGCGGCGAGCTCGACGTGCCGAACGACGACCTCGTCGGCCCGATCGACTCCTCCGACGAGTGGATCCGCCAGCGCACCGGCATCATCACGCGCAAGCGCGCGGGCGCCGACGTCGACGCGGTCGACCTCGCGACCACCGCATCGCTCGAGGCCATCGCGAAGGCGGGCATCCGGCCCGAGCAGATCGGCATCGTCCTGGTCTCGACCGTGAGCAATACCGTGCAGACGCCCTCGATGGCCGCGCTCCTCGCCGACCGCATCGGCGCCAACCCGGCGCCCGCCTACGACATCTCGGCCGCGTGCGCCGGGTACACGTACGGCATCGCGCAGGCCGACTCCTTCATCCGGTCCGGCCTCGCGGAGTACGTCCTCGTGGTGGGCGCCGAGAAGCTCTCCGACATCGTCGACCCGACCGATCGCTCCATCTCGTTCCTCCTCGGCGACGGTGCCGGCGCCGCGATCGTCGGCCCGAGCGACACCCCCGGCATCTCGCCCACGGTGTGGGGATCCGACGGCTCGAACTGGGACGCGGTCGGCATGACCGGCACCCTGAAGAGCATGCGCGACGGATCCGCGTGGCCGACGCTCCGCCAGGACGGCCAGAAGGTCTTCCGCTGGGCGGTGTGGGAGATGGTCAAGGTCGCCAAGGAGGCCCTCGACCGCGCGGGTGTCGCGCCCGAGCAGCTCGCCGCCTTCATCCCGCACCAGGCCAACATGCGCATCGTCGACGAGTTCGCGAAGCAGCTCGGCCTCCCCGAGTCCGTCGCCATCGCGCGCGACATCGCCACCACGGGCAACACGTCCGCGGCGTCGATCCCGCTCGCCACCCACCGTCTGCTCCAGGAGGACCCGTCGCTGTCCGGCGGCCTCGCCCTGCAGATCGGGTTCGGCGCCGGTCTCGTCTTCGGCGCGCAGGTCGTCGTCCTGCCCTGAGCCCCACCGCCCCATAAGCTGTTCCGGTCATCACGAACCACGAGGAGATACACATGGCACTGTCCACCGAAGAAGTCCTGGCCGGCCTGGCCGAGCTCGTCAACGACGAGACCGGGATCGCCACCGACACCGTCGAGATGGACAAGTCGTTCACCGACGACCTGGACATCGACTCGATCTCGATGATGACGATCGTCGTCAACGCCGAGGAGAAGTTCGACGTCAAGATCCCCGACGAGGAAGTCAAGAACCTCAAGACCGTCGGCGACGCGGTCACCTTCATCACCAACGCGCAGTCCTGACCGCGCGGAGCATGGCCGGTCCCGCATCCGGGGCCGGCCATCTCCCTCCCCCGTTCCCGACGTCGAGGAGACGCCACGCATGACCACCCCCAAGAAGATCGTCGTCACCGGCATCGGCGCGACGTCTCCGCTCGGCGGCACCGCCGAGGACACCTGGCAGGCGCTCCTGCGCGGCGAGTCGGGCATCAGCACGCTCGAGCAGGACTGGGTCGCCAAGTGGGAGATCCCCGTCACCTTCGCCGGGCAGGCCAAGGTGCCGTCCTCCGAGGTCATGCAGCGCATCGAGACCAAGCGCCTCGACCCATCGAGCCAGTTCGCGCTCACGGCGGCTCGCGAGGCCTGGGCCGACGCCGGGTCCCCCGAGGTCGACCCCCTGCGCTTCGCCGTGGACTGGGCGACCGGCATCGGCGGCGTGTGGACCCTCCTCGACGCGTGGGACACCCTCCGCGAGAAGGGCCCCCGTAGGGTCCTCCCCATGACGGTCCCCATGCTCATGCCCAACGGCCCCGCGGCCGCGGTCGGCATGGACCTCGGCGCGCGCGCCGGCATCCAGACGGTCGTCTCCGCCTGCGCGTCCAGCACCGAGTCCATCGCTAGCGCGTACGAGCACCTCCAGGCGGGACGCGCCGACATCATCGTCGCCGGCGGATCCGAGGCCTCCATCCACCCGCTCCCCATCGCGTCGTTCGCCGCGATGCAGGCGCTGTCCAAGCGGAACGACGACCCCCAGCGCGCGTCGCGTCCCTACGACATCGCGCGCGACGGCTTCGTGCTCGGCGAGGGCGGCGCCGCCCTCGTCCTCGAGATCGAGGAGCACGCGAAGGCCCGAGGCGCCCGCATCTACGCCGAGCTGGTGGGCGGCGCGGTCACGAGCGACGCGTTCCACATCACGGCCCCTGACCCCGAGGGCACGGCCGCCGCGCGCGCCATGATCCAGAGCATCGAGGGCGCGGGCTACTCGCGCTCCGACGTCTCGCACATCAACGTGCACGCGACGAGCACGCCCGTCGGCGACATCGCCGAGTACAAGGCGCTCGAGCGCGTGTTCGGCGACGCGGTGCACGGGATCCCCGTGAGCGCCACGAAGGCGTCGACGGGCCACCTCCTCGGCGGCGCCGGCGCCATCGAGGCCGTCTTCACGGTGAAGGCGCTGGCCGAGCGCACCGCTCCCCCGACGATCAACCTCACGGAGCAGGATCCCGACATCCCGCTCGACGTGGTCACGTCGCCCCGGTCGCTGGGCGACGGCGACCTGCTCGCGATCAGCAACTCGTTCGGCTTCGGCGGGCACAACGCGGTCATCGCCTTCCGCAGCGTCTAGCCGCACCCACGACGAGAGGCCCCGACCGGATGGTCGGGGCCTCTCGTCGTGCGGGCGGGCGGGGAGGAGCCGCGCGCCGGGTGCGGACCCCGGTCAGCCGACCTTGTGCAGCCAGACGACGGGGCTGAAGTCGCTCGCGTGGCGGAAGGCCTCGAGCTCGTCGTCCCAGGCCTGGCCCATCGCCAGGCGCAGCTCGCGGTGGAGCTCCAGCGTGTTGGAGCCGGCGACGTCGAGGGCGTAGCGGATGCGGTCCTCGGGGATGACCGTGTTGCCGGCGGTGTCGGTCTGCGCGAAGAAGACGCCGAGGTCCGGAGTGTGCATCCACCGTCCGCCGTCGCGGCCGGGGCCGGCGTCCTCGGTGACCTCGTAGCGGAGGTGCTCCCAGCCGCGGAGGCCGCTGGCGATGGCGGCGCCGGATCCCTCCGGGCCCTCCCAGTAGTACTCCGCGCGCATGGCGCCCTTCAGCACGGGCTGCGGGTCCCAGGTGAAGTTCACGGCGTGGCCGAGCGCACGACCGGCGGCCCATTCGACATGGGGGCAGAGCGCGCGAGGGGAGGAGTGCACGTAGAGCACTCCTCGAGCCGGTCTTGAGTTGGCGACGGGTGCTTCCATGGGTCTCCTCCATCCGATCAGATGCGTCTTCCCCAACGATCTGCGTGCGATGGACGAGCTCCACACCTGCCGGTGCGGCCGGCGCGAGCGCCGACGGGTCCCATCATGGCGGGTGATCCTGTGCGCGGGCAACATGCGGGTCGCGACGCGCCGCAGGAAGTCATCGCGCGCGCTTCCGCGGATGCGGCGGGTCCGACCGGGGTGCATGCCGGGAATGCCTATGCTCCAGGTATCGGCCCGCCGTGGCCGGGAGACGGGGCGGGCATGTCGGTGCGGCACGCGCTCCTCGCGGTCCTCACCGAGGGCACCTGCTACGGCTACCAGCTCCGGACCGAGTTCTCCCGGCGCACGGGCACCGCGGCGCCGCTCAACGTTGGCCAGATCTACAACACGCTCGACCGGCTCGAGCGCGACGGACTCGTCGTGAAGGGCGCCATGGACGACGCGGGGCACGTGCCCTACACGATCACGGCGGCGGGGGCGGCCGAGGTCGAGGAGTGGTTGGCGGCGAGCGTGGGTGCCGTCGGGGACCGCGACGAGCTGGTGGTGAAGGTCACGCTGGCGCTGTCGCTCCCCGACGCGGACGTGCGCGAGGTCGTGCGGATCCAGCGCGAGCGCTCGCTCGCCGAGGCGGACGCGCTCGCCCGGACCCGGGAGCGTCTCGACGCGGAGGCCGGGGAGCCCGCGCTCGCGCGCCTGCTGTCCGTGGAGGCGCAGGAGGCACAGGTCCGCGCGCGGCTGACGTGGCTCGATGCGGCCGAACGTCGGATCGGCGACGCGCGCGCCCACGGCACGCGACCCGCGGGACTCGCCGCGGCTCCCCGCCGGGGGCGTCCGGCGCGCGCCCCGGTCGGATCCGCCGACTGACCTAGTGCAGCAGCCCGCCGTCCTTGGCGAGCACGTTCTTCTCCCCCGCCTCGATGGGCACGGCGAAGCGGTTCTGCTTCGGCGGCATCGGGCAGTTGAAGTTGTAGCTGAAGGCGCACGGGGGCAGGTAGGCGCGGTTGAAGTCCAGGGTGATCGTGCCGTCGGGCGACGGCGCGACCATGAGGAAGCGGCCGACGCCGTACGTGGACTCGCCGCTCGTGGCGTCGGAGAACACCAGCAGGAGCGCGCGTCCCTCGCGGAAGGCGGCGAGCGAGTAGTCGACCCCGTCCTTCGTGAACGTGATCTCACCGGGCACGATCTTGTCCTTCGTGGCGCCGTCGTCCTTGAGGTGCTCGAAGCCCATCGCGCGTCCTCCCTCGATCGGCGTGAAGTCCGCCTTCACCACCCACTCCTCGGAGTACGGGAAGGCGTCGATGCCGCCGAAGTCGCGGATCGCGTCGGACTGCGCGTCCCAGACGCGGAGCGCGTAGGCGCCCTCCTCGCTCGCGATGACGAACGCCGAGACCGTGTCGCTGGCGACGACGGACGAGGGCTGGGCGTCGTCGCGGCCGCGCACGATCGCCTCGCCGTCGACGAGGACGCCGTCGACACGGAGGCCGTCCGCCGCGGTGGCCTGCAACCGGAGGCCGGATGCGCCGGGCTCGAGGGGCGACCAGGTGCCCGGGATGCCGTACACGGGCTGCGGGGCGGCGTCGTGGGACATCCACTGCGTGTTGACGAGTGCCAGGTTGCCCTGCGGCAGGACCACCATCTGCTCGCGACGCGAGCGGTAGACGGCGAGCACCTCCGCCGGGTCGGTGGGAGCGGGAGCGGCGGGGGCGGGATCGGTCATGGTCCCATCCTCGCCGCCCGCGGGGCCCCGGCCAAGTCGGGCGCGCATCCGGCGGGCGGGGTTCCCCGTGGAGCGGCGCGAGCGTACGGTCGGGCCATGAGCACAGATCACGAGAGCACCTCGACCGACGACGACGGCACGACGACGCACACCGAGGAGCACGACGAGACCTCCTCCTCGGTCACCACGGAGAGCGGCTCGGACCGGGCGACCCCCGACGGCTCCGGCAGCAACACGGATGAGGGCGACGACCACAAGGGCGACGTCGCCTCCGGCGGCTGATCCTCCCGCGAACCCGCGAACCCGCGACGCCCGGTCCCCGAGGGGCCGGGCGTCGTCATGTCCGAGCCCTGATCATTTGGCCTGCGCGTAGTCGTCGACGACCGCGATCGTGACGGGGAAGTCGACGGGCGCGTCGCCGAACAGCAGGCGGCCGGCCTCGGCGGCGGCCTCGGCCACGGCCCGGCTGACCTCGTCGACGCGGTCGTCGGGCGCGTGGACCATGACCTCGTCGTGCAGGAAGAAGACGAGGTGCGGGCGGGAGCCGGGCCGTTCCATCGCGGCGAGGCGGCGCCGGAGGCTGGCGAGCCAGCAGAGCGCCCACTCGGCCGCGCTGCCCTGGACGACGAAGTTGCGGGTGAACCGGCCCTGGTCGCGCGCGGACGTGCGGGCGCGGGCGGCGTCCGCGGGAGACGCCTCGCCCGCGCGGCCGATCTGCTGCACGTCGACCCACGCGTCGCCGGGAGGCGGGGACGACCGCCCGAGCCGCGTGCTCACGATCCCCCCGCTCTCCCCCGCCCGCGCCGCGCGTTCGACGTACCCGGTGGCCCGCGGGTAGGCCCGGACGAGCCGCGGCATCAGGCGCCCGCTCTCGCCGGATGTCGCGCCGTACATGGCGCCGAGCATCGCTACCTTGGCGTGCGCGCGGGTGTCGACGACGCCCGCGTCGACGAGTCCCTGGTAGAGGTCGGTGCCGCGTCCCGCGTCGGCCATCGCGCGGTCCTCCGCCAGCGCGGCGAGCACCCGGGGCTCGAGCTGCGCGGCGTCGGCGACGACGAGCCGCCAGCCGGGATCGGCCCGGACGGCCGAGCGGATCTGGCGGGGCAACTGCAGCGCGCCCCCTCCGCTGGCGGCCCAGCGCCCGGTGACCACGCCGCCGGGGACGTACTCGGGGTGGAAGCGGCCGTCGCGGATCCACGTCTCCATCCACGTCCAGCCGTTGGCGGTGAGGAGGCGGGACAGCTTCTTGTGCTCCAGCAGCGGTGCGATGACGGGGTGGTCGATCCCCTGCAGCTCCCACTGGCGGGTGCTCGTCGCGTCGATGCCGGCGCGGCGGAGCGCCCGGAGCACGTCGGGCGGGCTGTCGACGTTGAGATCGGGCGCGGCGAGGATCTCCCGGATCCGCGCGGCGAGCCGCAGGAGCGCGGGAGGCGCGCCGCCGCGCGCCGGCCGACCGCCCAGCAGGTCGACCAGGAGCGCGTCGTGAACCGCCGTGTCCCACGGCAGCCCGTCGGCGGACATCTCGGCGGCGACGAGGGCGCCCGCCGACTCCGCGGCGAGGAGGAGGCGCAGGCGGCCGGGGTCAGCGCTGCCCGCGACCGCGTCGAGCTGCAGCCGGAGCTCGGCGACCAGCTCGTCCGGCGAGCCGCCCTCGGGCGCGTCGAGGTCGTCGAAGAGCGTCGCGGACGCCGACGGCTCCCGCTCCGACGGGGCGGCCCGGTCCCAGGGCCCGGCGGGCATCCGGGCGAGCGCGCTGTCGGCGGTCTGCGTGGACAGCCGCAGGATCGCGTGGCAGAGGCGGAGGTCGTGGCAGCGGGCGACGCGGACGCCCTGGGCGATGAGGGTGCGCGCCCACGTGGCGGTGTCGTCCCAGACCCAGCGCGGCGCGGGGTCGGCGCGCTCGCGTGCGGCGGCGACCGCGGGCCACTCGGAGGACGGGACGTCGCGCGTGGCCGTGACGGTGCCGGTCGCGTCGAGGTCGACGAGCCGGACGCCGGAGGGCGTCCGCGCGACCAGGATGTGCATGCCCTCATCATCCCGCGCGCGTCCGACGTCGGACCCCGCCCGCCGTGCCCTCCGCTCCCCCCGCACGGCGTCATGCGGGGAAACACCGCACGGGAATGTGCGCGCATCCCCCGCTCGCGCGGTTTCACCCGCTAGGGTTGGTCACAAGTCGTCAGGTCCTCACGATCCGCCCGGTCCGCCGGAGGGGTCACGAGGGGCGGACGACCCGCGGTCCCGGGTCCCGGGATCGATGCATCTCTTTTGAAGGAAATTTCGTCATGGCAACAGGCACCGTCAAGTGGTTCAACGCTGAAAAGGGCTTCGGCTTCATCGCTCCCGACAACGGAACCGCGGATGTGTTCGCTCACTACTCCGCGATCGCGACGGGCGGCTACAAGTCGCTCGACGAGAACCAGAAGGTCGAGTTCGAGGTCGCCCAGGGCCCCAAGGGTCCCCAGGCTGAGAACATCCGCCCGCTCTAATGCCACCCGCTCGCCTCTGGTGAGCGCAGCACGCTGAGCTTCCGAGGACGGCTCCGACCATGTGGTCAGGGCCGTTCTCCATTTAACGCGCGCCCGCGCGTGCGGGACCATGGACCGTGCCCTCCTACCGCATCACCATGACCGTCGGCGCGCTGCGACCGGGCGCCGACCCCGCTTCCGTCCTCCCCGCCGCGGCTGACGAGGCCGCCCGCATCGCCACCCTCGAGGCCAATGACATCCAGGTCGTGCGCGGCGAGCCCCGACTCACGGTGCGCTTCACCGCGGACGACGACGCGGCGGCCGAGCGCATCGCGGGCGCCGTCCGGGCTCGCGCGGGCGAGCTCGTCGAGATCCCCCGAGCGAGCATCACGCGTCGCGACGGGGGCGCGTGGACCCGGATCTGATCCGCGCGGACCACGCCTGTCCCCCGAGGGCCCCGAGCGGACCCGTCGGGCACGCGCCGCCGAGCATCGACGGCAACGCCTGTAGTCTCGATCCCAAGAGCCGACGGAGTCTCAGGGGGACGCAGCATCGGCTTGGGGGGGACGATGATCGAACAGAAGACCACGCACGACACGGGAGCACGGGAGGCCGGCACCCGTCGACGCATGACCGACAGGTCGGCGAGCGGCGTACGCGCCGACGCCGGTCCGCTCACCGAGGCCGACGGCCTGCGGGCGCACGACTGGCGCCGCACCTACGCCGTCGGGCTCGCCGTCACGGACCTCCTCGTCCTCATCTGGGTCGTCTTCGGCGTCCAGATCGCGTGGTTCGGCTTCGAGACCTCGGACGTCGCCTTCAACGGGGATTACGAGGGGGTGGCCGTCAGCTACTCGCTCATCTCCGTCGTCATCATCGCGAGCTGGATGGTGGCGCTCGGCCTGTACGGCACCCGCGGCTACCGCGTGCTGGGCACGGGGCCGCAGGAGTACCGGCTGATCCTCGACGCCACCGTGCGGCTGTTCGGGCTGGTCGCCATCGTGGCGTTCCTCGGCCGCATCGACTTCGCCCGCGGCTACATCATCATCGCGCTGCCGCTCGGGCTCGTGACCCTCGTGCTCAGCCGCTGGATGTGGCGGCAGTGGCTCAACGTCCAGCGCGCCAAGGGCCGCTACTCGTCCCGCGTGCTGCTCATCGGATCCGAGGCGTCGACGGGGTTCCTGGCCCGCGAGCTCGCGCGCCAGCCCTACGCCGGATACCACGTGGTGGGGGCGTGCATCCCGTCGGGCGTGATCGCGGCGACGCTGCCCGGCACCGGGATCCCGGTCCTTGGCAAGCTCGCCGACCTTCAGGCCGCCATGCGCGCGGTCGACGCCGACACCATCGTCATCGCCAGCAACGACGAGCTGTCGCCCGAGCGGATCCGCGAGCTCAGCTGGTCGCTGGAGCCCGGACGCCAGCACCTCGTGGTGGCGCCCAGCCTCACCGACATCGGCGGGCCGCGGATCCACACCCGCCCCGTGGCCGGCCTGCCCCTCATCCACGTGGAGACGCCGCGCTACGAGGGGACGAAGCTCTTCGCGAAGCGGGCGTTCGACATCGTCGCGAGCACGCTGATCCTCGTCCTCGCCTCGCCCCTGTTCCTCGCCATCGCGATGACCATCCGGCTGAGCACCCCGGGTCCCGTGCTCTTCCGCCAGGAGCGCGTGGGGATCAACGGGCGCCCGTTCCAGATGCTGAAGTTCCGCACGATGGTGACGGACGCGGAGGCGCGGCTGCGCGATCTCGAGGAGAAGTCCCGGGACGCCGGCAACTCCGTGCTCTTCAAGATGAAGGACGACCCCCGGGTCACCCCCATCGGCCGGTTCCTCCGTCGCTACAGCCTCGACGAGCTGATGCAGCTCGTGAACGTCCTCAACGGCAGCATGTCGCTCGTGGGCCCGCGCCCGCCGCTCGCGCGCGAGGTCGAGGCGTACGAGACGAAGGTGCACCGGCGCTTCCTGGTGAAGCCGGGCATCACGGGACTCTGGCAGGTGAGCGGGCGGTCGAACCTCTCGTGGGAGGACAGCGTGCGGCTCGACCTCTACTACGTGGAGAACTGGTCGATCGTGGGCGACCTCGTCATCCTCTGGAAGACGGCGAAGGCCGTGCTGGCGCGCGAGGGGGCGTACTGAGCGCAGCCGCGGCGATCAGGCCGCGCGCCGCCGTCGCCGCATGATGGCGGCGAACGCGAGCACCGCGATGAGCGCGCCGATGCCGAGGTCGAGGATCGTCTCCACGAGGCTCGATCCCACGTACTCGCCGACGACGATGCAGACGAGCGCCGTGAGTCCGCCCAGCGCGACCGCCATGGGCAGCAGGCGCCGGAGGAACAGCCGCCGGGGCGCCGCGCCCAGCATGCACCAGGCCGTGATCGTGATGGCGGGCGAGACGATGAAGGAGTTGATCACGAGCACGCCTGCGAGGCCCCCGGTCAGCGCGCCGACGACCACGCCCGCCAGCACGGTGTAGTTGAGGACCGCGTCCACCGTGAGGGCGCGCGAGTGGTGTCCGGCGACGAGCGCCCAGCGGGCGGGGATCGCGACGATCATCGATGCCGCCAGCCCCCAGGACAGCGGCATGAGCGCCCCCGCGGTGCGCCACTCGTCGCCGAGGAGCACCTCGACGAGATGCGGACCGCTGAGGGAGACCGCGAGCGCGAACGGCACGCCGACGGCGATGACGACCGCGGCGAGGCGCCGGAGCTGGTCGTCGGCGCGCCCGGCCAGGCGCGCCACCGCGAGGTCGCGGATGGCCATCGGGTTGAGCGCCTGCTGCGCCTGCTGGAGGGGCCCGATGAGGAACGAGTACGCCCGCGAGTACTGCGCGAGGGCGACCGGGCCGAGCAGGATGCTGACGAGCAGGTTGTCGCCGTTGCGGGCGGCGAAGCCGGCGAGCTGGCTCTGGTACGTGCCGTGCATCGACGTGTAGAGCTGGCGTGCCGCCGGGCGGACGGGCACGCGGGCGGGCAGGTCGGCCCTCCCCCGGCGGATCCAGGCGGCCTCGAACGCCAGCCAGCGGACGGCCGCGATGACGAGCTGGCTGCTCGCGGCGGCCCACAGGCTGTCCGTGAGGACGAGCGCGCCGATCGCGATCACGTTGCCGACCAGCACGCTGGAGAGGTCGACGAGCGAGACGTAGCGGAGCTGCCGGGCCGCGATGAGGAAGGCCCGGGGCGTCATCGACGCCATCGTGACGGGCAGCGCGGCGCACAGGACCACCCACATGACGTCGGCGTCGAGCGACGTGCCGACCACGAGCGCGACCGCGGCCGTGAGCGCCGCAGCGCCCGCGGCGACCACGACGGCCATCCGGCGCCAGGTGCGCGCCGACTCGAGGTAGCCGAGGGTGTGCGTGAGCACGGCCTGGGGCACGCAGATGTCGAAGAGGACGGCGACGCACGCCGTGACGGTGAGGGCGAGGAAGTACACGCCGTAGTCGGACGGACCCAGGAGCCGCGCGGCGAGGGTGGCAGCGACGAGGCCGACCGCCGCGATGATCGCCTGCGCCGCGAGCGGCCACACCGACGAGTCGCGGCTCCGGGCTCCCCGGGCCGCGCGGTCGTCGGCGCTCATCGCGCGCTCGGCCGGGTGGCGGTGCGCGGTGCCGTCACAGCACGCGTCCCGGGACGCCGACCACGGTCGCCCCGGCGGGGACGTCGCGGAGCACCAGGGTCATGGCGCCGATGGTGCTGCCGTCGCCCACGTGGATGGGGCCGAGGATCTGCGCGAAGGCGCCCACCTGCACGTCGTCGCCGATGACCGGCACGTCGTCGCCCTTCTTCGCCCCGATCGTGACCCCGTGGCGCATGGTGAACCGGGCGCCGATGCGCGCCTGGGGGTGGACGATGACCGTGCCGAAGTGGTGGATCATGATGCCCGGTCCGATCTCGACCGACCGCGGGATGTCGATCCCCGTCACCAGCCGCACCACGCTGTAGAGCGCGACGTACAGCACGTGGGCGGGCAGGCGCACGGCCCGCGAGCAGGTGCGCGTCCAGCGCCCGTACCGGTAGACCGACACCGCCCAGAACGACGGCTGCAGAATCCAGGCGCCCCGGCCGTAGCGCTCCCGGTCGGCGGCCCAGCGGCCGCGCTCGTCGACGGCGCTCACGACGTCTGCACCGTGCGGCGGATGCGGCTCGCCGTGTGCAGCGCCCGGCTCGCCCAGCGGACGGGCAGGGGGGTGTGCAGCGTCTCCGCCTGCACGCGGGCCGCCTCGACGGCGATCTCCTTCGCGCGCACCTGCGACATGCCGCCGGCCGCGAAGACCGCGAACGGCACGTGCACGACGACCGGGCGGACGCCGGACCGCAGGAGCCGGGCCGTGAGCTCGTAGTCGCCGACGACGCGGAAGCGGAGGTCGTAGCGGGCACCGCGGATGCGGGATCCCGGGTACAGGATCGCCTGGTGGGACGTGGGCAGCCCGTGGTGGATGTAGATGGGCGGCCGTGCCTTGCGCAGGATCTCGCCATGGCCGGTGTCGAGCAGGTAGTCGCCGAGGAGCAGCTCGTCGTCGCCCGACGCGCGCAGGATCCCGGACAGCGTCTCCCAGGACTCGACGTGGGACCGGTCGCCGCCGTTGAGGAACCAGACGAACCTGCCGTTCGAGCGGGCGATGCCCTCGTTCATCGCGTCGTAGATGCCGTCGTCGGGGCCGCTCGAGAGGTCGACCGGGACGCCCGATGCTGTCACGACCTCGTCGAGTCCCTCCCCCGTGCCGCCGTCGACGACGATGACCTCGATCGCGTCGCCCGCGTCATGGACGAGCTGGCGCACCGACCGGAGCGTGCTGCCGAGCCCCGGCAGGTCCCGGAAGGTGACCACGACGACGGACAGGAGCGGTGGGGGTACCGGCATGGGGAGCGACCAGGCTTTCGTTGCAGGCGACGAGCGTCGCGATGAGGAGGGCGGTCATGACGGCGTACTCGGGCAGCATGATGCCGCCGGAGAAGAATAGGGTCCCGAAGAGCCACAGCGGCGTCACGGCTCCCCAGGTCGAGCGCCTGCTGCGGAGCATCCCCCGGATCGCGAGGACGGCGAGGGCCGCGATGAGCACCAGGCCGATCCACCCGAAGTAGAACACCAGCACGTACAGGCCGTTGTCGAGCGAGGTGCCGAGCTCCGCGCCGTTGTAGAGGTCGTAGCCCAGCAGGATGTTCGACACCGAGCCGAGGGCGTGGCCGATGGGCGTGTGCAGGAGCGTGTCCCCGAGCACCTGCAGCGGCGCCACGAGGCGGTAGTTCGTGCTGGATCCGGACGTGCTGAAGCTCTCCAAGCGCGTCTGCAGGTACGTGCCGCTGGCGACCCCCACGACCGCGAGGCCGCTCAGGACCACGATGCTCGCGCCGGGGCGGGAGCGGAGGGCGACCACGACGCCGATGATGAGCAGCAGCAGGAGCCCCGTCGCGGAGCGGGACATGAGCACGCCGAGGATGCCGACCGCGATGGTGCCGCGGAAGTGGCGGCCGGTGAGCAGCGAGATGAGCGTGAGCGTCCCGATGACGAAGGCGTCGTAGGAGGGCTCGAGGAAGAAGCCCTGCGCGCGCGGGATGGGATTGAACTGGAGGTAGGGCTGGTACTCGTACAGGTACTGGAAGCGCCCGAACACGTTGAAGAACGCCTCGCTGCCGAGCGTCCCCGCGGCCACCTGCAGGACCGACAGGCCGACGACGATGAGGAGCATCGCCGAGATGGCCGTGGAGAAGGCTGTCGAGCCGACGAACCCGGGGTCGAGGCCCGCGGATCCTGCCACGATCACGATGACCGCGAGGATGAACAGCGCGAGCGTGCGGAGGAACGACAGCGGATCGCTGCCCTCCATGCCGGTCACGAGCGCCGCCGACGCCGTGAGCGCCACGACCGCGCAGAGCGCGAGGACGAGGCGGCGCGCGTAGCCGCCGCGCGACAGCAGGAGGATCAGGGGCACGCCCACCACCAGCCCGAGCGTGACGGGGTAGCCGGCCGCCTGGACGATCATGAAGTGCTGGCCGATGACGGCGACGCCCATGAGCCACGCCTCACGCCGGTAGCTGCGGGTCATGCGGACACCAGCTCCTCGTACACGGCGCGGTACTCGTCGGCCATGCGCCGCGGATCGAAGCGCCGGACGTCGCGTGTCTGGCGATCCGACCGGCCGCCCGCGCGCTCGTCCGCGATGAGCGCCGCCGCGAGCTCCCGGCCCGTGCCCACGACCGTGACGTCGGGGTGGTCGCCGAACTCGCGGATCGCCGGCGAGTCGACGGCGAAGACCCGCATGCCGGCCGTCAGCGCCTCGGAGACGGTGAGCGGGAAGTAGTCGACCCGCGAGGTGAAGACGAGGCGGTCGTGACGCCGCATCACGCGCGCCAGCTCGACGCGGTCGCCGGTGGCGGGCAGGCGCGTGGCGCCCGGGGCGTCCTCGGGTGCGTCGTCTCCCATTATGGTGAGCCCTTCGGTCGTATCCGCGGCGATGGCACGGAGCGCGTCCCAGTCGACCTTCGCGGGATCCCGGAGGTCGCGGCAGATGAACAGCGCCCCCGAGCGCGGTGGGTCCGATGGTACCTGTGCCGCGGTCGCCTCCGACCAGAACGCGCGGTCGACGGAGTTCGTGATCGTGCGCACGTCGTCGAAGCCGGCCGTGGCCGCCTCGGCCGCGAGCCAGTGCGCGCAGGCCACCACGGCCGAGGGCACTGCCCGGCGGAGGGCGGCGATGTCCTCGCGCCGCCGGGTGAAGACGCGCGCGGCGTTGTCGACGCGGGCGGGCGGGTACGCCTGGAGGTCCGGGCAGCGCGGGCAGCCGTCCTCCCAGAGCCGGCACGTGCCGGGCTGGGCGCAGCGGCCCGTCATGATCCACTGGTCGTGCAGCGTCCACACGACGGGCGTGCGCGCTGCGGCGATCTCGCGGAACAGCCATCGGGGCGGCAACCAGTAGCTGTGGACGATGTGCAGGTGCACCACGTCGGCGGCCGCGATGGCCGCGCGCAGCTCCTCGCGGCGGCCGGACGCCGGACGGACGACCTCGGTGCCGACGACGAGGTGCGCCGCCATGTTGAGGGCGGCGCGGGGCCGGGAGGTGACGCGGAGCGACGCGCGGGCGTCCGCGCCGCCGGAGTCGCGGCCTCCGGGGCCGTAGCCGTAGGCGAAGGAGCCGTCCACGCCCAGCTCGCCCAGCTCGTGCATCAGCGTCCGCGCGACGCCGGCCGCGCCCCCCTCGCCGAGGCGCACGCTGAGGTGGAGGACGCGGAGGGGCGGGGTGGCGGCACCCGGATCCGCGGCGGGCACGCCGCTCATCCGGCCACCGGGAGCTGCGCCTTCCAGGCGTGGATCTCGTCGTACGGGAGCCGCACGTCCAGGGGCACGCGGCGCTCGACCGTCGCCCGGATGGCCTCCCGCTCGCCGCGGGCGTGCACGGGGAGGCCGGTGTCGCGGCTGATCTCCAGCGCCCGGTTGTCGACGGCGACGATGACGCCCCACGCCCCCGTCTCGAGCGCGCGCACGCCGCCGTGGAGGCGCGTGCCGATGTAGTCGGAGTCGCCGGCGGCCAGGAGCGCGTCGTAGGCGGCGAGCGTCGGCTCGGCGATCGTGAAGTCACCCGTCAGTGTGCGCGCGTAGGCCGCGTCGCGGATCGACTGCGGCCAGATCACGACGCGCTCGTAGTGCTCGGCGGCGAGGGCGATGAGCCACTCGTCCTCGGCGACGTCGCGGTTGTAGTCGGTGAGCGTGAGGATCGCCTGCGCGGGGCGCGCGCTCTCGACGCCGTTGTGCCGGTCGAGCCCCCACATGGTCGGGCATGCGGTGTTCAGCACCCGGAAGCCCATCCGCTCGAGGCGCACCTTCGTGTACTCGTCGCGCACCGAGTGCACGAGGTCCGGGGAGAGGACCTCCCGGAGCATGTGCGTGGTGTACCGGTTGGGCTCGTCCTGGTACTGCCACCAGCCGACGCCGAGCAGGACGACCTTGTGCTTGAGGCTGCGCGCCACGATCGGGTCGAGCTTCCACTGCCGGTACCAGGGCATGTTCGAGGAGAGGAGGTTGGTGCCGCCCACGATGGCGAGCTCCGCGTCGGCGGCGGTCCGGCGCTGGCTGCGGGTCAGGCGCGTCTGCGTGGGCAGCCTGACGGTGAGCGGCACGACGCCGTCGAGCGCCCGGAGGACGTTCTCGCGGATGATCTGGTCGCCGACGTTGGCGGACGAGATGGAGGGATCGAGCAGGAGTCCGTTCATGATGGAGCCTTCGTTCGGGGCGGCGACGGCAGATGCGGTCGCCGGCGGGAGAGGGATGGCCGCGGTGCGCGGGGCGCCGGAGCGGCCGGGGGACGCGCGCGTCAGCGTCCGGAGAAGCGCGAGCCGACCACGGTGCAGTCGGGACCCGACACGATCGCGTCGGCGGGCACGTCGCCCGCGACCACGGTCATCGGCCGGGCGAGCGCCGAGCGGCCCACGTGCGCGCCGCCGAGGACCAGGCAGCGCGACGTGATCCACGCGCCCGGCTCGATGACGATGGGGCGCGTGAGGAGGGCCATGTCGCGCCGGTGCGCGTGGCTGCCCGTGGTGAGCATCGTCTCCTGGGAGAGGACGACGTCGTGGCCGACGGTGACGAGGTCCTGGTTGTGGAACCAGACGCCCTCGCCGATCCAGGAGCGGTCGCCGATGCGCAGCTTCCACGGGAACCTCACCCGCGTGCGCGGCCGGAACACCACGCCGTCGCCGATCTCGGCGCCGAAGGCCCGGAGCGCCCGGACCCGGAGCGACGAGCTGATCTGCCACGGGTTCGTGACGAGGAGCAGCTCGACCACGGCCCACAGGTAGACGGTGCGCTTCGGGCGGTCCCAGGCCTGGCGCTCGCCGGGCGCCCGGGACAGGTCGATGACCGGGACGTCGGTCGTGGGGTCGGGTGCCGCCGTCACGCGCGCACCCCGGCCCGCATGGTGGCCAGCGACTGCGCGAACCGCGCGTACCTGGCATGGGCGCTCACGGGCGAGTAGCGGTTCTGGTACATCCGCTGGGCGGCGGTGGTGAGGGCCGCGGCGCCGTCGGTGTCGGAGCGAATGTCCTGCGCCGCCTGGAGCAGCCGCTCCGGGTCGCCCGGCGGGATGATGGCCGCCGCCCCGTGCTCGCGCACGACGCTCCCGGTGATGCCGCCGTCCTCGACCGCGGCGATGATCGGGCGCTTGCTGCTCGTGTACGACGTGAGCTTCGACGGCATGCTCATCTCGCGCACGCCCGGCTTCTCGTTGAGCAGGAGCGCGTCGGCCGCGGCCAGCGCGTACGGGTAGTCGTCGCCGTCGAGCGGCGGGACGAAGCGCAGCGAGCGGATCCCCGCGCCCTGCGCCTCGAGGGCGGCCCGCTGGTTGCCGTCGCCCACGAGCACGAACTCGATGCCGAGGTCGCGGGCATCGGAGAGGCGCGCGGCCTCGACGACCGACTCCAGCCCCTGCTTCATGCCCATGTTCCCGGTGTGGACGACCGTGAACGCGTCGCGTGTCCAGCCGAGCCGGGTGCGGGCGGCCTCGGTGGAGACGTCCACCGGCGTGATGTGCGTGAAGTTCGGGAGCCCGGAGATGGCTCCGTCCGGCAGGCCCTGCTGGATCAGCAGGTCGCCGAAGCGGGGCGTGATGACGCCGATTCGGTCGGCGCGACGGAGCAGCGCGTACTCCCCCGACGCGATGAGCCGGGAGGCGCGGCCCCCCGTGGTGCCGGACTCCCCCGCGGCGTTGCCCGTGAGGTCCTGCACCAGGACGCCGAACGGACGCCGGCCGCGGCCGATCGCTCCGGCGGCGAGGCCGGCGAGCGACGGCGTCACCGCGATGACGATCTCGCTCGTGTCCCGTCGCACCTCGCGGAGCGCTCCGCGCAGGAAGCTCGCCTCGAGCTTCGCCCGGCCCGCGAGGTCCGGCGTCTCCGGGATGGTGTGGCGGACGCGGGTGATGCGGACCCCGTCGCGCATCTCCTCCCAGCGTCTGCCCTCGGCGTACCGCTCGTCCTGCAGCTTCCACTGCGGGTAGTGCGGTATCCCGGTGACCACGTGCACCGACGCCCCCGCGTCGGTGAGCGCCTCGGCCATCGCGGTCGTGTACGGCGCGATGCCCGTGGTCTCCGGCCAGTAGTTGATGCCGACCAGGCAAACCGTGAGGCCCCCCAGGTCCGCCGTCTGTGTGCGCGCAGCGTCGGTCGTGCTCAAATCCCCCATGCGCCCATTCTGGTGCCTCGAGGTTTGAATGTCGTTAACGCACAGCGCGGCGTCGTACCCCGATTGCCGTCGACCGCCGCCCGCACGTTAGATTCGAGCGGACGGACGGCCGCGCCGGGCAACCGCCCCGCCGCCGTCGCGTCGCACCACATGAGAATCTGGGGGGATTCATGGCCAAGAAGGCTTTCATCACCGGCATCACCGGGCAGGACGGCTCGTATCTGGCGGAGCTGCTGCTCGCCAAGGGCTACGAGGTCCACGGCCTCATCCGCCGCTCGTCGACGTTCAACACGTCCCGCATCGACCACCTGTACCAGGACCCGCACGAGGACGGCGCGAAGCTCTTCCTGCACTACGGCGACCTCAGCGACGGCTCGCGCCTCACGACGCTGATGATGCAGATCCAGCCCGACGAGGTCTACAACCTGGCCGCGCAGTCGCACGTGCGCGTCTCGTTCGACGAGCCGGAGCACACCGCGGACACGACCGGCACCGGCACCATCCGCCTGCTCGAGGCCGTGCGCCTCTCGGGCATCGAGACCCGCTTCTACCAGGCCTCCTCGAGCGAGCTCTACGGGGCCACTCCCCCGCCGCAGAGCGAGACCACGCCGTTCTACCCGCGCTCGCCGTACGGGGCCGCGAAGCTCTACAGCTTCTGGATCACCAAGAACTACCGCGAGGCGTACGACATGTTCGCCGTCAACGGGATTCTGTTCAACCACGAGTCGCCCCGCCGCGGCGAGACCTTCGTGACGCGCAAGATCACCCGCGCGGTCGCCGCCATCAAGGCGGGCAAGCAGGACCACGTCTACCTCGGCAACCTCGACAGCATCCGCGACTGGGGCTACGCCGCCGAGTACGTCGAGGGCATGTGGCGGATGCTGCAGGCCGACGAGCCCGACGACTTCGTGCTCGCGACCGGCGGCAACTTCACCGTGCGCGACTTCCTCGAGACCGCGTTCTCGCACGCGGGCCTCGACTGGTCCGAGCACGTGCGGTTCGACCCGCGATACCTCCGCCCCACCGAGGTCGACGCCCTGGTCGGCGACGCCACGAAGGCCGAGGAGAAGCTCGGCTGGAAGGCCACCGTCGACACCACCATGCTCGCCCGGATCATGGTCGACGCGGACATCGCCGCGCTCGAGGCCGAGGGACGCCCGTGGATCGACTCCGTGAAGCTCGCGAGCTGGGGCACGGCCGACGCGACCGCGGTCGAGGCGTGAGCGCGGCCCCCGCGACCGGCGCGTCCGCTGCCGACGAACGCGACGCCGTCGCCTTCACGCCCGCGCCCCTCGACCGCTCGGCCCGCGTCTACGTGGCCGGCCACCGCGGTCTCGTCGGCTCGGCGATCGTCCGCCGGCTCGAGGCCGAGGGCTTCACCGACGTCATCGGCCGCACGTCCGCCGAGCTCGACCTCAAGGACCGCGACGCGGTCTTCGCGTTCTTCGCCGAGGAGAAGCCGGTGCACGTGGTGCTCGCGGCCGCGAAGGTCGGCGGGATCCTCGCCAACAGCACGTACCCGGTCGACTTCCTCAGCGACAACCTGCGGATCCAGGTCAACGTGCTCGACGCGGCGCTCGAGCACGGCGTCGACCGGCTGCTCTTCCTCGGCTCCTCGTGCATCTACCCGAAGCTCGCGCCGCAGCCCATCACCGAGGACAGTCTCCTCACGGGGCACCTCGAGCCCACCAACGACGCCTACGCGATCGCGAAGATCGCGGGCATCATGCAGATCCAGGCCGTGCGCCGCCAGTACGGCCTCCCGTGGATCTCGGCCATGCCCACGAACCTGTACGGGCCGGGCGACAACTTCTCGCCGCAGGGCTCGCACGTGCTGCCGGCGCTCATCCGCCGCTACGACGAGGCGCGCGCGTCCGGCGCGGAGTCGGTGACGAACTGGGGCACGGGCACGCCGCGCCGCGAGTTCCTCCACGTCGACGACATGGCCGCCGCGTGCCTCCACCTGCTCGAGCACTACGACGGGCCCGAGCAGGTCAACGTGGGCACGGGCAGCGACGTGACCATTCGCGAGATCGCGGAGACCATCGCGCGCGTCGTCGGCTACGAGGGCCGCACGGAGTGGGACACGTCGAAGCCGGACGGCACGCCGCAGAAGCTGCTCGACGTGTCCAAGCTCGCCGAAGCCGGGTGGACCTCCTCCATCGGGCTCGACGAGGGCCTGCGCTCCACGGTCGAGTGGTACCGGGAGCACATCACGGCTCTCCGGGAGTAGCCGCTCCCGCCCGATCCGACGGCCGTCGCGCATCCGCGCGGCGGCCGTCCTCGTGCGGCCCGGCGGACGGGTGCCGGCGCGTGCCCGCGGATCAGGCCGGCACGCCGGCCAGCGCCTCGTCGAGCATCTGCCGGAACGCCGGGGTGATCACGGCCGCGTACTGCGGTGTCGTGTGGACGCTGTCGCGCTTCGTGGGCGTGCTGCCGACGAAGGACGGGCATCGCTCCTCCCAGCAGAACAGCGACGACGTGTCAACGTAGGCGATGCCCAGCGCGGTGGCCGCGTCCTCCTGGGCGCGGTCGCCCACCTTCCAGGCGCCGGGGATCGAGGCCTGGCAGTCGGCGGGCGTCGAGACCTTCGTCGCGCACGTCTCGAGCGGCTGCCCGGTCGGCGGGGACGAGACCAGGACGACCTTCCCGACGCTGTCGCGCACCTGGCCGACCGTGCTCTGGACGCCGGCCGACCACTCGGCCACGGCGTCGTCGCCCGTCGCCTTCGACGCGAGCTTGAGGACCTGCCCGTAGCTGTTGCTGACGAACAGGATCTCCGGCTCCTCCTCCTGGATTGCGGCGATCGCCTGCTGCCGGAACTCCAGGCACCCACCCTTGGTGGACGCGTCGGGGAAGTCCCACTGGACGTCCATGACGGCGCAGCCGGCGAAGGTGAGCCCGCGGATGTGGTGGGTCGCCTCGAACATGGCGCGCACCGTGGGCAGCAGCGTGATGCCGGTCGAGTCGCCGAGGACCATGATCGTGGGCTTCCGGCTGTCGCCGAAGGAGCAGGAGCGCGGGTCCGCCACGTCGGTGCGGCCGCAGCCCTGGCCGTCCTCGACGGGCACGGCCGACTTCTCCAGGCCGTCGATCGCGGGGTCGAGCGCGGGCCAGCTGGTCGCGGCGAGCGAGTCGCGGATCTGCGCCTGCAGCGCGCCCAGGTCGCCGTCGGCGAGCACGGCGGCGACCTCGGGGTCCTCCTCGCCCGACGCGGCCGGGCCCGGCGCGAGGCGCGACGCCTCCTGGATCTCCTGCTGCCGCACGACGGCGAGGCTGATGAAGGTGACCGTCAGCAGCGCGGCCGTGCCGAGGGCCGCGACCTTGGTGCCCGTGGACGCCCCGAAGCCGGGACGGCGGCGCGCGCGCTTCTTCTTCCGGCGCGCGGCGGCACCGGGCTCGAGCCAGTGGGAGCGGCGGATCGGGTCCTCGAGGCCGTGGTACGAGAGCACCGAGAGGCCGAGGGTCAGCACGAGCACGATGACCGGGTAGCCGAGCCCGGCGGTGTCGGCGACGGCCGCCAGGATCACGATGACCGGGAAGTGCCAGAGGTAGAGCGAGTACGAGATGTCCCCGAGGTAGCGCGAGACGGGGTTCGTGAGCGGCCAGAGGGAGCGCTGCGCGCCGCCCGTGCCGCCGGCGATGACGAGCGCGGCGCCGACGACGGGGATCGCGGATCCGGGTGCGGGGATTGGCGACGCGCTGCTCAGCGCGAACAGGCCGTAGCCGATGACGGCGAGGCCGGCCCACGCGATGACCGGCCGGGCGGAGTCCGGGATGCGGCGCAGCAGCGGCGTGGCGACGGCCAGCAGCGCCCCGACGCCGAGCTCCCAGGCGCGGGAGAGCGTGGAGAAGTAGGCGACGGCGGCGTCGCCCGCGGTGTCGGCCATCGCCCACGCGAAGGAGCCGACCGTGACCACGAGGAGGATCGCCGTGAGGATCCCCCGGTAGCGGCCGGGTCCCCGGAAGCGGAGCGAGAGCGCGAGGCCGAGCGTGAGGAGGATCGGCCAGACGACGTAGAACTGCTCCTCGACGCCGAGGGACCAGTAGTGCTGGACGGGCGAGACGGCGCTGTCGGCGGCCCAGTAGTCGGTGTCGGTCGCGGCGAAGCGCCAGTTGGCGACGAAGGAGAACGCGGCGACGCTGTCCCACGCGATCGCGGACGCGCGGCCGGAGAGGAAGACCATCCAGCTGGCGAGCACCGTGACGAGGAGCACGGCGGTCGACGCCGGCAGGATGCGCTTGACGCGCTTGCGGTAGAAGTCGGCGAACGAGATCCGGCCGAGCCTGTCGTACTGGCGCAGCAGGAGCGACGTGATGATGAAGCCGGAGATCACGAAGAAGACGTCGACGCCGAGGAAGCCGCCGGACGGCCAGGCGAGCAGGTGGTCGAGGATGACCGCGACCACGGCGAGGGCGCGCAGGCCCTGGATGTCGCCGCGGAACGACCGGGTGCTCGATCCCTCCGGCGCGACCGTCGTGGATCGGCTCGTGCGGGTGGGTCGCGTGCTCGTCATCGTGTCCTCGCGGGTGGCGGCGGGCCCGACGCGCGCGTTGGCGCCTCGTCGGCGGGAGGCCGGTGGCGGTCGTCGGGCGCCCTCCTGGCCCCCGCGACCGGGGTTATTTCGGTACCCAGGGTAATAGAGCGGACATCGCCGTGGCGGTCCGGGCCGCACCGTGCTAGCGCAACGGCGCACCCCAGTCCGAGGGGCGCGCGCGATCGGGGGCGTGCCGCGGGGCGCTCGACCGCGTGCGCGGAGAGGGGGACGCGGGAGTAGGGCGGATGGGACTTGAACCCATGACCGACGGATTATGAGTCCGCTGCTCTGACCAGCTGAGCTACCGCCCCGAGGCGGCGGACCTAGGCGGCGCCTGAGCCGTCCGTCACGCCGCGTGCCTCGTCCGTGACCGTCGCAGCCACGGACTCGCCACGATACAGGCTCTCGAACGTCGAGATCGTGCGCTCGATGTCGTGCGTGGCGACCACGGCGAGGCTCTCGCGCTTCATGCGCTGGAGCTCCTCCTCGGGCAGCTCGAGCACCCGCTGCAGCTTCGCGGCGAGGTCGTCGACGTCGCCCGGGCGGAAGAGGTAGCCGTTCTCGCCATCATGGACGAGGTGCGGGAGGGCCATGGCGTCGGCGGCCACGACGGGGAGGGCGGAGGCCATCGCCTCCATCGTGACGATGGACTGCAGCTCGGCGATGCTCGGCATCGCGAGGACGGTCGCGCGCGTGTAGGCGCGGCGCAGCTCCTCGTCGGACACGTAGCCGGTGAAGGTGGTGCGCTCGGCGATGCCGAGGTCGGCGGCGAGCTTCTCGAGCGCTGCCTTCTGGTCGCCCCCGCCGACGATCTCGAGCTCCGCGTCGAGCGACGCGGGCAGGATCGCGAAGGCACGGAGCAGCACGTCGATCTGCTTCTCCCCCGTCACCCGGCCGACGAACACGACGCGGTTGCGGGTGCGCGGCGCGAAGTCGGGCGTGTAGTTCGCCGCGTCGATGCCGCAGGAGATGGGGATCACGCCGGTGAGTCCCGTGTACTTCTCCAGGAACTGCGCGGCCCGGCGTGTGGGCGTCGTGACGGCCTCGGCGCGTCCGAACGTGCGGCGCGCCGCCTTCCACGCCATGGAGATGGCCTTGTCCTGCCACGCGACCGGCAGCAGGGTGTGCTGGAGCATGTTCTCCGGCATGAAGTGGTTGGTGCCGATGATGCGGATGCCGCGCTTCTCCGCCTCGATGCTGAGGCCGCGGCCCGTGAGGATGTGGGACTGGAAGTGCACCACGTCGGGCTGCACCGCGTCGAGGATGCGGGCGCAGTCCCGGTTGACGGACCACGGCTGGGCGAAGCGCAGCCAGTCGTGCGGGTACCAGCGGTAGCTGTGCAGGCGGTGCGCCGTCATCTCCTGGCCGTCGTGCACCTCGGTCCACGTGCCGTGCTTGCGGCTGGCCGCCGGCGCGACGATGTGCACCTCGTGGCCGCGGCGGACGAGTCCTCCCGCGAGGCGCTCGGCGAAGCGCGCGGCGCCGTTCACGTCCGGCGGGAACGTGTCCGCGCCGATGAGGATGCGCAGGGGTCGGCCGGGTGTCGCGGGCTCGCGCGGGGTCTGCCCTGAGGTGTTCGGCAAGAAGTGTCTCTCCAGTGGTGTCGGCGTCCGGCGTGCGTCACGTGGATCCGGGTGGCGCGGGCCGGGTGTCGCAGAGCAACGTATCGCACGGGTCCCGGGACGGCCGGACGGCGCACCGCGGTCGCGGCAGCCGGGCCGGGGACGCGGGAGCGCCGTCGATCGAGGACCTGCGCCGGATCAGGTCGCGTGCGGGTGGTGCTTCGCGAGCTGGAACACTCCGACGACCGCGACGGCGCCGGCGACGAGGAAGGCCACCCCCGCGTATACCGGTGCGTCCGCGGCCTCGCCGAGGACCGTCACGCCGATGCAGACGGCGACGAGCGGGTCGACCACCGTGAGGCCCGCGATCACCAGGTCGGGCGGGCCCGAGGAGTACGCCGTCTGCACGAAGTACGCGCCGAGCAGGGTCGCGGCCACGAGGGCGACGATGCAGACCGCGGTCAGCACGTCGAAGTCGCCCGTCGTGAGGCGGTTGATCACGACCTTGGCGAGCGTGGCGACGAACCCGTAGAGCACGCCCGCGCTGATGATGTAGAAGATCGCGCGCACGTGCTTCCGGAAGTAGAGGAAGAGGCCGCCGAGCAGCGCGAGGACGATCGCGAGGATCACCAGGATCGTGATGAGCTCGGGCGTGCGGATGGGCGTCTCCTTGGCGAAGACGGCCGCGAAGATGACGAAGAGGCCCACTCCCCCGATGCAGAGCGCGACGGCCCGCTTGGCCTTCAGCTCCAACCGCTTCCCCGTGGCGCGGGAGTTGAGGATCGCCGTGACCACGAGCGCCACCGCGCCGAGGGGCTGCACGACGATGAGGGGCGCGAGGCGCAGGCTCGCGAGCTGGAACACGATGGCGAGGCCGAGCATCACGGTGCCGGCGACCCACGACGGGCGGCCGAGCAGCGCGCCGAGCTGGCGGAGGCTGAGGCCCGCCGTGCTCTTCTTCCCGAGCGCCTCCATCTTCGCCACGCCCTGCGACTGCAGCTGCGCGCCCAGGGACAGGAACACGGCGCCGACGAGCGCGATCGGGATCCCGAGCGCCTGGTAGGGGGTCAACGAGGCGGCCTGGAGAACGGGGCTGGCGTCGAAGGGCACGCCCCGACCCTACCCGGCGGCCCGCCTATCATCGGCAGCATGGCCGTCCTCCCCATCCGGATCACCGGAGACCCCGTCCTGCACGCCCCGGCCCGCGAGGTGGAGGCGTTCGACGACGACCTGCGCGCCCTCGTGGCCGACATGTACGACACAATGGACGAGGCGCCCGGCGTGGGCCTCGCGGCACCCCAGGTGGGCGTCCCGCTGCGCGTGTTCGTGTACTCGTACGAGACCGACGAGGGCGAGCCGCTGCGGGGCGTCGCCGTGAACCCGGATCTCTTCATCACGCCCGTCGCGGTCCGCGAGGCCGACGAGGACACCGAGGAGGAGGGCTGCCTGTCGTTCCCGGGCGAGCGTTTCCCCCTCGTGCGCGCCGACCGGGCGATCCTCCGCGCGGTCGACCTCGACGGCCGGCCGTTCGAGATCGAGGCGGCCGGGTGGTTCGCGCGCATCCTGCAGCATGAGTTCGACCACCTCGACGGGCTGCTCTACACCGACCGCCTCGCGCACGAGCACCGGAAGCCGGTGGCAAAGGTCATCCGCAGGAGCGGCTGGGGCGTGCCCGGGCAGTCGTGGCTGCCGGGACGCGACCACCTCGAGGACTGAGGGACGCGCCCGGGGCGACACCGGGTGACCGGAGGCGGCCGATTTCTTTGCTACGCTTTCCAGGTTGCTCCACGTGATCCTCGATAGCTCAATTGGCAGAGCAGCCGGCTGTTAACCGGCAGGTTGTTGGTTCGAGTCCAACTCGGGGAGCGAAGGCCTCGCGGCTCCACCCGCGGGGCCTTTTACTTTTCGCCTCCGTCTCCCGTCCGCCCCCGATCCCGACCGCCCTCCCCCCGCGCCGGGTAGCGTCGGGCCATGGGGATGTTCCAGGTCGTGGTCGCGCGTCCGAACGACGCGGATCGGCTGTGGCCGCTGCTCGACGAGGACCTGCGGACGCGCGAGGCCGCGGCCGACGACCCGGTCGCCGACGCGATCCTCGTCCGGCCCGCCGACGGGCCGGCCGACTCGCTGCCCGTCCTCGAGGCCCGGCGCGAGCGGATCGTGCGCCTCGTGTCGGATCACGCGCGACCCGTGCTCATCGCCTACTCGGGGATCCGCGCGGTCGGATTCGCCCTGATGGACCGCAACGGCGTCGGCGGCCGCGCGTACACTTCCGCGGGCTGGCGCGGGCTCGGGGTGGAGGAGGAGATCCGGGCGGCCGCTCCCCTGCTGCTGCGCTGACCGGCCCGCGAGGGAGCGCTACTACTCGAGCGGCAGCAGGTAGGTCGGGCTCGGGACGGTGATCACGGCGGGTGCCGCGGTGGGCAGCCCGGTCGCCGCGTCGAGCCGGAACGACGCGACCGTGCCGGATCCCTGGTTCGCCACGTGCAGCCGGTCGTCGACGAGCGCGTGGTGGCGCGGCGTCGCACCGCCGCAGTCGAACGCGGCGACGGGGGCGAGGGCGCCGTCGGCGGCGATGCCGACCACGGCGATCCGGTCCGAGCCGCGCAGGCCGACGTAGGCGAGGCGCTCGTCGGCGGACACCTGCACCTCGGCCGCGGAGTCACGGGCGTCCGGCTCGTCCGCGCACGCGGTGGACGCGGCGACGCGCCACGACGTGCCCGTCCCCTCGAGCGCGTGCAGGGTGCTGTCGAGCTCGCCGACGAGGAGCACGCGGCCCGACGACAGGAGGGCCATGTGCCGGGGCCCCGTGCCGGGCGGGAGCGCGACGGCGCCGATGCGGTCGAGCCGGCCGTCGCGGAGCGCGTGGACGAACACGGCGTCGGTGCCGAGGTCGGCGCTGAGCACGATGCCGGCGCCGACGTGGAGCGTGGCGTGGGCGTGCGGGCCGTCCTGCTGCGGGCGGGGGCCGGATCCCTCGGACGGGAGGAGCTGCACGGCCTCGCCGAGGGAGCCGTCGTCCGCGAGCGGGTGCACGGCGACGGTGCCGTCGCCGTAGTGCGAGGTGAGGAGCAGGCCGTCGACGACGTGCAGGTGGCAGGGGCCGGATCCGCCGCTCGGCTGTCCGCCCGCCCACTGCAGCGAGCCGCCCGGCCCGCGGCGGAACGCCTCCACGCGGCCGACCGCCTCGCCCACCGCGTAGACCATGTCGCCGTGCGCGAGGAGGAACGAGGGCGACGGGGTCTCCACCGCGGTGCCGACCACCGCGAGGTCGCCCTTGATGGGATCCACCGCGAGGGCCGTGATGCCGACGCCCGATCCGCCGGCGTCGGCGGTGTAGCCGCCCGCCCACATCGAGACCTCGGGCACGGCGACTTCCTCGGGCGTCATCACGCCGCTCACCCTACGGGGCCCGTCACCGCGGCGCGCCGCGGCGGACGGGCCGGGAGGGCGCCGGTGTCAGTACCCGGAGGACGGCTCGACTATGCCGACGAAGTCGCCTGTCCGCAGGAACGCCTCGGTGTTGAGCCGGATCCGCTCAGCGAGCAGCGGCCGCACCATGTCCGGGGTGTCGGCGGTGTGCGGCGTGACGACGCAGCGCGCCTCGGAGAAGAGCGGGTGGCCGTCGGGCAGCGGCTCGGGCGAGGTGACGTCGAGGCCCGCGCCGTGGATCGCGCCGGAGCGGAGGGCGTCGAGCAGCGCGTCGGGGTCGACGAGCGCGCCGCGGGCGATGTTGACGAGGACGGCGGTGTCCTTCATGGCCGCGAGCTGCTCGGCGCCGATGAGGCCGGCGGTGTCGTCGGTGCTGGCCGCGGCGAGCATCACGACGTCGGCGCCCGGGAGCACCTCGTCGAGCCGGTCGGCCGTGACGGTGCGGTCGGCGCCCTCGACGGGGTCGCCGCTGCGGCGGACCACCGTGACGGTGCAGTCGAACGGCGCGAGCAGCCGGATGTACTCCAGGGCGATGCCGCCCGCGCCGACCACGACGACCTCGGAGCGGTACAGCGAGAGGCCGGCGGAGGATCCCCACGAGGTCGCCCGGGCGCGCTCCGGCAGCTGGCGCAGGGCGGCGAGGGTCAGCGCGAGGGCGTGCTCGGCGACCGGCTCGGAGTAGGCGCCCTTCGCGCTGGTCCAGACGAGGTCGGGGCGGTCGCACGCGCGGAGCGTGTCGGCGAAGGCGTCGACGCCCGCGAACGGCAGCTGCACCCACTGCACCTGCGGGTTCGCGGCGAGCGTGTCGGTGAGCTCCGCGGCGCGGCGGATCGAGAGCCAGACGATGCCGCGGGTCTCCCCCGACAGCTCGGCGACCTCGCCGCCGGCCTCGTGGACGGCCTCGAGGTAGGCGTCCTCCGTGCGCGGCAGCATCGCGATGGGGCCGGGCGTCGGACGCGCGTCGCCCGTGAGGCGGTGCGGCGTGGCGCCGTCGACCGCGCGGTGGACGCGGCGGGAGCCGGATGCGGGTGCGGTGGTGTCGGTCATGAGCGGGGCCTCCGTGGGTGCGGCATGCGGGCGGGCGGTTCAGGGGTGCGCAGCGTGACGATCGGGTCGACGGGGTCCGGATCCCGCTCGGCGGGCTCTCGGCCGGCGTCCGCCGCCGTGCGCGACTCCGCGAGCCCCTGCACGTAGGGGTGCGTGGGATCCGCGAGCACGTCGTCGATCGCGCCGTAGCCCACCAGGGTGCCGCGGTGCAGCACGGCGAGGCGGTCGGTGAGGCGCTCGACGACGGCGAGGTCGTGGCTGACCACGAGGGCGGAGAAGCCGCCGCGGGACTGCAGGTCGCGCAGCAGGTCGAGCACGGCGACGCGGCTCATCACGTCGACGCCCGAGGTCGGCTCGTCCGCGATGAGGAGGCGCGGGCCGAGGACGAGCGCGCGGGCGAGGGCGACGCGCTGGCGCTGGCCGCTGGAGAGCTCGTGCGGGTACCTGTCCTGCGTGCCGGGCGGCAGGTCGAGGGCCGTGAGCAGGGTCACGACGCGGCGGGCGGCGACCTGGCTGTCGAAGCGGCGGTCGCGGGAGAAGATCGGCTCGGCGATGGCCTCGCTCGCGGTGAGCTGCGGGTGCAGCGTCGTGCCGGCGTCCTGCGGGACGTAGCCGATGCCGTACGTGGTGCGCGTGCGCGCGCGGCGCCCCATCCGGCGGAGGCCCTGGCCGAGCACGGAGGCGTCGCCGCCCGTGATCCGCGGCACGGCCGCCCCCTCGTCGCCCGACGGGACGAGGCCGGCGAGCACGCGCGCGAGGGACGACTTGCCGGATCCGCTCGCGCCCACGACCCCGAGCACCTCGCCGGGCTCGATCCGCAGCGTGATCCCGTCGACGGCCGGCGGCGTCTCGGCCCCGCGGCGCGCGGGGTACGCCAGTCGCAGGTCGCGGGCGTCGAGCACGGGCCCGGCGGATCCGCCGTCCGCGTCGGCGTCTCGGGGGGTGTGCGTCATGCGCTGCTCCGTCCTCGGCGCGGTCGTGCGACCGGCCGGCGTGACCGGCCGCACGACGGATGCGGGTTCCGACCCATCATGCCCGGCGTCGGCCGGGCCCCGCTCGGAGCCCGCTAGCCGGCCGGCCGCTCGGCGGCCCGGAGCGCGTGCAGCCGGGCGCGCCGCTCGGCCTGCTCGGCCGGGTCCGGCACGGGCAGTGACGCCAGCAGGCGCTGCGTGTACGGGTGCTGCGGGTTCCCGAGCACGTCGGCGCCCGTCCCCTCCTCCACCAGCTCGCCGCGGTAGAGCACGGCGATGCGGTCGGCGAGCAGGTCGACGACGGCCAGGTCGTGGCTGATGAACAGCGCCGCGAACCCGAGCTCGCGCTGCAGCTCGGCGAACAGCTCCAGCACGCGCGCCTGCACGGAGACGTCGAGCGCGCTCGTGGGCTCGTCCGCGACCAGCAGCGACGGCTCGAGCGCGAGCCCGCGGGCGAGGCTCGCGCGCTGGCGCTGCCCGCCCGAGAGCTCGTGCGGGTACCGGTCGCCGAAGGCCCTGGGCAGCTGCACGGCCTCGAGCAGCTCGTCGACGCGGCCGCGCGCCGCCTGGGGCGTCTTCGCGCGGCCGTGGACGATGAGCGGCTCGGCCACGCACTCGGCGATCGTGAGGCGCGGGTTGAAGCTCGTCGCCGGATCCTGGAACACGAATCCGATGTCGGCGCGGAGCTTCCGGAAGTCGCGCTCGCGCACGCCGAGCATCTCGGTGCCGAGGACCTGGAGGGATCCGCCGGTCACGTTCGTGAGCCCCGCGATGGCGCGCCCGATGGTGGTCTTGCCGGAGCCCGACTCCCCCACCAGCCCGAGGACCTCGCCCGCGTCGATGCGCAGGTCGACGCCCTTGACGGCGCGGAAAGCGGGCGAGCCGAGGCGTCCCGGGTACTCGATCTCGAGCCCCTTCGCCACGACGACGGGCGCCGCCTCGGTGTCCGCCGCCGCGCGGTCCCGGGTGCGCACCGCGGCGCGCTCCACCGTCGCCGCGACGCCCTCGCCGAGCTTCGGCACGGACGCGAGGAGGTTCCGCGTGTACTCCTCCTTCGGCGACGCGAACAGCGTGGCCACGTCGGTCTGCTCCACGAGCCGCGAGCGGTACATGACGGCCACGCGGTCGGCGAGGTCGGCCACGACGCCCATGTTGTGCGTGATGAGGATCACGGCGGCGCCGAACTCGTCGCGGCAGCGGCGCAGCAGGTCGAGGATCTCGGCCTGCACGGTCACGTCGAGCGCGGTGGTCGGCTCGTCGGCGACGATGAGCCCGGGATCCAGCACGAGCGCCATCGCGATGACGACGCGCTGCTTCTGCCCGCCGGAGAACTGGTGCGGGTAGTGGTCGACCCGGGTCTCGGGGTCGGGGATGCCCACGCGGCGGAGGATGTCGATCGCCTTCGCGCGGCCCTCCTTCTTCGAGACGCGGCCGTGGGCGCGGAGGCCCTCGATGATCTGCCAGCCCACCGTGTGCACGGGGTTGAGCGCCGTGGACGGCTCCTGGAACACCATCGCCACGTCGCGGCCGCGCGTGCGGCGCAGCTCGTCGGCGGAGATCGCGAGCACGTCGACCGCGCCCTGGCCCGTCCGGTCGCTGAGGAGGACCGCGCCGTCGGCGACAGCGGTGTCGGGCAGGAGGCCGAGGATCGTGCGGGCGGTGACGGACTTGCCCGACCCCGACTCCCCCACGATGGCGAGGATCTCGCCGGGCGACACCGTCAGGGACACCCCGTCGACCGCGCGGACGTCGCCGCCGTCGGTCGCGAAGGTGACCCCGAGGTCGCGGATGGAGACGACGTCGCTCATGCGGCCACCTTCTTCGTCGAGGCGCGCTTGCGGGCGCGCAGCTTGGGGTCGGAGATGTCGTTCACGCTCTCGCCCACGAGCGTGAGCCCGAGGACGAGCAGCACGATGGCGACGCCGGGGAAGACGCCCGTCCACCAGACGCCGCTCGCGGTGTCCGCGAGCGCGCGGTTGAGGTCGTAGCCCCACTCGGCGGCCGACGTCGGCGAGATGCCGAAGCCGAGGAAGCCGAGCCCCGCGAGCGTGAGGATGGCCTCGGACGCGTTGAGCGTCAGGATCAGCGGCAGCGTGCGGGTGGAGTTCCGCAGCACGTGCACGAACATGATCCGCGGCGTCGACGTGCCGATGACCTTGGCGCTCTCGACGAACGCCTCCGCCTTCAGCCGCACGACCTCGGCGCGGATGACCCGGAAGTACTGCGGGATGTAGACGACCGTGATGCTCACGGCCGCGGCCAGGATGCCGCCCCAGAGGCTCGACTGCCCGCCGGTCAGCACGATGCTCACGACGATCGCGAGCAGCAGCGTCGGGAAGGGGTAGATGGCGTCGGCGATGACCACGAGGATCCGGTCGAGCCAGCCGCCGAGGTAGCCCGAGACGACGCCGAGCAGCACGCCGAGGAACAGCGACAGCACCACGGCGATCACGACGACCGAGAGCGCGGTCTGCGTGCCCCAGACGACCCGGGAGAACACGTCGTAGCCGCCGACCGTCGTGCCCCAGACGTGCGCGGCGTCGGGGGCGGCCTGGCGCGTGAAGGAGCCGGCCTCGTCCCGGTCCTGGTCGAAGCCGAACGGGGCGATGAGCGGCGCGAAGGCCGCGAGGAGGATGAAGACCCCGGTGATGACCATGCCGGCGACGAGCATGCCGCGCTGGAGGCCCACGCTCTGCCGCACGTGCGAGACGAGGGGCAGGCGCTGGAACAGGGAGCGGCGCGCGGGGACGGGCGCGGGCGCCGTGGTGGTGGTGTCGGCCATGTCAGTACCTCACTCGCGGGTCGATGAGCGCCGCGATGACGTCGACGACGAAGTTGGTGACCGCGACGATCACGGCCAGGAGCGCCACGATGCCCTGCACGGCCACGAAGTCGCGCGCCGCCAGGTACTGCGCGAGCTGGAAGCCGAGGCCCCGCCACTCGAACGTGGTCTCGGTGAGCACCGCGCCGCCCAGCATGACGGCGATCTGCAGGCCCACCACGGTGATGATCGGGATGAGCGCGGGCTTCAGCGCGTGCCGGGTGGTGAGCCGGAACTCGCCGACGCCGCGCGAGCGCGCCGCCTCCACGTACTCGGTGCCGAGAGTGGAGATGACGTTGGTGCGCACGAGCCGCAGGAAGATGCCCGCGGTGAGGAGGCCCAGCGCGAGCGCCGGGAGCACCGCGTGCTCGAGCACGTCGCTCACGGCGGTGGGGCTGCCGAGGCGGAGCGCGTCGATCAGGTAGATGCCGGTCGGGTCGTCCAGTCGGCCGAGGGCGACCTCGACGCGGGTGTCCGCGCGGCCCGACAGCGGCAGGATCCCGAGCCAGACGGAGAAGACGAGCTTCAGCAGCAGGCCCGCGAAGAAGATGGGCGTGGCGTAGGCGAGGATCGCGAGGATCCGCAGCACGGCGTCGGGCGTGCGGTCCTTGAAGTACGCGGCGACGAGGCCGAGCGGGATCCCGATGAGGAACGCGACGATGAGCGAGTAGACGACGAGCTCGAGCGTGGCCGAGCCGTACTGCAGCAGCACCTCGCTGATGAGCCGGTTGTCGGTGAGCGAGCGGCCGAAGTCGCCGGTGGCGATCTGGCCGAGGTACTCGAGGTACTGGACGATGATCGGCCGGTCGAACCCGGCGGTCGCGAGGCGCTCCTGCAGCTGCTCCGGGGTGAGGCGGTCGCCCACGGCGGCGGAGATCGGGTCGCCCACGATGCGCATGAGGAAGAAGACCAGCGTCACGAGGATGAGCACGGTCGGGATGATGAGCACGGCGCGGATGAGGATGTACTGGCCGAGCCCGATCCCCTGCTTCCGGGCCTTGGGCTGCGCCCCGGGGGGCGCGGACGCGGGTACGGCGTCCGGGATGACGGTCACGGCGGATGGGCCTTTCGGGTCGTCGGAGGATCGGGGCGAGAGCGGGCGCGGGCACCGCGGGTGACACAGGAGTGGGGCGTCCCGCCGCAGCGGGACGCCCCATCCGGGGAGGGCGTCAGCCTACCGAGCGCCCTCCCGTCGTCCTCATCAGCCCTTGGCGATCGGGGCGTAGCGGAACTTGAAGGAGGCGTCGAGCGTCACGCCCGACACGTCCTTGCCGGCCACCGCGACCTGCGAGCCCTGGAGCAGGGGCAGGGTCGGCAGGTCGGCGGCGACGTCGTCCTGGATCTGTCCGATGATCTCGGCGCGCTTCGTGGAATCGGCCTCCGACAGCTGCTGCGTGATGAGGTCCGTCACGGTGGCGTTGTCGTAGTGGTTCTTCACGAAGGACTGCGGGGAGAAGAACGGCGTGAGGTAGTTGTCCGCGTCCGAGTAGTCGGGGAACCAGCCGAGCTGGTACGCCGGGTACTCGTCGTTGACGCGGGCCTTGCTGTAATGGTCCCAGATGGTGGACTGCAGGTTGACCTGGAACAGGCCGGTCGCCTCGAGCTGCTGCTTGATGAGCGCGTACTCGTCGTCCGAGCCGGCGCCGTAGTGGTCCGGGTTGAACTGGAGCTGCAGCGCGACGGGCGTCTGCACGCCGGCGTCGGCCAGGACCTTCGCGGCCTTGTCCGCGTCCGGCCCGCCGTTCCCGTCGCCGTAGATGCCCTTGAGCGCCTCGTTGGCGCCGGAGAGGCCGTCGGCCACGTAGGAGTAGAGCGGCGTGTAGGTGCCGTTGTAGACCTGGGTCGAGAGCTCCTCGCGGTCGACGAGGTCGGCGGCCGCCTGGCGCACGGCGAGGGCCTTGGCCTCGTCGGCCTCGCCCGTGGTATTGCCGAAGGGCTGCGTGTTGAGGTTGAAGGTGATGTAGCGGATCTCGCCGCCGGGGCCCTCGATGACCTGGACGGAGTCGTCCTTCTTGAGGTCCGCGATGTCGGTCGCGCCGAGCGAGCGGCCCGCGACGTCGATCTCGCCGTTCTGCACGGCGAGCTTCATGGTGGTCTCGTCCGCGTAGTAGCGCGCGGTCACGCCGCCGTTCGCGGGCTTCGGCAGGACGCCCTGGTAGTCGGCGTTCGGCGCGTAGGCGACGAGCTGGTTGAGCTGGAAGTCGGTGATGACGTACTGGCCCGCGAAGGCGTTCGCCGCGACGATGGCGGCCGGGTCGGCCAGCGCGTCGGCCGGGAAGACCTCCTCGTCGACGATGGGGCCGGCGGGGCTGGAGAGCACCTGCTCGAACGTCTGGTCGTTCGCGGTCTTCAGCGTGAAGACGACGGTGGTGTCGTCCGGCGCCGCCACGGACTCGACGTTGGCGAGGAGCGACGACGGGCCGTTGCCGTTGTCGGCACCGTTGGCCGCGATGGTCGCGATGCGGTCGAACGTGAACTTGACGTCGCTCGCGGTGAGCGCGTGGCCGTTCGCGAACTTCAGGTCGGGCTTCAGCTCGACCGTGAACTCGTTGGGCGAGGTGTACTCGCCGGAGACGGCGAGGTCGGGCTCGACGTCCGGGCTGCCGTAGGGGCTGTTGAACAGGAACGGGTAGACCTGGTTCTGCACCGCGAACGAGCCGTTGTCGTAGGAGCCGGCCGGGTCGAGCGAGAGGACCTTGTCGGTCGTGCCGACGACGATGGATCCGCCGCCTGTCGCGCCGTCCTCGGCGAGCGGGTCGCCGGATCCGCCGGAGCAGCCGGCCAGGACGAGGGCCGCGGCGGAGAATCCGGCCGTGGCGAGCAGGACGCGTGAGCGCCGGGGGAATGCGGACGTCATGTTCCGAGTGCCTCTTTCATGAAGGGGATTCGCGCCCGCGCGTCGGGAAGACACGGACGCTGTGCTGTGCATGATTTCTAACACACGGGAAACACCAGCCCGGACCCGGAGGACGCGCGGGGACGCTTCTTCACACGAACGAAACATGGCGAGCGGACGATATCCGCGCGCCGATCGCGGCCCGCGCGGACGGATCCCGCGCTATTCGCGCAGCGCGCGCCGCTCGGCCTCGACCTGCATGAGCTCGCGCTGGATCTCCTGGTACCGCTCGCGGTCATGGGTCGCGTCGGTGCGCTGCAGCCGCCCGATGAGGTCGGCCTTGCGGCGCAGCAGGTCGCGCCCGACGAGCTCCGCCGTGACGCCCTTGACGTAGACGGCGAGCTTGTCGGCGTCGCCCCGGTTCGGCAGCGGCGCGACCCCGAGCTGCTTCACGAGCGTCGCGAACGACTCGGGCACCTCGAGGGCCACGCGCGACAGCCAGTCGGCGCCGCCGAGGGCGTCCATGCTCCCGATGACGCCGTCGCGGACGACCGCGAGGCTCTCGTTGACGAAGGTGACCTGCGCCGCGCGCATCACGAGGTCGTTCCCCACGAGCTCGGGGTGCTGCAGCATCGCCATCAGGGCGTCGCGCTCGAGGCGGGTGGCGAGGTCGGTGGGCAGGTCCATGAGCGACATGGAGCGGGACGCGTCGCCCGCGCCGTCGTCGTCCGGGCCGTGCCCGCCCTGCGCGTGACGGCCCTGCGGCGACCCGCCCGAGCGGTCGGCGCCGTCGGCGGGCATGCTGCGGCCGGCGGTCTGGACGGCGCGGCCGACCTCGGTGAGGTCCATGCCCAGCCAGCCGGCGAGCTCGCGCGCGTAGCCGGGGCGCAGCGACGGGTCGCGGATGTCGGCGACGACGGGGGCTGCCGCCCGGAGCGCGGCGACGCGGCCCTCGACGGTGTCGAGGTCGTGGTCGGCGAGGATCTGCTTGATCGCGAACTCGAACATGGGCTTCTTGCCCTGGATCATGCGGCGCACGGCGTCGTCGCCGCGCGTGAGGCGGAGGTCGCAGGGATCCAGCCCCTCGGGCCCGACCGCGACGTAGGTCTGGGCGGCGAAGCGCCGCTCCTCGGAGAACGCGCGCATGGCGGCCTTCTGGCCGGCGGCGTCGGGGTCGAACGTGAAGACGACCTCGCCGAGGCCGCTGTCGTCGCCGAGCACGCGGCGGAGCACCTTGATGTGGTCGACGCCGAACGAGGTGCCGCACGTGGCGACGGCCGTCGTGACGCCCGCGAGGTGGCACGCCATGACGTCGGTGTACCCCTCGACCACCACGACCTGGCGGCCGCGGCTCACGTCGCGCTTGGCGAGGTCGAGCCCGTAGAGCACGGAGCTCTTGTGGTAGACGGGCGTCTCGGGGGTGTTGAGGTACTTGGGGCCCTTGTCGTCCTCGCGCAGGCGGCGCGCGCCGAAGCCGACGGTGGATCCCGTGAGGTCGCGGATGGGCCACACCAGCCGGCCGCGGAACCGGTCGTACGCGCCGCGGTCGCCCTGGCTGAGGAGGCCGGCGGTCACGAGCTCGGCCTCGGTGTAGCCCTTGGCGTTCAGGTGCGAGGACAGCGCGTCCCAGCTCTGCGGCGCGAAGCCGACGCCGAAGCGCTGCGCCGCGCCCTGGTCGAATCCGCGCTCCCCGAGGAAGGTACGGCCGATCTCCGCCTCCTCGGATCCGAGCTGCTCGACGAAGAACTCCGCGGCCGCCTCGTTGGCGCCGAGCAGGCGCGAGCGGTTGCCCTGGTCGGTGGCGGCCTGGCCGTCCTCGTAGTGCAGCTGGTAGCCGATGCGCTGCGCCATGCGCTCCACGGCCTCGGCGAAGGTCACGTGGTCCATGCGCTGGAGGAACGTGTAGACGTCACCGCCCTCGCCGCAGCCGAAGCAGTGGTAGAAGCCGACCTGCGGCCGCACGTGGAAGCTCGGGGTGCGCTCGTCGTGGAAGGGGCAGAGGCCCTTGAGCGACCCGACGCCGGCGGACTTGAGGGTCACGTACTCCCCCACCACGTCGCCCAGGTTGACCCGGGAGCGGACCTCGTCGATGTCGCTCTTGCGGATCAGGGCCATCGGCTCATCCTCCGTCCGGCGTCCTCGGCGATGCGGGGCCGGCGACCGCGCTCCACGGGCATCAGAAGACGGGCCGGGCGCAGAGGCGCTCGTACCAGGAGATGGCCGACTGGTCGGTGAGGCTGGCGACCTGGTCGACGATGACGCGCTTGCGCGCGTCGTCGTCCCAGGCCTCGCGCCAGTCGCCCGCGAAGCCGGGGTCGAGCTCGTCGGCGCCACGGGCGTGCAGCGCGTCGGCGAGGCCGGCGAGGACCTCGCGCTGGCGGGCGTAGATGGGCTGGCGCGTGTTCTTCGACATGACGAAGGCCGCGACGATGCCCTTGAGCACCGCGATCTCCGCCTGGATCGCGCGCGGCACGACGACGTGCGCGCCGAAGCGGATGAGGCTGCGGTCGGTGTGCGTCGCCCGCGTGAGCTGCGTGGCGGCACCGGCGAACCGGCCGATGAGCTGGCTCGTGAGGTCCTTCAGCGCCGCCTGCGCCCCGCGGCCGCCGTCGTACTCGTCCACCCACACGTCGAGCGAGTCGAGCCGGTCGAACGCCTGGATGAGCTCCTCGTGCGAGTGCGCGCCGCCGATCCACGCGACCATCGAGTCGACGAGCTCCTCGTGGTCGACCCGGGCGCCGAGCGCGCGCACGTCGACGTAGCCGCCGACGATGGCGTCCTCGAAGTCGTGCACGGAGTAGGCGATGTCGTCGCTGAGGTCCATGACCTCGGCCTCGATGCAGCGGCGTCCCGTGGGCGCGCCCTCGCGCAGCCACGCGAAGGCGGCCACGTCGTCGTCGTAGAAGCCGAACTTGCCGCGGCCCGACGGGTCGGGCACCGACTGCGAGCTCGGCCACGGGTACTTGCAGCTCGCGTCGAGGCTGGCGCGCGTGAGGTTGAGGCCGTACGGGCGCCCCTCCGGACCGATGACCTTGGGCTCGAGCCGCGTGAGCAGGCGCAGCGTCTGCGCGTTGCCCTCGAAGCCGCCGATGTCGGACGCCCAGTCGTTGAGGGCCCGCTCGCCGTTGTGGCCGAAGGGCGGGTGGCCGATGTCGTGGGCGAGGCAGGCGGTGTCGACGACATCGGGATCCAGGTCGAGGCTGGAGGCGAGCTCACGGCCCACCTGCGCCACCTCGAGGGAGTGCGTGAGGCGGTTGCGCGCGAAGTCGAGGCCGGCCATGGGGCTCAGCACCTGCGTCTTGGCGGCCAGGCGGCGGAGCGCGCTGGAGTGCAGGAGCCGGGCGCGGTCGCGCGCGAAGTCGCTCCGCCTCGAGGAGTGCTGCTCCGGGTACCAGCGCTCGGCGTCGGCCTCGCTGTACGTGGACCTCGTCGTCGTGCCCTCAGCCGCCACTGTTGTGGATCTCCCCGTCCGCGATGTCCATCGCATCCTGCGCGTCGATGTCGCGGCTCTCGAGCCAGCGGTCCGGAAGCGCCGTGCGCTTCATGCTGCCCTGGCGGCCGCGCGCGCCCTCCGCGCCCGCGCCCGGGTAGGGCTGGTCGCGGTCGAGGGTGGCGAGCAGATCGTCGATCTCCTCCAGCGAGGACGCCGAGGCGAGCGCGGCCCGCAGGTCGCCGCCCACGGGGTAGCCCTTGAAGTACCAGGCGACGTGCTTGCGCGCGTCGCGGCAGCCGCGCTCCTCGCTCTCGAAGAACTCGGCGAGGAGCTCGACGTGGCGGCGGAAGGTGTCGGCGACCTGCCCCTGCGTCGGGTGCGCGCGGGGCGTGGCGGCGGGGTCGAGCCCGGCGGCGCGCGCATGGAACGCGGCCGCGAGGTCGCCGAAGAGCCAGGGCCGGCCGAGGCAGCCGCGGCCGACGACCACGCCGTCGGCGCCGGTCTCGTCCATCATCCGGATGGCGTCCTCCGCCGCCCAGATGTCGCCGTTGCCGAGCACGGGCACGCTGTGGACGGCCTGCTTGAGCGTCGCGATGGCCGACCAGTCCGCGTGGCCGCTGTAGTAGTCGCTCGCGGTGCGCGCGTGCAGCGCGATGGACGCGACGCCCGCGCCCTCCGCGGCGCGACCGGCCTCGAGGTAGGTGAGGTGGTCGGCGTCGATGCCCTTGCGCATCTTGACCGTGAGGGGGATGTCGCCCGCCGCCTTCACCGCGCCCTCGACGATGTCGGTGAAGAGCCCGAGCTTCCACGGCAGCGCCGCTCCCCCGCCCTTGCGCGTGACCTTGGGCACGGGGCACCCGAAGTTGAGGTCGATGTGGTCGGCGCGGTCCTCCGCGACGAGCATGGTGACGGCCTCGCGCACGGTCTTCGGATCCACCCCGTAGAGCTGGATGGAGCGCACCTTCTCCGACGGGTGGTGCGTGATGAGCCGCATGGACTCGGGCGTGCGCTCGACGAGCGCGCGGCTCGTGATCATCTCGCTGACGTAGAGGCCGGCGCCGAACTCGCGGCACAGGCGCCGGAACGCGGTGTTGGTGATGCCGGCCATGGGGGCGAGCACCACGGGGACGTCGAGCGGGATGCCGCCTATGCGGAGGGCGGGCTCGGCGGCGGGCGCGGGCGCGCCGGGCGCGTCGGCCGCGGACGGGACGGGGGCGAGGGTCGGAGAGGACATGACGGCTCGATTCTCCCAGACGGGACGGCGGGCGGCGGACGCGGGGCGCGATCCCCGCGGGGGCGAGGCGGCGGGCGCCTGGGGAGGGACGGTCAGATGGCCCGACCGGCGTCGATCGCGTCGCGGACGCGCGCGAGGTCGGCGGCCGCGGACGCGTCGTCCGCGGCGGCGGTGTCTCCTGCGGAGGCGCCGGGCACGAGGCACGCGTCGCCCTCGCAGGCGGCGGCGTCGGACGCGCCGAGCATCGTGAACGGGCTCGCGGCGACGGGTAGCGCGCCGGTGGCGGGCGCGGCGTTCATCGGGCCGCCTCCTCGCCGGCGACGACGCGGACGGTGTCGCCGTCGCGCGCGGCCAGCGCCTCGCCGAGCGCGGAGGCGAACACCTGCGGGTCCTGCGCGCCGGAGATGCCGAAGCGCGCGTCGATCACGAAGAAGGGCACGCCCTGGATCCCGTACGCCATCGCCTGCGCCTGGTCGGCGCGCACGTCGTCGAGGTGCCGGTGCGACTCCAGGGCCTCGCGCGCCTCGTCGGCGTCGAGGCCGACCTCGACCGCGAGCTCGACGAGGTCGGGCACGCGGCCCACGTGACGCCCCTCGGTGAAGTACGCCTTCAGCAGCCGCTCCACCATCTCGAGCTGCACGCCGCGCACGCGCGCCAGGTGCAGCAGCTCGTGCGCCAGCACCGTGTTGGTGTGCTGCAGCGCGCCGTAGTCGTAGGCGAGGCCCTCGGCGGCGGCGAGCCGGGTCATGTCGTCGAGCATCGTCGCGACGCGGTCGGCGGGGATGCCCTTGTGGCCCCCGAGGAAGTCGACCTCGGTGCCCTGGAAGTCGACCGGGGTGTCGGGCGCGAGCTCGAAGGAGCGGTAGGTGATCTCGATCTCCGGCGCGCCCGGCGTCCGCTCGGTGAAGGCGCGCGCGCCCGCCTCGAAGCGGCGCTTGCCGACGTAGCACCACGGGCACGCGATGTCCGACCAGACGTCGACGCGGATGGCGGGCAGGGCGGGGGCGGAGGAGTCGGTCACGGGTGGGCAACCGGTCGGGAAGGCGGGGCATTCCCGCGGTGTTGCCCGAGCATGGCCGACAGCTCCCCCTCCCCCGTCCCCTCCGACTCCGACGACGCCGCTCCCCGCGGCCGCGCCCGCGTGCTCGCGCACGCCGCCCGCCTCGGGATCGCCGTCGAGGTCGTCGACCGCCCGGACGCCGGATCCCTCGAGGAGGCGGCAGCGAGCCTCGGCATCGCGCCGTCCCACCTGGTGAAGTCGCTCGTGGTGAAGCGCCACGACGGCGCCCTCCTCATCGCGCTCGTGCCGGGCGACCGGCAGATCAGCTGGGCGAAGCTCCGCGCGCTCGTGGGCGTGAACAAGCTGTCGATGCCCTCGCCCGAGGTCGCGCTCCAGGCGACGGGGTACGAGCGCGGCACGATCACGCCGCTCGGCGCCCGCGGCGACCTGCCCGTCTACGCGGACGAGCGGATCGCGGGCCGGCGGATCGGCATGGGCGGCGGCGAGCACGGCGTCTCGGCCCTCGTGGACGCGGACGCGCTCGTGGCCGCGCTCGGCGCGATCGTCGGCGACATCACGGACGAACTGACGATCCGCCGCCAATGACCCGCGCGCGGCGGGTGGGGACGGCGGATCGGCCGTGCGGGATCGGCGGGTCAGGCGCCGATGAGCTGCCCGGCGAGGTACGACATCAGGTCGTCGAGCGGGATGCGCTCCTGCGCCATGGTGTCGCGCTCGCGCACCGTGACGGCCCGGTCGTCGAGCGTGTCGAAGTCGATCGTCACGCAGAACGGCGTGCCGATCTCGTCCTGGCGGCGGTAGCGGCGGCCGATGGCGCCCGCGTCGTCGAACTCGATGTTCCACACCTTGCGCAGCTCCGCGGCGAGCTCGCGCGCCACCGGCGACAGCCTCTCGTTGCGCGACAGCGGCAGCACGGCGACCTTGACGGGCGCGAGACGGCGGTCGAGGCGGAGGACCGTGCGCTTGTCGACGCCGCCCTTCGCGTTCGGCGCCTCGTCCTCGTGGTAAGCGTCGACGAGGAACGCCATCATCGAGCGGGTGAGGCCGGCCGCGGGCTCGATGACGTACGGGATCCACCGCTCGTTCTTCGTCTGGTCGAAGTACGAGAGGTCCTGGCCGGACGCCTCGGAGTGCGTGCGCAGGTCGTAGTCGGTGCGGTTCGCGATGCCCTCCAGCTCGCCCCACGCGCCGCCCGCGAAGCCGAAGCGGTACTCGATGTCGACCGTGCGGGTCGAGTAGTGCGAGAGCTTCTCGGCGGGGTGCTCGAAGAGGCGGAGGTTCTCGGGATCGATGCCGAGGTCGGTGTACCAGGCGTAGCGCGCGTCGATCCAGTACTGGTGCCATTCGGCGTCGGTGCCGGGCTCGACGAAGAACTCCATCTCCATCTGCTCGAACTCGCGCGTGCGGAAGATCCAGTTCTGCGGCGTGATCTCGTTGCGGAAGCTCTTGCCGATCTGGCCGATGCCGAACGGGGGCTTCTGGCGCGCGGCGCTCAGGACGTTGGCGAAGTTGACGAAGATGCCCTGCGCGGTCTCGGGGCGGAGGTAGTGCAGGCCCTCCTGGTTGTCGACGGGGCCGAGGAAGGTCTTGAGGAGGCCGGAGAAGTTCTGCGGCTCGGTCCAGGATCCCGGCTGGCCGGTGTCCGGGTCGTTCACGTCGGCGAGGCCGTTGACCGGCGGGTGGCCGTGCTTGGCCTCGTACGCCTCGAGGAGGTGGTCGGCGCGGTAGCGCTTGTGGGTGTGCAGCGACTCGACGAGCGGGTCGCTGAAGACCTCGACGTGGCCGGACGCCTCCCACACGCGGCGGGGCAGGATCACCGAGGAGTCGAGGCCCACGACGTCGTCGCGGCCGTTGACCATGGTCTGCCACCACTGGCGCTTGATGTTCTCCTTGAGCGCCACGCCGAGGGGCCCGTAGTCCCACGCGGAGCGCGAGCCGCCGTAGATCTCACCCGCCTGGAAGACGAACCCGCGCCGCTTGGCGAGGTTGATGACCGGGTCGAGACGCGAGGGGGTTGCCACGTTTGCTCCTAGGTGGGGCCGGACTGGGTGCCCGGACGGCGGACGGCGGACGGGCCGGCGGGATGCCGGCGTCGCCGGGAAAGGCGGCCCCCAGTCTACGGGCGGGCCCGGTCAGTCCTCGTCGCCCGCGGTGCGCCGGTGCGCGAGCTCGACGATGCGGACGGTCTCGAGGGAGTCGCGGGGCTCGACCGGCACGGGTCCGCGTCCGCGGACGGCGTCGGCCATCGCGGCGTAGAAGTCCGCGTAGCGGCCGCGCTCGGTGGGGACGCGCTTCCCCGCCGGGTCACCGGCCGCCTCGACGAGCGTGCCCCACTCCGACTCGGGCGCCTCGCCGAAGCCGGGGTCGGTCGGCGACGCGCCGTCCTTCAGCAGCGGCTCCTGCGGGTCGAGCCCGTGGACGGCGTACGCCCCCGCGGTGCCGAGCACGCGGAAGCGCGGACCCGCCAGCGCCGCCACGCGGCTGACGGTGATGTGCGACTGCACGCCCGACTCGTGCAGCAGCGAGTAGAAGGCGTCGTCGTCGCTCGCGGATCCGTCGCGCACGGTGGCGAGCTCGGCCGCGAAGTCGGCCACGGGCCCGAAGAGCTGGAGCGCCTGGTCGATGAGGTGGCTGCCGAGGTCGTAGGAGATGCCCGCGGCGTCGGCCGGCGTCTCGCGGTCCTGCCAGCGGTCGCGCACGGGTCCGCCCCAGCGCTCGAAGGTCGACTCGAAGCGGTGCACCGCGCCCAGGCGGCCCGACGCGATGAGCGCGCGGACGGTGAGGAAGTCGCCGTCGAGGCGCCGGTTCTGGAAGACGGAGAACGGGATCCCGAGGGCCTCGGCGCGCTCGATGAGCATGAGCGCCTCGTCCACGGTCGCGACGAACGGCTTGTCCATCACGACGGCGAGGTGCGCGTCGAGCGCCTGCAGCCCCTGGCGGAGGTGCGCGGAGGCGGGCGACGCGATCACGACCATGTCGAGCTCGGCGGAGCGCGCGAACAGCTCGTCGGCGGACGCCACGACGTCGGCGCCGGGGTGGCGCTCGCGCACCAAGGCGGCGCGGTCCGGGTCGGAGGTGGCGACGAGGGCGATCCGGTACTCGGGGCTCGCCTGGAGGAACGGCGCGTGGAAGACGCGGCCGGCGAGGCCGTAGCCGACGATGCCGACGCGGATGGGCGCGTCGCCGCCCGCGGAGGAGGAGGCGGAGGCGGACGGACGGGGCGCGGTGTCGGGTGCGGTCACGCTCCCGATGCTACTGAGCGGTCGGGGCGCCGTCGGCGTCGGCGTCGGCGTCGGGATCCTCGGCCGACCCTTCGTCGGCGTCAGCGGCGTGCGCGTCGACCGCGCCGCCGAACCGCCGGTCGCGGTGCACGTAGCTCTCGACCGCGTCCCAGAGGTCCTTGCGGCGGAAGTCGGGCCACAGCCGGTCGAGGAACACCATCTCCGCGTACGCCGACTGCCAGAGCAGGAAGTTGCTCGTGCGCTGCTCGCCGGAGCTGCGGATGAAGAGGTCGACGTCCGGCACGTCGGGCAGGTACAGGTAGCGCTGGATGGTGCGCTCGTCGACGCGCGACGCCGTGAGCCGCCCGGCGTCCACGTCCTCGGCGATGCGGCGCACGGCGTCGCCGATCTCGGTGCGCCCCCCGTAGTTGATGCACATCGTGAGCGTCATCCCGGTGTTGTCCTTCGTCATCTCCTCGGCGACCCGCAGGTCGTCGATGACGCTGCGCCACAGGCGCGGGCGGCGGCCGGCCCAGCGGATCCGGACGTTCCAGGCGTTCAGCTGGTCGCGGCGGCGGTGGATCACGTCCCGGTTGAAGCCCATGAGGAAGCGGACCTCGGCGGGCGAGCGCTTCCAGTTCTCCGTGGAGAACGCGTAGACCGACAGGTGCGTCGCGCCCAGCTGCACGGCGCCCGCGACGGTGTCGAACCACGCCTCCTCCCCCGCCTGGTGCCCGGCCGTGCGCGGGAGGCCGCGCTGGTTGGCCCAGCGGCCGTTGCCGTCCATCACGACCGCGATGTGCTTCGGCACGAGGTCGGCGGGGATCGCCGGCGGCTGCTCGCCGGTCCAGTCGAGCGGGAGGTCGGTGCGGCCGGGGATCTCGGGGCGTCGGCTCATGGGGTCGTCTCCTGTGCTCGGGGGCGGTCGGCGGGAGGGGCGGGCGCGGCGGCGGCCGGCGTGGACCGCACCGCGGACGCGGTCGCGGCGGCGAGGGCGCGGCGGGATCCGCATCGGCGGTGTCGAGGTCGGGCGCGTCGAGCGGCACGGGCTGCTCGGTGGGCGGCAGGAGCTGGCGCGCGTCGCTGCGGTCGACGAGGCCGAGCGAGCGGATCCCCCGGTCGAGGTGCCACTGCGCGTACGCCGCCACGACGCCGCTCGCGCGCGCCTGCGACCGGAGCGTCGCGGCCTCGGCGTGCGGCCAGTCGCCCGTGAGGAGCGCGGAGAGGAGCGCGAGGGTGTCGGGGTCGAGCCGCGGGGATCCGGGCGGGGCGGCCGCGTCCGCGACCACGCCGCCGAGCTGCACGACGAACGCGGAGTGCGGGCCGGGCGCGCCCGTGACCGCGCAGTCCTGGAAGCTCGGCGCCCAGCCGGCCATCGACAGGCTCCGCAGCAGGTAGGAGTCGAGCGTGAGGCTGGCCCCGTGCTCGCGACGGCTGAGCGACCGGAGCGCGCCGACGAGGAGGAGGTACTGCTGGAGCGACCCCTCGTCCTCGGTGACGCGGTCGGCCGTCTCGACCATGGCGCTGGCGGCCGTGTAGCTGCCGTAGTCGGTCGCGATGAGGGCGCCGTAGGACGCGATCGACTCGGCCTGCGTGATGATGTCGAGCGTCCGGCCCTCGAAGAACTGGGCGTCGGCGACCATGAACGGCTCGAGCCGGGCGCCGAACTTCGACTGCGTGCGGCGGACGCCCTTGGCCACCGCGCGGATCTTGCCGTGCTGCCGGGAGAGCATCGTGACGATCCGGTCCGCCTCGCCCAGCTTGTGGGTGCGCAGGACGACGATCTCGTCACGGTAGAGGGGCACCCCTCGATTATCCGCCCCGCGCCCGCGCTCCCCCGCCGCCGCGCGGGCCGGGCCGCCCGGCGTCACGCGACCGTGCACCGTGCTCGCCCTGTGCTATCAAGGGGAGGCCATGGATCGCGTCCCCCTCACCATCCCGCTCTGGGCGGACCTCCTGGCGGTCAGCATCGGCAGCCTCCAGGGCGCCATGTTCGCGGCGGGCTTCCGCGACCGCAAGCTCGACCTGCTCGGCATCGCCATCATCGGCACGGCAACGGGTCTGGGTGGCGGCCTCCTCCGCGACGTGTTCCTCGACGTCACGCCCGCGGCGCTCTCCAGCAACTGGCTCATGCTCGTCGCGGTCGCGGCGGCCCTCGGCGGCATGCTCCTCGAGCGGATCTTCACGCGCCTCGACGCCGTCATCACCGCCCTCGACGCGCTCACCATCGGCCTGTTCTGCGCCATCGGCACGTCCAAGGCGCTGGCGGCCGGGGTCCCGGAGGTGCCGGCCGTCTTCATCGGCGTCGTGTCGGCCGTCGGCGGCTCGTTCGTCCGCGACCTCCTGCTCAACCTGCCCATCGCGATGATGCACGTGGGCTCGCTCTACGCGGTCGCCGCGGGCGTGGGCGCGGTGATCGTCGTCCTGCTCGCGACGTTCGGCGTGCCCATGTGGATCGCGGCCATCGTCTGCGTCGCCGTCACGGCCACCACGCGGCTGCTCGCGGTGCGCTTCGGCTGGAGCCTGCCGGAGCAGCGCGCGCTCAGCCGACTGCGGTTCACGGCGCTGCGCCGGCCGCGTCCGCGGCGCTGACGCACGACGGCCGGGCGTCGCCGCCCGGCCGTCGTGCGCGCGCGCGCCGCGCGGAGCGGATCAGACCGCGGCCAGCTCCGGCTCGCGCACGGTGCGGCGGATGGCCCGGTTGACCCCGGAGACGATCGCCTCGAGCGACGCGGTCGAGCTGTCCCCGTCGATGCCGACGCCCCAGAGGCGCACGCCCTCGACCTCCAGCTCCACGTAGGAGGCGGCCAGCGCGTCGCCGCTCGCACTGAGCGCGTGCTCCACGTAGTCGAGGAGGCGCACGTCGACGCCGCGGCCGGCGAGCACCTTGAGGAACGCGGCGATCGGCCCGTTGCCGGACGCGGAGGACTCGCGCACCGCGTCACCGTCACGGAGCTCGACCTCGAGCGACACGGATCCGCCCATGTCGCTCGACGTCCGCGTGGACGTGAGCTCGAAGCGGCCCCACTTCTCCTCGACGCGGTCGAGCGGCGCGGGCAGGTACTCGTCCTGGAAGATCGACCAGATCTGCGCGCTCGTGACCTCGCCGCCCTCGGCGTCGGTCTTGGCCTGCACGACGCCCGAGAACTCGATCTGGAGGCGGCGCGGCAGGTCGAGCGAGTGGTCGGCCTTCAGCAGGTAGGCGACGCCGCCCTTGCCCGACTGCGAGTTGACGCGGATCACGGCCTCGTAGGAGCGGCCGAGGTCCTGCGGGTCCACCGGCAGGTACGGCACGGCCCACGGGATCTCGTCCACGGTGACGCCCTGCGCGGCCGCGTCGACCGCCATGGCCTCGAAGCCCTTCTTGATGGCGTCCTGGTGGGATCCGCTGAACGCCGTGTAGACGAGGTCGCCCGCCCACGGGCTCCGCTCGGGCACGGCCAGCTGGTTGCAGTGCTCGGCCGTGCGCTTGATCCCGTCGAGGTCGCTGAAGTCGATCTGCGGGTCGATGCCCTGCGTGAACAGGTTGATGCCGAGCGCGACGAGGTCGACGTTGCCGGTGCGCTCCCCGTTGCCGAAGAGGCAGCCCTCGATGCGGTCGGCGCCGGCCAGGTACCCGAGCTCAGCGGCGGCCACGGCCGTGCCGCGGTCGTTATGCGGGTGCAGCGAGACGAGGACCTCGTCGCGGCGGTCGAGGTGGCGGCACATCCACTCGATGGAGTCGGCGTACACGTTCGGGGTCGCCATCTCGACGGTCGCGGGCAGGTTGAGGATCACCTTGCGCTCGGGGGTCGGGTCGAACACCTCGACGACGCGGTTGCAGATCTCCGCCGCGAACTCGAGCTCGGTGCCCGTGTAGCTCTCGGGCGAGTACTCGTAGTAGACGTCCGTCTCGGGGATCGTCTCCTCGTACCGCTTGCAGAGGCGCGCGCCCTCGAGCGCGATGTCGATGATGCCCTGCTTGTCGGTGCGGAACACGACCTCGCGCTGCAGCACGCTGGTGGAGTTGTAGAGGTGCACGATGGCCTGCTTCGCGCCGCGCAGCGACTCGTAGGTGCGGGCGATGAGGTGCTCCCGCGCCTGCGTGAGGACCTGGATCGTGACGTCGTCCGGGATCGCGTCCTCCTCTATGAGGCTGCGCACGAAGTCGAAGTCGGTCTGGCTGGCCGACGGGAAGCCGACCTCGATCTCCTTGTAGCCCATGCGCACGAGCAGGTCGAACATGATCCGCTTGCGCTCAGGGCTCATCGGGTCGATGAGCGCCTGGTTGCCGTCGCGGAGGTCCACCGCGCACCAGCGCGGCGCCTCGGTGATCCGGCGCGCGGGCCACGTGCGGTCGGGCAGGTCGACGGCGATCTGCTCGTGGAACGGGCGGTACTTGTGGATGGGCATCCCGCTGGGGGTCTGCGTGCTCTTCATGGTCGTCTCCGAGTCGGTGTCGGGTCAGCCGTGACGGGACTCCGCGACGAGGAGGGCCGGATCAGGCCTCGCCGCGGCGACTAAGGAGGAGGCGACCGGACTGCATCCCACCAGGGTACACCGGCGCCGCGGGCGTCCGCACCCGGCGCGGTGCCCGACCGGCGCTCACCGGGCGGAGCGGAGCACGCGCGTGAGGTCGCGCACGGACGTCGACGGCAGGTAGGCGCGCGTGAGCGCGAGGCCCACGGTCGGCAGGGCGGTCGCGTCCGGGTAGGCCATGATCAGCGGCACGAGCTCCGGCTGGAACTTCCGCTTGAACTCGAGCAGCGAGCGGAAGCCGTAGACCGGCTCCAGCGAGTCGGCGAGGAACTCGAGGATCCGCTCGACCGCGCTCTCCTGCCGCTCCTGGCCCGCGCCGGCGTCCTCGTGCTCGCCCTTCGGGGAGGCCGCGCGGGTCTGCGCGAGCGGCGCGGCGGACAGGCTCATGAACTCGATGCCGTCCTCCTTCATGCGCATGGCGGAGCGGGCGATGAGGAACTCCATCACGCCGTTGATGCCATCCGGGCGGCGGCGCATGAAGTCGAGCGTCCAGCCGACGACCTCGCCGTCCTGCCACGTGGGCAGCCAGCTCGTGGCGGCCTGCACGCGGTCGTCGGCGTCGATGGCGAGCATGAGCCGCACGGCGGGATCGCGGAGCTCCTCCACGCCCCCGAGCGTGAAGCCCATCTCGGGCAGCTCCTTCTCGGCGACCCACTCCTCGGACATCTGCTCGATCTGGCTGGCCCACGCCAGGGGCAGCTCGGACCAGGTGGTCCACTCCGCGCGGATCCCGGCGCGGTCCGCCCGGTTGATGGAGGTGCGCACGTCCTGCCACTTCTTGCCCGTGGTCTGCCAGGTGCCCGGCCGCACGACGGTCTCCTCGGCGACGACGAGCGTCTCCCAGCCCATGTCGCGGAACAACGGGGTCATCGACGCGGGGACGCTGTAGAAGACGGGGGTCCACCCGTTGTCGTCGGCGAAGCGCGCGAACTGGCCGAGGACGTCGCGGAGCGCCCCGTCGTCGTCGGGCGGGCCGAGCGGCGCCGCCGTCGTGATGGCGACGCTGCCCACCACGCGGTACGCGACGACCGTCCGTCCGTCGGCGGCGATCCAGTACGAGTTGCCCGCCCACGTCGCCATGTGCGACAGCGAGCCGATCGCGCCGCGGCGGAGGGCCGGCGCGACGCGCGCCTGCGCCCGGGGCACGGCGGCGATGCGGACGTCGGCGATGGCGCGCAGGCTCGCGATCACCAGGATGATCCAGAACACCGGCCCCACCCCGCGGTACACGACGTCGGTGATCGGGTCGGTCGGCAGGAAGTCGAGCGACTCGCCGCGCAGGAACGACGCCGGGATGAAGCGGTCGGGCGCCTCGGCCAGCAGGTCGTTGAGGTCCACCGGCCGGGTGAAGGCGTCGGAGAGCGCGAGCCCCGTGGCCACGAAGAGCGCCATGAGCCCGGCCAGGGCGACGCCCGTCGTCACCAGGAAGCGCCGGATCGCCGGGGCCGTCGACAGGATGGTGAAGTGCCGGCGCAGGAGCACGAGGACGATCGCGCTGCCGAGCGGCAGCGCCACCGACGCGATGAGCGCGGCCACCGCCTCCGGGTGCGCGGACGGCGAGGCGGACAGGCGCGGCGAGACCATGTCGCGGTGCACGAGCATGCCGAACGCGTAGGCGGACAGCACGGCGAGGAGCAGGTTGACGCTCACGGCGAGCCAGACGGCGAAGCGCCGCCCGCGCGCGAGGCCGTACGCGGCGACCAGCAGCGCCAGCAGCGGCGCCACGGAGAGCAGGATCGGACCGGCCCCGCCGCCGATCCGCGCCAGCATGATCTCCTGCAGGCAGTCGTGCGTGAAGTCGCTCGACAGGCAGCGGGTGGAGATCGCGTCGCCCGGCACCCGGTCGTCGACGAACAGCAGCGCGATGGGCGCGAGCGGGCCGTAGCGGCTCCGGGACAGCAGGGCGATGACGGGGCCCGTGCCGAGGATCGCGACGACCGCGGCGAGCATCACGCGCACCTCGTGGTGGGAGCTGCGCTGCCAGAGCGCTCCCCCCGCCGGCCGGTGCAGCAGGGCGCCGACGACGCCCCCGACGAGGATCGCGAGGAGCCGGTAGAGGTCGCTCGGCTGGCCCGAGTACAGGAGGAACACGAGCACCACGACGCCGAGCACCACGCGGATGCGCCGCCGCCACAGGACGCCGGCCCACGCGCTCGAGAGCGCGAGCACGCCCGCCACCGCGGTGAGCGGATCCGCCGTCGCGATGCCCCGCACGCCGTGCGACCAGAGCTCGCCGTCGACCAGCCCCTGGGCCTGGACCGCGATGCCGAGGAGCGAGCCGACGGTGCCGGTGAGCACGAAGCCGAGGAGCGTGCGCCACCAGCCCATGAGGTGCTCCGCGACGCCGACGAGCACCAGCACCGCCAGGAGCGAGACGACGAGCTCCACGGGCCCGTCGGTCAGGAAGGCGGCGGTGGCGGTGGTCCACCAGTGGCCGCGCTCGACGACCGCCTCGTAGCCCGTCGCCAGCTCGTGGTGCACGACGCGGCGCCAGGTGGCGGAGACGGCGGGCAGGACGGCGAGGAGCAGGATCACCGCGGCGATCCCCAGCGTCACCGGCTGCGCGACGAGGCGCGTGAGGAGCGCCCGCGCGGCGCCCTGGAGCGTGAGGAAGCGGGGACGCGCCGTCATCGGGTGAGCCCCAGACGCTGACCGAGGGTGGGGAGGGCGTCGGCCGTGCACCACTTCACCGTCCCCCAGTCGTGCGAGCTGCCGGGCGCGATGCTCAGCCGCGCGTCGATCCCGGCGGCGACGGCGGCCGCCTCCACCTGCTCCACACCGGGACGGTACCCGGAGTCCTCCTCGCCCACGCAGAACACGGCCTGGGTGTCGGCGTAGGGGGCCCGGCTGGCCATGACGGCCGACGGGATCGATGCCGCGTACCTGTCTTGCGACCCGCCGAAGGCGACGTCGATGGTCTTCGGGCCCGCCCACGGGCCGATCTCGCCGGAGATGTCCACGAAGGAGCCGAACAGATCGGGATGCGCGGCCCCGAGCTGCACGGCGCACGTGCCGCCCTGCGAGAAGCCGAGCAGCGCCCACGACGTGCGATCGTCCAGCACGCGCAGGTTCGCGCGGATCCAGGCGGGCACGTCGACCGTGAGGTAGGTCTCCGAGTTGCCGAGGGGCGAGTCGATGCACATGGGGTTCGCGTCCGACGCGCCCAGCTGGTCGGGCATGACCACGATGGGTGCGAGGCCGTGGTGGCCCGCGGCGTAGGCGTCGAGGAACGAGTCGAAGCGGCCGGACGCGAGCAGGTCGAGTGGCTTGCCCGGCTGCCCCGACATGGCGATGAGCACGGGGAGCTGAGGGGCGTCCGGCACGAGCGCCGCGGGCGGGAGGTAGACGATGGCGTGGCGCGCCGTGAAGCCCGACTGCGTGCCCGGGATGGCGACGGATCCGACGCGGCCGTGGGCGGGGAGCTCTTCGCCCGGAGTCCACGACTCCTCGATCGGCACCGTGGAGTCCGGGGCCGGCTCTCCGTCCGCGGGCTGGGCCGACGGGAGGTCGGTCGTGTCGAGCGGACCGACGCGGGTGAGGCCGAAGGCCGCCGCCACGTTCGGGTACTCCTGCAGGTCCGAGTTGATGCCGATGGCGGAGGTGAGCACGACCATCGGCACCACGAGCACGGCGAGCACGCGGTGCAGGACGCGGAGACGGCGCGTCGGCCGCCCGGTGCCGCCCACCCCGGTGACGCTGCGGCCGCTGCGCGCGAAGGCGACGACGAGGATGCCGAGCCCCATGCCGCCGATCGCCGTCCAGCCGCGCGTCGGCAGGGACAGGACCACCCCGAACAGGTCCATCACGTCGCCGAGGACGAAGGCGAGGGCCAGGCCGCCCAGCGCGCCGATGAGGGCGCCCAGGGCGAGCTCGCCGGCCGTGCGCCGGGGATCCGCGGCGCGCGCGCCCGTCGTCTGGCGCGCACGACGGGCCACGACGGCGAGGAGGACGATGCCGAACACGGGCGCGAGCGTGGTGGCCGTGATCGTCGACGGGCTCAGCAGCGACAGGTCTTCGAGATCGTAAAGCACGGTGGTCCTCTTGCGACGGGAGCGGGCAGGCGACAGGAATCTAGCCGACGGGGATGCGAGCGGCCCCCCGCCGATCGGGAGCGGCTAGCCCTGGGTCGGGGATCCGTTCAACCGGTGCTCGAAGGCGAAGACCACGAGCTGCACGCGGTCGCGGAGGCTGAGCTTCGCGAGGATGCGGCTCACGTGCGTCTTCACCGTCGCCTCGCTGAGGAACTCCGCTTGCGCGATCTCCGCGTTGCTGAGCCCGCGCGCCGCGAGGACGAAGATCTCCCGCTCGCGCGAGGTGAGCGACGCGAACGCGGGCGGGGCGACCCGGGGCCGGGATCCCGGGTCGAAGTGCTCGAGCAGCTGGCGGGTGGCGGACGCCGCGATGACGGAGTTGCCCGCGTGGACGGTGCGGATCGCGGCGAGGAGGAACTCGGGGTCGGCGTCCTTCAGCACGAAGCCGCTCGCCCCCGCCCGGATCGCGCGCGCGGCGCTCTCGTCGAGGTCGAAGGTCGTCAGCACGAGGACGCGCGGCGTGCGGTCCCCCCGCGCGTCCGCCGCGCGCAGGACCTCGGCCGTGGCCTGGATCCCGTCCATGACGGGCATGCGGATGTCCATGAGGATCACGTCGGGGTGCTCGGTGCGCGCGAGCTCGACGGCCTCCTGGCCGTTGGCGGCCTCGCCCGCGAACTCCAGGTCGGGCTGCGAGGAGATGAGCATGCGGACGCCCGTGCGGAACAGGGCCTGGTCGTCGACCAGGGCGACGCGGATGGGTGGGGTGGGCACGGGGGTCCTTCGATCGGGGTCGGCGTGGGGAGGATATCGCGGGTCGCGGCGGGTCAGGATCCGCCGGGCCGGTCGTCGCGCGCGCGTCGCGCCGCGGAGGCGGCCGCCCCGCGGGCGGCGGCGGTGCGGTGCGGGCTGACGTGCGCGGCGGGCCTGCCGGGCGTCGTGGTGCCCGCGGCCGCGGGTGGGAACAGCTCGTCGATGGTGAGGGGGCGGCTCGGCGCGTCCGCGCCCGTGCCGACGGACGCGCCGGCGACGGGCACGCGGGGCACGGGGCGCGTGGCGGGAGCGAACGGGATCCACGCGGACACGGTCCACACGCCCTCGCGCACGCCCGCCGAGAACCGGCCGCCGGACAGCGTGGCGCGCTCGCGCATGCCGGCGAGGCCGTGGCCGACCGGCTGCGCCGGGGTCGCGGGGGCGGGCGGCAGCACGGGGAGGGCGATGATGCCCGTCGTCGTGCGCGCCGGGCGCACCGGATCCGGGAGCGTCCGGCTGCGCACCGACACCGAGACGCCGTCCGGCTCCCAGGCGAGCTCCACCTCGACGGGGTGCGCGACGTCGCCGTGCCGCAGCACGTTGGTCAGCGCCTCCTGCACGATCCGGTACACCGCGAGCTGCTGCCCGGTGCCGAACTCGCCCGGCTGGCCCGTCTCGACGAACCCGATGACGAGGCCGGTGGAGCGCATCTGGTCGATGAGGTCGCTCAGCTCCTTGAGCTCGGGCTGGGGGGCGTCGTCCTCGCTGTGCCGGAGCTGCGCCAGGAGGATCCGCACGTCGCCGAGCGCCTGCCGGGCGGTGGTGGAGATGGTGCGCAGCGCGTCGTCCGCGGCCTCGGGATCCACCAGCCGGGCGTAGCGCGCCCCGTCGGCCTGCGCGATCACGACGGCGAGCGAGTGGGCGACGACGTCGTGCATGTCCCGGGCGATGCGGTTGCGCTCCTGCTCGACGACGACGTCCTGCAGCGCGCGGGCCTGGTCGCGCTCGGCGGCCTCCTGCGCGTCGCGGCTCGCGTGCGACGCGCGGGACGCGACCACGAGGCGGCCGGCCGTCCACGACGCCAGCAGCACGCTCCACGCGCACAGCAGCAGGAACAGGAACAGGGTCGCGAACGCGGTCCACTCCCCCGAGCTGAACGCCGCGCTGCCGATGGGGACGCGGCCTGAGGCGTAGGAGAGGTAGGAGGCGGCGACCACGCCGCCGACGATGGCGGAGGCGAGGCCCAGCCACCGGACGATCCGCCCGCCGTAGGCCGCGGTGCAGTAGACGACGCCCGCGATGGCGATGTCGCCGGGCTCGACCGCGGCTCCCGCGCCCATCTGGACGATCGCACCCGCCCAGGCGACGGCGAGCGAGAGCCCTGGCGCGAGCCGACGGACGGCGAGGGCCGCTCCCATGAGGACCACGAGGACCAGCGAGACCTCGGAGGTCGCGAACGAGGAGACCCCGAACGCGCTGGCAGCCGCGACGCCGATCGAGCCGGGAGCGATGACGGCGACGAACGCCGCCGCGAGGACGACGTCGAGGACGAGCTGGTACCTCGGGATCCGTCGGAGCATGCGACCACCGTACGTGCCGCGCCCGGCCGGGGCGCCGTCCGCGGCCGACGATCCCCGCTGAGGCGCCCCGATCTCATCCGCGGGATGTACGCGGGCGCCGCCCGCGGGTCAGAAGCCCAGGCGGCCGAGCAGCTTCGGGTCGCGCTGCCAGTCCTTGGCGATCTTCACGCGCAGCGACAGGAACACGCGCGTGCCGACGAGCGGCTCGATCTGCGCGCGCGCCACCTGGCCCACGTGCTTGAGCCGCGAGCCCTGCGCGCCGATGACGATGCCCTTCTGGCTGTCGCGCTCGACGAAGAGGTTCGCGTAGATCTCGAGGAGCTCCTTGTCCTCGCGCTGGATCATGTCGTCGATCGTGACGGCGAGCGAGTGCGGCAGCTCGTCCTGCACGCCCTCGAGAGCGGCCTCGCGGATGAGCTCCGAGATGCGCGCCTCGAGCCCCTCCTCGGTGACGGCGTCCGACGGGTAGAGCTGCTCCGACACGGGCAGCGCCTTCAGCAGCTCGCCCACGAGCGCGTCGAGCTGGATCGCCTCCACGGCGGAGACGGGCACGATCGCGTCCCAGTCGCGCAGCTCCTGCACGGCGAGCAGCTGCTCGGCGACCGAGTGCCGCGAGGCGGAGTCGGTCTTCGTGACGATCGCGATCTTGCGGGCCCGCGGGTACTCGTCGAGCTGCTCGTTAATGAAGCGGTCGCCCGGGCCGATCCGCTCGTCCGCGGGGATGCACAGCCCGATGACGTCCACGTCGCCGAGCGTGGTCTGCACGAGCGCGTTCAGCCGCTCGCCGAGGAGCGTCCGCGGGCGGTGGATCCCGGGGGTGTCGACGAGGATGAGCTGCCCGTCCGGCCGGTGCACGATGCCGCGGATGGCCTTGCGCGTCGTCTGCGGCTTGGAGCTGGTGATGGCGACCTTCTCCCCCACCAGGGCGTTCGTGAGCGTGGACTTGCCCACGTTCGGGCGGCCGACGAACGAGACGAAGCCGGCGCGGTAGGCGGGCGCCCCGCCGCGCGGCTTGCGCTTCGCGCGCGACGGCTCGGCGGCGCGGTCGATGCCCCAGGCCTCGTCGGACAGCGGGGCCGGCGCGGCCCTCGCGTCGGCTGGCTCCTCATCGGCGGTCGCCGCGGCGGGCGGCGCGGCGGGCGGCGCGGCCTCGGCGGGCGTCTCGTCGTCCCGGGGATCAGTCATGGTCGTGTCCTCTGCTGGCGGCGGCGCCCGCGGGGGCCGCCTCGTGGTCGTCGTCGGCGTCGTCGTCCGCGCGGTCGCGCTCGACGAGGATCGTGCTGATGCGCGTGCGGCGCCCCTCGACCCGGTCGGCCGTGAGGACCAGCCCGCCGACGCGCACCACGGACCCGCGCTCGGGCAGGCGCCCCAGGGTCTTGGCGAGGAGGCCGCCGGCGCTGTCCACGTCGTCGTCGTCGAGCTCGAGCCCGAACAGGTCGCCCAGCTCGTCGATCGGGAGGCGGGCGCTCACACGGTACACGCCGTCCCCGAGGTCCTCGAACTCGGGCACGTCGCGGTCGTACTCGTCGCTGATGTCGCCCACGAGCTCCTCGATGAGGTCCTCGAGCGTGACGAGACCCGCGATGCCGCCGTACTCGTCCACCACCATGGCGAGGTGGTTCGACTCGAGCTGCATCTGCCGCAGCAACGCGTCGGCCTTCTGCGACTCGGGGACGAAGACGGCGGGGCGCGCGAGCTGGTCGACGGTCGTCCGCTCCGCCTCCTCGGGCCGCTCGTGGACCATGCGCGCGAGGTCGCGGAGGTACAGCACGCCCTCGATCTCGTCGGAATCGCGACCCGTGACGGGCGCGCGCGAGATGCCGCGGGAGAGGAAGAGGCCGAGCGCGGATCCCACGTGCACGGTCTGCTCGACCACCACCATGTCCGTGCGCGGGATCATCACCTCGCGCACGACGGTGTCGTTGAACTCGAAGATCGAGTGGATGAGCTCCCGGTCGTCCTCCTCGAGCACCTCGAGCTCCGTGGCCTCGTCGACCATGCTGAGCAGCTGCTCCTCGCTCGTGAACGTCGCGACGGTCTTGGGGCGACCGGGCGTGACGCGGTTGCCGAGCGCGACGAGGGCGTCGGCGACCGGGCCGATGGCGACGCGGATCACCCGCACCATGAGCGCCGTCCAGGCGAGCAGCGGGCGCGCGTGCACCCGGCCCACCGAGCGCGGGCTGGCGCCCACCAGCACGAAGGACACGGCCGTCATGATCGCGGCGGCCACGAGCATCGTGATCCACCACTCGTCGATCGTGTACGCGAGCGCCAGCGTCACGAGCACGGCGGCGCTCGTCTCCGCGATGATGCGCACGAAGCTCAGCGAGTTGACGTACGCGCCCGTGTCGGTGGAGATGGCGAGCATCGACCGGCGGGCGCGCGAGGTGAGGGCGAGCTCCTGGATGTCCGCGCGGGACAGCGACGAGATGGCGGACTCGGCGGCCGCGAACAGGCCGCCGAGGACGACCAGGAGGAACGCGGGGAGGAGGAGGGTGAGCATCGGGGCGGTCAGCGCCCGCGCTCGCTCATGGCGAACCCGATCAGGATGTCGCGCTGGAGGCCGAACATCTCGCGCTCCTCGTCGGGCTCGGCGTGGTCGAAGCCGAGCAGGTGCAGGATGCCGTGCGCCGTGAGCAGCAGGATCTCCTCCATCGTGGAGTGCCCCGCCGTCACCGCCTGCTCGGCCGCGACCTGCGGGCACACGACGATGTCGCCGAGGAGGCCGGCGGGCGTCGGCCGGTCCTCGGTGCCGGGGCGGAGCTCGTCCATCGGGAAGCTGAGGACGTCGGTGGGGCCCGGCTCGTCCATCCACTGCACGTGCAGCTGCTCCATCGCGCCCTCGTCCACCATCACGATGGCGAGCTCGGCGTCCGGGTGCACGTGCAGGCTGTCGAGCGCGTAGGTGGCGAGGCGCTGGATGAGCGGCTCGTCGACCTCCACGGCCGATTCGTTGTTGATCTCGATGCTCATCGGGTGCTCCCAGGGGCGGTGCGGCGCTCGGCGCGGAGGTGGTCGGCGGCCTGGCGCTCCGCGTCGTAGCGCGTGTACGCGTCCACGATCCGGCCGACCAGGGTGTGCCGCACGACGTCGTCGCTCGTGAGGCCGGAGAAGTGGATGTCGTCCATACCGTCGAGCACGCGCGTGACGAGCTGGAGGCCGCTGGACCCGGTGGGCAGGTCGACCTGGGTGATGTCGCCCGTGACCACCATCTTCGAGCCGAAGCCGAGGCGCGTGAGGAACATCTTCATCTGCTCGGGCGTGGTGTTCTGCGCCTCGTCGAGCACGACGAACGCGTTGTTCAGCGTGCGGCCGCGCATGTAGGCGAGCGGCGCGACCTCGATGGTGTTCGAGGCCATGAGCTTCGGGACGAGCTCCGGATCCATCATCTCGTTGAGCGCGTCGAACAGCGGGCGCAGGTACGGGTCGATCTTGTCGGTGAGCGAGCCCGGCAGGTAGCCGAGCCGCTCCCCCGCCTCCACGGCCGGGCGCGTGAGGATGATGCGCTCGACCTCCTTGCGCTGCAGCGCCTGGACGGCCTTCGCCATCGCGAGGTAGGTCTTGCCTGTGCCTGCGGGGCCGATGCCGAACACGATGGTGTTCTCGTCGATCGCCTGCACGTACTGCTTCTGGCCCTGCGTCTTGGGGCGCACGACGCGGCCGCGCGACTGCACGATGGCCTCGCTCAGGACGTCGGACAGGGTCCGCCCGTCGTCCTCGCCGAGCCGGCGTGCGCTCGTCTCGATCTCCTGGGGTTCCACGTGCTGTCCGTCCTCCACCATCGCCACGACCTCGTCGATGAGCCGGCGGGCCGCGGCCACGTCCGCCCGGGTGCCGACGAGCGTGATCTCGTTGCCGCGGACCCGGACGTCGACGTCCGGGTGCTCGCGCTCGATCTGCCGGAGCAGCCGGTCCTGCGGCCCCAGGAGGCGCACCATGAGCACGCCGTCCATCGTCGCCGTCTGCTCGACGCGGTCGTCCCCCGTCGATGCGCCGCCGCGCGGGTCAGAGCCCGACATGGTCCCCCTGGTCGAAGCCGGCGAGCACGTGCGCGTGCACGTGGAACACGGTCTGGCCGGCGTCGGCCCCCGTGTTGAAGAGGAGGCGGAACTGCCCGCCCGCGCGATCGGCGGCGATGCGCGACGCGAGCTCGACGACCTCCGCGAGGAGCGCCGGATCGCCGGCGGCGAGCTCGACGACGTCGCGGTAGGCGGCCGTCTTCGGCACGACGAGCACGTGCACGGGCGCCTTCGGCGCGATGTCCTCGAAGGCGATGACACGGTCGGTCTCCGCGACGATCTCGGCCGGGATCTCGCGCGCGACGATGCGCTCGAAGACGGTGGGCTCTGCGGTGCTGGTCATGCGCCCAGCCTACGCGGGACCCGCGACGTCACCAGCGCCCGAGCGCGGCGTTGACGAGCGCCAGCGCGGCCGGTCCGGCGGTGGACGTGCGGAGGATGCCCGGGCCGAGCGCCACCGGGATCGCGCCCGCCGCCCGGAGCGCCTCGACCTCGGCCGGGCTGATGCCGCCCTCGGGTCCGACCACGAGCAGCACGTCGCTCGCGGCGTCGCCGTCGGCCGTGGCCAGGTCGAGCCGCGACAGCCGCGCCTCGGCCGTCGGGTCGAGCACGAGCACGCGTGCGGTCGCCGCCATGCGCACGAGGTCCTTCGTCGTCGCGAGCGTCTCCACCTCGGGCAGGCGGGGCCGGATGGACTGCTTCACGGCCTCGCGGACGATCGCGCGCCAGCGCTCCCGGCCCTTGGCGACCTTGGCGCCCTCCCAGCGGGAGACCGAGCGCTGCGCCTGCCACGGGATCACCGCGTCGACGCCCAGCTCGGTCGCGGCCTGCACGGCGAGCTCGTCGCGGTCGCCCTTCGCCAGCGCCTGCACGAGCACGACGGGCGGCGAGGGATCGGGGTGCGCCTCGACGGACTCCACGCGGAGCTCGAGCCGCTGCGGATCCGCCGTCGTGACGACGCAGGACGCGATGGTGCCCCGCCCGTCGCCGACGAGCAGGCCCTCCCCCGCGCGCACCCGGCTCACCGTCACGGCGTGCCGCGACTCCTGCGGCCCGAGCGCGACGACGCGGCCGACGGCGAGGTCGGCCGCGTCGAGGTCGTCCGCGAGGTGGAAGTGCGCCACGGTCAGACGTTGAGGAAGCGGTCGCGGAGCTTCTGGAACAGACCCTGCTGGAAGTGCGCGAGGTGCGGCGCGGGCGCCTTGTTGCGGCGCGCGAACTGCTGGATGAGGTCGCGCTCCTTGTGGTCGAGCTTCTGCGGCGTGACCACCTGGATGCCGATCTTGAGGTCGCCGCGCCCGGAGCCGCGGAGCTTCGTGACGCCTCGGCCGCGCACCGTGATGATCTCGGCGCTCTGGATCCCGGGGCGCAGCTCCAGGTCGACGTCGCCGTCGAGCGCCTCGATGTGCGCGTCGCTGCCGAGGATGGCGTCGACCATGCTCACCTCGACGGTCGCGAGGAGGTCGTCACCGTTGCGGCTGAACACCTCGTGGTGCTTGACCTTGATCTCGAGGTAGAGGTCGCCGTTGGGGCCGCCAGCGAGTCCGACCTCGCCGGAGCCCGGCATCTGCAGGCGGAGGCCCGTGTCGACTCCGGCCGGGATGTCGACCGGCACGGTGCGGCGCGCGCGGACGCGGCCCTGGCCCTGGCAGGTGGGGCACGGGTGCGGGATGACGGTGCCGTAGCCGCGGCAGGTGCCGCACGGGCTCGAGGTCATGACGTTGCCGAGGAGCGAGCGCACCTGGCGCTGGATGCTGCCGGAGCCGCGGCAGATGTCGCACGTGACGGCGCTCGTTCCGGGCTGCGCGCAGGATCCGTGGCACGTGTCGCACACGACCGCGGTGTCGACCTCGAGGTCGCGGTGCACGCCGAAGATGACCTCCTCGAGCTCGACCTCGACGCGCAGCAGCGCGTCCTGGCCGCGCTCCTGGCGGGACCGCGGGCCGCGTCCGCCGCCGCCCTGCTGGCCGCCGAAGAACGTCTCGAAGATGTCGCCGAACCCGCCGAAGCCCTGGCCGCCCTGGCCGCCGAACCCGGCCTGCGGGCCCAGGTCGTACTGCTGGCGCTGCTGCGGATCCGACAGCACGTCGTACGCGTGCGTGACGAGCTTGAACCGCTCGGCGGCGTCGGGGGCGTCGTTGACGTCCGGGTGGAGCTGGCGCGCCTGCTTGCGGTACGCCTTCTTGATCTCCTCGGGCGTCGCCTCGCGGCTCACGCCGAGTACTTCGTAGTGGTCAGCCACGTCGGGCCCTTCGGTGGTGATGGTCGTGGGAACAGGGGGCGGTGCGTCGGCGCGGGGCCGTCACCGCTCCTCGAGCAGGCGCGAGAGGTAGCGCGCGACCGCGCGCACCGACGCCATGTTGGTGGAGTAGTCCATCCGGGTCGGGCCCAGCACGCCGAGGCGCGCGAGCACCCCGCCGGACGAGCTGTAGCCGCTGGTGAGCACGCTGGTCTCGCCGAGGCCGAACGGGGCGTTCTCCCGGCCGATGCTCACCGAGACGCCGTGCTGGTCGGCCTCCATCTCGCCGAGCAGGCGCAGGAGCACCACCTGCTCCTCGATGGCCTCGAGGACGGGCGAGATGCTGCCGGGGAAGTCGCGCTCGGTGCGGGCGAGGTTCGCGGACCCCGCCAGGAGCAGGCGCTCCTGCTGGTTGGCGAGCACCTGCTCCACGAGCGTGCCCGCGAGCACGGACGCCGCGGCGCGCTGGCCGGGCTCGACCTCGTCGGACAGGGTCTCGAGCCGAGCCGCCGCCTCGGCGAGCCCGAGCCCGCCGACGGCCTGGTTGATCCGCGTGCGCATGACCGCCAGGAACGCGTCGTCCGAGTCGCCCGCGAGCTCGACGACGCGCTGCTCGACGCGCCCCGTGTCGGTGATGAGCACGGTGAGCACGCGCGTGGTGGACAGCGCCACGAGCTCGACGTGCTTCACGTGGCTCGTCGCGAGCGACGGGTACTGCACGAGCGCGACCTGGTTGGTGAGCTGCGCGAGGAGGCGGACGGTGCGTGCGAGCACGTCGTCGAGGTCGACGGACTCGCCGAGGAACACGTGGATCGCCTGGCGCTGCGCGGGCGTCAGCGGGCGCACGTCGGCGAGCTGGTCGACGAAGAGGCGGTACCCCTTGTCCGTCGGCACGCGCCCGGACGAGGTGTGCGGCGCGGCGATGAGCTCCTCCTCCTCGAGGAGGGCCATGTCGTTGCGGATGGTGGCGGCCGAGACGCCGAAGGCGTGGCGCTCGACGATGGACTTGGAGCCCACGGGCTCCCGCGAGGACACGTAGTCCTGCACGATCACCCGGAGGACGTCGAGTCCGCGTTCCGAGACCATGGCGGCTCCCTCCTGGCACTCGTCGGTTCTGACTGCCAATCGTACCGCGGGTCCGCGGGTGCTCGGCGTTGCCGGGCGCGCGCCGTCGGCGGTACCGTGGATGAGCCCGGTGCTGCCTGGCTCCACCCACGATCCGTCCGCGTCCGCCGATCCCCGGTCGTCGCCCGGCACCGAGAGGCTCTCCGCGATGTCCGCACCCGATCCCCACCCGTACGGCGCGCCCGCTCCGCTCACGCCGAGCGAGGACCGCCTCTGGGCGTCGCTCACGCACTTCCTCGCGATCCTCATCGTGCCGTCGTTCATCGTCTGGCTCGTCTTCCGCGAGCGCGGCCGGTTCACGGACCAGGAGGGCAAGGAGGCGACCAACTGGACCATCAACGTCGCCGGCGCGCTCGTCGCCCTCAACGTGCTGCAGGCGGTGTTCCTCGTCATCCCCTTCCTCGGGATCATCCTCAACCTCCTCCTCGGCCTCGTGATCTTCGCGGTGGTCGTGGTCAACATCGTGTTCGCGATCATCGGCGGCACGCGCGTGCAGGCCGGGCGGCCGTACCGCTACCCGCTCAACATCCGGTGGATCAAGTAGGCGGTCGCCCATGAGCGCCCGGATCCGGCACGTCGCCATCGACTGCGGGGACCCGCACGCGCTCTCCCTCTTCTGGGCCGGCGTGACGGGCTTCGCGGAGGACCCGGACGAGCCGAACCTCCCCGGCGAGGACGTGGCATGGCTCGGCGACCCCGTCTCGGGGCTCGGGATCATCCTGCAGCGGGCCGAGACCCCCAAGACCGCGAAGAACCGGCTCCACCTCGACCTCGCGCCCGACGACCGCACGCGCGACGAGGAGGTCGACCGCGTGCTGGGGCTGGGGGCGTCGCTCGTCGCCGACCGGCGGAACGCGGACGGCAGCGGCTGGGTGGTGCTCGCGGATCCCAACGGCAACGAGTTCTGCGTGGAGCGCAGCGACGCCGAGCGCGAGGCCGGCGACGAGGTGGGCGCGGTCGTCCTCTGACGCCCCGGCCGCGGCCTAGTCCTCGAGCAGCCGGCGCACGACGGCGTCCGCCAGCAGGCGCCCCTGCAGCGTGAGCACGAGCGTGCCGGACAGCGCGGCACGCGGGTCCACCAGGCCGTCCGCGATGAGACCGGCGACCTGGCGCCGGCCCTCCGTCGAGAGCGTCGGGATGGCCAGCCCGTCGCGGATGCGGGCGCCGAGGAGCACGCGCTCCACCTCGCGCGTCGCCTCGTCGAGCGACTCGCGTCCCGCGCCGGGCGACGCGCCCGCGAGCACGCGGTCGGCGTACGCGGCCGGGTGCTTGACGTTCCACCAGCGGACGCCGCCCACGTGGCTATGCGCGCCGGGGCCGACGCCCCACCAGTCGTGCCCCTGCCAGTAGGCGAGGTTGTGGCGGCTGTGACGGCCGCCGCGCGCCCAGTTGCTCACCTCGTACCACTCGTAGCCGGCCTCGCCCAGGAGGCGGTCGGCGAGCTCGTACATGTCGGCCTGGAGGTCCTCGTCGGGCTCGGGCACCTCGCCGCGGCGGATCTGCCGCGCGAGCTTCGTCCCCGGCTCGACGATGAGCGCGTAGGCGGAGAGGTGGTCCGGCTCCTGCGCGATCGCCTGCTCGAGCGAGGCGCGCCAGTCGTCGATGGTCTCCCCCGGCGTCCCGTAGATGAGGTCGAGGCTCACCTCGAGGCCGGCCGCCCGGGCACCGCGGACGACGGGCGCGATGCGCGCGGGATCGTGCGTGCGCTCCAGCGTCGCGAGCACGCGCGGCACGGCGGACTGCATGCCGAAGGACACGCGCGTGAAGCCGCCCGCCGCGAGGGCCGCGAGGTACGCGTCGTCGACGCTGTCGGGGTTCGCCTCCGTCGTGACCTCGGCGCCCTCCGCGATGCCCCAGGTGTCGCGCACGGCGTCGAGCATGCGGACGAGGTCCTGGACGGGGAGGAGCGTCGGGGTGCCGCCGCCGAGGAAGACGGTGGACGCGGGACGCGCGGGGACGCCCGAGTCCCGCAGGGCGGATCCGGCGAAGCGCACCTCCTGCACGGCCTGCGACGCGTAGTCGGACTGCTTCACGCCGCGCAGCTCGGGCGCCGTGTAGGTGTTGAAGTCGCAGTAGCCGCAGCGGACGCGGCAGAACGGGACGTGCAGGTACACGCCGAACGCCCGGGCCTCGGCGCCGTCCGCGGCGGAGGCGGGGAGCCGGCCGTCGGCGGGGGCGGGATCGGCGAGGGGCAGGGCGGACGGCATCCGTCCATCATCCCCCGGCCGGGAGGCGCCCGGGTCCGCCGCCGTCGGGATCCGCCTCCTCCTCCGGCAGGATGGGGGCATGACCGACGCCCCCTCGCCCCGGCCCCTGCACGTCCTCTGGGACGTCGACGGCACGCTCCTGCTCAACGGCCCGCGCGCCGGGAGCATGTACCACCGCGCCATCGAGCTCGCCGCGGGCGAGGAGCTCGAGGACCGCACCGTGCACGCGCACGGGAAGACGGACGGCCAGATCATCTGGGAGACGCTCGACCTCTACGGCTTGCCCGCGTCGCTGCACGCCGCGGTCCGGGAGCAGCTCGAGGGGATGTCCCGCGTCGAGCACTACGGCGCGGGTCGGCGCGAGGTGCCGGTCGGCGTGCCGCGGCTCGTCACCGACGTCGCCGCGCGCGGCTGGGTGAACGCGCTGCTCACCGGAAACTCGCCGCTCCGCGCGCGCTACAAGCTCGATGGAGCCGGGCTCGACGTCGACCTGTTCGACTGGGACGCGTCGTTCTTCGGGCACGAGGCCAGGATCCGCAGCGACCTCACGCGCCGCGCCGCGGAGGCGCTGGCCGGGGCCGCGGTCGTGATCATCGGCGACACCCCCGCCGACGGCGTCGCGGCCGAGGCGGCCGGCTTCCCGTTCGTGGCCGTCGCCACGGGGGCCTACGACGTCGAGCAGCTCCGGTCGCCGGATGCGCACGCGGCCGTGGTGGTGCCCGATCTCCAGGCCGGCCACGACGAGGTCATGGCGTACCTGGACGGTCTCGCCGGGCGCTGAGGCCGCTCCGCGGACGGCGGATCAGGCGGACGCGACCGCCGGGTGCAGCGACCGCAGGTACCGGCGCATGAAGACGCCCTGCACGATCCGGAGCACCGGGCTCGCCAGGCGCATCGGCCACGACGCCGGTCGCGAGAAGACACGGAGGGTGAGCCAGACGCTGCCGTCGGGCTCCCGGGAGACGAGGAACGCCTCCTCGCCGCTCAGCGGATGCCCGTGCACCGTGCCGTACGCGAAGCCGACGCGGTCGGTCTCCTGCACGGTGTACACGACGCGGACGGGCGCTTCGGGGTGGAACGGACCGAAGGGCATGCGCAGCACGGCCGACGTGCCCGACGTGATCCACGCGGTGCCGTCGTCGCCGTACAGCGTCTCCCGCGGCCGGTCGACGGGCACCTGGGGCACCCCGTCCTCGTCGAACTCGAGGCCGGTGTAGCCGGGGTCGTCCGGCACCTCCTGCTCGATGCGCGTGACCTCGATGCCGCTGCCGCGCTGCACGCCCCACGTCATGAGGAGGGCGACGGCCTGCTCGAAGCGCTCGTCGCCGCTGCCGAGCCGGGCGCTCGCCTCGGCGGGACGGTAGCCCTCGGGCGGATAGGTCATGAGGTCGACGGCCTGGGTGCCGCCGACGGAGCCGTACGTGACGGCGGTCGCGGTGTAGGTGCTGCGGCGCATGTCGTCAAGACTACGGCGTGTCGATGGGCGTCCCGCGCGTGCGGCCGCGGCGACCGCCGCGGTCCAGCGTGCCCCCGGATCGGGGCGCGACGCCTTGCGTCATCCCTGCGGATGACGTGCGCGCCCCGCCTCTCATCCCGGCGCCGTAGCGGCCACCGGAGCGTCACCGGATCGTGATCTGGACGAGCGCGGGACGACCTCCGCGCCCCCTAGCCTTCACACGACGACGGGCCTCCCGGCGCCGCACCCGATCCCATCCCGACGCTCTCCGTCGACTACCGGAAGGCTCTCCCGCATGCTCCGCTCCCTCACCGCCCTCGCCGTCGCCGGCACCCTCGCCGTCGGCGGTCTCGCGGTCGCGACCCCCGCATCCGCCGCATCGGCCAGCGGCACGTTCTACTCGGTGCCCTACGACTCGACGCTCTTCGAGGTCTCCGCGGTCGACGGTCGCCCGTACGTCGAGCCCGCGTCCTTCGAGTCGTGGCGCTCGGCCGGCTTCCCCAAGCCGATCCCCGCTCCGACGGACTATCGACGATTCACCTGGGACGCGACGATCTACGCCGTCTCCGCGGCGGGCTCCGCCTCCTTCTCCACCTACATCGACGGCGCCCAGTGGCGGCGCGTGGGGTCCCCCGCACCGCGCACGGATCGGCTCACCCCCGCGGCCACGATCCTCCAGTACCAGGGCTCGGACGAGCTCTTCGTCGTCGACGGCGGATCCTCCTGGGTAGACGACAACGCGGGCTACCACCAGCTGACCTTCGCCGAGTACGCGCACCTCGGCTACCCGTCGGTCGATCAGACCCCGCCGCGCATCTTCACGAAGCTCTCGTGGAACCCGACGCTCGTCGGGCCCATCTCGAGCATGGGCGAGACCGGCCCGGTGCCGTTCGACGTGTGGGACTACTTCGCCCGGCCCACGCCCGCCGTGGTCGCCTCCTACGACGGCGACAGGTTCTGCCAGGCAGCCGGAGCGGACGAGATCCGCTACATCGGCCAGGCCGCTCCGGATGGCATGGCGCTGACGTTCGGCGAGTGGGTCGCCGCGGGATCGCCGAAGCCCGCCACCTGCTGAGCCCGTCCGCACGGCACGACGCGCCCCCCTCCTCTCGAGGCAGGGGGCGCGTCGTGCGTGCGGCAGGGATGAGACGGATCCGTGACCGGACTGGGCCGCCAGCTCGCTGCCCGGGGCATACGGTGGAGATCCGACCGCAGCCCTCGAGACTCGACGGGCGGACTCCGATCTCCTCGGGAGGTCGTCGGAATCGCGGCGACGATGCCGCAGCCGGGAAGGTCCTCATGCACCGCTCGATCACCGCCCTCGTCTTCGGCGCCGCGCTCGTCGCAGGCGGAGCCGTCTCGCTCCCCGCGCCGGCCGACGCCCTTCCTGGACGGCCGTACTACTCGTTGCCGTTCTCCGACGCGCTCGTCTACACCGCGCGCTACCCGGACCGTGGCTACGCCTTCGCCACGACCGAGCGGTACCAGGCCGACGGGTCCCCCGTCCCGACGCCGGCGACCGTCGCGTACCGGCTCCTCCCGTGGGACACCACGGTGTACACCGACGTCCACGTGGGCATCACCGACTTCGGGCTGGCGCTGGATGCCGCCCAGTGGCGACGCGCGGGATCGCCCGCGCCGTCCCGGGGAGTCCTGCCCGAGGCGTCGGAGATCTGGCAGCACCCCGGCTCCGACGAGCTCCTCGTCCGGACGCGGTTCGGCTGGGACCAGCACTCCGCGGTCTGGCACACGATGACGTTCCACGAATGGAGGACGCTCGGCTTCCCACCCGTCGACCGGCGTGGCGAGTACGTCTACGAGCGCCTCAGCTGGCTGGAGACCGTCATCGCACGACCGGATCGGGGGGTCGACAGCCACCGCGTCTCCTTCGACGAGTGGTCGGAGGCGGGCCGACCGACGCCGGGCATCGTCGCCGCGTTCCCGGGCGACCGGTACTGCTCGGTGCCCGGGAGCGCGGAGATCCGCTACGCCGGCATCGCGGAGCCCGGCGGCCTCGCGCTGTCCTTCGATCTGTGGATCGCCGCCGGCTCCCTGCAGCCGTCCGGCTCCTGCTGACGGGTCGGGCTACTTGGCCTTCCTCTCCGTGTCGCCCGAGAGCGCGGCGATGAACGCCTCCTGGGGGACCTCGACGCGGCCGACCATCTTCATGCGCTTCTTGCCCTCCTTCTGCTTCTCGAGGAGCTTGCGCTTGCGGGTGATGTCGCCGCCGTAGCACTTGGCGAGCACGTCCTTCCGCATGGCGCGGATGGACTCGCGGGCGATGATCCGGGCGCCGATGGCCGCCTGGATCGGGACCTCGAACTGCTGGCGCGGGATGAGCTCGCGGAGGCGGCCCGTCATGAGCACGCCGTACGCATAGGCCTTGTCGCGGTGCACGATGGCGCTGAACGCGTCGACCTGCTCGCCCTGCAGCAGGATGTCGATCTTCACGAGGTCGGAGTCCTGCGAGCCGGCGGGCTCGTAGTCGAGCGACGCGTAGCCGGCCGTCTTGCTCTTGAGGTTGTCGAAGAAGTCGAACACGATCTCGCCGAGCGGCATCGTGTAGCGGATCTCCACCCGGTCCTCGCCGAGGTACTCCATGCCGAGCAGGATCCCCCGCCGCGACTGGCACAGCTCCATGATCGTGCCGACGTAGTCCTTGGGCGCGAGGATCGCGGCCTTCACCACGGGCTCGGAGACGCTGACGATCTTGCCGCCCGGGAACTCGCTCGGGTTGGTGACCGTGACCGTCTTCTTGTCCTCGCTCGTGACCTCGTAGATCACGCTGGGCGCGGTCGTGATGAGGTCGAGGCCGAACTCGCGCGAGAGGCGCTCCGTGATGATCTCGAGGTGCAGGAGCCCCAGGAAGCCGCAGCGGAACCCGAAGCCGAGCGCGACCGACGTCTCGGGCTCGTAGACGAGCGCGGCGTCGGAGAGCTTGAGCTTGTCGAGGGCGTCGCGGAGGTCGGGGTAGTCGGACCCGTCGATCGGGTACAGGCCCGAGAAGACCATCGGCAGCGGCTCCGTGTAGCCGGGCAGCGCCTCGGTCGCGGGGCGCGCGGCCGTCGTGACGGTGTCACCGACCTTCGACTGGCGCACGTCCTTCACGCCCGTGATGAGGTAGCCGACCTCGCCGACCCCGAGGCCGTCGGACGGCGTGGGCTCGGGCGAGCTGACGCCGATCTCGAGGATCTCGTGGGTGGCGCGCGTCGACATCATCGCGATCTTCTCGCGGGGGCTGAGCTTCCCGTCGATCATGCGGACGTAGGTGACCACGCCGCGGTAGGCGTCGTAGACCGAGTCGAAGATCATGGCGCGCGCGGCGCCGTTCGGGTCGCCGACGGGCGCGGGGATGGTGCGGGAGACGCGGTCGAGGAGCTCCTCGACGCCGGCGCCTGTCTTGCCGGAGACGCGCAGCACGTCGTCCGGGTCGCCGCCGATGAGGGACGCGAGCTCGGCCGCGTACTTGTCGGGGTCGGCAGCCGGCAGGTCGATCTTGTTGAGCACCGGGATGATCGTGAGGTCGTTCTCGAGCGCGAGGTAGAGGTTCGCGAGCGTCTGCGCCTCGATGCCCTGCGCGGCGTCCACGAGGAGGATCGCGCCCTCGCACGCGGCGAGCGAGCGGGAGACCTCGTAGGAGAAGTCGACGTGGCCCGGGGTGTCGATCATGTTGAGCGCGTACGTCCGCCCGTCGAGCTCCCACGGCATGCGCACGGCCTGGCTCTTGATCGTGATGCCGCGCTCGCGCTCGATGTCCATGCGGTCGAGGTACTGGGCGCGCATGGCGCGCGACTCGACGACGCCCGTCAGCTGCAGCATGCGGTCGGCCAGCGTGGACTTGCCGTGGTCGATGTGGGCGATGATGCAGAAGTTGCGGATGGACGCGGGGTCGGTCGCGGCGGGCCGGAGGGCCTTCGTTGCTAGGGGGCTCACGCGTTCCTTACGGGTCTCGTCGGTGGAGCGGAACCCCGATCATCCCACGGGTCGCGCGAGGGGCCGTCCCCGCGGCGCGCGGCCGACCGGCCCGACCGTGCCGCGTGGCGGTCAGCGGTGCACGATGTCGGCGACGGCCGCATCCAGCTCCGGCCACCGGAACCGGAACCCCGTGGCCTCGAGCGTCTCCGGCACGACCCAGCGGCTCTTGAGCACGAGCTCGGGCTCCGTGCGGAACAGCCACATGCCGACCTCGAGCATCCACCGGTTCGCGGCGAGCCCGATGGGCATGCCGACCGCGCCGCGGAGGACCTTCATCAGCCGCCGGTTCGTGACGGGCGATGGGCTCGACGCGTTGACCGGTCCGTCGATGGAGGGCGTGTCGCGGACGAAGCGGATGATGCCCACGAGGTCGTCGATGTGCAACCAGCTGAAGACCTGGCGGCCCTTCGTCGGCTGGAAGACGTGGTGGGCGCCGGCGCGGATCCGCGAGGGGCGGCCGGGGAAGCGCCCGTCCAGCTGCGGCCCGCCGAGGCCGAAGCGCGCGAGGCCGAGGAGGGGCTGCAGGGCGCCGTCGCGGCCGAGGACGATCGCGATGCGGAGCGCGACGCGGCGCGTGGACGGCAGCTCGGGCGCGAAGAACGCCCGCTCCCACGCGGCCGACGGACGGCGAGAAGTCGTCGCCCAGCTCGCCCGTCGACTCGGTCTGCGGCCGGTCGGTCGCGTGCCGGTAGACGGTCGCGGTCGAGGCGTTGATCCAGAGCGGCACGGGCCGCGCGCTGTCGGCGACGGCGCGCGCGAGCTCGGCGGTCGTCTCCACGCGCGAGCGCAGGATCTCCCGGCGGTTCGCGACGCCGTACCGGCAGTTCACGCTCTTGCCCGCGAGGTTCACGAGGAGGTCGGCGCCGTCGACGATGCGGCGGATCCCGTCCTCGTCGCCCCAGGGCGCATCCGCGCCGGAGCGGCCGATCGTGAGGACGCGGTAGCCCTCCTCGGCGAGCTCGCGGACGAGCACCTGCCCGATGAAGCCCGACGCGCCCGCGACGACCGCGGTGCGCGGGGCGGTCGTTCCCGGTGCGTCGCTCATGCGCTGAAGCGCGTGCGGCGCTCCACCGTGGTGCCCGTGCCGTCGGCCCAGGTGTAGACCGTGCTGCCGCCGATGATGACGTGCTCCGCTCGCGACTGGACGTCGAGCGGGTCGCCCGACCAAATCACGACGTCGGCGTCGAGGCCCGGGGTGAGCGCGCCCACGCGGTGGTCGAGGCGGAGGATCGCGGCCGGGTTCGCCGTGATGGCGCGGAGGGCGACATCGCCCGGCAGCCCGTCCTTCACCGCGAAGGAGGCCTGGTGCACCAGGAAGTCGATGGGCACGACGGGCGCGTCGGTCGTGATCGCGACGAGGACGCCCGCGCGGTGCAGCGCCGCGAGGTTCGCGACGGCGCGGTCGCGGAGCTCGACCTTGGAGCGCGAGGTGATCATCGGGCCGAAGATCACGGGGATCCCGCGCTCGGCGAGAACGTCCGCGATCTTGTCGCCCTCGGTGCCGTGGTTGACGACGAGGCGGTAGCCGAACTCGTCGGCGAGCCGGATCGCGGTGGCGATGTCGTCGTGGCGGTGCGTGTGCTGGTCCCAGGCGAGCTCGCCGTCGAGCACGCGCACGAGCGTCTCCTTGCCGAGGTCGCGGGAGAAGGGCTTCCCCTCCTTCGCGGCGTGGTCGCGGGCGGCGCGGTAGTCCTCGGCGTCGCGGAATGCGCGGCGGATCACCATGGCGACGCCCAGGCGCGTCGACGGCGTGCGGTCCTTGGCGCCGTAGACGCGCTTCGGGTTCTCGCCGAGGGCGCTCTTGACGCTCACCGAGTCGCTGACCAGCTGCTCGTCGATCGTGCGGCCGCCCCACGACTTGATGGCGACCGACTGGCCGCCGATCGGGTTGCCGGAGCCGGGCTTCACGACGATGGTCGTGACGCCGCCCTTGAGCGCGTCGCGGAAGCCTTCGTCATCGATGTCGATGGCGTCGATCGCGCGCACCGAGCTCATGTCGGGGTCGGTCATCTCGTTGGTGTCGTTGCCCGCGGGGCCGTTGGCCTCCTCGTGGATCCCGACGTGGCCGTGCGCCTCCACGAAGCCGGGCAGCACCCAGCGGCCGGCCGCGTCGATGACGGTCGCGTCGTCGGGGACCTCGACGTCGGCGGCCAGCCCGACCGCGGCGACGAGGCCGTCGCGGAGGAGGACGGTGCCGCCGGGGATGGGCGCGCCGTCGACGGGGACGACGTGGCCGCCGACGATGGCGGTGACGGTGGTGGCGGACGCGCGGACGGGGGACGTGCTGTCGGAGAGGGGCATGATCCGAGCCTAGGACGCGAGGACGGCGGAGTCCGGCGCGGGCGCGGGCGCGTGCAGCCGGCGGAGGCCCTCGAGGAGCACATCGCGGCCGGCGGCGAGGCAGACGCGGATCCAGCCCTCCCCCGAGCGGCCGAACGCGCTGCCCGGGGCGACGGCCACGCGCTCGCGCAGCAGGAACCGCTCGGCCCACCCGGCGACGTCGCCGTCGGAGGCGTGGCCCACGTCGATCCAGAGGTAGAACGCGCCGGTCGGGCGCAGGTGCCGGATCCCCCGGGCCTCCAGCAGCGCCGTCGCCGCGTCCAGGTTCTCGCGGTAGTGGGCGACCGCCTCCCGGACGTGCGCCTGGTCGCCCGTGACCGCGGCCACGCCCGCCCACTGCGCGGGCGCGCTGACGCAGCTGATCGTCGCCTCCTGCACGGTGCGCATCACGGTCGTCATGCCGGTCGGCACCCCGAGGTAGCCGACCCGGACGCCCGTCAGCGCGTACGTCTTCGAGAGCGAGGACGCGCTCAGCGCGCGCTGCTCCCCCGGCTCCTGCAGGCTCGCCACGCTCACGTGCTCGGCGTCGTGCACGAAGTACTCGTAGACCTCGTCGCTGACGACCCAGAGGTCGTGGCGCCGCGCGGACGCGAGGAGCTCGCGGAGCGTCTCCCGCGGGAAGACCGCGCCGAGCGGGTCCGAGGGCGAGTTCACGACGAGCACGCGGGTGCGCTCGGTGACGAGCCGCTCGAGCTCCTGCATGTCGGGCAGGAAGCCGCGCTCGGGCAGCAGCGGGTAGGTCACGGGCTCGGCCTGGAGCATGCGCGCGCCCATCGAGAAGGTCGTGTAGCCGGGATCCGGCACGAGCGCCTCGTCGCCCGCGCCGAGCGTCAGCGTCATGGCCTGGTGCAGCGCCTGCGTCGCGCCGACGGTGACCCAGACCTGCTCGGTCTGCACGTCGAGCCCGTTGTCGCGACGCAGCTTCTCCACGAGCGCGGCGCGGAGCTCCGGGATGCCGGCGTTCGCTGTGTCGTCGGTGCGGTCCCCCGCCCAGGCTCGGCGCGCGGCCTCGCGGATGTGCGGCGCGACGGGGACATCCCGATCGCCGACGCGCAGCGGGACGACGTCGTCCACCTCGAAGGACAGCTCGAGGATGCGGCGGATGCCCGACTCGGGCTCGGACGGGATGTGGGGCCCGAGACGGGGCACGGCATCGAGCGTATTCCGCAGGTGGGGAACGCGTGGCGGGCGGGCGCGTGGCGGGCGGGCGGGTGGCCAGCCGCCCGTCGGTAGGCTCGCGGGATGGGCATCCCCGACTTCATCGTCTCCCTCCGTGAGCGGATCGGCACCGCTCCCCTGTGGCTCTCGGGCGTCACCGCCGTGATCCTCGACGGACCTCGCGTCCTCCTCGTCCGACGCAGCGACACCGGCGAGTGGGCGCCCGTGACGGGGATCCTCGATCCGGGCGAGGAGCCGGCCGTGGCCGCCTGGCGTGAGGCGGAGGAGGAGACCGGCGTGACCGTGGAGGTGGAGCGGCTGGTGGGAGTGGGGACCACGGGCGAGGTCACCTACCCGAACGGCGACCGCGCCAGCTACCTCGACCTGACGTTCCGCTGCCGCTACGTCTCGGGCGAGGCGCGCGTCAACGACGACGAGTCGCTCGAGGTCGCGTGGTGGCCGGTGGACGCGCTGCCGGACATGTCCGCCGACTTCCTCGCGCGGATCCAGAACGCGCTCGATGACGAACCCGAGACCCGCTTCGTGCGACCCGGCGACGACGTCCCGCGTCCGGCCCGCGACGCGCGGGATCCTGCCGCCTGATTTCCGGGCCGGGACCTGGTATCGTCGCCTGTTGGCTGCGTGTGATCCTCCCCGATCACGCGGTATCGCCGCAGGCGCCCTCTCTCGCTGAGCGGCAACTCATACGACGACAATTCGAACGGAAGACATAACACGTGGCAAACATCAAGTCGCAGATCAAGCGCATCGGCACCAACAAGAAGGCCCAGGAGCGCAACAAGGCCGTCAAGAGCGAGCTGAAGACGGCCATCCGCTCCGTCAAGACCGCCATCACCGCGGGCGACAAGGACGCGGCCGTCAAGGCCGTCAGCCTCGCCGGCAAGAAGCTCGACAAGGCCGCCAGCAAGGGCGTCATCCACAAGAACCAGGCCGCGAACCGCAAGGGCGCGATCGCCAAGCAGGTCGCCAAGATCGGCTGACCTCCCCTGGTGTGAACGACGGGCCCCGCGCATCGCGCGGGGCCCGTCCTCGTATCCGGGTGCGGATCGCGGGCCGGTCGGCGGCGTCGGCGTCGGCGGCGTCGGCGTCGGCGGCGACCGTCAGTCGCGACCGCGGGAGGCGACGGTGCGCACCATGCGCTCCAGCGAGTAGACGGGATCGCGCCCGCCGCCCTTGACCTGAGCGTCCGCCTCGGCGAGGGCCTCGATGGCCCGGCCGAGACCCGCGTCGTCCCACAGCTGCAGGTCGCGCCGGGCACGGTCGACCTGCCACGGCGCCATGCCGAGCTTCGACGCCAGCTGGCCCGACGCGCCGGAGACGCCCGACACCTTCGCCATCGTGCGGATCTTCATGGCGAACGCGGCGATGAGCGGCACCGGGTCCGCGCCCGAGGTGAGCGCGTGCCGGAGCAGCACGAGCGCCTCGCCGCTGCGGCCGGCGATAGCCGCGTCCGCGACCGCGAAGGCGTTGATCTCGACCCGGCCGCCGTAGTACTGGTCGACCGTGACCTCGGTGATCTCGTGGGCCGTGTCGGAGATGAGCTGCTGGCACGCGGACGCGAGCTCGCTCACGTCGTCCTGGAACGCCGCGACGAGCTGCCGCACGGCACCCGGTGTGATGGAGCGCTTCGCGGCCCGGAACTCGGCGACGGCGAAGTCGTGCTTCTCGCTGTCCTTCTTGAGCTCCGCGCACACGATCTCGATGCCGCCGCCGGTGCCCGCGCGCACGGCATCGAGGAGCTTCTTGCCGCGCACTCCCCCGGCGTGCCGGAACACGACGTACGTGTCGTCGGCCGGCGACTCGAGGTAGGCCACGGCGTCGAGCAGGAACTGGTCCGAGCACTTCTCCACGTTGACGACCCGGATGAGCCGCGGCTCCGCGAAGAGGGACGGGCTCGCCAGCGTGATGAGCTCGCCCGGCGCGTACGAGTCGGCCTCGATGTCGGAGACCTCGATGCGGGGGTCCTCCGCCGTGAGGATGTCGCGGAGGCGTAGCATCGCCCGGTCGGCGAGGAGGGCCTCGGTGCCGGAGACGAGGACGATGGGCGCCGGCCGCACCGCATCCCACGGGAGCTGCGGGATGGCCGCGGAGGGCTTCGCGGCCGTGCTGCGGGACGTCCTGGTCGCCATGCGGGTCCTTCCGGGAGCGTGCGGGTGCGGGTGCGTCGACGTGCGCCGGGCGGCCCGGCGGTGGGCGGGTGGTCGGGCGGATCCAGGTTAGCCGTCCGGGGCGACGTCGCCCGGCCGCGCGACGGCGTCCGGAGGCCGTCGCGGCGCTGCCGGTCGACCGAGCGTGACCACCGCGATGACCAGGGCGATCGCGACCGCGAGGGCGATGACGCCGACGGGCCCCGCCGCCCAGGGCACGCGTCCCGCCGGGAGACGCGACGTGACCGACGCGACGGCGGCGATCCACGATGCGGGCAGCCACGCCAGTCGCAGCACGAGGACGCCCGCCGCGGGCCAGACGGGCAGGACGACGCAGGCGACGAGCCCGCCGATGGTGGCGGGGGCGGCGGCGGGCTCGGCGAGGACGTTGGCGAGCACGCCGTGCACGGGCAGCCCGGGTTGCAGCACGAGGAGAACCGGCTGGCACGCCACCTGCGCGGCGACCGGGATCGCGAGCGCCTCGGCCAGGCGGCGGGGCATGCGGCGCGACAGGCGGTCCGCGAGCGGGGGCGCGAGCACGAGGAGCCCGGCCGTCGCCAGCACGCTCAGGGCGAAGCCGAGGTCGCGGGCCAGCCAGGGATCACCCGTGAGCAGGGCGACCACGGCCGCGGAGAGCGCGGGCAGCCCGCGGGAGGGCCGGCCGGATGCGGTGGAGACGATGAGCACGGCGGCCATGACGGCGGCGCGCAGCACGCTGGGCTGCGGGGTCACCAGGATCACGAACGCGCCGAGGGCCGCCAGCGCCGCGGCGGCTCGCGCCGGTCGCCGGAGCCCGACGGCGGCTGCCAGCGCGAGCACGAGACCCACGATGACCGCGCAGTTCGCGCCGGAGACCGCCGTGAGGTGCGTGAGCGAACTGTCCTTCATGGTCTGCGCGAGGGCGGGCGTCACCGCGGACACGTCGCCGATCGCGAGCCCGGGCAGCAGCTGCGCCCCCGGTCCGCCGAGGTCGGCGGCGGCGCCGGCGAGGCCGGAGCGGATGCCGTCGGCGAACCCGAGCGGGCCGACGGGACCGCCTGCGGGCTCGGGTGCGCCGCGCGCGAGGAGGAGGTAGGCCGCGCGACCGCCCGGATCCGCGGGCCGGACGGCGGCGGTCAGCCGCACGACGGCCCCCACGCCCCGCCGATCCCGGCCGGGACCATCGCCGCGGTCGCCAGCGGCGGCGAAGACCACGACGGGCACCGGGGCCGGCAGCCGCAGCGTGTCGTCCACCGTCCGCCCGCTCACCTCGCGGCTGACGTGGACGGCGGTGAGGTGCGCCACGATCCGCACCCGGTCGACGCGGCCGGAGCCGCTCCCCGAACGCGAGGCGACCGGGGCGGGAGGCTCGTCGACGACGGCGTCCGCGACCACCGTGCCGTCCGCGTGCGCGGCGGTGTCCAGGGTCTCCGGGTGGCGCGCCGGCTCCCGGGCGGCGGCGGCCCCGAGGAGCATGGCGGTCACCCCGGCGGCGACCGCCAGCACGGCCGCACCCCGGCGGAACCGGGCCGCCGACGCCTCCGCTCCACGCGGTGACCGCCGAGGGGGGACGCGCCGCTCGGCGTGCGCGGGACCCGTCGCGGTGCTTCGCGGCCGCGCGCGCACGGCCGACCGGACGGCGATCCCGGCGGACGCCAGCGCCAGCGACGCGGCGACGACGGCCGACGGCGCGGGCGCACCGCGGACGCCGATCGCGAGCGCGGTGGCCGACCAGCCGACGGCTGCGGGGATCGCCAGTCGGAGATCGACCGCACCCGACCGCCATCGCGCGGGTCCGCGCGAGCCTCCGCGAACCCCTGGCCTCCGCGTCACACCCGCACCAGCGGGGTGAGCGACGCGAGCGTGCGGTCGCCGATGCCCGGGACCCGTCCCAGGTCGGCGATGCGCGCGAAGCGACCGTGCGCGGAGCGCCAGGCGATGATGCGCGCGGCGAGGGACGGGCCGACGCGTGGGAGCGTCTCCAGCTGCTCCGCCGTGGCGGTGTTGAGGTCGACCGGCGCGGACGGGCTCGCGCTCCCGGCGCCGCCGACGGCCGGGCCTGCCGGGGCCGCCGTCGGCGTCTCCCCCTGGCGCGGGACGACGAGCTGCTCGCCGTCGGAGAGGACGCGCGCCAGGTTCACGCCCGCGGTGTCGGCGCCGTCGGCGAAGCCGTGCGCAGCGGCGAGGGCGTCGACGACGCGGCTGCCCGGCGCCAGCGGGAACAGCCCCGGGGAGACGACCGCGCCGACCACGTGCACGTAGATGGGCGTCCGCGCGCCGTCCGCGGATGCGCCGCCTTCGGCGCCCCCGCCGCCCCCGCCGGCTGTGTCCTCGTCCCCGGTGTCCCCGGCCGCGTCACCGTGAGCGGAAGCGTCCGACGCGCCGGAACCCGCGCTCGCGTTCGCCCCGGAGCTCGGACGCGCGGCGGCGGGTGCCGTCGGGGAGGCATCGCCCGCCGACTGGATGGCGGTCACGAGGATCGTCCCCACGAGCGCGGCCCCGACCAGCACGGCCGCCGCCCCGACGCCGACACGGAGCCGGACGCGCACCCGCTGACCGGGCAGCGGACGCGCATCGGCGGGTGCGCGGGGCGCGGGGACGTCCTCGACGACCCGCTCCTCGTCGGCCGGCTCCTCGTCGGCCAACTCCCCGCCGGGTGGCTCACGCCACGGCCGCGCGACGTCGGACGGCCAGGCCCCGTCCGTCACCGAGCCGTCGCCCGTCCATGCCGGCTGGTCGGCGGCTTCGGGACGGGCACGGCGGAGGGGGCGCATGCGGGCACGGTAGGCGGTGCGCGGCGGCACGCACGGGCGGGCGGGATGGTCTGGGGATCGCCGACGCGGATCCGCCCTGGGATGGAGCGAGGGCGGCCCGTCGCCGGGCCGCCCTCGTGTCACCGCGACGTCGTGTCGCCGGCCTCCCCTCAGGGAGCGGGGGTGGTGGTGATGCTCACGATCTTCGGCGCGCGCACGATGACCTTGTCGATCGTGCGTCCCGCGGTGGACCGCTTGACGCCCGCCGTCTCCCGCGCGAGCGCCTCGAGCTCGTCGGCGCCGATCTTCGCGTCGACCTCGAGCTTGTCGCGCACCTTGCCGTCGACCTGCACCACGGCCGTGACCGTGTTCACGACGAGCAGGTTCCGCTCAGCCTTGCGCCAGCCGGCGAACGCGACCGAGCCCTCACGGCCGAGGCGCTTCCACATGTCCTCCGCCGTGTACGGGGCGAACAGGCTCAGGGCGATGGCGACGACCTCGGTGGCCTCGCGCACCGCCGCGTCGCCGCCGCCCGGGCCCTGGTCGATGGTCTTGCGGATGGCGTTGACGAGCTCCATGGTGCGGGCGATGACGACGTTGAACTTGAACGCCTCGAGCATGCCGGGGGCCTCGGCGAGGAAGCGGTGGGTGACACGGCGCAGCGCCTCATCCCCCGTCTTCCACTCGACCTCGGGCGCGCTCGTGATGTCGCCCGTGAGCCGCCAGGCGCGCGCCAGGAACTTCGCGGAGCCGGACGGGGAGACGTCCTCCCAGTCGATGTCGTCCTCCGGCGGGCCGGCGAACGCCATGGTCAGGCGGATGGCGTCGACGCCGTGGCGGTCGATCTCGCTCCCCAGGTCGACCCCGCCCTTGCTCTTCGACATCTTGCTGCCGCCGGAGAGCACCATGCCCTGGTTGAGCAGCGCGCTGAACGGCTCGGTGAAGGTGACGTACCCCAGGTCGAACAGGACCTTGGTGATGAAGCGCGAGTACAGCAGGTGCAGAATGGCGTGCTCCACGCCGCCCACGTACTGGTCGATGGGCGCCCAGCGGTCGGCGTCGGCCGGGTCGAACGCCTTCGTCGCGTCGTTCGGCGACAGGAAACGCAGCCAGTACCAGGAGCTGTCCATGAACGTGTCCATGGTGTCGGGGTCGCGTGTGGCGGGGCTCCCGTCCACCGGGCTCGGCACGTTCGACCACTCCGTGGCGGCGGCGAGCGGCGACTTGCCCTTCGGTGTGAGGTCGAGGCCCGCGGTGTCCGGCAGGCGGACGGGCAGCTGGTCCTCCGGGACGCGGATCTCACGGCCCTCGGCGTCGTAGACGATGGGGATGGGCGTGCCCCAGAAGCGCTGGCGCGAGATGAGCCAGTCGCGCAGGCGGTAGCTCTTCGCGGCGCGGCCGCGGCCCTCCGCCTCCAGCTGCTCGATGACGCGCTTGATGGCCGGCTGCTTGCTCAGGCCGTTCAGCGATCCGGAGTTGATGAGGCGTCCCTCGCCGGGGAGCGCCACGCCCGTGCGCCCGGGCAGCACCTCCTCGAGGTCGGGCAGCTCGCCGTCCTCGGGGATGATGCGGATCGCGCCCGTGACGGGCTGCGTGGTGTCGACCACGACGCGCACGGGCAGGTCGAAGGCGCGCGCGAAGTCGAGGTCGCGCTGGTCGTGCGCGGGCACGGCCATGACCGCGCCCGTGCCGTAGTCGGCGAGCACGTAGTCGGCGGCCCAGACGGGGATGCGCTCTCCGTTGACCGGGTTGATCGCCGTGCGGCCGAGCGGGATCCCCGTCTTCGGGCGATCGGTCGTGGAGCGCTCGATCTCGTTGAGGCGCTGCGTGCGCTCGAGGTAGCCGCGGAAGTCCTCGCGGATCTCCTCGGACGCGCCCTCGACGAGCTCCGCGGCCAGGTCGCTGTCGGGCGCGACGACCATGAAGGTCGCGCCGTGCAGCGTGTCCGGGCGCGTGGTGAAGACCGTGACGGGCTCGTCGCGGCCGTCGACGACGAAGTCGACCTCCGCGCCGATGGAGCGGCCGATCCAGTTGCGCTGCATGCTGAGGACCTTGGCGGGCCACGTGCCCTCGAGCTGGTTGAGGTCGTCGACGAGGCGGTCGGCGTAGTCGGTGATCCGCAGGTACCACTGCGTGAGCTTCTTCTTGACGACGACGGCGCCGGAGCGGTCCGACGTGCCGTCGGGCAGCACCTGCTCGTTGGCGAGCACGGTCTGGTCCACCGGGTCCCAGTTGACCCAGCTGTCCTTGCGGTAGGCGAGGCCCTTCTCGTGCATCTTGAGGAACAGCCACTGGTTCCACCGGTAGTACTCGGGGTCGCTCGTGTGGAGCTCGCGCTCCCAGTCGAAGGAGAGGCCGTAGCGCTTCATCGACTGCTTCTGCGTCTCGATGTTGGCGTAGGTCCACTCGCGCGGGTCGACCCCCCGCTTGATGGCGGCGTTCTCCGCGGGCAGGCCGAAGGAGTCCCAGCCGATGGGGTGGAGCACGTTGAAGCCCTGCTGGCGCCAGTAGCGCGCGACCGCGTCGCCCAGCGCGAACGCCTCGGCGTGACCCATGTGGAGGTCGCCCGAGGGGTACGGGAACATGTCGAGGATGTACTTGCGGGGGCGGCTGTCGCTCGCGTCCGGCGTGCGGAACGGCTGCTCGCGCTCCCAGACCGCCGACCACTCGGCCTCGATGGCGCGGAAGTCGTAGGTGTCGCCGGGGGTGTCGGGGGTCTCGTGTGCCAAGGGCGCTCTCGATTCGATGCGGGGGTCGCGGCCGTGAAGGCCTCGACAAGACTAGTGAACGCGCGGGTGCGGTCCCGAACCGGTGGGAGGGGCTGCCGGTCGGGCCGGATCGGGCGCGCTGGGGAGGGGCGGACGCGGTGAGCCCAGGCGGCCCGCCCGGACGGCGGCCAGGAGCGGCGCGGCCTTCACGCGCACCTCCTCGAGCTCCTCCTCGGGGACGGACAGCGCCGTGATCCCGCCGCCGGCGCCGACCGTCGCGCGGCCGTCCGTGACGACGACCGAGCGGATCACCATGGCGAGGTCGACGCGGCCGTCGTCGCCGAACCAGCCGAACGCGCCCGCGTAGACGCCGCGCGGCCCGCCCTCGAGCGCGGCGAGGATGCCGACGGCCGCCGACTTCGGGGCACCCGTCATGGATCCCGCGGGGAACAGGGCGCGCACGGCGTCGACGGCCGAGACGCCCGGGGCCAGCTCCCCCTCGACGCGGCTCACGAGCTGGTGCACCTGCGCGTACGCCTCGACGGCGAACAGGCTCGTGACGCGCACGGATCCGAGCACGCACACGCGGCTGAGGTCGTTGCGCATGAGGTCGACGATCATGACGTTCTCCGCGCGCTCCTTCTCGCTGGCGAGGAGGTCGGCGCGCGCCCGGGCGTCGGCGGCGGGATCCGCGTGGCGGGGTCGCGTGCCCTTGATGGGCAGGGTGCGGAGCGTGCCGCGCGCGTCGACCTCCACGAACCGCTCGGGCGACGCGCTGACGAGGGCCGTGCCGCCCACGCGGAGGAAGGCGCCGTGGTGGGTGGGGCTGAGGGCGCGGAGGGCGACGTGCACGCGGACGGCATCGACGGCTCCCGGGATCGCCGCGCTGTTCGTGAGGCACAGCTGGTAGGCGTCGCCGCGGCGGATGGACTCCTGGCAGGAGCGGATGAGGTCGAGGTAGGTGGCGTCGTCGTGGCGCCAGACGAGGGTGGCGTCGGCGTCGGCGTCCTCGTCCGCGTTACGCGGGACGGGACGCGCGCCCGACGCGGCCACGCGGGCGAGCTCCTCCTCGACGGAGCGCGGCCAGGGATCCCCGGCTCGGGCGACGGCCCAGACCTCCCCCGCCGCGTGGTCGAAGGCGAGGAGGCGGTCGACGCGGAGTGCGGCGGCGGGCACCGGGGCTGCGGCCTCGGCGGACGCGCTCGGCGGGGCGTGATGGAGCGGGACGGTCTCGGTCCAGGCGTCGTACGGGATCCAGCCGACCACACCCAGCCGGAAGGCGAGGCCGTCCGGGAGGGCGTCGGCGTCGGCATCGGCGCGCGCGGGCGCGGAGCGCTCGTCCGGGGACGCGGGCAGCATCCCCGCCAGCCCCGCGAACACGCCCCGCGGCCAGTCCACGGTCGTCCCGGCGGACGCCGCGAGGTAGCTCCAGCCCTCCCCCGCCGAGTCGTCGAGCCAGGCGACGTCGCCGGCCCGCTCGTCCGCGAAGAGCGCGAGGAACACCGCCTCCGGGTCGTGCCATGCGCCCAGCCGTCGGCCGACGACCTGCCCCGCGGCGCGCGCGTCGGCCTCGTGCATCCTCGGCCTCCCGGTGTCGTGAGCGCACCCGGTGGCCGCCTAGCCTCAAGGGTATGAGTTCCGAGAAGATCCTCCGGTGGACCGCGGCGGGCTGGGCGCCGGAACCCGCGGATCCCGCCGGTGGAGGGCTCGAGGAGGCGCGACCCGCCGGGCACCGGGTGCTCGCGGCCGACTCGTTCCTCGTCGACGACGGCCGCGTCCTCGCGCTCGACGTGCACCGCCAGCGCTTCCTCGCGTCGCTGCGCGTGCAGGCCGCGGCCGTGCCGGATCCCGCCGCCTTCCTCGACGCCGCGGTCGCCGCGCTGCCCCGGGACGGCGCGTGGTTCCCGCGCGTCGAGGCGCTCCGCGGGCCCGACGGCGACACCGCGCGGCTCCTCGTGCGACCGGCGCCGGAGCGCACGGCGTCGGTGGTGCTCCGCGACCACGACGGCCCGGATCCGCGCACGATGCCGCGCGTCAAGGGACCTGACCTGCACGCGCTGGGAGCCCTGCGCAGCCGCGCGTCCCGGTACGGCGCGGGCGAGGCGGTGATCCTCGCGGCCGACGGCACGATCGTGGAGGGCGCCTACAGCGCGATCCTGTGGTGGCACGGCGACGCTCTCGCGGTCGTCGAGGGCGACGTGCCGCGGATCCCGAGCGTCACCGAGCGCAGCATCGTCGCCCTGGCGACGGCCCTCGGCGTCGACGTGCTGCACGAGCGGGTGCGGCCGGCCGACCTCGACGGCCGCGAGGTGTGGGCGGTCAGCGCGCTGCACGGGATCCGCCTGGTGCGCGGCTGGATCGACGGCCCGGCCACCGCCGCCGAGCCCGGCCGCGTGCGCGCGTGGCGCACGCGGCTGGATGCGCTGCGGCGCGAGCTGCCCGCGGGCTGACGACGCCGCGTCACTCCGTCCGGACGCGGTCGCCGGCGACCCGCAGCTCGACCGTCCGGTCCACGAGGTCGTGCGGCACGTCCGTGTGCGTCAGCAGGAGCACCCCGGGACCGCGGTCGCGCGCGGCCGTCAGCACGTCGCGCAGCACGGCGCGGGCGCGCTCGGCGTCGACGTCCGCCGTCGGCTCGTCGAGGACGAGCACCGGGAAGTCGGCGAGCAGGGCCCGTGCCAGGGCGATCCGCTGCGCCTGCCCGCCGGAGACGAGGCCGCCGCGGTCGCCGACGCGCGCGTCGAGGCCGCCCCGACCGGCCGTCCAGTCCGCGAGGCCCACGCGCGCGAGCACGGCGACGAGCTCGTCGTCGGTCGCGTCGTCGCGCGCGAAGAGCAGGTTCTGCCGGATGCTCGCGTCGAAGAGGTGCGGCGCCTGCTCGCAGAGGCCGACGATCCGCCGCACGGCCGACGGCGGCATCGACCGGGCGTCCCGGCCGTCCAGCTCGTAGGCGCCGCGCGACTCGAGGAAGCGGGCGAGGGCGGCCGCGAGCGACGACTTGCCGGATCCGCTCGGGCCGCGCACGACGACCGTCTCCCCCGGCCGCACCACGAGCGACACGGGCGCGAGGGCGTCCTCGTCGGCGCCGGGCCAGCGCGTGACGAGGTCGCGGACCTCGAGCGTCGTGCCCGCGGGCGACGCGTCGGCGGTGACGGGCTGCGCGTCGGCGGCGTCGTCCGGCTCCCGCGGGATCTCGTCGGGCACCGTCTCCGGCACGACGCCCGCCACGCGCTCCGCGCTCGTGCGCACGCGCCGCCACGCCTGCACCGCGAGCGGCACGGCGGTCGCCTGCTCGACGAGCGCGAGCGGCACCAGCGCGGCCAGCGCGAGCCAGGCGGGGTCCAGCGTCCCGGAAGCGAGCCCCGGCACGCCCTGCAGCACGGTCCACCCGGCGACCGCGCCCGTGCCGGCGAGCACGACGCCCGTGGTGACGCCCGCCGCCGCGGCGCTGCGCAGCTCCGCGCGCCGGAGCTCGGTGGCGGCCCGGTCGATCGCGGCGAGGCGATCGTCCACCGCCCCGAACGAGGTCAGGACGTCGAGCCCGCCGACGAAGTCGAGCACCAGATCCTGCAGGCGGGCGCGGAGCGGCGCGATCCGCGTCTCGGCGCGCCCCGCCAGAGCCGTGGTCGCGCCGATCCCGACGACGAGCGCGACCCCGAGCACGACGGCGAGGGCGATGCCCGCCGCCGGGAGGACCGCCCCCACGACCGCGACGCTCGCCGCCTGCACGACCACCGACACCGCGAGCGGCTGGACGACGCGCAGCGGGAGGTCCTGGAGGCGGTCGACGTCGCCGACGAGCCGGGCGAGGAGATCGCCGCGGCGCGTGTCGCGGAGGCCGGCGGGCGCGAACGGGAGGAGGCGCTCGAAGACGCCCACGCGCAGCGTCGCCAGCGCGCGGAAGGCCGCGTCGTGGCTCGTGATGCGCTCGAGGTAGCGGAACGCGGCGCGCCCGAGCGCGAAGGCGCGGACCCCGACGATCGCCATGCCGAGGAACAGGATCGGCGGCTGCTCGGACGCGCGCGTGATGAGCCAGGCCGAGGTCGCGAGGAGCGCGACCGCGCCGACCGCGCTCGCGAGGCCCGCCAGCAGGCCGGGCAGGGTGCGGCGCGTGGGCGGCTGGGCGAGCCGGAGGACGCCGTCCCGGTTCACGGCGCCACCTGCGCGCGCCAGGCGGGCTCCGGCGCGATGCGGGCGGGAGCGACGCGGCCAGCGCCGACCGATGATCCGACGGCGGCCGGGGCGTCGTCCTCGCCGGATGCCCCGCCCAGACGCAGCTCGGCGTCCGCGGCCCGCACGAGCGCGCCGCGGTGGGTGACGACCACGACCGCGCGACCCTGGTCGGCGAGCGCGCGGATCCCCGCGGCGAGCCGTTCCTCGGTCGCCGCGTCGAGCGCGGAGCTCGGCTCGTCGAGCAGCACGAGCGGGCAGTCGAGCGCGAGCGCGCGATGCACGGCGCGCGCGACGGCCACCCGCTGGGCCTGCCCGCCCGAGAGCCCCTGCCCGCCGACGCCGAGGACGAGGTCGGGGTCGATGCCGTCGGCCGCCGCGAGCGCGAGCGCACGCCGCACGAGCGCGTCGTCGGGATCCGCGACGCCCAGCGCCACGTTCTCGCGCACCGTCCCCGCGACGAGCCCCGGACGCTGTCCCGCCCAGGCGATCTCGGTCGGGACGGGCGGCCGCAGGGAGGACGCGTCGTCGTCGATCCAACCCGCGGCTCCGCCCGCGGGCAGGTGGCCGAGCATCGCCCCGAGCAGCGAGGACTTGCCGACGCCGCTCGGCCCGGTCACGGCCGTGACGCGGCCGCGCGGGAATCGCGCGGAGACGCCGGACAGCACGGCGCGGTCGCCACGTGCGACGGCGAGGTCGCGGATCACGAGCGCGTCGCCCGCGGGAGGCGTCGCGGTCGCGGGGCCCGGCACGGGACGCGTCGCGCGTGCCGCCCGCTCCTCCTCGAGGATCCCGAGCACGTCGTCGGCGGCCGCGACCCCCTCGGCGGCCGCGTGGAACTGCACGCCCACCTGCCGGATCGGCAGGAACGCCTCGGGCGCGAGCAGCAGCACGAAGAGCCCGACCTCGAGGTCCAGCTGCCCGCCGATGAGGCGCACGCCCACCGACACCGCCACGAGCGCGACCGACAGCGACGCCGCGAGCTCCAGCACGAAGCCGGAGAGGAACGAGATCCGGAGCACCCGCATGGTCTCGACGCGGTACTCCTCGGTGACGCGGCGGATCCGCGCGGTCTGCCGCCGCGCGCGCCGGAAGACCAGCAGCGTCGACAGTCCGTCGACCACCTCGAGGAAGCTGGACGCGAGCTCGGTGAGGCGCGACCACTGCCGCCGCTGCACCTCCTGCGTCGCCCAGCCGACGAGCACCATGAAGACGGGGATGACGGGCAGCGTCACGAGCACGGTCACGCCCGTCAGCGGGTCCGACAGGAGGAGCACGGCCACGACGATCGGCGTCGCCAGCGCCGTGAGGATCAGCTGCGGCACGTAGCGCGCGAAGTACGGGTCGAGCGCGTCGAGCCCGGGGCCGACGATGGTCGCGAGGCGCCCGCGGCTGCGGGCGGCCGTCCACGCGGGACCGAGGTCGGCGATCGCCCGGAGCGCGCGCCGGCGCAACTCGGCCGTGACCCGGGCAGCGCCGCGCGCGCCGGTCACGTCGAGGAGCCATGCCGCCGCGCCGCGCACGACGGCGGATCCGACCGCCAGCGCGAGCACGGGCGCGAGCGCGGCCTGATCCGCACCGCCGATCGCCCGCACGACGAGCTGCGTGAGCGACCAGCAGAACGCGACGAGCGCGGCCGTCTGCACCACGCTCACGACGGCGCCCACGGCGAGCATGGTGCGGGCCGACGCGGAGTGCCGCAGCAGCCGCGGATCCAGGGGCTTCACGGCGCCCCTAGTGCGCGGCCTGGGCGATGACGGCGCGCGTGATGCGCTTGCGGAACACCCAGTACGTCCACGCCTGGTACGCGAGGATCAGCGGCAGCGCGAAGCCCGCGGCCCACGTCATGATCGTGAGCGTGTACGGCGACGACGACGCGTTCTCCAGCGTGAGGCCGTACGCCGGGTCGTTCGACGCGGGCATGACGTACGGGTGCAGCGCCGTGAAGAGGCTGGCGACCGCGAGCGCGATGGTGAGGGCGAGCAGCCCGAACGCCCACCACTCCCGACCCCGCACGTTGGCGAGGTACGAGCCGACGAGCGCGACGGCCGCCAGCGCGGAGACGAGCGCCGACAGCGCCGACCCGTGCGCGAGCGTGGTCCAGACGAGGAAGGCCGCCGCGATCACGATGGTCACGGCGCCGACGCGCATGGACAGCAGCCGGGCGCGGGCGCGGATCGGCCCGTCGGTCTTGAGCGCCGCGAACTGCAGGCCGTTGACGAGGAACAGCGACAGCGTCGTGAGCCCGCCGAGGAGCGCGTAGGGGTTCAGCAGGTCGAGCGTGGATCCCGTGTAGTCGTGGTTGGCGTCCATCGGCACGCCGCGCACCACGTTCGCGAACACGACGCCCCAGAGGAACGACGGCACGACGGAGCCCACGACGATCATCGCGTCGAACCACCCGCGCCACCGGTCCGACGCCCCCTGGTGCCGGAACTCGAACGAGACCCCGCGGAGGATGAGCGTGATGAGGATCGCGACGAGCAGCAGGTAGAACCCGCTGAACATCGTCGCGTACCACTCGGGGAAGGCCGCGAAGAGCGCCGCCCCCGCGACGATGAGCCACGTCTCGTTGAGGTCCCAGACCGGTCCGATGGTGTTGATGAGCACGCGGCGGTCGGTGTCGTCCTTCGCGAGGAACGGCAGGCTCATGCCCACGCCGAAGTCGAAGCCGTCGAGCACGAAGTAGCCGACGAACAGGAAGGCGATGACGCCGAACCAGAGGGTGGTGAGCTCCATCAGTACACGCTCGCTTCCCGCGCGACCTCGCCCGTGACGGGGTCCGGCTCGCGCTCCGGTTCCGGCCCCTTCTGGGCAGCCTTCAGGATGAGGCGGAACTCGACCACCGCGAGCGACCCGTAGACCACGGTGAACGCGACGAGCGAGAGCAGCACCTGGATCCCGGTGACGTTCGGCGAGACCGCGGACGAGGTCTGCAGCAGGCTGAACACGATCCAGGGCTGGCGGCCCATCTCCGTGAAGATCCAGCCGACCGTCATGGCGAGCAGCGGCAGCGGGGCGGCCCAGATGGCGACCTTCCACATCCAGGGCTTCGTGATCCGGCGGCCCCGTCGGGTGAACCACAGGCCCGCGACCGCGACGCCGATGGCCGCCATGCCGAAGCCCATCATCCAGCGGAACGCCCAGTACGTGACCCAGATGGTGGGCGTGTAGTCCCCGGGGCCGTAGCTGGCGACGTACTGCGCCTGCAGGTCGTTGATGCCCTGCACGGTGCCGTCGAGCGTGTGCGTGGACAGGAACGACAGCAGGTACGGGATCCGGATGGAGAACAGCTCGCTCGACCCGTCCGGCGTGCCCCAGGTGAAGAGGGAGAAGGAGGCGGCGGCGCCGGACGAGGTGTCGTAGTGCGCCTCGGCGGCGGCCATCTTCATGGGCTGCGTCTGCACCATGGCGAGGCCGAGCTGGTCGCCCGAGAGGATGGTGAGGGCGCCCGAGACGACCATGAACCACATGCCGAACTTGATGGCCGGCATCATCGTCTCGAGGTGCTGGTTGCGCGACAGGTGCCAGGCGGCGACCGAGATGATCACGGCGGCCGCGCACATGAAGGCCGCGAAGATCGTGTGCGGGAACGCGGCGAGGGCGACCTTGTTGGTGAGGAGCGCCCCGATGTCGGTGAGCTCGGCACGTCCCCGGGCCTCGTCGATGCGGTAGCCGACCGGGTTCTGCATGAAGGCGTTGGCCGCCAGGATGAAGTAGGCCGACAGGATCGACGCGACCGACACCACCCAGATGGACGCGAGGTGCAGCCGCTTCGGCAGCTTGTCCCAGCCGAAGATCCACACGCCAATGAACGAGGCCTCGAGGAAGAACGCGAGCAGGCCCTCGAGCGCGAGCGGGGCGCCGAACACGTCGCCGACGAAGCGGGAGTACTCAGACCAGTTCATGCCGAACTGGAACTCCTGCACGATGCCGGTGACGGTACCCATCGCGAAGTTGATGAGGAAGATCCGCCCGAAGAAGCGCGTGAGCCGCAGGTAGTGCTGCTTCCCCGTGCGCACCCAGGCCGTCTGGTAGAGCGCGCAGACGAACGCCATGCCGATCGTGAGCGGCACGAAGAGGAAGTGGTAGACGGTCGTGAGGCCGAACTGCCAGCGCGAGAGGACGAGAGGATCGAGGAGCTCGTTCACTGGGGGCGACCGCTCGGGCGGCGGCCGGCCGCGTCGGGGGCCGCGGGGCGGGCGTCTTCGGGGTGGTGCTCTTCGGGAACGGGGTGCGGTGTCATGGCGACCGGATGCGCTTCCTGTGGAGGGCGGATCATGCGGGTGGCGAGGCTCCATCGCGACGCCTCGATTCTACGACTTGTAGACGATCCGCGCGAGCCCCGCGGGCGATCCGGCCGCGTCGCGTTGGCCGCCCGGCGGCGCGCGCGACACCGGCCGTTCACCCGGCCGGGCGAGGGTCGGATCACGCATCCGGATCGGCGTCGACCCGGTGCGCCCACGCGCGGGGCCGGCACCGGCTCCGCATCCGCCGTCGGCACCCGGATCCGGCACCGCACCCACCCGCACCGCGCACGTCGACCGAAGGGCCGCCGCCATGACCTCCTCCGCTCCCGCCTCGCCGGCGTCCGACCGCATCCTCGGATCCGCGACGACCACCGTCCCCGCCGCCGCGGGCGCCCCCGCATCCGCCTTCGTCGCCCTGCTGGTCGCCGACGGCGCGCACCTCACGGAGCGGGTCGCCGAGGCGGCCGACCGCCTCGAGGCCGGGGGGCCCGCGGAGCGCTACGACGCCCGCGCCGCGTCGGCGGAGGACGCGCTCGTCGTGGCCCTCGCGCTCGTGGCGGGCGGGCTCGACGTCCGCGACGCCGCCCAGCACGCCGTCGACGGGGATCCCGCGCCCGTCATCCAGGCGCTGCACTCGCTGGCCGGCCGCGGCGGGGTGGAGCCGTACCTCCTCCGCAACGGCCTGACGGTCGACCAGTTCCACGCGCTGCGCGACGCCGTCGTCGCGGGCGGCGGGCGCGAGCTCGACGAGTCCCAGGACTGATCAGGCGGAGGTCGCCGCCCGATCCACCGGCGCGCCCCTCCTTCTGGGGCCACACCCAGGTGTCCGCATAAATGAGGACCCGGCTAGAGTCGTCCATGAGCGCACGGCCCTTACCCCCCCTTGGACCATGCGCTCGCAACCCGACGAGCACGTCCCTCCACTCCCCCGGATCGGACGGCTCCCGGACCACGGAGATCACCCGTCCCCCGAAGGACCGTGATCCCCGGAGAGGCCCGGCACCCGTGGCGTTCCCGCGCCCCGTGCCGGGCCTCTCGATCGTGCGGCGTGCGGATCGCCCGCGGGATCAGCGCGCGGGTCAGCGCGCGGTGCCGCCGTCCGCGTCCTGCTGCGCCTCCGCGTCGTCGACCAGCGGCAGGTGCAGGATCGCGAGGTCGAGCGGGCGGCCGAACTTCCAGCCGATGCCGGGCAGCAGCCCCACCCGCCGGAAGCCGAGCCGCTCGTGGAGGCGGATGGAGCCGGTGTTGCGGGCCTCGATGTCCGCGAACACGGCGCGCTTCCCGGCCGCCCGTGCGTGCTCGACGACCGCCTCGACGAGCGCGCGGCCGACGCCCTGACCCTGGAAGGCGTCGCGGACGTAGACCGAGTCCTCCACCGAGAACCGGTAGCCGGACAGGCGCCGCCACGGCCCGTAGGTCCCGTAGCCCGCGAACGCGCCGTCGACCTCGGCGACGAGGATCGGATCGCCCGCCTCCGTCGTCTCGCGGAACCACCGCTCGCGTTCGGCGCGGTCGACCGGATCCTCCGTCCAGAGGGCGGTGCCGTGGAGGATCGCGTCGTTGCGGATCGCCAGCAGGTCGTCGATGTCACGGGGCTCGGCGGGGCGGATCCTCATGCCAGCAGGGTACCGGCGCGGTCGGCATCCGCCCTGCCGTGCGGCAGGATCGACGCATGGACCTCACCATCTCGCGGGTCGCGTGGGACGCCGCCGCCGCGGTCGCCCTCCGCGCCGCCCAGCGCGCCGAGCTCGACCTCCGCTACGGCGGCGACACGGAGCCGGGCACGAAGCCCACGGCCGACGACATGGCCGCGTTCCTCGTGGCGCGCGACGCGGACGGGGCCCCCGTCGGCTGCGGCGGGATCCGGCCGCTCGGCGACCGCGGCGACGGCACGCCGTGGGCGGAGCTCACGCGCATGTACGTGGTGCCCGCCGTCCGCGGCACGGGCGTCGCGACGGCCGTCCTCCGCGCCCTCGAGGAGACGGCCCGCGAGCTCGGCGTGGTCGACCTGGTGCTCGAGACCGGCCCGGAGCAGCCCGACGCGATGCGGTTCTACGTGCGCGAGGGCTGGACGGAGATCCCGCGCTTCGGCGCCTACGCGGACTCCGAGGGCTCGCGCTGCTACGCGCTGACGCTCGCGTGATCCGCCGGCTCCGGCTCCTCGCCCTGTCCTCGCACCCGGGGCCGACGGCGACCGTCACGGTGCTCGCCGCGGTGCTCGCGGTCGCGCTCGGCTTCGAACCGGGCCGCGTGGCCGCGGTGGCGCTGGCCGTGCTCCTCGGGCAGCTGTCCATCGGCCTCTCCAACGACTGGATCGACGCCGAGCGCGACCGCAGCGTCGCCCGCGCCGACAAGCCCGTCGCGCGCGGCGAGGTCACGGTCGGCCTGGTCCGGGCGGCCGCCCTCGTGACGGTGGTGGCGTGCGGCGCGGCGTCGGCCGCGCTCGGCCCCGCCTTCCTCCTCGCGCACGGCGTGCTGGTGGGCGCGGGTTGGGCCTACAACGCCGGGCTCAAGCGCACCGCCGCGAGCGTCGTGCCGTTCGTCGTGGCGTTCGGGACCCTGCCGTCGGTGGTCGCCCTCGGCGGCCCGGATCCCGTGCCGGCCGCCGCATGGGCCATGGCGACCGGCGCGGTGCTCGGCGTCTCCATCCACTTCACCAACGTCCTGCCCGACCTCGAGGACGACGCCCGCACGGGCGTGCGCGGCCTGCCGCACCGGCTCGGGCGCGTGCCGTCGGGCCTCGTCGCGTTCGGGGCGCTGGCGCTGGGTGCGGTCGTCGTCGCCGTCGGTCCCGTGCTGGCGGATCCCGCGCACGCGATCACGCCGCTCGCGGTCGCCGGGCTCGTCCTCACGCTGGGCATCGCCGCGTGGGGCGCCGTGCGCGTCGTCACCCGGCCGCCGGGGCGCCTGCTGTTCCAGCTGATCATGGCGGCCTCGCTGCTGCTCGTCGCCCAGCTCGCGCTGAACGCAACGCGCCTCACCTGACGCGCGTGCCCGCGTCCCGGCCCATGGCGTAGACGGAGGCGAGCCCGGCCGCGGCGGGCGAGGCGAGCACGGCGCGCAGTCCCGCGTCGCGCACGAGGCGGGTGAGCCCCCGGACGGGACGCCCGAGAGCCGTGTTGATCTCCGACTGGACGGCCGCGCGGCGCGCGCTGGCGAGCCGGTCCCGCTCCCAGCGGGCGAGGCGCACGGGATCCGGCACGCCGCGGCGCGCGCGGACGGCGTCGACGAGGATCGGCGCGAGGGCGTCCGCGTCCAGCCAACCGAGGTTCATCCCCTGCCCGCCGATGGGGCTGATCTCGTGGGCCGCGTCGCCGATCAGCACGCCGCGTCCGGCGACCATGCGGCGCGCGAGGCGGCGGCGCACGCCGAAGCCGCTGACCGGATCCAGCTCCGCCGCCGACACGACGTGCCCGGTGCGCGCCGTGACCGCGCGGGCGATGAGGGTGGCCGGATCCCCGTCGCGCTCCCCCGCGCGGACGCCCACGACGAACCGCCGCCGGCCGCCCGGCAGCGGGAACGACTCGACCACGCCGTCCGGGTGCAGCGTGACCACCGCGTCCTCGCCGCCGCCGGTGCGGTCGGGCGCGTCGCCCATGAGGAAGCGGTCCGGCAGCGGGCGCTCGTCGACGCCGATCCCGAGGAACCCGCGGACGACGCCGCGCGTGCCGTCCGCCCCGATCACGAGAGGGGCGGTGACCTCGACGGCGGCGCCGTCGGCGTCCCGCCCGGTCGCGCGGACGACGCCGCCCAGCAGGTCGGGCGGCGTCGCGTCGAGCCCCGTGAGCGTCACGCCGCGGGTGAGGGCCTCGGGCGCGAGGGCGGCCAGGCGCCGCGCGAGGATCGCCTCCGTGCGCCACTGCGGCAGCGCCGCGACGTAGGGGTGCGTGGCCGAGACCCCCGCGAACGAGACGCGTCCGAGCTCCCCGCGCGGCCCCATCGCGATGCCCGTGCGGACCAGGACCGCCTCCGCGACCATCTCGCCCGCGACGCCCAGGCGGTCAAACGCATCGAGCGAGGGCGCGTGGATCCCGATGGCGCGCGACAGCAGCGCGGGCGTCGGCCGCGCCTCCCACACGCGCACGTCGAGGCCGGCCCGCGCGAGGAGCGCGGCGAGGTGGATCCCCACGGGCCCGCCGCCCACGACGAGCGCGTCGACGCGGGTCATCGGCCGGTGCGGTCGGCGGGCCCGGCGCCGCCCGCGGCCGGGTCGCGCACCACGAGCACGCGGAACGGCACGGCGCCCTCGACGCGCCAACCCGCCGGCACCCGGAGGGCGAGCTCCACGGGGGTCCAGCTGCGGCGGATCGACCGGAGCCCGTCGACGTGCACGAAGGAGCCGCGCGCGACGAGCCGGGAGGCCGGGCCGTAGAGGGCGTAGGCGAGCCGGCCGCGCGCGATGTCGCTGTGGATCGCCCGCGGGGCGAGCGCGGCCGAGTCGGCGAGGAGGGCGTCGAAGGCGGCGGCGTCGAGGTGGTGCAGCACGTGGTTGCTCGTCACGAGGTCGAACCGGCGGCCATCGGCGGCGAGCTCGGCGCTCGACGCGGCGAGGAACTCGACGTCGGGGTCCCGCGGCCGGGCGCGCGCGAAGGCGGCGGCCCGCGGATCCGGGTCGATGCCCGTGACGTGCAGCCGCAGCCCGTCGCGGCGCGCCCATCGCGCGAGGGCGAGCGGCACGTCGCCGCCGCCCGAGCCGATGTCGAGGAGCGTCGTCTCCCGCTCGGCGGACAGCAGCGGGCGGATGCGGGACCGGTAGACCCCGCGCCACCCCGCGACCACCCTGTTGACGATCCCGAACCGCGCGTAGGTGAGGTCGAGCGTCGCGGGGTCGCACGACGGGTCGTCCATGAGCTCGATGAGCTCCGTGTCGCGCCGGGACAGGTCCATCAGATGGTCCGGCGGGTCATGAGCGCCGCCTCCACCGTGAGACCGGGGCCGAACGCCATGGCGCACACGCGTCCCGCGCCGGGCCCGGACGCCGGTATCGGCGCGGGCTCCGCGACGTCGGGGCGGCCGGGCACGTCGGCCGGCGGCGTCCCGTGCAGGATCCGCCGGAGCACGAACAGCACCGTCGCGCTCGACATGTTGCCCACCTCCGCGAGCGTCGACCGCGAGGCCTCCAGCTGCGCGGGCGCGAGCGCCAGCCGGTCCTCGACCCGGTCGAGGATGCTGCGGCCGCCGGGGTGGATCGCCCAGTCCTCGATCGCCGCCGGGGCGACGCCCTGGAGCGCGGGCACCTGCGCCCACAGCGGCTCCAGCGCGCCCGTGATGTGCTCGTCGATGATCTTCGGCACGTAGCTCGACAGGATCATGTCGAACCCCTGGTCACCGATGGTCCACGCCATGTCGTCCTCGCCCACGGGCGTGAGGACGGTCTCGAACGCCTCGAGGTCGAGCACGGTGGAGCCGGCAGGGGCGGGCCGCGCGGTGACGACGGCGGCCGCCGCCCCGTCGCCGAAGACCGACGAGGCGACGATGGTGTCGGCGTCGTCCGACGAGTGCAGGTGCAGGGAGCAGAGCTCCACGCACACGACGAGGACGACGGCGTCCGGGTCGGCGGCGCAGAACTGCGCGGCCATGCGGAGCGCCGGAAAGGCGCCGTAGCAGCCCATGAAGCCGAGGTGGAAGCGATGGGTGGAGGCGCCGAGGCCGAGGCCCCGCACGACCTGGTAATCGGGGCCGGGCGCGTAGAAGCCCGTGCAGGAGACGGTGACGACGTGCGTGACGTCGGCCGCCTCGATCCCCGCTGCCTCGTCGACCGCCTGGCGCGCCGCCCCGAGCAGCAGGGCGGGGGCCTCGCGGATGTACGTGTCGTTGCGTGCGCCGGTGCCGGGGGTGAGGATCCGGCCGGTGGTCCGGTCGTAGAAGACGGGCTCGCCGTCGGCGGCGTCGGCGGGCGCGTCGGCTCCCGCCATGCCCGGCGCGGTGCCGAGCTCGCCGATCACCGTGTGGCGCGTGCGGATCCCCGACGCGTTGAAGGCCGCGGACACGAGCCGCGTGCCGAGCCGCCCGAGCTCGGGCTGGCTGCCGAAGAGGTCGCGCACGCCGTCCTGCGCGAGGACCGTCGGCGGCAGGGCCGTGGCGATCGACCGGATGGAGGCGATCAGCGTCGGCCGCCGGAGACGACGGCGGCGCCGACCGCGAGCACGACGGCGACGGCACCCACGCCGATCGACGCGGCGACGGCCGGGTCCTTCTTCGTGAACGCGCGCGTGCGGCGCGCGACGTCGCGTCCGGTCGCGCGGACGCGCGTCGTGACGTCGTCGCGGACGGCACGGGCCCGGGCACGGGCGTCGGCCTTCAGCTCGGAGGCGCGGGCCGGCACGTCGAGCGCCGTCTCGAGCTCCCGGACGGTGCGCGCGAGCTCGTCGCGGCCGGCCTGGATGTCGTGCTTCAGCTCCTCGGGGCTGCGCTTGGGCGCGGGCGGGATGTTCGCGCCCTGGCCGTGCGGCGCCGACTCGGCGACCGCCTTGTGCTTGCGGACCTCGCGGGCGACCGTGGTGACGGCGCCGATGACGCTCACCTCGCCGGTCGGGGACTTCTTCTTGGCCATGCGCGAGCTCCTGCCATCGGGAAAGACATGCGGTGGATCCATCATGCTCCGTCGTGCCCGGGCCGGGCACCGACGGACGGCGCGAGGGGCCGGCGCTCGCGCGTCGACCCCTCGCGGGTCCCGGGCGTCGCCGCCCGGCCGGCGCCTCCTAGAAGAGGGCCTTCTCCTTCAGCCAGTCGGCGGCGATCGCGGCCGGCTCGGCCTTCTCGTCGCCCTGGTTGCGGCGGTTCATCTCGGTGAGGTCCTCGGTGGTCAGCGCAGCTGACACCTTGTCGAGGATGGCCGTGACGTCGGGGTTCATCTTCGCGGTCTTGACGAGCGGCACGACGTTCTGCGCCTTGATGAGGTTCTCGGGATCCTGGAGCGTGACGAAGCCGTTGTCAAGGATCGACGGGGTGGTCGAGTAGATGTTCGCCATGTCGACCTGGCCGTCGAGGAGCGCCTTGACGGTGTTGGGGCCGCCCTGGTCCTCGATGGTGACGAGGCTCGCGTCGATGCCGTAGGTGCCCGTGAGGCCGGGGATCCCGTACTCGCGCTCGCCCAGCACCGCGCCGCCGCCGACGCGGACGGTCTTGCCCTTGAGGTCGGAGAGGCTCGTGACGCCGTTGGCCGCCGAGTACTCCTTCGTGACGTTGTACGAGTCCTTGTCCTCGGCGGGCGACTCGTCGAGCACCTCGAAGCCGTCCGGCAGGGCGTCGCCGAGGGCGGAGTAGACGTCGTCGCTGGAGGTGGCCGTCGAGTCGGCGTCGTAGGCGGCGAGCAGGTTGCCCGTGTACTCGGGGATGAGGTCGATGGACCCCTCCTCGAGCGCCTTGAGGTAGACCTCGCGCTCGCCGATCTGCAGGTTGCGCGTGACCTTCACGTCGTTGGCCTCGAGGGCCTGCGCGTAGACCTCGGCGAGGATGACGTTCTCGCCGAAGGCCGCGGAGCCGACGGAGATGGTGTCGGTGGGCGCGGCGGAGGCGGACTGGCCGCCGGTCGGGTCGGTGGGGTCGCCGGACGCGCAGCCGGCGAGGGCCATCGCGGTGCCGACCGCGACGGTGCCGAGGAGGACCCGGCGGGAGATGCTGAGGGACATTGCTGTGTTCCTTTCAGGAGGTGATGCTGACCGCCGGCCTCGACGAGGCACGGACGGAGTCGGAGGGACGGCCCGCCGCGGCGACGACGCCCCGGGGGACGACGAGGCGCTGGACGATCGCGAGCACGCCGTCCACGACCAGCGCGAGGACGGTGACGAGGATGGATGCGGACACCATGAGCGGGTAGTTGCGCGTCGTGAGGCCGGTGAAGATGTCGGGCCCGAGGCCGCCGAGCCCGAGGTAGGCGCCCAGGGTCACGGTGCTGATGACCTGCAGGGTCGCGGCCCGGAAGCCGCTGATGATGAGCGGCAGGGCCAGCGGGATCTCGACCTTCCCGAGGATCTGCCACTCCGTCATCCCGACGGCGCGGGCGGCGTCGACGGTCGCCCGGTCGACGGCCTGCAGCCCGGCGTAGACGCCGGCGAGCAGCGGCGGGATCCCGAGGATCGCGAAGGTGATCATCGGGCCGGTGAGCCCGATTCCGAACACCAGGCCGAAGATCACGAGGACGCCGAGCGTGGGGAGGGCCCGGAACCCGCCGGAGAGCGAGACGGCGATCGTGCGTCCGCGCCCGGTGTGGCCGATGTAGAGCCCGGCGGGGACCGCGACGAGCGCGGCCAGGAAGATGGCGAGGAACGTGTAGGAGAGGTGCTCCACCAGCCGGACGCCCGTGCCGGTCGAGCCGCTCCAGCGGCTCGCGTCGAAGATGAGGTCGAACGCCTCGGCGAACAGGTTCACGGCAGGCCTCCGGTCACGGCGATGGCGTCCGCCGCGGCGGAGCTACGCCGACGGGCCCGGCTGGACGTCGAGCGCGACCAGGGCATCAGCGCGCGGCCGAGCAGCACGAGGACCAGGTCGAACACCAGGGCGATGACGAGGATGCCGACGACGCCGGTGAGGATCTCGGTGTAGAAGGACCTCCGGTAGCCGCTGAGGATCATGGTGCCGAGGCTCTGCACGCCGATGAGCGAGCCGACCGTCACCATGCTCACCGTGCTCACGGAGACGACGCGGAGGCCCGCCAGCAGCACGGGCCCGGCGAGCGGGAGCTCCACGCGCCAGAAGCGTGCCCAGCCGGCGTAGCCCATGGCGGTGGCCGACTGCTTCACGTCCGCGGGCACCGAGGCGAGCGCGTCCGTGGTGATGCGCACCATGAGCGCGACGGCGTAGACCGTCAGCGCGATCACGATGTTGCGGGGGTCCAGCAGCGAGGTGCCGATGAGCCCGGGCACCACGAGGATCAACGCGATGGACGGGATCGTGTAGAGCAGCCCGCCCGCCGTGAGCAGGAGGCCGCGGGCCCGGGTGTACCGGTTCGCGAGCCAGCCCAGCGGGAGGGACAGGAGCAGCCCCAGGATGATGGGCGGCGCGGCCAGCGCCACGTGCGCGACGGCCAGGTCGAGCACCGTCTGGATGTTGGCGATGACCCAGTTCACGCGGGTCCCGCACCCTGCGCCGGGGCACCGGGGGCGTGCACGGCCCCCGCCCCGGTCGGAGCGGATGCGGATCGGGCGGCGGCGCGGCCCTCGTCGTCGAGCACACCCACCAGCCGGCCGTCGCGATCGACGAGCACCTGGCCCGTGCCGGTGTCCTCGACGTGCAGCGCGCGCTTGCCCTTGTCGGCGCCCACGAAGTCGCGGACGAAGTCGTTCGCCGGGTTCGAGAGGATCTCCTGCGGCGTGCCCTGCTGGGCGATGCGGCCGCCCTTCTCGAGGATCACGACCTGGTCGCCGAGCAGGAACGCCTCGTCGATGTCGTGCGTCACGAAGACGACCGTCTTGTCGAGCGCGGTCCGCAGGCGGATGAGCTCCTGCTGGAGGTCGTCGCGCACGAGCGGGTCGACGGCGCCGAAGGGCTCGTCCATGAGCAGGATGTTCGGGTCGACCGCGAGCCCGCGGGCGACGCCGACGCGCTGCTGCTGGCCGCCGGAGAGCTGCGACGGGTAGCGGTCGGCCATCGAGCGGTCGAGGCCCACGGTGTCCATGAGCCTCAGGGCGCCCTCGCGCGCCGTCCGCTTGTCGATGCCGGTGAGGCGCGGCACGGTGGCGATGTTGTCGACGACCTTGCGGTGCGGGAGGAGGCCGGAGTTCTGCATCACGTAGCCGATGCTGCGGCGGAGCTGGACGGCGTCCTGGGTGGCGATGTCGGTGCCGTCGATCTCGATGCGGCCGGAGGTGGGCTCGACCATGCGGTTGATCATGCGCATGAGGGTCGTCTTGCCGCAGCCCGAGGATCCGACGAGGACCGTCGTGGTCTGCGACGGGACGACGAGGCTGAAGTCCTCGATCGCGAGCGTGCCGTCCGGGTACTGCTTGCGGACGTGGTGGAACTCGATCATGGGTGGCTCATTCCTCGTAGGCACTACGAATCGACACTTGCCAGGCACACCAGCGAACCACGGTCGGGGCGGAACGGCCGCACCGGGTCGTCCCCTGTCGCCACTTCGTAACAAATGGGGCTCCAGCGGACAGTCCCCGGAAGCCGTCCGCACGTCGGTCGGCGTCGGACGCGTCCGCCAGGATGGAGGGCATGACGCGCATCCTCGCCCGGGCCACGACCGCCGACGACCTGGTCGGGCTGCTCGACGTCGATCACGCGGGCGACGCCATCGCCGCCCCCTCCTGGCGCATCGTCCCCGGCCAGCGCGTGGCGGTCCTGGTCGACACCCTGCCGCGCCGGGCGGAGGGCGACACGGAGGACCAGGTGCCCGTGCGGCGCCTCGAGTCGGCCAGGTGGGGCCTCGTGCCCGCGGGATCGTCCGGGCCGGACCAGGGGCCGCCGCTGGCGGAGCTCCCCGCCGAGCAGCTCGCCTCCCGGCCGGAGCTCCTGCAGGCGCTCGTGTCGCGCCGCGCGGCGGTCCCGGTGTCGGGATACTACGAGCACCACGAGACCGACGACGGGCTCCGCACCCCCTACCTCGTCGGCGCGGGCGAGGGCACCGTGCTCCTCGCGGCGCTGTACGAGTGGTGGCGGGATCCCTCGCGCGCCGCCGACGACCCGGCCCGCTGGGTGCTGAGCTGCGCCGTGCTCACACGGCCGTCGACCGGCACGGTGGAGGCGCTCGCGGAGCGGATGCCGGTCGTGCTCTCCCCCGACGTCGTCGAGGAGTGGCTCGACCCCACGGCCGAGGGCTCCCCCGACCTGCTGCGCGCCGTCGCCGCGCAGGCGGAGGACGTGGTCGAGGAGCTCGCGATCGACGAGGTCGGGCCCGGGATCGACCAGGGCGCGCCGGACACGGCGGAGCTCGCCCGACCCGTGTGACGACGGGCGGGCACCCCGCGTCTGGTTGACTGGGCCCGTGGCCCCCTCCTCGAAGAAGAAGAAGCACGCGACCCGCACGCTCCTCGAGTCACCGGCCGCCGCCCCCGTGCTGCACCGGGCGGCGCGCATCGAGGACCGCATCCACGAGATCCGCGAGGGCCGCGCCCGGAAGCGGGGGCTCAAGCCCACCGTCATGCCGTACGCCGGCTACGGATCCGTGCGCTGGGTCCGCGTCCTCTGCCGCGTGCTCCTCACCGACCCGAAGAGCAAGCGCGCGCTGGCCGGCGACAAGGTCGTCCGCGGCTGGCGGAGCTTCACAAGCGTGCCGCTCACCGACGTGGACGTCGTCGTCGAGATCGACGGCACCGAGCACCACGTGCGGGCCGACCGCGGCGGCGTCGTCGACCAGGTCGTCGAGGCGAGCCTGCCGAGCGGCTGGCACACGATCCGCATCCGGGCGAAGGGGTCCGAGACCGTCGAGGCGCCCGTCTTCATCGTGGGCGACGACGTGCGCACCGGGATCCTGAGCGACATCGACGACACCGTCATGGTCACCGCGCTCCCCCGGCCGTTCCTCGCCGCCTGGAACACGTTCGTGCTCGACGAGCACGCGCGCACGCCCACCCCCGGCATGGCCGTGCTCTACGAGCGCCTGCGCCTGCAGCACGAGGGCGCGCCCGTCCTCTACCTCTCCACGGGAGCGTGGAACGTCGCGCCGACGCTCACGCGGTTCCTGTCGCGCAACCTGTATCCGCCGGGGCCGATCCTCCTCACCGACTGGGGCCCCACCGTCGACCGGTGGTTCCGCAGCGGCATGGAGCACAAGCGCAACAACCTGCGGCGCCTCGCGGAGGAGTTCCCGCACGTGAAGTGGATCCTCGCGGGCGACGACGGCCAGCACGACGAGCTGCTCTACGGCGAGTTCGCGGTGCAGCACCCCGACAACGTGGAGGTCGTCCTCATCCGGCAGCTCTCGGCGGGCGAGGCCGTTCTCGCGGGCGGACGGGCGAAGGCGGAGAAGCGCGCCCTCGACAGCCCGATCCCGTGGGTCTACGCCCCGGACGGCGCGAGCCTGCTCGCCCAGCTCGACGACCTCGGCCTCGCCGACGACTCGGGCACCCGGATCGGCACCTAGCCCCGACGCCGCCGTGCACGACGGAGGGCCCCGCGGGATCGCTCCCGCGGGGCCCTCGTGCGTCGGGGTGGATCAGACGGCGTCGGTGAGCGCCTGGAACTCGTCGTCGGTGAGCTCGATGCCCGCTGCGGCGATGTTGTCCTCCACGTGCCCGACCGACTTGGTGCCGGGGATCGGCAGCATGACGGGCGAGCGGCGCAGGAGCCACGCGAGCGCGAGCTGCGAGGCGCGCGCGTCGTGCTGCTTCGCGAGGGCGTCGAGCGGGCCGCCGTCCTTCGCGAGTTCGCCGGTCGCGAGCGGGAACCACGGGATGAACGCGAGGCCCTCGGCCTCGGCGTAGTCGAGCAGCGGCTCGGCGTCGCGCTTGGCGAGGTTGAAGAGGTTCTGCACGGAGACGATGTCGGCGATCTCGCGTGCGGCCTTCACGTCGTCGACCTGCACCTCGGAGAGCCCGATGTGGCGGATCTTGCCCTCGGACTGCAGGTCCTTGAGCACGCCGATCTGGTCGGCGAGCGGCACGGCGGGGTCGATGCGGTGCAGCTGGTAGAGGTCGATGCGCTCGAGGCCGAGGTGGCGGAGGCTCAGCTCCAGCTGCTGGCGCAGGTACTCGGGGCGGCCGACGGGCTGCCAGTTCCCGGGGCCGGGGCGCGTGAGCCCGCCCTTGGTCGCGATGACGATGTCGTCGGCGTAGGGGTGGAGCGCCTCCTTGAGGAGCTCCTCGGCCACGAACGGGCCGTAGGAGTCGGCGGTGTCGAAGAACGTGACGCCGAGCTCGGCGGCGCGGCGGATGACGCGGACGGCCTCGTGCGGGTCCTCGGGGGCGCCCCAGACGCCCTCGCCGGTCAGCTGCATGGTGCCGTAGCCGAGCCGGACGACGGGCAGGTCGCCGCCGATGGCGAAGGTGCCGGAGGCCTCGGCGGGGCGGCTGGTGGTGTCGGTCATGTGGACCCTCCTCGGGTGTCGATGACGAGGGGGCGTCTGCCGCCCTCGGGACCCTGGTGCCAACGCGGCGGGCGACGGATCCATGCCCGATGCGCGCGATCCGGACGCGACCCTCAGGCTCCGGTCGAGGGTGAGGTGGATCCGCCCGCTCCCCTCGTGGATGTCGGCGCCCGTTCCTACACTCGGATCAGAAGTTCGAACACCCGTTCGAACGCAGGAGCGCGGCCGGCGCGACGGGCGAGAGGAGCGGCACATGCGGATCGACGAGGACGTGGAGGTCGAGCTCTCGGGAGACGGATCGCCGCTGCGGTTCACCTGGCGGGGCGTGGTCTACGGGGTGGTGAGCTCGCCCGAGCGGTGGATCGCGCGGGTCGACTGGTGGCAGCGCACGGGACGGGCGCCCCGCGGCGCGAGCGCCCACCTGCTGGAGCTGCGGATGTGGCGCGTCGAGGCCGTGCCGCTCACCACGGGCGCGCGCCGGGTCGACGGCTCGTTCGACCTGAGCGTCGACGCGCGCGGCCGCTGGTCGCTCGTCACCGCGTCGGACGAGGAGCTCGACGTGCGCCTGTTCGCCTGAGGCAGCCCCCATCGCCGGGGCCGGGCGGCCCGCCGGGGAATAGCCGGGGGCGCCCGCGCCTTCACCCCATCGGCGCCGCACGCGGCGTCCCGCACGCAGGTCACCCGGACCGCGGCGCACGGAGGGATCCCGCATGGCGGCACTCGAGTGGCTGTTCGACGCGCAGCTCCGCATCGGCGACCAGACCATCCTCTGGCGCGAGATCGTCGGCAACCTCTTCGGCCTCGCCAGCGCGCTCGGCGGCATGCGCCGGAAGGTGTGGGCGTGGCCCGTCGGCATCGTCGGCAACGTGCTCCTGTTCACCGTCTTCCTCGGCGCCGTCTTCGGCACGCCGAATCCCGTCAACCTGCTCGGCCAGGCCGGGCGCCAGGTCATGTTCATCGCCGTGTCGGTCTACGGCTGGTACCGCTGGCAGCAGGCGCGGCACGGCGGCGCGCCCGTCGTCCCGCAGTGGGCGTCGGGACGCGAGCGGATCCTGCTCGTCGTCGCGCTCGTCGGCGGCACCGCGATCCTCACGCCCGTCTTCCGCGCGCTCGGCTCCTACGAGCCCGTGTGGGCCGACGCCTGGATCTTCGTCGGCTCGCTCCTCGCCACCTACGGCATGGACAAGGGCTGGGTCGAGTTCTGGCTGATCTGGGTGGCGGTCGACCTCGTCGGCGTGCCGCTGCTCGTGAGCGCCGGCTACTACGCGTCCGCCTTCATGTACGTCTTCTACGGCGCCTTCACCCTCACGGGCTTCTTCGTCTGGATGCGCGCCCGCGGCACCGGCGCCCCCGCCGTGGAGACGGCCTTCCCGGATCCGCGCGTCGTCGAGGCCCCCGCCGGCCGCTGAGCGCCGCCGACGGGCGCGGCCCGACCGATCAGCCCTGGCCGTTGGAGCAGGTGCTCTGCGCGGCCGTCTGGCCGGTGATGCTCGGGTCGAGCACCTCCGCCGTCGCCGTGGGCGGCGTCGTCGGCGTCGAGCCGTCGGCCGGCGGCGCGGTCGTGGCCGGCGGCGTCGCGGTGCCCTCGGCGGGCACGCTGCCGGACTCGTCGGACGTCGCCGCCTGGCCGAGCGAGAAGTCCGCGTCGGACGCGAGGAGGCCCATGAGCTGGGCGGCCGCCGCCTCGTCCGGCTGGACGCGCCCGTTGGCGAGCACCGTGCCCGGGTACTGCAGGAACACGACGTCGTCGAGCGGGATGTCCTTGAAGGTGAGCGCCACCGAGACGAGCGTGTCGAGGTCGGCGAGCGACGTGGACAGCTGCATGTTGTCGACCACGGCGCGCGCGATGCCGTACAGCTTCGCGGGGTTGGTGAGGGTGTCGGTGCTCTTGATCGTGCGCACGAGCGCGCTCAGGAACACCTGCTGGTTGCCGATGCGCGAGATGTCGCTGCCGTCGCCGACGCCGTAGCGGGTGCGGAGGAACTGCACGGCGTCCTTGCCCTGGAGGGTGTGCAGCCCGGGGTCGAGGGACAGGTCGGTCTTCTTGTCGTAGATGCCGTTGGCCACGCAGACCTCGACGCCGCCGACGGCGTTGGACATCTCGACCACGCCGTTGAACTGCACGACGCCGCCGTAGGGGATGTCGAGCCCGGTGAGTCCCTCGACCATGCGGACGGTGCACTCGAACCCGCCGCGTGACAGGGACTCGTTGAGCTGGGCGCGGGAGCTGGCGGCGTACTTCGTGCCGTCGGGGCCCTCGCACTCCGGGATCGGCACGAGCATGTCGCGCGGGAAGGAGATGACCGTGGCGCGGCTGCTGTCCTCGCTGATGTGCAGCAGCATCGTGACGTCGTTGAGCGTGGCCGTGCCCACGTCCTTCGCGGCGCCGTACCCGTCGCCCTGGCCGGCACGGCTGTCGCTGCCGACGATGAGGATGTTGGCGCCGCCGTCGATGCCACCGAGCGAGGGCGGCACCGTCTGTCCGTCCGAGATGTCGACCGTGTTGTCGGCGACGGTGCGGGAGAGGTCCGCGAAGACGATGGTCAGCAGCGACGCGGCGGCCGCGAACGCCACCGCGGCGACCATGCCGATGCCCTTCATGACGGCGCGTCCGGCGCTCGGGGTGCGGAGACGCCCGTGCCGGGCGATGCCGCGGATGCGGGCCCGGTCGGCGCGGGTCCTCTGAGGGGCGTGCTGCATGGGTGGTCTCTCGTCGCCGGGCGGGGAGCGCCGGGCGCGGGCACCCGGATCCTCCACAGAGTAGCCGAGGCCGGTGGAGAGTCAGCCCGGCGCGCAGGGCCGATGCGCTAAGCGCCCGTGCGCTCCGCGTCGCGTAGGTGGGCGTGGAGGAACGCGTCGATCCGTCGCCACGCGTCGGCCGCCGACGCGGGCTCCGGGCCCATGCCCACCGCGCGCAGCACCGGGCGGAGCGGCCGGGGACCCATCTCGGCGTCGTTGAGGAAGGAGTGGCCGGCGGCCGGGTACTCGCGCACGTCGCGCGCGATGCCGTGCGCCGACAGCGCGGCCTCGAGCCGGTCGGCGGATCCCGCGAGCTGCCGGTCGCGTCCGCCGTAGCTCGCGACGATGGGGCATGCGCCCTCGAGCACGCCGTCGATGTCCTCGGGGAGCATGCCGTAGTTGACGCTCGACGCGTCGAAGCCGCGGGAGGCCGCCGCGAGGGCGAACCCGCCGCCCATGCAGAAGCCGATGACGCCGACGCGGCCCGTGCAGTCGGCCCGGGCGAGGAGCGCGCGGCGGGCGGACTCGACGTCGACGAACGCGCGGCCCTCCCCCGCTGCCAGCGTGCGGAAGGTGGCGACCAGGCAGCGGCGCGCGCCGCCCGCGGAGAAGAGGTCGGGCATGAGCGCGAGGAAGCCGGCCTCGGCGAGGCGCTCGGCCTGGCGGCGCATCACGTCGGTGACGCCGAAGGCCTCGTGCACCACCACGACCGCGGGCCACGGCCCCTCGCCCTCCGGCACCGCCAGCACGCCGTGCAGCCCGGGCGACGCTCCGGGCGCGGCCGCGGGCAGGGGGATCTCGCTGAGGGTCACGGGCATGCCCTCACGCTAGGACGCGACGAGGGCGCCGCCGCCGGGAGGCGACGACGCCCAGGGAGCCGTCATGCGGAGGGGGCCGGTGCGGCCGGCGCGAGCGGTCAGCGCCAGGCGGTCGGCCCCGCGGATCCGGCGCGGTACTCGGCCATGGGCACGCGATCGCCCTTCCAGGCGCGCATGACGGGCGCGACGATGCGCCAGCAGCGCTCGGCCACGTCGCCCCGGACGGAGAGACGGGGATCGCCCGCGAGGATGCCGTCGAGGACCTCGCCGTACGGGGTGAGCTCGGGCTCGGCGAACTCCGCGCGGAACGTGGACTGCGTGAGCGTGAAGGGCTCGCCCGTGCCGTCCATCGTGACCTCGAGCGAGATGCCGTCGGGCTTGAGGTCGATGATGAGGCGGTCCGGACGCGCGGAGCCGTGGAGGCCCCGCGGCAGGTGCGCGACGGGCTTGAAGGTGACGATGATGCGCTTCGACGCCTCCTTGAGGGCCTTGCCCGAGCGGAGGTGGAACGGCACGCCCGCCCAGCGCGCGTTGGCGACGCCGAACGTGACCTCGGCGAGCGTCTCCGTCTCGTTGGCCGGATCCACCCCCTCCTCCTTGGCGTACGCGGGGATGCGGGTGCCGTCGACCGTGGCGCCCGTGTAGCGGGCCCGGCGGCTGTGGGCGATGGGGTCGTTGTCCCAGACCTCCGTGGCGCGGAGGACCGAGGCGATGTTCGAGCGCAGGTCGTCCGGGTCGATGCTCGCGGGCGGCTCCATAGCGAAGACCGCGAGGACCTGCAGCATGTGGCTCTGGATCATGTCGACGAGCGCGCCCGACTTGTCGTAGTAGGCGGCGCGGCCCTCGAGCGCGAGCGTCTCGTCGTAGAGGATCTCGACCTTCTCGATGTCCTTCGCGCTCCACACCGACTCGAAGAAGCGGTTGGCGAAGCGCAGCGACACCAGGTTGAGCACCGTGGAGAGGCCGAGGAAGTGGTCGGTGCGGTGGATGCGGTCCTCCGGCACGAGCTTCAGCAGCTGGCGGTTGAGCTGCGCGGCGCTGCGGCTGTTCGAGCCGAACGGCTTCTCGAGCGCCAGCGTGGTGCCCTCCGGCAGGTCGAGCTTCGCCAGCTGCTCGCAGACCGCGATGGAGATGGCCGGCGGGAGCGCGAAGTAGAGGGCCGGCGCGCCCTCGCACGCGTCGAGGATGCGCTTCAGGTCATCGAGGTCGGTGGGGTCGGCCTGGATGTACTCCGTGGACGAGACGATGCCCGCCGCCCGGCGTCCCGTGGCGTCCACCGAGTCGAACGCGGTCTTGACCGTCTTCGTCCACTCCGCAGGCGTGCGCTCGCTCCGGCCGGTGCCGATGAGCTGGATCCGGCGCCCCCGATCGCTCGCCATGAGGCTGCCGAGACCCGGCAGGAGGAGGCGTTCCGTGAGGTCACCGCTGGCGCCGAGGATGACGAGGGTGGAGGGTTCGCTGGTCATCCTCCGAGACTACGGGTCGCGGCTGCCGGGCAGCCGAACTACACTGGGCGAGTCGAACATACGTTCGAACCTTGCGTCCGGGGAGGACGCGGGCGGACATCGAGGGAGGCGCGCGTGAGCTTCACCCACCTGCACGTCGCGTCCGCCTTCTCCGCCCACTTCGGCACCTCGGCGCCCGAGGCGCTCGTCGACCGGGTCGCGTCCGAGGGCGCGTCGGCCGCGGCGATCACCGACCGCGACGGGCTGTACGGGGCCGTCCGCCACATCCGCCGCTCCATCGCCGCCGGGGTCTCCCCCGTCGTCGGCGCGGAGCTCGGGCTCACGGGCGAGCACCCGGGCCGCATCACGGTGCTCGCGCACGGCGGCACCCGCGGCCAGGGCTGGGCGGCGCTCAGCCGGCTCATCAGCGCGAGCCACGGGCGCGGCACGGCGAGGAGCACCGCCCGCAGCGCCCAGGCCGGCATCGCGCGCACCCGGCCGCCCGCGTTCCTGCTCGGCGAGGAGGGGCCCGTCGGCACCGTCATGCTCGGGCCCGACTCGGACGTCGGCCGCGCCGTCGCGGCGGGCGACCACGCGCTCGCCTCCCGCCACCTGGCCGAGTGGGCCCGGCTCCTGCCCGGCGCGGTCGTCGTCGAGGTGGTCTGCCACTTCACCGAGCCCGGCGAGTCCGCCAGCCTCCGCCACGCCGCCCGCATGCTCGAGCTCGCCGACGCCCACCGCGTCCCCGCCGTGCTCACCAACGCCGCGCGGTACCTCGAGCCCGACGACGCGCTCACGGGAGACGTGCTCGACTCCGCGGGCACGCTGCGGCCGCTCGGGTCGTTCCGCCCGCAGCCCAACGGCCAGGCGTGGCTCAAGACCCCGGCCGAGATGCAGGGCATCGCGCGGGAGGTCGCGGGTGCGTCGTCCCTCGACCGCCGGGCGGGCGAGGCGCTGCTGCGCGCCACGGAGGAGCTCGCCGACCGCTGCCGGCTGGATCCCGACGCCGACCTCGCCTGGCGGAAGCCGAAGCTGCCGGAGAAGTCCGTGATCGGCGTCACCGGCGACCCGGACGAGGCGCTCTGGCGGAAGGCCGAGGTCGGCGTCACCGAGCGGTTCGGGCACGTCGACGAGGCCATGCGGCAGCGCGTGCTCGCCCGCATGCGCACCGAGCTCACCACCATCACGGGCTTCGGCTTCGCCACCTACTTCCTCACGGTCGCCGACGTGTGCGCGCTCATGCGCGACATGGGCGTGCGCAACCAGGCGCGGGGATCCGGCGCGGGCAGCCTCGTCAACTACCTGCTGCGCATCTCCAACGTGGACCCGCTCGAGCACGACCTGCTGTTCGAGCGCTTCCTCGGCAAGGTGCGCTCGACGCTGCCCGACATCGACATCGACGTGGAGTCCGCGCGCCGGCACGAGGTGTACCACCGCGTGTTCGAGAGGTACGGCAGCAACCGGGTCACCCTGCTCTCGATGCAGAACACCTACCGGGCCCGCGGCGCCGCGCGCGACGCGGGGCTCGCGCTCGACCTCGACGAGCAGCAGATCGACTTCATCGCCAAGAACATCTGGCGCTTCAACGCGCGCGAGTTCCGGGCGGTGCTCGAGACCAAGCCGGAGCTCAAGCCCATCGCCGACCTCGTGCGCGACGACCCGAGCATCGACCTGCTGGTCGACCTCACCGAGCGGCTCGACCGGCTCCCCCGGCACATCTCCATGCACCCGTGCGGCGTGATCCTCGGCGACTCCGACCTGCTGAGCACGAGCCCCGTGCAGCCGAGCGGCATGGGCCTGCCGATGAGCCAGTTCGACAAGGACGACATCGACGACATGGGGCTCCTGAAGCTCGACATCCTCGGCGTGCGGATGCAGAGCACCATGGCGTACGCGCTGGACGAGATCCACCGCATCCACGGCACGCGCTCGGCGGTCGCGGGCGGCATCCCGGTCGACGCGCGCTACGTGCACCGCGACGGGCGCATCGAGCTCGACGAGATCCCGCACGACGACGAGGAGACGTTCCAGGCCATCCGCACCACGCACACGCTCGGCATGTTCCAGATCGAGTCGCCCGGGCAGCGCGAGCTCATCGGCAAGATGCAGCCGGACGTCTACGAGGACCTCATCGCCGACATCTCGCTGTTCCGGCCGGGGCCCATGAAGGGCAACATGGTCGCGCCGTTCCTCGACACGAAGCACGGCATCACCCGGCCCGACTACCTGCACCCCCGGTTCGCGCCGTTCCTCGCGTCCACGTTCGGCGTCGTCATCTACCACGAGCAGGTCATCCGGATCTTCGCCGACTGCATGCAGGTCTCTCTCGCGGAGGCCGACGAGCTGCGCCGCAACATGGAGCGGATGGACACGGTGGTCGAGCAGGCGTTCCGGGAGCGCACGACCGCGCACGTCGACGGGCGCACGGGCCGGCGTCCCTTCTCGGACGCCGACGTCGAGCGCATCTGGAAGGCACTGAAGGGCTTCGGCTCGTTCGGGTTCTGCAAGGCGCACGGCGCCGCGTTCGCGCTGCCCACCTGGCAGAGCGCGTGGCTGAAGACGCACTACCCGGCGGAGTTCCTCGCGGGGATCCTCACGCATGACCCCGGCATGTACCCCAAGCGCCTGCTCCTCACCGAGGCCCGGCGCATGGGCGTGCCCGTGCTGCCGCTCGACGTGAACCGGTCGACCGGCGTCTACCGGGTCGAGCGCGTCGCGGGCGAGGGGACGACGGGACGCACGCGCATCGGCGAGCTGGGGATCCGGCTGTCGCTGCAGGACGTGCACGGGATGAGCCAGGCGGAGCTGGAGCGCATCGAGCGGGGCCAGCCCTACGACTCCATCAGCGACTTCTACGCGAAGGCGCAGCCGTCGCGCGCGCTGCTCGAGCGGCTGGCCGCGGTGGGCGCGCTCGACTCGCTCGCGACGTCCGACGAGGACGCCGCCGCCGCCCGCGGGGCCGCGTCGCGCGGCGACGTGATGGCGTTCGCCCGGCGGCTCACGGCGCGCGCGGCCCGGCCCCAGGATCCGGCCGGCCAGCTGCCGCTCTTCGTCGACGACCGCGACCTCATCCCGCGCGGCTCGCCCGACCCCGACGGCCGGGCGCGCGTCGCCGCCGAGCTCGACATCCTGCAGATGGAGGTCACCGAGCACGTGCTGGAGAGCTACCGGCCCATGCTCGACGAGCTCGGGGTCATCCCGGCGAGCCAGCTGCTCGAGGTGCGCAGCGGCTCCGAGGTGGTGGTCGCGGGGATCCGCATCGCCACGCAGACGCCGCCCATGCGCAGCGGCAAGCGCGTCGTCTTCATCAGCCTCGACGACGGCTCGGGCTGCTCGGACTCCACCTTCTTCGACGAGGCGCAGCAGAAGGCCGGGCCCATGCTGTTCGGCACGCGGCTGCTCGTGATCCGGGGGCGCACCCGGCGCACGGGCGAGCGCGGCGTCTCCATCCAGGCGGAGGAAGCGTGGGACCTCAAGGAGATGTGGGCGCGCTGGCAGGACGCGAGGCGGCAGGGCGACGGCGGGGCCGACGGGATGGACGACGCGGCCCAGGTCGCCTGAGGCCGCCCGCCCGCGGGATGATGGATCCACCCGAGACCGCCGCCGGAGGCCGCACGTGCGCATCACCACGACCGTCCGCACCACCACGCGGATCCCGTTCGTCCAGGTGGTCAAGACCTCCGTCGCCGCGATCATCGCCTGGTTCGTGTGCATCGCCCTGCTGCCCGCGCAGCTGCCCATCTTCGCGACCATCGCGGCGCTGCTCGTGGTGCAGCCGAGCATCAACCAGACCTTCGGCAAGGCGGTCGAGCGCAGCCTCGGCGTGATCACGGGCGTGCTGCTGGCGCTCGTCCTCGGCCTCGCGCTCGGCACGTCGAGCGGGGTGGTGCTGCTCGCGGTCGTCGTCGCCGTGCTGGTGGGCTGGGTGTTCCGGCTGACGCCCGGGTCGAGCACGCAGATCCCCATCAGCGCGATGCTCGTGCTCGCCATCGGCCAGCTCTCGCCCGTCTATGCGGTCGACCGCATCGTGGAGACGATCCTCGGCGCGGCCATCGGCGTGGTCGTCAACATCGCGATCGCCCCGCCCGTGCTGCACGAGGCGAGCCGCCGCGCCGTGGTCGGCCTCGCGGGCGACTGCGCCGCCGCCCTCGACCGGCTGGCGGGCGCGCTGTCCGAGCCCGTCGACCGCGCGGAGCTCGACCGCATGCTCGCGCGCGCCCGCGAGCTCCGGCCGCGGCACACGAAGGCCGTCGCCGAGGTCGACCGGGGCCTCGAGAGCCTCACCCTCAACCCGCTCCGGCGGCGGCACCGCGCGCTGCTCGAGGCCGACCGGGAGCTCCTCGCGACGCTCACGGTGCTCGTGAACCGCGTGGTCGGCATGACGCGCGCCGTGCACGACCGCTACGACCCGTCGCTCGCCGAGGAGCCCGTGGTGCGCGGGATCGCGACGGAGCTGACGCGCGCCGCCCACGACGTGCGGCTCCTCGCCGAGCACGCGCTGCCGGGCGACGGCCGCGCGAACGGCGCCGACCCGCGGGAGGAGCCCGCGCTCACGGCGCCGCTCGTGGTGCTGCAGCCGAGCGAGGAGCACTGGATCCTCATCGGCTCGCTGCTGGAGGACATCCGCCGCATCCGCTCGGAGATCATCGGCGGCGCCGAGTGACCCGGCCCCTGCCCGGCTACAGCCCGCTCGAGCTGGACCCGGACCCGGCGGCGTCCGGACTCGTGCGGGGCACCACCCCGACCCGCCTCGGCGTGGTCCGGCACCACCACGCCGCGGTGCGCGGGTCGGACACGGCAACGGTGCTGCTGCACGGCGCCGCCGGATCCTGGACCACCTGGACGCCGCTGATCCGCACCGCGCGCGACGCGGGCGTGCCGTTCGCGGACGTGGTCGCGATCGACCTGCCCGGCTGGGGCGGCTCCGTGCTCGACGCGCCCGACGACGAGGCGACGGTCGACGCCATCGCCGACGCCGTCCGCGCCGTGGTCGACGGCCTCGGCTACGCGCGCTTCCGGCTCGTCGGCCACTCCATGGGCGGCTTCATCGCCCTGCACCTGGCCGCGCAGGACCCCTCCCGCGTCGTCTCCGTGGCGCTCGTCTCGCCCACGACGTACTCCGTGATCGCGAGCGTCGCGCATCCCGTGCGGGAGTTCCGGCTCATCCCGGGCTTCACGATGATGCTCGGCGTGATGCGCACCATGCGCCGCCTCGGACGCCCCGGCACCGCGCTCATCCGCGGCGTCGGCCGCATCCGCCTCATGCGGCCGGTCGCGCTGCCGCTGTTCGCCCACGGCTGGCACGTGCGCCGCTCGATCGTCGACGCGATCGCGACTGAGGCGCGCCCCCGCGCGTTCTCGCTGGCCGCGGAGGTGACGCGCGGCTACGACGCGGACGGCCTCTGGTCGCGCATCGCGTGCCCGGTGGTCGCGGTGCGCGGCGACGACGACGTGTTCGTCTCCCCGGACGACCTCGACCTGCTGGCGCGCGCGGTGCCGTCGCTGCGGTCGGCGGTGATCCGCGACGCCGGCCACTTCGCGCACGTGGAGCGCCCGGCCGAGACGCTGCGCGCGCTCGGCCTCGTCCCCTGAGCCGCGACGCCGCGCACGACGACGCCCCCGGTCCCGGCGAGGGGAACGGGGGCGTCGGATCCGCGTGACGCGGGGGCGGCCGGACGGATGCCCGGCCGGAGCGCGCTAGGCCGCGGGGGTCGCGAGGACCGCCTGGATGTCGAGCGTGATGGTGACCTTGTCGCCGAGCAGCACGCCGCCGGTCTCGAGGGCCGCGTTGTAGGTGAGGCCGAAGTCCTCGCGGTTGATGACCGTGGTGGCCGTCGCGCCGAACTTGGTGTTGCCGTAGGGGTCACCGCCGAAGCCGCCGAACTCGACGTCGAACGTGACGGGCTTGGTGACGCCGCGGACGGTGAGCTCGCCGTCGACCTTGGCGTCGCCGTCCTTCTCGACGCGCACGGCGGTCGAGACGAAGTCGATGGTGGGGTGGTTCTCGGCGTCGAAGAAGTCGTTGGTGCGGAGGTGCTGGTCGCGGTTCGGCTCGTTCGTGTCGATCGAGGCGATGGTCGCGTGGGCCGTGACGGAGCTCTGCTCGGGGGTGGCGCCCGTCACGATCTCGGCGTCGAAGTCCTTGAACGTGCCCTTGACCTTGCTGATCATGATGTGGCGGATGCTGAAGCCGACCGAGCTGTGCGTCTTGTCGATGGTCCAGGTGCCGGCGATGTATCCGGGGACGGTGCTGGTGTCGCTCATGTGCGTGCCTTTCGTACAGGGGTCATGGGTGCGGGCCGACGGCCTCGAAGGTATGCAAGCGCATGGATCCCGCTTCCATTCCCATTTCTCTTTGCGAGTTCATGTACTTCTGGGGTCGGCCGGACGCGGGCCGCGGCGGGCGTACCGTGGCGGGATGCGCGCGATCACCTTCCCCTCCCCCGGTTCCCCCGACGTCCTCTCCCTCACCGACCTGCCGGATCCGGTCGCGGGTCCCGGCGAGGTGCTGATCCGCGTGGCCGCCGCCGGCGTCAACCGCGCCGACCTCAGCCAGCGCGCGGGCGCGTACCCGCCGCCCGCGGGAGCGCCGACGCACCTCGGGCTCGAGGTGTCGGGCACGGTCGAGGCGGTCGGCGCGGGCGCGGCGCGCTGGGGCGTCGGCGACCGCGTGTGCGCGCTGCTCGCCGGCGGCGGCTACGCGGAGCTCGTCGCGGTCGACGAGCGGCACGTCCTGCCGGTGCCCGACGGGCTCGACCTCGTCGAGGCGGCGGGGCTGCCCGAGGTGGTGGCGACCGTGTGGTCGAACGTCGTGCTCGACGCGGGCCTCGCGCCGGGCGAGACGCTGCTCGTGCACGGCGGGTCGAGCGGGATCGGCACCATGGCGATCCAGCTGGCCACGCGGCTCGGCGCGCGTGTGGCCGTGACCGCCGGCAGCCCCGCGAAGCTCGAGGCGTGCCGGGCGCTCGGGGCGGAGATCCTCATCGACTACCGCGAGCAGGACTTCGTGGAGGCGCTCCTCGCGGCCACCGACGGCCGCGGAGCGGATGTGATCCTCGACGCGATCGGCGGCGACTACATCGACCGCGACATCCGCGCCCTCGCGCGCGACGGCCGGATCATGGTCATCGGCGCGCAGAGCGGAGCCCCCACGAGCATCGCGCTCGGCCAGCTGATGGCCCGGCGCGGGCGGATCTGGGGCACGACGCTCCGGGCCCGCGACGCCGAGGACAAGGCGCGCATCGTCGCCGCGGTCCGGGCGGACGTGTGGCCGGCGGTGGCCGACGGATCCGTGCGCCCGGTCGTCGACCGCGTCTTCCCGCTCGCCGAGGCGGCCGCCGCGCACGCCCACGTGGCGTCGTCGCAGCACGTGGGCAAGGTGCTGCTGGCGGTCTAGCCCGCCGCGTCGCCCGCGGCTTGGGCGGGACGCGAGCGGATCCCGACGAGGGACACCAGCCCGCCCGCCACGAGGAGCGCCGCCGTCACGAGCACCACACGGTGGAAGGCGGCGACGTCGAGATCGGGCCCGGCCACGAGCCCGATCGCGGCGATGGCGATCAACCCGGCGATGCGCGAGACGGCGTTGTTGACGGCCGACGCGATGCCCGCCTGCGCGGACGGCACGGCCTCGAGGATCGTCGCGGTCAGCGGCGCGACCGTCATCGACAGGCCCAGGCCGAACACGAGGATCCCGGGGAGCAGCTGCCCCCGGTAGTCCACGGGTTCCGTGGCGCGCAGCATCAGCAGGTAGCCGCCGCCCGCGACGATCGGCCCGATGCCCATCAGGAGCCGCGGCCCGATGCGACCCGCCAGAACGCCGAAGCGCGTCGACAGCAGCAGCATGATCACGGTGGTCGGCACGAGCGCGAAGCCCGCGGCCGTCGCCGACAGCCCGCCCGTCTGCTGCAGGAAGACCGCGATCACGAAGCCGCCGAGCGACAGCGCGCCGTAGATCCCGACGGTCGCGATGTTGCCGACGAGGAAGTCCCGCTCCCGGAAGAGCGCGAGCGGCAGCATCGGGTGCGGGGTGGAGCGCTCGCGCACCACGAACAGCACGAGGCACGCGACGCCGACCACGAGGCTGCCGACCACGAGCGGGTGGCCGAGGCCGAGCCGCGACTGCTCGATGAGCGCGAAGACGGGGCCGCCGATCCCCAGGGCGCCGAGCGCCGCTCCCGGCACGTCCACGCGCGTGCCGTCGGCGACGGGCGCGTCGCGCGGCAGCCGGGCGAGCAGGACGAGGGTCACGGCGATGGGGAGCACGTTGATCTCGAACACGAGCCGCCAGTCGAGGGCGTCCACCAGGACGCCGCCGAGGACGGGGCCCACGAGCATCGCGGTGCCGGTCCACGCCGTCCAGGAGCCGATGGCCTTCGCCTGCGCGAGTCCGCGGAAGGCCTGCGCGAGGAGGGCCAGGGAGCTCGGCACGAGCAGGGCACCGGCGGCACCCTGGGCGGCGCGCGCGGCGATGAGGATCCCGGCGGTCGGCGCGATCGCGCACACGAGCGACGTGACGCCGAAGCCGACGAGCCCCCAGCGGAGCACCCGCACGCGGCCGAAGGCGTCGGAGAGGGAGCCGGCCAGGAGGATCAGCGCGCCGAGGGTGATGAGGTACGCGTCCACGACCCACTGCTGCACGACGAGCCCGCCGCCGAGGTCCTCCCCGATCGCGGGCAGCGCGACGTTGACGACCGTGCCGTCGAGGAACGCGACGAAGGAGGCGAGGATCGCGACGACGAGCACCGTGCGTCCGCGACCGTCGGCGGTGCCGTCCGGGTGGCCGCCCGCGCGTGCGGGGGCGGCGGAGTCGGGCATGTGCCCAGTATGCGCCGCGCTCCGAGGCGGATCAGGCGGGCGGTGCCGCCTGCATTCCGGCCCGGTCGATCGCGGCCTCCACCCGGCGGAGCACGTCCTCGTCGCCCATGATCCGGAAGTGACCCGACGCGGCGACGCGCTCGTCCGTCGCGCCGTCGAGCGAGCTGCCACCCGGGATGTGCGGGTCGAAGCGCGCGAAGACGCTCGTGATCCGCGCGTTGACCTCGCGCGACCGGCCGAGCTCCACGAGCGCGGCGTTCCGCGGCGAGAAGTCGCGGATGCTGCGGACGGGGATGAGGCGCGCGTACGAGGAGCCGCCGAAGGGCGCGTTGATCGCGACCATCGCGCGGATCCGACGATCCGGGTCGCCGAACGCCATGAGGTGCTTGCCGATGAGGCCGCCCTTGCTGTGCGCGACGATGACGACGTCCCGCAGGTCCTCGGCCTCGAGGTACGCGCGGGCCCGGCGCGACATCTCGGCGACGCGGCCCACGTTCGCGCCGAGCGCGCCGACCACGTGCACGCCGTGGCCGCGCGCGTGCAGCCGCCGGATGATCGGCAGCATGAACTGCCAACGCTCGTACACGCCCGGCAGCACGAGGATCGTCGGCCGGTCGTCGCGGCCGTCCTCGAAGGAGCGGGCGTCGTCGCGGGAGATCGTGGCGGCCGCCTGCCAGCGGAGGACGTAGGCGTAGTCGAGCGCCCAGTCGAGCGCCTTCCGCAGGGCCGGCAGCGGCGGGAGCGGGTCGGGTGCGGCGGCGGTCACCCGTCCATCCTGCCCGGGCGCGGAGCGCCCGTCGGCCGGAGCGTCCGACGCCGGTCCGCGTCGGGCGTCATCGGGCCCGGGCGTGCTCCAGGATGGCGCGCGCGACGCCGAGCGGATCCGTGTACATCACGACGTGCGGGCCGCGCGCCACCCGGTGCTCGCCGCGCGGGATCCGGGCGGCGAAGTCGCGCGCGAACGGGCGGTCGACCACGGCGTCCCGGTCGCCCACCAGCACGAGCGTCCGCGCGCGGATGCGCGGCGCCCGCTCCTCGATCGCGTCGTCGATGAGGTGCGGCAGCTGCCGGAGGTAGTACGGGATCCCGCAGCGCAGGAAGTAGTCCCCCAGCACCACGGCGTTCGCGAGCAGCGGCTCGCGGAGGGTATCGACCGCGAGCGCGAGGGCCGCGCGCACGAGGCCGCGGGTCCGCGGCGGGAGCGTGGGCGCGATGAGCACGATGCGGTCGGTGACCTCGGGCCGGTCCACGGCGAGCCTGGTCACGATCTGCGTCCCCATCGAGTGGCCGACGACGACGGGGTCGACGAGCCCGTGCAGCCGGATCACCTCGGCCACGACCGCCGCGTGGTCGTCGAGCGTCACGTCCCGGAGCACCCGCGGCGACTCGCCGTAGCCCGGCAGGTCGATCGCGTACACCGTGCCGTGCTCGGCCAGGAACGCGGCCACGGGGTGGAAGTAGCGCGAGGAGACGCCGATCCCGTGCACGAGGACGAAGGACGCCCGCGCGTCCGCGGGTACGGCGGCGAGGGTGCGGCCGGCGTTCGGGCCGGGCGACCGGAACACCTTGATCGCGATCCGGAACCCGAGCACGGTCCGGCGCTCCAGGTCGTGGTCGACGGGGATCGCGCGCGAGCCGTAGCGGCGCGACAGGAGCAGCCAGCGCGGCGGCGAGGACTCGGTGCGGTGCACGTCCCCGGGTCGCCGGACGCGGGTGAGCCGGGCGAGGGGGGAGCGCATCCGTCGACCCTAGCCGTCCGGCGGCGGGCGACCGCCGTGCCGGTCGATGGGAGGATGGACGCCCGACGAATCCCGAGGAGACCCATGAGCCCCGACTGGTCCGAGACCACGCTCGCCGACCTGCCCCTCCGCGACGGGATCCGCGGCGAGGAGCCCTACGGCGCCCCGCAGCTCGACGTGCCCGTTCTCCTCAACGTGAACGAGAACCCGTACCCGCTGCCCGAGGAGGTCGCGGTCGCGGTGAGCGAGGCCGTGCTCGAGGCCGCGCGCGGGCTGAACCGCTACCCGGACCGCGAGTTCCTCGAGCTCCGCACCGAGCTCGCCGACTACCTCACGGCCGACAGCGGGCTCGCGCTCGGCCCCGAGAACGTCTGGGCGGCCAACGGATCCAACGAGGTGCTGCAGCAGGTGCTCCAGGCCTTCGGCGGCACCGACCGCGTGGCGCTCTCCTTCGCGCCGCACTACGCGATGTACCCGGAGTACGCGCGCAACACCCTCACGCGCTGGGTGTCCGGCCGCCGCCAGGAGGACTTCACGCTCGACCGGGCGAACGTCACGGCGCTCGTGGAGCAGCACCAGCCGAGCGTCGTCTTCCTCACCTCGCCGAACAACCCCACGGGCACAGCGCTGACGATCCCCGAGATCGAGCACGTGCTCTCGGTCGCGCCCGGCGTCGTGGTGATCGACGAGGCGTACGCCGAGTTCCGCCGCGAGGGCGTCCCGACGGCGATCTCGCTGCTGCCCGACCACCCGCGCCTGATCGTCTCGCGCACCATGAGCAAGGCGTTCGCCTTCGCGGGCGGCCGGCTCGGCTACCTCGCGGCCTCCCCCGCGGTGGTGGACGCGCTCCGCATCGTGCGCCTGCCGTACCACCTGTCGCGCATCACCCAGGTAAGCGCGACCGCCGCCCTCCGGCACAGCCGCGTGCTGCTCGCGCAGGTCGCGTCGCTCCGGGAGGAGCGCGACGGGCTCGTCGAGTGGCTCCGCGGCCGGGGCTTCGAGGTGGCGCCGTCGGACGCCAACTTCGTCCTCTTCGGTCGGTTCCCCGACCGGCACGCGGTCTGGCAGGGGCTGCTCGACCGCGGCGTCCTCATCCGCGAGACCGGGCCCGACGGCTGGCTGCGCGTGTCCGTGGGCACGCCCGAGGAGACGGCCGCGTTCCGCGACGCGCTCGACGACGTGCTCGGGACGCCGCGGGGCTGAGCCACGCGGGAGGCGGATCGCGGTGGCGTCAGGGCTGGAAGCGGATCCCCGTGGCGTCCTCGGCGGCCGCCCACAGCTGCTCGGCGACGGCGCGCGACCGGCCGTGCTCGGCGACGAAGGCGGGAGCCGGCGGGCCCTTCAGCTCGAGCGGGCCGTCGGGTCCCCAGAAGTCGCCGCCCGTGACGCCGTCGGCCGCGGCCGCGTGCACGATCGGCCACGCGCCGGCGTCCTTGCCCTGCACGAGGACGCGACCTGCGCCCGCGACCCGTCGGCGGGCGGCGATCCCGCGCGGTCGATCGGCCGGATCCTGCGGCGGAGTCAGCGCGTCGACCGCGTAGCCGGGGTGCGCGGACAGCGCGAGGCGATCGGATCCCGCGGCCCGCCACCGTCGGTCGAGCTCGGCCGCGATCATCATGCACGCCGTCTTCGACCGGCCGTACCGCACGAGCGCGGGCATGCGCCGCTCCCCCGCGAGGTCGCCGAGGTCGAGCGGCGAGAAGCGGTGGGCGAGGGATCCGAGCATCACGACGCGTCCGCCGGCGCGCAGCCGCGGCGCGAGCCCGGCGACGAGCGCGAAGTGCCCGAGCGCGTTGGTGCCCATCATCTCCTCGAACCCGTCCACGGTCGTGCGGCGGTGACGCGCACGGCCACCGGCGGGGGTCACTCCCGCGTTCGCCACGATCGCGTCGAGGTCCTCGTGCAGCCCCGCGACGCACGCGTCCACGCTCCGGAGGCTCGCCAGGTCGAGGGCGACGACCTCCGCGTCCGCCCCTGGCACGCGCGCCCGGATCGCCCGGGCGGCCGCGTCGCCGCGCTCGGCGGAGCGGCAGGCCAGCAGCACCCGGGCTCCGGCGCCCGCGAGCTGCACGGAGGTCCAGAAGCCGATCCCGCCGTTCGCGCCCGTGACGAGGACCGTCCGCCCGGCGAGGTCGGGCAGGCGCGGCGCGTCGTTCACGAGAGGGTGCCGACGCGGGTCACGCGGACGACGGCCTCGCCGGCCTCGTTCGACGCGTCGAGGTCGACGGTCGCCTCGATGCCCCAGTCGTGGTCGCCCTCGGGGTCGTGCAGCGCCTGCCGGACGGTCCAGGCGGTCGGCCCCTCCTCGATCGTGACGAGCGCCTGGCTGCGGGCGTCGCCGTCCGTCTGGATGCGGTCGTACTCGCCGAAGTAGCCGTCGAGCGCGGCGCCCCACGCGTCGGCGTCGAAGCCCGCTGCCCGATCGAGCTCGCCGAGGGCCTCCAGGTCCTCGCGGGCCGCGAGCTGCACGCGGCGGAACAGCTCGTTGCGCACGAGGATCCGGAACGCGCGCGTGTTCGAGGTGAGCAGCTTCGGCGCGGGCGGCAGCACGGGCGCGTCGCCGGGCGCCGCCGTCGGGTGCGACAGCTCCTCCCACTCGTCGAGGAGGCTCGAGTCGACCTGCCGCACGAGCTCGCCGAGCCACTCGATCACGTCGAGCAGCTCCTCGGTCTTCGCCTCGTCGGGGATGGTCTGCCGCAGCGCCCGGAACGCGTCGGAGAGGTAGCGGAGCACGAGGCCCTCGGAGCGCATGAGGCCGTAGAAGGAGATCAGCTCGCTGAAGCTCATCGCCCGCTCGTACATGTCGCGGACGACCGACTTCGGGCTGAGCGCGAAGTCGCCGATCCACGGCTGGCTCGCGCTGTAGGTCGCGAACGACTGGTCGAGCAGCTCCTCGAGCGGCTTCGGGTGGGTGATCTCCTCGAGCAGCTCCATGCGCTGGTCGTACTCGATGCCCTCGGCCTTCATCGCCTGCACGGCCTCGCCGCGGGCCTTGAACTGCTGCTGGGAGAGGATCGGGCGCGGGTCGTCGAGCGTCGCCTCGACCACGCTCACCATGTCGAGCGCGTAGGTCGGGGACTCGCGGTCGAGGATCTCGAACACGGCGACGGCGAACGGCGACAGCGGCTGGTTGAGCGCGAAGTCGGCCTGCAGGTCGACCGTCAGCGTGATCCGCGTGGGCCCGCCGTCCGGGTCCTCCTCCTGGCTGACGATGCCGGCCGTGCGCAGCGTGCGGTAGATGGCGAGTGCGCGGCGGGCGAGCGCGAGCTGGCGGGCGCGCGGCTCGTGGTTGTCGTCGACGAGCGCGCGCATGTTGGCGAACACGTCGCCGCCGCGCGCGATGACGTTGAGCATCATCGCGTGGCTCACCTGCATGCTCGACGTCAGCCGCTCCGGCTCCGCGTCGATGAGCTTCCGGAAGCTCGGCTCGCCCCACGAGACGAACCCCTCCGGCGCCTTCTTGCGCACGAGCTTCCGCCGCTTCTTCACGTCGTCGCCCGCGCGCTCGAGCATCTTGATGTTCTCGGTCTCGTGCTCGGGCGCCTGCGCGACCACGGTGCCCGCGGTGTCGTACCCGGCCCGGCCCGCGCGCCCCGCGATCTGGTGGAACTCGCGCGCGTTGAGCTGCCGCATCCGCGTGCCGTCGTACTTGGTGAGGCCCGTGAAGAGCACCGTGCGGATGGGGACGTTGATGCCGACGCCGAGCGTGTCCGTGCCGCAGATCACCCGGAGGAGGCCCTGCTGCGCGAGCTGCTCGACGAGCCGTCGGTACTTCGGCAGCATGCCCGCGTGGTGCACGCCGATCCCCGCGCGCACGAGCCGCGAGAGCGTCTTCCCGAACGCGGTGCTGAACCGGAAGCCGCCGATGATGTCCGCGATCTCGTCCCGCTGATCGCGCGTGACGATCTTGATGCTCGAGAGCGCCTGCGCCCGCTCCAGGGCCGCGGCCTGCGCGAAGTGCACGATGTAGACGGGCGCCTGCTTGGTGTCCAGCAGCTCCTCGACCGTCTCCTGCACGGGCGTGACGGCGTAGTGGAAGAAGAGCGGCACCGGGCGCTCGATGCCGGTGATGCGCGCGGTCGGCCGTCCGGTGCGCCGGGTGAGGTCGTCCGCGAGGTCGGTCACGTCGCCGAGCGTCGCCGACATGAGCACGAACTGCGCGTGCGGCAGGAGCAGGAGCGGCACCTGCCAGGCCCAGCCGCGCTGCGGATCCGCGTAGAAGTGGAACTCGTCCATCACCACCTGGTCGACGGGCGTGTCGGCGCCGCCGCGGAGCGACCGGTTGGCGAGGATCTCGGCGGTGCAGCAGATGATGGGCGCGTCCGGGTTCACGGAGGAGTCGCCCGTGACCATCCCCACCTGCGCGGCGCCGAACAGCTCCACGAGCGCGAAGAACTTCTCGGAGACGAGCGCCTTGATCGGCGCCGTGTAGTACGAGCGGCGCCCGCGGGCGAGGGCCGCGAAGTGCGCCGCGACCGCGACGAGCGACTTCCCGGTGCCGGTCGGCGTGGAGAGGATGAGGTGCGCGCCCGACGCGATCTCCAACGCCGCCTCGTCCTGCGCCGGGTACAGCTCGATCCCCTGCGCGAGCGCCCACTCGGCGAACGCGTCGTAGATCGCGTCGTCGGTCGCCCCGTCCACGGCCAGCCGGGCCGCCTCCTCGGTGAGCGTGGGAGCGAGGGCGGTGTCGGACATGATGCGTCTATCCTCCCCCACGCGTCCCGTCACGGAGTTCTCCACAGGCGGCATGGTCCTCGGGGCGCCAGCGCGTATGGTCGCCGGATGCCGCCCCTCCCGCTCGACCCGCTACCCGACCGCGCCCCGCTCCACCCGACCCCGGCATCGACGCCGCCCGCCGACACGGACGAGGCCGCCCCGGGTCACGTCGCGGACGACGCGACCGCCGGCGTCGCCGCCCCGGAGTCCGTCCCCGTCGACCCCGAGACGGAGCGGGCGCGCTGGCGCGATCGCCGCACGGGCGTCATCGCCCTCGTGGTCGTCACCATCGCGCTCTGGGCGGTCATCGCGGCCGCGGTGGGCTTCGCCACCACGATGTAGCGCCGCCGCCCGGTTGCGGTCGTCGGCCGGGAGCCCCCGACGGCCCGGGTATCATCTCCTGTGCCCTCCGACGCCCTGCCCCACGACCCCGCCCGCCCCGCGGATCCCGTCACCCCCACGTCCGACGCCGCCACGCCCGGGTCGGCCATCGACCCGGCCGACCTCGCGACCGCGCTCCGCGTCCTCGGCTCGCTCGCCGACATCGACGAGGAGCACCCCGACTTCGTCGCCGTCCGCCGTGCCACCGCCTCCATGTTCAAGCAGGTGAAGAAGGCCCGCCGGCTCGAGAAGCGCGAGGCCGTCGCCAGCGCCGACCGCGCCGTCGTCGCGGCCACCGCCACGGGCGCGCCCGACCGCATCGACGACGAGACGCGCGGGATCCCGCTGGCCATCACGACCGCGAAGCCCACCGCCGGCACGCTCCTGCGCTCGCGCCCCTGCTACATCTGCAAGCAGCACTACACGCAGGTCGACGCCTTCTACCACCAGCTCTGCCCCGACTGCGCGCTCCTCAACCACGCGAAGCGCGAGGCCCGCACCGACCTCACCGGCATGCGGGCGCTCCTCACGGGCGGGCGCGCCAAGATCGGCATGCACATCGCGCTGCGCCTCCTCCGCGACGGCGCGCACACCACCATCACCACGCGCTTCCCGCGCGACGCCGTGCGCCGCTTCGCCGGCCTGCCCGACGCGCACGAGTGGGTGCACCGCCTGCGCATCGTGGGCCTCGACCTCCGCGACCCGGCGCAGGTCATCGGCCTCACCGACGCGGTGGCCGCCGCGGGTCCGCTCGACATCCTCATTAACAACGCCGCGCAGACCGTCCGCCGGTCCCCCGGCTCCTACGCGCCGCTGTCCGAGGCCGAGGCGGCGCCGCTGCCGGACGGCGACCTGCCCGAGCTCCTGACGTTCGGGCACACGGCCGACGCGCACCCGGCGGCCCTCGCCGCCTCCGTCGCGGCGCATCCCATCCTCTCGACGGCGACCGGCATCACGGCCGCCGAGGTCACCGAGCTCGCCATGACCGCGGGCTCCTCCTCGCTCGCGCGCCTCTCCGCCGGCACCGCCATCGACGCGGGCGGCCTCGTACCCGACCTGCACGACGCGAACAGCTGGACCCAGGTCGTGCACGAGGTGGATCCGCTGGAGATGCTCGAGGTCCAGCTCGCCAACGTCACGGCGCCGTTCCTCCTCGTCAGCCGGCTGCGCCCGGCGATGGCCGCGTCCGCGTCACGCCGCAAGTACGTCGTGAACGTGAGCGCCATGGAGGGCCAGTTCGCCCGCGCCTACAAGGGCCCCGGCCACCCGCACACGAACATGGCGAAGGCCGCGCTCAACATGATGACCCGCACCTCGGCGCGCGAGATGCGGGAGACCGACGGCATCCTCATGACGAGCGTCGACACCGGCTGGATCACCGACGAGCGCCCGCACCCCACGAAGGTGCGGCTCGCCGAGGAGGGCTTCCACGCCCCGCTCGACCTCGTTGACGGCGCCGCCCGGGTCTACGACCCCATCGTCATGGGCCAGGCCGGCGAGGACATCTCGGGCGTCTTCCTCAAGGACTACCGCGTCGCCGAATGGTGACGCCGACCGCCGCCTGGCACGACGAGAGGCCCGGACCCGCATCGCGGTGTCCGGGCCTCTCGTCGTGGGGTCGGCTACTCGACGGCGTCGAGGTCGCTCTCGAGCAGCGCCGCGAGCTCGTCGAGCGCGGCGTCCGCGCCGTCGCCCTCGGCCGTGAGCACGACCTGGTCGCCGTTCGCGGCGCCCAGGCTCATGAGCGACAGGATGCTCGTCGCGTCGAGCGGCGTGCCGCCCGGCTTGCTGATCCTCACCGGGACGCCCGTGCGGCGCACGGCCTCGATGAAGAGGGATGCGGGACGGGCGTGCAGGCCCACGCGGCTGCCGATGGTGGCGGTGCGCTCGGTCATGGACGTTCTCCTCCTGGTGGTGCGGACGGGATGGGGATGTGAGGGGCGGCGACGGATCAGACCGCGACGGGGACGCCCTGGTCGACGGGCGTCGCGGCGGCGGCCTCCGGGCGCTTCGTCGTGAAGCGCTTGAGGAGAACGACGAGGAACGCGGAGATCACCGCGCCGACCGCGACGGAGGCGAGGAAGCCGAGGAAGGTGCCGTTCATCGCGAAGAGCACGAAGACGCCGCCGTGCGGGGCCTGCGACACGACGCCGAGCCCCATCACCATGGCGCCCGTGACGGCACCGCCGACGATGCTAGCGGGGATGACGCGCAGCGGGTCGACCGCGGCGAACGGGATGGCGCCCTCGGAGATGAACGCGGCGCCGAGGAGCCACGCGGCCTTGCCGTTCTCGCGCTCCGCCGGGCTGAACAGGCGGCGGTCGATCACGGTGGAGGCGAGCGCGAGGGCGAGCGGCGGGACCATGCCGGCGGCCATGACCGCGGCCATGATCTCCCACGGGGTCTGGTCGGTGATGGAACCGGCGCCGAGGCCGGCGACCGCGAACGAGTAGGCGACCTTGTTGATGGGACCGCCGAGGTCGATGCACATCATGACGCCGAGGATTATGCCCAGGACGATGGCCGACGTGCCGGTGAGGCCCGAGAGGAAGCCGTTGAGGCCGCGCGTGAGGGCCGCGATGGGACCGCCGAGCACCATGACCATGAGGCCGGAGGCGACGATCGAGGCGAGGAGCGGGATGATCACCACGGGCATGAGGCCCCGCAGCCAGCGCGGCACGTCGATGCGGCCGATCGCGTAGGCGATGCCACCGGCGAGGAGGCCGCCCACGAGGCCGCCCAGGAAGCCGGCGCCCATGATGACGGAGATGGATCCCGCGACGAAGCCGGGTGCGATGCCCGGCCGGTCGGCGATGGCGTAGGCGATGTAGCCGGCCAGCGCGGGCACGAGGAAGGCCATCGACGCGTTGCCGATGACGATCGCGACGGCGCCGAGGTACTGGCCGAGACCGCCCGCGGGCAGGTTCGCGAGCGAGTTCTGCAGCACGACGTCGGACGCCGTCTCGGTGATCCGGTACCCGCCGAGCAGGAAGCCGAGCGCGATGAGGAGACCGCCGCCCGCGACGAACGGGATCATGTAGCTGACGCCCGTGAGCAGCCAGCGCTTGAGGCGCGCGCCCACCGACTGCGACGCCTGCGGGGAGGCCTGCTCGGATCCGGCGGACGACGACGCGCCTCCTGGCACGCGCGGGGCAGTCGGGTCCTTCGCGGCCGCGACGGCCTCGGCGACCATCTGGTCGGGCTGGTCGATGCCGCGCTTCACGGGCGACTGGATGACGGGCTTGCCGGCGAAGCGCGCGCGGTCCCGCACGTCGACGTCGACGGCGAAGATCACGGCCGTGGCCCGCGCGATGATCGCGGGGTCGACGGGCGTGACGGAGGAGGATCCCTGGGTCTCGACGTGCAGCTCGACGCCCGCGCGCTTCGCCGCGGCGACGAGCGAGTCGGCCGCCATGTACGTGTGCGCGATGCCGGTGGGGCAGGCGGTGACGGCGATGAGGACGGGCGCGTCGGCGGGCGCGGTGGCCGGGGCCGATGCGGTCGCCGCAGGAGCCGCCGCGGCCAGGGCGCCGGTCGAGGAGGCGGGCTCGTCCACGAGCGCGCCCTCCACGAGCGAGACGACCTGGTCCTCGTCGGTGGCGGTACGCAGCGCCTCGACGAACTCGGGCTTGATGAGCGACCGGGCGAGCCGCGAGAGCAGGACGAGGTGCTCCTGGTCGGCGCCGTCGGGCGCGGCGATGAAGAACACGAGGTCGGCGGGGCCGTCCGGCGCGCCGAAGTCCACGGCGGGCTTCGGGCGCGCCATGACGAGCGTGGCCTCCGTCACCGCGGCGGAGCGGCAGTGCGGGATGGCGAGGCCGCCGCCCATGCCGGTGTCGGTCTTCGACTCGCGCTCCCACGCGTCGGCGAAGAGGGCGTCGGCGTCGGTGGCGCGTCCCTCGGCGACGACGCGCTCGGCCAGCGTGCGGACGGCGTGCTCGCGGTCGGCGCCGAGGTCGGCGTCGAGGAGCACGAGGCGGTTCGTGATGAGCGATGGCATGTTCTTCTCCAGGTGGGACGGGTCAGCGATCGGCGGCGATCGGGAGGAGCGGCTGGACGGTGACGCTGTCCGGCCGGGTCTGGTCGGGGGACGGCATGGTGCTGCCGGGCAGGGACGCGGCGGCGGATCCGTGGGCGACGGCCTGCGCCAGCCGCCCCTCGGGTCCGGCCCCGCGGTGGTCGGCGAGCAGGTAGCCCGCGAGCGACGAGTCGCCCGCGCCCACGGTGCTCACCGGCATGATCGGGGGCATGGTGGCGAGCCACCCGCCCTCGGCCGTGGTGAGGACGGCCCCCCGCGCGCCGAGGGTCGCGAGGACCGCCCGGCAGCCGCGGGAGACGAGGGAGCGGGATGCGTCGTGAGCCAGCCGGGGGTCGGCCTCGAGCGCATCCGGGTCGGGGAGGCCGACGAGCTCGGCGAGCTCCTCGGCGTTGGGCTTGATCAGGTCCACGACCGCGTCGGACGCGACGAGCGCGGCCATGGGCGCCCCCGACGAGTCGACGGCGATCCGAGGGGCGGCGTCGCCGAGCTCGGCGCGCACGGCGTGCACCACGCGGGCAGCGAAGTCGTCGTCGAGGCCGGGCGGCAGGGAGCCCGCGAGCACGAGCCAGCTGGCCCGGCGCGCGTGCCGGATGACGAGGGCCACCAGCGCATCGGCCTCGGCGGCTGACAGGACGGGGCCCGGCTCGTTGACCTTGGTCGTCGTGCCGTCGGGCTCGGTGAGCGTGACGTTCTGGCGCACGCGGCCCGCGATGTCGAGCTGATCGAGCGGGATCCGCTCGGCGGCCAGCGCCACGAGCATCGGGTCGTCGAGGCGGCCGGGCAGCAGGGCGATGGTGTCGAGGCCGGAGGCGATGAGCGCGCGCGAGACGTTGACGCCCTTGCCGCCGGGCTGCTCGGCGACGCCGCGGGCCCGCTGGACCGCGCCGCGCGCGAGGGCGCCGGCGAGGTCGATGGTGCGGTCGAGGCTCGGATTGGCGGTGAGGGTGAGGATCACGCGACCATCACCTCCACCTCGGCGGCCGCCAGGGCCGCGGCCAGCGGGCCGTCCGGCGCGGCGTCGGTCACGAGCGCGTCGAGGTCGTCGAGGGCCGCGAAGCCGACGAGCGCCTCCTCCCCCGCCTTCGACGCGTCGACGAGCGCCACGGCGCGTCGGGATCCTCGGGTCAACGCGGTCTTCACGGCCGCCTCCTCTTCGTCGGGGGTGCTGAGGCCGAACTCCGCGTGGATCCCGTTCGCGCCGATGAAGGCGATGTCGGGTCGCAGCCGGGCGAGCTGGCCGAGGGTGGCGGGGCCGACCGCCGCGCTCGTGATGCCGCGCACGCGTCCGCCGAGCAGCTGCACCTCGACTGCGGGGTTGCGGGTCACGGTCTGCGCGATGGACATCGAGTGCGTGACCACGACGAGCGTGCGGCCCGGCTCGTCGGGCCGCCAGGCGGCGACGCGCTCCGCGACCAGCCCCGTGGTGGTGCCGGCGTCGAGCGCGATGGATCCCGCGAAGCTCGCGGGCAGGAACCCCATCGCCGCGTCGGCGATGCGCGCCTTGGCCGCCGTGTTGCGGGCACCCCGCGTGTCGAGGCTCTCCTCGGCGCGGGTGGACCGGTCGGCGCGGACGGCGCCGCCGTGCACGCGGCGCAGGACGCCGCGGCTCTCGAGCTGGGCGAGGTCGCGTCGGACCGTCTCCGTCGTCACGTCGAAGTCGCGCGCCAGGCCGAGGACCGCCACGCGGCCGGTGCGCTCGAGGAGGGCGACCACCCTGTCCTGGCGCTCTTCGGCGTACATGGGCGGTCTCCTTCGACTCCGTGGGGCACTGGCGCCTCGCGTCCTCGCACCATAGCCCTCATCCGCAGGAGAAGCAACATGAACCCACACGTTCCCACATGGGCTGGGTCAGACGCCCTCGCGACCGTGGGGATCAGCGGCCGAGCGCCGCCCCCTCCTCCCACAGCACGCCCGTCAGGACATCGGACTCCCAGTCCAGTCCGGCCGCGTTCGGGTGGAGGGGGACGTCCCCCGCGCTGCCGCCGAGCCCCGCCACGTACGCATCGCCGGCATCCCCCGCGCACGCGCCGTGCGTGGCCGTCGGCGTCTCCTGGTCCACGAACCGGGCTCCCGCATCGGCGGCCGCCCGGGCGATCGCGTCGTCGAGCTCGCGCTGGATCCCCGCCAGCCACGCCGCGTCCCGGTCGGCGAGGAGGACCTGCCCGTTCACCGTCGACGTCGCCGTGGCGCGGAGGCAGCCCTCCGCGGGCAGCGCATCCGGGTCGCCGAGCACCGTGAGGTAGCCGAGCGCGACGATGCGGGCGTGGGGCGCCGCCGCCCGGATCCGCCCGAACGCCTCGCCGAGCCGCGTCGCCACCTCCCCATCGATGCGGGCGCGGACGGCATCGGTCCCGCCCGCGGGCGCGAGCGCGTCCACGCACGTCGTGGGGCCGGCGGCCACGGGTCCCTCAGGGTCCCGCGCGAGGCACCCTCCGACGAGGGCCGGGAAGCCGAGGTCGTTGCCCCCGAGGCGCACGAGCACCACGTCGGCGCCGTCGGCCGCGGCGGCCAGCTGCGCGGGCACGGTCTCCCCGCCGCGCTCGCGCGGGGCCGCGAGGTCCGCAGTGGTGGCGCCGTCGCACGCCGCGTCGACGAGCTCGGCGCCGACGGCCGCCGCGGCGACGCGCACGGAGGAGGCGACGGTGCGCCCGCAGACCCCGGGGTCGCCGGGCAGCGGCTCCGCGGGTCCCGTCCCCGTGGAGTAGGAGTCCCCGAGGGAGACCACCCGGAGCGGGGCGGCGGGAGCGGTCGGCGGGACGACGTCCGGTGCGGTGCAGCCGGTCGCGACCAGGAGCAGGGCCGTCATCGTGCTGGCGAGGGCTGCTGCACGGAGACGGGTGCGAGAGGCCGACGCGGGGCGCCTGCTCGGACGGGAGGCGGTGTGGCGAGGCATCCCCTCGACCCTACGCGCGGGCGGATCGGGGTCGGCCGGGCTCAGTCCTCGACGTGGCGCTGGCGCGCGTAGACGACCACGGCCACGATCAGGCCGACGAGGAGGCCGGCGGCCAGCGGGAAGAGGAACCCGCCCGGGCCGATCTGCGTCACGACGCTGCCGTGGTCGATGCGGGTGTCGACCACGCCCGGCACGTCGAGTCCGGGGTAGCCCTCGGTCCCCTGCGCGAAGGAGGTGATGAGGAGCGTGACGATCACGGCCGCGCCCACCACGAACGCGGACAGGAAGCCCAGCACCGCGGAACCGACCACCGACGTGCGGTGCGGGTCGGTGGTGTGCGTCCGGTGCAGGGTGGCGTGCGACATTGTGGAGCTCCAGGGGTCGATGACCTGATCCACGGTACCCGGGTCCTCCAAGTGGAGGACAGTCCCCCGATCGGGGAGCGGATCGCGCGCTCGATCCGTGGTGCGTGCTTCCCTGGGCCATGCAGAACGTGCTCCCGTGGATCCTGGTCGCCCTGGTCGCCCTGGTCGCCCTGGTCGCCCTGCTCGTCCTCGTCCTGGCCCTGCTCCTGCGCGAACGGCGTCGGCGGGAGGCATCCGCCCGGCGTGCGCTCGACGAGGCAGCGGCCGATGCGGAGAGGCGGCACATCGTCGACGCGAGCGAGCGGACGCGGTCGCTCTCCGTCGCCGAGGAGCACCGCGTGAGGACGGTCGCGGAGCTGACGGCGGTGCACGCCGCCGAGCTGGCCGACGCGGAGGAACGGATGCGCATCGCCCGCGAGGACGAGCGGGCGGCCCGTGATCTACTCTCGGCCACCTGGGGCCACGAAGCCGCCTCCCATGCGCACATCGTCGCGGCGTTCGTCTCCGCCCGGCTCTCCGGGATCCTGGCGACGAACGTCGTCTTCTCGCGGACGGGCGACGACGGCGCCCGCTTCGTGCAGCAGATCGACCATGTGGTGGTGACCTCCCGCACGGTGCTGATCATCGAGAACAAGCGGTGGCGTGGCACCGTCTTCGACGGCGTCGTCCCCAGCTCCGAGCATGCGGCGTTCGCGCAGCTCGTGGACGAGTCCTCATTGGGACGGACCTTCGCCGTGCAGATCGCACGTGTGTCGGGCAGCGCGTCATCGCAGGAGCGGATCGTCCGCTCGTACATCGGCCGGGAATCGGCGGCCACCCAGGTGCGCGGGCAGGCCGTCGGCCTGCGCGAGCTGCTCGAGGAGCGGTTGGGCCTCCGCGTCTGGTGCGAGACAGCTGTCCTCTACTCGCATGATGGCGCCTCGCTCTTCGTGCGCGCCGAGGACAGGACCGAGGGTGGCGCCGTGACGCGGATCCTCGCGGGTCGCACGGCCTTGACGGCCTACGTGCGGGAGATGGCGCTCTCCGCCGGCACGGGAACCGAGCGGGATCTCGTGGAGCCGCTGGCGGCGCTGTTCCGATCCTGCGGCGCGCACGTGGAGCCCCTCGGCCTCTCGGGACGGACCTGAGTACGGGTCTCGGAGAGCGGAAGAGCCCCGCGCCTCCGTGAGGAGGGGTGGGGGTCGAGGGTGGATCTGAGGGGATTCGAACCCCTGACCCCCTGCATGCCATGCAGGTGCGCTACCAACTGCGCCACAGACCCGTGATCCGCTTCCCTGCGGAAGCGACTCGTCTACATTACTACACATTCCGACCGCCCCATGACCAGGGCATCCTCGTCGGCGGTCGACGTCGGCGCGTCGGTCAGTCGAACAGCTCGCTGAGCCAGCTCTCCTTCTTGCGGCGCTTCCCGCCGTACCCGTCGCCGTCCTCGTATCCGCCGGTGCGGGGGTGGCCCTGCCCTCCGCGGTCGCCGTAGCCGTCCGCGAGGATGCCGTAGCCGCGATCGCGGTCGTCGTCGCGACGGCGATCCTCTCCGCGGCGGTCGTCGCGACCCGGCCCCGGGTACCCGCCGAGCGGCGCCGCGGGAGGACTGGGCGACGCGGCCGTCGGCGCGGACCGCATCTCCTGCTTCGGCCGGTCGAGGATCTTGTCGAGCTCGCCGCGATCGAGCCACACGCCGCAGCAGTCCGGGCAGTAGTCGATCTCCACCCCGGCGCGCTCGCTCATCACGAGGGCGGCGGAGTCGGCGGGGCACTTCATGCGGGGATCTCCTCGCGGATCCCGCGCGTCGTCGCCCGGACGGGTCGGATCAGGAAGCGGAGGCCGTCGGCTCGATCTCGAGGGCGACGACGGGGCAGTCCTTCCAGAGGCGCTCCAGCGAGTAGTACATGCGGTCCTCCTCGGTGAAGACGTGGGCGACGACGTCGCCGAAGTCGAGGAGGATCCAGCGTCCCTCGCTCTTCCCCTCGCGGCGCAGCGGCTTGGCGCCCGCCTCGATCATCTTGTCCTCGATCTCGTCGGCGACCGCTTGCGCGTTCCGCTCGTTGCGGGCCGAGGCGATGAGGAAGACGTCGGTGAGGGGCAGGGGCCCGGAGACGTCGAGCGCGACCAGGTCGATGGCCTGCTTGGAGTCGGCAGCGGAGGCGGCGACCTTGAGCAGGTCGAGGGCGCGGGGAGAAGCGGTCACAGAGTCCTTCCGGGACGGGTGGGATGGTGCATCAGACGATCAGAATACATTCGTCATGAACGCGACGATGACGAGGCCCGCGCCGATGACGGCGACTCCCCCGGCCGCGACGGCCGCGACGACCGGCGCGGTGAAGCGCTTGCGGGGCGGCGGCTGCACGACGGCGCGCGTCGAGGTGTGGGTGCTGACGGCGCGGCTGGCGCGCACGGGCTCCGAGTCGGAGCCGCCCGGCGCGTGGTCGTGGTCGTCGCCCTGCTCGAGGATGCGGTCCATGTCGGCCGTGTCGAAGCGGTCGGGGTGCGTGCCCCTCGAGCCGAGGCTGCGGGGCAGGTCGATCGAGCCGGTGATGATGATCTCGCCCGTGCTGTTGAGCGCCTGCTGCATGTCGTTGGCGTGCGGCACGGTCGGGAGGATGAAGTGGTTGCCGGTGTGAGGCTGGTCCTCGTCGACCTGGTCCTGCACCGACCAGTGCCCCGCGGGCGGGGTGAAGGGCGTGCGGGCGTCGGGCGCCTCGGCGTCCGGCGTCGCCGGCGTCCCGGTCCGACCGATCGTGAGGTCATCGGAGGCTGCGGACGCGCGCGTGCCGAACGCCGGCTCGAGCGACGGCTCGGCGGAGGCGGTGATCCACGGGGTGGGCTCGAGGGAGGGCGCGGGACGCGGATCCTCGTCGCGGCGGGGCGCGTGGGACGCGAGCGGCGGGACGGTCGGCTGCTCGGCCGACGCGTCCACGTCCCGACCGGCGGCGTCGCCCGAGGGGGCGATCGGCGCGAAGGGCCACGCCGACGGCGTCTCGGCGGGGGTCGCCAGGCGGTCCTCCTCCGTGGCCGACGCCGCGTCGGACGCCACCACCTGAGCGTCGTCCGCCGTCGCGGGCGCGTCCGTCGCGTCCGCGACGGAGGCGCGCCGGTAGGCGCTCCCGTAGGGCGCACGCGGTCGCGGCGTGGCACGGGACCCGCGGCCGTAGCGCGCGTACGACGGGACGGAGGCGTCCGAGGACGTCGGGGGCGCGTCGTCGACCGCCGCGGCCGTGTGCTCGCCGGTGGTCGGAGCAGACCCCGTGTCGGTGTCGGTGTCGGACGGTGCGGGCTCGGCGTGCCCGTGCTCGGATCCGCGCTGCTGGCGCGCGGCCTCCTCGGCCTCGCGGATGGCACGGAGCTGGCGACGCGTGAGCACGCCGCCGGACAGCAGGATGGCGGAGGTGTCGGGGCCCACTCCGGGAGCGGAGGGAGGGGCGGGCTGCGGTGTCGTCGACTCGTCGCGCCGGGCATCGGAACCGTCGACGCGGGTCGAGTCGGCGGCCGCGGGCTCGCCGTCCGAGGGGGCAGCGGGAGCGGACGTGGTGGACGGCTCCTCGAGGGGCGCCGCCTCGTCGACGGGTGCGTCGTCGGCCTCGTCGATGCCGAGCGCCAGGGCGCGGGCCCTCTCCGCGGCGCGCATCTCGCGGCGGCTCAGCCCGAGGGTCGCGGGAGCGGGACCGTCGTCGAACGAGGTCGGCCCGGTGTCGGGCGCGTCGTGGGAGGGGGTCATTGCGGGCTCCGATACAGGTGGTGCTTGGAGATGTACTGGACGACTCCGTCGGGGACGAGGTACCACACGGGGAAGCCCCGTCCGACACGGGCCCGGCAGTCGGTCGAGGAGATCGCCAGCGCCGGGACCTCCAGCAATCTTACGTCGGCGTGCGGGAGGCCGCTCTCGGTGAGGTCGTGGCCGGGACGCGTGACGGCGACGAAGTGGGCCAGGTCCCACAGCTCGGCGACGTCCTTCCAGCCCAGGATCTGCTGGATCGCGTCCGCGCCGGTGATGAAGAACAGCTCGGCGTCCGGATGCGTGCGCCGGATGTCGCGGAGCGTGTCGATCGTGTAGGTGGTGCCGGCGCGGTCGATGTCGACGCGGCTCACGGTGAAGCGCGGGTTGGCCGCGGTCGCGATCACGGTCATCAGGTAGCGGTGCTCGCCGTCCGTGACGGTCTGCTTCTGCCACGGCTGCCCGGTGGGGACGAAGATCACCTCGTCGAGTTGGAGGTGCTGCTGCACCTCGCTCGCGGCGACGAGGTGGCCGTTGTGGATGGGGTCGAACGTGCCGCCCATGACCCCGATGCGGAGGCGCGGGGTCGCGGGTGTCGTCATGTGGCGGGCGCTCGCGCTCAGTGGGTGGAGTCGGCGGTGCCGTGGCCCTGCTCGGCGACGGGGGGCTTGCCCCACTTCTCCGAGTGGCGGTTGCTCACGTCGCGGAAGCTGAACATGACGACCCCGAGCGCGAGGAACACGACCGCCGCGACGGCCGGGAACACCCAGAGCGGAGCGGCGAGCTCCATGGCGTGCTCGGTCTCGGCGAGGATGGTGGTGGTCAGCGCGTGCATGGGATCTCCGTTCGTGGCACGCCCCGTCGAGCGGAGGCGGCGCCTGCCATCCTACCGGCGGCCCCCGCACGGGGCGCACGCGGGGCCGGGCGCGCCGTCAGCCGCGGATCTGGCCGCTCCCCCGCACGATCCACTTGGTGCTGGTGAGTTCCTCGAGGCCCATCGGACCGCGCGCGTGGAGCTTCTGCGTGGAGATGCCGACCTCGGCGCCGAACCCGAACTCGGATCCGTCGGTGAAGCGCGTGGACGCGTTCACCATGACGACGGCCGAGTCCACGGCGGCGAGGAAGCGCTCGGCCACGGCGAGGTCGGACGTGACGATGGACTCGGTGTGGTGCGTCGACCAGCGGGCGATGTGCGCGACCGCGTCCTCCATGGAGTCGACGACGCGCACCGCCACGTCGAGGGACAGGTACTCGGCCGCCCAGTCCTCGTCGGTGGCGGGGACGGCGTCGGGCCACAGGTCGCGGACGGCGGCGTCGCCGTGCACGGTCACGCCGCGGTCGCGGAGCGCGTCGAGCACGGCGGGGAGGATCCGCGGCGCGGCGTCGCGATGGACCAGCAGCGTCTCCATGGCGTTGCACACGCTCGGGCGGCTCACCTTGGCGTCGACCGCGATGTCGACGGCCATGCGCGCGTCGGCCGACGCGTCGAGGTAGACGTGGACGACGCCGGCGCCGGTCTCGATGACGGGCACGGTCGACTCCTCGACGACGGTGCGGATGAGCTCGGCGGATCCCCGCGGCACGAGCACGTCGACGAGGCCGCGCGCCCGCATGAGCCGGGCTGCCCCCGCGCGGCCGTGCGCGTCGACCGTCTGCACGGCGTCCGCGGGGAGGCCCGCGCGCTCGAGGGCGCCGCGCATCAGGTCGACGAGGACGGCGTTGGTGCGCAGCGCCGCGGATCCGCCGCGCAGCACGACGGCGTTGCCGCTCTTCAGGGCGAGGGCCGCGATGTCGACCGTGACGTTGGGGCGGGCCTCGTAGATGGCGCCGACGACGCCGAAGGGCACGCGCACCTGCGACAGCAGCAGGCCGTTCGGGAGCGTCCGGCCACGGACGACGTGGCCGAGCGGATCGTCGAGGCCCCGGATCCCGCTGACGGCGTCGGCCAGGGACGCCACGCGGCGGGCGTCGAGCGTCAACCGGTCGAGGAGGCCGGCCGCGAGCCCGGCCGACCCGCCCGCGGCCAGGTCCTCGGCGTTGGCCGCGATGATGCGATCGGCACCGGAGACGAGGGCCGTCGCGATGGCGTCGAGCGCGGCGTCACGCCGGCCGGAGGTGGGGGCGGCGAGGTGCGTGGACGCCGCCCGTGCGGCCACGAGGATCCGCTCGAGCGCGTCGGCCGGGCTGGTCATCGGGTCGGCGGGCACGGCATCAGGGGCACCGGGGGCGTTCGAGGGCATGCACGGCAGCCTAGCCAGGCGCCGCATGCCCCCGAGAGGCGGCGGGTCGCGGCGGGACGGTCAGCCGCGGGGCGCGAACCACGTGCCGATGTGGTCACCCGCGAGGGCCCGGGCGACCCGGGCCGTCGACGTGAGCAGGACCCCGGTGCCCGCCTCGGCGGCCAGGCGCGCGGCGGCGACCTTCGTCACGGCTCCCCCGGTGCCGACGCCCGTGCCGGTGCTGCCGATCTCGACGCCCTCGAGCTCGTCGCCGAACGCCACGTGCTCGATGCGCCGGGCGCCCGGCTCCTCCGGCGGCCGCGTGTAGAGCGCGTCCACGTCCGAGAGGAGGAGGAGGAGATCGGCGTCCACGAGGCGGGCGACGAGCGCCGCCAGTCGGTCGTTGTCGCCGAAGCGGATCTCGTGCGTGGCCACGGTGTCGTTCTCGTTGACGATCGGCAGCAGCCGGAGCCCCAGCAGCCGCTCCATGGCGCGCTGGGCGTTCTCCCGGTGGTCCGGTGCGGCGAGGTCGCCGGCCGTGAGGAGCACCTGGCCCGCGACGATGCCGTAGCGGTCGAGGCTCTCCTGGTACCGGAAGATCAGCACGCTCTGGCCCACCGCCGCCGCCGCCTGCTGGGTGGCGAGGTCGGCCGGCCGGTCGTCGAGGCAAAGGAAGGGCATCCCCGTCGCGATGGCGCCGGAGGACACCAGCACGATCTCGGCGCCGCGCGCGTGCACGGACGCGATGGCGTCCACGAGCGGCGCGATCTGCCCGGCGTTCTCGCCGCTGATGGAAGAAGAGCCGACCTTCACGACGATGCGCCGCGCGGACGCGATGCCCGCGCGCGAGCCCGTGCCCACCCGCTACGCCTTCGCGTCCGAGGACGCGTCCTCGTCCGTCCCGTCCTCGTCCGCCCAGAGGCCTGCCTCGCCCTCGCGCACGAGCTGGGCGCGGGCCTCGGCCTTGGCGTCCATGCGGGCGAAGTAGTCCTCGCGGCGCGCCTGGTTGGTGCGGCGGCTGATCGGGTCGACGCGGGCATCCGCGCCGCGGGGGCTCGTGATGAGCTCCGCGGTGGAGGTGAGCGTGGGCTCCCAGTCGAAGACGATGCCGTCGCCCTCGCCGATGACGACGCTGGATCCGGCCACCGCGCCGGCCTTGAACAGGCCGTCCTCGACACCGAGCTTGGCGAGCCGGTCGGCGAGGTAGCCGACGGCCTCGTCGTTCGTGAAGTCGGTCTGCTGCACCCAGCGCTCGGGCTTGGTGCCGATGACGCGGTAGATGTCGCCGTAGCTGCCGCCGTCCACGCGGATGACGAACGGCTTCTCGTTGACCGCGCGGGGACGCAGCACGATGCGCGGCGCGTCGGGCTCCTCGGCGGCCTTCGTCCGGGCGTCCTCGACCAGCTCGGCGAGGGCGAAGGAGAGCTGGCGCAGGCCGTCGTGGCTGACCGTGGAGATGTCGAACACGCGGTAGCCGCGGGCCTCCAGCTCCGGGCGCACGAGCTCCGCGAGCTCCCGGGCCTCGGGGACGTCGATCTTGTTGAGCGCGATGAGCTGCGGGCGCTCGAGCAGCGGGACCTGGCCGTCGGGCACGGGGTACGCGGCGAGTTCCGTGAGGATGATGTCGAGGTCCGAGATCGGGTCGCGTCCGGGATCCAGCGTCGCGCAGTCGAGCACGTGGAGCAGGGCCGAGCAGCGCTCGACGTGGCGGAGGAACTCGAGGCCGAGGCCCTTGCCCTCGCTCGCGCCCTCGATGAGCCCGGGCACGTCGGCGACGGTGTAGCGCGAGTCCGCGACCTCCACGACGCCGAGGTTCGGGTGCAGCGTGGTGAAGGGGTAGTCGGCGATCTTCGGCTTGGCGGCCGAGATGGCGGCCACGAGGCTCGACTTGCCCGCGGAAGGGTAGCCCACGAGCGCCACGTCGGCGACGACCTTCAGCTCGAGGACGACGTCGCCCTCGTAGCCGCGCGTGCCGAGCAGCGCGAATCCGGGGGCCTTGCGCTTCGTGGTGGCGAGCGACGCGTTGCCGAGCCCGCCCTGGCCGGCCTCGGCGGCGACGAAGCGCATGCCGGGCGTGGCCATGTCGGCGAGCTCGTTGCCGTCGACGTCCTTGACGACGGTGCCCACGGGGACGGGCAGCTCGAGGGCCTCGCCGAGCGTGCCGTGGCGGTGGTCGCCCATGCCGGGTCCGCCGTTGCGCGAGGAGCGGTGCGGACCACGGTGGTACGCCAGCAGCGTGGTGACCTGGGGGTCGGCGACGAGGACGATGTCCCCGCCGTTGCCGCCGTTGCCGCCGTCGGGTCCCGCGAGGGGCTTGAACTTCTCGCGGCGGACCGAGACGCAGCCGTTGCCGCCGTTTCCCGCCCGCAGGTGGAGGGTCACGGTGTCGACGAATGTCGCCATGGCTGTCGCTCGTTTCTTCTAGAGGTGTCCCCTGTGGAACGCACGCAAGGGCGGGCCGAGGAGGCCCGCCCTTGAGGTGCTGCGCGGCAGTGCCGCTGCAGGGTCCGTGCTGTCGGCCTGCGCTAGGCCGGGACGACGATGTTGACGACCTTGCGGCCGCCCTTGACGCCGAACTCCACCGAACCGGCGGAGAGGGCGAACAGCGTGTCGTCGCCGCCACGGCCGACGTTGACGCCGGGGTGGAAGTGCGTGCCGCGCTGGCGGACGATGATCTCGCCGGCGCCGACGACCTGGCCGCCGAAGCGCTTCACGCCGAGGCGCTGGGCGTTCGAGTCACGGCCGTTGCGGGTAGAGCTCGCGCCCTTCTTGTGTGCCATCTGCTTCTCCCTGCGTTCTTAGGTGCTAGTTGATCTCGGTGACCTGGACGCGCGTGAGGTCCTGGCGGTGCCCCTGGCGCTTCTTGTACCCGGTCTTGTTCTTGAACTTCTGGATGACGATCTTGGGACCGCGGAGGTCGTTCAGGATCTCGGCGCTGACGGTGACGTCGGCGAGCTTCGCGGCGTCCGTGGTGATGGTGTCGCCGTCGACGAGCAGGACCGCGGGGAGCACGACCTTGCCGCTCTGCTGGTTCTTCACCCGGTCCATCGTCACGATGGTCCCGACCTCGACCTTCTCCTGCCGACCGCCGGCGCGCACAACTGCGTAAACCACTTTTCCGTACCTGTTTTCTCTCGCGGGCTTGACTCACTGGGGACTTGACGCCCTGTGGCCCGAATCATTGGAGGAAGTCTGCCGCACGCGCACGATCTCTGCGGATCGGCGCATGCCAGCGACTCACGTTACCGGAACGCCGGACAGGGGTCAAACTCCAGGCCCCCGGCGTCCTCGGTCGATCATACGCGAGCGGACGCCGCCCCGCCGCATGCGCGCCGGGCGCGTCGCGCGTGCCGCAGGCGGTCGGGCGGACCGGTCGCGGCCCGGTCTGCCTAAGCTCGCAGGATGACCGTGCTCCTCGACCGACCGGCCTGGCCCGCCCACGGCAGGCTCTGGGCGCACCTCGTGAGCGACGCGTCGCTCGCCGAGCTGCACGACTTCGCGTGCGCCGCCGGCATCCCCGAGCGTGCCTTCGACCGCGACCACTACGACGTGCCGGAGGACCGGTACGCCGAGCTGGTGGCGCGCGGCGCCGAGCCGGTCTCCAACCGCGACCTCGTGCGCCGGCTGCAGGCGAGCGGCCTGCGGGTCACGCAGCGGGAACGGCGCGCTCCGGGCTCCTAGCGGCGCGGCGCGTGCGGCGGGGACGGCGAGAGGGCCCGGAGCGTCCGCTACGGGCCCTCTCGCGTGCGGCCGCCTCGGGGGCGGCCGGCGCGTCAGCTCGCGTCGTCGGCCGGGGCCGGCGTCGTGAGCGTCTGCGTCGAGACCCGGCGGCTGCGCGAGCGGCCCTGGCCGGGCTCCTTGGGCTGCGGCAGGGCGTCGAGCACAGAGCCGAGGAGCTGCTCCGCGTCGGCCGAGCTCACGCGGCGCGGGGCCGTGCGGGTGCTCGCGACCGGGATGTCAAGGATCTGCACCGGCTCGAGGCGGATGGCCTCGCGCGGCTCGAGCGTCGACAGGGCGGGCTCCTCCACGGCTGCGTCGGCGGGCGTCGGGTCCTCGGCGGGAGCGGACGGCGCCTCGGCGGCGGGTGCCTGCGGCTCCTGCCGCTCCGTCGCCTCGGCGGTCGCGGATGACGCGCGTCCCCGGCCCCCGCGGCTCCGACGCGGGCGTTCGCCGCGCGGCTGCTCCTCGACGGGCGCGGCCTCGGCCCGCGGTGCCGCCTCGGCGGCCTCGTCCGGGGTGCGCACGACGTCCTCGACCCGGTCGATGGCCTCGTTCACCGTCTGGATGGTGCTCGTGGCGATCTTGGCGAGCGCGTTGCGGGCGTCGTCGGTGATGCTGTGGGTGCTGGCCGCCGGCGTGCGCTGCTGCTGCTGCGCCTGACCGCCGCCGTTCCCGCGTCCGCCGCCGCCGCCAGTGCCGGCGCCGTGCTCCTGCTGGCCCTTGCCGCCGCGACGGCGGCCCTGGCCCTGCACGGGCTCCTGCGGCGTCTGCTTGTGGGCCATGAGCGGGTCGTGGTGGATGATGATCCCCCGCCCGGCGCAGGTCTCGCAGTTCTCGGAGAACGACTCGAGGAGGCCCAGGCCGAGCTTCTTGCGGGTCATCTGCACGAGGCCGAGCGAGGTGACCTCGGCGACCTGGTGCTTGGTGCGGTCGCGGCTGAGGCACTCCACCAGGCGGCGGAGCACGAGGTCGCGGTTGGACTCGAGCACCATGTCGATGAAGTCGACGACGATGATCCCGCCGATGTCGCGCAGGCGCATCTGGCGGACGATCTCCTCCGCGGCCTCGAGGTTGTTCTTGGTGACGGTCTCCTCGAGGTTGCCGCCGGAGCCGACGAACTTGCCCGTGTTGACGTCGACCACGGTCATGGCCTCGGTGCGGTCGATGACGAGCGATCCGCCGGAGGGCAGCCACACCTTGCGGTCGAGCGCCTTCTCGATCTGCTCGCTGACGCGGTAGTGGTCGAACGAGTCCGCGTCGCCCGAGTACGTCTGCACCCGGTCGATGAGGTCGGGCGCCACGCCGCGGAGGTAGCCCTCGATGATCTCCTGGGCGTCGCCGCCGTCGATCACGAGCTCGCGGAAGTCCTCGTTGAAGACGTCGCGGATGATCTTCAGCAGCAGGTCGGGCTCCGAGTGCAGGAGCGCGGGCGCCTGCGCCTTCTCGACCTGGCGGCTGATCTCGGCCCACTGCGACGTGAGGCGCTCGACGTCGAGCTTCAGCTGCTCCTCCGTCGCGCCCTCGGCGGCGGTGCGGACGATGACGCCCACGTTCTCGGGCAGCACCTCCTTGAGGGTCTTCTTGAGGCGCGCGCGCTCGGTGTCGGGGAGCTTGCGGCTGATGCCGTTCATGGACCCGTTGGGCACGTACACGAGGTAGCGGCCGGGGAGGCTCACCTGGCTCGTGAGGCGGGCGCCCTTGTGGCCGACCGGGTCCTTGGTGACCTGGACGAGCACGCGGTCGCCGGGCTTCAGCGCGACCTCGATGCGACGCGCGTGGCTGCCGCCGCCCTTGTCGGCGTTGGCGGCGTCCCAGTCGACCTCGCCGGAGTAGAGCACGGCGTTGCGACCGCGGCCGATGTCGATGAAGGCGGCCTCCATGCTGGGCAGCACGTTCTGGACGCGGCCGAGGTAGACGTTGCCGATGAGCGACGCCTCGTCGGCGCGGGCGACGTAGTGCTCGACGAGCACCTGGTCCTCGAGCACGCCGATCTGGATCTTGCCGTCGCGCGAGCGCACGATCATGCTGCGGTCGACGGACTCGCGGCGCGCCAGGTACTCGGACTCGGTGAGGACCGGACGGCGGCGTCCGGCGTCGCGGCCGTCGCGGCGGCGCTGCTTCTTGGCCTCGAGGCGCGTGGATCCCTTGATCCGCTGCGGCTCGGTGATGAGCTCGGGCTCGCGCGGCGTACGGACCTTGACGACCGTGCCGGGCGCGTCGTCGCCGTCGCGGCCCTCCTCGCCGGAGCGGCGGCGCGCGCGGCGGCGGACCGACGGCGAGTCGTCCTCGTCGTCGTCGTGGGCGTCGTCGCGGCTGTCACGGCCACGGCCGTCGCGGCCGGTGCTGCGGTCCTGTCCACGGCCGCCGCGGCGCGACGAGCGCAAGGGGCGCTCGTCGCGGTCGAGGTCGTCGTCCTCGTCATGGGAATCGTCGCGGCGGTCGTCGCGCTCGCGGCGGGGAGGCAGCGGCGCGATGTCCGGGGCCTGGAAGAAGACGGAGAGGGAAGGGACGGCGCGTGCCGGAGCCGCGGGGGCCTCCGCGGCGGGCGCGTCGACCGGCTCGGCTGTCGCGCGCTCGTCATCCGACGCCTCGGCGGCGGGCTGCTCGGCGGCGGGCGCCTCCTGCTCGGCCGGGACGGCCGCCTTGCGCGGGGCGCGCTTCCGGGGCGCCCGGGCGGCGGGCTGCGCGGTGGCCGGGGCCTCCGCCTCGGCGTCGTCCGCGGGTGCGGGGGCCGCGGCGGACGCGTCGACGCTGGCGTCGTCCGGCTGGGCGACCGCGGGCGCGGATGCGGGGGTGCTCGCGCGGCGGGAGCGTCGGACGACCGGCCTCTCCGTCTCGTCGGGCGTGGACCGGGTGTCGTCGTTCTCGTTCAGGGTGTGGCCCTTCGCTTCGGAGGCGGCGGGACTGCCGCTCGCCTCGGGGGTCGCGGACGCGGGGAGGGCGGGCGTGCCGCCGGTCCCCGCCGCCGCGGGCGTCGCGGCGCGGCGGCCCGTGAGCCGCTCGAAGAGGCTGGGTCGCCTCCTGCCGGTGTTCTCGTCTCTCTCCACCATCTCTGGTGCACTCCTCAACCGGTCGGTACGGCCGCGCCGTATCCCGGTAGCTCTCCGAGTGGATCCCCGCGTACGCGGTTCTCCGTCGATCCTGGTCTGCGACGTCCGGCCCGAGGCTTCGGTCGTGCGCACTGGTGCGGAACTGGCTGTCCGCCGCCGGACGTGCCGGGCGGTCCGGGTCTGCCCCGGGAAAGACTCTTCATGGCGGTCGTCCCGCGCGGCGGGTCGACCTGCCTGCCAGTATCGCACGCCGACGCCCACCCGGCCGTCAGGGTCGGCGCTCCCCCGTCTGCCATGATCGCCGCATGACCGCCACCCGGGCCCCCGCGCATCCCCGCTCGCTGGCCGTCCTGCTCGTCGTCACGGGCGTCGTCGGCTGGATCGGCGCCTTCGTCCTCGTGCTGGACCGGCTGCACCTCCTGGAGCACCCGGGCGCGTCGCTCTCGTGCGACGTCAACCCGTTCATCTCCTGCGCGACCGTCATCCAGTCGCCGCAGGGATCGCTGTTCGGCTTCCCCAACCCGCTCATCGGGGTCGCCGCGTTCGTGGTGCCGATCGTGATCGGCATGGCCCTCGTCGCGGGCGCCCGGTTCGCGCGCTGGTTCTGGACGCTGTTCGCGCTGGGGACGTTCGCCGGCTGGGTCTTCGTGACGTGGCTCTTCACCCAGAGCGTCTTCGTCATCGGCGCGCTCTGCCCGTACTGCCTGCTCGTGTGGAGCGCGATGATCCCGCTGTGGTGGGGCACGCTGTCCGCCACCACCCGCGCGGGGCTGATCCCGGTGCCCGCGCGCGTGCGCCGGGCCGCCGACGCGGTGGCGCCGTACACGTGGGCGGTCGTGGTGCTCAACTACGCGATCATCGTCGTCGCCATCGTGTCGACGTTCCCGGCGCTCGTCCCGACGCTGCTCGGCTGAGGGCCGGGACGACGAGAGGGGCCGACCGGCGATCCGGTCGGCCCCTCTCGTCTCGCGTGCCCTAGAACCAGAGGGCGAGCTCGCGCGCGGCGGACTCGGGCGAGTCGCTGCCGTGCACGAGGTTCTGGGCGACCGCGAGGCCCCAGTCGCGGCCGAGGTCGCCGCGGATCGTGCCGGGGGCGGCGAGCGTCGGATCGGTCGTGCCGGCGAGCGAGCGGAAGCCCTCGATGGCGCGGTTCCCGGCGACGCGCACGGCGACGATCGGGCCCGACTCCATGAACTCGACGAGAGGCGCGTAGAACGGCTTGCCCTGGTGCTCCTCGTAGTGCTGCTCGAGCAGGGCGCGCTCGGCCTGCACCATGCGGAGGTCGACGATCTGGTAGCCCTTGGCCTCGATGCGGCGGAGGACCTCGCCGGTGAGGCCGCGGGCGACGCCGTCGGGCTTGACGAGGACGAGGGTCTCCTGGACGGGAGCGGACATGGGTGCCTCCTACTGGGCGGGAGCCGGCGGCTCGGTGGTCGGTCGGTGGTCGGTGGAGCGGGCGTCGCCCGGGGCGGGGGCGCCGCCCGCCGCGGCCTGCTCGTCGAGCATGGCCTGCTCCCACGCGCCGCGGGCGGCGGCCTTCTCGCGGTCGATCCGGGCGCCCTGCACCATGGCGTAGATCCAGAGGAGCAAGAAGAAGCCGCCGACCGCGAACATGGCGGGGAGCACGAAGCCCGTGAGGACGACGAGCACCTGCACGACCCAGCCGGCGCGGATGCCGAGCGGGGTGCGCAGGGCGCCGACGACGGCGAGCATGGCGAGGACGAGCAGGGCGCCGCCGCCGAGTGCGGGGAGCGCCGACAGGGCCTCGAGGCCGAAGGCGACCAGGCTCGCGAGGAACACCACGATGACCTGGAAGCCCATCACGATGGATCCGAGGATCTCGACCGTCGTGCGGGGTGGCCGCGGCCGCCTGGTGCGGGCCGGTCGGCCGTCGGAGCTCACGCGGTCTTCCAGCCCTCGTCGGCGGCGTGGGCGATGGCCTCGCCGACGAGGAGGACCGAGCCGGTGACGAGCGCGGCGCCCTTCTCCGTCTCGCCCGCGGAGTCGCGCGCGTCCTCGAGGGCGGTGCGGAGGTCGGGCTCGACCGTGACGCGGTCGCGGCCGACGACGCCGACGACGATGCGCGCCAGCTCGTCCGGATCCACCGAGCGCTCGGACGTGGAGCGCGTGACGATGAAGTGGTCGACCACGGGCGCGAGCTCCCGCACGATGCCCTCCGCGTCCTTGTCCCCGAGCACGCCGATGACGGCCGTGACACGGTCGAAGGTGAAGTAGACGGGCAGCGCGGCCGCGAGCGTCGCGGCGCCCGCGGGGTTGTGCGCGGCATCGACCAGCACGGTCGGCTCGGTACCGACGACCTGCAGGCGTCCGGGGCTCGTCGCGGTGGCGAGCCCCTCGGCGAGCACGTCGTCGTGGATGGCGTGGTCGCCGCCGCCGAGGAACGACTCGACCGCGGCGATCGCGACGGCGGCGTTCTGCGCCTGGTGCGCGCCGAACAGCGGCAGGAACACGTCGCGGTAGGTGCCCGCGAGACCCTGCACGCTGATCACCTGGCCGCCGACCGCGAGGGTCGTGTCGAGGAGGCGGAACCGCTCGCCCTCCATCGACCAGGTGGACTCCGTGAGCTCGGCCGCGCGCGTGAGCTCGGCCACGACCTCGGGCAGCTGCGCGCTCGAGACGACGTCCGCGGCGGGCTTCACGATGCCGGACTTGGTGCGCGCGATCTCGGCGACGGTGGATCCCAGCCGCTGCGTGTGGTCGAGCGAGACGGGCGTGAAGACGGCGACCTGGCCGTCGCCGACGTTGGTGCTGTCCCACTCGCCGCCCATGCCGACCTCGATCACGGCGACGTCGACGGGCGCGTCGGCGAACGACGCGAACGCGAGCACCGTGAGCGCCTCGAAGAACGTGACCGGCTTCTCGCCCGCGGCGACGAGCTCCCGGTCGACCAGGTCGATGAAGGGCTCGACGTCGGCCCAGTTGCGGCTGAGCGCCTCGTCGGTGATCGGCAGGCCGTCGACGACGATGCGCTCGTTGAAGCGCACGAGGTGCGGGCTCGTGAAGAGGCCCGTGCGGAGCCCGGCGGCGCGCAGGATGCTCTCGGTCATCCGGCTCGTCGAGGTCTTCCCGTTGGTGCCCGTGATGTGCACGATCGGGTAGGCGCGCTGCGGGTCGCCGAGCAGCTCGACCACGCGGCGGGTCGCGGAGAGGCGCGGCTGCGGCGCCTGCTCCCCCACCCGGGCGAGGAGCGCCTGGTACACGGCGTCGCCCTCGCGCTCGAAGTAGTTCTCGTCGTCCACCTCGCCGCCGGCCACGATGGACTGCTCGGCCTCGCGGCGGAGCTCGGCGGCGTCGTCGGCGAAGAGCTGGTCGTCGCTCAGGCCGTCGACGTCGGGGTCGAGCGCCCGGGCCGCGGCGTCGACGCCCTCGTCCGTCTCCGGCTCGAAGTCGTCGTCGCGGCGGATGTCGTCCGCGTCGTCGTCGAAGGGGCGTCCGCCCCGCTGGTCGCTCATGCTCGCTCCACCTCGATGTCCAGGGGCGATCCGCCGCCGACGGTGATGCCGGACGCCGATGCCTCGGCGCCCGCGTCGATCCGCAGCGCCACCGCCAGGGTCTCATGGGCGATGAGGTCGCGGAACCGCTCCGCCGCCTCGGCGCCCGCCGCATCCAGCCGGATCACCAGGGAGATCCGGTCGCTCACGTCGAGGCCCGCGCCCTTCCGCGCGTCCTGCACGTTGCGCACGACGTCGCGCGCCAGGCCCTCGGCCTCGAGCTCCGGTGTGAGGGCCGTGTCGAGCAGCAGGAAGCCGCCGCTGGGCAGCAGCGCGAGCGCCTGGTCGGCGCGGTCGCCCGCCACCTCCAGCACGAGCTCGTACTCGGCGGCCACGAGCGGCACGCCGCCCGCGACGACCTCGCCGTCGACCTCCGTCCAGTCACCCTGGCGGGCGGCCTGGATCACCTGCTGCACGCCCTTGCCGAGGCGCGGGCCGGCGACGCGCGCGGCGACGGTGAGGCGGCGGGTGATGCCCGCGTCGGCCGCGCTCGTCGGGGTCAGCTCCTCGACGGAGACGGCCTTGACGTTGAGCTCGTCGCGCAGGATGTCCTCGAACCGGGCGAGCCCGTCGGCGTCGTCGCTCACGACCGTGAGGCGCGCGAGCGGCTGGCGGACGCGGAGGCCCGACTGCTTGCGGAGCGAGAGCGCGGTCGAGGCGACCTGGCGGACCCGGTCCATCACCTCCACGAGGCGGTCGTCCGCGGGCAGGTCGTCGGGCTCCGGCCAGTCCTCCAGGTGGACGCTGCGCCCCCCGGTGAGGTCCTTCCAGATGCGCTCGGACACGAGCGGGAGGAGCGGCGCCGCGACGCGCGTCACGGTCTCGAGGACCGTGTACAGCGTGTCGAACGCGCGCGTGTCCCCCGCCTCCGTGCCCGCCCAGAAGCGGTCGCGGCTGCGGCGCACGTACCAGTTGGTGAGCACGTCGGCGAAGTCGCGGAGGGATGCCGCGGCGAGCGTCGAGTCGAGCGCGGTCATGTGCTCGGTGACCTCGGTCACGAGGCGGCGCGTGCGGGCCAGGATGTAGCGGTCCAGCACGTCGTCGCTCGTCGTGTCGCGCGTCGCCTCGTAGCCGCCCGGCTGCGCGGAGTTGGCGTAGAGCGAGAAGAAGTACCAGGTGCTCCAGAGCGGGAGCAGCACCTGGCGGACGCCCTCGCGGATCCCCTCCTCGGTGACCACGAGGTTGCCGCCGCGGAGCACGGGGCTCGCGAGGAGGAACCACCGCATGGCGTCGGATCCGTCGCGGTCGAAGACCTCGTTGACGTCCGGGTAGTTGCGGAGCGACTTCGACATCTTCTGGCCGTCGTTGCCGAGGACGATGCCGTGGCTCACGACGCTCGAGAACGCCGGGCGCTCGAACAGCGCGGTCGACAGGGCATGCAGCGTGTAGAACCAGCCGCGGGTCTGCCCGATGTACTCGACGATGAAGTCGGCCGGGCTGTGCTGGTCGAACCACTCGCGGTTCTCGAACGGGTAGTGCACCTGCGCGAACGGCATGGATCCGGAGTCGAACCAGACGTCGAGCACGTCCTCGATGCGGCGCATGGTGCTCTTCCCCGTCGGGTCGTCGGGGTTCGGGCGCGTGAGTTCGTCGATGAACGGGCGGTGCAGGTCGGTCGGGCGCACGCCGAAGTCGGCCTCGAGCTCGTCGAGGCTGCCGTAGACGTCGATGCGCGGGTAGGCCGGGTCGTCGCTCTTCCACACCGGGATGGGGCTGCCCCAGAACCGGTTGCGGCTGATCGACCAGTCGCGGGCGTTGCCGATCCACTTGCCGAATTGGCCGTCCTTGACGTTCTCGGGCGTCCACGTGATGTCCTGGTTGAGGCGCACCATGTCGTCGCGGAAGTCGGTGACGCGCACGAACCAGCTGGAGACGGCTTTGTAGATGAGCGGGTTCTTGCAGCGCCAGCAGTGCGGGTACGAGTGCTCGTAGCTGGCCTGGCGGATGAGGCGGCCCTGCGCCTTGAGCATCCGCGTGAGGGTCTTCCCGGCGTCCGACCACAGCTCGCCCGCGACCTCGGGCACGGTGTCGACGAAGCGGCCGCCCTCGTCGAGCGAGAGGATCACGGGGATCCCGGCGGCGGCGCAGACCTGCTGGTCCTCCTCGCCGTAGGCCGGGGCCTGGTGGACGATGCCGGTGCCGTCGGTGGTCGTGACGTAGTCGGCGACGAGCACCTGCCACGCGTTCGCGGTGCCGAACCTCTCGGTGTCGGCGTAGAAGTCCCAGAGCCGGTCGTAGGCGACGCCCTCGAGCTGGCGGCCCAGCACCGTGCGGGAGACGGCGGCGCGGGCCTCGTCGGCGGACGCGTAGCCGAGGTCCTTGGCGTAGTTCCCCACCAGGTCCTGCGCGATGAGGTACTCGGACCCGAGCACCTCGGCGGCGAGCTGCACCGACGACTCACGGGGCAGCGCGTCGGGCGCCTCCGCGTCCGGCGTGCCCGCGGGGCCGGCGGGCACCACGGCGTAGGTGATGTCCGGCCCGACCGCGAGCGCCATGTTCGTCGGCAGGGTCCACGGCGTGGTCGTCCAGGCGAGTGCGCGCACGGCGGTGAGGCCGAGCGACTCGGCCTTCGCGCCGACGAGCGGGAACGTGACGGTGACGGACTGGTCCTGGCGCATGCGGTAGACGTCGTCGTCCATCCGCAGCTCGTGGTTGCTCAGCGGCGTCTGGTCGTGCCAGCAGTACGGCAGCACGCGGAAGCCCTCGTAGGCGAGGCCCTTGTCGTGCAGCTGCTTGAACGCCCAGATGACCGACTCCATGAAGTCGAGGTCGAGCGTCTTGTAGTCGTCCTCGAAGTCGACCCAGCGGGCGGAGCGGGTGACGTAGTCCTCCCACTCCCCCGTGTACTCGAGCACGGAGCGGCGGGCGACGGCGTTGAACGCCTCGACGCCCATCTCCTCGATCTCGCTCTTCTCGGTGATCCCGAGCTGGCGCATCGCCTCGAGCTCCGCGGGGAGGCCGTGCGTGTCCCAGCCGAAGCGGCGGTGGACCTGCTTGCCGCGCATGGTCTGGAAGCGCGGGAAAGCGTCCTTCGCGTAGCCGGTGAGGAGGTGGCCGTAGTGCGGGAGGCCGTTGGCGAAGGGCGGGCCGTCGTAGAAGACCCACTCGTCGCACCCCTCGCGCCGCTCGACGGAGGCGCGGAAGGTGTCGTCGCGCTTCCAGAAGGCGAGGATGCCCTTCTCGACGTCCGGGAACCGCGGGCTCGCGGCGACCTGGTCGGGTGCGCTCGGGGCGTCGGGGACGGGACGGGGGTAGGTCATGGCAACTCCTGCGGCGATGAGGATCTCCGCGAGGACGCCCGGATCCCTGATGCGGATCCCCGAGCGCGGTACCACCCCGCTTGCCGCGCGACGCGCGACCACTCTCCTGAGGCGATGACGGGCCCGACCCGTTCGGTTCTACCTTCCCCGCGGACGGGGCTCTCTTCCGAAGGCTCCCCGGTGATGGCCGGATCGGCGCCTGTGCTGACGATCCTAGTGCGCCATCGCGCCGGGATCGGCGCGGCTAGCCGCCGAGCTGGGCCCGGTACGCGTCGGCGCGGTACGGCAGGTCGAGCGCCGTGCTGCCCGCGGTGTCGGGGTGTCCGGCGAGGAGGGTGCGGATGTCGTCGAGCACGCGGGCGCGCTCGTGGTCGGGCAGCACGATGATCCGGCTGATGGATCCCGCGAGGGCCACCACCTCCTCGGGACTCATGGGGTGCACGTGGGCGAACGACGCGTGCTCGACCGGGCCGAAGCCGGGGAACGGGCCGGGCTCGATGGCGCGGCCCGCGGCACGGGAGCCCGGGTGGAGGAGAGCGTCGAGCTCGCGGACCCAGTCGACCTCCACGTCCATGACGTTCCAGACGATGCCCAGGCGCCCGCCGGGGCGGAGGACGCGCGCGGCCTCGCGCGCTGCGGCCCCCGCGTCCATCCAGTGCCACGCCTGGGCGACGAGCACGGCGTCCTCCTCGTCGTCGCCCACCGGGATCGCCTCGCCCGATCCGCGGAGCGCTGTGACGCCGGGGAGCCGCGCCGCGAGCACGGCGCGCATCCGGTCGTCGGGTTCGACGGCGGTCACGCGGAGGCCGCGCGCCGCCAGCGCGCCCGTCAACTTGCCCGTGCCGGCGCCCACGTCCACGACGCGGCGGGCGCCGGCGGGGAGCATCCAGGTCACCGCCTCCTCGGGGTAGACGAGGCGGACGCGGTCGTAGGGCTCCGAGACGGCACCGAAGGACGAGGCCAGGTCCGGGACGTCAGGGGTCATGCGATCATCTTGCCCGCGGGCGGTCCCGGCGACGCGGCGCGCGGGCGACGCGTCGTGGCGTGACGCGGCGCGCGGGCGACGCGTCGTGGCGTGACGCGGCGGGCGTGCGCCCCGCACCGCCGCGCCGCGCCCTGCCGTCAGCGGAGCCGCGCGGAGGTCCGCTGCACCTCCATCGGGTGCATCGCGATGCCCGACACCGTGGCCGTGCGTCCCGTCGTGTCCGTGACGCGGATGGTGAAGGGCCCGGGGCCGACGTACCCCGGAGCCAGCCAGTAGCCGTACTCCGTGAGCGACAGCGCCACCCAGTTCGCGCCGACGCGCAGCTCGACCGATCGGAGCCGCACGCCCGCGTCGAGGACCTGCAGCGCCGCCCAGTAGGCCGACGACCCGTCCTTGAACCGGAACGACAGCGGGGGGACCGTCGGCGACGCGACCGGGACGTAGGAGGTGTCGATGATGCCGGCGTCGTAGTCGCCGATGGCGCGGAACGCCTCCTCGCTGAGGTCGAGGTGGCCGTGGACGCACTCGTGGCACGAGTCGGCGATCTCGACGCGCACCGTGCCGCGGGGTCCCGTGACGTCGAGGTAGGAGCCGCACCCCGCGCCGTCCGCGTACAGATCGGGGCCGACCGCGACGTAGAGGCGGTCCTACGGTATGGCTGGGAGCGAGCAGTTGCCGTTCGTCGTGCCGCCCCCGGGGCCGAGGGAGTAGTGGGTGGCGTAGCCGTGGACGCTCGCGCTCGCGGTCGCGGCGGGAGCGTCGGCCGCGGCGGCGGGCTCGGTCACCGATGGGCCCGCGACGCCGAGCCCGAGCACGAGCGCGAGCGCGAGCACGGCCGGGAGGAACCGGCGGCGGCCACCGGGTCGGGACGGGCGCCGGGTGCGGCGCGGGCGGACGGGCAGGGCGGTTGCACGCAACATGTCGTCTCTTCGCGTCGGAGGAATGCGGACGCGGGCGCGCCGCACGGCCACGGTAGGGCGGGCGGACACCCCGCCCGTCGGATGCGCTCCCAGGCGCGAGCGTCGCGCCGCGCTCAGGCGAGGGAGGCGGCGAGGGCCGTACGGAGCGGATCCAGCGCCCGGCGGACCACGTCCTCCAGCGGTCCCCGACCCACGCCGTCCGACGCCCACGCCACGACGGCCGCCGCCGTGGCCGCGGCGACGATCGACGCCGCCACGCGCACCTGCCCCGACGACGCGCGACGACCGGTGCCGCGCGCGAGGGCCTGGGCGACGGGATCCACGAGCGGCGCCGCCCGCGCCACGCCCTCCCCCGCGACATCGGCGCCGAGGCCCATCACCTCGTGCTGCGTGAGGGCGAGCGGCAGCCAGCCCTCGCCGCGGGAGCGGGCGGCGCCGATGAGCGCGTCGACCACGCCGTCGACGACGGGGACGGCGGGATCCACCGATGCGAGCGCCTCGCCGCACGCGCGCAGGGTGTCGTCGAGCCCCGCCCACAGGAGGTCGGCCTTGGAGCCGAAGTAGTTGAAGAACGTGGCCCGGCTGACCCCGGCGCGCTGGGCGATCTGCTCGACGGTCGTCGCGGCGTAGGTGTTCTCGAGGAAGAGCTCCGCGGCCGCCTCCTCGAGCGTCGCGCGCGACGATCGGCGCGGGCGGCCGGCGGGACGGGCGGAGGTCATGCGCCCATCCTGGCGCACCGGGGCGCCGTCACCCGCGTATTGTTGGACGCGGTACAGAAACACCCGCACCAGCGCCCCGAGCGGCGCGCACAACGGAAGCCCCCATGATCCCCACCTCGCGCACCCGCGCCCTCGCGGGCCTCGGCGCCCTCGCCGCGACCACCCTCCTCCTCACCGGCTGCACCTCGGCCACCCCGGAGGCGTCGGCCACGCCCGTCTCCGGCGGAACGCTCGTCTACGCGTCGGGCGACGCCGAGCCCGAGTGCCTCGACCCCCACGTCGGCGGCAACTACCCGCAGGCGCTCGTCTCCTCCCAGTTCCTCGAGCCGCTCGTGTCGCTCGACGGGAAGGGCGGGATCACGCCGTGGCTCGCCGACAGCTGGACCTGGAGCGACGACGGGCTGGGGCTCGAGCTGAAGCTGCGCCAGGGCGTGACGTTCACCGACGGAACGCCGTTCGACGCGGACGCGGTGGTCGCGAACATCCGCCACGTGCAGGACCCCGCGACGCTCTCCTCCACCGGCTACCTCGCGCTGCAGGCGATCACGGACGCGACCGCGGTCGACGCGTCCACCGTGCGGCTCACCCTCTCGACCCCCGACAGCGCGCTGCTGGAGTCGCTCTCGCAGCCGTGGCTCGCCATGGAGTCGCCCGCCGGGATCGCCCGCGGCACCGACGCGAACTGCGCGCAGCCCATCGGCACCGGTCCCTTCCGCGTGGAGCGCTGGGACCGCCAGCAGTCGATCTCGCTCGTGCGCAACGACGCCTACGCGTCGCCGCCCGCCGACGCCGCGCACAGCGGCCCCGCGTACCTCGAGCGCATCGACTGGCGCTTCCTGCCGGACGCGGCCTCCCGCTACGCGGCGTTGCAGAGCGGCGAGGTCGATGTGATCGACAACGCGCAGCCGGACGCGATCGCCTCCGCCACGGCGGGCGGCGCGCTCGGCGAGCTCGACGCGCCGCGGCCCGGCGCCGCGAACCGCATCGAGCTGAACTCGGGCCAGGCGCCCTTCGACGACGAGCGCGTGCGCGAGGCGTTCATCCGCTCGGCCGACGTCGACGCGGGGATCACCGCGCTCTTCCAGGGCACCGCCGAGCGCTCGTACTCGCCACTCGCGAGCACGGAGCCGGCCGCCGTCTCCGACCCGGACCTCTTCGGCATCGACGCCGACCGCGCGGCCCAGCTCCTCGACGAGGCGGGCTGGTCCGCGAAGGACGCCGACGGGATCCGCACCAAGGACGGCCAGCGCCTCACGCTGCGCTTCCCCGTGAGCACCAACCAGTCGATCCCGGCCGAGCAGTCGCTGTTCGAGCAGATCCAGGCCACCACCAAGCAGGTCGGCTTCGACGTGCAGCTCGAGCCCATGGACCTCGCCTCCTGGTACGCGGCGCTCGGCGACGACGCGTACGAGCTCGTGAGCGCGCCGTACACGAAGGCCGGTCCCGACGTGCTGCGGATCCTCTACGACACCTCCGGCATCACGCCCGCGCCGAGCGGCTACTTCGCCAACCACGCCAAGGTGTCGGTGCCGGAGATCGACCAGGCGCTCGCCGAGGCGCGCGCCACGACCGACCTCGACCGGCGGAACGCGCTCTACGCCGACGTGCAGCGGCGCGTGATGGCCGGGTACTGGATCCTGCCGCTCTACGACCAGCAGAACCACTTCCTGCACGGCACCGCCGTCCAGGGCCTGCGCGCCCTGCCGTCCGTCTCCACGCCGACGTTGTACGACACCTGGCTCGCCCGGTGACGCGCGGCCGCGCCGTCCGCGCGACCGGCTCCCGACGACCCGCGCTCCTGCGGGCCGTCGGAGCCCGGATCGGCGGCGCGGTCCTCGTGCTCTGGGCGGTCGCGACCGTCACGTTCCTCGCGGTGCGGCTGATCCCCGGCGACCCGGCGCAGGCGATCCTCGGCGGGCCCGGCTCGCAGGCGCCGCCCGAGGCGGTCGCGGCGGTGCGCGCCGAGTACGGGCTCGACCAGCCGCTCCTCGTGCAGTACCTCGCGCAGCTGGGCCGGCTCGCGCAGGGCGACCTCGGCCGGTCGTACGCGCTGCGCGAGGACGTCGTGGCGGTGCTCGCGCGGCAGCTGCCGGGCACGCTGCTGCTGGCGGTGCTCGCGCTCGCCGTGGCGTGGATCCTCGCGCTCGGCCTCGCGCTCGTCTCCACCGGCGCGGGACGCGTCGCCGGCGCGGTGGGCGCGGGCGTCGAGATCGTGGCGGCGTCGCTGCCGCACTTCTGGATCGGCGTCGTGCTGATCCTCGTCTTCTCCACCGGGCTCGGCTGGCTGCCGGCCGTGAGCGGGTCATCCCCCGCGGGCCTCGTGCTGCCCGTGCTCACGCTCGCGATCCCGCTCGCCGGGTTCCTCGGGCAGATCATGCGCGAGGCGCTGCTCGACGCGCTCGACTCCCCGTTCGCGCTGGCGGCCCGGGCCCGCGGCGAGTCGGAGGCGGGCGTGCGGCTGCGGCACGCGCTGCGGCACGCGGCGGCGCCCGGGATCGCGCTCTCCGGCTGGGCGTTCGGCTTCCTCATCTCGGGAGCCGTGGTCGTCGAGCAGATATTCGCCCGGCCCGGCCTCGGTCGCACCGCGCTCGCGGCCGTGACGAGCCGGGACGTCCCCGTCATCGTCGGCGTGGTGCTCGTGGTCGCCGTGATCTACATCGTGCTGACGGCCGTGACCGACCTGCTGGCGCGGATCGTGGACCCGCGGCTCGTCGACGCGCGGACGGGGCCCGTTCCCACGGCGGCTCCGGCGCCCGCGGGCACCGCGCCCGTGATCGACCCCGCAGCAGCGGCCGATGCGCCGGCGCCCGCGCGATGAGCGACCCCCGCGCCGAGACGCTCCTCGCCGCCGCGCCGTCGCGCCCCCCGGTCCGGATCCTGGCCGTCGCCGGGACCGCGGGCGCGGCCGTCGTCGTCGTCCTGCTCCTCGTCTCCGCCCTCGCCCCCGGCCTCGTCGCGCCCGGCGACCCGCTCGCCATCGCGCCCGCGGAGGCGTTCCGCGCGCCCGGCGTTGGCCACCTCCTCGGCACCGACGAGTCCGGCCGCGACGTGCTCACGCGCGTCGTGCACGGCGCCGGCCCCAGCCTCGTCATCGGCGTGAGCGCCACGGCCATCGGCCTCGGCCTCGGCGCGGTCCTCGGCCTCGCCGCCGCCCTGCTCGGCCGCATCGCCGACTTCGCGGTGAACCGCGTGATCGAGGTGGTCTTCGCGTTCCCGGGTCTCCTCCTCGCGCTCTTCCTCATCGTGATCCTCGGTCCCGGCATCGGCAGCGCCACCCTCGCCGTCGGGATCTCGGCGGCGCCCGGCTACGCGCGCATCATCCGCGGCCGGGTCATGTTGGTGCGGCGGTCCGCGTACGTGGAGGCGGCGACCGTGCTCGGGCGTCCGCCGCTCGTGGTGCTCGCGCGGCACATCCTGCCGAACACGGCCGCTCCGCTCTTCGTGCTCGGCACGCTCGGCGTCGGGCAGGCGATCGTGTGGGCGTCCTCGCTCAGCTACCTCGGGCTCGGCACCGTGCCGCCGGATCCCGAGTGGGGCGCCATGCTCGCGGCCGGCCGCACGTACATCGGCTCGGCGCCCTGGCTGACCGTGGTGCCGGGCCTCATGATCGTCCTCACCGCCACCGCGTCGACCGTGCTCGGCCGCGCGCTCGAGCGACGGGTGCGCGCGTCGTGAGCGCCGGATCCGGCCGGGCCGCGCTCGCGACGCCGCCCGCCCTGCGCGTCGAGGACCTCCGGGTCTCCTTCGACGGCGTCCCCGTCGTGCACGGCGTCTCCCTGCGGATCGCGCCCGGGGAGTGCCTCGCGCTGGTCGGCACGTCCGGCTCCGGCAAGAGCGTGACCGCCCGGAGCCTCCTCGGGCTCGCGGGCGCGGGCGCCGACGTGCGCGCCGACGTGCTGGAGGTGGGCGGCCGGGACCTGCGCGACGCGGGTCCCCGCGCGTGGCGGCGCGTGCGCGGATCCGGGGTCGGGCTCGTGTTGCAGGACGCGCTCTCCTCGCTCGACCCGCTGCGCCCCATCGGGCGCGAGATCGGCGACGCCCTCCGGATCCACGGGATGCGGGACACACGCGCCCGTCGGGCGCGCGTCCTCGAACTGCTCGAGAGCGTGGGCATGCCGGATCCCGCGACGCGCGTGCACCAGCGCTCGGGCGAGCTCTCGGGCGGGCTGCGGCAGCGGGCGCTGCTCGCGGCGGCCCTCGCGCTGGATCCGCCGCTCCTCGTGGCCGACGAGCCCACGACCGCGCTCGACGCCACCGTGCAGGCGCGCATCATCGACCTGCTCGCCGACCTGCGCACGCGCGGCGGGGCGACCCTGCTCGTCAGCCACGACCTGGCGGTCGTCGCGCGCCTCGCCGACCGCGTCGCCGTGATGCACGACGGCCGCGTCGTCGAGGAGGGCCCGACCGCCGACGTCCTCCGCGCCCCGGCGCACCGACGGACGCGCGCGCTCGTCGCCGCCGTGCCGACGGGCGTCCCGCGCGGCGTGGCGCTGTCGGAGGGCCGGATCGACGCGGCCGCCGCGTCGCCTGCGACGACCGCCGCACCGCACCCGGACGACCGCGTCGTCCTGCGCGCCACCTCGCTGACGCGCTCCTACCGGGGCCCGGCCGGCTCCGCCCGCACGGCGGTCGACGACGTCTCCCTCGAGGTGCGCCGCGGCCGCACGCTCGGCCTCGTCGGCGGATCCGGTTCCGGCAAGACCACGGTCGCCCGCCTCCTGCTCGCCCTCGAGGAGCCGGACGCGGGCGGCGTCACGCTCGACGAGGCGCCGTGGAGCGGCATCCCGGAGCGCGACCGCCGCAGCCGACGCGCACGCGTCGGCGCCGTCTACCAGGACCCGCTCGCGTCCTTCGACCCGCGATGGACCATCGACCGGATCCTCCAGGACGCCCTCGCGGTCGCCGGCCTCCGCGGCGCCGACGCGTTCGACTCCCCCGCGACGCTCCTCGCGCAGGTGGGCCTCGATCCCGCGCTCCTCCGCCGCCGTCCCGCCCGGCTGTCGGGCGGCCAGCGGCAGCGCGTCGCCATCGCGCGCGCCATCGCGGCCCGACCCGACGTCCTGATCTGCGACGAGCCCGTCTCCGCGCTCGACATCGCCGTGCAGGCCCAGGTGCTCGACCTCCTCGACGAGCTGCAGCGCCGGCTGGGCCTCGGCCTCCTCCTCATCTCGCACGACCTCGGCGTCGTCGCCCACATGAGCGACGAGGTGCTGGTGGTGAGCGACGGCCGCGTGGTGGAGCGCGGATCCGCCGACGACGTGCTGACGCGCCCGACGCACCCCGTCACCCGGTCGCTCCTCGACGCCGTCCCCCGCCTGGACCCGGACGCCGCGCCGCGCTAGCCGGCCCGTCGCCCCGCGTCACGCCCCGGCGTGCCGGTCGAGGAAGGCGTACAGCTCGCGGTCGTCCACCCCGGGAAAGGACCCGCGCGGCAGCGGCGCGAGGATGTGCGCGTGCAGCCGGGCGCTCGGCCACGCGCGGTCGCGCCACCGGCCGGCGTCCTCGGGATCCGCGCGCCGGCAGCACGACTCGTCCGGGCACCGCGACAGGCTCCGCGCGGTCGTCTCACGTCCGCGGAACCACTTGGCGTGCGCGAAGGGCACGCCGAAGGAGATGGAGTACTCGCCCTCGGCGGTGGATCCCGTCTGCGTCGAGCACCAGAACGTCCCTGCGGGCGTGTCCGTGTACTGGTGGAACTCGGTCGTGCGGTTCGTGCGGTCGAAGGCGCCGCGCGCCGCCCACTCGCGGCACACCGGCTGGCCCTCGACCGCGCCCGTCACGTCCACGGGCAGCGGCAGGCCGTCGTTCTCGTACGCCTTGTAGACCGCGCCGTCGCCGCCCACGCGCAGGAAGTGCACCCGGAGGTCGAGGTGCGTCGTGCTGATGTTCGTGAGTCGCAGAGCCGCGGCCTCGTGCGTCACGCCGAACGCGTCGCGGAAGTCCTCCACCGCGAGGTCGCGCCGCTCCTTGGCCTCCGCGAGGAACTCCACCGACTGCGTCAGCGGCATGAGGCACGCGGCCGCGAAGTAGTTGATCTCCAGCCGCTGCCGCAGGAAGTCGGCGTAGCTCGCCGGTTCCTCGTGGCCGAGCACCCGGTGCGCCATCGCCTGCAGCGCCATCGAGCGGAGGCCGTGGCCGCCGGGGATGGAGGCGGGCGGCAGGTAGATCCGCCCCTCGCCGAGGTCGGTGACCGAGCGCGTGGACCGCGGCAGGTCGTCCACGTAGATCAGCTCGAACCCGAGGCCCTCGGCCATGCGGCTGACGCTGCGGTGCGACAGGGCGCCGCTGCGGTGGCCGACGTCGGCGAGCATCCGCTCGGCCAGCTCCTCGATGGCGGGGATGTGGTTGTCGCGCTCGCGCATCATGAGCCGCTGCTCGGTGTTCGCCCGCCGCGCCTCCTCGGGCGTGGCGATCGACTCGCGCTCGCGTCGCGCGAGCTCGCGGTGCAGCCCGACGAGCGCCTCGAGCGTCTCCTGCGGGAGCGCCCTGCTCGCCGGCACGGCCGGCAGCCCGAGCGAGCCGTACAGCGACGAGCGCTGCGCCCGGTCGAGCTCGATCTCCAGGGCCGAGCGGGCGTCCGGCGCGTCGGCGGCGAGCAGGTGCGTGACGTCGACGCCGAGCGCGCCCGCGATCCTCCCCAGCGTCGACAGCCGCGTCTCGCGCCGGCCGTTTTCAATCATGCTCAGCTGGCTCGGCAGGATCCCCGCCCGCTCCCCCAGCGCCTGCAGCGTGAGCCCGGCGGCCTTCCGCGCGTGCCGGATGCGCCGACCGATGACGAGCTGGTCCATGCATTCACCTCTCCGTGAATATCCGCCTTTCTTCACGTCGACGGATCCCCGAACCCCATCCTGACGGGTCGCAGGCTGGAACAACAGACCGATCGACGAGGACGGACCGACATGACCAGCATCCAGGACGCACCCCCGCTCACCGACGACCGCCCGCGCGGCGACCGGCCCGGCACCGAGACCGACACCGGCACCACCGCTCCCGACGCCCGCCCGCTCCCGCCCGGCGCGGCCGCCCCCGCGCACTCCCGCGACCCCCGCGTCGCGGAGTGGGTCGCGGACGTCGCCCGGCTCACGCTCCCCGACCGGGTCGTCTGGTGCACGGGCAGCGTCGCCGAGTACGACCGCCTCACGCGCGAGATGGTCGACGCCGGCACGCTCATCCGGCTGAACCCCGAGTGGCGTCCGCACAGCTTCCTCGCGCGCAGCGACCCGGCCGACGTGGCCCGGGTCGAGGACCGCACCTTCATCTGCTCGGCGGATCCCGCCGACGCCGGCCCCACGAACAACTGGCGCGACCCCGCCGAGACGCGCGCCGAGCTCCGGGACCTGTTCGCCGGATCCATGCGCGGCCGCACCCTCTACGTCGTCCCGTTCTCCATGGGCCCGCTCGGCGGCGCGATCTCGCAGCTCGGCGTGCAGATCACCGACAGCCCCTACGTCGTCGCGAGCATGGCGCTCATGACGCGCATGGGCGACGACGCGCTCCGCCTCATCGGCCCCGACACGACGTGGGTCCGCGCGCTGCACGGCCTCGGCGCGCCGCTCGTGGACGACCGGGGCCGCCGCACCGCCGACGTGCCGTGGCCGCACAACGGCGACAAGCGCATCTGCCACTTCCCCGAGGATCGCGAGATCATCTCGTTCGGCTCGGGCTACGGCGGCAACGCGCTCCTCGGGAAGAAGTGCTTCTCCCTCCGCATCGCCTCCGTGATGGCGCGCGACGAGGGCTGGCTCGCCGAGCACATGCTCCTCATCCGGATCACGAGCCCGGAGGGCCGCCGCTTCCACGTCGCGGCCGCGTTCCCGTCGGCGTGCGGCAAGACCAACCTCGCGATGCTCACGCCGACGATCCCCGGCTGGACGGTCGAGACGCTGGGCGACGACATCGCCTGGCTCCGCCCCGACGTGCAGGGCCGCCTCCGCGCCGTGAACCCCGAGCGCGGCCTCTTCGGCGTCGCCCCCGGCACGGGCGAGGCCACGAACCCCGTCGCCATGTCGACGATCTGGGGCAACGCGATCTACACGAACGTCGCCCTCCGCCCCGACGGCGACGTGTGGTGGGAGGGCATGACGCCGACGCCGCCCGCGGGCCTCGTCGACTGGCAGGGGCAGCCGTGGTCGCCCGGATCCGGCACCCCCGCCGCGCACCCGAACGCGCGCTTCACCGTGGGGCTGGAGCAGTGCCCGTCGCTCGCCGACGACTGGGACCACCCCGACGGGGTCGTGGTCGACGCGATCCTGTTCGGCGGGCGCCGCGCCACGAACGTCCCGCTCGTCGCGGAGGCGGACGACTGGGAGCACGGCGTCTTCATCGGCGCGACGATGGCGTCGGAGCGGACGGCCGCCGCCGAGGGCCGGGTCGGCGAGCTCCGCCACGACCCGTTCGCGATGCAGCCGTTCTGCGGCTACGACATGGCCGACCACTGGCGGCACTGGCTGGAGGTCGGGCGCGGCCTCGGCGCCGGGGCCCCGCGCGTCTTCCAGGTCAACTGGTTCCGCAAGGGCGAGGACGGCTCCTTCCTCTGGCCGGGCTTCGGCGAGAACGCGCGCGTGCTCGAGTGGATCGTGCGGCGCGTGGATGGCCGCGTACCCGTCGTGCCGACCCCGGTGGGCGGCCTGCCCCTGCCGGAGGACATCGATGTCGAGGGGCTCGACCTCGCCGACGGGGCGCTCGACGAGCTGCTGGCGCTGGATCCCGCCCTCTGGCTCGAGGAGCTGGACGCCGTGGACGCGCACTTCGCGCGCTTCGGCGGACGCGTCCCCGTGGAGCTCACGGCCCGCCTCGACCGGATGCGCCGGGCCTTCCGCGAGATCGCGACGCCCGCGCCCGCCTAGCCGGGGAGGCCGGATGCGGGGGTCGTCGCCGCCCCCGCATCCGGCCTCCGCGCCCCCATCCGGTAGCGTGGATCCCGCACAGAAGGCACCTCACCATCGACACGGTGCCGTCCACACTGAGGGAACCGGAGCACGCATGGTAGACGAACGACGTCCGGACACCGCCCAGGAGACGACCGGACAGGTCGCCCGGATCCCCGACAAGCCCGCCCTCGAGGGGCTCGAGGCGAAGTGGGGCAGGCGCTGGCAGGCCGACGGCACGTACGACTTCCGCCGCGACGAGGCCGCCTCCGGCACCGTCTTCTCCATCGACACCCCGCCGCCCACGGCGAGCGGATCCCTGCACATCGGCCACGTCTTCAGCTACACGCACACCGACGTCGTCGCCCGCTACCGCCGCATGCGCGGCGAGAGCGTCTTCTACCCGCTCGGCTGGGACGACAACGGCCTCCCCACCGAGCGCCGCGTCCAGAACTTCTACGGCGTCCGCTGCGACCCGACGCTCCCCTACGACCCCGCGTACCAGCCCGCGGAGACGGGCGGCACGTCGAAGCCCGGCGACCAGCAGCCCATCTCCCGCCGCAACTTCATCGAGCTGTGCGAGCGCCTCACCGAGGAGGACGAGAAGCAGTTCGAGGACCTCTTCCGCACGCTCGGCCTGAGCGTCGACTGGCGCCAGAGCTACCGCACCATCGGCGCCGAGGCGCAGGTCGCCTCGCAGCGCGCGTTCCTCCGCAACCTCGCCCGCGGCGAGGCGTACCAGGCCGACGCCCCCACCCTGTGGGACGTCACCTTCCGCACCGCCGTCGCGCAGGCCGAGCTCGAGGACCGCGAGCAGCCGAGCGCCTACCACCGCCTCGCGTTCCACCGCCCCGACGGCGACGACGTGATCATCGACACCACGCGCCCCGAGCTCCTCGCGGCGTGCGTCGCCCTCGTCGCGCACCCGGACGACGAGCGCTACCAGGGCCTGTTCGGCACCACGGTCACGACGCCCGTCTTCGGCGTCGAGGTCCCCGTGCTCGCGCACCACCTCGCGCAGCCCGACAAGGGATCCGGCATCGCCATGGTCTGCACCTTCGGCGACCTCAACGACGTCGTCTGGTGGCGCGAGCTGCAGCTCGAGAACCGTGCGATCGTCGGCTTCGACGGCCGCATCGTCTCCGAGGCGCCCGCCGCGATCACGTCGGAGGCCGGTCGCGAGGCCTACGCCGCCCTCGCCGGCAAGACCGTGTTCTCCGCGAAGGCGGCGATGGTCGAGCTGCTCACGGAGTCCCGCGAGCTCATCGGCGAGCCGCGCAAGATCACCCACCCCGTGAAGTTCTACGAGAAGGGCGACAAGCCGCTCGAGATCGTCTCCACCCGCCAGTGGTACATCCGCAACGGCGGCCGGGACGAAGAGCTCCGCGCGGGCCTCATCGGCCGCGGCCGCGAGATCGGCTTCGTGCCCGACTTCATGCGCGTCCGCTACGAGAACTGGGTCGGCGGACTCAACGGCGACTGGCTCGTCTCCCGCCAGCGCTTCTTCGGCGTCCCGTTGCCCGTCTGGTACCCGCTCGACGCCGACGGCAACCCGGAGTTCGAGAAGGCCATCACGCCCACCGAGGACCAGCTGCCCGTCGACCCGTCGTCGGACCCCGCCCCCGGCTACACGGAGGACCAGCGCGGCGTGCCCGGCGGCTTCCAGGGCGAGCTCGACGTCATGGACACCTGGGCCACCTCCTCGCTCACCCCACAGCTCGCGGGCGGCTGGGAGCGCGACCCGGAGCTGTTCGGCCTCGTCTTCCCGTTCTCGATGCGCCCGCAGGGCCAGGACATCATCCGCACGTGGCTCTTCTCCACGGTCCTCCGCGCCGAGCTGGAGCACGGGACGGCGCCGTGGAAGACGGCCGCGATCTCCGGCTGGATCCTCGACCCCGACCGCAAGAAGATGTCGAAGTCCAAGGGCAACGTCGTGACCCCGGCGGCCACGCTCGAGCAGTTCGGCTCCGACGCGGTGCGCTACTGGGCCGCCTCGGCCCGCCTCGGCGTCGACGCCGCGATGGACCCGCAGAACCCGACGCAGATCAAGATCGGCCGCCGGCTCGCGATCAAGGTGCTCAACGCCGCGAAGTTCATCCTCTCCTTCGAGGCCCCGGAGGGCGCCCGTGCGACGCACGCCATCGACGTGGGCATGCTCGCCGCCCTCGCCGAGGTCGTGGAGACCGCGACGACCGCGCTCGAGGAATACGACCACGCCCGCGCGCTCGAGGTCACGGAGAGCTTCTTCTGGACCTTCTGCGACGACTACCTCGAGCTCGTCAAGGACCGCGCCTACTCGGCCGACGCCGATCCGGCCGACCGGGGATCCGCGGTCGCGGCGCTCCGCGAGGCCCTCGACGTCCTGCTGCGCCTGTTCGCGCCCTTCGTGCCGTTCGCGGCGGAGGAGGCGTGGAGCTGGTCGCACGACGGCTCGATCCACACCTCCGTGTGGCCGACCGCCCCGACCCCCGACGCCCCCGCCACCGGCGGCGCGCCCGACCCGCGGCTGCTGGCCCTCGCCGGCCGCGCGCTCGTGGGGATCCGCCGCGCCAAGACCGACGCCAAGGCCTCGCAGAAGACGCCCGTCGCCGAGGCGGTCGTCGCCGCCTCGCCCGAGGACATCCGCTCGCTCGAGCTCGTGGCGCGGGACCTCCGCGCCGTGGGCCGCATCACCGACCTGACCTTCACCGAGGGGGACGGCCCCGCCGTCACCCGCATCACACTCGCGACCGCCGAGCAGCACGAGGAGACCGACGCATGACCATCTCGATCCGCCCCGTCCGCGACGGCGACTTCTTCCCCTGGTTCGACCTGTTCGCGGGCTACGCCGACTTCTACGGCACCGAGCTGACGGACGAGGCCGCCGTGCTCGCGTGGAGCCACCTCGTCGACGACGCGCACGCCAGCTCCGCGGTCGTCGCCGTCGACGACGCGCACGAGGGCGCCCTCGTCGGCCTCGCGCACTTCCACCGCTTCTCGCGCCTCGCCCGCGGCACCGACGGCCTCCTCGTCGACGACCTGTACGTGCGCGAGATCTCGCGCCGACAGGGCGTGGGCGAGCAGCTCATCGCCGCGGTCGCCGAGGTCGCGCGCCGCGACGGCGCGAGCATGCTCCGCTGGATCACCGCCGAGGACAACGCCGACGCGCAGCGCCTCTACGACCGGGTCGCCCGCCGCACCACGTGGGTCACCTACGAGCAGGACGTCTGATGCAGCTCGGCACCCGCTGGCCCGTCGGCGGCACCGCGCCGGCGGAACTCCCCGAGGTCGTCCTCCTCGCCGTGAAGACCGTCGAGTCCGACATCGTCGCCCTCGAGACCGACACCTCGCAGTGGCGCTGGACGCTGACGTGGCTCGAGCGGAAGCCCGTCGTCGAGCTCGACGACGGCACAGTCATCCGCTACGACCCGATCGAGGACGCGGCGACCATCACGATCCCCGGCGAGTCGACGGACGACCCCTTCGACGACTGACCGTCCACCGCGTCAGCGCCGGGCGAGGATCTCGCCGTGCGGCATCGCGAGGAAGCCGTCGTCGTCCGCGGCCCACTCCTGCCAGCCGGCGCGGATGGCCCGGAGGTCGTCGTCCGTCGCGAACCCGCCCTCGCGGGCCTGCCCGGCGAACGCCGACGCGACCGCGCGGTCGGCCCACGCGCCGCCCCACCAGGCCCGCTCGTCGTCCGAGGAGAAGCACCACACGGACGCGCTCGACGTGATCTCGGTGAAGCCCGCCTCGCGCGCCCAGGCCTTCAGCCGGGATCCCGCGTCGGGCTCGCCGCCGTTCGCCCGGTGGACGGGCAGGTACACGTCCGCCCAGAGCCGCAGCCCGTCCGACTCGGGGAACAGCGCCACCTTCGAGTAGATGACGTCGCGCGCCGCCACGAGCCCGCCCGGGCGCGTGACGCGACGCATCTCCGCCAGCGCGCGGACGGGATCGCCCACGTGCTGCAGCACCTGGTGCGCGTGGACGACGTCGAACGACGCGTCGGCGTAGGGCAGCTCGTACACGGACCCCGTGACGAACTCGACGTTCGCCGTGCCGCGCGACCCCGCCAGCTCGGCGGCCTGCCGCACGACGTCCTCCGACATGTCGAGGCCGACCACGCGCCCCGGCGCGACGAGGTCGGCGATCTCCACCGTGATGGTCCCGGGTCCGCTGCCCACGTCCAGCACGTCCAGGCCCGGCCGCAGGTGCGGCTCGAGGTAGGCCGCGGAGTTCCGCACGGTCCGCGCGCTGTGCACGCGGAGGACGCTCTCGTGGTGGCCGTGGGTGTATCGCTCGATCTTCACCCCCCGAGCCTAGGTCGCCGCCCGGCCTAGGCTCGGAACATGACGACGCCCGAGAACCCCTTCCTCGAACCGAGCTCCCTCCCCCACGGCATGCCGCCCTTCGCCGACATCCGCGAGGAGCACTTCCGCCCCGCGTTCGAGGCGGGCATCGCCGAGCACCTCGCGGAGGTCCGCGCCATCGCGGCGTCCACCGAGCCGCCGACCTTCGAGAACACGCTCGTCGCGCTCGAGCGATCCGGCCGGATCCTCGACCGCGTCAGCCACGTCTTCTTCACCCTCACCTCGTCCGACAGCTCCCCCTTCACGCGCGAGCTCGAGGCGGAGATCGCCCCCGAGCTCGCCGCGCACGAGGACGCGATCCGCCTCGACTCCGCGCTCTACGCCCGGATCCGCGCCGTCCACGACGCGCGCCACGACTCCGGCCCCGACGCCGAGTCCGTCTACCTCGTCGAGCGCTACCTGGCCGAGTTCACGATCGCGGGCGCGGGCCTCGACGACGACGCGAAGGAGCGTCTCCGCGACCTCAACAGCCGCCTCTCGGTGCTCACCACGCGCTTCGAGTCGAACCTGCTCGAGGACACCAACGAACTGGCCGTCGTCGTCGACGACGAGGCCGAGCTCGACGGCCTGGGCGCGGGCGCCATCGCGGCGGCCGCGCAGGCCGCCGCCGACCGCGGGCTGGAGGGGAAGCACCTCATCACGCTGGTGCTGCCGACCGGCCACCCGTACCTGTCGCAGCTCACGGACCGGGGCCTGCGCCAGCGGATCATGGAGGCGTCGCTCGCCCGCGGCGCTCGGGAGAACGAGCACGACAACCGCCCACTGGTGCTCGAGATCACCCGCATCCGCGCCGAGCGCGCGGCCCTCCTCGGCTTCCCGAGCCACGCCGCCGCGGTCACCGCCGACCAGACGGCTCGCACGCCCGAGGCCGTCGCCGACATGCTCGGACGCCTCGCCCCGGCCGCGGCCCGCAACGCCCGGGCCGAGGCCGTCGAGCTGCAGCGCGTGATCGACCGCACGCAGGAGGAGCGCGGCGAGCCGACGTTCGAGCTCGCCGCCTGGGACTGGGCGTTCTACAGCGAGAAGGTGCGCACGGAGCGCTACGACGTCGACACCGAGCGCATGCGCCCCTACCTCGAGGCGGAGCGGGTCCTCCACGACGGCGTGTTCCGTGCTGCGACCGCCCTCTACGGCGTCACGTTCGCCGAGCGCGACGACATCGTCGCGTACCACCCGGACACGCGCGTCTTCGAGGTGCGCGACGAGGACGGATCCCCCGTCGGCCTCTACGTGCTCGACCTCCACACGCGCGACTCGAAGCGCGGCGGCGCGTGGATGAACCCGCTCATCTCGCAGAGCGCCCTCCTCGACACGCCCACGGTCGTGCTCAACAACCTCAACGTCCCGAAGCCGCCCGCCGGCCAGCCCACGCTCCTTAGCTACGACGAGACGAACACGCTCTTCCACGAGTTCGGGCACGCGCTGCACGGCCTCTTCGCCCGCGTCACCTACCCGCGCTTCGCCGGCACGAACGTGTTCCGCGACTTCGTCGAGTTCCCCAGCCAGGTGAACGAGATGTGGATGCTGTGGCCGGAGATCCTCGCCTCCTACGCCGTGCACCACGAGACGGGCGAGCCCATGCCCGACGACCTCGTCGCCGCCGTGCAGGCCTCCTCCGCGTTCAACGAGGGCTTCCTCACGAGCGAGTACCTGGGTGCCGCGCTCCTCGACCAGGCGTGGCACCGGATCGGCGTCGCCGACGTCGTGGAGGACGTCGACGCGTTCCAGGCCGAGGCCCTCGCCGCCGTGGGGCTCGACGTGCCGGCCGTCCTCCCCCGCTACGCGTCGAGCTACTTCCAGCACACCTTCGCGGGCGGCTACGACGCCGGCTACTACTCCTACATCTGGAGCGAGGTGCTCGACGCGGACACCGTCGAGTGGTTCCACGAGAACGGCGGACTGACGCGCGCCAACGGCGACCGATTCCGCGCGCGTCTCCTCGGCGTCGGCGGTTCGAAGGACCCGCTGGAGGCGTACCGCGACTTCCGCGGCCGCGACGCGGTGATCGAGCCGCTGCTCGCGCGCCGGGGCCTCGCCGACTGATCCTGGCCCCTGCACGCCGAGAGCGCCGCGCCCCTCACGGGTGCGGCGCTCTCGGCGTCTCCGGGCGTGGGGCTCGATCAGGCGGACTTCTCCGCACGGAGCATCGAGGCGCGCGGCACGATGGTGGGCGCGGCGTTCTGCACGACCGACTCGCGGGTGATGACCACGCGACCCACCTCGTCGTCCGAGGGGATGTCGAACATGATCGGCCCGAGCACCTCCTCGAGGATGGCGCGCAGGCCCCGGGCGCCCGTCTGGCGGAGGACGGCCAGGTCGGCGATGGACTCCAGGGCGCCCTGCTCGAACTCCAGCTCCACGCCGTCGAGCTCGAACATGCGCTGGTACTGGCGGACGAGCGCGTTGCGCGGCTTGGTGAGGATCTCCATGAGCGCGCGCTGGTCGAGCTGCGTGACCGTGGTGACGACGGGGAGGCGCCCGATGAACTCGGGGATGAGCCCGAACTTGTGCAGGTCCTCCGGCAGCACCTCGCCGAACACGTCGGCGTTGACGTCCTTGCGGTGCAGCGGGGCGCCGAAGCCGATGCCCTTCTTGCCCGCGCGCTGGCTGATGATGTCCTCGAGCCCGGCGAAGGCGCCTGCGACGATGAACAGCACGTTGGTCGTGTCGACCTGGATGAACTCCTGGTGCGGGTGCTTGCGGCCCCCCTGCGGCGGCACGGAGGCGACCGTGCCCTCGAGGATCTTCAGCAGCGCCTGCTGCACGCCCTCGCCCGACACGTCCCGCGTGATGCTCGGGTTCTCCGCCTTGCGGGCGATCTTGTCGACCTCGTCGATGTAGATGATCCCGGTCTCGGCGCGCTTCACGTCGTAGTCGGCGGCCTGGATGAGCTTGAGGAGGATGTTCTCCACGTCCTCGCCCACGTAGCCGGCCTCGGTGAGGGCCGTCGCGTCCGCGACCGCGAACGGCACGTTCAACCGCTTCGCCAGCGTCTGCGCCAGGTAGGTCTTGCCGCAGCCGGTGGGCCCGATGAGGAGGATGTTGCTCTTGGCGATCTCGATCTCGTCGCCCACCGTCTCCGCCGGCCCGATGGTGCTGACGGCACGGACGCGCTTGTAGTGGTTGTAGACCGCGACGGACAGCGCGCGCTTGGCGGCCTCCTGCCCGATGACGTACTCGTCGAGGAAGCCGAAGATCTCCTTCGGCTTCGGGAGGTCGAACTCGCCCGTGGTCTCCTCGCTGGCCTCGGCCAGGCGCTCCTCGATGATCTCGTTGCAGAGCTCCACGCACTCGTCGCAGATGTAGACGCCCGGTCCCGCGATCAGCTGCTGGACCTGCTTCTGGCTCTTCCCGCAGAAGGAGCACTTGAGCAGATCCGCGCTCTCGCCGATGCGTGCCATGAATTCCTCCCCGGAAACCGTGCGATGTGGAATGAGCCTAACCCGAGCGCCCGACATCTTCCGGACCCCTGGGGGCGCGGCCCGTCGGAGGACCCGATGTGCGACGATGCGCCGTCACACTGCGCAACACGAGGGAACGCTCCCGGCTGCGTCGCCCACCATGTCCGCATGACAGACGACACCCCTCCCGCATCCCCCGACGCGCTGTCCTTCGCCTACTGGGTCCCCAACGTCTCGGGCGGCCTCGTGACGAGCGACATCGAGCAGCGCACCTACTTCGACTTCGACTTCAACGTCCGCGTGGCGCAGCTCGCCGAGCGGAACGGCTTCGACTACGCGCTGAGCCAGGTCAGGTACGCCGCGTCCTATGGCGCCGACCAGCAGCACGAGTCGACGTCGTTCTCGCTCGGCCTCCTGCTCGCGACCGAGCGGCTCAAGGTGATCGCGGCCGTGCACCCGGGTCTCTGGCACCCGGGCGTGCTGGCCAAGTGGATCATCACGGCCGACCACATGTCGCACGGCCGCGCCGCCGTGAACGTCGTGTCCGGGTGGCTGAAGGACGAGTTCGTCGGGTTCGGCGAACCGTGGCTCGAGCACGGGGAGCGCTACCGCCGCACCGAGGAGTTCATCCGCGTGCTCCGCGGCCTCTGGACCGAGGAGGAGTTCACGCACCTCGGCGACTTCTACCGGATCCACGACTTCACTCTCAAGCCGCCGCCCGTGGACGTGCCCGGCCGCGCGCACCCGGAGATCTTCATGGGCGGCAACAGCACGGACGCCCGCGAGATGGGCGGCCGCGTCACGGACTGGTACTTCTCCAACGGCAAGGACTTCGCGGGCTTCGAGGAGCAGCGCGCCGACGTGCTCGCCTCCGCGCGCGCCGCCGGCCGCACCGAGCGGGTCAGGTTCGGCCTCAACGGCTTCGTCATCGCGCGCGACACCGAGCAGGAGGCGCAGGACGTGCTCGAGGAGATCGTCGCGAAGGCGAACCCCGACGCCGTCGAGGGCTTCCGGCAGGCCGTGAAGCAGGCCGGCGCGTCCACCGGCGACGGCAAGGGCATGTGGTCCGACTCGACCTTCCGCGATCTCGTCCAGTACAACGACGGCTTCCGCACGGGCCTCATCGGTACGCCGGAGCAGATCGCGCGCCGCATGGTCGAGTACCGCAAGCGCGGGGTCGACCTGCTGCTGCTCGGATTCCTGCACTACCTCGAGGACATCGAGCAGTTCGGCACGCAGGTGCTGCCGATCGTGCGGGAGCTCGAGCGGGAGGCGATCGAGCGGGGCGAGCTGGAGGAGCCCGCCGCCTGATCCACCGGGCACGCGGAAGGGGCGGTCGGCATCGGCCGACCGCCCCTTCGTCCGTGCGGGCCTAGCGGGCGGGGATCGCCGCCGTCAGGTTCTTGCGCGAGGTGAGCACCTGGTCGATGAGGCCGTACTCCAGCGCCTCGTCCGCGCCGAGGATCTTGTCGCGCTCGATGTCGCGGTTGATCTGGTCGCGGTCGCGCTTGGTGTGCTCCGCGAGCGTGTCCTCGAGCCAGGAGCGCATGCGCATGATCTCCGCGGCCTGGATCTCGATGTCGGAGGCCTGGCCGCCGCTGGACTCGCCCGTGGCGGGCTGGTGGATGAGCACGCGCGCGTTGGGGAGCGCGAGGCGCTTCCCGGGTGCGCCGCCCGCGAGCAGCACGGCGGCGGCGGAGGCCGCCTGGCCGAGGCACACCGTCTGGATCTGCGGCGAGACGTACTGCATCGTGTCGTAGATGGCGGTCATGGCCGTGAACGAGCCGCCGGGCGAGTTGATGTACATGACGATGTCGCGGTCGGGGTCCATCGACTCGAGCACGAGCAGCTGAGCCATGACGTCGTCCGCGGACGCGTCGTCGACCTGCACGCCGAGGAAGATGATGCGGTCCTCGAAGAGCTTCGCGTACGGGTCCTGGCGCTTGTAGCCGTAGGCCGTGCGCTCCTCGAAGCTGGGGAGGATGTACCGCGACGACGGGCTCGTGGCGGTGGAGCCGGCGCCGCGGGCGCCGCCGAAGGTGGGGAATTCCATGTTCTCTTCTCTTACCTGTCTCGAATGTCGCGGGTCTAGGAGGTCTCGGTGCCGCCGCCGCCGACGACGTCGGTCGCCGACTCGCGGATGTGGTCGACGAAGCCGTACTCGAGGGCCTCCTGGGCGGTGAACCAGCGGTCGCGGTCGCCGTCCTCGTTGATCTGCTCGACGGTCTTGCCGGTCTGGCCCGCGGTGATCTCGGCGAGCCGGTGCTTCATCGCGAGGATGAGCTGCGCCTGCGTCTGGATGTCGCTCGAGGTGCCGCCGAAGCCACCGCTCGGCTGGTGCAGGAGCACGCGGGCGTTGGGCGTGATGTACCGCTTGCCCTTGGTGCCGCTCGTGAGGAGCAGCTGGCCCATGGAGGCGGCCATCCCGATCCCGACGGTGACGATGTCGTTGGGGACGAACTGCATGGTGTCGTAGATGGCCATTCCCGCCGTGACGGAACCGCCGGGCGAGTTGATGTAGAGGAAGATGTCCTTCTCGGTGTCCTCCGCCGCCAGCAGCAGGATCTTCGCGCAGATCTCGTTCGCGTTGTCGTCGCGGACCTCGGATCCGAGCCAGATGATGCGGTCCTTCAGCAGTCGGTCAAAAACACCGGGTACCAGTGTCGGTTCGGCCATTGTTCGAGCTCCCATTCATTCGTCGCTTCGAGTCATGAATCTATCGGAGCGGATCCGCCCCGATGCCCGTGTTCGCCGCGGGCGGAGAGCGCAGCCGCCGCGGGCGGAGAGCGCAGCCGCCGCGGGCGGAGAGCGCAGCCGCCCCACGCACGAGGGCCCGGGGAGCTGATGCTCCCCGGGCCCTCGTGTCGCTGCCGGTCGAGGCGGGCGGCGGTGGCTGCTACTCGGAGTCGGCGGCCTTCTCGGCGGCCTTCTTCTTCGCGGGCGCCTTCTTCTTCGGCTTCTCGGCGGGCGCCTCCTCGGAGGCGGCCTCCTCCGCGGGGGCGTCGGCCGTCACGGCCTCGGCGTCCGCGTCGGCGGGCTCCTCGGACACCGCGTCCGCGTCGCGCACGACGGGCTGCGTGAACTCGGTCACGTCGACGACCTTGCCGTCGGCGTCCACGACACGGGCCTTGTCGAGCACGACCGCGAGGGCCTTGTTGCGCGCGACCTCGCCGACCATGGCGGGGATCTGGTTGTTCTGCTGGAGCACCTGGACGAACTCGTTCGGCTCCATGTTGTACTGCTGCGCGCCCTGGATGAGGTACTGGGTCAGCTCGTCCTGGCTGACCTTCAGCTCCTCCTTCTCGGCGATGGCGTCGAGGAGCAGCTGCTGGCGGAAGGCCTTCTCGCTGGACACCTTGACCTCGGCGCGGTGCACGTCGTCCTCGAGGCGGTTCTCGTTCTCGAGGTGGCGGTGCACCTCGTCCTCGACGAGCTTCTCCGGGACGGGGATCTCGACGGTCTCGAGGAGCTTGTCGACGATCTGGTCGCGAGCCTGGGTGACCTGGCCGAAGACCTTGGACTTGCCGACCTGGACCTTGAGGTCCGCGCGCAGCTCGTCGATGGTGTCGAACTCGCTGGCGATCTGCGCGAAGTCGTCGTCGGCCTCGGGCAGCTCGCGCTCCTTGACGGACTGGACGGTGACGGCGATCTCCGCGGTCTCGCCCTCGTTGTCGCCGCCGAGCAGCTTCGACTCGAAGGTGGTGCTCTCGCCAGCCGTGAGGGACTCGAGGGCCTCGTCGATGCCGTCGATGAGTTCGCCCGAGCCGAGCTCGTAGGAGATGCCGCTCGCGGTGTCGACGGCGTTGCCGGCGATGGTGGCGGTGAGGTCGATCTGGACGAAGTCGCCAGTCTTCGCGGGGCGGTCGACCGTGATCAGCGTGCCGAAGCGGCTGCGCAGGATGTCGAGCTCGGTGCCGACCTCGTCGTCGGTGACCTCGACGGAGTCCACGGTGAGCTCGAGGCCCTCGTACGCGGGCAGGTCGAACTCGGGGCGGACGTCGACCTCGATCTCCAGGAGGAGGTCGCCGGTGAGGTCCTTGCCGGGCCACTCCTTGACGTCGGCCTCGGGGCGCCCGAGGGGACGGATGTCCGTCTCCTTGACCGCGGCCTGGTAGAAGCCGTCCATGCCGTCGTTGACGGCGTGCTCCAGCACGGCCTCGCGGCCGACGCGCTGGTCGATGATGGGCGGCGGCACCTTGCCCTTGCGGAAGCCGGGGATGGCGACCTGCTCGGCGATGTGGCCGTATGCGTGGTCGATGTGCGGCTTCAGGTCTTCGGGGGTCGCAGAGATCGCGAGCTTGACGCGCGTGGGGCTCAGCTTTTCGACCGTGGTCTTCACGTGTGGAGTTCTCCTGTAATCGCGGTACGCGCCTCGGCTGAGACGGCATTTCGTCGTCGGGGATGTGGTCGGGGCGACAGGACTCGAACCTGCGGTCTTCCGCTCCCAAAGCGGACGCGCTAGCCACTACGCTACGCCCCGGCTGCCACGCATTCCCTCGGTCGAGGCGGGCGCCGTGCCCCTCTTCGTGCAGGCGCGCGGAAGCCGATCCGACCGTGCCACAGCCTATCCGACTCGTGCCCGGCCCTGGTCACCGGCGACGGGAGGCTGCGCTACGCTGGATCCCGCGCATCCGGCGCACGGCCCCTCGGGGGCGGTGGCTCCGGCGTCGCGGGGATGTAGCTCAATGGTAGAGCCTCAGTCTTCCAAACTGATCACGCGGGTTCGATTCCCGTCATCCCCTCCATCGCGGTCACTCCGCCCTCCCCGTCTCCTCCTCCACAGCCCCGTCGTCACGTGGTCCCTCCCCCGTTCGGGGCGACCCGTCGTGCGCCGCCCGTCGGACCGTCAGGTTCCTGGTCCGTGGATAGCCTGGGAGCTTCCGCAACGGGCGAGCTCGGGGGGGGCTGCATGGTCGAGGACGACGCACGGGCATCGGGGATCGGGGCGCAGCCGTGGGCCGCACGACCCCTCGACCTCTTGCGCACGGAGCTCTGCCCGGCCTGCTTCGCGCCGCTGGGCGCCTTCGTCTGCGCTCGGTGCGGGCTCGACGTCCGCGCGCCCGAGGCCGCCGCCCTCCTCGGCGCCTCGCGCCGCGTGGTCGACGCGATCACCGAGCGGGAGCGGCTGCTCGAGGCGATGCGGCGCTGGAGCGATGCGGCGGCGCGCGCCCGTGCGGCCGCGGTCGTCGCACCCGCCGCCCCCGACTCATCATCCGTGCCCGTGCCCGTGCTGCGGGACGCACTGGCCACGGCGACGACCATCGCCCCCGATGCGGCGACGGACGCGGTCGCACCACCGCCCTCGCCCTCTCCGGACGCACCCCGACCGCAGCAGGCGCCCACCCGAATGCCGCATCCCGTCCCTCCCGCACCCGCGGCGCCCCGTCGCCGCATCAGCGTCCCGGCCGTGCTGCTCGCCATCGGCGTCGTGCTGCTCTCGGTCGCGGCCGTCTTCTACGTCGTCTACGCCTTCGTCACCTACGGGCTGGTCGTCCGGGCCGCGATCACGGCGGCCGTCACCCTGGCCACCCTCGGCGCGGCGGCGGTCCTCGCCCGGCGTCGACTGCCCGGCACCGCCGAGGCCGTGGGCGTCGTGGGCGTCGTGCTGCTGCACCTCGACGTCTGGGCCGTGCGGTCCTACGACCTGGCGGGAGCGGCGTCGAACGACCCGTTCGTCCACTTCGGCGTCGGGACGCTCGTCATCTACGCGGCGATCCTCGTGCTCCGGCCGCTGCTGCGGATCCGCACCGCCGGCATCGCCGGATGGGCGGGACTCTCCGTCGGGGCCGGCCTCCTGGTCGGTGCCGTGCCCTCGTCGGACGCCGGCACCCGCACCGCGCTCGCCCTGGCTGCCGCCTCGGCCGTGGCCCTCGTCCATGCGGCACCCCGTTCCCGCGCGGCGAACCTGCCCGACCCGCTCGAGCGGCGGATCCTCCGGGTCGTGGGCGTCGGCGGCGCCGCCGCCGCTCTGCTCGCGGGCGCCGCCGCCGCGATCGACCCCGACGCGGTACCGGCGCTCCCCCTCCTCGTCGCGGCCGTCGCCAGCGGCGCGCACGCCTGGGCGCTCGCGCGTGCCGTGTCCCCCGACGACCGCGTCGACGAGCTCCGCCGCGATGACGTGGATCGCGACATCGCCGCACCAGCGGCCCCCGCCGACGCTCCCGTGCCGTCGACCGATGACGGCGCTGTACCGGACGCGGCGCCGGTCGCGGCCGGTCATCCGACGGATGCGCTGCGCATCCTGGCCGCCGTCGTCGCGGGCGTGGGAGCCGCCGCCGCCCTGCCCGTGACGGTGCTCACGGGCGGGCCCGCGATGCTCACGTTCTGCGCGCAGCTCGTGGCGGCGGCGCTCGCGGCTGCCGTGCTCGATGTGGCCGCGCGCCGGCTGCCCGACGCCGCCGTGGCCGGCACGGCACGCGTCGCCGCCCTCGCCGCGCTGGTCGTGGCGGCGGTCGCCGGGCTCCCCGCCGCGATCGCCGGGCTCGGCGGGATCACGGCTGCCCTGGTCGTCGGGCTGCCCGCCTGGGCACACGATCCGCTCGACGATACGGTGGGGGTCCTCGCCCGGACGAGCGACGTCGCCGGCCTGTCCGGGGACGTCCGCGCAGGGGCGCTCGGACTCGTCGCCGTCTGGGTCCTCGCCGCGGTCGCCGCCGTCGTGGGCCGACGCTCCCGGGAGCGCAGGAGCCTCCTCGCATGGACCGGTGCCGCGGCGCTGATCGCCGCGATCCCGGCGCTCGGTCCCGTGGCCGTCGTCGTCGCCGCGTACCTCGTCGCCTCGGCCGGAGCTCTCGCGTGGCGCCTGTCCTCCCGCCGGGCGGCCGGCCCCGCCGCGATCCCTCCTGCCCCGCTCACCGCGCTGTCCCTCGTGGCGGGCGCCCTCGCCGGGGCCGCCTCCTGGGCGAGCACGAGCACCTGGTGGGCCGCCGCGCCGATCCTCGTGCTGCTCCTCGTCGTCGGGTCCCAGACCGCGCGCACGGAGCACACCGCGCGCCTCGCCACCGCGGGAGCCGCGCTCGCGGGCCTCGTCTCCGCGGGCGCCCTGGCCCCTTCTCTCACCACCGCGCGCGTCATCGGGGACGCGCCCGCGTCGAGCGCGCTCGACGCGGCGGCGGACCCCGTGGTGCTCGTCCTGCTGGCATCCGGTCTGACCGTCCTCGTCGCCGGCGCGCTGCCCGGACGTCCGGGCCTGCGGAGGCGCGCGCTCCTCGCGACGGTCCTGCTCCCCGCGTGCCTCACGGCCCTCCTCGTGGCGATCGTCGGAGCGGACCGCGTCGGGGGTGCGCTCACCGGATCCCCTGCCTGTTCCATCGCGGCGCAGGTGACCCTGGTCGCCGGTCTCGTGGCGTGGACCGTCGGCGGCGCGGGTCGCGTCGCGCTGCCCGAGCGCGCGCTCCGCCCCGAGCCGGAGGCCGAGGTCCCCCGCGCGCCGGGGACGACCGCGCTGCGCCGCTGGCGGCTCACGACCGCCGCCCTCGTCGCCCCGACGCTGCTCCTCGCCGTCCTGACCGCCGGCGCCCTGGTCGACCGCGGTGCCACGCCCCACGGCGTGGTCCCCGCCGCTGTCACCCTCGTCGTGGCGACAGCCGCCCTGCTCGCCCGTCGGCACGCGTCGCGCGCGCTGCGCGTCGCCCTCGACGTGGGCACGACCGCGGTGGCGATCGGCTCGCTGGTGGTCGCCGTCTCCGTCGATCCCACCCTCGATGCACGCGGACGCCTGTGGGTCCCGCTGCTCCTGCTCGCGGCGGCGGCGCTCGCCATGTCCATCGCCCACGACGGGCTGCTCCTGTCCCGCAGCGCCCGCCGCGCCTGGGGCTGGACGGCCCTCGGCGCGGGGATCGCGGCGCTGTGGTCGCGACTGCTCGCCGGCGGGACCACCTCGTCGGAGGCGTACTGGCTGCCCGTGGCGGGCGCGCTGCTCCTCCTCGCCGCGCTGATGCACCACGCCGCGGTGCGCGCCGACGGAGGAGGGATGGCGTCGTCGGTCGAGCCCCGGGTGCGCCGCGGCGTCACGACGCTCACCCTCGCGGGCATCCTCACGGCCGTCCTCCCCCTCGCTGCCGTCGGTCGTCCCGACGACGTGCTCCGGCCCTACCTCCTGACGGGGATCTGCGCGGCCCTCGCCCTGGGCGGCGCTGCCGCCCTGCGCCACGCGGCATCCCCCGTCCGCCCGCTGCTGCGCGCCGTCGTCATCGGCGCAGGCATCGGGCTCCTGGTCGTCGGCGGCACGCGCGCACTGCGCCTCTCCGCCGGCGATGCCGGCCGCGAGCCGGCCGTCGACCTCCAGCTGACGATCACCGCGGCGCTGCTCGTCGGGGTCGGCGTGCTCGTCCTGCGCGGTGCCCGGAACCCGGCGGACGCTCGGCTGGCCGGATCCGCGTGGGCGGGTACGACTGCGCTCGTCGCCGTCGTCCTGTGCGCGTCGGTCGGCACCGGCGAAGGCGTCGTCCGTCCGCTCGTCGCGAGCGTCGCCCTCGTGGCGGGAGCCGGTGCGCTCCTCGTGCTCCGCTCGGTACACCGGCACGTCCTCGCCGTCTCCGCCGCGGCGGCGCTGCTCGGCGCCGTGGTGGTGGCGTTCCTCGCCTGGCGCGGCGGGTACGCGTCCGTCGACGCCGCCGCCGTGGCCGTCCCGGCGATCGTCGCCGTGCTCGTCGCGGCCGTGGGTTCCGCCGACCGGCTCCGGAACCCGGTCGCCGTGCCCGTCGGCCCCTCCACGCCCGACGCCGGGCTCCTCCGGCATTCCGCCGACCTGGCGACGGGCGTCCTCGTGGCCGGGACCGTCGCGGTCGGCGCGTCCACCGACGCCGCCGGCCTCCCCGTGGCCCTGCTCCTCTCCGCGGTCGCCGTGCTCATCGCCTCGACGCCGCCGGGGTCGCGCGCGCGGCGCCACGTGGGCTGGATCGCGCTCGTGCTCGGCTCCGCCGCCCTGTGGGTGCCGCTCGGCCGCGGCCGTGTCGACGCCGTGGAGCCCTACGTCCTCCCCACGGCCGGCGTGATGCTCGCGGTGGCCGCGCTCCTCCACCGCGGGTCCTCCGGCCGCCCACGGGATGTGTCGCCGGCCCCGGGACGCGCGTCCGGCGCGGCGCCCGTCCTCTTCGGCGCCCTCCTCCTGGCCGCGCTGCCGACGGCCGTCGCGTCCTGGACGGGGACGCCCGTCCGGGCGCTCGTCCTGGGGATCACGGCCGCCGCCGTCCTGCTGCTCTGCGCGTCCGCGCTCCGTGGCACCGGCCCGGCGTCACCGACGCGACCCCTCGTGGGGGCAGCCGCGGCGGCGTCCGCGCTCACGGTCCCGCTCGTCGGCTTCGGGAGGGCCGTCGCCCAGCTGGTCGGCGACCAGGCGGCCTCCTTCTCGCGCACGGACCTCTGGACGCTCGCGGCCGCCGTGGTCCTCGTGCTCGCCGTGGGCCTCCTGCCCGCGCTCCCGGAGGAGCTCCCCGGCACCCGCACGGACGCGCGACGGGGGACGATCCCCCCGGCTGAGCCGGTCGCGGACCGAGCGCCGGCCGCGAGCGCGCACCCCGGCGGCGGCGCCCCCGCGGATGCCCTGCTCCGAGCGGCGACCCGAGCCACCGTGCTGGTCGCGCTGGTCGGGGCGGGAGGTGCGGGCACCGCCGGGATCCTCCGCGCCCACGCCGAGGGGATGCACGACGCCGGACCCCGAGCCGCCCTCCTCGTGGGCCTGGTCGCCGCTCTTCACGTCGTCTGCTCGTCGACGCGCGTGACGGCGTCCACGGAGACGGAGACGGCGGAGAGCCGACTCCCCGCCGCTCCCCCGTCGCAGGACCGCGTCCTCGCGATCGCGGCGCTCGTCGTCGGCGGGCTGGTCGCCGCGGTCCTGGTCGCGACCGGTGCGGCGGATCCGGCGGAGACCGTCACGGTGCCCGTCGCCGCGGCGCTCCTCGTGGTCGGCGCCCGGCGCCTCCTCCGCGACGCGTCCGCCGGCAGCATGCGCCATCTGGCTCCCGGGCTCCTCGTCCTGCTCGTCCCGCCGTTGCTCGCGGATCTCGGCCCCAGCCCGGCGTGGCGCATCGTCGGCCTCGGAGTCCTCGCGCTGGCGACGCTGCTGGTCGGGACGCGCCTCAAGCTCCGGGCCCCGTTCCTCATCGGCGCGGTCGTCCTGGTCGTGCACGCGGTCGCCCAGCTCTGGCCCTGGATCCGCGAGGCCTCGTCGACCGTCCCCTGGTGGGCGTGGGCGGGCATCGGGGGCGTCGTCCTCATCGCCGTCGCGGCCCGCTACGAGCGGCGCATCCGGGACGTGAAGGAGGTGGCCGCCCGCGTGTCTGCGCTCCGGTGAGGGGGACGGGCGCTGGGCCGGTCGCCGATCGCCGATCCCGGCCGCGACCCGGTAAGCCATGCCTCAGCTTGCTTGCGAGCGGCGGAGGGATGCGTCAGATTGGCCGCATCGTCCGCAGCCCGCAGACCCGTCCCGCCGCTCGAGGAGAGAACCCATGACCGACACCGTCCACGTCCCCACCAGCTCCGCATCGGCCGACGTCGCCGCCGGCGTCGCCCAGTTCCTCAGCCCCGTCGCCGTCAACCTCCAGGCCCTCGCCGTCAACGGCAAGCAGGCGCACTGGCACGTCCGCGGCGCCAACTTCATCGGCGTCCACGAGTTCCTCGACGTGCTCGTCTCCCACGCCCAGGACTGGGCCGACACCGCCGCCGAGCGTGTCGTCGCCCTCGGCCTGCCGATCGACGCCCGCATCGAGACGGTCGCCGCATCCACCACCACGGCGGCGCTCACGCCCGGCTTCCGTCCGTCGAGCGCCACCATCGCCGAGGTCATCGCGCAGATCGACGCGACCATGGAGCTCGTCAACCGCGCCGTCCAGGAGCTGGGGGACATCGACGTCAACAGCCAGGACGTCGCCATCGAGATCGCCCGCGGGCTCGAGAAGGACCGCTGGTTCCTCTTCGCCCACATCAGCGAGTAGCACCGCCCGCCGCACCCGTCGCGACGGTCGAGGGGCCCGGATCCGATCGGATCCGGGCCCCTTCGTCGTGCGGTCGCCCGGTCAGCCCCCGGCGCGGATCACGCCTGGCAGTACGGGCACCAGTAGAGCTTCCGGCCCGCGGCCTCCTCCATCACGATGTGGGTGCCGCAGACCCGGCACGGCAGCCCCTCGCGGTGATAGACCCAGTGCCGGTCCGCGCGGTTGCGGAGCGCCGCGTCGAGCTTCTTCCCGCGCAGGCCGTCCATGGTCATCATCTGGCCGACCTCGACGCCCTTGCGGAGCAGCTTCGACCAGTCCTTCCAGAGACCCCGCACGACGTCCTCGGGCACGTCGCGTCCGGGCGTGTGCGGGTTCTGCCGTGCCCGGAACAGCAGCTCGGCCCGGTACACGTTGCCGATCCCGCTCACCACGGCCTGATCCATCAGCAGCAGGCCGATCGCCGTCGGCTTCTTGCGTACGGTCGCCGTGAAGCGGTCCTCGGAGCGCTTGCCGCCGTCGACAAGGGGATCGGGTCCCAGCTTGTCGATGGCCTGCTGCACCTCCTCGGGGTCGGCGACCACGCACGCGGTGGGCCCACGGAGATCCGCCACGGCGTGCTCGGTGAGGAGGCGGACGCGCACCTGGCCGACGGGCTCAGGCGGCCAGGCGTCGGCGGAGAACGGATCGTGCACCTTCTCCTGCTCGGCCATGCGCAGGCGCGCCCGCCGGGGAGCGCCGATGCTCGCGAGCGAGTCCTCCGCGTCGGAGTCGACCGGGGCGTCGTCGACGCGGTCGTCGACGGGCACGTCGCCGCGCATGCCGTTCTGCCCCATGCGGTTGAGCGTCGACACGTCGCCCGCGAAGTCCCACGCGCCGTACAGGCCCAGGTGGACGCGCAGCCAGACGTCGCCGTCGAACTCGAGGAACATCTGCTTGCCCACCGCCTTCGCGGCGAGCAGCCGGCGGCCGTCGAGGACGGCCGCGCCCTCCGCGAACCGGCCCTGCGGCGAGGACGCCTGCACGACGTCCCCGACGAAGTGCGCCTCGAACTGCTTCGCGATCCGGTGGATCGAATGCCCCTCGGGCACGGCGGCCTAGTCGGTGACGGGGTGACCGGCGATCGCCCCCGTCGTCTCGTACTCGGCGAGCTGCGCGATGCGGCGCGCGTGCCGCTCCTCGGCGGAGAACGGCTCCGCGATGAAGGCGTCGATGAAGGCCGTGGCCTCCTCGACGGTGTGCTGGCGGGCGCCGATGGAGATCACGTTGGCGTCGTTGTGCTGGCGCGCGAGCACGGCGGTCGACAGGTTCCAGACGAGCGCCGCGCGTGCGCCCTCGACCTTGTTGGCGGCGATCTGCTCGCCGTTGCCCGACCCGCCGAACACGACGCCGAGGGCGGTCGTGCCCTCGCGCTGGTCGGCGACGACGGCACGCGCGGCGCGGATGCAGAACGACGGGTAGTCGTCGAGCGCGTCGTACGACGTGGGTCCGTGGTCGACGACGTCGTGCCCGGCGTCGGTCAGGTGGTCCGTGAGGTACCTCGAGAAGTCGAGGCCCGCGTGGTCGGTCGCGATGTGGATGCGCATCGATGCACTCCTCCTGCCGCACGTCGCGGCGTCGTGCCCGCGGCGCGGGCGATGCCGCGCACGCCGCGGCCGGACGCCCGTGAGCGTCCGGCCGCCGCGCGCGCGACGGGAAAGGGTCAGTCGAAGACGGGGCCCACGGTGCGCGAGCGCTTGATCTCGAAGAAACCGGGGTACGCGGCGACGGCGACGACGCCGTCCCACAGCCTCACGGCCTCCTCGCCCTTCGGCGCGGGCGAGATGACGGGTCCGAAGAAGGCGACGCCGTCGACCGCGATGACGGGCGTGCCGACGTCCTGGCCGACGCGCTCGATCCCGTCGAAGTGGCTGGCGCGCATCGGCTCGTCGTAGCGGTCGGTGCGGCTGGTGTCGGCGAGCCCAGCGGGGAGGCCGAGCTCGGCGAGGACCTCGGGGATCACCACGTCGGCGTCCTTCTGGTCGCGGAGGTGGATCCGCGTGCCGAGCGCGTCGTAGAGCGGCTTGACGTGCTCGGCGCCGTGCTCGGCCTGGACCGCGGCGACGAGCCGTGTGAACCGGAGGGCGCGCGGGAGGAAGGCGGCGAAGTGCGGGTCGTCGGCCTTGTCCTCGTTGAGGACGGCGAGGCTCATGAGGCGCCAGGTGATGTCGAGGTCGCGGTGGCGGGCGACCTCGTCGACCCAGCGGGAGGTCATCCACGCCCAGGGGCAGGACGGGTCGAACCAGAACTCGACGGCGGTGGTGCGGGGGGTGCTCTGAACGTCGGACATGCCGCAAGCCTAGGTCAGCCGACGCAATAGGATCGGCTCCGAAAGCGGCGCCGCTCCGCCCGCGCACCCGTGGTCCCGACCGCCCGTTGCGCCGTCCCGCGAGGCGCGTCCGCACGCACGGCCCACCCACCTCACGGACGAGCAGGAGCAGCATGCCAGGAGAGAACCTCACCCGCGTCGAGGCCGAGGAGCGCGCCGCGTTACTGGCCGTGTCCGAGTACGACGTGACGCTCGACCTCACCCGGGGCGCGGAGGTGTTCGGATCCACCACGACCGTGCGCTTCACCGCCACCGCCGGCGCGTCCACGTTCATCGACGCGATCACCCGCACGGTGCACGCCGTGACCCTGAACGGCCGTGAGCTCGACCCGGCCGACGTCAGCGACGGCGTCCGCATCCGCCTCGACGACCTCGCGCAGGAGAACGAGCTTACGGTCGTCGCCGACGCCATGTACACCAACACGGGCGAGGGCCTGCACCGCTTCGTGGATCCCGTCGACGACGAGGTCTACCTCTACTCCCAGTTCGAGGTCCCGGACTCCCGCCGCATGTTCGCGGTGTTCGAGCAGCCCGACCTCAAGGCGGTCTTCCGCTTCACGGTCACCGCGCCGTCGCACTGGGAGGTCGTCTCCAACTCCCCCACGCCCGAGCCGACGACCGCCGCCGACGGCGCGTCCACGTGGACCTTCGAGCCGACGCTGCGCATGTCGAGCTACATCACGGCGCTCATCGCGGGCCCCTACGGCGTCGTCCGCAGCGAGCTCACCTCGAGCGACGGCCGCACGATCCCGCTCGGCGTCTTCGCCCGCAAGTCGCTCATGGAGCACCTCGACGCCGACTACGTGTTCGAGAAGACCCGCGAGGGCTTCGCGTTCTACGAGGAGCGCTTCGCGTACCCCTACCCGTTCCCGAAGTACGACCAGCTCTTCGTCCCCGAGTTCAACGCGGGCGCGATGGAGAACGCGGGCGCGGTCACCTTCGTGGAGAGCTACGTCTTCCGCTCCAAGGTCACCGACGCGGTGAAGGAGCGGCGGGTCACGACGATCCTGCACGAGCTCGCGCACATGTGGTTCGGCGATCTCGTCACCATGAGGTGGTGGGACGACCTGTGGCTCAACGAGTCCTTCGCCACCTACATCTCGACCCTGGCCACGGCCGAGGGCACCGAGTGGACGGGCGCCTGGACCACGTTCAACGCCGGCGAGAAGTCCTGGGCCTACAACCAGGACCAGCTGCCGAGCACGCACCCCGTCTACGCGACCATCAACGACCTGGAGGACGTGCAGGTCAACTTCGACGGCATCACGTACGCCAAGGGCGCGTCGGTGCTCCGCCAGCTCGTCGCGTACGTCGGGCAGGACGAGTTCCTCGCGGGCGTGGCCGCGTACTTCCAGCGCCACGCGTTCGGCAACTCGACGCTCCGCGACTTCACCACGGAGCTCGAGGGCACGAGCGGCCGCGACCTCAAGCGCTGGACCGACCTGTGGCTGAAGACGGCGGGCGTGAACACGCTGCGTCCCGAGATCCAGGCCGACGAGGACGGTGTCATCACCTCGTTCTCCGTGCTGCAGGAGGCCGCGGAGGACTACCCGACGCTCCGCCCGCACCGCCTCGCGATCGGCTTCTACGAGCTGCGCGACGCGAAGCTGGTCCGCACCGAGCGCTTCGAGCTCGACGTCGACGGCGACCGCACGGAGGTCGCCGAGCTCGTCGGCCGTCAGCGCCCCGCGCTCGTGCTGCTCAACGACGACGACCTCACCTACGCGAAGGTCCGCCTGGATCCCGCGTCGCTCGAGGTCGCGATGCGCCACCTCGCCGCGTTCGAGGACTCGCTCGCCCGCTCGCTCGTCTTCGCCTCCGTATGGGACGCCACGCGCGACGGCGAGATCCGCGCCCGCGACTACGCGCGCCTCGTGCTCGACAACGTCGCGACCGAGGACGAGTCGACGGCCCTCCGCTACGCGCTCGCGCAGCTGACCGTCGCCGCCACCACGTACTCGGCGCCCGACCACCGGGACGAGCTGCTCGCGACGGTCGCCTCCGAGCTGTGGGCGCTCACGGCGCAGGCGGCGCCCGGATCCGACAACCAGTTCCAGTTCCTGCGCACGTTCGCGCAGCTCGCGGCGGAGCCGGCCCAGCTGGATCACGTGCAGGCGCTCCTCGACGGCACCGAGACGCTCGAGGGCGTCGAGATCGACGCGGACCTCCGCTGGGAGCTCCTGACCGCGCTCGTCGCGGGCGGTCGCGCCGGCACCGCCGAGATCGACGCGGCCCTCGCCGCCGACCGCACGGCGACGGGCGCGCAGTCCGCGGCCCAGGCCCGCGCGGCGCTCCCCACCGCGGAGGGCAAGCAGGCCGCGTGGGCGTCCGTGTGGGAGGCCGACACCGAGCCGAACACGATCGTGCGCACCACGGGCCTCGGCTTCCGACGCGCCGCCGACACCGAGCTGCTGCGCCCGTACGTGGGCGCGTACTTCGACGCGCTGCAGGGCGTGTGGGAGTCGCGGAGCTACGCGATCGCCGCGGCGCTCATCGGCGGCTTCTACCCGTCGCCGCTCGCCGACGAGGAGCTCCGCGACGCGACCGTCGCCTGGCTCGACGCGAACCCCGAGCCGCCGGCGCTCCGCCGCCTCGTCAGCGAGCTGCTGTCGGGCGTGGAGCGGGCGCTGCGGGCGCAGGCGAAGGACGCCGAGTAGGCACCGGGTACCACGGCTCCATGCGAGGGGGACGGTCGCGCACGCGGCCGTCCCCCCTCGTCGTCCCCGCCACCGCTCCTGCGCACGGACCCAGGAGCGGCCGGGGAGGCCGCCGGTACACTCGTCCGGATGACCTCCCCTCTCCTCATCCCCGTCGGAAGCGCGTCGCGATGGACCTGAGCATGGTGTGCTGCGGCGACGGCTCGTTCTTCTCCACCTGGGGCACGCTCATCAAGGTCGTGTCCTACCTGGTGGGCGGATTCCTGCTCCGGTGGATCTTGCTCGTCGTGATCCGGAACACGGTCGACCAGATCGTGTCGGGCGTGAAGAAGCGACAGAACGTCGACGACACGCAGTCGATCCAGGCATCTCCCCTCACCGCGGTGCGCGTGGTCCAGCGGACGCGAACGCTCGGCAGCGTCCTCAGCAACATCACCACCGTCGTCATCGTGATCATCGTGCTGGCGCTCGTGGTGAACGCCGTGGACGACAGCATCCTCAGCTCGCTCGCCCTCCTCACCGCAGCCCTCGGCGCGGGCCTCGGCTTCGGCGCCCAGAACATCGTCAAGGACATCCTCAACGGCCTGTTCATGGTCGTGGAGGACCAGCTCGGCGTGGGCGACGTCGTCGACGTGGGGCCCGCGACGGGCGTCGTCGAGACCGTCGGCATCCGCATCACGACCCTCCGCGACGTCAACGGCACGCTCTGGTTCGTGCGCAACGGCGAGATCCTCCGCGTCGGCAACATGTCGCAGGGCTGGGCGCGCGTGGTCATCGACCTCGCCGTCCCCTACGACACCGACGTGCAGGCCGTGCAGGAGCGCATGCTCGCCACGGCCACCGAGCTGGCGTCCACCCCGAAGTGGCGCTCGCGCATCGTCGAGAAGCCCGAGCTGTGGGGCATCGAGTCGATCTCGGAGTCGGCCGTCGTGATCCGCGTGGTCGTCAAGACCCGCAGCAACGCGCGCGACGACGTCTCCCGCGAGCTCCGCGGCCGGCTCAAGGCGAGCCTCGACGCGATGGGCGTCACCCTGCCGTCGCTCACCGCCGTCGTGCTCACCGGCTTCGACAGCGCGGCGAGCGTGGGCGGCGCGCACCCGCCCCGCACCGCGTCGACGCCCGTGCAGCAGCCCGAGCAGCCGGCTCCCCGCAAGCGCGCCGCCCGGAAGGTCGCGCAGCGGCAGCCCGGATCACCGGCCGCCGGTCCCGCCTCCCCCGTCGTCCGCGGCGCGGCCGGCTCCCGCCCCGACCCGCGCGCGACGCAGATGATCCCCGCGCAGGACCCGGCACCCGCCCGGGACACGGACCCGGACGAGGACGAGGTCACGGCGACCTGGACCGTGCTCCCCGAGGACCCGACGGCCGAGCCGTCCCCCGAGGAGGCGACCGGCACGAGCACCGCTTCCGAGGCCGCCGCTCCCCCGAAGCCGCCGCGCGCGCCACGCCAGCCGCGGAGGCCCGCCACCCCGCCCGAGGAGTCCTGATGGTCGACCTGCTCGCGAACTCCTTCTACGAGGACGTCGGCGGCCGCCCGACCTTCGAGAGGCTCGTCCGGGAGTTCTACCGGGGCGTGGCCGGCGACCCGGTGCTCGTCGCGATGTACCCGGAGGAGGACCTCGAGGGCGCGATCCAGCGCCTCACCGGTTTCCTCGAGCAGTACTGGGGCGGTCCCACGACCTACAGCGACGAGCGCGGCCACCCGCGGCTGCGGATGCGGCACATGCCGTTCCGCGTCAACCCCGACGCGCGCGATCGCTGGCTCGCGCACATGCGCGTGGCCGTCGACTCGCTCGACCTGTCGCCCCTGCACGAGGCGCAGCTCTGGGACTACCTCGAGCGGGCCGCGCACGCGATGGTCAACACGTTCGAGGAGTCCTGAGCGGAGCCGTCGACGCGTCCTGAACGCCGACGTCGACGCGGGCGGGAGCCCTAGAGCCGTCGCACGAGCACGTGGCCGCGTGCCGTGGTCAGGCGCGTCCAGGGGCCGACGCGGAACACCGCGACCGGTGTCTCCGCGTCGTCCGGCGCCGCGTCCGGAGCGGGATCCGGTCCGAGGAACCCGAGGCTGTAGGCCGCGAACGCACCTCCGGCGACCATGCCGGGCGCACCCTCCACGGCGCGGCCCCACACCTCGCCGCGCACGCGCGTCACGATCTGCTCGCCGATGCCCGACGGCACGGCGGCCGCGACCTCGTCGATGCCGGCGCGCGCCGCGGCGCGGAGGGACGACGCGGGGACGTCCGCCGCGCGCTCCCACCCGGCGCGCGGCGGCGATATCCCGGCCCACGGCGCGGTGGCGGTGTCCGGCGGCACGAGCACGCCGACGGGCTCGCCCGGGGATCCGGTCGCCGGCCCCTCGAGGCGCGCGAGCCGGTCGAGGAGGGCCCGGATCGGCACCACGCTGTCCAGGGGCGCCTGCGTCTCGGCCGCGAACGTGCGGAGGCCCAGTACGGTGGGCGACCGGTCGAGGAGGCCGGCGGGCTGCAGCACCGAGGTGTAGACGGCGAGGACGCCGCCGGATCCGATGAGGCGCACGGCCCCGTCGTCGACGCGGGCGGAGCGCCCGAGGAAGGTCTGCAGATCGCCGAGGGCGAGGGCGTCCCGGAGGGCGAAGGAGGGCGTCATGGCGTGTCTAAGCTACTGGATGCGCCCGTGCGATCCGCCGGGCGCCCGGCTGCCCGATGCCGGACCCGCCAGGCGGAGGACCCATGACCGACCACGCATCCGACATCCCGGACGACGGCCCGCTCGCCGGGCTCCTCACCGCCCTCGACCTCACCGACACGGGTGCGCGCACGAGCGAGGACATCTCCACCGGGCCGTCGCAGTGGATGCCGATGGGCCGCGTCTTCGGCGGCCAGGTGCTCGCGCAGTCCCTCGTCGCGGCCATGCGCACCACCGACGCCGGCCGCCGCCCGCACAGCATGCACGGCTACTTCCTCCGCCCCGGCGACGTCACGAAGCCCATCACGTTCTCGGTCGACCGCATCCACGACGGACGCTCGTTCTCGACCCGCCGCACGCAGGCGTACCAGGACGGCCGGCCGATCCTCTCCATGATCGCGTCGTTCCAGGACGCGGACGAGGGCCTCGAGCACCAGGCGCCCATGCCCGAGGGGATCCCCGAGCCGGAGTCGCTGCCGAGCGCGCGCGACGTGCTGTCGCGCATCGACCACCCCGTCGCCGCGCACTGGGCCAACGACCGCCCCTTCGACATGCGCCACGTCGAGCAGCCGGTCTACTTCGGCGCCGCCCCGGAGCGCGTCGCGCACCAGGCCGTGTGGATTCGCGCCATCGGCCGCCTACCCGACGACCCGGCTGTGCACCTCGCCTCCCTCGCCTACGCGAGCGACTACTCCATCCTCGAGTCCATCTACCGCCGGCACGGCCTCTCCTGGGCGACGCCCGGCATCAAGGCCGCGAGCCTCGACCACGCGATGTGGTTCCACCGCTTCGGGCGCGCGGACGAGTGGATGCTCTACGTGCAGGAGTCGACCAGCGCCCAGGGCGGCCGCGGCCTCTCGCTCGGCCGGATCTACTCGCGCGACGGCGTGCTGCTCGCGAGCGTGGCGCAGGAGGGCATGGTCCGGGTCCCGCCCGCGGACCGCGCGTGACCGGCCGGCTCAGCCGCGTCGGCTGAACGCGACGGGCTCCTCGACGTAATCCGCCCAGGCGGCACGCTCGTCCTCGGTGATCCGCCGCGGGCGCCCCGTGGTGGCGTCGACGAGCACGATCGTCGTGGAGGCGCGCGCGTATAGCGCGGCCGGCTCGACGCCCGCGGGCGACCGCAGCTCGTAGCAGGCCTCGAAGCTGGACCCGCCGAGCCGCCCCAGCCACACCTGCACGTCGAGCGGACGCCGCCCGTAGGAGATGGGCAGCAGGTACTCGACCTCCTGCCGCGCGATCAGCGTCATGGTCGACGCGCCCGCGGACGCGTCGATGAGCGCGAGTCCCGCGTCCTCCCCGTCGTCCTCGCCCCGCCAGAAGGCGCGGACCCGCGCCTCCTCTAGGAGCCGCAGGACCTCCACGTTGTTCACGTGGTCGTAGGCGTCGAGGTCCGCCCACCTGAGGTGGATTGGGACGTGGACCCGGGTCACGGGATCAGTCCCGGGTGAGCTTGCGGTACGCGGAGCGATGCGGCTTCGCGGCGTCGGCGCCCAGGCGCTCGATCTTGTTCTGCTCGTACGACTCGAAGTTGCCCTCGAACCAGTACCAGTTCGCCGGGTCCTCCTCCGTGCCCTCATAGGAGAGGATGTGGGTCGCGATCCGGTCGAGGAACCACCGGTCGTGGGTGATGACCACGGCGCAGCCGGGGAACTCGAGCAGCGCGTTCTCGAGGCTGCCGAGCGTCTCGACGTCCAGGTCGTTGGTGGGCTCGTCGAGCAGCAGCAGGTTGCCGCCCTGCTTGAGCGTGAGCGCGAGGTTCAGGCGGTTGCGCTCGCCACCGGAGAGGATGCCGGCCTTCTTCTGCTGGTCCGGCCCCTTGAACCCGAAGGTGGAGACGTAGGCGCGCGCGGGCACCTCCTGCTTGCCGACCTGGATGTAGTCCTGGCCGTCGGAGACGACCTCGAACAGCGACTTCTCGGGGTCGATGCCGCCGCGGCTCTGGTCGACGTAGGAGATGTCGACGGTGTCGCCGACCTTGAGCTCCCCGGCGTCGAGCGGCTCGAAGCCGACGATGGTCTTGAACAGCGTGGTCTTGCCGACGCCGTTCGGGCCGATGACGCCGACGATGCCGTTGCGCGGCAGCGTGAAGGAGAGGTCGTCGATGAGGACCCGCTCGCCGAACTGCTTGTGCAGCTTCGTCGCGTCGATCACCTGCGAGCCGAGGCGCGGACCGACGGGGATCTGGATCTCCTCGAAGTCCAGCTTCCTCGTGCGCTCCGCCTCGGTCACCATCTCCTCGTAGCGCGCGAGGCGCGCCTTCGACTTCGCCTGGCGGCCCTTCGCGTTGCTGCGCACCCAGTCGAGCTCCTCGGCGAGGCGCTTGGAGAGCTTGGCGTCCTTCTTGCCCTGGACGCTGAGGCGCTCCTGCTTCTTCTCGAGGTAGGTCGAGTAGTTGCCCTCGTAGGGGTAGAGGCGTCCGCGGTCGACCTCGGCGATCCACTCGGCCACGTGGTCGAGGAAGTACCGGTCGTGGGTCACGGCGAGGACGGCGCCGGGGTACTTGGAGAGGTGCTGCTCGAGCCAGAGAACGCTCTCGGCGTCGAGGTGGTTGGTGGGTTCGTCCAAGAGCAGCAGGTCGGGCTTCTGGAGCAGCAGCTTGCAGAGCGCGACGCGGCGCTTCTCGCCGCCCGAGAGGTTCGCGACCGAGGCGTCGCCCGGCGGGGTGCGGAGCGCGTCCATCGCCTGCTCGAGCTGCGAGTCGAGCTCCCAGCCGTCGGCGGCGTCGATGGCCTCCTGCAGCGTGCCCATCTCGGCGAGCAGGGTGTCGAAGTCGGCGTCGGGCTCGGCCATGGCCGCGGCGATCTCGTTGTAGCGGTCGACCTGCGCCTTGAGCGGGCCGACGCCCTCCTGGACGTTCTCGAGCACGGTCTTCGACTCGTCGAGCTCGGGCTCCTGCATGAGGATGCCGACCGAGTACCCGGGCGACAGCTTCGCCTCGCCGTTGCTGGGGGTGTCGAGGCCCGCCATGATCTTGAGGATCGTCGACTTGCCGGCGCCGTTCGGCCCGACGACGCCGATCTTCGCGCCGGGGATGAACGACATGGTGACGTCGTCGAGGATCAGCTTGTCGCCGACCGACTTCCGGGCGCGGACCATCGAGTAGATGTATTCAGCCATGGTCACGAGTCTATTCAGTGCCACGGCCCCCGGATGCCGCGCGGCGGCGCCGGCACCGTCGTCACCAGTCGATGGCGCGCGTCTGACCGACGAGGCAGCGGCCGGAGGAGAGCGCCGGCTCGACGTGCGCGCTGAAGCCGTCCTGGGCCCGCTGCCCGATGAGGCAGGCGTTGGGCATGTGCACGGAGACGAGGATCGAGTCGACCGAGTTGCCGAGCGGCGTCGCGTCGGCGGTGACCTCCATGCGGTCCTTCGGGAAGCCGGCGCCGACGAGCGCGTCCACGAGGGCACGGCCCTGCGCGTTGGGGTCCGCGGAGACGACCGCTCCCGCCGCGGCCTCGAACGCGGGCAGGGCGGCCTCGGCCGTCCCGGTCGGATCGACGGGCGCGATGGTCGGTGTGGCGGACGCCGCGGGCGCAGCGCCGGGGTCGGCGCTGTCCGCGACCGCGGTCGGGGTCGACTCCTCCGGCGCGGGCGATTGCGTGCAGGCCGAGAGGAGCAGCGCACCGACGAGCGCCGGCGCCAGAAGGGCGCGGCCGGCGCGGATCACGCGGCGGACTCGTCGGGGCAGGCCGGCTGGGCGTCGCGATCGGGTGCCGGGGGGATGGCGAGGTCGTCGCCGCGGGCGCTCCCCCGGCCGTCGTCGAGGGAGGATGCGCTCATGTTGGCGAGGATATCCCGCGCGATGGCCTCGAGCTGCGCGGTCTGCTCGGCGGTGAGCGGGTCGAACACCGTGCGGAGCACCTCTTCGGCGTGGCCGGGGGCCGCCGCGACGAGGGTCGCCCGGCCCTCGTCGGTGAGCTCCGCGAGGAGGCTCCTGCCGTCGTGGGGCGACCGCGAGCGGCGTACCCACCCCAGCTGCTCCAGCCGGGTGACGGCGTGGGAGGTGCGGCTCGCCGAGGCCTGGAGCGCCCGCGCGAGGACGCTCATGGGGAGCGCGCCGCCCTCGGCCTCCGACAGGCGGACGAGGATCATGTAGTACGCGTGCGGCATACCCGCGTCGCGGAGGAGCTCCCGCTCGATGCGCTCGCTCACGTGGTTCAGCGCGACGATGACCGTCCGCCAGGCGCGCTGCTGGTCCGGCTCGAGCCACCGGGGAGATCCGCTCATGGTGCGATCCTAGGCTCCGCCGCCGTGGTGACGGCTCCTGCCCCGCGTCGGGCGAGCACCGCGTCGGCCACGAGCTCGAACGCGTCGTCCTCCGGACGAGCGGCGCTCCGCGGCACGAGGCGACCGACGACGATCACCTCCTCCCCCACCGCCACGCCCGACACGGCGCTCGATGCTCCTGCGCCCGAGCACACCACGAGGACCTCCTCGCCCTCCGGTCCGCCGAGGTCGCCGCGTCCGAGGATGAAGCTCGCCACCTCATAGCGCTCGGCCGTCTTGATCGCCCGCGGCCGTCGCGCGACCATCCCGGGCATCGCGACGGACACCCCGCTGTCGCGCTCGTCGCCGTCGTGTCCCCTGCACCCGTCGAGCACCGGCCCGCCCCTTCCCGCGACCGCGTGATCGCGGGTGCAGGGTGCACCGCCGCATGCGCCGCCCACGGGGACGGCGCGGGAACCGCGTCCGGAGGAGCGAGTGCCCGCCTGGGGAGGGACGGCCCCGACTCAGTGCTCGCGGAAGCGGAGGTCCTCGTCCCGCCCCGCTCGGAGCGCCGCCTTCGCGATCTCCAGGGTGGGGTAGCTGCCGGCGACGACGCCGCGATGCAGCGACCGCACCTCGTAGCCGTCGTCATGCGAGTGGATGGAGGCGAGCGCCCCCGTGGCCCCGAAGGCCACCCACGTCTTGCCCGCGGTGCGCGGGAGACCGGTCGTGCTCGTGCTGGTGGTCATCGCCATCGTCGTCGTCTCTCCTCCCCGGGCTCCGTCGCCCGGACGTGCCGATGGTACGCCGACGCCCCGCGGCCGTCCAGGCCGCGGGGCGTCGAGGAGCGGTGGATCAGGCGGCGCGCACGTACTGCGCGAACGACTTGCGCACCTTGTTGACCTTGGGCACGGCCACCGCGTTGCAGTAGCCCTGGCCCGGGTTCTTGGCGAAGAAGTCCTGGTGGTAGTCCTCCGCGTCGTACCAGGTGCCGACCGGCTCGATCGTGGTGACGGCGGTGCCGTCCCACAGCTCGCCGGCGCGCGAGATCGCGTCGCGGAACAGCTGCTCCTGCTCGGCGTCCGCGGGGAACATGGCCGACCGGTACTGGGTGCCGACGTCGGCACCCTGGCGGTTGAGCTGGCGCGGGTCGTGCAGCGTGAAGAACACGTCGAGGACGACGTCGGCGGGGATGACCTCCTCGTCGAAGACCACCTTCACCGCCTCGGCGTGACCGGTCGCGCCCGTGCACACGGCGTCGTAGGAGGGGTGGGCGGTGTGGCCGCCGATGTAGCCGGAGATGACGTCCTGGACGCCGTCGAGCGTGCGGTAGACCGCATCGAGGCACCAGAAGCAGCCGCCGGCGAGGATAAATGTCTGCATGAGAGATGAACCTACTTCCCGTCGACGCGCGCGAGGTCCGCGGTGGTCGACATGGGAGGGAACCGTCACCGGACGCAGCCCATTCCTGGCGGCCGCGATGTCGGTGGTCCCCCGTAGCTTCGGGGACATCGAGACACCGCCGGGCCGGCGGCACGCGGACGGAGGACACCATGCCCAGCATCACCTACACCCCCCTGTCGCGTTCGGCCGCCCAGGTGCGCGAGCTGCACGACGGGCTCCTGCGCGTCACCCGGCCGGATGGCGCCGTGCTCGGCTACGTGGAGCGCATGCGAGTGCCGCAGGGGGAGCGGTTCCGCGCGAAGCGCCTGCGCCGGGACGCACAGGGGTTCGTGCCGCTCGGCGACTTCTGGGAGCTGCAGGACGCGGTCGACTGCCTGCGGTTCTGACCGGCGGCTACCGGTGAGCAGGTGCGGCGACGCGCCCGCCCGGCCTCCCGGATCCGGCCCGGGCGCCGGGGTACGGTCGCCGCATGCAGTGGTGGAATGATCTCCTCGATGCCCTCGCGTCCGAGCGGGGCACGCAGCTCCTCTCCGGCGTCGTCGTCCCCTTCGTCGCCATCGTGGTGGCCGGCGTTCTCGCCGCCGTCATCGCGCGCAGCGCCACGCAGCGGATCCTCACCCGGCACGACCGCGAGGTGAAGGCCGCCGCCATCGGGGTGCTCGTCGACGCGGCGCGCCAGGCGTCCGTGTGGGACGGCCTCACGGCGCAGGAGCGCGTGCTCGCCGACCGCGCCGCGGGCGAGGCCGACATCCGCATCCGCCTCCTCCCGGTCAAGGGCGCGGCCACGGCAGCCACCTGGGCCGCGCACGAGATCACCGAGTTCAAGCGCGGCAGCGGCAGCTTCGGCTTCCAGTTCGACGCGCAGCTCGCCGAGTTCCGCGACCGCATGGTCGAGTGGCAGCACCACCCCGGCCGCGCCCGCAAGATCTTCCAGGGCGACATCTCGCGCTGGCAGTTCGAGGACGACCAGCCGGCGGCGGACACCACGCCCGCCCGCCCCGCCGCCCGCATGGACGAGCAGACGGCCGTCGCGCCCGTCCCGGCACCGTGGCGCAGCGGCTCCGATGACCAGCCCGCCGCCGAGCGCCGCGTCGAGTCGCCCGACGAGCGGTACAGCCCGCCGGTCCCCTCGTCGGCGGCGGCCAACTCCTGCGCCGCGGAGGGCGAGCGCCGCTGACGCACGCCCCACACGACGGCGCCCCGCACCTCACGAAAGGTGCGGGGCGTCGTGGCGTCGGCTCAGACGAACGGGATCACTTCCACCAGTCGTCGAACATGCTGGCGGGCACGCGCCGCTTGTGCTCCGTGCTCTGGTAGCGGGCCTCGATCGCCTCGGCCACCTCGTCCGCGACGTCGCGGCCCTCGAGGAAGTCGTCGATGTCGGCGTAGGTGAGGCCGAGGTTGGCCTCGTCCGTCTGGCCGGGGGTGTCGTCGAGGAGGTCGGCCGTCGGGGCCTTGAGGTACAGCCGCTCCGGCGCCCCGAGGTGCTCGAGGAGGGCCCGGCCCTGACGCTTGCTGAGGCCGGTGAGCGGGAGCACGTCCGCGCCGCCGTCGCCGTACTTCGTGAAGAAGCCCGTGACGGCCTCGGCCGCGTGGTCGGTGCCGATCACCAGCAGGCGGGCCTGCCCGGCCAGCGCGTACTGGGCGACCATGCGCGAGCGCGCCTTGACGTTGCCCTTGGTGAAGTCCGTCATCGCGTGTCCGGCCGCGTCGGCGTACTCCGCCTGGAAGCCGTCGACCGCGCGCTTGATGTCGAAGACGACGCTCGACTTGGGCTGGATGAAGGAGAGCGCCAGCTGCGCGTCCTCCTCGTCGGCCTGCACCCCGTACGGCAGGCGCACGGCGACGAACTCGGCGAGGAGACCCTCGCCCGCGAGCTCCTCGATCGCGAGCTGGGCGAGGCGCCCCGCGAGGGACGAGTCCTGGCCGCCGCTCACGCCGAGGACGAAGCCCTCGGCGCCGGTGGACCGGAGGTAGGCCTTGAGGAAGTCGACGCGCTTGCGGACCTCGTCGGCGGGATCGATGGTCGGGCGCACCTCGAGGGCGGCGATGATCTGTGACTGGATGTCGCGCATGTGCCCAAATCTACGGCCGATCCGGCGCTTCCGACAGCCGGTCCCCCCGACGCGACTCGAACGCGCAACCGTCGGATTAGAAGGCCGATGCTCTATCCATTGAGCTACAGGGGGTCGTGACGAGGGTACTACGCGGGCTCCGGGTGCTCCGAGGCGCTGTCGGGAGCGGCGGGGGCCGTCCCGTCCATGGCGCGCACGACCGCCTGCAGCACCTGGGGCGCGGTCGGCACGCCCTCCGCGCGGAGCACCTCGAGCTCCCCGGCGAGCACGAGGATCGTCGGCGTCGATCGGATGCGCTCCGCCTCCGCCAGCTCCGGGTGCGCCGCGACGTCGAGCTCCTCCACCGGGAGCCAGGGCAGGAGCCGCTGCACCTCCTGGAGCGTGCGCCGGGTGGCCTGGCACGGGACGCAGAACCGCGAGGAGAACATGAGGACGCACACGCCCTCGGATCCCGCGGGCACGTCGACCCTCGCGGGCGCGTCCTCTCCGGGGATCAGGAGGCGAACGCCGCGGCGGCGGCGATGATCGAGACGACAGCGAGCAGCAGCGACACCGAGACCAGCACGAGGTGGACGGTGAAGAACGGCGTGCGCGAGCCGTCGGCGGCACGGGCGCGCGGGTCCTTCGCGACGCGCTTGAGGAACTGGGGCCAGACGACGACGTTCCAGACGCCGTTGATGACGAGGAGGACGGCGAGGAGTGTGATCACTCCCCCATGGTATGCGGCGCATCGGGGCGGCCCGAGCCCGCCGATAGGATCGGGGGATGGGCAACAACGCGGACCGGCTGGTGTGGATCGACTGCGAGATGACGGGGCTCGACCTCGCGATCGACGAGCTGGTGGAGGTCGCGGTGGTCGTCACCGACTTCGACCTCGTGCCCGTCGACGACGGCTTCGCCATCGTCATCAACCCCGACCCCGCGGCGCTGGCCAACATGGGCGAGTTCGTCACCGACATGCACCGCTCCTCGGGCCTGCTCGAGGAGATCCCCGCGGGCGTGAGCCTCGCCGACGCCGAGTTCGCGGTGCTGGAGTACCTGCTGCAGCACGTGCCGAACGGCGGCAAGGCGCCCATCGCGGGGAACACCATCGGGACCGACCGCGCCTTCCTCGCGAAGTACATGCCCCGCGTGGACGCGCACCTGCACTACCGCAGCGTCGACGTCTCCTCCATCAAGGTGCTCGCCAAGGAGTGGTTCCCCCGGATCTACTTCAATTCCCCCGCGAAGAACGGCGGCCACCGCGCACTCGCCGACATCCTGGAGTCGATCCGCGAGCTCGAGTACTACCGCCGCGCGGCGTTCGTGCCGGCGCCGGGACCCGCCGCCGACGACGTGCAGGCCATCGCCGCGGACGTCACGTCCGCGTGGGCCCCGCGGCTGTAGTATCCTTGTCATGGCCATCCGCGAGAGCGGGATCGGTCGCATGGTGGGCGTAGCTCAGTTGGCAGAGCGCTGGCTTGTGGAGCCGGAAGTCGCGGGTTCGAGCCCCGTCGTCCACCCCACCGGGAAGGGCCGGGATCCGAGAGGGTCCCGGCCCTTCCGTCGTCTCCCCCGCGGCGGCCGGCCGTCAGCCGTCCGACCGAGGTGCAGGCCGGGCTCCCCCGCAAGCGCATGTGGGAGGGTGGCCGGATGCTGCACTGCGATCCCGACGACTTCGAGAAGCTGGTGGTCGACGAGCTCGACGAGCTGCCGGACGCGATGGTGGACGGCCTCGACAACGTCGTGTTCGTCGTCGAGGACCGGCCCGAGGAAGGGTCCCTCGACCTGCTCGGCCTCTACGACGGCGTCGCCATGACCGAGCGCGCGCAGTACGGCTTCGGCGAGATGCCGGACCGCATCGTCGTCTACCGCGAGCCGCACCTGCACGAGGCCGACGACATGGACGCGCTGCGGGACCTCGTCCACGTCACGCTCGTGCACGAGATCGCGCACTTCCACGGCATCGACGACGACCGGCTGCACGAGCTCGGCTGGGCCTGAGCCGACGACGACCGGCGGGCACCGCCGGACGACGGCAGGTGCAGACCGGGCGCCGACCGGGCCCGGACGCACGACGACCCCGGCAGCCGCGTCGCGGGCCGGGGTCGGGGGGAGGGGCGCTCAGGCGCCGGGCGTTCCGGGAATCAGAGCTCGAGGGACTCGTCGTCGCCCTCGCCGAGGACGTCGTCGCTGCCGTCGACCACGTACGTGTAGGTGACGCGCTGCTCGCCCGCGACCTCGGAGACCTCGCCGGCGCGATACTGGAAGAGCGACTCCTTGCCCTCCACGGCCGACATGGTGCTGATGGTCTCGTCGTGCTGGCCGTCGACGAGGACGCGGGTCTCGGTGGTGCCCTCGAGGGGGCCGTCGGCGAAGACGGCGAGGTAGCGGACGTCGGACGGTGCGGAATCGGTCATGGCCTCAGGCTACCCGGCCGCCGCCACGGCGTCCGTGCGGACGACGACGTCGGCCAGGGCCCGCGGATCCTCCCGGGCCACGTGCGCCCGCCACTGCGCGTCCCAGCGCTCCCACTCGACCGCGAAGGACTCGCCGTCGCGGGCGATGGCGCGGGCCCGGCGCACGGCGTCGTCGGCCTCCACCCAGATGCGGTGCGTGGCGCGGCGCGCGGCGGCGCGGGTCAGGGATCCGCAGCCCTCGACCACGAGCGGGCGCTCCGGATCGAGGTCGTGCCACTCCGCGGGCGCGTCGGCGGTCCAGTCCCAGCGACGCCACCGCGGTCGTCCGCCCGGGCGCATCTCGTCGACGACGTGGTGCTCGAGGTGCCGGGAGGCCGCCTCGAGGCCGTCCCAGCCGGGGTAGACGTCGTCGAGCCGGAGGAGCTGCGCCCCGGGGGTGAGCCCCGCGGCAGCGTCGCCGTCGCGGAACAGGACGTCGGCGAGGGTCGACTTGCCGGAGCCCGACGGGCCGTCGACGAGGACCAGCGCCGGGCGCCGCTCCCCCGGATCACGCCGCAACGAAGTCCCACGTCCCAGCCGCGACGGCCGCCGCCACCGAGGAGACGGCGACGAGCACCGCGACGGCCACGACGAGCGCCTCGCCTCGGCCGACCACGCTAGGGCGGGCCCACGTGCGCGCGGTGGCACCGCCGAAGCCGCGGGCCTCCATCGCGGTCGCCAGCTTGCTGCCGCGCCGGATCGACAGCACGAGCAGCGCGAAGGCCTGGCCGGCGAACCGGCGGATCAGGCCACGGTCGGCGACGCCGCGCGCGCGACGGGCCAGCTCGAGCGAGCGCCAGTCGTCGAGGAGCAGACCCACGAGGCGGACGCCCGCGAGCGCTCCGAGGACGAAGCGGGACGGCAGGCGCCAGACCTGGGCGAGCCCGTCGGCGAGGTCCGTCGGATCCACGTTCGAGAAGAGGACGAGCGACGCCACGCCGATGGCCAGCACGCGCAGCATGGTCGCGACCGCGAGCAGCACCGAGCCCTCGCTGACGACCACGAGCAGGAACTGGGCGTACACGTCGCCGGACGTGCGGCCGTAGAGCAGGATCGTCAGGCCGGCGCCGGGCGCCGCGATCCAGATCGGGATGCCGCGCAAGAGGAACGCGCGCGGTCGGAGCCCCGCGAACGGCAGGAGCAGCAGCTCGAGCAGCAGCGCCGCGCCCGCGGAGACCACATCGAGGCTCAGCACGAGCACGAGCGTCAGCACGAGGGTGGCCGCGAGGCGCGCCACGGGGCTGACGGCGGCGAGGCCGGTCGCGCGGGCGGCCGGGACGACGACCGGCGGGACGGCGCTCATCGCACGACCTCCAGGCGGGCGGCGGAGCCCGGGACGGCGTCGAGGCGGAGGACGTCGTCCGCGAGCGCCCGGACGAGGTCGGCATCGTGGGTGACGGCGAGCACGCCGACGCCCTCCCGGTCGACGAGGTCGGCGAGGAGCGCGACGAGCTCGGCCCAGGTGCGGGCGTCCTGCCCGAACGTCGGCTCGTCGAGCACGAGGAGGCGCGGCGCGGTCGCGAGGGCGGTCGCCACGGAGAGGCGCCGCTTCTCTCCGCCGGAGAGGGTGAAGGGGTTGGCCTGCGCGAGGCCGTCCAGGCGCAGGCGGACGAGCAGCTCGTCGACCCGGCGGGCCGCCGCGGCGGGATCCGTGCCCACGGCCCGAGGACCGAGCTCGAGCTCGGCGCGCACGGTGCCGGCGAGGAATTGGTGCTCCGGGTCCTGGAAGACGGTGCCGATGCGGGCGGCGAGCTCGCGCGAACGCCAGGCGGCCGGATCCGCGCCCAGGCCGTCCGCGAGGGCGGCCTCGGCGACGACCCGGCCGGACAGCGCGGGCAGCAGGCCGCCGAGCGTCAGCGCGAGCGTGCTCTTGCCGCCGCCGTTCGGCCCGGTGAGGGCGGTGACGCGGCCCGAGGCGAGCGCGACGCCGACCCCGTCCGCCACCGCGGGGCCGCGCGCCCCGCCACGCCCGACGGCGAGGCCGTCCGTGCGGAGGAGCGCCGCGGGTGCGGCCCGATCGCGCACCGGCGCGGCCGGCTCCCGGCCCGGCACCCAGACGCCCGCGGCCGCGAGGGACGCGCCCTGGTCGCGGAGCACGCCGTCGGGCACGCCGTCGGCGAGGATCCCCCCGTCGGCCCCGAGCACCACGACCCGGTCGACGAGGTCCTGCCAGACGGCGACCCGGTGCTCGATGACGACGAGGGTCGCACCGCTCGCCTCGACCACGGACTCGACGGCGCGCCGCACCTCGCCGACGCCCTCGGGGTCGAGGTTCGCGGTCGGCTCGTCGAGGAGCAGGAGACCCGGTCGCATCGCGAGCACCCCGGCGAGTGCGAGGCGCTGCTTCTGGCCGCCGGAGAGCGCGGTCGTGGAGCGGTCCAGGGCGACGTCGAGGCCCACCGCGTCGAGCGCGGCGCGCACTCGCGGCCAGATCTCGTCACGCGGGACGCCGAGGTTCTCGCAGCCGAACGCGACGTCGTCCCCTACGCGGGAGAGGATCACCTGCGCGTCCGGATCCTGCAGCACGAGCCCCGCGCGGCCGCGGCGGGCGGCCGGATCCGACCCGTCGACGAGGAGGGTGCCGCGGGTCTCCCCCTCGTCGTCACCGCCGAGGACGCCGGCGAGCGCGTGCATGAGCGTCGTCTTCCCCGCTCCGGACGCGCCGAGCAGGAGGACGCGCTCGCCCGGCTCGATCACGAGGTCGACGTCGCGGACCCCCCAGGCGCTCCGGCCGGCGTGCCGCCAGCCCCAGCCCTCGGCCCGGACGGACGCGCCGCCCGCCCGCTCGGCCGTCGCCTCGGGCCCGGCGAGCGGGACGCGCGAGGCGTCGATCGACGACGGGCGGCGGCCCGGCCGCCGCACGGTCAGACGCGGGCCGCGATGTCGCGGCCCGAGGCGAAGCGCGACAGCGCGCCGGTGCGGGCGAGCGCCCGGGCGACGAGCCACGAGAGCAGCCCCGCGACGACCCCGCCCGAGACGAGGGCCCCGACCGTGTAGATCGTCGCGAACAGCGGCGTGGATCCCGGGTAGTAGGTGATGAGGTCGGTGACGGCCATGCCGAGACCCGCGCCCATGCCCGCGAGCACGGCGACGTAGGCGCGCCAATTCGCGTAGAGGAAGACGAGCAGCACGAGCTCGGCGCCGAGGCCCTGCGTGAGGCCGGAGAGCAGCGTGCCGACGCCCCAGACGTTCCCGACGAGCATCGAGACGAACGCCGCGAGCAGCTCGCCGTAGAGGGCGGCGCCGGGCTTGCGGATCACGATGCCCGTGAGGACGCCCGCGAACAGCCAGCCGCCGCCCGCGAGCGCCTGGAGGCCTGGCAGCAGCGGCTCGAAGAAGCCGCCGACCGGCACGGACGCCGTGTTCCAGATGACGAAGACGAGGCCGGACGCGACGCCGAGCACGCTCGCGACGACGATGTCGATGACCCGCCAACGGGCGCGTAGGCCGGAGCGGGGGCTGCGGGCGCCGGTGTCGACGCTCGCGGCGGATGCGGTGGACGAGGATGATGCGGTCATTCGACGTGCCCTTCGGATGGGTGGAAGAGGGCACGGGTGCGAGATGGAAGCCTCCCTGCGCTGGCATGATCCAGATCAGGTTCGACGGTCGAAGACTGGGTGTCTTCCTCTCAGCCCGGCTCACCGGACTCCCGTGTTCACGGTGAGCATAGCGCGCGGGCGACGCGCCCGGGACGACGGGGCGACATGGATGACGGGGCCCCGCACGCACGGGAGCGCGGGCGCCCGAGGGCACCCGCGCTCCGCGGTGGACGTGCGTGCGCTACTTGAGCGTCTTGATGAGCTTGACGAGGACCTTGCCGGAGATCCAGATGACGGGCGTGGCCACCGCGAGCAGCGCGATGACGTTCGGCTGGAACCGCACCGCGCCGTCGGTGGCGATGTACGCGCCGATGGGCCAGCTGGCGCCGCCGCCCCCGCCGCCACCGGCGACGTTGCCGTCGGAGTCGGGGAGGTCGCTGCCCCCGCCGAAGCCGTACCAGGCGAATGCCACCGGCACGATGGTCGAGCCGTCGATGTCGAGGGGGTCGCCGTAGACCGTCCCCACTCCGGCGTTCTTCACGTTCTCTGCGAGCTGTGCGACGAGGTTGGTCATGCGTCCCACCGTACCCCGCGGGGCCCGGAGGATGCGGGCCGATCCGGGTCGTCACGGTACCCTCGCCCCTGGTGCGCCGCTGCGTCGCATCCGGCTCTCCAGCCACTGCGGCCCACGCGGATCCACCGCCTGCCCCGCCCCCGACTGACCCCGCGCGTACGCCTGCGCACCGCCGGCGGACGAGTCGACCCAACTGGAGGACCGCTTGAAGACCTGGCCCGGAAACCCCTACCCGCTCGGCGCGACCTTCGACGGGAGCGGCACGAACTTCGCGCTCTTCAGCGAGGTCGCGGAGTCGGTGCAGCTGTGCCTCATCGAGGAGGGCGGCACCGAGACCCGCGTGGACGTGACCGAGGTCGACGCGCACGTCTGGCACTGCTACCTCCCCCACGTGCAGCCGGGCCAGCGCTACGGCTACCGGGTGACCGGGCCGTACGAGCCGGAGGACGGGCACCGGTCGAACCCCGCGAAGCTGCTGCTGGATCCGTACGCCAAGGCCACCTGCGGCGAGTTCGACTGGCACCCGTCGCTCTTCGCCTACGAGTTCGGCGACCCGGCCAGCCGCAACGACGAGGACTCGGGCCCGCACATGATGCTCGGCGTCGTGGTCAACCCGTTCTTCGACTGGGACGGCGACCGCCTCCCCCGCACGCCGTACAGCGAGACCGTCGTCTACGAGGCGCACGTGAAGGGGCTCACGCAGCTGAACCCCCGGGTCCCCGAGGAGCTGCGCGGCACGTACGCCGGCATCGCGCACCCCGCGGTCATCGACCACCTGCAGAAGCTCGGCGTGACCGCGATCGAGCTCATGCCCGTGCACCAGTTCGTGCAGGACAACACGCTGCTCGAGAAGGGCCTCCGGAACTACTGGGGCTACAACACGATCGGGTTCTTCGCGCCGCACAACGCCTACTCGTCCACGGGCGAGCTCGGCCAGCAGGTGCAGGAGTTCAAGTCCATGGTGCGGGCGCTGCACGCCGCCGGCATCGAGGTCATCCTCGACGTGGTCTACAACCACACGGCCGAGGGCAACCACCTCGGGCCGACGCTCTCGTTCAAGGGGATCGACAACCAGGCCTACTACCGGCTCATGGAGGACGACCCGACGTACTACATGGACTACACGGGCACGGGCAACTCGCTCAACGTGCGCCACCCGCACGCGCTGCAGCTGATCATGGACTCGCTGCGCTACTGGGTCACCGAGATGCACGTCGACGGGTTCCGGTTCGACCTGGCGTCCGCGCTCGCGCGCGAGTTCTACGACGTCGACAAGCTGGCTACCTTCTTCGAGCTCGTGCAGCAGGATCCCGTGGTGTCGCAGGTCAAGCTCATCGCCGAGCCGTGGGACGTGGGCCCCGGCGGCTACCAGGTGGGCAACTTCCCGCCGCAGTGGACCGAGTGGAACGGCAAGTACCGCGACACCGTGCGCGACTTCTGGCGCGGCGAGGCCTCCTCGCTCGGCGAGTTCGCGGCGCGCATCACGGGCTCGGCCGACCTCTACGAGCACTCGGGGCGCCGACCGGTCGCGTCGATCAACTTCATCACGGCGCACGACGGCTTCACGATCGCCGACCTCGTCTCCTACAACGAGAAGCACAACGAGGCGAACGGCGAGGACAACCAGGACGGCGAGAGCCACAACCGCTCCTGGAACATGGGCGTGGAGGGACCGACGGACGACCCGGCGATCCTCACGCTCCGGGGCCGCCAGCAGCGCAACATGCTCGCGACCATGATCCTGTCGCAGGGCGTGCCGATGATCCTCCACGGCGACGAGCTCGGCCGCACGCAGCAGGGCAACAACAACACGTACGCGCAGGACAACGAGATCAGCTGGGTGCACTGGGACCAGGCCGACCAGCCGCTCGTGGAGTTCACCGCGTCCGTCGTGCGGCTCCGCAAGGAGCACCCGACCTTCCGTCGCGGGCGGTTCTTCGACGGCCGGCCCGTGCGCCGCGGCGAGGGCGAGCCGCTGCCCGACATCGTGTGGCTCGACGCCGACGCGACCCCGATGGTCGACGACGACTGGGAGTCCGGGCTCCGTGCCATCGGCATGTTCCTCAACGGCAACGGGATCCGCGGGCGCGACCGCCGCGGCGAGGACATCTACGACACGCACTTCCTCCTCTACTTCAACGCGCACGACGAGCCCGTGTCCTTCACGCTCCCGTCGGACGAGTACGCGGACGCGTGGGAGACCGTAATCGACACCGCGGGCGTCGGAGCCGACTCGACGGCCCTCCGCGCGAGTAGCGTCGTGGACGTGGCGGCTAAGGCGCTCGTGGTGCTGCGCGCCTACACCGAGCCCGAGGTGGAACCCGACCACTCGGTCGCGGCGAGCCTCGCCGTCCTCACCCACGCGCAGGCCGACCGGCCCGCCGCAGACCCAAGGAGCGACATCAGTTGAGAACCCCCATCTCCACCTACCGGTTCCAGGTGCGGGAGTCGTTCGACCTCGCCGCCGTGGCCGAGCAGCTGCCGTACGTGAAGGACCTCGGCGCGGACTGGGTGTACCTCAGCCCGATCCTCGCGGCCGAGCCCGGATCCGACCACGGCTACGACGTCGTCGACCACGCGCAGGTCGACCCGGCGCGCGGCGGCGCCGCGGGCATGGAAGCCGTCGCGGACCGCGCCCACGAGCTGGGCCTCGGCGTGCTGGTGGACATCGTCCCCAACCACGTGGCCGTCGCGACGCCCGTCGAGAGCCTCTGGTGGTGGGACCTCCTGACGCACGGCACCGCGAGCCGGTACGCCGACGCGTTCGACGTGGACTGGGACTTCGGGCAGGGCAAGGTGCGGATCCCCGTGCTCGGCGACGGCGAGTCCGAGCTGGACGAGCTGAAGCTCGTCCGCGGCGACGACGGCACCGTCGAGCTCCGCTACTACGACACCCGCTACCCCGTCGCGCCCGGCACGGCCGAGGACGACGCGGACGCCCGCACGGTGCACGAGCGCCAGTCCTACGAGCTCATCAACTGGCGCCGCGCCGACGCCGAGCTCAACTACCGCCGCTTCTTCGCGGTCAACACGCTCGCGGGCATCCGCGTCGAGCTGCCGCGGGTGTTCGAGGAGTCGCACGCGGAGATCTCGCGCTGGTTCCGCGAGGGCCTCGCCGACGGCCTCCGGGTCGACCACCCGGACGGCCTGCTCGACCCGAAGGGCTACCTCGACGACCTCGCGCGGATCACCGGCGGCGCCTACGTGCTCGTGGAGAAGATCCTCGAGCCCGGCGAGACGCTGCCCACCGATTGGGCGACCGCCGGCACCACGGGCTACGACGCGCTCGCGGAGATCGACCGGGTGCTCGTCGACCCCGACGGCCAGGTCGAGCTCGACCACCTGGAGGCGTCGCTCCGCGGCCTGCCGCAGGGCGAGCTCACGAGCTGGGCCGACATGATCCGCGGCACCAAGCGCGCCATCGCCGACGGGATCCTCCGCAGCGAGGTCCTCCGCCTCGAGCGCCTCGTCGAGGACGCGCCCGCGGACGCCGCCGACGCGTTCGCCGAGCTGCTCGCGACCTTCCCGGTCTACCGCAGCTACCTGCCCGGCGGGATCCACCACCTCGAGGAGGCCTCCGCGGCCGCGCGCATCAGCCGCCCCGACCTCGTCGCCACCATCGACGCGCTGATGCCCCAGCTCTCCGACCCGTCCACCGCGGTCGCGCAGCGCTTCCAGCAGACGAGCGGCATGGTCATGGCCAAGGGCGTCGAGGACACCGCGTTCTACCGGTACTCGCGCCTCGTCTCGCTCAACGAGGTCGGCGCCGACCCGTCGATCTTCGCGATCGACGTCGACGACTTCCACGCGCGCCAGCAGGAGCGGCACCGCCTCGCGCCCCACGCGATGACCACGCTCTCGACGCACGACACGAAGCGCGGCGAGGACGTCCGCGCCCGCATCGACGTGCTCTCCGAGACGCCCGAGGCCTGGCGCGACGCGCTCGGCCAGCTCCGCGAGGTCGCCCCCACCGGCGACGGCCCGTTCGAGAACCTGCTGTGGCAGACGCTCGTCGGCACGTGGCCCGCGTCGCGCGAGCGCCTGCACGCGTACGCCGAGAAGGCGTCGCGGGAGGCCGGCGACATAACCACGTGGACCGCGCCCGACGAGGCCTTCGAAGAGCGCATGCACGCGCTCGTCGACGCGGCCTTCGACGACCCGCGCGCCCGCACGATCGTCGCCGGGCTCTACGACCGGCTCTCCGGACCCGGCTGGTCGAACTCCCTCGCGGCCAAGGCCATCCAGCTCACCGCCCCCGGCATGCCCGACGTCTACCAGGGCAGCGAGCTGTGGGAGACGAGCCTCGTGGATCCCGACAACCGCCGCGAGGTCGACTTCGGCACGCGCCGCGCCGCCCTCGACGCCGTCCTCAAGGGCGCCGAGCCCGCCATCGACGAGACCGGGGCCGCCAAGCTCCTCGTCACGGCGCGGGCGCTCCGCCTCCGCCGCGAGCACCCGGAGCTGTTCACGGGCTACGAGCCCGTGCGCGCCACCGGCGACGCCGCGGCGCACGTGATCGCGTTCGACCGCGGCGGGGCGATCACCGTCGCGACCCGCCTGCCCGTCGGCCTCGAGACCGGCGGCGGGTGGGGATCCACCTCCATCGCGCTGCCCGAGGGCGAGCTCGTCGACCACGTGAGCGGCCGTCGCCTCGACGGCGGGCGCGTGTCCGTCGCGGCGCTCCTCGCCGACTACCCGGTCGCGATCCTCGCGCCCGCATCCACCGCCGCCGACCTCACCCCCGGGAGCCGAGCATGACCGACGACCGCTTCGACATCTGGGCCCCGAAGGCCCACACCCTCGCCCTCTCCGTGGGCGACGAGCGCCTGCCGCTCTCGCCCGTCGGCGACGGCTGGTGGACCCTCGACGCCGACCGCGCCGAGGCCCTCCCCTCCGGCGACCTCGACTACGGCTACCTCGTGGACGACGCCGACACCCCGCTGCCCGACCCGCGCTCGCGCCGCCAGCCCGAGGGCGTCCACGGCCGCTCGCGCACCTACGACCCGTCGTCGTTCGCGTGGACCGACCAGGCGTGGAGCGGCCGCCAGTTCGCCGGCGCCGTGATCTACGAGATGCACATCGGCACCTTCACGCCCGACGGCACGCTCGACTCCGCCATCGACCGGCTCGACCACCTCGTGGCGCTCGGCGTGGACCTCGTGGAGGTGCTGCCCGTCAACGGCTTCAACGGCACGCACAACTGGGGCTACGACGGGGTCCTCTGGTACACCGTGCAGGAGACCTACGGCGGACCCGAGGCGTACCAGCGCTTCGTCGACGCGTGCCACGCGCGCGGCCTCGGCGTCGTGCAGGACGTCGTGTACAACCACCTCGGCCCCTCGGGGAACTACCTGCCGGAGTTCGGCCCGTACCTGCACGAGGCCTCGGCCAACACCTGGGGATCCAGCCTCAACCTCGACGGCGAGGACTCCGGTCCCGTGCGCGAGTACATCATCGACAACGCGCTCATGTGGCTCGGCGACTACCACGTCGACGCGCTGCGCCTCGACGCCGTGCACGCGCTCGTTGACGACACCGCGACGCACCTCCTCGAGGAGCTCGCGGTGCAGGTGGACGTGCTGTCCGCGCACGTCGGCCGGCCGCTCACGCTCATCGCGGAGTCCGACCTCAACGATCCGAAGCTCATCACCTCGCGCGAGGCGCACGGCTACGGACTCGACGCGCAGTGGAGCGACGACTTCCACCACGCCGTCCACGTCGCGCTCACGGGCGAGACGACCGGCTACTACGAGGACTTCGCGTCGCTCGGGGCGCTCGCCAAGGTGATCACGCGCGGCTTCTTCCACGACGGCACGTGGTCGTCCTTCCGCGGCCGCGTGCACGGGCGGCCGATCGACACCGAGCGGATCCCCGCGCACCGCCTCGTGGTCGCGAACCAGAACCACGACCAGATCGGCAACCGCGCCACCGGCGACCGCCTCTCGGCCACGCTCGACGAGGGCGGGCTGGCGCTCGCCGCGGTCCTCACGCTGACGTCGCCCTTCACCCCGATGCTCTTCATGGGCGAGGAGTGGGGCGCGACCACGCCGTGGCAGTTCTTCACGTCGCACCCCGAGCACGACCTCGGCGAGGCGACCGCGAAGGGCCGCATCGCGGAGTTCGCGAAGATGGGCTGGGACGAGTCGGTCGTGCCGAACCCCCAGGACCTCTCGACCTTCCAGGACTCGAAGCTCGACTGGTCGGAGCTCTACGGCGCCGAGGCCGCGGACTCGCAGCACGCCCGCCTGTTCGCGCTGTACGGCCAGCTGATCCGCCTGCGCCGCGCCCACCCCGACCTCACCGACCCCCGGTTCGCCGAGGTCGAGGTCGAGGTGCACGAGGAGGCCCGCCTGCTCGTGATGGACCGCGGCGAGCTGTCCATCGTGGTCAACCTGTCCGACGAGGAGCGGCGTGTGCCCGTCGTGGGCGAGCGCCCCGCTCTGCTGCTCGCGACGGTCCCGGGCGTCGCCCTGGGCGACGACGAGGTCGTCCTGCCCGCGCGCTCGGCCGCCATCCTCGGCCCGGTGGCGGACTCCGCGGAGGCCCTGCTGGTCTGATCCGCGGCACACCGGGGCGGGGTCCGACGCGGCGCGCGAGCGCACGCCGGGCCCCGCCTGTGGCACGTCACGTGCCCGTGATACGGTGCCCTCGCCGCCGCCCGGCGACCCGCTCGACCGTCGTCCGGTGCCCCCTCGGCGGCCCTCCCTCGACGTGAAGGACTCCCCCGTGCGCATCTCCGTCATCGGCTGCGGCTACCTCGGCACGGTCCACGCCGCGTGCATGAGCCGCCTCGGGCACGACGTGGTCGCGATCGACGTGGACGCCGCTAAGGTCGCCTCGCTGCAGACCGGCGTCGCCCCGTTCTTCGAGCCGGGCCTGCCGGACCTCCTCACCGAGCAGCTCGCCACCGGCCGCCTCCGCTTCACCACCGACACGGCCGAGGCGGCGGGATCCCGCATGCACTTCATCGCGGTCGGCACGCCGCAGAAGCGCGGCGAGAACGCCGCCGACATGACCTACGTCGACGCCGCCGTCGACGCGCTGATCCCCCACCTCGCACCGGGCGACGTCGTGGCCGGCAAGTCCACCGTCCCCGTCGGCACCGCGCGGCGTCTCGCGGAGCGGATCGACGCGCGCGTCCCCGGCGCGACGCTCGTGTGGAACCCGGAGTTCCTGCGCGAGGGCTTCGCGGTCGAGGACACGCTCACGCCCGACCGCTTCGTCTACGGCCTCCCCGCGGGCGACGCCGGCGAGGCCGGTCGGGCGGCGCTCGACGAGGTCTACGCCACCGCGCTCGGCACCGGCACCGCGCGCGTGACGACCGACTACGAGACCGCGGAGCTCGTGAAGGTATCCGCCAACGCGTTCCTCGCGACCAAGATCTCCTTCATCAACGCCATGGCCGAGGTGTGCGAGGCCACCGGCGCCGACGTCACGCAGCTGGCGGACGCCATCGGCTACGACGACCGCATCGGCCGCCGCTTCCTCAACGCCGGCATCGGCTTCGGCGGCGGCTGTCTCCCCAAGGACATCCGCGCCTTCATGGCGCGCGCGGGCGAGCTCGGCGCCGACCAGGCGCTCACGTTCCTCCGCGAGGTCGACTCCATCAACATGCGCCGTCGCGTGCGCGCGGTCGACGTGGCGCGCGAGGTGTGCGGCGGATCCCTGCTCGGGCGCAACATCGCCGTGCTGGGCCTCGCCTTCAAGCCCGAGTCGGACGACGTGCGCGACTCCCCCGCGCTCAGCATCTCCGCGCAGCTGCAGCTGCAGGGCGCGCGGGTGCTCGCGACGGATCCGTACGCCAACGAGAACTCGCGCCGCCGATTCCCGGAGCTCACCTACGTCAACACCTGGCAGGAGGCGGCCCGCGACGCCGACGCCGTCATGCTGCTCACCGAGTGGAAGCAGTACCGGGCCATCGACCCGGCCGAGCTCAAGGCCATCGTGACGACGCCCGTCATCGTCGACGGCCGCAACTGCCTCGACCCCGTCGCGTGGCGTGCCGCCGGCTGGCGCTATCGCGGGATGGGCCGGCCCTAGAGGGCGAGCGTCGGATCACACCGCGGTCCACACCCACGCGATGATGGCGACCGTGCCCACCACGGCGGCGATGACGACGCCGTTCAACAGGAGCCCGACGACCGCGCGGTCGTGCCCACCGGGCTCCCGAGTCCAGGAGACGATCCCCACGACGAAGCCCGCGAGCGGGCACACGACGGTCCATCCGGCGACCAGCGAGACGAGTCCGAGGATCATCGAGGTCGTCGCCAGGTCCTTCTTCTGGGTCAGCATCTCCGTCGCGGAGACGGGCGCCGGCCGCGGCCATCGCAGAACGGGTCCTTCGGCGGGATTCGGGTCGGGATCCGGGCGGCGAACGTCCACAGCTCTCCTCGTGTCGCATGACGGGTGCGTGACGCCGGACGGTAGCCCATGTCGCGCCGAGCGGAGCGCGTCATCCACGCTTCCGTGGAGTCCGCGCTCCCGATCAGCGCGGGGTGGTGGCCGCGATGCCGAAGAGCGTGCCGCCGGCGACGACGATCGAGAGCACGAACGCGACGGGGATGAGCAGCAGGAGGCCGTTGAGGATGAGGCCCGTGATGGCGAAGCCGCGGCTGGCCGGCTCCTTGCGGATGCCGATGATGCCGAACACGAGCCCGATGAGCGGGCACAGGAAAGTCCAGAAGAAGAAGACCGAGACGAGGCCCAGAATCATCGACGTGAGGCTGAGGCCCTTCGGCGGGGCGACCGCGTAGACCGGCTGGCCCCATGCGACCGCCGCCGGGGAGGGCGGGACGGGTGCGGGCGCGAGGCCGTAGGGAGCGGCGACGGATGCCGACGGGGGCGAGTAGGGGGCGACGGGAGGCGTCGGTGCCGCGGGTGGGGTGGGCGGCGCGACCGGGGCCGCTGCCTCCTCCCCTGCCGGGACGTGGTCGTCGGGGGCGGGCGCGGCGGGATCGGTCATGGGGTCCTCGTCAGTCGGGCGGGTGTCCGGGGAGGGTACCGCGGGACGCCGCCTCCGTACGCGGATCCGACACCGTCGCCCGCTTCGCGCCGGGCTTCCGCAGGAGCGACGCCGGCCCGATGGCGCCGCGGCCGAACCGCTCCGCCGCCTGGTCGACCGTGCGCTCGGCCTCGCGCCAGCCCTCGTCCGCGTCCCACAGGGCGACGGCGCGGTTGTCGGCGTCGTCGAGCTGCTCGGCGCGCACGCCCACGAGCCGGATCCGGTCGCCGGGCCGGGCGACCTGCTCGTAGACGTCGCGGATCTCGTCGTAGATGCGGCGCGCGACATCGGTGGGATCCGACAGGGTGCGGGAGCGCGTGATGGTGCGGAAGTCGGAGTAGCGGAGCTTGAGCGAGACGGTGCGGGCGGTGAGGCCGGCGCGCCGTAGCCGCTCGGCGACGCGCGTGGCCTGGCCGAGGAGCTCGCGGCGCACGATCTCGGGATCCGTCACGTCGTCGTGGAACGTGTTCTCGTGCCCCATGCTCTTCTCCTCGCGATGCGTGCTGACGCGCCGGGGATCCCGGCCCCAGGAGAGGTCGTGCAGCCGGGCGCCCGCGGACTCGCCGAGCATCGACTGCAGCGTGGGCAGCGGCGTGTCCGCGATGTCGGCGACCGTGCGGAGGCCGCGCCGGAGGAGCGACTCCTCGGTGGTCTTCCCCACCCCCCAGAGCGCGCCCACGGGAAGCCCGTGCAGGAACGGCAGCGTCTCGGCGGCGGGGACGACGAGGAGGCCGTCGGGCTTGCAGCGCGTGCTCGCGAGCTTGGCGACGAACTTGGTGGAGGCCGCGCCCACCGAGCAGGTGAGGCCGGTCTCGGCGTGCACGCGGCGGCGGATCATCGCGCCGATCTCCGCGGGCGAGCCGAAGAGCCCGCGGGCGCCAGCCACGTCGAGGAACGCCTCGTCGATGCTGAGCGGCTCGACGATCGGGGTGACGTCGCGGAAGATGCCCATGACCACGCGGGACCAGTGCGCGTACTTCTCCATGTGGCCGCCGATGACCGTGGCCTGCGGGCAGAGCCGCAGCGCCTGCGCCATGGGCATGGCCGAGCGGACGCCGAAGCGCCGGGCCTCGTAGGTGGCGCTCGTGACGACCCCGCGGCCCGACGACCCGCCGACGATGACGGGGGTGCCGCGCAGCTCCGGGCGCTCGAGCAGCTCGACGGCGGCGAAGAACGCGTCCATATCGATGTGGAGGATGGTCGCCGCGGAGTCGTCCGCGCTCGCGTCGGACGTGCGCCTCGTCGATCCGTCCTGCCTGCTCATGTCGTGTCCACGGTAGCCCGGGCCGCCGACATCGGCTGTCCTGGCGGGCGGCGCCTGACCCGCGGGAGGCGTGCGATCAGGCCGCGGGCTGGGCGCGGTGCCCGGCGTCGTCGCCGCGTCCCGGGCACGGCTCCTGCGCGGGTCCGGTCGACGACCCGTCCGACCGGGCGTCCAGCCGTGCGATGCGCTTGAGCGCGGCCTCGTGGCTCGTGGACTGGTCGCCCATCACGCGCCCCGCGACGCCGAGCATCACGCGCGTCGAGGCGAGCGCGGGCAGCGGGAAGGGTCCGAACGACGCCTTGTCGAGCCCGAGGAGCTCCCGGTACCGCGGCTCGAGCGACGCGACGGCTCCCGCGAAGAGCACGCGGTAGGCCGGCAGCATGGAGGGCCGCAGCGGCGGCTCGCGGAGGAACGAGATCGTCTCGCGCGTGCGCTCGTCGGCGCGGAGGAGGCCCTGGTCGTGGAACGCGTCGATCTGCGCGTGCAGCTCGGCGTGCGAGCGCGGCGGCGCCTCGACGCCCATGAGCTCGCCCGCCTTCGCCCACTCGGCCACGTACCGGTCGGGCCCGCCCGGGATCGGCGGCCCCCACTGCATGTGCGTGCTGAGGAACGCGTCGGTGAAGACCACGTGCACCCAGGCGAGGAGGTCCGGGTCGTTGGCGCTGTAGGGGCGCTCGACGCCGCGGCCGTCGACGAACGTGCCCTGCACCTTGCGGTGGTAGCCGCGGACGCGCCGGCTGACGTCGACCGCGGTGTCCCGGTCGCCGAACGACGTGGTGATGACCCAGCGGACGGTGCCGGCGAGCCGGCCGAGCGGATCCTCGCGGTAGCGCGACCAGTCGTGGACGCCGGCCATGGCGCCCGGGTGGAGCGTCTGCATGAGGAGGGCGCGGATCCCCGCCACGAGCGTCGGCATGCCGCCGTGCACGGCCCAGACCGCGGAGCCGGGGCCGAACCAGCCGGCGTCCTCGCCCTGCTCGAGGTCCTGGATCCACTGGGGTCGCCCCTCGGAGTCCGCGGAGAACGTCTCCAGGATGTGGGACTTCCAGCGGTCCGCGAATCTGCTCACGTCCACGAACCTATCCCCCCGCCCGCGCCGTGAGGAGGCCGCAGCGCCCCCGATCCGGAACGGGGGCGCGACGGGTTCCTGGACGTCACCCCCGTGCGGGGGGGGCGCGGGGCGCGGGCGGCGGCGTCAGGAGTCGAGGAGCGCGACGAGGGGGGCCACCGTGCGGGCGTTCCTGGCCGTGACGGAGGCGCCGAGCCCGCGCCAGAACGCGGGGGGCACGCGGGACGCGGAGACGCCGTCGGGGTGCCAGGAGTAGACCGCGTCGCGCGCGACCGCGACGAGGTCGGGCGCGATGTCGACGGCGGGTGGAGGGGCGGGCGGCGGATCCAGGGGGCGGTCGAGGAACGAGACGAGGAGGCGGGCGGGGTCGTCGGCGGCGGCGCCGAACGGGATGCCCGCCGCGATGCGCCGGAAGTCGTCGGCCGGGACGAGGTGGACGTCCGCGGTCACGCCCGTGGCGAGCCGCACCGCGTCCTCGATCGCCACCGCGGCGCCGCGGCCGCTCGCGCGCTCGTGGTCGACGACGGCGTTCCCGCTCCGCAGGTGCGTCCGGACGCGCACGTAGCCGAGGCCCTCGAGCGCCGCCGCGAGCTCGGCCATGGGGACCTGCTTGGCCCGCCCGACGTTGATCCCGCGCAGCAGCACGACCGATCGCTCCATCCGGCACCCGCTCCCCGCGGCTCCGTCGCCGTCCGACCCAGTGTGGCCCGACGGCGGCGTCGGCGTCACTCCCCCGACGGGCCGAACTGCTCGATGCGGATCGCGTCGCGGTCGACCCCGGCGTCGAGCAGCAGGCGCGTCGCCCCGCCCGCGAACGCGGTGGACCCGCACACGAGCGCGACCCCGGCGCCCGCGGCGAGCCCCGCGACCTCGTCGGTGCGGAGGCGCCCGAACCCGCGCGCGCCGTGCCGCTTCCGGGTCGTCACGATGAGCGCGCCCGCGGCCTCGAGCTCCGCGCGGCACGGAACGTCGGCCGCCGTGCGCGCCGAGACGGCCACGCGGACGAGGTCCGGGACGCCGAGGTGGCGCGCGTGGCGGACCATCGACACGAGCGGCACCGCGCCCGTGCCGCCGCCGAGCGCGACCGCGGGGGTCGCGCCGTCCCACACGAAGAAGCCGCCGATGGGCAGGCGCATCTCGATCTCGTCGCCGACCCGGGCGACGTCGGCGAAGAACCCGCTCACCTCGCCGTCCTCGTAGCGCTCCATCAGCAGCTCGACGCCGTCCTCGTGCGGCGCGGAGAGGATCGAGTACGAGCGCTGGGCCGTGTACCCGTCCTCCGCGCGCAGCCGGACGACGCAGTGCTGGCCGGGCAGGTGCGGGATCCGGTCGGGCACGTCGAAGCGCAGCAGGACGGTCGTGGGCGTCGGGTGCTCGAGCGCCGTGATCCTCGCCGTCCGCCACTCGCCGCCGACGGAGGCGGGGACCGCGGGCTCGCGCGCGGGACCGGGCCCGCGGGCGGACCCGGCCGCCTGCGCGCTCAGCGGTCGCCCTGGTAGCGCTGCTCGCGCCACGGGTCGCCGCGGTCGTGGTAGCCGTTGCGCTCCCAGAAGCCCTGCTGGTCGCGGTCGAGGAGCGTGAGGCGGGCGATCCACTTGGCGCTCTTCCAGAAGTAGAGGTGCGGCACGAGGAGGCGCGCGGGTCCGCCGTGGTCGGGCGTGAGCGGGCGGCCGTCGGCCTCCCACGCGATCCAGGCACGGCCGCCGCGGAGGTCCTCCAGCGGCAGGTTGGTCGTGTAGCCGGAGTGCGAGGTGGCGAGGACGAAGCGCGCCTCCGGGAGCGGGCCCGCGGCGTCGAGCAGGGTGTCCACGCTGACGCCCGCGAACCGCGTGTCGAGCCGGGTCCAGGTGGTGACGCAGTGAATGTCGCCCGCGTACTCGGACCGGGGCAGCGCGTGGGCCTCGTCCCAGTCCCACGTCGTGGGGCGCTCAACGAGGCCGTCGACGGCGATCGACCAGCGCGACTCGGGCAGGTTCGGCACGGCCTCGGCGGTGAGGACGGGCCAGCCGCCCTGGGTGTCGTACTGGCCGGGCGGGAGCCGGTCGGCGGGGCCCTTCCGGGGGCGGCCGACGAAGCCGCGGGTGATGCCGGTCATGGGCGCCTCCTCGAGGGGCGGGTGGTGGGCGGGGTCCCGTCCATCATGGCGCGCGGATCAGGCCGCGGACGGATCCGACGATGCGGGATCCACGGGAGCGGACAGCATCGCGACCGCGTGGAGCCCGTCGGGGTCGACGACCTCGGCGAGGCGGACGAACCCGAGCCGGCCGTGGAAGGCGAGCGATCCGGGGTTCGGCGGCAGCGTGTTGACCTCGCATGTGACGGCGGCGCGGCCCGTGCGGCGGGCTTCGGCGAAGACGCGCGCGTAGAGCACCTGGCCGAGCCGGCGCCCGCGCTGCCCGGCGGCGACCACGATCCGGTCGACGTAGAGGCCGTCGACGCCGTGCTCGGCGAACCAGCGGTAGTTCGGGCTGTCGTAGGCGCCGCCGGGCTGCATGGCGAGGAGCATGCCGACGGGCGTCTGGTCGGGCGCGTCCGCGTCGACGACGGCGATCGCGAGGTCGGCGCGGCCGAGCACCTCGCCGAGCGTGGCGGCGTCCATGGGCGGGACCGCGGGCACGGCCGCGTTGTTGAGCGGCACCATCCAGGCGAGGTCGGCGGGCACGAGGTCGCGGGTGGCGGGGGTCACGCATCGAGGGTACGGGAGCCGGGCGACCGGACCGGCAAGCCCCGTGCCCGCGTACCGTTGCCCGGGTGACCGCATCGCTCGTGCTCCTCAGCGACACCCACCTCCCGAAGCGCGCGAAGGACCTGCCGCGGGCCCTGTGGCGCGCGGTGGACGCCGCCGACGTCGTGGTCCACGCCGGCGACTGGGTCGACGAGCCCGCGCTCGACGCGCTCGAGGCGCGCTCTGCCCGGCTCCTCGCCTGCTGGGGCAACAACGACCCCGCGGGGTTGCGGGGGCGGCTGCCCGAGACGGCCCGGGCGGTGATCGAGGGGATCCGCTTCGCCGTCACGCACGAGACCGGCGCGTCCACGGGCCGCGAGCGCCGGATGGACGCCGGCTTCCCGGACACCGACGTGCTCGTCTTCGGCCACAGCCACATCCCGTGGGACACCGTGACACCCGGCGGCCTGCGGCTCCTGAACCCCGGTTCGCCCACCGATCGGCGACGTCAGCCCCACTTCACCTGGATGACCGCGACGGCCGACACGGGGCTGCTCGACGTGGAGCTGCACCGCTCGGCGACGCGCGACTAGGCCGAACCTCCCCCTAAGGTCGAGCCATGATCGTGAATCCACCCGGAAGCGCCCGCGGGATCGTGCTGTTCGGTCCCGGCGCCGGCGGCGACCCGACCCGATACGGAGCGGTGATCGACGCCGCCGCGGCTGCCGGGTTCATCGTCGCTGCCCCCGTGCACGAGCGCTTCGACGGCCGGACGGTGACGGACGAGGACGTGCAGCGGCGCGCCGTGGGGCTCGCGGGGGCGCTACGCGAGATCGAGCGGGACGACCTTCCCGTCGTCGCCACGGGGCGGATGGGCGGCGCTCTGCCTCGCCGGCGCCAGGCCGTGGAGCCGCGAGGGTCAGCCGATCGCGGTCCCCGTCCTCCCTCGCGTGACGAAGGTCGTCGCCCTCGCGCCGACGGTCGGCTGGTTCCGCGCGCCGGCCGCGCTCGACGATCTCGGCGTACCCGTGGTGGTGCTGACGGGAGCCGCCGACACGGTCACACCGCCGACGACGGCGGAGGTCCTGCGCACCGCCCCTGCTGACGTCCGCGTGCGCATGTACGCGGGCGCCGGGCATCTCGACTTCATGAGCACTCTGCCGCCGTCCGTCGCGCCCACGCCTCGTCTCGACCACAGGGCGTTCATCGCGTCGCTCGCTGCGGACTTCGTCGAGGCGCTCGGTTAGGGCGCACGCGGCCCGGCGTGGTGGGATCAGCAGGAGCCGGGTCGTGAGCTCCCGACGGCCTGGGCGTCCCATGCCCCTGAGCCGCGGCGGAGCAGGCGGCTAGGAGCCGGCGGTCCCGCAGAAGTCGAGGATCGCGCCCTCGAGCACGTCCGCCAGACGCCGGATCGAGTCGACCTCGGCCCACTCCTCGTCCGCGTGCGCGCCGCCGCCGGTGACGCCCAGGAGGATGCACGGGATCCCGGCCTCCTGCACGAGCCCGGCGTCGGTCCAGAACGGCTCGCCGCGATGCGCGACGGGCGATCCCGTGACGCGCGCGCCGCTGTCGAGCACGGCGCGGGCGAGCGGCCCGTCGACGTCGGCCTCGAAGGCCGCGCGGGCCACCAGCACGGCGAGCTCGGCGTCCATCCCCGGCGAGCGGGCGACGACCGCGTCGAGCGCGGCGCGCAGCTCGGCCTCGACGTCGGAGGTGGACTGGCCGGGCAGGAAGCGCCGCTCGAGGGTGATCGCGCAGGAGTCGGCGACCGTGGCCGCGTCCGAGCCGCCGTGGATCCGGGAGACGCGCACCGCGCCGGTCCCGAGGAGCGGGTGGCGGGGTCCCGCGGCGAGGCGCTCGGCCAGCGCGTCGAGCTCGCGGAGCACGAGCCCGGCGTGCGCGATCGCGTCGACGCCCTGCTCGGGCATCGACCCGTGGGCCGCGCGCCCGCGCAGGCGGATCTCGTACCAGCCGAAGCCGCGGTGCGCGACGATCGCCTCGGACTGGCTGGGCTCGGAGATCACGGCGCCATCGATCCGCGCACCGGCGGCGGCGAGCTCCCGGAGCGCCTCCTCGGTGCCGATGCTGCCGAACTCCTCGTCGGCGACGAGCGCGAGCACGACGTCGCCGCGCGTGCCGATCCGACGTGCGCGGTCGGCGGCCACCATCATCGCGGCCAGGCCCGCCTTCATGTCGAACGCGCCGCGGCCGAGGAGGCGGTCGCCCTCGATCCGCGGCAGCAGCCCACCGCGCTCAGGGTCGCCGGGCGGCACGGTGTCGAGGTGCCCGTCGAGGAGGATCGTGCGGCCGCCGCCCGTGCCGCGGGCGGTGGCGAGGACCGTCGGGCGGCCCGGGGACCCCTCGAGCACCCGCACGTCAAAGCCGCGGGCGCGGAGCCAGGCAGCGACGTGCGCGGCGACCGCCCGTTCCCCCGCGGCGCCCGGCACGAGGTCGGGGTTGGTCGAGTCGATGCGGATCAGCTCGGCGGCGAGGTCGACGGGATCCACGAGGCCGGCGGCGCCCGGGCCGGATCCCGTCACGGCGTCGCTCACGCGCGCGGCGGCAGGTCGTCGGCGGGCGCCGCGGGGACCGTCTCGTCGGCGTCGTCCACGAGGCGCAGCGCGCTCTGCGGCACGACGACCCGGCGACCGGCCGTGCCGTCGTCGTCCGAGCCGAGCTCGACGACCCAGGCGCGGCCGCGGGCCGTGGGCACCGGGCTGACGCTGCGCAGGCCGTCGGACGCGGAGGCGACCACGAGGCCGACGGGCTCGCCGAAGAGCGCGGGATCGCCCGTGGCGGCGGCGCCGTCGAGGATCACGACCACGGCCCCGACCCCGATCGCGTGCGACGCGTCGCTCCCCCGCTCGCCCTCGGATCCGTCCCGGCCGCGTCTCATCCACATGCCCCGATCCTCCCATCGGCGGCCCGAGGAGGCCGTCCGGCGCGCGGCCCGGCCGACCCGCACGGGCGACGCCCGGCCGACCTCGCTAGCGTGGGGATCCCACCCGCAAGAGGAGTCCGCGTGCCCCGTCCCACCGACATCATCATCAGCCCGCTCGACGGGAAGCGCGCCGTCGTCACCGGCGGCAACAGCGGCCTCGGCCTCGAGACCGCGCGCCGGCTCGCCGCGGCCGGCGCCTCCGTCGTCCTCACCTCGCGCGACCCCGAGCGCGGCGAGGACGCGGCGGGCACCATCCGCGACCGCCACCCCGGCGTCCACGTGGAGGTCGGATCCCTCGACCTCGCGGACCTCGCCTCCGTGCGCGCCTTCGCCGACCGCGAGCTCGAGCGCGGGCCCATCGACATCCTGGTCGACAACGCCGGCGTCATGGCCCCGCCGGACCGTCGCGAGACGGCCGACGGGTTCGAGATCCAGCTCGGCACCAACCATCTCGGCCACTTCGCTCTCACCGGCCTGCTCCTGCCCGCGCTCCAGGCGGCCGACGCGCCCCGCGTGGTCGTCGTCTCGAGCCTCGCGCACTGGATGGGCCGCATCGCGTTCGGCGACCTCCAGTCCGAGCGCCGCTACAGCCCCTGGGCGGCCTACGGTCAGGCCAAGCTCGCGAACCTCCTGTTCATGCGCCGCCTGCAGGCGCTCTCCGAAGAGCGGGGCTGGGGCCTCACGGCCGTCGCCGCGCACCCCGGGATCACATCCACCAACCTCGCGAAGAACGGTCCGGGATCCGGGCCCCCGGGCGTCATGAGCGACCTCGCGGCGAAGTTCGGGCCGGCCGCGATGGGCCAGGACGTGCGCGTGGGCGCGCTGCCGCAGATCCAGGCCGCGACCGGCCTCGGCGTGCACCCGGGCGACTACTACGGCCCCGCGGGCCCGGGCGGCATGACCGGCATGCCGCACCTCGCCGCGTCGAGCCCGTGGTCGAAGGACCCAGAGCTCGCCCGCCGCCTGTGGGATGCGTCCGAGCAGCTGACCGGGGTCGTCTACCCCGCCTAGCCCGCCACCGATGCACGGCCGATGCGCCCGGGGATCCCCCGGGCGCATTCCCTATGGTGGGGACATGAGCATCGACGCCGACCGCCCCTGGGTACGCAGCTACGCGGACGGGGTGTCGGCCGACATCCCGCCCGTGATCGGATCCCTGGTCGACATGGTCGAGCGCTCCATCCAGCGGCACGCCAAGGCCGTCGCGCTCGAGTTCTTCGGCCGCGAGACGACCTACCGCGAGCTGGGCGACCAGATCAGCCGGGCCGCCGAGGGCCTGCGCCGCCTCGGCGTCCGGAAGGGCGACCGCGTCGCCCTCGTGCTGCCGAACTGCCCACAGCACGTCATCGCCTTCTACGCAGTGCTGCGGCTCGGCGCGATCGTCGTCGAGCACAACCCGCTGTACACGCCGCGCGAGCTGCGGCACCAGTTCGAGGACCACGGCGCCCGCGTCGCCATCGCCTGGAACACCGTCGTCGGCACCATCCAGGACATGCCGCGCGACGTGCCCGTCGACACGATCGTCTCGGTCGACCTGCCTGCCGCCATGCCGCTCGCCACCCGCCTCAAGCTCCGCCTGCCGGTCCCCGCCGCCCGCCGCGCCCGGGCCGCGATCACGACGCCCGTGACGGGCACCGTCACGTGGGAGGAGCTGGTCGACCACCGCCGCATCGCCGCCTCCCGCCCCCGGCCCGAGCTCGACGACACGGCCATCCTCCAGTACACGAGCGGCACGACCGCGAGCCCCAAGGGCGCGGTCCTCACCCACCGCAACCTGCACGCGAACGCCATGCAGGGCCGCGCCTGGGTGCCCGGCCTCGCCGACGGCGGCGAGACGGTCTACGGCGTGCTGCCGATGTTCCACGCCTACGGCCTCACGCTCTGCCTCACGTTCGCCATGGCGATCGGCGCGCGCCTCGTGCTCTTCCCGAAGTTCGACGTGGACCTCGTGCTCGCCGCTGCCCGGAAGCACCCGCCGACGTTCCTCCCCGCCGTGCCGCCCATCTACGAGCGGCTCGCGCGCGGCGCGAAGGAGAGGAAGGTGGATCTCACGGGCGTCCGCTTCGCGATCTCCGGCGCCATGAATCTGCCGGTCTCGACCGTCGAGCTGTGGGAGGGCCTCACGGGCGGCTACCTCGTCGAGGGCTACGGGCTCACCGAGACCTCGCCCGTCGCGCTCGGCAACCCGATCGGCCCGTCGCGACGGCCCGGCACCGTGGGCGTCCCGTTCCCGAGCACCGAGGTGCGGGTCGTGGATCCCGAGGACCCGACCGTCGACCGCGCGCCCGGCGAGGAGGGCGAGCTCCTCATCCGCGGTCCGCAGGTGTTCCAGGGCTACTGGCGCCGCCCCGACGAGACGCGCGCGGCGCTCCTCGACGGCGGCTGGTTCCGCACGGGCGACATCGTGCGCGTCGACGCCGACGGATTCACGACCATCGTCGACCGGATGAAGGAGCTCATCATCACGGGCGGCTTCAACGTCTCCCCCAGCGAGGTCGAGGACGTCGTGCGCGGCGCCCCGGGCGTGCAGGGCGTCGCCGTCGTCGGGCTGCCCTCAGCCGACGGCGGCGAGGACGTCACGGCGGCCGTCGTGCTGGATCCGGGCGCGACGCTCGACGAGTCCGCGATCCGCGCGTACTGCCGCGCGCACCTCACCGCGTACAAGGTCCCCCGCCGCGTCGTGCAGGTCGATGCGCTGCCGACGTCGCTCATCGGCAAGGTCCTCCGCCGCCAGGTGCGCGAGGACCTGCAGCGCGAAGGCTGACCGCCGCCTGGCAGGACGGGCTGGGCGCCGGGTCGGCGGCCGCGACGGTCCTACGGTGGACGAGCACGTTTCGTGCACCAACCATCGAAGGAGCGCCATGACTCGAGGCATCGCCGTCGTCACCGGAGGATCGGCCGGACTGGGCCGCGCGACCGTACGGGAGCTGGCCGACCGCGGCTGGGACGTCGCCGTCCTCGCGCGCGGCGAGGACGGCCTCGCGGGCGCCGTCGCCGACATCGAGGCGCGCGGGCGCCGCGGCCTCGGCATCTCCACCGACGTCGCCGACCGCCTGGCCGTGGAGGCCGCCGCCGACCGCGTCGAGGACGAGCTCGGCCCCATCGACCTCTGGGTCAACGACGCCATGGTCGGCGTCTTCGGCGAGTTCCTCACCACGGATCCGGCCGACTTCGAGCGCGCCACCGCGGTCAACTACTTCGGCTTCGTGAACGGCACGCGCGCAGCCCTCAGCCGCATGGTGCCGCGCGACCGGGGCCACGTGATCCAGGTCGGCTCGGCGCTCGCCCACCGCGGGATCCCGCTGCAGGCCGCGTACTGCGCCGCCAAGCACGCGGTGCAGGGGTTCACCGAGTCGGTGACGACCGAGCTGATCCACAACGAGAGCAAGGTCACGATCTCCACGGTCGACATGCCAGCGCTCAACACGATCCAGTTCAACTGGGTCAAGTCGCAGCTGCCGCACCACCCGCAGCCCGTGCCGCCGATCTTCGAGCCCGAGGTGGGCGCGCAGGCCATCGCCGCGGTCGCCGAGAAGCCGAAGCGCCGCAACTGGGTCGGCGAGCCCACCGTCATGACGGTGCTCGGCAACCGCTTCGTCGCGAACTGGCTCGACGGCTACCTCGCGAAGACCGGCTACACCGGCCAGCAGGCCGCGGACAAGACGCAGCCGATGCTCACGACCAACCTCTACACGCCGACCGCGGGCGACCACGGCGCGCGCGGCATCTTCAGCGACCGCGCCCGGATGATGAGCCCGCAGGTGTGGATCGTCCGCAACCGCGCGAAGGCCGTCGCCATCGGCGCGGGCGCGCTCCTCTCGGGCGTCGTCGCCGGCACCGCAGCACTGCGTCGCCGATAGCCTCGACGCATGGGTGACATCGACGCGATCGTGGTCGGCTCGGGGCCGAACGGGCTGGCCGCGGCCGTGACGATGGCCCGGGCGGGGCTCCGCGTGGAGGTGCACGAGCGGGCCGACACGATCGGCGGCGGCAGCCGCACGGCCGAGCTCACGCTCCCCGGCTTCCACCACGACATCTGCTCCGCCGTGCACCCGATGGCGCTCGCGTCCGGGTTCTTCCGGGCGTTCCAGCTCGACCGGCGGATCGACCTCGTCGTCCCCGAGATCTCCTACGGGCACCCGCTCGACGGCGGCGTCTCCGGCATCGCATACCGCGACATCGACCGCACGGCCGACGCGCTCGGCGTGGACGGCCGGGCGTGGCGCCAGCTGCTGGGACCGCTCGCCGCGCAGGCCGATCGCGTCGCCCAGTTCACCAACGGACCGCTGCTGCAGGTGCCGCGGCACCCGCCGACCGCGATCGCCCTGGGGCTCCGCGCGCTCGAGCAGGCCTCGCCGCTGTGGAACGCGCGGTTCCGCGGCGACGTCGCGCCCGCCATGTTCACCGGCGTGGCCGCCCACGCGATCCAGACCATGCCGAGCATCTCCACGGCCGCGGCCGCGCTGTCCCTCGGCGCCTACGCCCACGCGCGCGGCTGGCCGGTGCCGATCGGCGGCAGCCAGTCCATCGTCGACGCGATGGTGGACGACCTGCGGGCGCACGGCGGCGAGGTGATCACGGGATCCGAGGTCCGGAGGCTCCGCGAGCTGCCCGCCGCCCGAGCGGTGCTGCTCGACACCAGCGCCCGGGCCCTCTCCCGCATCGCGAGCGACCGACTGCCCGCGCGCTACCTCCGCGCCCTGCGCCGCTTCCGCTACGGCAACGCCGCCTCGAAGGTCGACTTCGCGCTCTCCGGGCCCGTGCCGTGGACGGATCCCGAGCTGCGTAAGGCGGGCACGCTGCACGTCGGCGGCACGCGGGCCGAGATCCAGCGGGCCGAGCGCGACGTGGCCGCGGGCCGCCACAGCGACGACCCGTACGTGCTCGTCGCGCAGCCCTCCATCGACGACCCCGGCCGCGCGCCTGCGGGGAAGCACGTGCTCTGGGCGTACACGCACGTGCCCGCGGGATCCACGGTCGACCAGACCGAGGCGATCACCCGCCAGATCGAGCGCTTCGCCCCGGGCTTCCGCGACCTGATCCTCGCCTCCTCCAGCATCGACGCCGTGGGGATGGAGGAGCACGACCCGAACTACATCGGCGGCGACATCGCCGCGGGTGCCGCGAGCGTCTGGCAGCTGCTCGCGCGTCCCGTGCTCTCGCCGGATCCGTGGCGCACGCCCGCCGCGGGCGTCTACCTCGCGTCGAGCTCGGCGACGCCGGGACCCGGCGTGCACGGCATGGCCGGGTACCAGGCAGCCCGCAGCGCGCTGCGGCACGAGTTCGGGATCGAGCGCGGGCCGGACCTGTCGCCCTAGCGGCGGGCCGGGGCGCGTCGCGCGTCCGCCGGTGGTTACCGGAGCCTGAGGCCGGGGGCAGACTGGACGCATGTCCGTCACCCGCCGCCGCATGGCCTGCTCGCCCTCCGACGTCGCCGAGGTGGTGACCGACGGCTGGCTGTTCCCCTCCTGGGTCGTCGGTGCGTCCCGGATGCGGGCCGTCGACGACGCGTGGCCCGCGGTCGGCGCGCAGCTGCACCACTCGTTCGGCTCGTGGCCCGTCCTCCTCGACGACGCGACCACGATGCTCGAGTGGGATCCGCCCCGCCGCATGGTCATGCAGCCCAAGGGCTGGCCGCTCGGCGAAGCCCGCGTGACCCTCGAGGTGCGGACGCTCCCCGACGGCTGCGAGGTGCGCATGACCGAGGTGGCCGTGCGCGGACCGGGGCGGCTCGTGCCGGCGCCGGTGATGGACCTGCTCCTGCACGCGCGCAACGTGGAGACGCTGCGCCGGCTCGCGTACCTGGCCGAGGGGCGGCACGCGGGACGGGGGTGATCCCCGCGACGCCCGCGTCCCCGCGCCGTCGCCTCCGCGTCACCGGCGACGACGCGCCCGCGGCCTAGGGTGGGAGGGGTGACCACCCCCATCGACCGGCCCTGGCTGGCCAGCTACGCGCCCGACGTCCCGCACGAGATCGACCTGCCGCAGGGATCGCTCGTCGACATCGTCGACCAGGCCGTGCTCCGGTTCCCCGGCGGCACCGCGCTCGACTTCCTCGGGGCGGAGACCAGCTACCGGGAGCTCGGCGAGCGGATCGCGCGCGCCGCGCAGGGCCTGCACGACGCCGGCGTGCGCGCGGGCGACCCCGTCGCGATCATGCTGCCGAACTGCCCGCAGCACGTCGTCGCGTTCTACGCGGTGCTGCGCCTCGGCGCGGTGGTCGTCGAGCACAACCCTCTGTACACGCCGCGCGAGCTGCAGCACCAGTTCGAGGACCACGGCGCCCGCACCGTCATCGCGTGGGACAAGACGGTCGCCACGGTCCAGGCGCTCCCCGACGGCGTGCGGCCCGAGCGCATCGTGTCGGTCGACGTGACGCGCGCCATGCCGCGACGCACCCGGCTGCTCCTCCGCCTGCCCGTCCCGAAGGCCCGCGCGGCGCGCGCCACGATCGCCGCGAAGGTCACGGGCACGACCACCTGGGAGCGGATCTCCGCCGCCGCTCCCCTGCCGGTAGACCACCCACGTCCGGCGGCGACCGACCTCGCGGTGATCCAGTACACGAGCGGCACGACGGGCGCGCCCAAGGGCGCCGAGCTCACGCACCTGAACCTCAGCGCGAACGCCGCCCAGTCGCGCGCGTGGGTGCCCACCGTCTCGCGCGGCACGAGCGTCGTCTACGCCGTGCTGCCGATGTTCCACGCCTACGGGCTGACCCTCTGCCTCACCTTCGCGATGAGCATGGGCTCGCGCCTCGTGCTCTTCCCGCGCTTCGAGCCCGACCTCGTGCTGCAGGCGATCCGCCGCCACCCGCCGACGTTCCTGCCCGCCGTGCCGCCGATCTACACGCGGCTGCGCGAGGCCGCCGAGGCGGAGGGCGTGTCGCTCGACGGCATCTCGATCTCCATCTCCGGCGCGATGGCGCTCCCCGAGTCGGTCGTGGTGCCGTGGGAGGAGCAGACCGGCGGCTGGCTCGTCGAGGGCTACGGCCTGTCGGAGTGCTCGCCCGTGCTGATGGCGAACCCCGTCGGCGACACGCGTCGCGCCGGGACGGTGGGCCTGCCGCTGCCGAACACCGAGGTGCGGGTCGTCGATCCCGAGGACCCGACCGTCGACCGGCCCGCGGGCGAGCCCGGCGAGCTGCTCGTGCGCGGACCCCAGGTCTTCCGCGGCTACCACGGCCGGCCGGAGGAGACCGCCGCCGTGCTGCTCGAGGGCGGCTGGCTCCGCACGGGCGACGTGGTCACGATCGACGCGGACGGTTTCGTGCGCATCGCCGACCGGATCAAGGAGCTCATCATCACGGGCGGGTTCAACGTCTCGCCGAGCGAGGTCGAGGACGCGGTGCGCGAGCTCCCGGGCGTGCGGGACGCCGCCGTGGTCGGGATCCCGCGGGACGGCGGCGACGAGGAGGTCGTGGCGGCTGTGGTGCTCGAGGACGGCGCGACGCTCGACGAGCAGGCCGCGCGGACGACGCTGCGCGGCGAGCTCGCGGCCTACAAGGTGCCGCGGCGGATCGTGGTGCTCGACGAGCTGCCGACGTCGTTGCTCGGCAAGGTGCTGCGCCGGAAGGTGCGCGAGGGGATCGTCGCGGCGGAGTAGGCGCCCGGGCGTCCGCCCGGAGGCGGCAGGGTCCTAGAAGAAGTCCCCGCCGCCGAAGTCCCCGCCACCCATGTCGGCGCCGCCGCCGAAGTCGCCGACTCCCGGGTCGGCACCGCCGGCGTCCGTCGCGGACGCGTCCGCTCCGCCGTCGCCGCCCGCGTCGGCGCCGCCGTCGGCGCCGTCCCCGCTCGCCTGGTCCTGCCCGACCGCGTCGGGGATGAGCGCCTGCGCGATGGCCGAGCCGACCACGACGCCGGCGATGGTGCCGAGCATGGATCCGGCGATCATGCCGCCCATGCCCATCCCCGCGCCGCCCCCGCCCGCGAGGCCGCCGCGCGGGCCGAGGGTGCGCTCCAGGGTGCCGGGCGCGCGCATCTCGGAGCGCGTGGCGGAGCGGGCGAGCGACTCGGGGCGGTCGTCCACGGGCGCGTCGCCCTCGGCGGCGTCCGAGCTCAGCTGGCGGAAGAGGATCTCGCGCTGCTCCGGGGTGAGCTGCCGGAACGCCTCGAGGTGCACCTCCTCGATCCTCTCCGGCGGCGCCGTGCGGAGCAGGTAGCGGTAGCGCTCGACGGCGATCTCGTCGGCGCTGCGCTCGACCGGAGCGCTGCCCGATGCACGGTCACGTCGTCCGGCGGGCTGCTCGTCGCGGCCCAGGAGCCTGTCCAGGAAACCCATGGTGGTGCCTCTCGCCGGGGCCGGATCGGCGCGGGTCGCCGACCTCGTCGGCCTCCGGCAACCGTACGCGGCGGGCCCGGGAGCCCCGTGGGAGCCGGGTGCTCATCGCCTCCGCCGGCAGGGCGCGCGCGTCAGCGGTCGCGTGCGGATCCCCGCTGCTGGACCCGGCGGCGCACGGCGCGGACGACGAGCAGGAGGAGCAGGAGCCCGAGCACGCCGTACACGGCGTAGTCGAGGTACTGCGCGTAGCGGTCGATCAGCTCGTACTGGCTGCCGAGCGCCGCGCCCAACCCGATCAGGGCGCCGTTCCAGAGTCCGCTGCCGGCGATCGTGGAGAAGCTGAACGTGCCGAGGTGCATGCCGGCCGCGCCCGCGGGCAGGGAGATCAGGCTGCGGACGCCCGGCACGAGGCGGCCGAAGAACACCGCCGAGCGGCCGTGGCGGTGGAACCACGCGGCGGCCACCTCGAAGTCGTGGCGCTCGACGAGCGGCAGCTTCGACAGCACGCGGATCGTCCGCTCCTCCCCCGCCTTCCGGCCCAGCCAGTAGAGGAGCAGGGCGCCGAGGTAGGCGCCGAGCGTGCTGGCGACGATGACGAGCACGAGGTTCATGCGCCCCGTGGCCGCGACGAATCCGGCCAGCGGGAGCACGACCTCGCTCGGGATGGGCGGGAAGACCGTCTCGATGAACGTCATCGCGCCGACGCCCACCTCGCCCAGCGCCTCGATCACGCGTGCCACGGCGCCCACGAGACCGTCGAGGCCCTGGAGCGGGTCCTCGCCCGTCGCCGCGGGACGGATCCTGGCGGTCGTCGTCGGCAGGAGGGTCGGCGGCATCAGGGCGGTCACCCGACCACGGTACCGGGCGACACCCGGGGCGCCCATGCAGGTGACTCCCGGCGGACGTCGCCGTCCTCCACCAGGCGGCGGTGCGTCCGCTCGCCCCCGCCGGGTGTCGCGTACCGTGGTCGGGTGCTGTCTCCCCTCCGCCTCCCCCGGTCCCTCCGCACCTCCGTCTCCCTCCTCGCCGCCGTCGGCCTCGTCGCGGTCCTCGGCGCCTGCACCGCCGAGGACCGGGCGCCCGAGGTGCTCCGTCCGGTGACCGCCGCGCCCGATGCGCCGCTCACCGTCGTGGGCCAGGCCGACGACTCGGACGCGTCCGTCGCCATGAGCGCCAGCCTCTTCCGCCAGGCCCCCGTCGCCGTGCTGGCGCCCGCGGGCGACCTCGCCGCCCAGGAGCTCGGGGCCGAGGCCGCGGTCGCGCTCGGCGCCCCGCTCCTCGTCCAGGGGTCGGGCGCGGAGTCCGAGATCCAGCGCCTGGGATCCTCCGGGGTGCTCGCCGTCGGCGACCTCGGGGACGACGCCACCTCGGCGCTGCCGCCGTCGACCACCGTGGTGCGCGCCGATAATGCCGCCGATGTGGCCCGGGTGACCGGGGCCGACGTCGCGGACGCGCCCGACCAGGATCCGTCCGCCGCCGTGTCGCGCGTCTCCGCGCTCCCCGCGCCGGACGGCGACGCCTCCCCGACGACACCGACCGCCGGATCCGCGGACGACGCCCTCCCCGCCACCGCGCCCGCGGCCGCCCTCACCGGGGCGCACGCGCTGGCCACCGACGCCGCGTCCTCGCTCGCCGCGGTCGCGACGGCGCGGGCCGCCGGGGTCGGCGTGACGGTCGTGCCGGAGGCGTCCCCGGACCCGCGGGCCTCCGCCGACGCGGTCGCCGCGCTGCACGACGCGGGCGCGACGAGCACCATCGCCGTCGGCGCCGCCTACGCGGACGACGCCGCGCTCGAGGGCCGCATCCGCACCGCGTCCACGGGCGATCAGCTCCCGGGCGGCGGCCAGCTCGTCCTCCCGGGCAAGCGCTACGTCGCGCTGTACGGCGCGGCCGGCACCGGCGCGCTCGGCGTGCTCGGCGAGCAGGGGCCGGCGGACGCCGTCGCGCGCGCGAAGGCGCAGGCCGCCGAGTACCAGCCGTACTCCGACGAGCCCGTGATCCCCATGTTCGAGCTGATCGCCACGGTCGCCGCCGGATCCGCGGGCCCCGACGGCGACTACTCCTCCGAGGTCCCCGCCGAGACGCTGCAGCCCTGGATCGACGCCGCCCGGGAGGCGGGCGTCTACGTCGTCATCGACCTCCAGCCCGGCCGCACCGACTTCCTCACGCAGGCGAAGCGCTACGAGTCGGTGCTCGCGCAGCCGGGCGTCGGACTCGCGCTCGATCCCGAGTGGCGGCTGGGGCCCGACCAGGTGCCGCTGAAGCAGATCGGCAGCGTCTCTGCGGCCGAGGTCGACGCGACGACCGACTGGCTCGCCGGCGTCGTGCGCGAGAGGGGCATCCCGCAGAAGATGCTCGTGCTGCACCAGTTCCGGCTGAGCATGATCCAGGACCGTGCGTCGCTCGACATGGACCACCCGGAGCTCACGATGCTCGTCCACGCGGACGGGCAGGGCGGGCAGCCCGACAAGCAGGCGACCTGGCGCGCCCTGCACGCCGACGCGCCCGCCGGGATGGCCTGGGGCTGGAAGAACTTCATCGACGAGGACCACCCGATGCTGAGCCCCGAGCAGACGATGCGCGAGGTCTCCCCCGTGCCGGACCTCGTCACCTACCAGTAGCCGGGGCGCCCGCGGGCGTCAGGACTCGGTGACGTCGCCCCGCTCCACGTGCCAGTGCCGGTCGAGGCGCACGGCGTCGAGCATGCGGCGGTCGTGCGTGACGAGCAGCAGCGTGCCGTCGTAGGAGTCGAGGGCCTGCTCGAGCTGCTCGATGGCGGGCAGGTCGAGGTGGTTGGTCGGCTCGTCGAGCACCAGCAGGTTGACCCCACGGGCCTGCAGGAGCGCGAGGCCCGCGCGCGTGCGCTCGCCGGGAGAGAGGCCGTCGACGGGACGCGTGACGTGGTCGGCGCGCAGGCCGAACTTCGCGAGCAGCGTGCGGACCTCGGCGGGCGAGAGATCCGGCACCTGCTCCGCGAACGACTCGGCGAGGGGCAGCTCCCCGCGCAGCGACTGGCGGGCCTGGTCGATCTCGCCCACCTGCACGCTGCGGCCGGGCGACGCGTCGCCGGCGTCCGGGGCGATGCGGCCGAGGATCAGCCCGAGCAGCGTCGACTTGCCAGCGCCGTTCGGGCCGGTGATCCCGATGCGGTCGCCGCCGTCGACCTGGAGCGACACGGGACCCAGGGTGAAGCCGCCGCGCGTGACGGTCGCCGCGCGCAGCGTCGCGACCACGGCGCTCGACCGGGGCGCCTGCCCGATGGTGAAGGCGAGCTCCCACTCCTTGCGCGGCTCCTCGACCTCCTCGAGGCGCGCGATGCGGCTCTCCATCTGGCGGACCTTCTGGCCCTGCTTCTCGCTGGACTCGGCCGCGGCCTTGCGGCGGATCTTGTCGCTGTCGGGGGCCTTCCGCATGGCGTTCCGGACGCCCTGCGACGACCACTCGCGCTGCGTGCGGGCGCGGGACACGAGGTCCGCCTTCGTGTCGGCGTACTGCTCGTACGCCTCGCGCGCGTGTCGCCGGGCGACCTGGCGCTCCTCGAGGAAGGCGTCGTAGCCGCCGTCGTAGACGCGGACGCTGTCCTGCGCGAGGTCGAGCTCGACGACGGTCGTGACGCAGCGGGCGAGGAACTCGCGGTCGTGGGAGACGAGGACGACGCCCCCGCGCAGTCCGCGCACGAAGGACTCCAGGCGCGCGAGGCCGTCGAGGTCGAGGTCGTTGGTGGGCTCGTCGAGGAGGACGACGTCGAAGCGGCTGAGGAGGAGCGCCGCGAGGGCGACGCGGGCCGCCTGCCCGCCGGAGAGGCCGGCGGTGGGGAGCTCCGGATCCAGGTCGAGCCCGAGCTCCGCGAGCGTCACGGGGAGGCGCTCGTCGAGGTCGGCCGCGCCGCTCGCCATCCAGCGGTCGAGCGCGGTGCCGTACGCGTCGTCGGCGCCCGGCAGGCCCTCGCCCAGCGCGACGGCCGTGCGATCCAGCTCGGCCGAGGCCTCGGCGCACCCCGTGCGACGGGCGACGTAGCCCGCCACGGTCTCGCCGGGGATCCTCTCGTGCTCCTGCGGTAGCCAGCCGATGAACGCGTCGGCGGGCGAGAGCAGCACGCGACCGTCCTGCGGCGCGTCGACGCCGGCGAGGAGCCGGAGCAGCGTGCTCTTCCCGGCGCCGTTCGCGCCGACGAGGCCCACGACGTCCCCGGGCGCGACCGTGAGGTCGAGCCCGGAGAACAGCGTGCGGTGCCCGTGGCCTCCGGCGAGGCCGCGGGCGACGAGGGTCGCGGTCACGAGGCCTGCGCGCGCTCCAGCACGAGCTCGCGGACGCGGGCCGCGTCCGCCTGGCCGCGCATGGCCTTCATCACGGCGCCGATGACGGCGCCGGCGGCCTGCACCTTGCCGTCGCGGATCTTCGCGAGCACGTCAGGCTGCGCCTGCAGCGCCGCGTCGATCGCCTCGATGAGCGGGCCGTCGTCGGACACGACCGCGAGGCCGCGGGCGTCCACGACCTCCTGTGCCGTGCCCTCGCCGTCGATGACGCCCTCGATCACGTCGCGCGCGAGGCGGTTCGTGAGCGTGCCGGCCTCGACCAGCTCGATGACGGACGCGACCTGCGCGGGGCTGATGAGCGTCGCCGCGTCCACGCCGCGCGCGTTGGCGATGCGGGCGATCTCGCCCGTCCACCACTTGCGCGCCGCCTGCGGGGCGGCCCCGGCCTCGACCGTGTCGACGAGCTCGGTGAGGAGCCCGGAGTTCACGACGTCCTGGAACTCGAGGTCGGTGAAGCCCCACTCGGCCTTGAGCCGGCGGCGGCGGATCGCGGGCGCCTCGGGCAGGGCCGCCCGCAGCTCCTCGATCAGCTCGGCGCTCGGCTGCACGGGCAGCAGGTCGGGCTCCGGGAAGTAGCGGTAGTCGTCGGCGTCGCTCTTCGGGCGACCGGCCGAGGTGCGGCCGGTGTCCTCGTGCCAGTGCCTGGTCTCCTGCGTGATCGTGCCGCCGGACGCGAGGATCGCCGCCTGGCGCTGGATCTCGTAGCGGATGGCGCGCTCGACGCTGCGGAGCGAGTTGACGTTCTTCGTCTCCGTGCGGGTGCCGAGCTTCCCGGATCCGCGCGGGCTCAGCGAGATGTTCGCGTCGCAGCGCAGGTTGCCGCGCTCCATCTTCGCGTCCGAGATGCCGAGCGCCACGACGATGTCGCGGATGGTCGACACGTACGCCTTCGCGAGCTCGGGGGCCTCGGCCTCCGCGCCGTAGATGATGTCGGTGACGATCTCCACGAGCGGCACGCCGGCGCGGTTGTAGTCGACCAGCGAGTGGTCGGCGCCCTGGATCCGGCCCGTCGCGCCGCCCACGTGCGTGAGCTTCCCGGCGTCCTCCTCCATGTGCGCGCGCTCGATGGGCACCGTGACGATGCGCCCGTCGGGCATCTCGACCTCGACGGAGCCGCGGAACGCGATGGGCTCGTCGAACTGGCTGATCTGGTAGTTCTTCGCGAGGTCCGGGTAGAAGTAGTTCTTCCGGGCGAAGCGGGAGCTCGGCGCGATCTCGCAGCCGAGCGCGAGACCCAGGCTGATCGAGTACCTGACGGCCTGCTCGTTCACCACCGGCAGCGAGCCCGGGAGGCCCAGGTCCACGGGCGTGATGTTGGTGTTGGGCTCGCCGCCGAAGAAGTTCGGGGCGTCGGAGAACATCTTCGTGCGCGTGTTCAGCTCCACGTGCACCTCGAACCCGAGCACGGGCTCGAACATCTCGATGGCCTCGTCGTAGTCCATCAGCTCTGCCTTGGCCATCAGTGCGTGTCTCCGTCCGTGGTGCGCGTCGCGGCGCGCGCGAGCTCGGGCGCCTGGGCGAGCAGGGGCCCGCCCCACTGCCGCTCGAGGATCCCCTCGAGCGCGGCGCCGACCGTGTACAGGCGCGCGTCCTCGCGGGCGGGCGCAATGAACTGGATCCCGACGGGCAGGCCGTCCTCGGGCGCAAGCCCGATGGGGAGGCCGATGCCGGGGACGCCCGCGAGGTTCGCGGGGATCGTGGTGAGGTCGTTGAGGTACATCGCCAGCGGGTCGTCGAGCTTCTCGCCGAGCTTGAACGCCGTCGTGGGCGCGCTCGGCGTGACCAGCACGTCGACCTGCTGGAACGCGGCGTCGAAGTCGCGCTGGATGAGCGTGCGCACCCTCTGCGCGCTGCCGTAGTACGCGTCGTAGTAGCCGGCGCTCAGCGCGTACGTGCCGAGGATGATGCGGCGCTTGACCTCGGGGCCGAAGCCGGCCTCGCGGGTCGCCGCCATGACGTCCTCGACGGTGCCGCCGCCGGGCGGGTTGACGCGGAGGCCGAAGCGCACCGAGTCGAACTTGGCGAGGTTGCTCGACGCCTCCGCGGGGAGGATCAGGTAGTACGCGGCGATGGCGTGCTCGAAGTTCGGGGCGCTCACCTCGACGATCTCGGCGCCCGCCTGCTCGAGGAGGTCGAGCGCCTCGCGGAAGCGCTGTGTGACTCCGGCCTGGAAGCCCTCGCCGTCGAGCTGCTTCACGACGCCGATGCGGAGGCCCTTCACGGATCCCTCGCGCTGCCCGGCGCGTGCGGCCTCAGCGAACGAGGGCCACGCGTCGGTGAGCGAGGTGGAGTCGCGGGGGTCGTGCCCGCCGATGACGTCGTGCACGAGCGCCGAGTCGAGCACCGTGCGGGACACGGGGCCGACCTGGTCGAGGCTGGAGGCGAGCGCGATGGCGCCGTAGCGGCTCACGCCGCCGTAGGTGGGCTTGACGCCGACGGATCCGGTGACGGCGGCGGGCTGGCGGATGGAGCCGCCCGTGTCGGAGCCGAGCGCGACGGGCGCCTCGAAGGCGGCGACCGCGGCCGCGGATCCGCCGCCCGAGCCGCCGGGGATGCGGTCGAGGTCCCACGGGTTGTGCGTGGCGCCGAAGGCCGAGTGCTCGGTGGAGGATCCCATCGCGAACTCGTCCATGTTGGTCTTGCCGAGCGGCACGAGGCCCGCGGCGCGGAGGCGCCGGACGACCGTGGCGTCGTACGGCGGGGTCCAGCCCTCGAGCATGCGCGAGCCCGCGGTGGACGGCATGTCGATGGTGCAGAGGACGTCCTTGATGGCGATGGGCACGCCGGCGAGCGGCCCGAGCGGGGCGCCGTCGGCGCGCTGCGCGTCGATCGCCGCGGCGCGCCCGAGCGCGCGTTCCCCGGAGACGTGGAGGAACGCGTGGACGTCGCCGTCGACGTGGTCGATGCGGTCGAGGTGCGCGCGCACGGCGTCGACGCTCGAGACGTCGCGGGAGGCGAGGCGGTCGGCGAGGTCGGCGGCGCTGAGGCGCGTGAGGTCGTCGGTCATGGTGCTCCTACTGCTCTTCGCCGAGGATCGCCGACACCTTGAAGCGGGATCCGTCGTGCTCGGGTGCGCCCGCGAGCGCCTGGGCCGTGGTGAGGGTCTCGCCCGGGACGTCGGGGCGGTACACGTTGACGAGCGGGATCGGGTGGCTCGTGGCGGGCACGTCCGGTCCCGCGACCGCGGTGACCTTCGCGACGGACTCGACGATGAGGCCGAGCTCGGTCGTGAGCTGGTCGATCTCCTCGGCGCTCAGGCGGATGCGCGCGAGGCCGGCGAGGTGCTCCACCTGCTCCCGGCTGATCTGCTCCGTGGGGGTCGGCGCCTGGGGGGTCTCGTCCCCGCTGGTCGCGTCGGCGGGCTCGGGCCGGGTGTCGGGCATGCGTCTCCAAAGGACTGTGTGCGGGGGTACCGGGAGATTCTATTAGCGTGACCCCCATGCCCACCGCCGCCCGGATCCCCGCCCGCCGCCGATCGGGAGGCCCTCGCGCCGCCGCGGTCGCCGCCGTCGCCGCGCTGGCCCTCGTGCCGCTCGCCGGATGCGCGCCCGTCAGCGACGTGCGCGGGAACTGGCACCTGGTGTCCGGATCCGACTCCGCGGGCGACCTCGGCGTCGGCGACACGCTCATCACGATGCGCGTCGGCGGCGGCGAGGTCAGCGGACGCGGCCCGTGCAACGACTACTCGGGGCGCATCGGCGCGCGCGGCGACGGCATGCTCGGCGGGCTCGCCCCGGGCGCGCTCCCGTGCGAGGACGGCGGCCTCGAGGCGCGCTACTTCCAGGACCTCGCGTCGGTGTCGTCGCTCGAGGTGGACGACGGCCACCTCGTCGCCACCGGACCCGGCGACGTGCGGCTGGAGTACGCCGAGCGCAGCCGCGGCTGATCGCGGTGCCCGCTACCGGGCGCTGGCATCCGCGAGGACGTCGCGCACGGTCCGGCGGTCGATGCCGATGAGCGCGAGGTTGCGGAACGACTCCGTGCCGCGGTCGAAGTAGCTGTTGTGCCCGACGACGCCCGCGAGGGATCCGTCGGCGGAGACACCCGAGGCCGCACCCGTGCCGCCGACCCCGAAGTGCTCGGCGCCGAACGACGCGCTGCCCGGGTCCGAGCCGAAGTACGACGACCCGACCACCGGATCCCCCGGCGCCTCGCCCACGAACACGCGCCCGGCGGGCACGTCCAGCTCGCGCGCGTCGCGGACGGCGCCGCCCGGGGACCCGACCACGGCCAGGGCGTCGACGGACGCCCGACCGCTCGAGAGCGCGAGCAGCGCCGCCGACGACCCGTAGGAGTGCGCGATGACGGTGAGGTACGGCGGGTCGTTGCGGCGCAGGCCCTGGATCCCCTGGATCGCGCCCTCGAGGTACTGCGCGCCCTCGTGCGCGAGGTCGAGGGAGCCGATCCCCAGCAGGTCGGGCGTGCGGTAGCCGATCCAGGCGATGGTCGCGACGCCGCCCGCGCTCGCTCCGAGCAGCGACGCCTGCTGCTGCTGGAGACGCGCGGCGACGTCCGTCCAGTCGACCAGGCGGTCGGACACGGAGTAGAACATGCCGGGCACCGCGATGGACACGTACGCCGCCGTGTCGAGGTCGCCCATCACCACGCCGGCGCGTCCCGGCCAGGTCGTGTCGAGCGTCAGCAGCGACCGCGCCGGGCCGCCCGCGGCGGGTTCCAGCGCGCGACGCACCTCGGCGAGCATGGCCAGGCCGCGGCCGATCGACTGCTGCGCGCCGCGCCCCGGCGTGGTCGCGGAGCTGGCGTGCAGCTCGCGCTCGCGCTGGTCGAGGAACCGGCGGTTGGCGGCGTCGCGCTCGACCACGGGGATCCCCTCCAGGTTGCCCACGAGCTCCGGCATCCCCTCGGCCAGGTCCCGGCGCTCGGCCTCCGCGAGGCCCGACCACCAGGCGGCGACGCCCGAGACGGAGGGCGGGCGGCGGACGAGCTCCCGGATCGTGTCCGGGATGGCGCGCGCGAGCCGCCGGAGCTCCGGCGCGTCGAGTGCGGGCAGCGCGCCCAGGAGCGCGACGGGGGACGTGTCGCGGAGCGCCCGGTCGGAGACGTCCCGGTCGCGGAGCTGCTGGACGATGCGCGCGGGGCTCGGCTGGTGCGCGCCCGTGGCGGGATCCGCCGCGTCCGGCCCGGCGAGGACGGCGGGCGGACCCGTCTCCGCGACCGCCGCGGTCGGGGGTGCCACGAGCGCCCCGACCAGCGCGCAGGCGAGACCGAGGGCGGTGAGGAGCGCGCGGAGGCGAGTCGTCACGGTTCGAGATCCCCCAGCATCCCGCGTGGCAGGCCCAGCGCCTGTGGATGGCGCCCCGCGCCGACGCGTCCGCCCATGCTATCGGCGCCGGGTGGCGGGTGGAAGGCCCGATCAGGGGGTGATCGTGGGATCTCCCGGCTCGGCCGCGGCGTCGGTCGCGGTCGCGGGATCCGCCTCGGCCGGGGTCGTCCGCTTCCGGGCGCGCTTCGGCGCCGGAGCGGCGCCATCCGCGGTCCCGCCGCCCGGCGCGGGATCCGCGTCGGCGGCATCCGGCGCGGGATCCGCGTCGGGCAGCGCGATCGCCTCGGGCCCCTGCTCCACGAGCAGGCGGAACTCGGCCGCGTCGATGATCCGCACGCCGAGCGCCTCCGCCTTGCCGAGCTTGGAGCCCGCGCCGGGTCCGGCCGCGACGTAGTGCGTCTTCTTGCTGACGCTGGATCCCGCCTTGCCGCCGGCCGCCATGATGGCCTCGAGCGCGCCCTCGCGGGTGTAGCCCTCGAGCGAACCCGTGGCCACGACCGTGAGGCCCGCGAGCACGCCGCCCGCGGCGGCCGCGGCGCCCGGACCCGGGTGGCCGGGGACGGCCGTGACGACGCCCGCCTTCTCCCACCGCTCCACGATCTCGCGGTGCCAGTCGACCTCGAACCAGTCGAGGAGCGCGTCGGCGATGATGCCGCCCACGCCGTCGACCGCGGCGAGCTCCTCGCGGCTGGCGGAGCGGATCGCGTCGAGCGAGCCGAACCAGCCGGCCAGCGCGCGCGCGGCGACCGGACCCACGTGCCGGATGCTGAGGGCCACGAGGATGCGCCACAGGTCCTGGGTCTTCGCCTTCTCCAGGTTCTCGAGCAGCACCTCGGCGGACTTCGACGGGACGCTGTCCTCGTCTCCCCACGGCGCCGCGGGATCGAAGGCGCCGTCGCGCTTCGGCGCGCGCTTGCGCCGGAACGGCGTGACGCGCTTGGCCTCACCCGTCTTCTCGTCGACCTTCACCATGCCCGTCTCCGCGTCGCGCACGACGACCGTGATGGGCACGAGGTCGGCCATCGTCAGCTCGAACAGGCCCGCCTCGGTCTCGAGCGGCGGATCCTCCGGCTCGAGCGGCTGGGTGAGCGCGGCCGCGGCGACCTCGCCGAGGCCCTCGATGTCGAGCGCCCCGCGCGAGGCGACGTGCTCGACGCGACCGCGCACCTGCGCCGGGCAGCTGCGCGCGTTCGGACAGCGGAGGTCGATGTCGCCCTCCTTGGCCGGCTTGAGCGGCGTTTGGCACTCCGGGCAGAGCGTGGGCATGACGAACTCGCGCTCCGTGCCGTCCCGCAGCTCTACGACCGGGCCGAGCACCTCGGGGATGACGTCGCCGGCCTTGCGCAGCACGACCGTATCGCCGATGAGCACGCCCTTGGCCTTCACGACCTGCTGGTTGTGCAGCGTGGCCTGGCGCACCTCGGATCCGGCGACCTCGACCTTCTCCATGACCGCGAACGGCGTGGCGCGGCCGGTCCGGCCGACGCTGACGACGATGTCGAGGAGCGTCGTGTTGACCTCCTCGGGCGGGTACTTGTACGCCGTCGCCCAGCGCGGCGCGCGGCTGGTGGCGCCGAGCTCCTCGTGCAGGCCGAGGTCGTCGACCTTGACGACGATGCCGTCGATCTGGTGCTCGACCTCCGCGCGGTGGGCGCCGTGGCGCCGCACGAACGCCGTGACGTCGGCGATGTCGTCGAACACGCGGAAGTGCGTGGAGATGGGGAGACCCCAGTCGGCGAGCAGCCCGTAGACCTCGGACTGCGCGGACACGTGGGCGTCGCGCTCGAGCTCCCGGACGGGCCACGCGCCGATGCCGTGCACGAGCATGCGGAGGCGGCGCATGCGCGCGTGCATGAGCTCGAGGCGCGCGGGGCTCTTGCCCTCCTCCTTCTGGCGCAGGGATCCGGCGGCGGCGTTGCGCGGGTTCGCGAACACGCGCTCCCCCACCTCCAGCTGCCGGGCGTTGAGCTCGTCGAACTCGGCGACGGGGAAGAAGATCTCGCCGCGCACCTCGACGAGAGGCGGGTGCCCGGATCCGGCGAGCCGCTCGGGCACGGTGCCCATAGTGAGGACGTTCTGCGTGACGTCCTCACCGACGACGCCGTCGCCGCGGGTGGCCGCCGTGACGAGCACGCCGTGCTCGTAGCGGAGGTTGATGGCGAGCCCGTCGATTTTGAGCTCGCTCAGGTACCGGACCCGGCCGCTGCCGGCATCGCGCTCGACCTTGGCGGCCCACTCGGCGAGCTCCTCCTCGCTGAAGACGTTGTCGAGGCTGAGCATGCGCTCGGCGTGGATGACGGGCGCGAAGAGCGTGGTCTCCGCGCGGCCGCCGACCGTCTGCGTGGGGCTGTCCTGGCTGCGGAGCGCGGGGTGCGCCTCCTCGAGCGCCTCGAGCTCGTGCACGAGCGCGTCGTAGTCGGCGTCGCTGAGGGTGCTCGCGTTCGCGGAGTAGTACTCGTCGCGGTGGCGCTCGATCTCGGTACGGAGGGCATCGACCCGGGCGGAGGCGGCCTCGAGGTCGGCGGGGGTGGTGGCGGGGACCGCGTCGTCCGCGGCGGGCGATGCGGTGGCGGTGTCGCTCATGCGCGCGTCACTCCCCCGTGGCCGCGCCGACGAGGGCGGCATCGCGCATCGGCGGTCGGGCGTCGGCAACGGCGCTCACGGTGCGGTCGATGGTGACCTGGCCGAGCACGCGCGTGCCGGCGTAGACGACGGCGGTCTGCCCGGGGGCGACGCCGACGAGGGGGTCTCGCGGGGTGATCACGAGCTGCATGCTGCCATGGACCTCCGACACCGCCGCCCGTGCGGGAACGGGGTCGGCGTGGGCGCGGATCTGCACGTCGCAGTCGAACGGCTGGTCGGGCCGCGTGGGCGGGGTGCCGGCCCACGTGTACGAGTACCCGGCGATCTCGCGGATCGCGAGCGCCTCCTGCGGTCCGACGACGACCGTGTTGTCCTTGGGCCGGATCTCCAGCACGAACCGCGGGCGGCCGTCGGGCGCCGGCGTGCCGATCGCGAGGCCCTTGCGCTGCCCGACCGTGAAGGCGGCGGCGCCCTGGTGCGTGCCGATCGCGTTCCCCTCGCCGTCGAGGATGTCGCCCGGCTCGGCGCCCACGCGGTCGGCGAGCCAGCCGCGGGTGTCGCCGTCGGGGATGAAGCAGATGTCGTGGCTGTCCGGCTTCTGCGCGACCTGGATCCCGCGCGCCTGGGCCTCCGCGCGCACCTCGGCCTTGGACGGCGTGGACCCGAGCGGGAAGTACGAGTGCGCGATCTGCTCGGCCGTGAGCACGCCCAGCACGTACGACTGGTCCTTGGCCCACGCCGCGGCGCGGTGAAGCTCCGGCTGTCCGTCGGGCCCCGGGATGACGTCGGCGTAGTGGCCCGTGCACACGGCGTCGAAGCCGAGGTCGAGCGCCTTCTCGAGGAGGGCCGCGAACTTGATCCGCTCGTTGCAGCGCATGCAGGGGTTGGGGGTGCGGCCGGCCTGGTACTCGGCGACGAAGTCGTCGACGACGTCGGCGGCGAAGCGCTCGGAGAAGTCCCATACGTAGAACGGGATGCCGAGGAGGTCGGCCGTGCGGCGCGCGTCCATGGAGTCCTCGATGGTGCAGCAGCCGCGGTACCCGGTGCGGAGCGTCCCCGGCATGCGGCTGAGCGCGAGGTGCACGCCCGTCACGTCGTGCCCGGCCTCCACGGCGCGGGCGGCGGCCACGGCGGAGTCGACTCCGCCACTCATCGCTGCGAGGATCTTCACCCCGTGAGCCTACGCGCCGCGCGTCCCGCGAGGCCCGCCCGGGAGGCCCGCGCGACGGCGTCGGGCAGCGCCGCGAGGAGCGCGTCCACGTCGGCGTCGGTGGTGGTGCGGCCGAGCGTGAAGCGGAGGGCGCCGCGCGCCTCGTCCTCGGGGATGCCCATGCCGAGGAGCACGTGCGAGACCTCGGGCACACCGGCCTGGCACGCGGATCCCGTCGAGACAGAGACGCCGGCCATGTCGAGCAGGAGCAGGAGCGAGTCGCCCTGGCAGCCCGCGAAGGTGAGGTGCGCGTTGCCGGGCAGGCGGCCCGCGGGATCCGGGTCGCCGCGGAGGACCGCGCCGGGGACGTCGCGGAGGACCGTCTCCACCAGGCGGTCGCGGAGGCGCGCCAGGCGCACGGCCTCGGCGTCGAGCTCGGCGACGGCGAGCGACACGGCCGCCGCGAACGCCACCGCGGAGGCCGCGTCCTGCGTGCCTGAGCGCACCTGCCGCTGCTGGCCGCCGCCGTGGATCTGCGGATCCACCGTCGCCTGCCGCGCGAGCACGAGCGCCCCGCTGCCGACGGGCCCGCCGACCTTGTGCGCCGAGACGCTCACGGCCGAGACGCCCGCCTCGCGCCAGCGCCGGAACGGCACCGGCATGTGCCCGAACGCGGCGACCGCGTCGACGTGCACGGGCACGCCGTGCGCCCGGGCGAGGGCGGCGAGCTCCTCGACCGGCTGGATCGTGCCCACCTCGTTGCTCGCGGCGAGGAACGTGAGGAGGGAGACGGATCCGGGGTCCGCGGCGAGCGCGGCGGCGACCTGGTCGACCCGGATGCGCCCGAGCGCGTCGATGGGGAGCCGCTCCACGGCGGCGCCGCGGCGCTCGAGCCACTCGACCGTGTCGGCTGTGGCGTGGTGCTCGCCGTCGGGCACGAGGATGCGCGTGCGCCGCGGGTCGGCCGTCACGCGCGCGCCGTGCAGCCCCTTGATCCCCAGGTTCACCGACTCGGTGCCGCCGGAGGTGAGCACGACCTCGACCGGGTCCGCGTCGAGCGCCCGCGCGATGGCCTCGCGCGCCTCCTCGAGCACGCGCCGCGCCTCCTGCCCGTGCGAGTGGATGGAGGACGGGTTCCCCACCAGGGTCAGCGCCCCGGCGAGCGCCGCGATCGCCTCCGGCCGCATGGGGGTCGTGGCCGCGTGGTCGAGGTAGACCGTCATGCCCCTACCCTAGGTCGCATGCCCCGCCCCGGACCGCCCGTGCCCCTGGGGCTGACGCTCCACGACCAGGGCGGCACGCTGCGCGTCGTGAGCCACGGCGCGTCCGCCGTCGAGCTCACCGTCTCGGACGTCGACGACCCCCGCCGCGTGGTCGAGGTCGTCGCGATGGAGCGCGGCGACGCGGGCGTGTGGACGGGATCCAGCGCCCGGCTCGTCCCCGGCACCGCGTACTCCGTGCGCGTCGACGGCGACCCCGCGCCCGGCGACTCCTTCGACCCGACGCGCCACCTGCTCGACCCGTACGCCCGCGGCCTCGTGCAGGTGGGCCCCGCCGCGTGGCGGTCAGTCGCCACGCGCGAGGTGCCCGCCGAGGAGCGCGCCGCCCGCCGCGCCGCGCGCCCCGTCGTGCCGCGCGACCGGCAGGTCGTCTACGAGCTGCACGTGCGCGGCTTCACGAAGACCGACGAGCGGCTGCCGGAGGAGCTGCGCGGCACGTACGCGGGCCTCGGGCACCCGACCACGGTGGAGCGCCTGGTCGACCTCGGGATCACGACGGTCGAGCTCCTGCCCGTGCACGCGTCCACGAGCGAGGAGCGGCTGCGCGCGCAGGGCCGCATCAACCACTGGGGCTACAACACGCTCGCCTACCTCGCGCCGCACGCGCCCTACGCGACGCGACGGGCCCGGGATGCCGGCGCCGACGAGGTCGCGGCGGAGTTCCGGGGCATGGTCGACGCGCTTCACGCCGCGGGGATCCAGGTCGTGCTCGACGTCGTCTACAACCACACGGCCGAGGAGGGCGCCGACGGGCCCGTCACGAGCCTCCGCGGCATCGACGGCTCGCGGTACTACCGGCACACGCCCGACGGCACGCCCATCGACGTGACGGGCTGCGGCAACACGGTCGACCTGTCCCGGCCCGACGCGCAGCGCCTCGTGCTCGACTCGCTCGAGCACTGGTCCGACGTGATGGGCGTCGACGGCTTCCGCTTCGACCTCGCCGTGACCCTCGGGCGCGACGAGCGCGTGGACTTCGACCCGGCGCACCCGCTGCTGCGCGCCATCGTCGAGGACGAGGCGCTCCAGGGGCTGCTCATGATCGCCGAGCCGTGGGACGTGGGCATGGGCGGCTGGCGCACGGGCGGGTTCGGATCCGGCTGGAGCGAGTGGAACGACGGCTACCGCGACGTCGTGCGCGACTTCTGGCTCACCGACGTCGCCGAGTCCCGGCGCACCGGCCGCGCCCCGAACGGCGTGGGGGCGCTCGCGTCCTGCCTCGCGGGATCCTCCGGAACCTTCGCCGCCGACCGCGGCCCGCTCGCCTCCGTCTCCTTCGTCACCGCGCACGACGGCTTCACGCTCGCCGACCTCACGAGCTACGACCGCAAGCACAACAGCGGCAACGGCGAGTCGAACCGCGACGGAACCGACGCGAACCGCTCGTGGAACCACGGCGTGGAGGGGCCGACGCGCGACGCCGCGATCCTCGCGGCCCGCAGGCGCACCTCGCGCAACCTGCTCGGGACGCTGCTCGTCTCCGCGGGCATCCCCATGATCACGATGGGCGACGAGCGCGGCCGCACGCAGCGCGGCAACAACAACGGCTACTGCCTCGACAACGCGGCGACGTGGATGCGCTGGGACGAGGACGCGTGGCGGATGGACCTGGAGGCGACCACGCGCCACCTGCTCCGCATCCGGCGGGAGAACCCGGCGCTCCGGCCCGTGCGCTACGCGGAGCCCGACGCGCACGTGCCGAGCGCGTCGGTGCTCGCCTGGCGCGACGCCGACGGCACGCCCATGACCGAGGCGGCCTGGGAGTCGACGGGCACGCGCACCCTGCAGTGGATCACCACGTCGACCCCCGAGACCGAGGAGCCGAGCCGCGTGCTCGTCGTCATCCACGGCCAGGAGTCCCGCGCGACGGTGACGCTGCCGGAGCACGACGGCGTGGCGTGCTGGCGCCTGCTGTGGTCGAGCGAGTGGGAGCGGCCCGAGGTGGTGGCGACGGACGACGCGCCCGGCGACCGGGTCGAGGTCGACGGGCCGGCGCTGGGGATCTACCAGGCCCGCTGACCCGGCCACCCGTCCGCCGAGGCGCGCGGCCGACCCGGACGGAGGCCGCGCCGGGTTCGCGTCGCGCGGCGCCCGTGTGCTCTCCTGGAGGCGCCCGCACGATCCGCCGCGCACCGCCGCGCCCGAGCACGAGGACGCCGCACATGACCGACGAGTCCCCCGGCCCGCCCGCCGACCTCCCCGCGGACCGGCGCCGCACGCTTACCCGCCGCGCGCTCGTCGCGGGCGGCGGCCTCGCGGCGCTGTCGGCCGTCGCCGCCGTAGCCGGCTGCACCACGACGCCACGCCCGGCACCGCCCACCGCGGGGGGCACGGCCACCCCGACCGCGGACGCCGGGGATCCGCCCACGCCCGCCGTCACCGCGTCCGGCGGCCCGCCGATCGAGCCCATGACCTACGGCCCCGACGACGCGCTCGCCGGCTTCTACGCGCTGCGCGACGGGGTCCGGGAGCGGCGCCTCATGATCGGCGTGCTCGGCGACAGCATCACGGAGGGCCAGGGCGCCACCACCCTGCAGCACGCGTACCCCGCCCAGCTCCGCGACCGGCTGCGCGGCGCGTACCCGTCGGGCGCGCGCGGCGGCCTCGACTACATCGCGTCCCGGCACCAGATCACCGTGCCCGCCGACCAGGGCTTCGCGTTCGCCGGCACGCCCACCGCGGGCGGCCGGCACGGCTGGGGGCGGCGCGTCGTGATGCTCACGGAGGCCGGCGGTCCCGGCACGTACACCGCGCGCATGACCTCGGCGCGCGTCTGCTGGTGGGCGCCCGGCCTCGACGCGGCGATCACCGTGCAGGTCGACGACGGCGCGCCCGAGACGGTCCGCGCCGACGTCGGCGGGTCCCTCACCTGGACGAGCCCGCAGATGGACTCCGCCGACCACGCGATCACCGTGGCGTGGGCCGGCGGGAAGCCCGAGCTCGAGGGCGCGTGGCTCTTCGACGGCGACGAGGACCGCGGCGTCCACGTCATCGAGGGCGGCAACTCCGGCTCGCAGCTCTGGCAGCTCTCGGAGGAGGCGCGGCCGGACGGCGTGAGCACGTGGATCCGCTCGGCCCCGCGCTTCGAGCTCGACCTCTGGATGCCCGAGCACCTCATCAACGACGTCGTCGTGCGCACGCCCGAGGAGGTGCGCTCGGACGCGGCCGTCCTCATCGAGCTGATCCGCACCACGAGCGAGGCGCCCATCCTCTTCACGCCGCCCTACGAGCGGACGACGCTGCCGATCCGCGGCACGACGTGGGCCGACTACATCGGCGCGCTGCGCGACGCGGCGTCGGCGGATCCGCGCGCCGATGTCTTCGAGATCGGCGCGTACATCCCCCGCATGGTGGGCGAGGGCGCCTCCGACCCGTACGGCTGGATGGGCCCGGACAACCACCCGAACGACCTCGGCTACGCGCGCTTCGCCGAGGTGCTCGCCGCGAAGCTCTCCGCCACCCCGGCCTGAGACGGCGGGCGGCGCCCCGATGGTCGCCGCCCGCCCCCGTCAGCCCGCGACCGCGACCAGCCCCGGCTCCGCGCTCGATGCGAGCAGCTCGTGCCGTGGCACGACGCGCACGGTGTAGCCGAACGGCCCCGCGCTCGCGAGCCGCACGGTGCCCGCGTACTCCTGCTGGCCGCCGGATCCGCCGACCGGCGCGAGCGCCTGCCGCACCACGTCGGTCAGCACGTCGCCCTCGCCCGTGCGCCCGTGCACGACCTCGACCGTCACGTCCTCGGAGCCGAGGCCCCCGAGCGCCACCCACGCGCGCACCCGCAGCTCGTCGCCGACCTGCGCCTGGTGCTCGACGCCCTCCGACTCGACGTGCGCGACCTGCACCGACGGCCACGCGGCGACGACCCGGCCGCGCCAGGCCGCCAGCTCGCGGGCCCGGGCGGATCCGTCGGCCGCGACGACCGCCTGCGCCCGCCCGGCCGGCACGTACAGCCGCTCGACGTACTGGCGCACCATGCGGTCGGCGCTGAGCTCGGGCGACAGCGTCCGCAGGGTGTGCCGGATGTCGTGCACCCAGCCCGTGGGCACGCCGTCGCCGTCGCGCTCGTAGAAGCGCGGCGCGATGCGGTTCTCGATGAGGTCGTACAGCGCGGTCGCCTCCATCGCGTCGCGCTCGGCGCCGTCGTGCGCGCGGTCAGCCGACGGGATCGCCCAGCCGTTGCCGCCGTCGAAGTACTCGTTCCACCAGCCGTCGAGGATCGACAGGTTCAGCGCGCCGTTGAGCGCCGCCTTCATGCCGGACGTGCCGCACGCCTCGAGCGGGCGCAGCGGGTTGTTGAGCCACACGTCGGTGCCCGGGTAGAGCAGCTGCGCCATGCCGATGTCGTAGTCGGGCAGGAACACGAGCCGCCCGCGGATCCCCGGCTCCGCGGCGAACCGCACGAGCTCCTGGATGAGGCGCTTGCCCTCGTCGTCTGCCGGGTGCGACTTGCCCGCGACCACGATCTGCACGGGCCGCTCCGGGTCGGTGAGGATCCGGCGGAGGCGCTCCCGGTCGTGGAGCATGAGCGTCAGCCGCTTGTAGGTCGGGACGCGCCGCGCGAAGCCGATCGTGAGGACCTCGGGGTCGAGCACGTCCTCGAGCCACGCCGGCTCGACCGCGCCCGGGTTCTGCTCGCGCCAGGCGCGCACGACGCGGCGTCGCGCGTCCTCGACGAGCTGCCGGCGCATCCGGCCGCGCACGTCCCACAGGTCGCCGTCGGTCACGGCCGACGACGACCAGTCCGCCGCCGTCGTGTCCCACGTGCCGAGGCGCTCGCGCGCGAGCGACATGAGCATCGGATCCGTCCACGTCGGTGCGTGCACGCCGTTCGTCACGCTCGTGATCGGCACCTCCTCGGTGTCGAACCCCGGCCAGAGCCCCGCGAACATGCCTCGGCTGACCTCGCCGTGCAGCTGGGAGACGCCGTTCGCGCGCTGTGCGAGACGCAGGCCCATGAGCGCCATGTTGAACACGTCGGGCGATCCGCCCTCGTGCAGCTCCGCCCCGAGCCCGAGCACGCGCTCCGTCGGCACGCCCGGCAGCAAGCGCTCGGTCACGTGCTGCCGCACGAGTTCGACGTCGAACCGGTCGATCCCCGCGGGCACGGGCGTGTGCGTCGTGAACACCGTGCCCGCGCGCACCACCTGCAGCGCCTCGTCGAAGTCGAGGCCGTCGGCCATGAGCGTCGAGATGCGCTCGACGCCGAGGAAGCCCGCGTGGCCCTCGTTGGTGTGGAAGACGCGCGGAACGGGCGCGCCGGTGACGCGCGCGTGCGCCGCGATGGCGCGCACCCCGCCGACGCCGAGCAGCAGCTCCTGGTGCAGCCGGTGCTCGCCGCCGCCGCCGTAGAGCCGGTCGGTCACCCGCCGGAGCTCGTCGTCGTTCTCGGGCACGTCGGTGTCGAGGAGGAGCAGCGGGATCCGTCCCACCCGGGCCCCCCAGATCCGCGCGTGCAGCGTGCGGTCGCCCGGCAGCTCGAGCGCGACGTGGACGGGCGCGCCGTCGGCGTCGCGCAGCACCTGGAGCGGCAGGCCGTCCGGGTCGAAGACGGGGTAGCTCTCCTGCTGCCAGCCGTCGGAGGAGATCCCCTGGCGGAAGTAGCCGGAGCGGTAGAAGAGGCCGACGCCGACAAGCGGGACGCCGAGGTCGGAGGCGCTCTTGAGGTGGTCGCCCGCGAGGATCCCGAGGCCGCCCGAGTACTGCGGCAGCGCGGCGGCGATCCCGAACTCGGGCGAGAAGTAGCCGATCGCCTCGGGCACGTCGCCCTCGAGCTGCTGGTACCAGCGCGGCTCGCGCACGTACGCCCGGAGGTCGGCGCGCTGCTCCTCCGCCCACGCCACGAAGCCCTCGTCGTCCGCGAGCTCGCGCAGGCGCTCCTGGTCGACCACGCCGAGCAGCGCGACCGGATCGTGACCCGTCCCCTCCCACAGCTCGGGGCTCACGTGCGCGAACACGCGGCGGGTGGGCTCGTACCACGACCATCGGAGGTTGCCGGCCAGCTCGTCCAGCGCGGACAGCTCCTCCGGGAGGACGGCACGGACGGTGAATCTGCGGATGGCCTTCACGGGACTCCCTAGGACCGGACGGCGGCGGGCTGGCCCGCGCGGATGGCTCCCGAGCCTAGGGGCGCGGGGTGGCAGGGCACCAGGGTCCGGCCCGCGCGTGGAGGGTCCGTGGCCGCGGGGCGCACGGGCGATGACGCGCGGCCGTCGGGCATCCGCACGGCGCCGGCCACCGCCGCGGCGAGCGACAGCCGGACGGCGCACGGGCTACGGTCGAACAGTGACCACACCCCAGGACGGACCCGATCCCCTCCCCCGCCCGGTGCGCGGCCGTGCAGCCCGCAAGGCCGCCAAGGCCCAGAAGCTCCAGGACGCCCAGAAGCCGCCCGAGCCCCGACTCCCCCTGACCCCCCAGGTGCCCGCGCAGGCGGCACCCGCCCCCGCGGCTCCGGAGCCGCAGTCGCCGGTGATCCCGTCGACGCCCGTGCCCCCGGCGCCCGCGGCGACGGAGCCCGCGCGCGTCGCGGCCCCCGAGCAGGCGCCCGCCACCCCCGCCGAGCGCGCCCCGGAGGTCGCCTCCGCGCCGGAGCCGGCCGCACCCATGCCCTCGACGCCCCGCCACGCGGCTCCGGTCGCCGAGCCGACGCCGGCCGTCGACTCGTCGCAGCCGTCCCCCGCCGCCGAGTCCGCGACCGACGACCACGTCCCCGTCATCGGCCGCATCCCGATCCTGTCGCTCACCCCGCAGATCGAGGACGACCTCTGGCCCGCCAAGAGCTTCGTCCACGACGTGGTGCCCTTCGGCGCGACGATCTTCCGTGAGGGCCACGACCTCATCGGCGCGGACGTCCTCCTCACCGATCCGTCGGGCTCCGTGACCGAGCACCGCATGTCGCTCGACGCCACGAAGCCCGGGCTCGACCGCTGGATCACGACCGCCCAGCTCGAGACGCAGGGCGTCTGGACCTGGCGTGTGAGCGCGTGGTCGGACGACTTCGGCACGTGGCTGCACAACGCGGAGATCAAGGTCCCCGCGGGCCTCGACGTCGACGTGATGCTCGCCCTCGGCGCGGAGGCGCTCGAGCGCGCGGCGGCGGACGACGCCCGCGACGCCGCCGACCGCGAGGTGCTCCGCGCCGCGCTCTCCGCGATCGCCGAGGCCGACGCCACGCCGACCGCGCGCCTCGCCGCCGCCACGACCCCCGAGGTCCTCGCCGCGATCGACCGCGTCCCGCTCCGCAGCCTCGTCACGCTCTCGCCCGAGCGCACGATCGTCGTGGAGCGCGAGCGCGCCGCCGTCGGGTCCTGGTACGAGTTCTTCCCCCGCTCCGAGGGCGCCGTCCAGCACGAGGACGGCTCCTGGACGAGCGGCACGTTCGCGACCGCGGCCGAGCGCCTCCCCGCCATCCGCGACATGGGCTTCGACGTCGTCTACATCCCGCCGGTGCACCCCATCGGGCGCACCAACCGCAAGGGCCCGAACAACACGCTCACGGCCGGGCCGCACGACCCGGGATCGCCCTACGGCATCGGCTCCGAGGACGGCGGGCACGACTCCATCCACCCCGAGCTCGGCACGGTCGAGGACTTCCGCGCGTTCGTCCAGGCGGTCGCCGACCATGGCATGGAGCTCGCGATCGACATCGCGCTCCAGGCGTCGCCCGACCACCCCTGGGTCACCACGCACCCGGAGCTCTTCACGACGCTCCCCGACGGCTCGATCGCGTACGCGGAGAACCCGCCGAAGAAGTACCAGGACATCTACCCGCTGAACTTCGACAACGACCCGGAAGGGTCGTACCGCGAGATGCTCCGGGTCATGCGCGTGTGGCTCGGCCTCGGCGTCAAGATCTTCCGCGTCGACAACCCGCACACCAAGCCGCTCGTGTTCTGGGAGCGCCTCATCCACCAGGTGATGCGCGACGAGCCCGATGCGATCTTCCTCAGCGAGGCCTTCACGCGCCCCGCGATGATGCGCACGCTCGCCAAGATCGGGTTCCAGCAGTCGTACACGTACTTCACGTGGCGCAACACGAAGAAGGAGCTCGAGGAGTACCTCACCGAGGTCAGCCACGAGACGAGCGACTACCTGCGCCCGAACTTCTTCGCGAACACGCACGACATCCTCACGCCCTACCTGCAGTTCGGCGGGCGGGCCGCGTACCGGATCCGCGCCGCCATCGCGGCGACCGCGTCGCCGTCGTGGGGCATCTACTCGGGCTACGAGCTGATCGAGAACGTCGCGCGCCCCGGCGCCGAGGAGAACATCGACAACGAGAAGTACGAGTACAAGCCGCGCGACTGGCAGCGCCAGGAGGAGCTCGGCGGATCCATCGCGCCGGAGATCACGCGCCTCAACGAGATCCGCCGCGAGCACCCCGCGCTCCGCCAGCTGCGGAACCTCGACGTGCACTGGAGCGACGACGACTCGATCCTCGTCTACTCCAAGCACCTCGCGGCCGAGCACACCGGCACGGGCGAGGCCGACACGATCCTCGTGGTCGCGAACGTCGACCCGCACTCCGCGCGCGAGACCCAGGTCCACCTCGACCCGACCCGCTTCGGCCTCGCCGAGGACGCCGTGTTCGACGTCGAGGACCTCCTCACGGGCGACGTCTACACGTGGTCCACCTCCAACTTCGTCCGGCTCGACGCCTTCACGCACCCCGTGCACGTGTTCCGGGTCCACCCGACCGCATCGAAGGGATGACGGACATGACCGACACCACCCCCCAGCAGGACCCCCGCGACGAGCTGCCCGGCGCCGACGTCGTCGTGCCGCCGGCCGCCGAGGCCGACCCCGAGCAGGGCGCCGACGTCGCCGTGCCCGTGGCCGACGACAGCTCCGCCGAGGAGCCCCACGCCTCCGCCTCCGGCCCCATCCGCCTCCCCGAGCTCGCCGACCACGACCTGCGCGCCATCGCCGAGGGCGTCCACTCCGGACCGCACTCGGTCCTCGGCCAGCACCCCGTATCCATCGACGGCGTCGGCGACGACCTCGTCGTCGTCCGCGCGCTGCGCCCCCTCGCGGACGCCGTCTCGGTGATCCTCTCCACCGGCGCCCGCGTCGCCCTTGCCCACGTGGGCCACGGCGTCTGGCAGGGCGCGCACGTGCTCGGCCTGCAAGACTACCGGGTCGAGGCCCGCTACTCCGACGGCGGTACCTGGACCTCGGACGATCCGTACCGCTTCCTCCCCACCGTCGGCGACCTCGACCTTTACCTCTTCGGCGAGGGCCGCCACGAGCGCCTCTGGGACGTCCTCGGCGCCCACCACCGCGAGCACTGGGGCGTCGCGCAGACGTACTGGGGCGTCTCGTTCTCGGTGTGGGCGCCGCACGCCCGGGCCGTCCGCGTCATCGGCGGCTTCAACGGCTGGGACGGCGTGCAGCACGCGATGCGCCGCCTCGACGGCAACGGCGTGTGGGAGCTCTTCGTCCCGGGCGTCGAGCCCGGCGTCTCGTACAAGTTCGAGATCCTCACGCAGGCGGGTCATTGGATCGAGAAGGCCGACCCCATGGCCCGCATGACCGAGGTCCCGCCCGCCACCGCCTCGCGCGTCGAGACGAGCCACTACCAGTGGGACGACGCCGCCTGGCTCGAGGAGCGCGCCGCGCGCGACCCGCACGACTCCCCCATGAGCGTGTACGAGATGCACCTCGGATCCTGGCGCCCTGGCCTCGGCTACCGCGAGGTGGCCGGCGAGCTCGTCGCGTACCTGCAGGAGCTGCGCTACACGCACGTCGAGTTCCTGCCGCTGGCGGAGCATCCCTTCGGCGGATCCTGGGGCTACCAGGTCTCCGGCTACTACGCGCCCACCTCGCGGTTCGGCTCCCCCGACGACCTCAAGTTCCTCATCGACTCGCTGCACCAGGCGGGCATCGGCGTCATCGTGGACTGGGTGCCCGCCCACTTCCCGAGGGACGCCTTTGCGCTCGCGCGGTTCGACGGCCAGCCGCTCTACGAGCACACCGACCCGCGCCGCGGCGAGCAGCAGGACTGGGGCACCCTCGTCTTCGACTTCGGCCACTCGCAGGTGCGCAACTTCCTCGTCGCGAACGCGCTGTACTGGTTCGAGGAGTTCCACGTCGACGGCCTGCGCGTGGACGCCGTGGCCTCGATGCTCTACCTCGACTACTCGCGCGAGGAGGGCCAGTGGCTGCCGAACGTGCACGGGGGCCGCGAGAACCTCGAGGCGATCTCGTTCCTGCAGGAGGTCAACGCCACCGCGTACCGCACCCACCCCGGCATCGTGGTGATCGCAGAGGAGTCCACGAGCTTCCCCGGCGTCACCCGCCCCACGAGCGACGGCGGCCTCGGCTTCGGGCTCAAGTGGAACATGGGCTGGATGCACGACACGCTCGACTACGCGGCCGAGGACCCGATGTACCGGTCGTACCACCACGGCCAGATCACTTTCTCGATGGTCTACGCGTACACGGAGAACTTCCTCCTCCCCATCAGCCACGACGAGGTCGTGCACGGGAAGGGCTCGCTCGTCGGCAAGATGCCGGGCGACCACTGGCAGAAGCTCGCCAACGTGCGCGCCTACCTCAGCTTCATGTGGTCGCACCCCGGCAAGCAGCTGCTGTTCATGGGCCAGGAGTTCGGGCAGGTGTCCGAGTGGAGCGAGGAGCGCGGGCTCGACTGGTGGATCCTCGACCAGCCCGTCCACCGCGCCCTGTTCGACCTCGTCGGGTCGCTCAACCGAACGTACATCGACACGCCCGCGCTGTGGGCGCTCGACAACGACCCGGCCGGCTTCGAGTGGATCGACGCGGGCGACGCCGGGCGGAACGTGCTCGCGTTCCTCCGCCGCGACCGCGCGGGCAACCAGGTCGCCGTCGTGCACAACTTCTCCGGCGCGCCCATCTCGGGCTATCGGCTGGGGCTGCCGCAGGCGGGCGTGTGGGAGGAGATCCTCAACACGGACGCCGAGCAGTTCGGCGGATCCGGCGTCGGCAACCTCGGCGCCGTCCACGCGGGCGACGAGGGCTGGCACGGCCGTCCCGCCTCGGCGGAGCTGACGCTGCCGCCGCTCGCGGGCCTGTGGCTCCGGCTGAAGCAGGATCCGGCGGACCTCACGCCCGTCGAGGCGCCCGCGCACGCCGCCCCCGACGCGGACGAGTCGCGTGCCGACGGCACGCCGTTCGCCGAGGCCACCGCCGCGCCCGTGCTCCCGCAGTCGCCCGACGTACAGCCGCCCGTCGAGGGCCTGTCCGCGACGGGCGACGCCCCGGGAGCCGACGACGGCACCCCGCGGGTGCCGACGGTCTGACCGGACCGCGCACATGACGACGGCGCCGCATCCCCGAGGGGATGCGGCGCCGTCGTCGTGGCGGGACGCGCGTCAGTAGAGGAGGCGCGTGAGCTGGCGGCGTGCCACGGCGACCCGCGGGTCCTCCAGGCCGACGACCTCGAAGTGCTCGAGCAGGCGCTGGCGCACGGCCTCGCGCCCCTCGGCGTCCGCCGACGGGAACAGCTCGAGCAGGCGCGTGAACGCGTCCTCGACGTGCCCGCCGGAGAGGTCGAGGTCGGCGACCAGCAGCTGGGCGTCGACGTCCTGGGGCGCGGCCGCGGCGGCGCCGCGGATCTCGTCCGCCGCCTTCCCGTCGAGCCGGTGCAGGAGGCTGACCTGCGCGAGGCCGGCGACCGCGAGGGCATCGCGCGGGTTCTGCGCGATCGCCGTGCGGTACTCGGCGGCGGCGGACGCGTAGTCCCCCTGCTCGATGAACGCGTACGCCTCCGCGTGGTGCGGCGGCAGCGGCTCCTCGACCGGGGCGGCGGGCTCCGCGGAGGCGTCGGGAGCGACGGCCCGGCCGGTCACGCCGTTCTGCTGCGCCAGCTCCAGCACCTGCTGGATGACGTCGCGGACCTGGTCCTCGGGGATCACACCCGCGAAGAGCCCCACGGGACGGCCGCCGATGAGCGCGGCGACCGTGGGGACGGTCTGCGCCTGGAAGGCCTGCCCGAGCTGCGGGCTCTGGTCCACGTCGATGCGCACGAGCAGCACGCGGCCGGCCTTCTCGGTGACCACGCGCTCGAGCACGGGCGACAGCTCGCGGCTCGAGGCGAGCCCCGTCGAGACGAGCTCCACGATGACGGGGACCACGGACGAGATGTCGAGGAACTGCGTGAACGAGGCGTCGTCCGCCGCGAGCACGAGGCCGGGGACGTCGACCGTCTGCGGAGCGCCCGTCCCGTCGACGGGGGCACCGGGGGCGCCCGTCGCACCCGCGGCGGGCGATCCGCCCGCGGGCGCGGCAGGAGCCTGCGCCCGGTTCACGAGCGAGGACAGGTCGACCGCGCCGCGGAGGCTGGCGGCGGAGGGGGGCACGTGCGTCATGGGAGCTCCTTGGCCGAGGTGATGTGGGTGCTGGAGGCGTACAGGCGGATCTTCTCGCCCGAGTTCACGGGAGGCACGTACATGAGCATCTGCGCCGTGCGGACGGTGTCGAAGCCCTTCGCCGAGTCGGTGAGCCCGGTGATCGCCTGGACCTCCGGGTTCGCGTTGACCTTCGCGCCCTCGGCGGTCGGCTTCGCGACGATGCCCAGCTGCACGGTCACGCTGACGAGCGCCCCGGACTCGACCGTCGACATCGCCACGGGCGTCGCCGTGTCCGCCGTGGCGGCGAACTCGACCGTGCCCGTCTCGCCGATGGACGCGGGGAAGTCGGTCTTGCGCTTCGCGTCCTGCGCCCGCACGCCGTCGTCGGTCGGGTCGAAGAGGCCGGCGTACTGGCTGGCGTCGCCCTTGTTGAGCACGTCCGCGTAGGCCGCGGAGAGCTGATCCGGCTGCACGGCCAGGAGCTTCACGTCCGCCGCGAGCCGCGCCGCGCCGATGGCGGCCGGGGCCACGTCAGGGAGCGCCGCCGTGGTGGAGATGGGCATGGCGTAGAGGACGCGGTAGTTGTCGCGCGGGCTGTCCTGCACGAGCGTCAGCGACAGCGTCGGTGCGTCCTCCGTGTCGGGGTCCTTGACCACGGCCGCGACCGTGCGCGGCCAGGTGAGCGTCGCCTGCGGCAGCGTCAGCTGGAGGTCGCCGGCCGGGATGGCGGGGACGGCGGCGATGTCGGGCTTGGCCTTCCGCACCTGGTAGTCCGCGGTGCGCTCCTGCAGCGCCGGTCCGGCGAACCGGGGCGCCAGGGCCGCGGCGTCGAGGGATTGGTCCGCCGCGGTGGAGACCTCGGACACGCGGGAGACGATGCGGTCGGCCTGGTCCTGGGTGACGACGGGCGGATCGGCGTCCTCGGCCTCGCGGGCGGCGTCGAGCGACGAGGTCGGGGTGGGCGTCGCGCGGGATCCCGCACCCGCGGCGAGGTCGGCCGGCGCGCCCTGCGCGGTGCAGCCGCTGAGCGCGAGGCCGGTGACGACGAGGACGGGCAGCGCGATGAGACCGCGACGACCGCGGCCCTTGGGCGTCACGGGTGCTGCCCCGGTGCCGGCCGTCAGTGCCGCTCGACGGGCGGCCGGCCCGATGCGCGGGATCCGCGGGCCGCCGCGCGGAGGCAGGTTGCGGCGGGGACCGCGGCTGCGACGCAGGTGGCGGAGCGCCAGCAGGTAGAGGACGAGCCCCACGACGAGCAGCACGATGCCGCCGACCACGAGTGGGACGACCCAGGGCGACTCGCCCTCGGACGGCCACGAGAGCTCGACGTCGGCGGGGGCCGCCGCCTGGCCGTCGGTGGCGAGGATGAGGCTCACGTCATCCGGGAGCCGGGTGCTGAGCGACACCTCGCCCTCGCCGGTCTGCTCGGAGAGCCAGAGGTCGGATCCGCGGGGATCGGTGACCGTGGGCGTCGCCTCGGCGGCGGTGCCGGACGCGTCGGCGCCCGGGGCCCCTGCGGTGGGGCTCGGCGTCGGCGTGGTCGCATCGGGCTGGACGACCTGGCTGGTCAGCGCGCCCTGCTCGTCCATCGCGATGCGCGTGTACGGGCTGCTGCCGACCCATGCCGCCACGTCGGACGCGGGGCCGTAGGCCGCGAAGACCTCGCCGTCGCCGCGGACGACCGTGTCCTGCAGACCCGGGTGCGCGTTGAGCGTCTTCCCGTCGACGATCGTGTACGCGGCACCGCCGGCGGAGGACGTGGCCGCGGTGATGCGGTCGGGTCCCGCCAGGAACGTGTGCTGGGCGATCCCCAGCCCGATCATGAGGGCCGCGACCACGAAGGTCGCGATCGCCAGGACGAATCGCACGGGTGTCTCCTCTCGTGTCGTCGCGGGCGGCGGCCGCATGAGCAGCGATCGGATGACGACCGCGGCAGCCGCCGAGCACGGGTGCTCTCGCGACGCTCCGCCGTGCTGCAGGCGGACCGGCGGCGGACGACGACAACGAAGGATACCGGACGACCCTGGGAGCGCCTCGCCGCGGGCCCGCCGGCGTCGGGAGACGCACCGGGCTGCGCGCCGTCGACTCGGTAGGATCGGCACCTGCTGCGCCCCGCCCGGCGTCCGCGAGCCGCCCGCGAAGGAGTATCCCGTGCCCCACGACGACACGCCGTTCAGCCCCGCCATGCGCGGCTACAACCGCGACGAGGTCGACCGGGCCGTCGCCGACCTCCGCCGTGAGCTCATCCGCTCGAATCAGCAGGGCGCCGAGCTCCGGGCCGAGGCCGAGCGCCTCCGCCGCAGCGAGCAGGAGCTGCGCGACGAGCTGGACGAGGTCGGCAGCCCCACGTTCGCCGGCCTCGGCAGCCGGCTCGAGGCCACCCTCCGCGTCGCCGAGGAGCAGTCGACGCGACTGGTCGCCCAGGCGGACGCGGATGCCGGCCGGCTCCGCCGCGCCACCCAGGAGGAGACGGACGCACAGCGCGCCGAGGCCGAGGCGACCGCCCGCCACCTCGTGGACTCGGCGCGGGCGCAGGCCGCGCAGATCCTCGACGCCGCGCGCCGCGAGGCGGACGACCTGCACGAGCGGGCCGACGACCGCGCCGAGGGCCTCCGCAGCGACGCCGAGCGCGAGGCCGCCGCCCTCCTCCTCCGCACCCGCACCGAGGTGGCCGACCTCCGAGCCACCGCGGAGCGCGACACCGACGCCCAGCGCGCAGAGGCCGCCCGCGAGGTCGCGGAGCTCCGCGCCCGGGTGGACCGCGAGACCGACGAGGCCCGCCGCGACGCCGCCGACCTCGCCCGCGACACCGTCCTCGCCCGCGGCGCGCTCGAGCGCGAGCTCGCCGACGCGCGCGCCCGGCACGACGAGATCGTCGCGGAGGAGCGCGCCGAGCTCGACCGTGACGTGCGCGAGACGGAGGAGCGGCTGCGGCTCGACGAGGAGACCCGCCGCATCGCCCTGGCCCAGCTCGACGAGCAGACCCGCGCCGACCTCGACCGCGAGATCGAGCAGGCGCGCACCGACTGGGACCGCGACCTGCAGGCGTCGCGCGACGACTTCGACCGCCGGATCCTCGCGGAGCGCACCGCGTTCGACCGCGACGTGGAGGAGACCCGCGCCGCCCTCGAGCGGGAGATCGCCGAGACGCGCGAGGCGCTCGAGCTCGAGCTGGCGACCGCCCGGGGCGACCTCGCGCGCGACGAGGATGAGGCCCGCACCGACCTCGCCCGCGACATCGCCCAGGGCACCGAGCGCCTGGAGCGCGAGACCCGGGCGACGCGCGCGCAGCTCGAGCTCGAGGCCGTCACCGCGCGAGCGGCCCTCGAGCGGGAGATCGCCGAGGCCGAGGCCCTGGAGGCCGACCGCCGGGAGGCCGAGCGCCTCCGCCTCGAGCGCGAGGTCGCCGAGACCCGGCGCGAGATCGCGGCCGAGGCCGACGAGGCGCGCCTCCTGCTCAGCCGCGAGATCGAGCAGGGCCACCTCGACCTCGACGCCGAGATCACCGCCCGCCGCGACCACGACGCCCGCGACGCCGCCGAGCGCCAGCGTGAGGCCGCCGACCGCACGGCCGCCTACCTCGGCGAGGCGGAGGTTCGGCTGCAGGAGGTCACGGCGCTGCTCGCCTCCACGCGCGCGGAGGCGGAGGCGCTCGCGGTCGAGAGCCGCGACTCCGCGCGGAAGGTGCGGGAGGACGCCGTCCACGACGCGCGCGCAGCCATCGCCGACGCCGAGCGCCGCGCCCGCGAGACCGTCGCCGACGCGGAGCGCCGTGCGCGCGAGGCCGTCGCCGACGCGGAGGAGCGCCTCGACCGGATTAGGATCGAGCGCGAGGCGGTGGCCGCGTACCTCGAGAACGTGCGCGGCGTGCTGACCCAGGCGGACGACTCCGCCTCCTCCGACGACGACGACGACGAACCCCGCACCGCGCGCTGAGCGCGTGCCCATTCGGAGGCCCACGACGTGAAGATCCAGAACCCCTACCGCCTCGGCCTGCTGGCCGGGCTCGGCGTGCTCACCGCGCTCGTCATCGGCGGCGCGCTCGTGTCGCTCGGGACCGTCCTCACCTACGTGGGCACGGCCATCTTCCTGGCCCTCGGCATCGACCCGCTCGTCACGTTCCTCGAGCGCAAGGGCGTGCCGCGCCCCGTCGCCATCCTCGTGATCTTCCTGGTGCTGCTCGGCTCCCTCGCCGGTGTGCTGCTGGCGGTCATCCCCGTCGTCGTCAACCAGGCGAGCGCCCTCGTCACGCAGATCGTGCAGTACGCGCAGAGCGTGAGCGGCGACCAGTTCATCGAGAACCTGCAGTCGTTCGTGCCGCGCGAGGTCTTCGACGTGCAGAGCGGCGCGGACCAGCTCATCGAGTACCTCTCCAACGCGTCAAACGTCGCCGCCATCACGGGGAACGTCCTCACCGTCGCCTTCACGATCGGCAACTTCCTCTTCGGCCTGGTGATCGTCGTGATCCTCACGATGTACTTCACGGCCTCGCTCAGCTCCTTCAAGAGCGGCCTCTACAAGCTCGTGCCGGCCACGCGCCGCGCGCGCTTCGCCGACATCGCGGAGCAGATCACGCAGTCGGTCGGCCGCTACGTCATGGGCCAAGTGGGCCTCGCGCTCTGCAACGGTGTGCTGAGCTTCGTCTACCTCAGCATCGTCGGCGCGGCACTGCCGGCGGTCTGGGCGTTCATCGCGTTCCTGTTCTCGCTGCTGCCGCTCGTGGGCACGATCACCGGCTCCGCGCTCATCGTGCTCGGCCAGATCGTGCTGCTGCCGGAGTCCATGAACACGTGGATCGCGGTGGCCGTGTACTACCTCGTGTACATGCAGATCGAGGCGTACGTGCTCAGCCCGAACATCATGAACCGCGCGGTCAAGGTGCCCGGCCTCATCGTCGTCATCGCGGCGCTCACGGGCGGCACCCTGCTCGGCGTGCTCGGCGCGCTCATCGCGGTGCCGGTCGCCGCGGCGGTGCTGCTCATCATCCGCCAGGTCGCGGTCCCGCTGCAGAACGAGCGCTGACCGCGCCGCGCTCCGTCAGCGCGGGGTCGGCCACTCGGTCGGCAGCGGCAGCGCCTGCGGGTCCACCGCGCGCACGATCTCGGTGAGCACGCGCGAGACCTGCGCCTCCCCCACCCACAGGTGCTTGGCGCCGTCCACGGCGATGACCTCCGCCTCCGGCACGGACGCGAAGCGCTCGCGCGCCTCGGCCGGCTGCAGGAAGTCGTCGTGCTCGGGCACGAGGATCACGAGCCGTCGCGGATCCCCATGCCATGCCGCGACCTCGTCGGCGCTGGCGCGGTGCAGCGGCGGCGACAGCAGGATCGCGCCCTCGACGGGGTGGGCGCGGCCGTGCTTCAGCGCGATCTCCGTGCCGAAGGACCAGCCGACGATCCACGGGGCGGGCAGGCCGCGCTCCGCGACGAGGTCCATGGCGGCGGCGAGGTCGAACCGCTCCGCGTCCCCGCCGTCGAAGGCGCCCTCGCTCGTGCCGCGGGCGGAGGCGGTGCCGCGCGTGTTGAACCGCAGCACCGCGAGGTCGGCCATCGCCGGCAGCCGGAGCGCGGCCTTGCGGAGCACGTGCGAGTCCATGAAGCCGCCCGCCGTGGGGAGCGGGTGCAGCGTCACGAGCGTGGCCACCGGATCCCGGTCCGCGGGCAGCGCGAGCTCCCCCACGAGGCGGAGGCCGTCGGCGGTCGTGAGCTCGACGTCCTCGCGACGCGCGGGCAGCTCGGTGGAGCTCGTGATGGGGCGGGGTGCGGTATCCGTCATGAGACCTTCCAGCAGTGGGTGTGCCAGTGGCGGCGGGCGGCGAGGTCGCTCTGCTCGCCCATCATGCCGTCGTCGCGCCAGGCCACGACGTGCGCGTGGCCGGGCTCGATGTCGAGGGTGCAGCCAGGGCAGCGGTACACCTTGAGGGCGCGCGCCGCCGACACGGGCTGCACGTTCCAGACGCGGCCGCGCCTCGTCTCGGTGTGCTGCGAGCCGTTGAGGAGGCGCGTCAGCACGTCCTCGTCGTCCTCCTGGCGCGCGCGTCTCCCCCGGGGTCGATTGCTGCGCGGCATGATCCGATCCTAGGCGGCGTCGCGCACGCGTCCGGTCAGCCGGCGTCTGCCTGGCGCCCGAGGCGCGCCTCCTCCTGGTCGAGCATGCGCTGCGCGCGGGCGAGCACGCGCGACGGGTGCTCCCCCGTGCCGCGGGCCTCGAGCAGGGCTGCGCGCTCGGCGTCGAGGACGTGCCGCCGGAGCAGCAGGTACGCGGCGCGCGGGCTCAGGGGCGCGTCGTCGTCGGCCGCCATCGCGTCGGCGCGCTCGGTAACCCACTCGGCCTTCATCGCCGTGTCGCGCCGCACGCGCTCGACGACCTCGTCGTCCACCACCGTCCCCTCGGGCAGCTGCCGCACGCCCTCGTCGACGGCGCGGATCCCCGCGTCGGCCAGCTCGGAGACGAGCGCCGCGAGCTGCCGCTGGTCCTCGACGGCGTCGCTCCCGCGGATCCCGCTCAACCGGATGACGGCGGGGAGCGTGCCGCCGTTCACCAGCAGCGAGACGATCGCGACGGTGAAGGCGATGAGCACGAGCTGCGCGCGGTACGGGGTGCCGGACGGCAGCGACTGCGCGGCCGCGAGCGTCACCACCCCCCGCATGCCTGCCCAGCCGAGCACCAGGCCGCCGCGCCACCCGAGGCCCTGTGAGCGGAGGGCCTGCAGGTCGGCGCGTCGTCGGCGCAGGATCCGCGCGGCTGCCCGCTCCCGCCGCGACGGCCGGTCGTCGCCGCGCTCCCGGCGGAGCCGCTCGAGCCCACGGCGCACCCGGCGCGTGCGCGCCGCGACGTGCTCCTCGTGGCGCCGCAGTCCGAGCAGCAGCGGCACCAGGAACCCGAAGCGGATGACGGTTAGGACGACGAGCGTGAGGATCCCGTAGGCCACCGCCCTGCCCACGCCGAGGTCGGCCTCCTGCACCTCGTCGATGATGTCCCGGAGCTCCAGCCCCATCACGAGGAAGACGCCGTTCTCCAGCAGGAAGAGCACGGTCCGCCAGTTCAGCCGCTCGTTGATGCGCGACTGCGCCGACAGGGTCGACGCGCTCCGGTGGCCCGACCAGATGCCGGCCGCCACCACCGCGAGCACGCCGGACGCGCCGACCTCCTCCGCGGGGATGAAGGCCACGAACGGCACGGCGAATGAGATCGCGGTGTCGAGGACGGGGTCGTCGAGCCGTCGCCGCACCTCCGTGGTGATGACACCGACGACGACCCCGATGGCGAGGGCGCCCACCGCGGAGAGCACGAATCCCCCGGCGGCCTGCCAGACGTCGACGGACGCGCCGACGGCGGCGATCGAGGTGCGCAGCAGCACGAGCGCCGTCGCGTCGTTGACGAGGCCCTCCCCCTCGAGGACGGTCACGAGGCGCGGCGGGAGGCCGAGCCGACGGGCGATGCTCGTTGCCGCGACGGCGTCGGGCGGGCTGACCACCGCGCCGAGGGCCAGCGCGCTGGCGAAGGACAGGTGCGGGAAGAGGGAGTAGAGGAGCAGGCCGATCCCGAACGCGGACACGAGCACCAGGACCACCGAGAGGCTGACGATCGTCCGGAGGTTGCGCCGGAGGTCGACGAGCGGCACGGTCACGGCGGCGCCGTAGAGCAGCGGCGGCAGGACGCCCGCGAGAATCAGCTCGGGCGGCACCTCGACCGGCGGCACGCCCGGCAGGTAGGAGATGCCGACGCCGACGAGCACCAGCACGAGGGGCGTCGCCACTCCGATCCGCCGCGCGAGGAGCGTGACGGCCACCAGGGTCGCGATCCCGGCGACGCCGAGAGCCGCGTAGTCCATGACCCGAGGCTAGCCGGGTGGAGCGGTCGGCCCGCACGGCATGGGGCGCATGCGGGTCGCGCTCCGGGGATCAGTACCAGTTTTTGAGGACGCTGTGCGCCTTCGCGCCGCACGGCGAGCCGTAGCGCGAGTCGATGTAGCCGAGGCCCCACGTGATCTGCGTGGCGGGGTTCGTCTGCCAGTCCGGGCCGACGGACGCCATCTTGCTGCCGGGCAGGGCCTGCGGGATGCCGTACGCACCGCTGGGGTTGTAGGCGTTCACCCGCCAGCCGGACTCCTTCGTCCAGAGGTAGTCGAGGCACGCGTACTGGTCGTCGCCCATGCCCTGCGAGGCGAGGATGCTCCGGGCGATGCCCTTTGCGCTGCCCGGATCCGGGATGGCGATGGCACCGCTGCCGCCGGAGCCGGACGACTTCCCGCCGGACCCCGACCCGCTCGACGGCGACGGGGTCACGACGGGAGGCGGGGGCGTCGGGGCCGCGACGGACTCGAAGCCGGGCTCGATCTCCACGGCCGTGTCGGCCGTGGTCACCGTGATGGACTGCGCGTCGGCGCGGGCCAGCTGGGCGACCGTGGCCTGGTACTCCTGGTACTGCGGGTTCGCGACCGCGCCGGACGTGGGATCCACGACGTTGACGAGCATGAACGCGGCGGCGGCACCGAACGCGATCGTCGGAGCGGCCACCCGGGAGAAGGCGGAGCGCCGTCGGGGGACGGCCCTCGGAGCGGTGGTGAGCGGCTGGCGAGGAGCGATTGCGTTCGTGTGTCTACCCATGGCTCCGCACGACTTTACCCAACCGTTACCCGGATGGCGACTCCTGCGCCGGATCGGGGGCGTCCTGCCAGGCGGACGGGATGGGGAGGAACGGCCGGGCGACTAGCGGACGGCGTTCATGACGTCGACGACGGCGTCCAGCAGCAGGTCGACCTGCGCCTCGCGGTAGCCGCCGCGCCGGGGGTGGAAGGCCGCCGTGCGGACGTCGTCGACGCTCATCGGCTTGGTGCCGCGGAAGTACTTGGCGATGCGGTCCGCGAAGCGGTCCACCTCGCGCCGGTCGTACCCGGTGGTGAGGAACCCGGCGCGGTCGAAGCGCTCCCCGGTCGGCCGGCTGACGCGGTCGAGGATCTCCTGCGCCGCGCGCATGGCCTCGGCGTTCCATGCCTCGTCTCCGACGCGGGCGACCGTGCGGTCGCGCTCGCGGACGGCGAAGGCATCCTCGAGGCGCTCGAGGACGCGGTCCACCGCCGCGGCCGAGTAGCCCCCGCGGCGCATGTCGAAGGACACCCGGCGGATGGTCTCGGAGGTCAGCGATCGATCGGCCTCGTCGTCGTAGCAGCGCCGCGCATCGCGCAGGAAGGCGTCGACCTGGTCCGGGTCGTAGCCGCGCTCGCGGCGCCCGGCGCTCGGGAAGGTGGTGGTCATCCGGGACATCCTACGAGGAAGCGCCCGTGACGATGAGGAACAGCGCATAGGCCACGGCGGCCGACGGCAACACGGAGTCGAGGCGGTCGAGGAATCCGCCGTGGCCCGGCAGCCAGGAGCTGATGTCCTTGACGCCGAGGTCGCGCTTGATGAGCGACTCGGCCAGGTCGCCCAGGGTCGCGGTGATCACGATGACGAGGCCGAGGAGCACGCCGAACCACCACGCCTGCTGGATCATGAACAGCGAGAGCAGGATCCCGGCGAGCACCGCGGCGACGACCGCGCCGGCGAAGCCCTCCCACGTCTTCTTCGGGCTGATCGTCGGCGCCATCGGGTGCTTGCCGAAGTTGAGCCCGGCCACGTAGGCGCCCGTGTCGGAGCAGACCACGAGGATGAGGAACGCGAGCGTCCACCACTCCCCTCCGTCGCCCGCCGTGAGCAGCACGGCGAACGACCCGAGGAGCCCCACGTAGGCGAGCAGGAAGACGCTCGAGCCGATGTCGCCGACGACCGCCCGTGCAGGAGTCCGCCGGGCGGGCACGACCTGCTCCACCAGCCGCCAGAGCGCGACGAAGACCATGGCCCCGAGGAGCCCGAGCCACTGGCCGTCCGGCCGGCCGTAGTAGGTGATGGGTATGAGCGCGACCACCGCGATCACCGAACCGACGCGCGGCACGCGACGGCCCGCCTGGCGCAGCGCCGTGGCGAGCTCGTACGCGGTGAACGCGACGAGCGCGACGGCGATCAGCACGAACAGCTGCTTGACGACGACGAGGCTGACGAGGACGACCCCGCCGAGGAGGAGCCCCACGGTCACGGCGAAGAGCAGGTTGCGGCCCGTGCGGGCGTTGATGCGGTCGTTCGTCGCCTCGAGCGACCTGCGCGTCGCGCGCACCTGCGCCGTCAGGTCGGCGCGCGTCGCCTGGACCTGCGCCTCGAACTCGGCGCGCGTCACACGGCCGCGGTGCCGCCGGATCCGCGGAGCGCCGTCGGTGCCCGAGGCGGGCGGCACGACGGGCGCCCGCTCGACGGGCTCCTCGGGACTGGCCACCTAGACCTCGAGGAGTTCGGTCTCTTTGCGCTTCAGCGCGTCGTCGACCTGGTCGGTGTGCGTCTTGGTGAGGGCCTCGAGCTCCTTCTCGCCGCGCGCGACCTCGTCGTCGCCGACCTCGCCCTTGAGGGCGTCGAGCTCGTCCTTGGAGCGGCGGCGGATGTTGCGGACGCTGACGCGCCCCTCCTCGGCCTTGCCGCGGACGATCTTGACGAACTCCTTGCGGCGGTCCTCCGTGAGCTCGGGGAGCGTGAGGCGCACCATCTCGCCGTCGTTGCCGACGGTGGCGCTGAGGTTCGGGACGTTGACGAGGGCCTTCTCGATCTCCTTGAGGGCCGTCTTGTCGTAGGGCGTGACGATGAGGGTGCGCGCCTCGGGGTTGTTCATGCTCGCGAGCTGGCCGAGCGGCGTGGGGCTGCCGTAGTACTCGACCATGACCTTCTGGAAGAGGGCGGGGTTGGCGCGACCCGTGCGCACGCTCCCGAAGTCCTCCTTCACAGCCTCGACGGCCTTGCCCATCCGGTCTCGGGCATCTGCGAGGACTTCGGCGACGGTCACGGGTTCTCCTTCGGTAGCGCGGGCGCGATGGGCGCCCGGTCGATCTTAACGCGGATGGGGAGGCGCTCCCGGCCGCGACGCGGCCCTCCGGGGCCGCCGGCGGAGCGCCGCTCGTCAGTTGGAGACGATGGTGCCGATGCGCTCGCCCCGGATGGCCCGGGTGACGTTGCCGCCGGGCTCCATGCCGAAGACGACCATCTTCATGTCGTTGTCCATGCAGAGGCTGAAGGCGGTCGAGTCGACGACCTTGAGGCCGCGCTGCAGGGCGTCCTGGTAGGTGACGGTGTCGAGGAGCGTCGCGGACGCGTCCGTGCGGGGATCGCCCGTGTAGACGCCGTCGACGCCGTTCTTGGCGACGAGCACCTCGGTGGCCGAGATCTCGAGCGCGCGCTGGGCGGCGACCGTGTCGGTCGAGAAGTAGGGCAGGCCGGCGCCGGCGCCGAAGATCACGATGCGGCCCTTCTCGAGGTGGCGCACGGCGCGACGCGGGATGTAGGGCTCGGCGACCTGGGTCATGGAGATGGCGGACTGGACGCGCGTGGCGGCGCCGGCCTGCTCGAGGAAGTCCTGCAGGGCGAGGGCGTTCATCACCGTCCCGAGCATGCCCATGTAGTCGGCGCGGCCGCGGTCCATGCCGCGCTGCGACAGCTGGGCGCCGCGGAAGAAGTTGCCGCCGCCGACCACGATCGCGACCTCGACGGTCTTCGCGGCTTCGGCGATCTCTCGGGCCAGCGCGCTGACGACGTCCGGGTCGACGCCCATCTGGCCGCCGCCGAACGACTCCCCGGAGAGCTTGAGGAGGACGCGGCGGGTGGTGGTCTGATCGGTCATAGGTGCTGTTCCCGTCCTCGCGTTCCGGTCGCCGGATCCGGCCCCGGTCCAATGTACTGTGACGCCCGCCGCAGGAGGCCTCGCCTCGCGACGCCGCCCGGGTCCGGACATGGAGAAGGGAGCCCGGGTCGCAGGCGACCCGGACTCCCCGTGGTGGTGCTAGGCGCCGACCTTGAAGCGGGCGAAGCCGGTGACCGTGAGGCCCGCGGCCTCGACGACCTTCTTCACGGACTGCTTGTTGTCCTTCGCGTAGTCCTGCTCGAGGAGCGCGACCTGCTTGAAGTAGCCGGTGAGGCGACCCTCGATGATCTTCGGCAGGGCAGCCTCGGGCTTGCCCTCGTTGCGCGAGATCTCGGTGACGATCGCGCGCTCGGCCTCGACCTTGTCCGCCGGGACGTCCTCGCGGGCGAGGTACTCCGGGTTGGCGAACGCGATGTGCTGGGCGATGCTGCGCGCGGTCTCCGCGTCCGAGCCCGAGTAGTCGACGACGACGCCGACCTGGGGCGGGAGGTCCTTCGACGTGCGGTGGAGGTAGATCTCCTGGTGCTCGCCGGTGAGGCGGGCGACGCGGCGCAGCGCGATCTTCTCGCCGAGGATCGCGGCCTGGTCGCTGATGAGCTGGTCGACGGTCTGCTCGCCGGCGGGGGCCTGCAGGGCCTCCTCGACGGTGGACGCGCCGGCCGCGACGACGGCGGCGAGGACGGACTCGGACAGCGCGATGAACTTGTCGTTCTTCGCGACGAAGTCGGTCTCGCACGCGAGCTCGATGAGGGTGGCAGCACCATCCTTCTCGCTGGCGGCGACGAGGCCCTCGGCGGTGGAGCGGTCGCCGCGCTTGGCGTTGCCCTTCTGGCCCTTGAGGCGCAGGATCTCGATGGCCTTCTCGATGTCGCCGTCGGCCTCGACCAGCGCGTTCTTGCTGTCCATCATGCCGGCGCCGAGGCGGTCGCGCAGCTCCTTGACGTCAGCGGCAGTGAAGTTCGCCATGCTCATGGACTCCTTCTGTAGGTGATGATCCGGGGGTCTCCCGGTGGTGAGTGCCCGACGGGCGGGCGCGGAACCCGCGCCCGCCCGTCGGGATGGTGCGTGTGGTCGGACTACTCGGAGACAGGCGCCTTCTCGGCGTCGGTCGCCTCGGCCTCGATCTTCGCCTCGGTGGCGTCGTCGGACTCGGGGGCGTGCACGGGCGCGGGGACCTCGTCCTCGGACTTCGCCTCGTTCTTGGCGGAGACCTCGGCGTCGACGTCGTTCTCCTCGACGGGGAGCGCGGCCTTCGCGGCGTCGCCCTGCTCGAGCAGCTCGCGCTCCCAGTCGGCCAGCGGCTCGGCGGGCGCGGAACCCTCGGCGTCGGGCTTCTGGTGGCGCTGGATGAGGCCCTCGGCCGCGGCGTCGGCGATGATGCGCGTCAGCAGCGCGACGGAGCGGATCGCGTCGTCGTTGCCCGGGATCGGGTACTGGACCTCGTCGGGGTCGCAGTTGGTGTCGAGGATGCCGATGACGGGGATGCCGAGCTTGCGCGCCTCGTCGATGGCGAGGTGCTCCTTCTTGGTGTCCACGACCCACATCGCCGACGGCGTCTTGGTGAGGTTCCGGATGCCGCCGAGGCTCTTCTCCAGCTTGTCGCGCTCGCGACGCTGGATGAGGAGCTCCTTCTTGGTGAAGCCGCGCGTCGTGTCGTCGAAGTCGACGAGGTCGAGCTCCTTGAGGCGGTTGAGGCGCTTGTGCACGGTCTGGAAGTTGGTCAGCAGACCACCCAGCCAGCGCTGGTTCACGTAGGGCTGGCCGACGCGCTGCGCCTGCTCGGCGATGGACTCCTGCGCCTGCTTCTTGGTGCCGACGAAGAGGATGGTGCCGCCGTGGGCGACGGTCTCCTTGACGAAGTCGTAGGCCTTGTCGATGAGGGCCAGCGACTGCTGCAGGTCGATGATGTAGATGCCGGAGCGCTCGGTGAAGATGAAGCGCTTCATCTTCGGGTTCCAGCGCGTCTTCGGGTGACCGAAGTGGACGCCGCAGTCGAGCAGCTGGCGGATGGTGACGACGGCCATGGCCGTACTCCTGTTCCGGCGCGCGCTGTCGCGGCGCGCCTCGTCGGTTCGCTCGGCGGTCGGGACGACCGCTGATCCTGGTGCCCGGCGCGCATCCGCTCCCCGAGGCGACAGGGATCATCGCCAGGAGGAGACCGAGTGGATGCGGCGGCCTGATGGGCACGCGTAGTCACCCGACCTGGATCGGGTGCTGGTCGATGCTACCACCCGCCGGACGACCGGCGGGGCGGCGCGGCGGATCAGGCGCGGGCGGCCTTGGTGCGCTTCTTGGGCTTGTCGACGAAGAGCGTCTCGGCCTCCTCGAGCGACATGCCGTTGGTCTCCGGGATCTTCATGAGCACGAAGACGAAGGACAGCGCGGCGAACGCGGCGTACATGCCGTAGGTGAAGGGCAGCGAGAAGGCGGACAGCGCCGGGAAGGACACGGTGATGGCGAAGTTCGCGATCCACTGGGCCATCGCGGCCACGCCGAGGGCCTTCGCCCGGATCCGGTTGGGGAAGATCTCCCCGAGCAGCACCCAGACGAGCGGGCCCCACGAGGCCCCGAAGCCGATGACGAAGACGTTGGCCGCGATGATCGCGATCACGCCGAAGGGCTGCGGCAGGGCGACCTCGCCGTTGACGGTCGAGGACTGGCTGAAGCAGATCGCCATCACGGCCAGGGACACGGCCATGGCGAGCGAGCCCGACAGGAGGATGGGGCGCCGGCCGATGCGGTCGACGAGCGCGATGGCGATGAACGTCACGGCCACGTTGGTGACGGCTGTGATGACCGACGTGGTGAGCGACTGCGACTCGTCGAAGCCGACGGCCTGCCAGAGCGTCGTGGAGTAGTAGAAGATCACGTTGATCCCGACGAACTGCTGGAAGACGGACAGGATGATGCCGATCCACACGATGCCCTGCAGGCCGAACTTCCGCCCGCGCAGGGTGCCGGTGCGCTTGGCGACGCGGTCCTCCTCGATCTGGCGCTCGAGGTCGCGGCTCGCGCGGTCGATGTCCTCCTGCTTCCAGACGCTCGCGAGGATCTCCTGCGCCTCGTCCTTGCGGCCCTTCTCGACCAGGAAGCGCGGGGACTCGGGCAGGCGGTAGGCGAGGAAGCCGTAGATGACGGCCGGGATCGCGCACACGAGGAGCATCCAGCGCCACGCCTCGAGCCCGAGCCAGAAGTCCTCCGACGCTCCGCCCGCCGCTCCCGCGAAGACGGCGTCGGAGAGCAGGGCGGTGAAGATGCCGAGCGTGATCGCGAGCTGCTGCAGCGACGCGAGGCGGCCGCGGAGGAGCTTCGGCGAGATCTCCGCGATGTAGGCGGGGGCCACGACCGAGGCGATGCCGATGCCGAGGCCGCCGACCACGCGCCAGATGGTGAGGTCCCAGACGCTGAAGGCGTAGCCCGAGCCGAATGCGCTGATGAAGAAGAAGCCGGCGCCGATGATCATCGTCCAGCGGCGGCCGATGCGGTCCGCGATGCGACCCGCCAGGTAGGCGCCGAGCGCGCAGCCGAGTAGCGCGCTGGCCACCGCGAAGCCGATGAGCGTCTCGCTGAGCTCGAACCGGCCCTGGATCGCGGAGACCGCGCCGTTGATGACCGAGGAGTCGAACCCGAAGAGGAAGCCCCCCACCGCGGCCGAGACGGCCAGGCCTATCGCGCGTCGCTGGAGCTTCTTGTCATCCCGGGGGGTCGTCGTCTCGTTCACAACGGACCACTCTGCCACTTCTCCGAGGGGGCGGGCGCCGGGCGGGGATCTGGCGGCGTGCAGGGCATGATGCGCGCGACCGGAGGGCGGCACGCGTCCGCCGGGGAGGGAGCGGCGCATGCACGGGGTGGCTGCACGGAGGAGGGCGTGCGCGGCGGCGCTCGTCGTCGGGCTGCTCGTGGGCGGGACGACGCCGGACCTCGCGGGACGGGCATCGGCGGATGCGTCGCACGCCTCGACGGCTGTCCCCGCGACGCCGCGGTGGGCGTGGCCGGTCGATCCGCCGCACACGATCACGCGTCCGTTCCAGGCGCCGACCACGGCGTACGGACCCGGTCATCGGGGCATCGACATCGCGGTCGCACCCGGCGCCGAGGTCCGCGCTCCCGCGGACGGGGTGGTCTCCTTCGCCGGGGTGGTCGTCGACCGCCCGGTCGTGAGCATCCGGCACGCGGACGGGCTCGTGTCCTCCGTCGAGCCCGTCGTGCCGTCGGTCGCCGCGGGTGACCCCGTCGTCGCCGGGCAGGTCATCGGCACGCTCGCCGCGTCGCCCCGTCACGAGCCCGACGGCGGGCTGCACCTCGGGGCGCGCCTGCACGGCGACTACGTGGATCCGGCCCTGCTGCTCGCCGCCCTGCGGCACGCGGTGCTGCTGCCCCTGGATCCCTGACGCCCGACGCGGCCGCGGCGGTTCCGCAGGCAGCCTGATCCGGTGCCCCGCGCCGCCGCCGATGCGGGTCAGGCGCGCGGGTGGGCCCCCTCGTAGCTGCGCCGCAACCGGTCGATCGAGACGTGCGTGTAGATCTGCGTCGTGCCGAGGCTCGCGTGGCCGAGCATCTCCTGCACGGTGCGGAGGTCCGCTCCCCCGTCGAGCAGGTGCGTCGCCGCCGTGTGCCGGAGGGCGTGCGGTCCCTGCGGGCCGGATCCGGGGATGTCCGCGAGCACGGATGCCACGAGGCCGTAGACCGCGCGCGATCCCAGCCGCCCTCCGCGCGCCCCGAGGAACAGCGCCGTCCCGGTCCGCGACGAGACGAGCCCCGGACGACCGCGCACGACGTAGGCGTCGAGCGCATCGGCGGCGGGGACCCCGAACGGCACGACCCGCTCGCGATCGCCCTTGCCGACCACGCGCACGGTGAGGCGGGAGGCGTCGACGTCGCCGAGGTCCAGGCCCGTGAGCTCCGACACCCGGAGGGCGGACGCGTAGAGCAGCTCGATGACGGCGAGATCGCGGAGCGCGGCCGGGTCGTCCTCCGCCGCCCGCGTGGCGAGGCCGGCGAGGATGGCCGACATCTGCTCGCGCGCCAGCACACGCGGGAGATGCGATCCCGCCCGCGGCGCCTTCAGACGCACGGCCGGGTCGGCGTCGACGCGGCCCGTGCGGAGGAGCCAGGCGCCGAAGCCCCGCACCGCGGCCGACCGTCGCGCCAGCGTCGCGGGAGCCAGCCGAGCCTGGGATCCCCGCCACAACCAGTCTCGCAGCACCTCCAGATCGAGGCCCGCGGACGTCGTGACGCCCTGCCGGACGGCGTGCGCGGCGAGGTCGCGCAGATCGGAGGAGTACGCCCGCACGGTGTGCACCGCGCTCCCCCGCTCCCGCTCCATGGCGGTCGCGAAGGCGGCGATGTCGTCCGATAGCGGACCGGCGCCGCCCGCATCGCGTGAGGGCTGCGGCCGATCCGCCCCGCGCTCGGCGGGACCGCCGTCGACCCGCACCGTGTCCATCCCTGAAGGCTACGTGGGTCCGCACCCCGCGAGCCGGACCGTCGCCGTGCCGACGACGCGATGGGTCCGCGGACCGGGCCCCGTCACCGGGAACCGGGTCGGCGCACCCAGCCGCCGTCCGGTCGCGCCACCGCCCCCTCCAGCTCAAGCGTGCCCAGCACGGATGACGTCTCCGCCACGCCGAGACCCGCGCGTGCTGCGACGTCCGCGGTCTCGCGTCCGCGCCGGACGGCGAGCGCGTCGAGCACGCGCACGACGCGCGGATCACCCCGGACCTCCGCGGTGCGCGCGCCCGGGCGGGAGGGGTCGGCTGCGTCCACGCGGCTGGCTCCGGCTGCGACCTGCGGGGCAGGACGGGACGCACCCCCGGGGTCCGGCTCGTGGGCCCGCTTGCCCGGTCCGCTCCAGCCCGGCAGGAGGTCCATGACGTCGTCGGCGGACGTGATGCAGACGGCCTGGGACTCGCGGAGCAGGCGATGGCACCCCGAGGACGACACGCTGGTCACCGGTCCCGGGACGGCGCCCAGCGGACGCTCCAGCGCGACAGCGTGGTTGGCCGTGTTCAGCGACCCGCTGCGCGCACCCGCCTCAACGACCACGGTGGCCGCGCTGACCGCCGCGATGAGGCGGTTGCGCAGGAGGAATCTCCAACGTGTCGGCGACGCCCCGCACGGCAGCTCGGACACCACCGCCCCGTCGTGTCGCATCCGCGCGAAGAGCTCCGCATGGCCGGACGGGTAGAGACGGTCGACGCCGCCCGCGAGGAACGCCACCGTGCGGCCGCCCGAACCGACGGCCGCGCGGTGCGCAGCCCCGTCGATGCCGTACGCACCGCCCGAGACCACGGCCACCCCTCGATCGACGAGACCGGCGGCCAGCTCCGCGGTGACGTGCTCGCCGTAGCCGGTGGCCGCGCGCGCTCCCACGATCGACGCGGACCTCGAGAGCGCGGCCATCGCGTCCGGCGCTCCGGTGCACCAGAGCACGAGCGGCGCGTGCGGCCCCAGGTCGTCCGCGCCCGCCGGCCACAGCGCATCCCCGGGCACCAGGACGAGCGCGCCCACCGCGCGCGCGGCGTGGAGCCGCGCCAACGCCTCGGTCCGCACGACGCGGGGGCGCCAGCGCTCCAGCGCCCCGTCGACCTCGCCGACGAGCGCAGCGCGCCCGTCCGCCTCCAGGTCGAGCCCGGCCTCGGTCATCGCGCCGACGAGGGCGTCGGCCGAGCAGCCGTCGACGACCGAGGCCAGAGCCGCGCAGGCACCGAGGACGCCGATGACCGCCCCGGCGACGCGGTCGCCGGGCTCGGCGATCCCGGACCACGTGCACCGCGCCGCCGCCTCCTCCACATCGACGTCGCACGCCTCCTCTCCCGGCCATCCGGGGTCGGGGCGGAGCGCGGCCATCAGCTCGGCGAGATCACGCGCGGGCAGGCCGAGGCGGGCGACGGAGCGCGCGTGCGCCGAGTCCGGTCCTCCGACGCGGCTCCGGGGTGCCTCCGCGGGTCGCGCACGACCTCCGGAGGGGCATGGCGCCGCATGGTCGGCACGATCGGGTCCGGGCGGAGCGTCCGCGACGCCGTCTCCGTCCCGAACGGTCACGAGGCACCTCGCAGGAGGAGGGCCCGGCCCAGGTGGTCCGCGTCGGGGCTCGACGCGCCCTCCAGGTCCGCGAGCGTCCACCCGACGCGGAGGACCCGGTCGTAGCCGCGCATGGTGAGGAGCCCCCGGTCCAGCGCGCGGTCGAGGGACGCGGTCGCGCCGCGGGCGATGCGCGCCTCGCGCCGGAGCCAGGTGCCGGAGACGTGGGCGTTGGTGCGCCACGGCGTCGCCGCCCATCGCTCCGCCGCGGCCATCCGCGCCGCGGCGACGCGCGCCCGGGCCGTCTTCGTGGTGACGCGCGGCGCGTCACCGGCGGCCAGGTGCACCGCGGTCGTCACCCGGCGGACGCCGAGCCGGATGTCCATGCGGTCCATCAGGGGTCCGGAGAGGCGGGCCAGGTAGCGCCGGCGTGCCTGGGGCGGGCACGAGCAGTCGGACCCCGCGACGCCGTACGACCCGCACGGGCAGGGGTTGGCCGCCATCACGAGCTGGAAGCGCCCCGGGAAGTGCGCGACGCCGTTCGCCCGATGGATGCTGATGACCCCGGACTCGAGCGGCTGTCGCAGGCAGTCGAGCACCGCGCCCGCGAACTCCGGCGCCTCGTCGAGGAAGAGCACTCCCCCGCTGGCGCGCACCGCCGCGCCAGGACGGAGGCGCCCGCTGCCGCCGCCGACGATGCCCGCGGCGCTCGCCGTGTGGTGCGGCGCCTCCAGGGGCGGCCGCACGGGCAGCTCGGGACCCAGCCGCTCCCCGCACAGCGACCGGATGCAGCCGACCTCCAGCGCGGCCTCCTCGTCGAGATCCGGCAGGAGCCCGGGCAGCCGCTGCGCGAGCATCGTCTTCCCCGCGCCCGGCGGCCCGAGGAGGAACATGTGGTGCCCGCCGGCGGCGGCGACCACGAGCGCCTCCACGGCTTCCTCGTTGCCGACGACGTCGCCGAGGCAGGGCTCCGCGGCCTCCCGGCCGCCGAGGACCTGCGTCGAGGTCGCATCCGCCGGGACGACAGGCCGGGCGTCGTCCTCCTCCGGCTCCGGCTCGAGCTCGGCGCCGTGGTGGATCGCGGCATCCCGCAGGCCCGCCACCGGGATGACGCGGATGTCGGGCACGAGGGACGCCTCGTCCGCGTGGCAGCGCGGCACCATGACCCGGCGGATGCCCGCACGCCGCGCGGCCAGCACCGCGGGCAGGATGCCGTGCGTCGGTCGCAGCCTCCCGTCGAGGCCGAGCTCGCCGAGATGCACCGTGCCGGCGACGGACTCCGCCGAGACCGACCCGCCCGCCGCGAGGACCGCCAGGGCGATCGCGAGGTCGAAGCCGGAGCCGTGCTTCGGCAGGACGGCCGGCGAGAGGTTGACGGTGACCCGGCGCATCGGGAACTCGCATCCCGCGTTGCCGGTCGCGGCGCGGACCCGCTCGCGGGCCTGGCTGAGCGCGGCGTCCGGCAGGCCGATGAGCACAAAGCCGGGGAGCTGGCTCGTGATGTCGGCCTCGACGTCGACGAGGGCTCCGTCGAGGCCGGAGAGCGCGACGGCGAGCGTGCGTCCGACGGCCATCAGCAGGCGCTCCGGACGACGTCGACGGACGGTCGCCCACCCCGGGGCCAGACGACTCCCACCACGTCGATCCGCACGGGGCCCCGCCGCTCCGGATGCGCCTGGCACCAGAGACCCGCGAGCACCCGCAGCCGCGCGGCCTTGGCTCGCGTGACCGCCTCGAGGGGATGCCCGTAGCCGAGCCCCGCGCGCGTCTTGACCTCCACGAGCACGGTGGTGCCCGCGTGCGTCATCACGAGGTCGATCTCGCCCTCGCGGCAGCGCCAGTTGCGCTCGACGAGTGCGTAGCCGCGCTCCATCAGATGCTGCGCGGCGAGATCCTCGCCGCGTCGTCCCAGGTCCTGCTCGCGTGTCATGCGCACCTCCGCGAGGAGGATGCGCGATCACGACGGCGCGGCCTGCCGACCGTCTTCCGGCCGTGCGATCGACCCCGCCCGGACGCCTGGGGAGGGATCCCGTCGGGGCCCTACTCGTCGATGGCGAGCTCCTTGGGGAGCTCGAACTCCTTCGCCGACAGCTCCTCGACGTTGACGTCCTTGAAGGTGAGCACCCGGACGGACTTCACGAACCGGTCGGAGCGGTAGACGTCCCAGACCCAGACATCGGTCATGGTCAGCTCGAAGTAGAAGTCGTGCTCCGTGTCGCGCCGCACCAGATCGACCTCGTTGGCGAGGTAGAAGCGCCGCTCGGTCTCGACCACGTACTTGAACTGGGACACGATGTCCCGGTACTCCCGGTAGAGCGCGAGCTCCACCTCGCGGTCGTAGTCCTCGAACTCGTCGTCATCCATGGTCCGTCGATCCTAACCGCCGCCGCGCCCCCTTCAGGCGCCGGGGGTCGCCAGCACGCCGGTGAGCCAGGTCCGTCGATGGATGCGGGACGCCCCGCGTGCCCGGATCGCGTCGAGGTGCGTCGCGCTGCCGTAGCCCTTGTTGCCCGCCCAGCCGTACTCCGGCGACTCCTCGTGCCACGCGGCCATGAGGCGATCCCGGTGCACCTTGGCGAGCACGGACGCCGCCGCCACCGAGGCGCAGTCGCGGTCGGCCTTGACGCGCACCCGCACCGGCACCGGGTGAGCGAGTGCGGGCGTGAGCCAGTCGTGGGATCCGTCGAGGAGCACGACGCTGTCGAGGAGCGGCACGCCGAGGTGGTGCAGCTCGACGAGCGCGCGCCGCCCGGCGAGGCCGAGGCAGGCCGTGATCCCGAGCGCGTCCACCTCCTCGGCGGACGCCATGCCGATCGCGGAGTGCCGGACCCACGCCGACACGTCGGGATGCAGCGCCTCGCGCCGCTTCTCGCTGAGCATCTTCGAATCGCGCAGTCCCGGCGGGAACGCACCGGCATCGCGGCCGAGGGCGGCCATGCCGACCGCGACCGGTCCGGCGAGGGCGCCGCGCCCGACCTCGTCGCAGCCGATGACGAGGGCAGCACCCGCGTCGAGGAGCTCCCGCTCGACCTCGAGCGTCGGATCCGCGACCGGCATCAGCCGGCGGGGACCGGGTCGGGCACGTCGCCGAACGTCTCGGGGTGGTCGCTGAGGATCGACCAGCGGTCGATGGGCCAGGTGATGACGAAGGCGCGGCCGACCACGTGGTCGATCGGCACGAAGCCCTTGGTGGGGCCGTTGACGTTGTAGCGCGAGTCCGCGGAGTTGCCGCGGTTGTCCCCCATGACCCAGAGCGAGCCGGCGGGGACGGTGACGTCGAACCCGTCGTCGGAGGCCTGCGTGTCGCCGGGCACGAGCTTCAGGTACGGCTCGTCCAGGGGCACGTCGTTCACGCTCATCTGGCCGAGGGAGTTGCAGCAGACGACGTGGTCGCCCGGCAGCCCGATGAGGCGCTTGATGAGGTGGTCGTTGCTGTCCGACGCGGAGAGCCCGACGGTGGTGAGCGCCCAATCGACCGCGGCCGCGAGCGGCGGCTTGTCGGCCTCGGGCGACGGGAGGAGCCACCCGCCCGGATCGCGGAACACGACGACGTCCCCGCGCTCCAGCGGCACGAAGCGGGGCGTGAGCTGGTTGACCACGATTCGGTCGTCGATCTGCAACGTGTCCTCCATGGAGGACGACGGGATGTAGAACGACCGGATGAGGAAGGCCTTGATGAGGACCGATACGAGGAGCGCCACCACGAATATGACGAGGACGTCCCGGAGGAAGGTCTTCCATCCGCGGGACGTGCTGCCGCTGTGCCTACCCGAGGACCTCGTGTCCGTGGGCGTCGTGCCTTCTGTCATTTAACCGCCTGAGCTCCCGGCAAGCATATGCGCCGGGAGCCCAGTGGGATGACAGGTGGGGATGCGCTAGGAGCGCTTCTCCTTGATCTTCGCCTTCTTGCCGCGCAGGTCGCGGAGGAAGTAGAGCTTCGCGCGGCGCACGTCGCCGCGCGTCACGACCTCGATGTGGTCGATGACCGGGGAGTGGACCGGGAAGGTGCGCTCGACGCCGACCTGGAAGCTGACCTTCCGGACGCAGAACGTCTCGCGGACGCCCTCGCCCTGACGGCCGATGACGATGCCCTGGAACACCTGGATGCGCGAGCGGCTGCCCTCGACGATGTTGACGTGGACCTTGACCGTGTCGCCGGCGCGGAAGTCGGGGATGTCCGACCGCAGCGACGCCTTGTCGACGGAATCGAGGATGTGCATGGTGTACCGCTCTCTGCAACCGCCACGGGTCGACTGCGCATCAATGTCTGGAAGGGGAACGGCCCGCATGAGTGGCCGACTCCCCCGTGGCAGGGTCGACGGCAGGCACGATCGCCCATTCTGTCACCTCGGGCGCGTCGAGCGCAAAGCGCGGGGCGCGGGCGCCCGGATCAGTCGAGCCGGATAATGCGCCCGGCGTCGGGGCCCTCGGCGGCCTTCCACTCGGGCGGCCGCGGCTGCGCGTCCCGCTCGATGACGGCGATGACCTCCTGCATGCGCTGTCGCGTCTCCGCCACCAGCTGCCTGACGCCCAGCGCCACGAGGGCGACGGCCGCGAGGACCGCCACGACGGCGCACCACGTGCTGACGACGGAGTAGGTGCCCGCTCCGATGACCGCGAGGGTGAGCACGCCCATCGCCGCCGCGTCCGTCGGCGAGACGGCCCGGGCCGTGCGGACGGACCGCCGGGCGAGCACGAGGCCGAGGGCGGCGAGCAGCGCGATCCCCAGGGCACCGGCCGCGAGCATCACGAGGAGGAGCTCCCAGCCGCTGGAGCCGAACGCTGCCCAGCCGACGAGGAGCCACGCGGGGAGCACGACGACCGCGGCGAACTGCCAGCGGTAGAGCGCACGGCGGAGGCCGAGGAGCGGGGACTGCTGCATGGGCTCATGGTACGAGCGGACCCTGGGCGCCTCGGGAAGGCCGGGGCCCGGCTCCCGTAGGATCCTTCGCGTGATGGAACTGCGAACCCCCGCCGAGATGGACCAGATGCGACCCGCCGGGGAGTTCGTGGCCTCCGTGCTCACCGCCCTGGCCGCCAAGGCCGCGGTAGGCGTCAACCTGCTCGACCTCGACCGCGAGGCGCACCGCATGATCCGCGCGCGAGGTGCCGAGTCCTGCTACATCGACTACCACCCGTCCTTCGGCGCCATGCCCTTCGGCAAGGTGCTCTGCACGTCCGTCAACGACGGCGTGCTGCACGGTCTCCCCCACGACTACCGGCTGCAGGACGGCGACCTCCTGAGCCTCGACTTCGCGGCGTCCGTCGACGGCTGGGTCAGCGACTCGGCCGTCAGCGTGATCGTCGGCACACCCCGCGAGGAGGACGTGCGCCTCATCGAGGTGACGACCGCGGCCCTCGAGGCGGGCATCCGGGCGGCGCAGCCGGGCGGGCGCACGGGCGACATCTCGGCGGCGATCGGCGCCGTCGCGATCGAGGCCGGCTACTCGGTCAACACCGACTTCGGCGGTCACGGCGTCGGGCGCACCATGCACGGCGACCCGCACATCGCGAACCAGGGCCGGCCGAACCGCGGCGTGCCGCTGCGGCCCGGGCTGGTCATCGCGATCGAGCCGTGGTTCCTGCAGAGCACCGACGAGATCTACACGGACAAGGACGGCTGGACCCTCCGGAGCGCCGACGGCTCGCGCGGCGCGCACATGGAGCACACGGTCGCCATCACGGAGTCCGGCCCGCTCATCCTCACCGCGCGCTCCTGACGCCCGGACGGACCGGCGCGCAGCCGACCTACTCGGGCAGCAGGTCCGGACGGACCCGGCGCGTGCGCTCGAGCTGCTGCTCGCGCCGCCACGCGGCGATCGCCCCGTGGTCGCCGCTGCGCAGCACGTCGGGGACGGCCAGGCCCCGCCACTCGGGCGGCTTCGTGTAGCTGGGGTGCTCGAGCAGGCCGTCGGAGTGGCTCTCCTCGACGAGGCTCGCGGGGTTGCCGACGACGCCGGGCACGAGCCGGCCGACGGCCTCGATCATCGCCATCACGGCGACCTCGCCGCCGTTCAGCACGTAGTCGCCGAGGCTCACCAGGCGGACCCGCGCACGCGCGGCCGTGTGGTCGACGACGCGCTGGTCGATGCCCTCATAGCGGCCGCAGCCGAAAACCAGGTGGGGCTCGACGGAGAGCTCCTGCGCCATGGCCTGCGTGAAGACCTCGCCCGCGGGCGAGGGGAAGATGACGACCGGATCCGTGCCGTCGGCGAGCACCTCGTCCATGGCCTCGCCCCAGGGCTCCGGGCGCATGACCATGCCGGCGCCGCCACCGTAGGGGGTGTCGTCGACCGTGCGGTGGCGGTCGTGCGTGAACGCGCGCAGGTCGTGGACGCGGAGGTCGATGAGGCCCGACTGGCGCGCGCGTCCCAGGAGGGAGATATCGAGCACCCCGAAGAACTCGGGGAAGATCGAGACGATGTCGATCCGCATGTCAGCGGCCGTCATCGCCCTCGGGGGCGGGATCGGCCTCGGCGTCGGACGTCGCGGCCGCGGCGGGTGCCGGCTGCTCCTCGGGGATGTCCTCGAAGAGGCCGAGCGGCGGCGTGACGACGAGGGTGCCGGCCTCCACGTCCACGGACGGGACGATGGCCTGCACGAACGGGACGAGCACGGTGCCTGTGGGCGTGTCGACGTGGAGCAGGTCCTGCGCCGGGAAGTGGTCCACGAGCGAGACGGTGCCGACCTCGACGCCGTCGCGGAGGACCTTCAGGCCGACGAGCTGGTGGTCGTACCAGGCGTCGGGCTCGGCGGGCTCGTCGGCCGGCGGCGTCATCCAAAGGATGGCCTTGGCGAGCGACTCGGCGGCCGTGCGATCGGCGACGCCCTCGAAGAAGCCGACGGGGTGGCTGTTGTACCAGCGGAGCTCGGTGAGCGTGAGGGAGCGTCCGTGCCACGGGGACGTGTCCGGGACCTGGAGCGAGAACTCGGCGCCCGGGACGAACCGCTTGTCGGGGTCGTCCGTGAACAGCTCGAGCTTCACGGCGCCCTTGAGCCCGTGCGCCTTGGTCAGCCGGCCCACGCGGAACGCCGCGGGGTCACGGACGATGTCCTCAGGAATCGGTGTCCACCACATCGACGCGGACGCGCTGGCCGTCGGCGAGAGCCGAGACGAGCGTCCGGAGGGCCTTCGCGGTGCGGCCCGCTCGGCCGATGACCCGGCCGAGGTCCTCGGGGTGCACGCGCACCTCGAGGACCTCGCCGCGGGGGGATCCCTTGCTCGTCACGGAGACGTCGTCCGGGTGCTCGACGATGCCCTTGACCAGATGAGCGAGCGCGGGAGCGAGCATGGGCTAGGCCTGCTCCTCGGTCGACTCGGCCTCGGGCGCGGCGGCCTCGGGCGCGGGTGCGGCCTTCTCGGTCTTCGGCTTGAGGACCGGCTTCTTCTTCTCGTCCGCGACGTAGGCGGGCTTCGCCTCGCGGGTGCGGACGGTGGAGACGGCGTCCTTGTCGCCCTTGAAGCGACCCCAGTCGCCCGTGAGCTTGAGGAGCGCCTCGACCTGCTCGGTGGGCTGGGCGCCCACGGAGAGCCAGTACTGCGCCCGCTCCGACTGGACCTCGATGAACGAGGGCTCCTCGGTGGGGTGGTACTTGCCGATCTCCTCGATGACGCGGCCGTCGCGCTTGGTGCGCGAGTCGGCGACGACGATGCGGTAGTACGGCGCGCGGATCTTGCCCAGGCGCTTCAGACGGATCTTGACAGCCACAATTCTCCTGAATTTCTTTTGTGTGGGGTGAACTGACGGCCGTGAGCGTGGGGGCACACTCGGCATTGGTTCGATGGGGTCTCGCGGCGCCTGATTAGAGGGTCGGACGATCGCGGACTCGACAGATCATTATGGCAGACGCCGGGCCGGGCCGGGACCCCCGTCGTGGGCGCGCCGCACGGCGTCATCGCCCGGCCGCCCCGCGGGGTGCGTGGCATGATCGGACGACACCCGGCGCATGCGCCCCGAGACCCCGTGGACGGCAGGACCCGCATGCAGATCGACTTCGCCCGGCAGCCCCCGTCCCGCGTCGGGATCGAGTGGGAGCTCGCGTGCGTCGACGGGGGCTCCGGGGAGCTCGCGGGCGTCGCGCCGGAGATCCTCCGCTCCTTCCCCCACGACGACGCGCACCCGCACGTGACCGGGGAGTTCCTCACCAACACGGTCGAGGTCGTCAGCGCGCCGCACGCCCGCGTGGGGCACGCCGTGGACGACCTCGCGCGGCTCATCGAGCGCGTCATGGACGTCGCGGATCCGCTCGGCATCGACCTCATGTGCGCGGGCACGCACCCCTTCAGCGCGTGGCCCGACCAGGACGTGACGCCCGACAACGCGCGCTACGCCACCCTCCTCGACCGCACCAGGTGGTGGGGCCGGCAGATGATGATCTGGGGCGTCCACGTGCACGTCGGGATCGACGACGGGGCGAAGGCGCTCCCGATCCTCAACGCGCTGCTGGTGCACCTCCCCCGGTTCCAGGCGCTCAGCGCGTCGAGCCCGTTCTGGTCCGGGCAGGAGACGGGCTACGCGTCGAACCGGGCGCTCATGTTCCAGCAGCTGCCTACTGCGGGGCTGCCGCCCGACCTCACGACGTGGGCCGACTACGAGCGGCTCGTCGGCGACATGACGCACGTCGGCGTCATCGACCACCACAGCGAGCTGCGCTGGGACATCCGGCCGGCGCCCAAGTGGGGGACCCTCGAGACGCGCGTGTTCGACGGCGTCTCGACGCTCGGCGAGATCGCGTCGCTCGCGGCGCTCGTGCAGTGCCTGGTGCACGACATGTCGGCGGCGCTCGACCGCGGCGAGGAGCTGCCCCGGATGCAGCCGTGGTTCGTGCGCGAGAACAAGTGGCGCGCGGCCCGCTACGGGATGGACGCCATCATCATCCAGGACGCCGCGGGCGAGGAGGCCCTCGTCGGGGACGACACCCGGGCGCTCGTGGAGCACCTCTCCCCCGTCGCCGACGAGCTCGGCTGCGAGGCGGAGCTGCGCGGGATCCTCGACATCGTCGACCGCGGCGCGAGCTACCAGCGGCAGCTCCGCGTCGCCGAGGACAACGACGGCGCGCTCGCCCCCGTGGTCACGCACCTCGTCGAGGAGCTGCGCTCAGGATTGGGCCGGTGACCCGGGGCAGACTGTGCAGGTGAGCCCCGCCGTCGACATCGTCATCCTCGTCATCGCCGTGCTCGCGGCCCTCGCCGGCTGGCGCCGCGGGGCCATCGTGACCGTCGCCGGGCTCGCAGGCATCGTGCTGGGCGTCCTGCTCGCGCTGTGGATCACGCCGGCCTTCCTCGCGCTGCTCGACCAGTTCGGCGTGGCCACCGGGATCACACGCACCCTGGCGGCCGCGCTGCTCATGCTCGTCACCACGTCGCTCGTGAGCGGGATCCTCGCGCAGGTCGCCAGCGTCCTCACGCGCCTCCTGCGTCCGCGCGGCGCCGCGCGGGGGCTCGACCGCGGGATCGGCGCGGTCGCCGGGCTCGCGGCGTGGGCCGTCTCGGTCTGGTTCATCGGCGGCTTCCTCGGATCCAGCGGCGTGATCCCCGCGGTGCAGCTCGCGTCGTCGTCGCGCGTCCTCCAGGCGCTCGACCGGGTCAGCCCGATCTCGAGCGGCACCGCGCTCTCCGCGCTCGACGACGCGCTCCACGACGTCGGCTACCCGCGCGTCTTCGCGAACGGCGAGGGGGCCATCGCCGACACGGCTGAGCCCGACGCGGACGTGCCCGACGCCGTCCGCCGCTCCGCGGCGAGCGTGGTGAAGATCCTCTCGTCGGCGCCGGCCTGCGGCACCTCGTCGTCCGGGAGCGGCTGGGTCGTGCAGGGCAACCGCGTCGTGACGAACGCGCACGTGGTCACCGGGTCCGACGAGGTGTACGTGCAGCAGGGCGGCACCGGCCAGCTGCTGAAGGCCGACCTCGTGGTGTTCGACCCCGCGCGCGACGTCGCGATCCTCGCCGTGCCCGGCCTCACCGCCGCTCCGCTCGCGCTCGGAGCGGAGCTCGCCGGCTCCGACGGGGCCGTCGTCGCCGGCTACCCGGGCGGAGGGCCCTACCAGGCCACCGGCGCGAGGATACGCGAGGTGGTCGAGGCGATTGGCACCGACATCCAGCACGAGCAGCCCGTCACGCGCGAGGTCTACTCGGTCCGCGGCACGGTCCGGCCGGGCGACTCGGGCGGCGCGCTGTTTGACGCGCAGGGGCGCGTGGTCGGCCTCGTCTTCGCGACCTCGACGATCGACTCGCAGACGGGCTACGCGATGACGCTCGACGAGATCGCGCCCGTGCTGCAGCAAGCCGGCGCGACGACCCCGGTGGACTCCGGGCGCTGCTCGCGCTGACCCCGGGCCTCAGGCCGCGACGACGGAGAGCACGTTGCCCGACGGATCGCGGAACCAGGCGATGTCGGGGCCGTCGCCGCGCATGACGCCGCGCGCGTCCGTGGGCATCCCGTCGAAGATGGCCGTGTCGACGCCGCGCGCGTTCAGCTCGGCGACCGCCTGCTCGACGTCGTCCACCTCGAGGTTGAGGACCGTGAAGGTCGCTGGCTGGTGCCCGGGCTTCGGGTAGACGAGCACCCGCGCGCCGGAGCCCGGGAGCACGAGCCGCAGCATCCCCATCTCGGGCACCTCCTCGACCTCGAGGCCGAGCGTGTCCCGGTAGAACGCGAGCGCGGCGGGGACGTCGTCGACGCTGAACCCGCTGAAGGCGGTGACGGGTGCGAACACGGGGAGCTCCTGACGCCGGGACCGCGACGGGGTGCCGCGATGCACGACCCCACGGTGGCACGTCGCGACCCGCGCGTCGAGGGATGCGCGGACGGCGCCCTCCCGGTGGGGAGGGCGCCGTCGTGGAGCGTGCGGGTCGACCGGGTCAGCGGCCGAGGAACTTCTGCAGCGAGGCGAGCTCCTCCTCGCTCGGGGCGCCGTTCGCGCCGCCCTTGGCCGCCCCGGCGAGGCCGAAGCCCGACCCGGCGGGGGCCGCGGGTCCGCCGATGCGCTGGCCCGACGCGAGCGCCGCGTTCTCCTGCGCGCGCTTGGCCGGGTTGCCCGACTTCGAGCCCTTCTTCTTCTGCTGCACGGGCTTGCGGCTGGAGTGCGCGCCGGGCATCGGGCCCATGCCGGGGATCTGCGGCATGCCGCCGCGCGCGACCGTGCGCATCATCTTCGAGGCCTGCTCGAAGCGCTGCACGAGGCCGTTGACGTCGGTGACGGTCATGCCGGATCCGCGGGCGATGCGGAGGCGGCGAGATCCGTTGAGGAGCTTCGGGTTCTGGCGCTCGGCCTTCGTCATCGACTGGATGATCGCCTCCGTGCGGACGATCTCCTTCTCGTCGAAGTTCTCCAGCTGCTCCTTCATAGCGCCCATGCCGGGGAGCATGCCCATCATCTTCTTGAGGGAGCCCTTGCCGCGGAGCTGCTGCATCTGCTTGAGGAAGTCGTCGAGCGTGAAGGTGTCGCTCGCGAGCTTCTGGGCGACCTCCATCGCCTCCTCCTCGTCGAAGGCCTGCTGGGCCTGCTCGATGAGGGTGAGGATGTCGCCGAGGTCGAGGATGCGGCTCGCCATGCGGTCGGGGTGGAAGGGCTCGAAGTCGTCGAGGCCCTCGCCCGTGGAGGCGAACATGATCGGCCGGCCGGTGACGGAGGCGACCGAGAGGGCCGCTCCTCCGCGCGCGTCGCCGTCGAGCTTGGAGAGCACGACGCCCGTGAAGTCGACGCCGTCCTGGAAGGCCTTCGCGGTCGCGACCGCGTCCTGGCCGATCATGGCGTCGATGACGAAGAGGACCTCGTCCGGGTCGGTGGCCTTGCGGATGTCGGAGGCCTGCTTCATCAGCTCCTGGTCGACGCCGAGGCGGCCGGCCGTGTCGATGATGACGACGCTGTACTGCTTGTCGACCGCGTGCTTCATCGCGTCCTTGGCGACGCGCACGGGGTTGCCCTTCCCGTTGCCGGGCTCGGGCGCGAACACGGGGACGCCGGCCTGCTCGCCGACGACCTGCAGCTGCTGCACGGCGTTGGGGCGCTGGAGGTCGGCCGCGACGAGCATCGGCGTGTGGCCGTCCTTCGCGAGCCACTTGCCGAGCTTGCCCGCGAGGGTCGTCTTGCCCGCTCCCTGGAGGCCGGCGAGCATGATGACCGTCGGCGGCCTCTTGGCGAAGGTGATGCGGCGCTGCTGGCCGCCGAGGATCCCGATGAGCTCCTCGTTGACGATCTGCACGACCTGCTGGGCGGGGTTCAGCGCCTGGCTGACCTCGCCGCCGAGCGCGCGCTCGCGGACGGACGCGGTGAACGACTTGACGACGTCGAGCGCGACGTCGGCCTCGAGCAGCGCGCGGCGGATCTCGCGGACGGTGCCGTCGACGTCCGCGGCGCTGAGCTTGCCCTTGCCGCGCAGGTTCTTGAAGGTCTCGGCGAGGCGGTCCGAGAGTGTTCCGAAGGTAGCCATGGTGAGTCCAGCTTAACCGCCGCCGGACGGGCGTCGGGCCAGCGCCCGGGTCAGCCGACCAGGTTCTGCGCGAACACGTGGGGGGTGAAGCCGGTGAGGTCGCCGATGCCCTCGCCCTGGCCGATGAGCTTGATGGGGATGCCCGTGCGCTCCTGCACGTTGAGGATGAAGCCGCCCTTGGCGGATCCGTCGAGCTTCGTGATGACGAGGCCCGTGACGCCGCCGTGCTCGATGAACGCCTGCGCCTGCGCGAGCCCGTTCTGGCCGGTCGTCGCGTCGAGTACGAGCAGCACCTCGGCGATGGGCGACTGCTTCTCCACGACGCGGCGGATCTTCGACAGCTCGTCCATGAGGCCGCCCTTGGTGTGCAGGCGGCCGGCCGTGTCGATGATCACCATCTCGGTGCCCGTGCGCATCGCGTGCTCGACGGTCTGGAAGGCGACGCTCGCGGGATCCTGCCCGGGCTGCTGCGGGCGCACGATCTCGGCCCCGGCGCGCTCGGCCCACGTGGCGAGCTGGTCGACGGCGGCCGCGCGGAAGGTGTCCGCCGCGCCGACGACGACCGTGCGGCCGTAGTTGCGGAGGAACTTCGCGAACTTGCCGATGGTGGTGGTCTTGCCGACGCCGTTCACCCCGACCACGAGGATCACGGCGGGGCGCGCGCTGAGCTTCAGCGTCGGGTCGTGCTTCGCCAGGCGCTCCTCGATGCTCTCGCGGAGCATGCGCTGGAGGTCGCCCGGGTCGGTCGTGCGGTAGCGCTCGACCTTCTGGCGGAGGTCGTCGATGGTGGCCTCGGTGACGTCGGGCCCGAAGTCCGCGGTGATGAGCGCGGTCTCGAGGTCGTCCCACGTGGTCTCGTCGATCGTCGGCTTCGCGAACATCCCGCGGAGCGCGCCGGAGAGGGACCAGGGGGTGCGGGCTGCCATGTGCCCAGCGTAGCCGCGGGTCAGGAGGCGGCCTGCTCCTCGGGGGCGGGCTCGGGCGCGGACCCCGCCGTCGCGTCCGGCCCGGGATCGGTCGCCGGGTCGGGGCGGGCGTCACGGCTGACGCGCTGGCCGACGACCGCGCTCACCCCGTCCTGCCGCATCGAGACGCCGTACAGCGCGTCGGCGATCTCCATCGTGCGCTTCTGGTGCGTGATCACGATGAGCTGCGACGTGTCGCGGAGCTGCTCGAGGATCGTGAGCAGGCGGCCGAGGTTGGCGTCGTCGAGGGCCGCCTCCACCTCGTCCATGATGTAAAACGGGCTCGGCCTCGCGGTGAAGATCGCGATGAGCAGGGCGACGGCGGCGAGCGAGCGCTCCCCGCCGGAGAGCAGGGACAGGCGCTCGATGCGCTTGCCCGCGGGGCGGACGCTCACCTCGATGCCCGTCGTGAGCAGCTGCTCGGGATCCGTGAGGTGGATGCTGCCCGTGCCGCCCGGGAACAGGATCGGGAAGACGCGGTCGAACGCCTGGCGGGTGTCCTCGAACGCGGCGGCGAAGACGCCCTGCATGGTGCGGTCGATGTCGTCGATGATCGTGAGCAGGTCCTTCCGTGTCGCGGTCAGGTCGGCGAGCTGCTCGGTGAGGAAGAGGTGGCGCTGCTCGAGCGCGGCGAACTCCTCGAGGGCGAGCGGGTTCACGCGGCCGAGCTGGGCGAGCTTCCGCTCCGCCTGCTGGAGGCGGGCGCGCTGCTCCTCGCGGTCGAAGGGGCGGGTGGGGACGGGCGCCTCGTCGGCATCGTCGTCGTCGGCCGGATCCGCGGGAGCGTCGCCGGGGACGTCGTAGTCCGCGGCGTCGCCGTCGCGCGGCTCGTCCCCCTCGGGATCCGCATCGGGGCCCTCGGCGGCGGCGCGCGGGCGCTGCGGCGGCGGCAGCGGCGCCTCCTCGGGGACGGGCACGTCGGGTCCGTACTCGGCGACGAGCACCTCCTCCCCCAGGCCGAGCTCGCTCGCGGCGCGCTCGAGGAGCTGGGAGACCTGCAGGCGCTTCTCGTAGATCTGCAGCTCGAGGCCGTGCACGTCCTCGGTGATGCCGTGCAGCCGCGTGCGCAGCTCGGCTTCCTCGCGGCGGAGCGCGACCAGCTCGGCGTTGCGGCCGGCCCTCGCCTCCTCGGCGCGGGCGAGGACGAGACGCGCCTCGGCGGTGCTGCGGTCGGCGGCGCGCACGACGGCGGGCAGGGCGTCGGCGACGGACGCGGCGCGGGCGATCTGACGGCGGCGGATCACCTGGCGTCGCGCGGCCTCCTCGGCGGCGGCGCGCTCCGCGGCGAGGCGGCGCTCGAGCGCGACCGTGCGCTCCTGCTCCGCCCGGACGCGCTCGCGCGCGGTCTCGACCTGGAGGCGGGCCTCGATCTCCGCTTCGCGCGCGGCCTCCCACTCGGCGACGAGCGCGTCGCGGCCGCTCGCGTCGAGCACGGGACGCGGGCGGGACCGCGCCTCGTCGAGCGCGCGACGGGCGGCGTCGTTCGCGGCGACGGCCTCGTCCACGGAGGCGCTCGCGAGATCCAGGCCGCGCTGCACGCGGGCGAGCTCGGCCGCGGCGGACTCCGCCTGGGCGCGCGAGCGGCTGAGGCGCTCGGCGTGGGCGGCCAGGCGCGCATCGGCCTCGCGGAGGCCGCCGAGCGCGGCGGACGCGCGCTCGCGGGCGGCGCGCAGGCGCTCCCGCCCGGCCGCGAGGTCCACCTGGAGGTCGTCGATGCGGGCGCGGACGCCGGTGAGGGTGGTCGCGGCGGCCTCGCGCGCGGCGACGAGCTCCAGCTTCGAGCGCGTGGCGCCGGATCCGCCGCGCAGCATGTGCGGCGACACGACCTCGCCCGCGCTGGTGATCGCCGTGGCGGGCGCATCCGGTCCGTCCACGAGGGCGACGGCCTGCGCGAGGTCGTCGACGAACACGACGCCAGCGAGGATCCGCCGCACGCCGTCGGGCGCGTCGACCACGGAGGCCGCGGCGACGGGCCCGGCGGACGACGCGACCGCGGCCTGCGCGTCGGCGGAGCCGGCGACGACCACCTCGACGCGCCCCAGGTCGTCGTCGACCGCGCGGCGGAGCGCGGCCACGGCGTCGTCGTGCGTCTCGGCGAGCACCGCGTCGGCGAGCGAGCCGAGCGCCGCCGCGACGGCGGCCTCGTATCCCGGCTGCACGTGCACGTGCTCGGCGAGGAGGCCGCGGATGCCGGGCAGGCCCGCGGCGACGAGGTCGCTGGATCCGTCGCGCTGGTCGAGCGCGCTCGCCAGGGCCTGCTCGCGCGCGGCCAGGGCGTCGCGCTCGCGCTCCTTCGCGTGCAGCTCCTCGCGCACGGCCTCGATCGCGGACTCCTCGCTGGCCACGTCGGCCTGCGCGTCCTCGTAGGCGCGTGTCAGCTCGGATCCGCCCTGCTCGTCGGCCTCGCCCTCCGCCTCGCCGCGCTCCCGCTCGGCCTCGGCGGCGGTCAGCCGGGCGCGCGCCGCGTCGAGCGCGTTCTGCTGGCGGAGCACCTCGCCGCGGACGGCCGCGAGCTTGGACCCCGCGGTCTCCGCCCGGCCCGTGAGCCCGGCGATCTCGAGGTCGTGCCGGGAGACGAGCGCGCTCTGGGCCTGGATCTCCTCGTCGAGCGCGTCGAGCGCCTGCCGCGCCGCCGCGGTCGTCTGGCGCGCGGACGCCCAGCCAGCCTCCGCCTCGGCGATGAGGGCGACGAGCCGCTCGGCCTCGTCCCGGGACTCCTGGACCTGCGCCGGCGTGGTGCCGGCGGTCGTCTCGGGCGCGTCGTCGGCGGATCCGAGGAGCGCCATCCGCTGCTGCGCCAGGGAGAGCAGGTTCCGCAGGCGCTCCTGCACCTGCTCCAGCGCGAAGGCCGTGCGCCGGGCGCCGTCGACCTCGTCGCCCTCCTGCTCCTCGACGATGCGCTCGGAGCGGATGACCGCGCGGTCGAGCTTCTCCTGCAGCACCATGCGCTCGGTCGTGCGCTCCTCCTCGGTGCGCGTGTGCTCCGCGAGCGCGCGCCGGAGGGTCACGACCTCGTCGGCCACGAGCCGCGCGCGCGCATCCCGGACGACGGCGGCCACGGTCTGCGCCTGCCGAGCGACCTCCGCCTGCCGGCCGAGGGGCTTCAGCTGGCGCCGGATCTCCCTCGCCAGGTCGTTGAGGCGCGTCAGGTTCGCCTGCATGCCCTCGAGCTTGCGGAGGGTGCGCTCCTTGCGGCGGCGGTGCTTGAGGATCCCCGCGGCCTCCTCGATGAAGCCGCGCCGCTCCTCGGGCGTCGCGCGGAGCACGTTGTCGAGCCGGCCCTGGCCGACGATGACGTGCATCTCGCGGCCGAGGCCGGAGTCGCTCAGGAGCTCCTGCACGTCGAGGAGCCGGCAGGACGTGCCGTTGATGGCGTACTCGCTGCCGCCGTTGCGGAAGAGCGTGCGGCGGATCGCGACCTCGGTGTAGTCGATGGGCAGCGCGCCGTCGGCGTTGTCGATCGTCAGCGTGACCTCCGCGCGGCCGAGCGGCCCGCGCGTCGAGGTTCCGGCGAAGATGACGTCCTCCATCTTGCCGCCGCGGAGCGTCTTGGCGCCCTGCTCGCCCATGACCCAGGCGAGGGCGTCGACGACGTTCGACTTGCCGGATCCGTTCGGGCCGACGACGCAGGTGACCCCGGTCTCGAACTGGAACGTGGTCGGCTGCGCGAACGACTTGAACCCCTTGAGGGTCAGGCTCTTCAGGTGCACGCCCGTCGCCCTCCTCGCGTGATGGTCTCGATCACGGTACCGGACGCGCGGGCGGTTGCCGGAAGCCGCGCGCGGACGGCCGGGCGGACGGGTCGCCGCTACCGTGGGAGGGCGCGGCCCGAGCCCGTCGGCGCGCGCCGACGAGGGAGCCGACCATGCCGCACGCCGACGACGCCCGCCCGCCCGCCGTCGAGGAGGTCCGCCCGCCCGTCGCGGTGGGCGCGGAGGGCTGGGACGACTTCGTCGCCCTGACCGACGTGATCAACCGCGCGCAGTCGCACGACCTCGGCCACGACGCGTTCGTGTGGCTCCCCCAGGAGCTGATCCCCGACTACGCCGACGTCGCGCACGTGCGGAAGCGCCTCTTCGCGGCACGCGTGGACGGCCGGATCGTCGGTCGCGGGCTCCTCACCACCTGGCTCGCCGACCCGACGACCTCCGACGTGGCGGTGTCCGTGCTGCCCGAGCATCGGCGCCGCGGGATCGGCCGGGCGCTGCGGGAGCGCGTCGAGCGGATCGCCGTCGACGAGGGCTGCAGGACTCTCACGGGAGCCACGATGCACCGCACCGAGGCGAACGGCACGCCCATCCCCTCGCCCACGGGGATCGGCGCGGTCGGGGCGGACGACCCGTCGTCCCGCTTCGTCGTCGACGCCGGCTACCGCCTCGGCCAGACCGCGCGGACGAGCTCCCTCGACACGGTCGCCGCGGCCCCGACGCTCGACGCCCACCTCGCCGACGCACGGCGCGCCGCCGGGGACGCCTACCGCGTCGTCTCGTGGGTGGACGCCACGCCGGAGCACCTGCTCGACGACCTCGCCGTGCTGCACACGCGCATGTCGACCGATGCTCCGCCCGGCGACCTCCCGCAGGTCGAGGACGCATGGAACGGCGCCCGGATCCGCGGGGCCGAGGCCCGCCGCGCCGCCGCGGGCCGCACGGGCCTCATCACGGCGGCCCTGCACGTGGCGACGGGCCGTCTCGTCGGCTTCACGGAGATCGCCGTCTCCCCCAGCGGCCGCCGCTCCGACGGCCACGCGCACACCTACCAGCAGGACACGCTCGTGCTCGCGGAGCACCGCGGCCACCGGCTCGGCATGCTCCTCAAGGTCGAGAACCTGCGGCTCCTGACGCGCGAGGCTCCCGAGGCGGACCGCGTCGTCACCTGGAACGCCGACGAGAATCGGCCGATGCTCCGCGTCAACGAGGCGCTCGGCTTCCGGCACGTCGCGACGAGCGGGAGCTGGCTGCGGGAGGTCGACGCAGGTCGCTGAGGGTCAGGCGGCCGCCGTGTCCGGATCCGGCAGCACTTGGCAGTGCGGGCACAGGTGCGAGCCGCGGTTCATGAAGGCCTCGCGCACGATGGGCGTGCCGCAGCGCGGGCAGGGCTTGCCCTGCTGCCCGTAGGCGTTCAGCGAGTGCGAGAAGTAGCCGGACGCGCCGTTGACGTTGACGTACTGCGCGTCGAAGCTCGTCCCGCCCTCGGCCAATGCCCGGGCCAGCACGGTCCGCACCTCGGCGAGCAGCCGCAGGGCGCGCCCCCGGCCGAGCTGGTCCGTCGACAGCGCGTAGTGGATCCGCGCGGCCCACAGCGCCTCGTCCGCGTAGATGTTGCCGATGCCGCTCACGAGCGTCTGGTCGAGCAGCGCGCGCTTGATCCCCGTTCGGCGGCGCCCGAGCCGGTCGAGCAGCAGTTCGTCGTCGAACGCCGGGTCGAGGGGGTCCCGCGCGATGTGGGCGACCTGCGTCGGCACGAGGGCGGCGGCGGATCCGCGTCCGCCCGCGTGCCCGTCTGGAGTGGCGACGAGGCGGTCGACGGCCATCGAGCCGAAGATCCGCTGGTCGACGAAGGCGACCACGAGCTCGCCGTGGACGGGATGCTCGATGCCCATGCGGATCCGCAGCAGGCCCTCCGGGTCGGAGCCGGGCTCGCGGAGGAGCACCTGCCCGCTCATGCCGAGGTGGGTGACGAGCGCGCGCGGTCCCGTCCCGTCGCGTCCGGCGTCGGGCTCGAGCGGCAGCCACATGAACTTGCCGCGGCGGACGGCCGACGTGATCACGCGGCCGACCAGCAGGTCGACGAACGCGCCCTCGATCGGGTCGTGCCGCTTGAGGGAGCGCGCGTCGAGGATCTCGACCCCCGTGATGCGCGCTCCGCTGACGGCCGGTTCGAGGCCGGCGCGGACGACCTCGACCTCGGGGAGCTCGGGCACCGCGGGTCAGGCCGTGGTGCGCGCCTCGAGGCGCGTCCACGCCTCGAGCGCGGCCGTCATCTCGGCCTGCTTCTTGCTGGATCCCTCGCCCGTCGTCCGCACGGTGGAGCCCACGGTGACGACGGCGTGGAAGCGCTTGCTGTGGTCGGGTCCGCTGTCGCTCACGTCGTACGCCGGCGCGGGGAGACCCTGGCGCGCGGCGCTCTCCTGGAGCGCAGTCTTCGGGTCCATCGCGGCGCCGAAGCGCGCGGGGTCCTCGAGGAGCGGCGCGATGAGGCGCAGCACGAGGCCGGTCGCGGCCTCTCCCCCGGCGTCGAGGTAGCAGGCGCCGATGATGGCCTCGACCGTGTCGGCGAGGATCGACGACTTGGCGCGGCCGCCGGTGAGCTCCTCGCCGCGGCCGAGCAGCAGGTGCTCGCCGAGCCCGATGCGCGTGGCGACCTCCGCGAGGGCGACGCTCGAGACGAGGCTGGCGCGCCGCTTGGCGAGCTCGCCCTCGTCGAGGTCGGGGTTCTCGAGGTAGAGCATGACCGTGACGGCCTGCCCGAGGATGGAGTCGCCGAGGAACTCGAGGCGCTCGTTGTGCGGGATGCCGCCGTGCTCGTACGCGTACGAGCGGTGGGTGAGCGCGAGCTCGAGGAGCTCGGGGCTCACGTCCACGGCGAGAAGGCGCCGGAGCGCGTCGCGGTCGCCGTGGACGCGGGATCCCGGGGTGTCGGTCATGTCCGACGTGCTGCGCGGGTCGCGACTAGACGTCGGCGACCTTGCGGCCCTTGTACTCCATGTACAGGGGCGTGCCGGCGGCGTCCTCGATCACGCGGGCGCGGTGCGGCATGGAGTAGACGACCTTGCCGTTCTCGATGGTCTTGATGAGCGTGGGAGCCTCGGCCTTCCACTGCGAGCGACGCGCACGCGTGTTGGATCGGGACATCTTCCTCTTGGGTACAGCCATGGCTAACTCTCATCTCTCTGCGTTTCGGTGTCGGCGTCTTCACGCGCCGCACCGCTGTCTTCGGAAGCTCGGAAGCCGGACAGGGCTGCCCAGCGCTGATCGATCACGGGCTCCGGGTCGGAGTCCGCCAGGACCAGGCTGATGCCGGGACCCAGATCGAGATCGAGGTCCTCGCCCGGCACTTCGGGCTGGAACGGCAGTGACAACACCACCGCATCCCGGATGACCGGCTCCAGGTCCACGTGCTCGTCTTGGACCTGGTAGTCGAAAGCTTCATCAACACTGTACGCGAATAGCTCGGCGAAATCGACCTGGACACGCTCCTGCATGTCGGCGAGGGTGCGCGCGGACTGCCCGTCGGCCACCGTGTCGACCTCGCCGGTGGCCAGGATGCCGTCGTGCAGCGACTCGAGGCGCACGGTGACGCGCACCTCCCGGCCGGCGGGGACGGCGATGAGGCCCTCCCCCATGCGCTCGGGGGTGACGATGGTCAGGTCGAGCTCGCGCATCTCCCCGGGCCGGTGCACGATGTCGTGGACGTGCACCGTGAATGGGGTCTTCTGGAACCTGGACACCCGTAGATCCTACGGGGCGTCAGCCGGCGCGCCGGACGGCCAGCGCCTCCGCCACGGCCGCCGGCACGTACGGCGCGACGTCTCCGCCGAGCGCCTCGACCTGGCGCACGAGCGAGCTGGACACGTGCGCATGCGCGGGATCCGGCAGCAGCAGCACGGTCTCGACGTCGGCCAGGTCGCGGTTGACGAGCGCCATGGGCGTCTCGTATGTCACGTCGAGCTGCGAGCGGACGCCCTTCACGAGAACGGACGCGCCGATCCGCCGGCAGTAGTCGACGAGGAGGCCCGCACCCCACGAGTCGACGCGGACGGATGCGGGGAGGCCGGCCTCGCGGATGACGCGCTCGATGAGGGCCACGCGCTCCTCGAGCGGCAGCATCGGCGTCTTGCCGGGGTTGTGCACGACCAGGACGACGAGCTCGTCGTAGAGGCGGGCGGCCCGGCGGATCACGTCGAGATGCCCGAGCGTGACGGGGTCGAACGATCCGGGGACGACGGCGATCCGCTGCATCCCGCCAGCCTAGGGCTGCTCTCGCCCGGTCAGTTCTTGTCGAGGAAGGCGCGCTCCTCGTCGTCGAGCCGGCGGGCGAGCGCGCGGGCGAGCGCGGGGTGGCCCTCGAGGCCGGGCGAGGCCTCGAGCACGTCGTGCGCGTGCTCGCGCGCGGACTCGATGAGGTCGCCGTCCTGCGCGACCCGCAGCAGCCGGAGCGACGAGCGGCCGCCCGACTGGTTCGTGCCGAGGACGTTGCCCTCGCGGCGGAGCTCGAGGTCGACGCGCGCCAGCTCGAAGCCGTCGAGGGTCGCGGCGACGGCGTCCACCCGCTCGCGCGCCACGGTCTCGGGCTCGGCGAGCGTGACCATGAGGCAGAGGCCGGGCACGCCGCCGCGACCCACGCGGCCGCGGAGCTGGTGCAGCTGGGAGACGCCGAAGCGGTCGGCGTCGAGGATCACCATGGTCGACGCGTTCGGCACGTCGACGCCCACCTCGATGACGGTCGTGGCCACGATCAGGTCGATGTCGCCCGCGGAGAACGCGCGCATGACGCGGTCCTTCTCCTCCCCCGTCATGCGGCCGTGCAGCACGGCGCGGCGGACAGATCCGAGGCGCGGGTGCGCCGCGAGGAGCGCGTCGACCTCGGTGACGGTGGCGAGCGACGGCCGGGTGGGCGCGTCGTCCGCTCCCTCGCCGGCGTCCTCGTCCTCGGCCTCCGGATCCTGCGGGTCGATCGCCGGGCACACGACGAAGGCCTGGCGCCCCTTGTCGATCTCCTCGGCCGTGCGCTCCCACACCCGCTCGATCCATCCCGGGTGCTCGTGCAGCGGGACGACGAACGACTCGATGGGCTGGCGCCCGCTCGGCAGCTCGGCGATGGTCGACACGTCGAGGTCGCCGAACACCGTCATCGCGACCGTGCGCGGGATCGGCGTGGCCGTGAGCACGAGCACGTGCGGCGGGGTGCCGCCCTTCCGCCGCAGCGCCTCGCGCTGGTCCACCCCGAACCGGTGCTGCTCGTCGACCACGACGAGGCCGAGGTCGAGGAACTCGACGCGCTCGCCGAGGAGCGCGTGCGTGCCCACGACGATGCGCGCCTGCCCGCTGACGATGCGCAGCAGCGCGCGCTTGCGCTCCGCCGTCGACAGCTGGCCGGTGAGCAGAGTGGGCATCAGCTCCGCCGCGAGATCGGGCCCGAGCGACGCCGTGAGCGAGCGGAGGTGCTGGCTCGCGAGCACCTCCGTGGGCGCGAGGAGCGCGGACTGGCCGCCGGAGTCGGCGACCGCGAGCATCGCCCGGAGCGCCACGAGCGTCTTGCCGGAGCCGACCTCGCCCTGCACGAGCCGGTTCATCGGCCAGGTGCGGGCCATGTCGGTCGCGATCTCCTCGCCGACGAGCCGCTGGTCGCCCGTCAGCTCGAAGGGCAGCTGCGCGTCGAGCCGGTCGAGGTGGCCGCCCGGGGTCGGGATCCGCGGGGTCGCCGGCAGCGCGCGCGCCGCCTGCCGCCGCTGCAGCAGCGCGGTCTGCAGCACGAACGCCTCCTGGAAGCGGAGCGCGTCGCGGCCCCGCTTCCAGTCGACGTCCTTCTCGGGACGGTGCACGCCCTCGAGCGCCTCCCGGTACGGGAGGAGGCCGCGCTCGGCGCGCACGTCGGCGGGGACGGGATCCTCGAGGTCCTCGACCGCGTCGAGCGCCAGCTCCACGGACTTCGCGACCTGCCAGCTCGCCATCGAGGCGGTGGCCGGGTAGATCGGGATGGGCATCTCGGCCCAGCGGCGCGCGGCCGCGTCGGGCTCGCCGCCCGAGAGCGCCGGGCCCTCGTGCGCGTCGAAGAGCTCGTAGTCGGGGTGGGCGAGCTGGAGCGCGCCGCGGTAGTCGCTGACCTTGCCCGCGAAGATGCCGCGGACGCCGGGCACGAGGTCCTTGGCGCGCCAGGCCTGGTTGAAGAAGGTGAGGGTGAGGAAGCCGCGGCCGTCGGTGATCCGCACCTCGAGGATGCTGCCGCGCCGGGCCCGCATGGGGCGCTCGCGCACCTCGCGCACCTCGGCGACGATGGTGGCCTGCTGGTCGACCGGCAGCTCGGCGAGGGCGGTGAGCTCGCCGCGGCGGGCGTAGCGGCGCGGGAGGTGCTCGAGGAGGTCGGCGACCGTGCGCAGGCCGAACGCCTTCTGCAGCACGCCCGCGGTGCGGCCGCCCACGACGCCCGCGAGCGCGGCGTCGGATCCGGTCATCCCCCGAGTGTACGAGGGGCGTCCGACGCCGGCGGCCCGCCCGCGTCCCCGTCGACCCGGCCGTCGTCGGACCGCGGGCGGCGGCGGACGAGCGAGCGCGGCGCGACGAGCGCGAGGATCCGGTCGGCGCGTCCCGCCCGAGCGCGCAGCGCGTCGCCGAGCGCGACGAGCGCGGCCGACTGCGCGGCGCCGGCCGCGGCGTCCACCGGCGCGTCGGCGCGGGCGAAGCGCTCCCGCTCGCGCGCCGTGACCAGGAGGGCGACCGGGTCGGCGAGGGACGGGTCGTCGCCCTGGAGGCGCCGGCCGAGCTCGCGCGGCGACTCGGTGTCCGGCACGCGGATCCCCAGGTCGACCGCCTGGTCCTCCACCTCGCGCCAGGCCGTGCCCGCCGGGGCGTCGCCGGCCTCGAGCGCGCGCAGCCGGCCGGAGCGGCGGGCGCGGCGCAGGAGTGCGGGGGCGGCGAGGAGGACGAGCACGAGGAGGACGAGGGCGGCCGTGCCGAGGGCCGCCCACGGGATCCGGACGCCCGTGCCGCCGCTCGCGCCGGGCGCGGCCGATGCGGTGGGGGCGGGCGTCGCGGTCGGCGTGGCCTCGGTCGGCGCGCTCGGCGTCGCGAACGGCGTGGGCGCGGTGGTCGGCGCCGCGGACGGCTGGGCGTAGGGCGCGGCCTGGCCGCGGCCCGGCGTGGGCTCGAAGGCGATCCAGCCGATGCCGGAGAAGTACAGCTCGGGCCAGGAGTGCAGGTCGTGGGATCCGACGCGGTAGGTGATGAGGTCGCCGTTGCGCCCCACCTGATCGCCCGGGAGGTACCCCACGGCCACGCGCGACGGGATGCCCGCCTCGCGCGCCATGATCGCCATGGCCGACGCGAAGTGCACGCAGTACCCGGAGCGCACCCGGAGGAACTCCCCCACCACGTCGACGCCGCTGCCGTCGTAGCCCTGCTGGACGGGCGCGTCCTCCGAGTAGCGGAACTTCCCGCCCGTGAAGAACTCCTGGAGCGCGAGCGCCTGGTCGTAGGGCGAGTCGATGCCGGCGAGGACGTCCGCGGTCGTCGAGGCGACGATGCCGGGGGTGCCGCTGGGGATCTGCAGGTACGGCTGGAGGTCGTCGTCGGTCGCGGGCGCGACGGCCTCCAGCTGCGCGCGCTCGGGGCGCGGCAGCTCGCTCATCACGGTGTAGCTCTGGTCGCGGCTGTCCGAGTCGGACGAGCGGATCGCGAGGCCCTGCTCCGACCAGCGCCACGAGCCGTCGAGCCCGGTGACGCTGCGGGGCGCGTAGGGCGCGGGGAGCCACGCGCTCGAGGAGCCCTCGACCTGCACGCGCGCCTCGACCTCCTCGGCCGGCACGTCGGATCCGGCGCCGAGGTCCGGCCCGATCGCGTCGACGGTGTTCCCGTCCGGCGGGCGCAGCGGCGACGGCGCCCACTCGTCGCCCTCGAAGCGCGAGAGCGTCGTGACCTTGAAGTAGAGCGGCGTGCGGGACGCGGTCGAGTAGCGGAGCGCCTCGACGTCGACGGGTCGGCGGAGGTCGTCGCCGAGGTCGAGGATCGGGTTGACGACGCGCGAGCCGCCCTGGCCGGAGCCGGACGCGGTGGGGAACGTCGCCGACGTGAGGCCCGGGACGATCGCCGGCGCGACGAGGGAGAGGACGACCGCGCCGCCCGCGAGCGCGCCCGCGGAGGCGAGCGTCGTGCGCGCGGATCCCGCCCGTCCGCCTGGCGAGGACCGGGCGGGTCCAGGCAGCGGGGCCGCGATGCCGAGGAGGCCGGATCCGCGCCACCCGCCCTCGCCGTCGGTCTCGCGCGCGTCGGCGGCGAGCACCGCGAACCACGCGAGCGCCGTGACGGCGAAGGAGGCGACGGAGAACTCGCCCACCAGCACGGCGCCGGGCACGGAGACGAGCACGAGGAGCGGGAGCCCGGTCACGGCCGGGAGGCGGAGCGCGTGGGCGAGCACGTCGAGCACGACGGCCAGGGCGCCGATCGCGGCAACGATCACGAAGACGATGGAGGCCAGCGGGGGCACGGGCGCCGACCTCCGGTAGATCTCCTCGCCCGCCTGCTCGCCGACCGCGAGGAGGGTGCGGACGGTCTCCGGGGTGGGGATCACGCCCAGCACCGCGGTGCGGCCCGCGAACACGAGGGTGACGAGGAGCACGAGGAGGACGAGGCCGCCCGCCGAGGCCAACAGGCGCGGCACGCCGACGGAGCGCAGCAGCGCGGCGGATCCGAGCACCGCGGCGACGACCACAATGCAGAGCAGGAACCAGGCCCCCGGCTCGACGAGCAGGTGGAGGCTGGCGGCCCCCGCCAGCAGGGCGACGCCCAGCGCGGCGGTGAGCGGCCAGCGGGCGGCGGCGCGCCCGGAACCCGACCCGCGGCCACGGCGGCCGGATCCGGATCCGTCTCCGCGTCCGCGTCCGCCGGGCCCGCCCGCACGCTCCCCCGGCAGCGGGCGCGGCTCGAGCGTCCAGTGCTCGCGGCCCCCGAGGCCGACGGCGTCGAGGTCGGTCATCGGGCCATCTCCTCGGCGCGGGCGGCGCGCCACGCGTCGGCGGGCCGCGTGCCGTCGCCGAGGACGACCGTTCGCCAGCCGGCCTCGCGGAGGATCCGGAGGGCCTCGCGGTCGTCGCGGCCGTCGACGCGGCCCGGGTGCGCGAGGAACGCGACCGCGGGGCGACAGGCGGCGCCGAAGCCGGCGAGCCGGCGCGCCTCGTGCTCGTCGAGGTGGCCGAGGACGGCGTGGATCGGGACCGCGCGGCGGCTGCGGCGCAGGTCGGACAGGGCCTCCTGCACGCCGTCGCGGTCGGCGTCGACCGCGGCCGGGCGCACCTCGGCGAGGTGGAGGAGCAGGTCCCCCTCGGCCGCGGCGTCGCCGGGTCGGGCGGCGACGGGCGCCTGCCGGTCGGATCCCGCGGCCGTCTCGATCAGGTGCACCGCGTATCCCCCGCGCTGCAGGTGCACGGCCACGGACGCCGCGAACGCCACCGCGCGCTCGAACGCCCGGTCGCCGTCCCCGTCGTCGTCGTGCGGCGGGTATCCGGCAGCACGCGTGTCGAGGAGCACGAGCGAGCGCGGGCTCGACCGCTGCTCCTCCTGCCGCACCATGAGCTCGCCGTGCCGGGCGGTGGCGCGCCAGTGCACGCGGCGGAGCGGATCCCCCGCCCGGTATTCGCGCGTGCCGAGGTCGTCCTCGCCGCCGTCGGCACGGCGCTGCACGCGCTCGGACTCGCCCTCGGACGACACCTGGCCGCCGGGCTCGGCCTCGAGGTCGGCGAGGCGCGGCGTCACGACGAGGCGCGACGTGCCGCCCGCGACGTGCCGCAGCCCCATCAGGCGGAAGGGGTCGTGCTCCTCGACCGCGAGCGGGCCCACCTCGTGGACGCCGCGGCGCTCGGGCGTGAGGTCGTAGCGGAGGACGGGCCGGGCGGTGGAGCGGCGGGATCCGCGCGCGAGTCCCCGGAGCGACGGCAGCTCGGCGGGCGGCATCGCACCGTCGGATCCGGGCACCAGGTCGAGCACCCACGAGCGTGGCGTCGGCATGCTGCCCGCGTTCGCGACGGAGACGGTGACGGTCGTCGCCGTGCCGGACTCGACGACCTCGGAGGTGAAGGTGCGCTCGACGTGCAGCCGCACCCGCGCGATCACGAGCCAGACGGCGGCGAGCAGCGGGAGCGCGAGGAGCGCGACGCCGATGAAGACGAACTCGCGCCGCCCCGCGATGAAGGCGCCCGCGAACGCGGCGACCCCGGCGGCGAGCAGGGCGATCCCGCGGAGGGTCGGGTGCGGGACGGCCTCGACGCCGATCCGGCGCATCAGGCGCGCGAGGGGCGGCACGGGGTCAGCGCGTCCGTCCGGCGGCGCTCAGCGGCACGGCGGTCGACGCGACGATGCGCTCGAGGATCTCGACCACGGCGGCCTGGCCGCGACCGCGCTGGCCGAGCGCGCGACCGGTCGCGACGAGCCGGTGCGCGAGCACGGGCGCCGCGAGGGCGTCGACGTCGTCGGGCAGCACGAAGTCGCGCCCGTCGAGCGCCGCCCGGGTCTTCGCCGCGCGGATGAGCTGGAGGGTGGCGCGGGGGCTCGCGCCGAGGCGGATGTCCTCGTGGCCGCGCGTGGCCTGCACGATCGCGACGGTGTAGCGGGACACGGGGTCGGACACGTACACGCCGCGGGCCGCGTGCATCATCGCGTCGAGCTCCTCCGCGTCGACGACCGGCCGCAGCTCGTCGAGCGGGCTCACGGTGTCGCGCGAGCGGAGCATGGCGAGCTCCGCGGAGGCGTCGGGGTAGCCCATCGAGATGCGGGCCATGAAGCGGTCGCGCTGCGCCTCCGGGAGCGCGTACGTGCCCTCCATCTCGACCGGGTTCTGGGTGGCGACCACCGTGAAGGGCTGCTGCAGCGGATGCGTGACGCCGTCGACCGTGACCTGCCCCTCCTCCATGCACTCGAGGAGCGCCGACTGCGTCTTGGGGCTCGCGCGGTTGATCTCGTCGCCGATGACGATGTTCGCGAACACGGCGCCCGGCTGGAACTCGAAGCGGTGGTCCGCCTGGCTGTAGACGGAGACGCCCGTGACGTCCGAAGGCAGGAGGTCGGGCGTGAACTGGATCCGGTTGATGGTGCAGTCGACGCTCCGCGCGAGCGCCTTGGCGAGCATGGTCTTCCCGACGCCCGGCACGTCCTCGATGAGGAGGTGGCCGCCGGAGAGGAACACGGTGAGCGCCATGCGGGTGGCATCGTGCTTGCCGGACATGACGGAGTCGATGTTGCCGAGGATGAGGTCGGCGAGCAGGCGCACCTCCTCGAGCGGCATGGCGGGCGCACCGTGGCTGCGGTCGGCCTGACGCGCGGCGGCGCGGATGCGGGCGGGCGGCTGTCCCGACCCGGCGTTCAGGGGGACGGACTCGGACTCGGGACTCGTCACGGAGTTCCTCCAGCGTCGTGGGCGTCTTGGCAGCATACGTCAGCGATCCGGGAGCGTCCGCCCCGCCTCCGGGGCGGACATGCCGGGTAGCGTGGTCGCCCGTGCACCCCGCTCCGAACGCCGCCCTCCCGCATCCCGCCGGGATCGCGTCGTGACCCGCATCGTCGCCGGGTTCGCCGGCTCCCTCGTCCTCCGCGTCCCGCGGACGGGCACGCGCCCGACGAGCGACCGCGTGCGCGAGGCCCTGTTCTCCGGGCTCGAGGCCCGGGACGCGCTCGACGGCGCGCGCGTCCTCGACCTGTACGCCGGATCCGGGGCCCTCGGCCTCGAGGCCGCCAGCCGCGGCGCGCGCGAAGTCGTCCTCGTGGAGCGCGCGGTGCCGGCCGCCGCCGTCTGCCGGTCGAACGCGGGCATCGTCGAGCGCGCGGCGCCGAAGGGGGGCGAGCCGCGGATCCGGGTGGCCGCCCAGAGCGTGCGCGCCTTCCTCGCGGGCGACCGCGGCACCTACGACGTCGCGTTCCTGGATCCGCCGTACGAGGTGGGCGACGCCGAGCTGGCGGAGGAGCTGGCCGCGCTCGTCACGCGGCTCGTCGACGGGGCCGTGGTGATGGTGGAGCGCAGCGCGCGCTCGGCCGAGCCGACGTGGCCCGCGGGGATCGCGCTCGACCGCCGGAAGGCGTACGGCGACACCGTCGTGTGGTGGGCGGTCGCCGGATCGCCCGACGACGAGGAGCAGCTGGACGACGCGGAGGAGCCCGCGACCTAGCGCGCCCCGTCCCAGTCGGCGTAGGGATCCCAGCCGCCGAGCGGCGTGCGCGGCCCCTCGTACGCCGCGCCGTCGACCGTCACGGCCGGACCGTCGGGCCCGGCGGCCGCGACCACGCCGATCGCGCGGAACGGCTCCGGCAGCGACGCGCCCGCCGGGAACGCCGCGACGAGCGCGTGGTCCTCTCCCCCGGTGAGCACGAGGTCGAGGGCCGCGGGCGGCAGCGACGGGTGCGCGGCGGCGACCCGGCGGGCGTCGTCGGCGAGGTCGGCGGATGCGAGGTCGATGCCGACGCCGCTCGCGCGGGCCATGCGGCCGAGGTCGAGGAGGAGGCCGTCGGAGACGTCGAGCATCGCGGTCGCGCCGGCACGCGCCGCGTCGACCCCGGCGGTGAGCGGCGCGACCGGCGCCAGCTGCGCCTCGACCGCGGCGGGGTGGGACGCCCGCAGCGCCCGGGCGAGCACCGCGTCGGGGACGAGGTCGCCGCCCGGTGCCGTGCTCCTGGCGAGGTCGAAGAGGAGGCGGACGCCGGCCGCGGCCACGCCGAGCGCGCCGGCCACCGCGATCACGTCGCCGGGGCGCGCGCCCGAGCGCAGCACGGGGTCGCGCCCCTCGAGGTCGCCCGTGGCCGTGACCGTGATCACCAGCGCGTCCGAGACGGACAGGTCGCCGCCGACGACCCCGCATCCCGGTGCCTGCAGGCTGCAGCCCTCCCGGAGCCCGTCGGCGAGGGCCTCGAGGTCGGCGACCGGCGTGCCCGCCGGGGCCGCGATGGCGACGAGGAGCGCGGTCGGCCGGGCGCCCATGGCGGCCACGTCCGCGAGGTTCGAGGTCGCCGCCCGGCGCCCGAGGTCGTGGGGCGTCGACCAGGCCAGGCGGAAGTCGGGGCCCTCGATCATCATGTCCGTCGTGATGACGAAGCGGCCGTCGGGCGCCCGCACGACCGCGCAGTCGTCGCCCGGGCCCACCTCGGCGTCGTCCGCGGCGGGCAGATGGGGCAGGATCCGCGCCAGGGTCGCGAGCTCCCCCGCGCTCCCGAGGGTGGCCGTGTCGCGGTCGGAGGGCGTCCCAGGAGTCGTCACGACTGCCACGGTAGCCTGATCGCGATGACTCCCCGCCGCCCCGCCCGCGCCCTGCTGCGCCCCGTCGCCGCCGCGGCCGCCGCGTGCGGCATCGCCCTCGCCGTCGCCGGCTGCGCCCCCACGGTCTCCCTCGAGGCGGCACCCGGCGCGACCGATCCGCTGTGCGCCGACGTGGTCGTCCACCTGCCGGCGACGCTCGGCACCGCGCCGCTCCGCGAGACCGACGCGCAGGGCACGGGCGCCTGGGGTGACCCGCAGAGCACCGTGATCCTCCGCTGCGGCGTGGCGACGCCCGGCCCGACGACGGACGCGTGCATCAGCTACGACGACGTCGACTGGGTCGAGGACGACTCCCGCGCCCCCGACATCCGCTACACGACCTACGGCCGCACGCCCGCCGTCGAGGTCGTCATCGACTCCACGCAGGCCAGCTACACCGCGCTCACCGACCTCAGCGGCGTCGTCGCGGTCATCCCGCAGACCGCGAAGTGCGTCAGCGCGCAGGACCTCGGGGACGCGCCGCCTCCGGGGAGCTGACCGGGAGCGACCCGGTCGGCGCGGGTCCCGTGCCCCCGACGCGGCCGCGTGCGGGTCCGGACGGCCGCCGTGCGCCGCGCTCGTCGAGCACCCGCGCACCCGTCCGCCACCAGCGCAGCCACGGCAGCTCGCGCGGCCAGTGCACGGTCAGCGACGCCATGCCGCGGCTCATCCGGAGCGGCAGGGTCGACGGCCGGGTGAGCGGCCGCATGCTGATCCCCATGCCGAGGTGCGGGTCGAGCACGATGCGGTGCTCGGGGCCCAGGTGCACGGACAGGTCGATGTCGTCGTGCAGGTGCGTGCCCTCGCGGTGCACCTCGGCGCGGACGGCGAGCCAGACGTCGCGGCGGAGCGCGAAGTTGGATCCGAACAGCGGCGGGTGCCCGAGCGCGAGCGTCACGGACGCGAAGTACGCGCCGAGGTAGGCGACCACCGCGACCCCGCGGAGCGCTCGTGGCCCGTCGAGGAACCGCGCGGCGCCCGTGACGGCGGCGACGTCGGGACGGGCGGCGAGCACGTCGCCGAGCCGCTCGATCCAGTCGGCGGGCGGTACACAGTCGGCGTCGAGCCGGGCGATGACCTCCGAGCGCGCGGCGTCGTAGCCGGCGGACGCGGCCGCGGGGATCCCCAGCACGGGCTCGTGCACGACGCGTGCGCCCGCCTCGCGCGCCACGTCCGCGCTGTCGTCGCGGGACGCGTTGTCGACCACGACGACCTCGTCAGGCGCGACGGTCTGCCCCGTGAGGGCCCGGAGGCACGCGCGCAGGTGCCCCGCGTCGTCGCGCACGGGGATCACGACGGAGACGGTGGGGCGCGCTGGCGTCGCCGGACACGTGGCCGCCCCCGGACGCGGTGACGACGACCGGTCCCCGAGCCGCAGGATCCGGCCGGGTCGGGCGTCGGGGTGGAGGCGGGGCCGGGCGACGGATCGTCCTACGAGCATGCGCCCGAGCCTAGGCTCATCGCCCCGCGACGACCGGGGTCAGTCGCGGGCGCCATCCGCCTCCCACGCGAGCGCCACGTCCAGCAGGCGCGAGATGAGGTCCGGGTACGCGAGGCCGGACGCCTCCCAGCACGCGGGGAACATCGAGATGGGCGTGAAGCCCGGCATCGTGTTGATCTCGTTGAGCACGAAGCCGTCGGAGGTGAGGAAGAAGTCCACGCGCGCGAGCCCCCGGCCGTCGACGGCGCGGAACGCGCGGATCGACAGCTCCCGCAGCCGCGCGAGCTCGGCGTCGGTGACGTCGGCCGGGCACACCAGGTCGATGCCGTCCGCGCCGAGGTACTTCGCGTCGAAGTCGTAGAAGTCGCGGCCGGACACCACGATCTCGCCCGCGACGGAGGCGCTGGGCTCGCGGCCCGGGCCCTCGTCGAGGATCGCGCACTCGACCTCACGGCCGACGAGGCCCGACTCGACGAGCACGCGGTCGTCCTCTCGGAAGGCGACCTCGAGGGCGGCGTCGAGCTCGTCGGACTCGGCGACGCGGCTCACGCCCACGCTGGATCCGGCGCGGGCCGGCTTCACGAACGCCGGCAGCCCCAGCGCGGCCGCCCGCTCCCGGACGCCAGCGGGGTCGGCGGCCCACTCGTGGCGCGAGACCGTGACCCACGGCGCGACCGCGATGCCCGCGGCGCTCAGGACGGTCTTCGCGTAGTGCTTGTCCATGCCGAGCGCGGAGGCGAGCACGCCGGATCCGACGTAGGGCAGGCCGACGAGCTCGAGCATGCCCTGCACGGTCCCGTCCTCGCCCTGCGTGCCGTGCAGGATCGGGAAGACGAGGTCCACCCGGCCGAGCGACCGCTCGGTGCCGTCCGCGTCGCGCACCGTGAGCTGGCGGCTGCCCGCGTCCTCGGGCCAGCGCACGCGCGTGCCGTTGTCGGCCACCTGGGGCAGCGCGTCGGCGTCGAGGGCGAGGGCGGAGGCGTCGTCCTCCTGGAGCGTGAAGGCCCCGGCCGGCGTGATGCCCACCGGGATCACCTCGAACCGCTCCCGGTCGATGGCGCCGAGCACGCCGCTCGCGGTCGCGCAGCTGATGGAGTGCTCGCTGGAGGTGCCGCCGAAGAGCAGCACCACGCGGATCCGTGCGGTCATGGTCACTCCCCCTGGGGCGTGTCGTCGTCGGTGGTCAGGTGCGGGGCAATGTCGCGCGGCGACAGCGTGCCCGCCAGCACCTGCGACACCTGCTCGACGATCGGCATGAGCACGCCGCGCTGACGGGCGAGCTCGAGCACGGGCGCGACGGAGGAGAGCCCCTCGGCCGTCTGCTGCATGCTCTTCACGACGTCGGTGAAGCTGTAGCCCTGGCCGAGCAGGCGGCCCGCGGTGTTGTTGCGCGACAGCGACGACTCGCACGTGGCGATGAGGTCGCCCAACCCCGCGAGCCCCGCGAGCGTCTCCGCGCGGGCGCCGTAGGCCACAGAGAACGCGGTCATCTCGGCGAGGCCGCGCGTGATGATCGACGCCTTCGTGTTCTCGCCGTAGCCGACGCCGTCGACGATGCCCACCGCGACGGAGATGAGGTTCTTGAGCACGCCGCCGAACTCGGTGCCGATCACGTCGGTGTTCACGAACGAGCGGAAGTAGGGGCTGCGGGCGATCTTCGCCACGCGCTCGGCCGTCGCCTGGTCCGCGGACGACACCACGACGGCCGTGGGCTGCTCGCGAGCGATCTCGAGCGCGAGGTTCGGACCCGACGCCACGGCGATGCGCTCCGGGGCGATGCCGAGCACCTCCTGGATCACCTCGCTCATGCGGAGGCCGGTTCCCTTCTCCACGCCCTTCATCAGGCTGACGACCACGGCGTCGGACGGGATGAGGTCGCGCGCGGCCTCGAGGTTGGCGCGCAGCGTCTGGCTGGGCACCGAGACGAACACGTCGGTTGCGCCGGCGAGGACGCGCTCGAGCGACGGGTCGGCCGTGAGCCGCTGCGGCAGGTTGATCCCCGGCAGGTAGTCGCTGTTGCGCTTGGCCTCGGTGATCTCCTGGGCGAGCTCCGGTCGTCGGGCCCACATGACGACGTCGTTCCCGCCGTCGGCCATCACCTTCGCGAACGTGGTGCCCCAGCTGCCGGCGCCGAGGACGACGATGCGACGCCGCTCCCCTGCGCTCGGGTCGGGCGCCGATGCGGCGGGTGCGGGGGTCGGGCGCGCGGTCGCGTCAATCAAAACGGCCGGTCTCCTTCTGGTTCTTCGAGCGGGGATCCCACCGCTCGGTCGGGGCGGTCTCGCCGCGCAGCTCCTCCACGAGCTGCGTGATGGCGGCCATGACGACGGCGGTCGCCTCGGTGAGGGTCGCGGAGTCGAGGCTCCGGTCGCGGAAGCGGTCGAGGTCGACGGGCTCGCCGATGACGACGTGGATCGTCTTCCGCGGGAAGAGCCGCAGGCGCTTCGAGTAGCGGCCCATGAGCTGCTGCGTGCCCCAGTGGGCGGCGGGGATCACGGGGATCCCGGCCTGCAGGGCGAGGCGCACGGCGCCGGTCTTGCCGCGCATGGGCCAGAGGTCGGGGTCGCGCGTGAGCGTCCCCTCGGGGTAGACGACGACGATGCGGCCGTCGTGCGCGAGATCCGACGCGGCCTCGATCGCCTGGCCGCCGCGGACACCGCCGTCGCGCTGCACCGGGATCTGGCCGGAGCGGCGGAGGAACCAGCCCACCACCGGCACGTCGAAGAGCGACGCCTTGGCGAGGAAGCGGGGCAGGCGCCCGAGCTTCCACGCCACGGCCCCCATCACGACGGGGTCGATCTCGCTGTAGTGGTTCGGCGCGAGCACGTACGAACCCGTCCGCGGCAGGCGCTCGGGGTTCCGGATCTCGAACCGCACGGCCGTGTTGAGCACCGGCAGCACGAGGGCGGCCAGCACCCAGAAGATCGACGGTCGGGCCTTCTCGTTCGCCATGGATCCTCCGGTCGGGGTCGCGGTCGTCGTCGGTCGCCCGCCGTAATCCGCCCGACGGAGGGCCGGGCGCGTCCCTCGTGGACGCGCCCGGTCGGCGTGGGCGGCGCGGGCACCGCCGGCGAGGCTATCCCTCGTACGAGAAGTCCGCGCCCAGCTGGCGCAGCTTCCCGATGAAGTCCTCGTAGCCGCGCGAGATGATCCCGACGTTGCTGACGGTGGACCGGCCCTCGGCCGTGAGCGCGGCGATGAGGTGGCTGAACCCGCCGCGGAGGTCGGGCACGGTGATGTCCGCGCCGTGCAGGTGCGTCGGCCCGGTGATGACCGCGGCCTGCTCGAAGTCGCGACGCGCCACGCGGCGCTCGTGGCCCTCGAGGCCCTCCTTGTGCACGACGATGTCGGCGCCCATCTCGTTGAGCGCGTCCGTGAACCCGAAGCGGTTCTCGTACACGGTCTCGTGGATGATCGAGACGCCGGGCGCCTGCGTGAGCGCCACGACGAGCGGCTGCTGCCAGTCCGTCATGAAGCCGGGGTGCACGTCGGTCTCGATGACCACGGGCTTGAGGTCGCCGCCCGGGTGGTAGAACCGGATGCCGTCCTCCTCGATGTCGAAGGCGCCGCCGACCTTCCGGAACACGTTGAGGAACGTCATCATCTCGGCCTGGCGCACGCCGCCGACGAAGATGTCGCCGCCGGTCGCGAGCGCGGCGGAGGCCCAGCTCGCGGCCTCGTTGCGGTCGAAGAGCGCGCGGTGCGTGTAGCCCTCGAGGCGGTCGACGCCCTCGATGAGGATCACGCGGTTCGGCTCGACGGAGATGATCGCGCCCATCTTCTGCAGGATCGCGATGAGGTCCATGATCTCGGGCTCGATGGCCGCGTTCTTCAGCTCCGTGATGCCCTTGGCGCGCACGCCCGTGAGCAGCACCTGCTCGGTCGCGCCGACGCTCGGGTAGGGCAGCTCGACGTTCGCGCCCTTCAGGCCGTTCGGAGCCGTGAGGCGGATGCCGCTCGGGAGCTTCTCGACGACGGCGCCGAAGGCGCGCAGCGCATCGAGGTGGAAGTCGATGGGGCGGTCGCCGATGCGGCAGCCGCCGAGGTCGGGGATGAACGCCTCGCCGAGCCGGTGCAGGAGCGGACCGCAGAACAGGATCGGGATCCGAGAGCTGCCCGCGTGCGCGTCGATGTCCGCCATGTGGGCGCTCTCGACGTCCTTGGGGTCGAGGATGAGGTCGCCCTCCTGCTCGCCCTTGCGGAGCGTGACGCCGTGCACCTCGAGGAGGCCGGAGACGACGCGGACGTCGCTGATGTCGGGCACCGAGCGCAGGAGGCTGGGGCTCTCGCCGAGGAGCGAGGCGACCATGGCCTTCGTGGCCAGGTTCTTGGCCCCGCGCACCTCGATGCGACCGCGCAGCGGGATGCCGCCGTTGATCACGATGGAGTCGGACAGGAGGCCCACCCGCTCCCCCGCCTTCTTGGCGTCGCTGACTAGTGAGTTCATTCAGTTCTCCAGAGCTGCCGGCCGGGCCGGCAAGGTGCGCGGGCGCCATGCGGCCCGTCGTGATTCGAAGGTGGTGATGGCGTCCTCGTCCCGGAGGGTGAGGGCGATGTCGTCGAGCCCCTCGAGGAGTCGCCACCGAGTGTATTCGTCGATCTCGAACGGGACCGTCAGGCCGGGTGCCGTGGCGATCCGCTCGACGAGGTCGACGGTCAGGTCGAGTCCGGGCTCCGCATCCATCGCGGCCCACAGCCTCTCGACGTCGTCCTCCGTCACGATCCCCGTGAGGAGGCCCTGCTTCCCGGAGTTGCCCCGGAAGATGTCGCCGAACCTCGGGCTGAGCACGGCCCGGAAGCCGTAGTCGCGCAGCGCCCACACGGCGTGCTCGCGGGACGAGCCCGTGCCGAAGTCCGGTCCGGCGACGAGGACGGTGGCGCCCTCGTAGACCGGCTGGTTGATGAAGAAGTCGGGATCCTGCCGCCACTGGAAGAACAGCGCGTCCTCGAATCCCGTCTTGGTGACGCGCTTGAGGAACTGGGCGGGGATGATCTGGTCGGTGTCGACGTTGGACTGCTTGAGCGGCACGGCGGTGCCGGTGACGCGGCTGATGGGCTCCACGGCTCAGGCCCCCCGTCCGACGGCGGCGGCCTGGCGGATGGACGCGGCGTCGACGACGCCGTCCTCCTGCAGGTCCCATGGGCTCGAGAGCGTGCCGCGGATCGCGGTGGCCGCGGCCACGAGCGGCGACACGAGGTGCGTGCGCCCGCCCTTGCCCTGCCGGCCCTCGAAGTTGCGGTTGCTCGTGGAGGCGCAGCGCTCGCCCGGCGCGAGCTGGTCCGGGTTCATCCCGAGGCACATGGAGCAGCCGGCGAAGCGCCACTCTGCGCCGAAGTCGGTGAAGACCTTGTCGATCCCCTCGGCCTCGGCCTCGAGCCGCACGCGCGCGCTGCCCGGGACGACCATCACGCGGACGCCCTCGGCCTTGGTGCGGCCGCGCACGATCTCCGCGGCGGCGCGCAGGTCCTCCACGCGGCTGTTCGTGCAGGACCCGATGAACACGGTGTCGACCGCGATCTCTTTCATGGGCGTGCCGGGGGCGAGATCCATGTAGGCGAGCGCGCGCTCGGCGGCGGCGCGCTCGTTCGGGTCGGCGACGGAGGCGGGATCCGGCACGGGCTCGCTGAGCGAGACGCCCTGCCCGGGGTTGGTGCCCCACGTGACGAAGGGCTCGAGGGCGTCCGCGTCGAGGAAGACCTCCGCGTCGAACACGGCGTCGTCGTCGGTCGCGAGCGTGTCCCAGTAGGCGACGGCCTCGTCCCAGTCCGCGCCGGTCGGCGCGTGCGGGCGGCCCCGCAGGTAGTCGTACGTGGTCTGGTCGGGGGCGACCATGCCGGCGCGCGCGCCCGCCTCGATCGACATGTTGCAGATCGTCATCCGGCCCTCCATGGAGAGCGAGCGGATGGCGCTGCCGCGGTACTCGAGCACGTAGCCCTGCCCGCCGCCGGTGCCGATCTGCGCGATGACCGCGAGGATGATGTCCTTCGCCGTGACGCCGGGGCGGAGCGTGCCCTCGACGGTGACCGCCATGGTCTTGAACGGCTGGAGCGGCAGGGTCTGCGTGGCCATGACGTGCTCGACCTCGCTCGTGCCGATGCCGAACGCCATCGCGCCGAACGCGCCGTGCGTGGAGGTGTGCGAGTCGCCGCACACGACCGTGATGCCCGGCATGGTGAGGCCGAGCTGCGGACCGACGACGTGCACGATGCCCTGCTCGATGTCGCCGAGCGAGTGCAGCCGGATCCCGAACTCCTCCGCGTTCTTGCGGAGGGTGTGGATCTGCGTGCGGCTCGTCAGGTCGGCGATGGGCCGGTCGATGCCGACCGTCGGCGTGTTGTGGTCCTCGGTCGCGACGGTGAGGTCCGGGCGGCGCACGGGGCGGCCGGCGAGGCGGAGCCCGTCGAAGGCCTGCGGGCTGGTGACCTCGTGCACGAGGTGGAGGTCGATGTAGAGGAGGTCGGGCGTGCCGTCCTCCCCCTCGGCGACCAGGTGGTCGGCCCACACCTTCTCGGCCAGGGTCTTCGCAGGCTGCACGGCTCTCCTCATGGCAGTGGCGCGAGGGTCCCCACGCGCATCATGGGAGTCTAACGCCGGGTGCCCGCCGCTATTCCTCAGGTGGTGGGCGCGCCCGCGGACCCGTCGTCGAGCGGCTCCGCGTCCGCGGCGGCCTCCATGACCACGACGGTCACGTTGTCGCGGCCGCCGGAGGCGAGCGCCTGCGCGACGAGGGCGTCCGCCGCCCGGTCGACGCCGCCGCCGTCCGCGCGCGCGAGCTGGAGCACGCCGGAGATCGCCGGGTCGTCCAGCTCCTTGGTGAGCCCGTCGGAGCAGATGAGGAAGACCTGGTGGTCGACGACCGGCAGCAGCCACTCGTCGGCGGCGACCTCGTCGTGGGATCCGACGGCCCGCGTGATGAGGTTCCGCACGGGGCTCCGCTCGGCCTCGGCGCGGGTCATCCGCCCCTGGTCGACGAGCTCCTGCACGGCCGAGTGGTCGATGGTCACCTGCTCGAGGCGGCCGTCCGTCCAGGCGTAGACGCGCGAGTCGCCGACGTTGAAGACCATCCAGAGCGGGTCCCCGGCGTCCGAGCGCACGAGCGCGACGCCCGCGAGCGTCGTGCCGGCCACCGTGCCGGGCGGGTCGTCGCCCGTGATCAGGTCGCCGATCGCGTCATTGGACGCGTCCACCGCCTCGACGATCAGGTCGCGCGTGACGGGCGCGTCGCCAGACAGGCCGCCGAAGGTCTCCACGAGGGTGGCGCTCGCGCGGTCGCCGAACGCGTGCCCGCCCATCCCGTCGGCGACGAGCCAGACGGGCGGGTCGGCCAGGAGGCCGTCCTCATTCACGGCGCGCACGCTGCCGACGTCCGTGCGCGCGGCCCAGCTGACGTGGATGCGACGCCCGCCGAGCGCGATGGTGCGGGCCTCGGTCATCGCGCGTCCCTGTCGTCGTCGCCGCGCTCTACGGAGGCGGTGTCGGCCGCGGGCCCGGTGACGGGGATCCCGTCGGCGCGCATCTTGAGGAGGCTGGCGACGGTGGCGACCACCATCGAGGCGAGGATCACGACGAGGCTCACGACGGTCGGGATCTCAGGCGCCCACTCGATGCCCTCGCCGCCGTTGACGAACGGCAGCGTGTTCTCGTGCATCGCGTGCAGCACGAGCTTCACGCCGATGAAGAAGAGGATGAACGCGATCCCGTACTTGAGGTACACCAGCCGGTCGAGCAGCCCGCCGAGCAGGAAGTAGAGCTGGCGGAGGCCCATGAGCGCGAAGATGTTCGCGGTGAAGACGATGAACGGCGACTCGGTGATGCCGAAGATCGCGGGGATCGAGTCGAGGGCGAAGATCAGGTCCGTGGTGCCGATGGAGACGAACACGATGACCATGGGCGTGAGCACCTTGCGGCCGTCGATGACGGTGCGGACCTTCGAGCCGTCGAAGTCCGGCGCGATCTTCAGCCGCCGGCGGAGGAACCGGATGAAGAGCGAGTCCTCGCTCTCCTGGTCCTCGTCGCCCACGGCCTGCTTGACGGCCGTGTAGAGGAGGAACGCGCCGAAGATGTAGAAGATCCAGCTGTAGCTCTCGATGAGCTCGGCGCCCAGCAGGATGAAGATCCCGCGGAGCACCAGCGCGATGATGATGCCCACCATGAGCACCTCCTGCTGGTACTTCCGGGGCACGCTGAACCGGCTCATGATGATGACGAACACGAACAGGTTGTCGATGCTGAGGCTGTACTCCGTCAGCCATCCCGCGAGGAACTGGCCCGCGTGCTCGCCGCCCGCGACGAACAGCATGATGACCGCGAAGACCAGCGCGAGCCCCACGTAGAACGCGACCCAGAGGGCCGACTCCCTCGTCGAGGGGACGTGCGGGCGCCGGTAGACGATCAGCAGGTCGGCGACGAGGACGAGGACGAGGACCGTCAGGGAGACGATCTCGAACGGGAGGGGGAGGACCAGGGGCACGCGGAGGCTTTCTGCAGCACGGGGAGCGGCACGGACATGCCTCGACGAAACTACAGGGCGGCCGACGGGTTGTTCACAATTCCCCCATCCGGGGCATCCGGCCATCGGCCGGACACTACGTTGGTCGCTCATGACACGAGAGGGACGCCCCATGTCCGTTACGGCGAACGAGCTCGATGCACGCGACCACGGCGGGGAGGACGCCGGACGCCGGCGCCGCGGCCCGCGCACCTCCGGCGACGCCCGGGGCAGCATCATCGCGGCGGCCCGCCTGCTCTTCATCGAGTCCGGCGCCGACCGCGTGAGCGCCCGCCGCATCGCCGCGTCGGCGGGCGTCGACCCGAGCCTCGTCCGCTACTACTTCGGCTCGCTGGAGGCTCTGCTCGAGGAGGCGCTGCGCCCCTCGGAGGACCTCATCGCCCCGTACCTGCGCCTCCGGGAACTGCCCGTCGAGGAGCGCGGCGCGGCGCTCGTCGCGGCGGCGCTGCACACGTGGGAGCACCCGGTCGGATCCACGATCATGCGCTGGGTGACCGTCTCGTCCGACCACGACAGCGCCGCCTACCGGCGCTTCGCCGATGCCGCGCCCCAGCACTGGATGAGCGCCATGCCCGAGGGCATGCCCGCGGAGGAGGCGGACATCCGCAACTCGCTCGTGGGGGCGGCCCTCGGCGGCATCGCCATCACCCGCTACATCTGGCGGAGCGAGCCCATCGCCAGCATGTCGCCCGAGACGGTCATCGCCCTGCACGGGCCCGTGGTGCAGGGGTTCCTCACCGGACCGCTCCCCGACGTGCCGGTCGACGCGCCCCTGCCCGCGGCCTGACGGCGGCGGGCACCCCGATGCCGGGGCGGTCCGCGATCAGCCGCGGTCGGTCAGGTCCTCGCGGACCGCGAGCGGCTTCCGCACGAGCTTGTGCGGGGCCGCCTGCGCCACGGGCTTGAGGGTGAGCAGGTCCACGTTCACGTGCGGCGGCAGCTCCACCGCGTGCACGATCGCCTCGGCAACGTCCTCCGCCGTCAACGGTCCGGGGACCCCGTCGTACACCGCGTCGGCCTTCGCGCGGTCGCCGCCGAAGCGCACGAGCGAGAACTCCTCCGTGCGCACCTGGCCCGGGGCGATCTCGATCACGCGGATGGGCTCGCCCGCGAGCTCCAGGCGCAGCACGCCGAGCATCGCGTGCACGGCGGCCTTCGCGGCGTTGTACCCGCCGCCGCCCTCGTAGGGCACGTGCGCGGCGATCGAGCTGACCGTCACGACGTCGGCGCTGCCGCCCGCGGGCACGCCGGCGCGGAGGAGCGGCAGGAGCGCGCTCGTCACGCGCTGCACGGCGAGCACGTTGATCTCGTACATCCAGGCCCAGTCCTCCGCCGAACCGCCCTCGACGGAGTCGGTCCCGACGGCTCCCCCGGCGTTGTTGACAAGCGCGTGCACGTCGCCCGTCGCGCGGAGGTGGTCGCGGAGCGCGTCGACGTCGGCCTGCACGGTGAGGTCGGCGACCGCGGACGTCGCGCCGGTCTCCTCGGCGAGCGCGCGCAGGCGGTCCTCGCGGCGGGCGACGCCGACGACGTCCCACCCGCGGCTCCGGAAAAGACGGACGGTGGCGGCGCCGATCCCCGAGCTCGCACCCGTGACGACGACCCTCTTGGCTGTGGGCATGACCCCAGCGTAGGGAACCCGCGGCCCCGCGGGTTACGCCCCGCGACGGGCCCGCGTTGACCGGCCGCGGGGCGCTTCCTACTGTCGTGATGCGCCCGCACGGGCGGCGCCGACGCACGAGGGAAGGCACGACCATGAGCGACCACGACGAGGACCGGGCAGCGGGCTGGCGCTTCGAGACGCAGCAGATCCACGCGGGGGCGGCACCCGATCCCGTCACCCATGCGCGCGCCACGCCCATCTACCAGACCACGTCCTACGTATTCGACGACGCCCAGCACGCGCAGGACCTCTTCGCGCTGGCGCAGCCGGGCAACATCTACACGCGCATCATGAACCCGACGCAGGCCGTCGTCGAGGAGCGCGTCGCCGCCCTGGAGGGCGGCTCGGCCGCGCTCCTCGTGGCTTCCGGGCAGTCGGCCTCGACGTTCGCGGTCCTCAACATCGCGCAGGCGGGCGACCACATCGTCTCGAGCTCCTCGATCTACGGCGGCACCTACAACCTGTTCAAGTACACGCTCGCGAAGCTCGGCATCGAGACGACCTTCGTGGAGGACCAGGACGACCCCGCGGCCTGGGCCCGGGCCGTGCGTCCGAGCACCAAGCTGTTCTTCGCGGAGACGATCGGCAACCCGCGCATCAACATCCTCGACATCCGCGCCGTCGCCGACGAGGCGCACCGGGCGGGGGTGCCGCTCATCGTCGACAACACGATCGCGACGCCGTACCTCATCCGGCCGTTCGAGCACGGCGCGGACGTCGTGGTGCACTCGGCCACCAAGTTCCTCGGCGGCCACGGCACGGTCATCGGCGGCCTCGTCGTGGACGGGGGCCGCTTCCGCTGGTCCGAGCACGGCGAGCGCTTCCCCGGCCTGACGACTCCCGACCCGTCGTACCACGGCGTCACGTACGCCGAGGCGCTCGGCGACGGCCTCGCGTACATCACCAAGGCGCGCGTGCAGCTGCTGCGCGACCTGGGCGCGTCCATCGCCCCGGCGAGCGCCTGGCAGCTGATCCAGGGCATCGAGACGCTGAGCCTCCGGATCGAGCGGCACGTGCAGAACGCGCAGGCCGTCGCCGAGTGGCTCGACGCGCACGACGACATCGCGGACGTCTACTACGCGGGTCTGCCGACGAGCCCGTCGTACGCGGCCGCCAACCGGTACGCGCCGCGCGGCGTGGGCGCCGTCCTCTCCTTCGAGCTCAAGGGCGGGGTGGACGCCGGGCGCGCGCTCGTCGACTCGCTGCAGCTGTTCAGCCACCTGGCCAACATCGGCGACGTGCGGAGCCTCGTCATCCACCCCGCGTCGACGACCCACGCGCAGCTGACGCCGGAGCAGCAGCTGACCGCGGGCGTCACGCCGGGACTCGTCCGGCTCTCGGTCGGGCTCGAGAGCATCGACGACATCATCGAGGACCTCGCGGTCGGGCTCCGCGCCGCGCGGGCGGTCAAGGACGACGCCCGCGCCGCGATGCTCCCGGGCGCCCGGGTGAGCGGGGCGTAACACTGGGGCGCGCGCCCGTCCCGGGTGCTTCACTGATCGCGATGGACTGGCAGACACCCGAGGACACCGTCCCGTCGAGCCTCGTGACGGACGCGCAGATCCGCTGCCTGATCGGCCGGCCGCCGGCGTCGGGCGCGTGGCGCGAGGGCGACCCCGTCGCCGACCGCCTGTTCGCGCAGGTGGGCGGCATCGAGCTGGAGTCGGGCGGGCGGATCCCCTCCGTCCGCGTCGCGTACGAGACCTTCGGCGAGCGCGCCCCGGACGGCAGCAACGCGGTGCTGGTGCTGCACGCGCTCACGGGCGACAGCCACCTCCGCGGCCCCGCTGGCCCGGGCCAGCCGACGGGCGGATGGTGGTCGGGCATCGTGGGGCCGGGCCTCGCGGTCGACACCGACCACTGGTTCGTCGTCGCCCCCAACATGCTGGGCGGCTGCCAGGGCACGACCGGCCCCGCCTCCGTCGCGCCCGACGGCGCCGAATGGGGCGCGCGGTTCCCCTACATCACCATCCGCGACCAGGTGCGGGTGCAGGCCGCCCTCGCGGACGCGCTCGGCATCGACGTGTGGGCCGCGGTCATCGGCGGGTCCATGGGCGGGATGCAGGCGCTCGAGTGGGGCGTGGGGCATCCCGATCGGATGCGCCGGCTCGCGATCCTCGCGGCCCCCGCCATCGCGAGCGCGGACCAGATCGCGCTCAACTCCGTGCAGGCCGAGGCGATCCGGATGGATCCCGCCTACCGCGACGGCGACTACCTCGACGCGGCCGACGGCGACGGCCCGCACCGCGGCCTCGCGCTCGCCCGCCGCATGGCCCTCCTCAACTACCGGAGCCCGGACGAGCTGAACCAGCGCTTCTCCCGCTCCTGGCAGAGCGGCATCAGCCCGATGGGCGACGAGGGCCGCTACGCCGTGGAGTCGTACCTCGACTTCCACGGCAACAAGTTCACCCGGCGCTTCGACGCGACCAGCTACATCCGCCTCATCGACGCGATGAGCTCGCACGACGTGGGCCGCGACCGCGGCGGCGTCGAGGCCGCGCTCGCCCGGGTGCGGGCGGCGACCCTCGTGGTCGGCATCGACAGCGACCGGCTGTTCCCCGTCCCCGACCAGCGGCTCATCGCGCGGCACGTGCCCGGTTCCCTGGACGGCGGCGAGGTCGTGGTGATCTCCTCCGACTACGGACACGACGGGTTCCTCATCGAGAACGAGGCCGTGGGCCGCGAGCTCGCCCGCCTGCTCGACGCCGCCGTGTAGGAGCGCCCCAGTCCGGGGGTGAGTTCCGCGTGCGGCATCGCCCGCGACAACATGCGTTCCTATGCTTCCCCTGGGAGCACGCCGCCGCCCCCGGGCACCGGCGTACGAGGGGAGCACCGATGAGCCGACGTCCGCTGCATGCGACGGGCCACGGCCAACGGGTGCGTGTGGCCCTGGTCGACGACCACGTCCTCCTGCTCGACGGCCTGAGCGCCCGGCTCTCCCGTCCCCGCACGGGCGTCGAGGTGGTCGCCACCTCCCCCACCTGGAGCGGGCTCGTGCGCGACGACCGCTTCCCCGAGGCGTTCGACGTCGTCGTCCTCGACCTCGCGCTCCGCGACGAGGTCCCCGTCGCGCAGAAGATCCGCACGCTCACGGGCGCCGGCCTCACGTCCGTGCTGCTGAGCACGCACGCCGACCCCTCGACCATCCACGGCGCCATGCGCGCGGGCGCGTCCGCGGTGGTGCCCAAGGCGGAGTCGTCGGAGGAGCTGATCGCGAGCATCCACGCGGCCGCCGACGGGACGCCGCGACAGTCCGCGCTCGTGCAGCAAGCGATGCAGGACTTCCACGCCGAGGAGGACCCGCGGCTCGGCCAGCAGGAGCTGCGCGCGCTCGTGCTCTACGCGGGCGGGCGGTCGATCCGCGACGTGGCGGAGGCGATGAGCACGACCGAGGAGACCGTCAAGTCGTACATCAAGCGGGGACGCCGCAAGTACCTGCACGCGGGGACGGACCTCGGGACGAAGCTCCTGCTGCGGCGCCACGCGATCCGGCACGGCTGGATCGCGCCGGAGTAGGGCGCGGATCGATCGGGCGGATCCGGCCCTCGCGGGCGGCGGGCGATCCTACGACATGTGGACAATCGTCCCGCGCCGCGACGTCGGCGTGCAATGCGCGCGACGGACGCGCCTAGGATCGGAGGCACACCGAGCGCACGCCACCGGCGTCGACGCACTCCGAGCGGGGACCCGATGGATCGCATGAAGCGCGAGCGCGAGCGCCTGCTGCAGCGGACCGCACGCGTCTACGGCCTCAGCTTCACGGCGGTCGCCGCCGCGTGCATCCTGCTGCCGGGCGAGATCCCCGTGCCCGCCGCGGCGGGCAGCGTCGCGCTCCTGGCCGTGCTCGCCGTCGCCCAGTGGCGGATCGGGACCGACGCGCGCGTCAGGTGGATGGTCGTGGTGCTCGTCGCCGGCCTCGCGGCCATGGTCGTCGCGCAGCTCGGCGGGCGCTCCGCGTCGTCGCTCACCGCGCTCACCCACCTCTCGGAGGGCGCCGTCGGGTCGCTCGCCCTCCTCGAGACCATCCGACCGGGCAGGCTCCGCGTCGTGGCGGCCGCCTTCGTGCTCACCAGCGTCGTCGCGGTCGGCGCCTCCTGGTCCACCGCCGCCTTCCCCTACGTCGTGCTCGTGCACGTGTTCGGCTGGATGCTCGCCGGGATCCTCGGCTATTGGCTGAGCGTCGCCGTGCACCGGGTCGGTCGCCGCATCACCGACATCGGGCGCGCCCACCGCGCCGAGCGCATGGCGAGCGAGCTCGAGGCCCAGCGACGCCAGGGCGCCAGGCTCCTGCACGACACCGTGCTAGCCACCCTCACCCTCCTCGCGCACTCCGGCGTCGGCGTCACCCCGCAGGCCATGCGCCAGCAGGCGGCCGACGACGCGCGCCTCCTCCGACAGCTCCGCCTGGGCGCGAACCCCACCCCGCAGGCGTCGGGCGGCTACACCCTGGAGCCCGTGGAGCAGTCGGTGCTCGGCAACACGCTGGAGTCGGTCAAGCAGCGCTTCGGGCGGATGGGGCTCGAGGTGAGCTGGCACGGCACCGGTCAGGTCCTGCTGCCGAGCGAGATCCTCGACGCCTTCCTCCTCTCGCTCGCGGAGTGCCTGGAGAACGTGCGACGGCACGCGGGCGTCACCGAGGCGCACGTCACCATCACCGACGACGACACCACCGTCCGCGCCATGGTCACCGACGCCGGCGTCGGCTTCGACCTCGCGCACGTGGACCCGGCGAAGCTCGGCGTCAAGGAGTCCGTCGTCGCGCGCCTCACCGACGTGGGCGGCAACGCCCGGCTGTTCTCCTCCCCCGGGTCCGGGACGACGGTCGTCCTCGAGGTGCCGAAGTGAGCGTCCGCGCGGAAGGCGCGCCCCCGCGCACGAGCCGTCGGATCCGCCTCCCCACCGGCGCGCCGGTGCAGGCGACGTCCATCGGCCTCGGGTACATGGGCGCCGGATCCGCGGTCGTTTGCGCCATCGCCATGGGGTACGGCCTCGTCCGCTTCGCGCTCGACTACCGGTTCATGCCGTCGCCCGGGCTCACGGCGACCGCGTGGATCCTCCTGGTCGCCCTCCTCGCCGCGGTCGTCGTCGCGATCCGCGCCCTCCGCGACCGGATGCCCGGCCCGCTCATGGCGGTCTTCGTCGGCGGGCTGGGCATCGTCGTCGCGCTCGACCTGGTGGCGGTGTGGCCCCTCGGCGACGTGATGCAGCACGCCACGGCGGGCATCGCCGCCGGCGCCGCGCTCCTCACCACGGTCACGTACCGACCGGCCCGCGAGGTGCTGGCGGTCGACGTCGCCCTCGGCGTGGTGCTCTTCGCCGTGTTCCTGTTCTCAAATCCCGTGCGACCCGCCGACCTCGCCCCCGAGATCTCCGCCATCGCCCGCGCCATCGTGCCCGCGGCGTTCGGGGTGACCGTCGTCCGCGGCTTCCGCCGCCTGACCGAGATGGAGCTCGACCGCGTGCTCGTACAGAGCACCGTCTCCGCGCCGCGCTACGCCGTCGGCATGATGGCGTCCGAGGAGCTAGCGCGCCTCGACCTCGCGGCCGAGCAGCTCCTCGACGACGTGGCGAACGCGCGCGAGCCGCTCCCGCTGTCGCCCCTCGCCGCCTCGACGGCCGCGTCGCTCGCCACCGAGCTGCGGCTGCACCTCATCGAGGGCCGTCGCGAGACGTGGCTGCACCACGCCATCACGGAGTCGGAGTTCCTCGGACCGGACGTGAACCTGAGCGACCCGAGCGCCCTCGCGGGACTCCTCGACCGCCGCCAGCGCGACGGGCTGCTGTCGGCGGTCTGGCTCCTGCTCACCTCCACCGAACGGCGCACCGGCGTGCCCGAGGTCTCGGTGCAGCTCGCGCTCGGACCGCTCCGGGGACGGCGGCCCGGCGCGCTGCCCGTGCCGCTCCGCCGCGCCGTCGTGCCCATCGTCGTCACGACGACCGGGCTCCCCCGCACGCGACTGGATCCCTCGACGTGGGATGCTGTCGACAAGGTCGGCACGCACACCGAGAGCACGCGCGGTCCGAGCCTCCTCATCACCATCGACTGCGTAGTGGACAACCCCGCCGACCGGTGAGGGCCCCGTACAAGGACCGGAGAGCACGTGTCAGCTGAGAACCGACCGATCACCCTCGCCATCGTGGACGACCACAGGATGCTGCTCGGTGCCCTGACCGAGTGGATCCGCAACGCCGCGTCCGACATCGAGATGGTCGCCGCCGTGTCCACCTGGCCCGATCTCCTGACGCATCCGCGGTTCCCCGTCGATGTCGTGCTCCTCGACCTCGACCTCAAGGACAACCTGCCGATCTCGCTGAAGATCGCGACGCTCAAGACCACGGGTGTCAAGACCGTGCTGATGAGCACGTACTCGGAGCCGAACGTCGTGCGCGAGGCCCTCGCGTCGGGCGCCCTCGGCTACCTCGTGAAGAGCGAGGACGCGAGCATGATCGTCGACGCGATCCGCCTCGCGGCCGACGGCCAGTCGTACATCTCCGCGGAGCTGGACCTCGCCATCAACAGCACCGACGTCGGCGGCGTTCCGAAGCTCAGCGCGCAGGAGCGCCGGGTGATGGCGCTCTACGGCGGCGGCGAGCCCGTCAAGTCGGTGGCGTACAGCCTCGGCATCTCCGAGGAGACGGCCAAGTCGTACCTCAAGCGGATCCGCGAGAAGTACCGCGTCGCGGGCTTCGACGTCGGCACCAAGGTGGCGTTGCGGAAGCGCGCGATCCAGGACGGCATCCTGCTCCAGGGCGAGTAGCCCGGGCGGGCCGCGGGACGTGCCCGCGGCTCAGCCGCCGAGCGCGATCGGCTGCGTGGTGGGCCGTCCGCCGTCCGCCGCCCGGCGGGACGCGCGTCGGTGCCGGTCGAGCCCGAAGCTCGCCAGAGCGATGAGGAGCCCGGCCACGCTGAGCCCCACGCCCACGAGCGCAGGCGACGTGTAGCCGAGCCCCGCCGCGACCGTCACGCCGCCGAGCGCCGCGCCGACCGCGTTGCCCGTGTTGAGCGCCGAGTGGTTGAGCGCGGCGGCGATGGACTGCGAGTCGTGCGCGACGTCCATCAGCCGGATCTGGATCCCGGGCGACAGCGCCGCCGCCGACCCGCCGATGAGGAACAGGAAGGCGAACAGGCCCACCGGGTTCGACGCGGTGAGCACGAGGCCCACGAGCGACGCGATCAGCAGCCCGAAGAGCGAGAGCAGCGCCGCCTTCACGTCGCGGTCCGCCCACCAGCCGCCCGCCAGGTTGCCGACCGTCATGCCGAGTCCCACGACCACGAGCGCGAGCGGCACCGACCACTCGGGCAGCCCCGTCACCTCCGTGACCATGGGCGCCACGAACGTGTAGACGGCGAAGAAGCCCCCGAAGCCGATCGCGCCGATGAGGAGCGCGAGCCAGACCTGCAGCCGCGTGAACGCGCGGAGCTCGCGCCGGAGCGTGGCCTCGGGGTTGCCGTCCTGCGCCGGCACCGCGAGGAAGACGGCCGCGAAGGTGGCGGCGAAGATCGCGGCGACCACGAGGTAGGCGACGCGCCAACCGGCGTTCTGCCCGATCCATGTGACGATGGGCACGCCGATGACGTTGGCGATCGTGAGCCCCGCGAGCACGAAGGCGACGCCCCGTGCCCTCTTGCCCTCCCCCATGAGCTGCGCCGCGACGAGCGACGCGATCCCGAAGTAGGCGCCGTGCGGCAGGCCGGCGAGGAACCGCGCGACGACCACGAGGCCGAAGCTCGGGAGGATGGCGCTGAGCACCGTGCCGAGCGTGAAGGCGAGGAGCAGCCAGAGCAGGAGCTTCCGCCGGGGCGCCCGGGCCGAGGCCGCGGCGATGGTCGGCGCGCCCACCACGACGCCGAGGGCGTACGCGCTGATGAGCGTGCCTGCCTGCGCGTTGGCGGCCTCCGCCGAGCGCGCGGCCACCTCGGGCAGCAGGTCGGCCGCGAGCTGCGGCAGCAGCCCCATGGCGACGAACTCGGTGGTGCCGATGGCGAACCCGCCCATCGCGAGGGCGAGCAGGGCGATGCGGACGCGGGCCGGCGACAGGGTCGCCCGCCCGGAGGAGGGGGGATTCACCCGACGAGCCTACCGGCGGTCGGGATCCCGTCCCGCGTCGTCCACCGGCGTCAGGCCTCGGTCCCGCGCGCCTCGAGCGCCTGCTCCAGGCGGTCGAGCTTGCCCGTCAGCTCGCCCTCGTAGCCGGGGCGGATGTCCGCCTTGAGCACGAGCGACACGCGCGTGCCGAAGGGCGCGACGGCCTCGGTCGCCCGGCGGACGACGTCGAAGACCTCGTCCCAGCCGCCCTCGATGGTGGTGAACATGGCGTCGGTGCGGTTCGGCAGGCCGGAGGCGCGGACGACCGCGACGGCGGCGGCCACGGCGTCGTGCACGGAGGCGTCGGGCGCGTCGCCCCCGCTGGGTGCGACGGAGAAGGCGACGAGCATGGGGACCCCCGATGGTCGGCGGCGGCGGTGATCCGGGCGGGCGCCCGGCCGGCGACCGGCTGTGCGACCAGGCTACCGATGGCGGCGGCCTGTGGACGGCGGACGACGCCGCGCGCGGGAGCCCGCGAGACTCCCTGAGTACTTGAAAGTTCAAAGGAAGGGCAGGGCTCGGCGCCCGCCCTCATCGCACGGAGGAGCAGCGTCATGGACAAGAAGACCAAGATCACCATCGGGGTCGCGGGCGGCGTGGTCGTCCTCGTCGGCGCCTTCGCGGCGTTCGGCGGCCCCATCTACAAGCAGCTGGCGGGCACGCCCGACGCGGCCCCCACCCTGGCGTCGACGCCGGCGGCGGGCGGCGCGCTCGGCGACCTGTCCGGCGACTGGACCGTCGGCGGGTCGTCCTACGCCGGGTACCGCGTCGACGAGGTGCTGAACGGCACGCCCGTCACCGTGAACGGCCGGACGGACGCCGTCACGGGCGACATCACGGTCGACGGATCCCAGGTCACGAAGGGCACGATGACGGTGGACGTGACCAAGATCCACACCGACCAGCCGCCGCGCGACGCGTACTTCCAGAACGAGGCGATGAAGACGGGCGACTTCCCGACCGCGACCTTCACGCTCACCCAGCCGATCGCCGCCGATGGCGTCGAGGCGGGCGTCCCGGCGACGTACGATGTGACCGGCGACCTGACCCTGCACGGCGTGACGAAGAGCGTGACCGCGCAGATGCAGGCGAGCTTCACGTCCGACGGCGGGCAGATCGTGGGCTCCATCCCCATCACGTTCCAGGACTTCGGCGTGCAGGCGCCGAGCCTCGGCTTCGTGACGGTCGAGGACCACGGCTCCGTGGAGTTCTCGCTCGACGTCGCGAAGGCCTAGCCGCCGGATCCCGCCAGCGTCTCCCGCACGGCCCTCGGCATCGCCTCGGCGACGTCGAGGGCCGTGATCGGTCCGCCGCCGGATGCGAGGTCGCCCGCGCGGCCGTGCAGCCACGTGGCGGCCGCGGCGACCTCGGCGAGGGCCGCGAGGGGATCCGCCGCCTCGGCGATGCGCGTCGACCCGCTGGCGACGAGCGCGCCGAGCGCGCCGCCCAGGACGTCGCCCGAGCCCGCCGTCGCGAGCCACGGCGTCCCGGCGCGCACCGCGATGCGCGCGGACCCGCAGACCACGAAGGTGGTCGCGCCCTTGAGCAGCACGCAGACGCCGAGCTCCCGCGCCGCGCGCTCGGCCCAGCCCGGCGCGTCCTCCGCGATCTCCTCCGCCGTCGCCCGGATCCCGGCGCCGTGGAGCAGCCTCGACAGCTCGCGGAAGTGGGGCGTGACCACGACGGGACCCGTCGCGCGGCCGACCAGGTCGAGCGCGCCCGCGTCGACGACCGACGGCAGGCCCTGCTGGAGCGCCGCGACGATCGCGTCGGTCGCGGCGTCGTCGCGGTGCGCCTGGTCCATGCCGGATCCGACGAGCCACGCTTGCACGCGGCCGTCCGCCGTGACGACCTCGGGGCGGCGGGCGAGCACGGAGGCGGACGCGCCCGCAGGGCCGAGGTAGCGGACCATGCCGACGCCCGTGCGCGCGGCCGCCTCGACGCCGAGGACCGCGGCGCCCGGGTAGCGGTCGGAGCCGGTCCGCACGCCGAGCACGCCGCGCGTGTACTTGTCGTCGTCGTCCCGCGGGAGGCGGATCGCCCGGCGGGTCCGTGCGGCGTCCTGCCGGATCCAGCCGTCGGGTGCGTGGTCGTCGTGCGCGTCGCTCATGCCCTCACGATAGGCGCGCGGGAATGCGGCGGCCGCGCCGGGCCTTGGGACCATGAGGCCGATGACGCCCTCCGCCCGTCCCCGCGCGCCGCGCCTCCCTCGAGGATCCGCGCCGCCGTCCGCCTGGAAGGATCCCCATGACCACGTCCCCGCTCTTCGAGCCGATCACCGTCCGCGGCGTCACCGCCCGCAACCGCATCTGGGTCGCGCCCATGTGCCAGTACAGCATCGACGCGCGCGACGGCGTCCCGGGCGCCTGGCACCTCGCGCACCTCGGCTCGTTCGCGCGCGGCGGCGCGGGGCTCGTGATGGCGGAGGCCACGGGTGTGAGCCCCGAGGCGCGCATCACGCCCGAGGACACCGGCATCTGGGACGACGCGCAGCGCGACGCGTGGGCGCCGATCGTCGACTTCATCCACTCGATGGGCGCGGTCGCCGCGATCCAGCTCGCCCACGCCGGCCGGAAGGCCTCCACCTACTCGTTCTCGGGCCGCGGCACCATGCCCGCCGAGGAGGGCGGCTGGGAGACCGTCGCCCCGTCCGCCGAGCCGTTCCCCGGATACGGCACGCCCGTCGCGCTCGACGCCGACGGGATCCGCAAGGTCGTCGACGACTTCGCCGCGGCCGCCCGCCGCGCGGTCGACGCCGGCTTCGACGTGCTCGAGCTCCACGCCGCGCACGGCTACCTCCTGCACCAGTTCCTCTCGCCCCTCAGCAACCACCGCGACGACGAGTTCGGCGGCAGCCTGGAGAACCGGGCGCGCCTGCTGCTCCAGGTGATCGACGCCATGCGCGCCGAGGTCCCCGACGTGCCGCTGCTGGTGCGCTTCTCCGCCACCGACTGGGCGGGCGACGCCGGCTGGGACGAGCAGCAGACCGCGACGGTCGCCGGGTGGGCCGCCGAGCACGGCGCCGACTTCTTCGACATCTCCACCGGCGGGAACACCACGGGCGTCACCATCCCCGTCGCGCCCGGTTACCAGGTGCCCTTCGCCGAGTACGTGAAGGAACACGCGAAGGTGGCGCTCAACGCCGTGGGCCTCATCACCGAGCCCGCGCAGGCCGAGGCCGTCGTCGCCGAGGGCCGCGCGGACGCCGTGATGCTCGGCCGCGAGATGCTCCGGGACCCGCACTTCGCGCTGCGGGCCGCGCACGAGCTGGGCGTGGAGATCGACTACTGGCCCAAGCAGTACGACCGCGCGCGCTGGGCGGCCTGACCCTCCGAGCCCGACGACGACGGCCCGGCATCCCCCTGGGGTGCCGGGCCGTCGTCGCGGACGGGGTCAGACCCGCCGGGTGGCGTCCTGCACCTCGCCGACGAGCTCCTCGATGATGTCCTCCAGGAACAGCACGCCCGTCGTCCCGCCGGCCTCGGTGAAGGCGCGCGCGAGGTGGGCGCCGGAGCGGCGCATCATCGCGAGGGCGTCCTCGAGCTCGGTGCCCTCGAAGACCGACACGAGCTGGCGGATCCGCTTGGCCGGCACGGGACGCACGAACTCGTCGGCCTCGTCGAGGTCGATGACGTCCTTGAGGTGCAGGTAGCCGGTCGGCTCCCCCGCCTCGTCGACGATCACGTACCGTGAGAAGCCGTGCCGCGCGACGGCGCGCTCGACCTCGGACGGCGACGCGGTCTCGGGCAGGCTGACCAGGGCGCCCAGCGGGATCGCGATGTCCTGCACCTTCTTCCCCGTGAACTCGAACGCCGCGGTGAGCGCGCCCGTCCGGTCCTCCAGCAGCCCCTCGCGGGTCGACTGGTCGACGATGCCCTGCACCTCGTCGAGCGTGAACGCGCTCGCGGCCTCGTCCTTCGGCTCGACCTTGGCCAGGCGGAGCACGGCGTTGGAGATCGCGTTGAGGGCCACGATGAGCGGCTTGACGACCCGGGCGATCCCGACAAGCGGCGGCGCGAGCAGCAGCGCGGCCCGGTCCGGAACGGAGAACGAGATGTTCTTCGGCACCATCTCGCCGAGCACCACGTGCAGGAACGACACGATGAGCAGCGCTATGACGAACGCGATCGTGGAGATCGCCTCCTCGGGCAGCCCGGTGGCGCCCAGCGGGATCTCCAGCAGATGGTGGATCGCGGGCTCGGACACGTTGAGGATCAGCAGCGAGCACACGGTGATGCCGAGCTGCGTCGTCGCGAGCATGAGCGTCGCGTGCTCCATGGCGTAGAGCGTGACGCGCGCCGCGCGGCTGCCCTCCTCCGCCCGCGGCTCGATCTGCGACCGCTTCGCGGAGATGACCGCGAACTCGGCGCCGACGAAGAAGGCGTTGACGGCGAGCAGCACGACGAGCGCGATGATCCCCCCGGCGTACTCACCCACGGGACGGCTCCTTCCTGCCGGCGGCGCGTGCCGCGTCCGCCTGTCGTCCGGCCTCGCGGTCGGCCTGCCGCTCGGCCTGGCGGTCCGCCTGGCGCTCGGCGCGCGTGGTGCCCACCGCGGTGGCGACGGGCTCGGGGACGGGCGTGAAGCGGATCCGGTCGATGCGCCGGCCGTCGAGCCGCTCGACCCGCAGCGTGCCGGTCTCGAGCTCGAGCTCGTCGCCGACGACGGGAAGGCGGCCGAGCTCGCTCATGACGAAGCCCGCCGCGGTCTCATAGGGTCCCTCGTCGGGGATGCGGAGGCCCGTGCGCTCGAGGAGCTCGTCGGGTCGGAGCATGCCGGGGAAGGTGAGCGAGTCGCGCGAGCGGACGACGCCGGCGCGCGTGCGGTCGTGCTCGTCGGCGAGCTCGCCGACCAGCTCCTCGACCAGGTCCTCGAGCGTGGCGACCCCGGCGGTGCCGCCGTACTCGTCGACGACGACCGCCATCTGGAACCCGCGGCCGCGCAGCTCGCCGAGGAGGTCGTCGAGCTTCATGGTCTCGGGCACGCGGATCGCCTCCGACTGCAGCGCGGTGACGGGCACGAGCGCGCGCTTCTCGCGCGGCACGGCCACGGCCTGCTTCACGTGAACGAGGCCGATGACGTCGTCCACGCCGTCGTCCGTGACCGGGAAGCGCGAGTAGCCGGTGGTCATGGCCAGCTCGATCACGGTCTGGGCGCTGTCGGTGCGCTCGACCGACTTCACGCGGAGGCGCGGCGTCATGACGTCGGACGCCGTGAGGTCCGCGAAGCGGAGCGTCCGGCTGAGGAGCATCGCCGTGTCGTCCTCGAGGAGCCCGGCGAGCGCCGAGCGGCGGACGAGCGAGGACAGCTCCTCGGCGCTCCGGGCGCCCGACAGCTCCTCCTTCGGCTCGATGCCGACCAGCCGGAGGATCCCATTCGCGCTGTTGTTGAGCAGCAGCACCGCAGGCTTGAACACCGTCGTGAACAGGGTCTGGAACGGGATGACGATCTTGGCCGTCTCGCGCGGCAGGGCCAGCGCGAAGTTCTTCGGCACGAGCTCGCCGACGATCATCGACAGCAGCGTCGCGACGACGAGCGCCACGACGGTCGACACCGGGGAGACGAGCCCCTCGGCGAGGCCCGCCGACGTGAGCGGGCCGCCGAGCAGCATGCTGAGCGCCGGTTCCATCGTGTAGCCGGTGAGGAGCGTGGTCAGCGTGATGCCGAGCTGGGCGCTGGAGAGGTGGGTCGAGGTGATGCGGAGCGCCCGGATGGGCGGGCCGAGCCGCTTCTCGCCGCGCTCCTGGCGCTTCTCGAGGTCGGAGCGATCCAGGTTGACGAGCGCGAACTCGCTGGCCACGAAGAGGCCGGTGCCGAGGGTCAGGACGAGACCCGCGGCGAGGAGGAGCCATTCATGCACGGGGGCTGCTCCCGGGCGCCGGGCGCGCGGCCGGCTTCAGTCGGAGGGGCGCGCGCGGCAGGGGTCTATGAGCAGGAGGGGGGTCGTCCATCGTCCATCGAGCATACCGAGGCTCACCAGCCGACCGGCAGGGGCTTGCCCTCCTCGTAGCCCGCCGCGGACTGGATCCCGACGGCGGCCCGCTCGGCGAACTCGGCCCGCGTGCGCGCCCCGGCGTACGTGAACGCGCTGCGGACGCCGGACGTGATCGTGTCGAGCAGGTCCTCGAGGCCGGGGCGGAGCGGGTCGATGCGGATGCGGCTGGTGGAGATCCCCTCCGCGAACAGCGTGCGCCGGGCGAGCTCGAACGCCTCGCGCCGGCCGAACCGCTCCTGCACGGCGCGCGTCGACGCCATGCCCCAGCTCTCCTTGGCGAGTCCGCCGTCGTCGTCGACGAGCAGGCGGCCGGGCGACTCGACGGTGCCCGCGAACCAGGAGCCGATCATCACGCTCGCGGCACCCGCGGCGAGGGCGAGCGCGACGTCCCGCGGGTAGCGCACTCCCCCGTCCGCCCACACGAGGGCGCCGGCGGCGCGAGCCGCCTCGGCCGTGTCCAGCACGGCGGAGAACTGCGGCCGGCCGACCGCGGTCATCATGCGGGTGGTGCACATGGCGCCGGGTCCGACGCCGACCTTGACGATGTCGGCGCCCGCCGCGACGAGGTCGCGCGCGCCCTCGGCCGTGACGACGTTGCCGGCGACGAGGGGCACGCGCGGGTCGAGGGCGCGCACGTCGCGGATCGCCCGGAGCATCGCCTCCTGGTGCCCGTGCGCGGTGTCGAGGACGAGCACGTCCACACCCGCGGTCAGCAGCGCGCGGGCGCGGCCGACGGGGTCGCTGTTGACGCCGACCGCGGCTCCCACCGCGAGGCGCCCGTGCCCGTCGAGGGCGGGCGCGTAGACGGTGGACCGCAGCGCGCTGCGGCGGCTGAGCGTGCCGACGAGCCGGCCGTGGGCCAGCACGGGCGCGAAGTCGATGCCGGCGGCGTGCATCAGCTCGAACGCCGCGCGGCCGGTGGGCACGTCGTCCGCGTCGAGGGAGGCGAGCGCGCCGTGTGGGAGGTCGCCGAGCCGGGTGCCGTCGGGGACGCCGGCGAGCTGCGTGCCCTCGAGGCAGCCGGCCATCTCCCCGTCCGCGTCCCGGAGGACGATGCCGTGGCCGGCGATGGGCGGCAGCAGCTCGCGCGCCTGCCCGGCGGTCGCGTCCGGCGGCAGCTCGAGCGGCGAGTCGTAGGCGACCGGCTGGTCCTTGACCCGGCGGATCGCGGCGTCCAGCTCCTGCGGGCGGAGGTCCTGCGGCAGGATCCCGATGCCTCCGCGCCGGGCGAGCACGGCGGCGAGCCGCGGGCCGGTGACCGACCCCATGTTGCTCGCGACCACCGGGATGGTGCATGGCGTGCCGTCGCCCGGGGCGAGGTCGACGTCCATGCGGCTCGCGACGTCGGACCGGCCCGGGCTCAGGAACACGTCCGAGTAGGTCAGGTCGTGGGCGGGAGCGTCTCCGGTGAACCTCATGCCCCGACGGTAGCCCCGCCGTCGGGCCCCGCACCAGGCCGTCGACCCGGCGCCGACCGCGACGCGCCGCTCCCGGCGGCCCGACCGGGGGAAGGTTTAGGCTGGGTGATCGTGGACGCGCGGCACGCGAACGGGCCGCGCGAGGCAGACGACCAACAGCAAGAGAGCGGGCGATCAACTGTGTCGAGCCAGGTGACTGGTACGGGGACCGATGACGGTTCCACGGGCGACTTCGGAGCCAACGAGTGGCTCGTCGACGAGATGTACGAGAGGTTCGTGGTCGACAAGGACTCGGTCGACCGCAGCTGGTGGCCGATCCTCGAGAACTACCACTCGACCGTGATCGAGGGCCGCGAGGCGACCCCGGCCACCGGCGACCAGACCGCCGAGGCGCAGATCCCGGACGCGGAGAGCACCTCCGCCCCCGCGACGACCAACACGGGATCCCCGGCGCCGACGCCGCCCCCCGCCTCCGCCGGCCAGCCCGACGCGCAGGCGCAGCAGCCCGCCACCGGATCCCAGCCCGCGGCGCGCACGACGAGCATCGCCCCGAAGCAGCAGCCGATCCCCGCCCAGGCGCCGGCGAAGAAGGGCGCCGAGCCGACCCCGCCCGGCGAGGACGAGGTCTCCCCCCTCCGCGGCATGGCGAAGTCGCTCGCGACCAACATGGACGCGTCGCTCACCATCCCGACCGCGACGAGCGTCCGCACCATCCCAGCGAAGCTGATGATCGACAACCGCATCGTCATCAACAACCACCTGAAGCGCGCCCGCGGCGGCAAGGTCTCCTTCACGCACCTCATCGGCTGGGCGCTCATCCAGGCGCTCAAGGAGTTCCCGAGCCAGAACGTGCACTACGACGAGGTCGACGGCAAGCCCAGCGTCGTCTCCCCCGCGCACATCAACCTCGGCATCGCGATCGACATGCCGAAGCCCGACGGAACGCGCGCGCTCCTCGTCCCGAGCATCAAGGGCGCCGAGGCCATGACCTTCGGCGAGTTCCTCTCCGCCTACGAGGACCTCGTGAAGAAGGCGCGCGGCAACAAGCTCGCCGCGGGCGACTTCGCCGGCACCACCATCTCGCTCACCAACCCCGGCGGCATCGGCACGGTCCACTCCGTCCCGCGCCTGATGAAGGGCCAGGGCGCCATCATCGGCGCCGGCGCCCTCGAGTACCCGGCCGAGTTCCAGGGGTCCTCCCCCAAGACCCTCGTCGAGCTCGGCATCGGCAAGACCATCACGCTCACGAGCACGTACGACCACCGCGTCATCCAGGGCGCCGGCTCCGGCGAGTTCCTGAAGATCGTGCACGAGCGCCTCATCGGCCAGCACGGCTTCTACGAGGACATCTTCGCGGCGCTCCGCATCCCGTACGACCCGATCCAGTGGGCCACCGACATCAACGTCGACCTCTCCGAGCGGGTCTCCAAGACCAGCCGCGTGCAGGAGCTCATCAACGCGTACCGCGTCCGCGGGCACCTCATGGCGGACATCGACCCGCTCGAGTACCAGCAGCGCACGCACCCGGACCTCGAGATCACGAACCACGGGCTCACCTTCTGGGACCTGGACCGCGAGTTCGTCACCGACGGCTTCGGCGGCCGCCGCCAGGCCCTCCTCCGCGACGTGCTCGGCATCCTGCGCGACTCGTACTGCCGCACCATCGGCATCGAGTACATGCACATCCAGCAGCCCGACGAGCGCCGCTGGATCCAGGGCAAGGTCGAGCAGCCCTACGCGAAGCCCACGCACGACGAGCAGATGCGCATCCTCTCGAAGCTCAACGAGTCCGAGGCGTTCGAGACGTTCCTGCAGACCAAGTACGTCGGGCAGAAGCGCTTCAGCCTCGAGGGCGGCGAGTCCACCATCTCCCTCCTCGACACGCTCCTCCAGGGCGCGGCGGATCACGGCCTCGACGAGGTCGCGATCGGCATGGCGCACCGCGGCCGCCTCAACGTCCTCACCAACATCGCGGGCAAGAGCTATGGACAGATCTTCCGGGAGTTCGAGGGCACGCAGGACCCGCGCACCGTGCAGGGATCCGGCGACGTGAAGTACCACCTCGGCACCGAGGGCACCTTCCGCGGCGTCCACGGCGAGGAGATGCCGGTGTACCTCGCGGCGAACCCGTCGCACCTCGAAGCCGTCAACGGCGTGCTCGAGGGCATCGTCCGCGCGAAGCAGGACCGCAAGCCCATCGGCTCGTTCTCCGTCCTGCCGATCCTCGTGCACGGCGACGCCTCGATGGCCGGCCAGGGCGTGGTCTTCGAGACCCTCCAGCTCTCACAGCTGCGCGCGTACCGCACGGGCGGCACGGTGCACATCGTGATCAACAACCAGGTCGGCTTCACCACGCCGCCGTCCGAGTCCCGCTCGTCGGTGTACTCGACCGACGTGGCCAAGAGCATCCAGGCGCCGATCTTCCACGTGAACGGCGACGACCCCGAGGCCGTCGCGCGCGTCGCGCACCTCGCCTTCGAGTTCCGCCAGGAGTTCAAGAAGGACGTCGTGATCGACCTCGTCTGCTACCGCCGTCGCGGCCACAACGAGGGCGACGACCCGTCGATGACCCAGCCGCTCATGTACAACCTCATCGAGGCCAAGCGCTCGGTGCGGAAGCTGTACACGGAGGCGCTCGTCGGTCGCGGCGACATCACGCAGGAGGAGTACGACGCGGCGCAGAAGGACTTCCAGGACCGCCTGGAGCGCGCCTTCGCGGAGACGCACGCGGCGCAGACCTCGTCCATCCCGATCCAGACCGACGACGCGGGTGCTGTGTCCGACCTCGAGCGCCCCGACTCCCAGCAGGACGACGGTCACGGCGAGCCCGAGACCACGGGCGTGTCCGAGTCCGTGATCCAGGCGGTCGGCGACGCGCACGACAACCCGCCGCAGGGCTTCTCGGTGCACCCGAAGCTGCAGGCGCTCATGCGCAAGCGGCTGGAGATGAGCCGGAGCGGATCCATCGACTGGGCCTTCGGCGAGCTGCTCGCCATCGGCTCCCTGCTGCTCGAGAACACCCCCGTCCGCCTCGCGGGCCAGGACTCGCGCCGCGGCACGTTCGTGCAGCGCCACGCCGTGCTGCACGACCGCGACAACGGCCAGGAGTGGCTGCCCCTCGCGAACCTCAGCGAGCGCCAGGCGCGGTTCTGGATCTACGACACGCTGCTCAGCGAGTACGCGGCGATGGGCTTCGAGTACGGCTACTCCGTCGAGCGGCCCGACGCGCTGGTCCTCTGGGAGGCCCAGTTCGGCGACTTCGCCAACGGCGCGCAGACCATCATCGACGAGTTCATCTCCTCGGCTGAGCAGAAGTGGGGCCAGCGCTCGAGCGTCGTGCTGCTCCTGCCGCACGGCTACGAGGGCCAGGGTCCCGACCACTCGTCGGCGCGCATCGAGCGCTTCCTGCAGCTGTGCGCCGAGCAGAACATGACGGTCGCTCGTCCTTCGACGCCCGCATCGTACTTCCACCTGCTGCGCCGCCAGGCGTACTCGCGGCCCCGCCGCCCGCTCGTGGTCTTCACGCCGAAGGCCATGCTGCGGCTGCGCGGCGCGACGAGCGACATCGAGGCCTTCACCTCGGGTCGCTTCGAGCCGGTCATCGACGACGTCCGCATCGAGGACCGCGGCGCCGTCCGTCGCGTCCTGCTCCACTCCGGCAAGGTGCACTACGACCTGCTCGGCGAGCTCGAGAAGCGCCAGGACACCTCGATCGCCCTCGTGCGGCTCGAGCAGTTCTACCCGTTCCCCGAGGAGCAGGTGCGCCGGGTCGTCGAGTCGTACCCGGACGCCGAGGTCGTCTGGGTGCAGGACGAGCCCGAGAACCAGGGCGCCTGGCCGTTCGTGCACGTGGAGCTCGGCCGGGTCATCCCCGACCGCGCCGTGCGCGTCGTCTCCCGTCCGTCCGCGGCGTCGCCCGCCGCCGGCTCGAGCAAGCGGCACGCGACCGAGCAGACGGACCTGATCACGCGGGCCACCGCGGAGTGATCCGCGCGGGCACGCGCCCGGCATGACTAGAGGCCCGGTCCCCTAGGGGATCGGGCCTCTCGTCGTGCCGGCGATGACGCTGGCGGTGAGCCAGCAGGCGGTCAGCCGACCTTGGAGTAGCGGATGCCAGACGCGTGGTAGCCGCGGCGGGCGTAGAAGCGCGTGACGTTGTCGCGCGCCGCCGCCGAGGTCGCGAGGAACCGCGTCGCGCCGTGCTCGCGCGCCCACGCCTCGTAGTGGCGGATGAGGTCGGAGCCGATGCCGCCCGCCTGGCGTCCCTCGCGCACGACCAGGATGATCAGCTGCGCCAGGGGCTCGTCGTCGGCGAGGCCCCACATGAGGTGACCGCCCGCGAGACCCGCGATGGCCCCCGCGTCGTCGCGCACCACCCACGTCTCGTGGCCGGCGGCGACGGTCATGCGGGAGAGCCGCGCGGCGACGCGCTCCTCGTCCACCTCGTAGTCGAGCAGCCGGAGCAGCTCGACGATGACGGTGAGGTCGTCCGGGGAGGGCGTCCCGAGGGACTGGATCGCGTTGGTCACGTCCCGAGATTACCGGGAGAGCCGCGCCGCCCCGGTCAGTGCGTGGCCTGGATGGCGCGCAGCTTCTCCATGACCTGCGTGCGCAGGTCCTCGGGTGCCGCCTCGGTGCAGGCGCGGCGCACGGTGTCGCGCAGGACGACGCCGACGCGGTGCTCGCGCGCGCAGTCCGGGCAGTTCGCCATGTGCTCGCGGATGTCGGCGGCGTCCGCCTTGTCTAGCTCGTGGTGCAGGTACTCCTCGAGATCCTTCTTGGCCTTGTCGCAGCCGCAGTCGCTCATTTGGTCGCTCCAGTGAGGTGCGCGGTGGAGATGCCCCGCTCGCGCGCGTAGTCGGAAAGCAGGCTCCGCAGCATCCGGCGGCCGCGGTGCAGGCGGCTCATGACGGTGCCCACGGGGGTCTTCATGATGTCGGCGATCTCCTGGTAGGAGAAGCCCTCGACGTCCGCGAAGTAGACCGCCATGCGGAAGTCCTCCGGGATGGACTGCAGCGCGTCCTTGACGGTGCTATCGGGGAGGTGGTCGATGGCCTCGGCCTCGGCGGACCGCGTGGTGGTGGCCGTGGCGCTCGTCGCGCCGCCCAGCTGCCAGTCCTCGAGCTCGTCGATGGTGCCGTTGTAGGGGTCCCGCTGCTTCTTGCGGTAGTTGTTGATGAAGGTGTTCGTGAGGATCCGGTACAGCCAGGCCTTGAGGTTCGTGCCCTGCTTGAACTGGTGGAAGGCCGTGTACGCCTTCACGAACGTCTCCTGGACCAGGTCCTGCGCGTCGGCGGGATTGCGCGTCATGCGCAGGCCCGCGGCGTACAGCTGGTCAATGAACGGGAGCGCCTGCTCCTCGAAGAGCTCGCGGTTGTCGCCGGGCTGGGCCTTGCGCGGCTCCTCGACCTCGGCCCGCTCCGCCTCCGCGTGGTCGGCGGCCTCCTCGGTGGAGTGCACCACGGCCTCCACGAGCTCCGCGGGCGCGGCGGATGCGGTGGGCGCGTCGCCCCCGGTGGTCTCGGCCGGCGCGTCGTGACTGGTGTTCCCTGAAGTGGCCATCAGGGCAGATTCTACGGCGCGCACGAGCTCGGCGGACGGGGCCGCCGGTGCTGTCCTCGTGATCACGGGTGATCCTTCCCGGCCCGGGATCCGGGCCTGCCGGACGCGTGCCCGGTACTCTGGTGAACCCATGGAGATCTTCAGGTATTCCGGTCCGACCTTCAGTCCGTACGACGACGACGACCGGACCCATGCGCCCGTGCCGACGGACGACGGGCCCTGGGCAGCGCCCGTAGCGGACGGGCCGCTCGACGCGACCGTGCCCCTGCCGGGATCCAAGAGCCTGACGAACCGCGAGCTGGTCCTGTCCGCCCTCGCCGACTCGCCCTCCACGCTGCGCGCGCCGCTCCGCTCGCGCGACACCCGTCTCATGGTCGAGGCGCTGCGGGCCCTCGGCACCGTGATCGAGGAGGTCGACGGCGACGGCGCGTTCGGTCCGGACCTGCGGATCACCCCGGCGGAGCTCGCGGGCGGGATCACCATCGAATGCGGCCTCGCCGGCACCGTGATGCGGTTCCTCCCGCCCGTCGCCGCGCTGGCCCTCGGGCCCGTCTCCTTCGACGGCGACCCGAGCGCCCGGCGCCGCCCCATGTGGGGCACCATCGAGGCGCTCCGGGCCCTCGGGGTCGACGTCAACGACGACGGCCGCCGCGCGCTGCCGTTCAGCCTCTACGGCACCGGCGAGGTGCCGGGCGGCGAGATCGCCATCGACGCGTCCGCCTCCAGCCAGTTCGTCTCCGGCCTCCTGCTCGCCGCGCCCCGGTTCGCCCAGGGGCTGCGGCTGCGCCACACCGGACAGAAGCTGCCGAGCATGCCGCACATCGAGATGACGATCCGCACGCTCGCCGAGCGCGGCGTCGTCATCGAGAGCCCGGAGCCCGGCCTCTGGATCGTGCCTTCCTCCCCCATCGCCGGCCGCGAGGTGCGGATCGAGCCGGACCTCTCCAACGCCGCGCCGTTCCTCGCCGCCGCGCTCGTCGCGGGCGGCCGCGTCCAGGTCCCCGACTGGCCCGCGGAGACGACGCAGGTCGGCGCCGACCTCGCGCACCTGCTGCCGCGGTTCGGCGCGACCGTCACGCGGGAGGGCGACGCGCTCGTCGTCGACGGCGGGCCGGGTCTCGCGGCGGGCGGGCGGATCCCCGGCGTCGACCTCGACCTCAGCACCGGCGGCGAGCTCGCGCCCGCCCTGGTGGCGCTCGCCGCCCTCGCCGACGGGCCCAGCCGCATCACGGGCATCGGGCACCTGCGCGGGCACGAGACCGACCGGCTCGCGGCGCTGGCGGCGGAGATCACCGGGCTCGGCGGATCCGTCACGGAGCTCGACGACGGCCTCGCGATCGAGCCCGCCCCGCTGCACGGCGGCCCGTGGCGCGCCTACGAGGACCACCGCATGGCGACCGCGGGCGCGATCATCGGGCTGGCGGTGCCAGGCGTCGAGATCGACGACGTCGGCACGACCGCCAAGACGCTGCCCGAGTTCCCGGAGCTGTGGCTCGGCCCGCTCCTCGGCCGCGCGCCGCGGGCCGCCGTCGACCCCCTGACGCTCGGCGGGATCACCGGACCGGGCACCGCGGGCGGGCTCGGCGGGCTCCTGTGAGCTGGCTCGCGGATCCGGAGGAGGACGACGGCGTCTGGGACGCCTACGACGAGTCCTCGGTGCGCGTGCGGCCGAACCCGAAGGGCAACAAGCCGCGCAGCAAGCAGCGGCCCGGGCACACCGACTCCGTCGAGGGCCGCGTGCTCACGGTCGACCGCGGCCGCTTCGGCGTGCTCGTGGGCGAGGACACCCCCGACGAGCACACGATCATCGCGACGCGCGCCCGGGAGCTCGGCAAGAAGGCCGTGGTCACGAACGACCGCGTCGACGTCGTGGGCGACACCTCGGGCGACGAGGGCAGCCTGTCGCGCATCGTGCGCATCGCGCCGCGTCGGACGCTGCTCCGCCGCAGCGCCGACGACTCCGACGCCGTCGAGCGCGTGATCGTCGCCAACGCCGACCAGATGCTCATCGTCGTCGCGGCCGCCGAGCCCGAGCCGCGCGCGCGCCTCGTCGACCGCTACCTGGTGGCCGCGTTCGACGCCGGCATCCAGCCGATCCTCTGCATCACCAAGTCCGACGTCGCCGACCCCGCGCCCTTCGCCGGCCACTTCCGGGTGCTCGACGTGCCGATCGTGCTGAGCCGCTCGGACGACGTGCCGCTCGACGAGCTGCGCGCGCTCCTCGCGGATCGCACGACCGTGGCCGTCGGCCACTCGGGCGTCGGCAAGTCGACGCTCGTCAACGCGCTCGTCCCGGATGCGAAGCGCGCCACGGGCGTCGTCAACCAGGTCACCGGGCGCGGCCGCCACACGTCGAGCTCGACCGTCTCGATGCGCGTCGAGACCGCCGACGGCGGCCACGGCTGGATCATCGACACCCCGGGCGTCCGCTCGTTCGGGCTCGGGCACGTGGATCCGGCGAACATCCTCCGCTCGTTCGCCAGCTACGCGCACGTGCCTGAGGGCGAGCCGCCGGGCGGGATCCCGCTCACGGAGGCGCACGACTGGGAGATCGTCGACCGGGTCGAGGCGGGCGAGCTCGGGGACGCCGGGCGCGAGCGCCTGCACTCGCTCCAGCACCTCGTCGCCAACCGGTCGGACGCGTCGAAGGGCGACCAGGCCGATCGCTAGGCTCGATCCCGTGGCCTCCGAACCCCTGCACTCCCTGTCGTCCGACCTGCGGCTCGCCCGGGAGCTGGCCGACATGGCCGACGCCATCTCGCTCGACCGCTTCCGCTCGGCCGACCTCGCCATCGAGACGAAGGCCGACTCCAGCTGGGTCACCGACGCCGACACGTCGGTCGAGCGGGCCATCCGCGGCGGGATCGCCGACAGCCGTCCGCACGACAGCGTGCTGGGCGAGGAGTACGGCACGTCCGGCTCGTCGTCGAGGCAGTGGATCGTCGATCCCATCGACGGCACCTCGAACTTCGCCCGCGGCGTGCCCGTCTGGGGCACCCTCATCGCACTCGCGGTCGACGGCATCCCCGTGGTCGGCGTCGTGAGCGCGCCCGCGCTCGGCCGCCGCTGGTGGGGCGCGACCGGACTCGGCGCGTACGTGGACGACACGCTCGGGCAGGCCCCCACCTCGCAGGAGCGGCGGATCCGCGTCTCAGACGTCGACCGGCTCGAGGACGCCTCGATGAGCGTCGCCGGCGTGCAGCGCTGGCGCGACGCCGGCCGGCTCGACGAGCTGCTCGACCTCTCCGGCCGCGTCAAGCGCTCGCGGGACTTCGGCGACATGTGGGCCTACATGCTGCTCGCGGAGGGCCTTCTCGACATCGCGGGCGAGCACGACCTGAAGCCCTACGACATGGCCGCGCTCATCCCCGTGATCGAGGAGGCGGGCGGGCGGTTCACGTCGATCGACGGCGAGGCGGGCCCGTGGCACGGATCCGCGCTTGCCACCAACGGGCGCCTCCACGACGCCGTGCTGGCGGTCGTCGCGCGCTGATCCGAGCCGGATCGCCCGCGCCCCGAGCCGCAGGCTCAGGCGGTCGCGGCCCGCTGCCGACGGTGGCGGCGCTGCCCGAGGTCGACCAGACCCAGCGTGAGGGCGACCGCGACCAGCGCGATCGTCACGAGGAAGCCGTTGCGGAACCCGTCGTGGTACACGGCGAGGCTCGCGTCGCCACCGCCCGTGGCCTCCGCGGAGAGCGTGCTGAAGAAGGTGGCCGACGCGGCCGCGACGCCCACGGCGGTGCCGACGCGCTGGCCGACCTGCGCCATGGATCCGGCGACGCCGCCCTCGGTCACGGGGATCTCGGCCAGCGTGAGCGTCTGGTTCGGCGAGATCACGAAGCCCGCCCCGACGCCCGCGACGAGCATGGCCGCGGCCATCGCCCACGGCGTCGCCTCCTGCGGCGTGAGCACGGCGGCGAGGAGCAGCAGCGTGATGCCCACCGCGACGATCGCGAGGCCGATCACGACCAGCTGCCGGCCGAGGCGCGAGACGAGGCGCCCGCCGATCCAGGCGGTGACGGCCGACGACAGCGCGAACGAGATGCTGACCATGCCCGCGAAGACGGGCGCGAGGCCGAGACCCTGCTGGAGGTAGAGCGTCGTGAGCAGGAACACCGCGGGGATCGCGGCGAAGTACGCGGTGGCGATGAGGATCCCGTTGCGGTACGAGGAGAGCTTGAACAGCGCGAAGTGCACGACGGGCGACTTGCCCGACCGCTCGTAGCGCCGCTCCCACGCGACGAAGAGCGCCGCGGCGACGACGGCCCCGGCGAGCCAGATCCACCGGAGCGGGTCGTCGTCGGGCCCGCCCGTCGTGAGGACGAACGGCAGCATGAGCGAGAACGTGGCGACCGCCAGGAGCACGACGCCGACGGGGTCGAGGCCCGTCTTCGCCTGGGGCCTCGCCTGCGTCCGCGGCAGCAGCTTGAGCGCGAACGCGATGGCGACGATGCCGAGCGGGATGTTCATCCAGAACAGCAGGCGCCAGCCGTCGTCCGGGCCGCCGAGCTGGATCAGCAGGCCGCCGAGCGTCGGCCCGAACGCCGTGGAGATGCCGACGACGGCGCCGAACAGGCCGAAGGCGCGCGCCCGCTCCTCCCCCTGGAAGAGCTGCTGGATGAGACCGAGCACCTGCGGCATCTGGATGCCGGCGGCGACGCCCTGCAGGATCCGCGCGACCACGAGCGTCTTCACGTCGGGCGCGATGGCGCAGAGCAGGCTCGCGATGGTGAACGCGCTGAGGCCGACCACGAACATGAGCCGGCGGCTCTTGATGTCGCCGAGGCGGCCGGCGGGCACGAGGGCCAGGCCGAAGGCGAGCGCGTAGCCGGCGACGATGAGCTGCAGGTCGGTGGATCCGGCGCCGAGCGACTCCTCGATCGACGAGAGCCCGACGTTGACCTTCGAGAGGTCGAGGATCGTGAGCGCCGCGACGCCCACGCAGACCCAGAAGGCCTGCCAGCGGGTCCGCTCCTGGTCGTCGGTCGAGGTGGAGGTCGGGGTGGTGCCCGCGGTGGTGCGTCCGGTCATGAGGTATCGAATCCCATACACGGGCTAGGTATTCCGCTCCCGTGAGCGCGGGCGACGTGCCCCGACCAGCGTGCTCCTCATCTGGGGAATCGTCCGGCGTGTCCCTATGCTGAACAGCGAGCCAACAGCGTCCGCCGGAGCGGGCCGCCGGGGATCCCGCTCCTAATCTGGGGACTTCGTGCCGGTCCGGCGCGATCGCCCGCGAGCACACCGACGTGCTCACCCCGAGAGGACACCATGAAGAACCGCGCCCGCCGTCTCCCCGCCTCGCTCGCCGCCGTGGTCGCGGCCGGTCTCGCCCTCAGCGGATGCGGGTCGTCCGCCGACAGCGGCACCGCGGATCCGGCGGTCTCCCCCGCCTCCGGCGACACCCTCATCGTCTACACGAACTCCAACGGGGACGGCCGCGGCGACTGGGTCACGGCGGAGGCCGCGAAGGCCGGCTTCGACATCCAGATCGTGGGCCTCGGCGGCGCCGACCTCGCGAACCGCATCGTCGCGGAGAAGAACAACCCCGTCGGGGACGTGGTGTTCGGCCTCAACAACATGTACTTCGAGAACCTCAAGGCGGAGGACGCCATCACCGCCTACACGCCCGCGTGGTCGGGCGAGGTCGACCAGGCCGCCGGCGATCCCGCCGACGGCGCGTACTGGCCGCTCGTGGAGCAGGCCATCGTCACCGTGCACGACGCCAAGCAGACCTCGGGCGGGGACGTGCCGAAGGACGTCACCGACCTCTACTCGTCGAAGTACGAGGGGAAGTACGAGGTGAACACGCGACTCGGCGATGCGACCCCGCAGCTCATCCTCGCGGGACTCCTCGCGCCCTACGAGGACCCGGACGGCGACCTCGGCATCAGCGACGCGGGCTGGCAGGTCGTGAAGGACTACTTCGCGAACGGATCCCCCGCCGTCGAGGGCACGGACCTCTACGCCCGCCTCTCCCGCGGCGAGGTCGCGTTCGGCACGCTCGCCTCGAGCGGCATCGCGGCGCGCGACGCGCAGTACGGCACCACCACCGAGATCGTCCCGGCGAAGGCCGGCGTCCCGTTCGTCACGGAGCAGATCGCGGAGATCGCCGGCACGAAGAAGGAGGAGCGCGCCCGCGCGTTCATCGACTGGTTCGGCAGCGCCGACGTCCAGGGCGCGTTCGCGGAGCAGTTCTCGAGCTACCCCGTCAACACGACCGCGCGCGAGAAGGCGCTGCCGGCCGTGAAGGAGCTCATCGAGTCGCTCGACAAGCAGGACGTCGACTACGGCTTCGTGCGCGAGCACATCGCCGACTGGGTCGAGAAGACCGAGCTGGAGTACCTGTCCTGATGATCCGCTTCGACGACGTCGAGGTGCGCTTCGGCGACCAGGTGGCGATCCCCGGGCTCGACCTCGAGATCCACGAGGGCGAGTTCTTCACCCTCCTCGGGCCGTCCGGCTGCGGCAAGACGACCGCGCTGCGGACGCTCGCCGGCTTCGTGGACCCCAGCCGCGGCGAGATCGTGATCGACGGCCAGGTCGCCACGCGCCTCCCCAGCGAGAAGCGCCGCGTCGGCATGGTCTTCCAGAACTACGCGCTCTTCCCGAGCATGTCGGTGCGGCAGAACATCGCGTTCGGCCTCACGGTACGGAAGGCCGGCAAGGCCGAGACCGACCGCCTCGTGCGCGCGATGGCCGACCAGGTCGAGCTGAGCGCGGCCCAGCTCGACAAGGACGTGGCCGAGCTCTCCGGCGGGCAGCAGCAGCGCGTCGCCATCGCGCGGGCGCTCGTGCTCGAGCCGCGGATCCTCCTGCTCGACGAGCCGCTCTCCAACCTCGACGCCAAGCTCCGCGTGCAGCTGCGCGACCAGCTGAAGGGCCTGCAGTCGCGCCTCGGCATCACGACGGTGTACGTGACGCACGACCAGGAGGAGGCGCTGACCATGAGCGACCGCATCGCGGTCTTCGACGCGGGGCGCATCGAGCAGGTCGGCACCCCGGAGGACATCTACGACCGGTCGGCCACCGAGTTCGTCGCCACGTTCGTCGGCGCGATCAACGCGCTCGGCCCCTCGACGGTCGCGCGCCTCCGTGACGCCGGCGCGACGGACCTCGATGCCTCGGGCCGCGCGTACGTGCGGCTCGAGCGCGTGTCGCTGGCCGCCCGCGACGCCGCCCCCGCGGATCCGCGCCGCGTGCGCATCGACGGCGTGGTCGCCGAGCGCAAGTACCACGGCTCGTACAGCACCTACCGGGTCGACCTCGGGGACGACGCCGTCGAGGCGCTCGTCGCCGAGACGGGCGCGCCGCCGCTGGCTCCCGGCACCGAGGTCGTCGTGGGCATCGACCCGTCCGCGATCCTCCAGTACCGGTCGTAGCCGTGCGCACCCCCGTCCGCGCCCTGCTGCGCTCGCCCCTCGGCGTCGTGGTGCTCATCGCCGCGCTCTGGTTCGTCGTCACGTTCCTGGTGTTCCCGAACGCGAACCTGCTCGTCACGACATTCTTCCCCGACGGCGCGTTCAGCGGCCGGGCGCTCGAGAAGCTCCTGAGCTCCGACCGGGCGATGCGGAGCGTCGGCAACAGCCTCCTGCTCGCGGTGACCCTCGCGATCACGGTCAACGTGGTCGGCATATTCATCGTGCTGGTGACCGAGTACTTCGTGGTGCGCGGATCCCGCGTCCTGTGGCTCGGCTACGCTACGACGCTCATCTACGGCGGCATCGTGCTCGCGGCCGGCTACAACTTCATCTACGGCCGCTACGGGTTCGTGACCGCGATCGCGCAGCGGGCGTTCCCCGACCTCGACCCCGACTGGTTCTCGGGGTACTTCGCGGTCGTCATCGTGATGACCTTCGCGACCACGACGAACCACATGCTCTTCCTCCGCTCGTCGCTCGCGGCGATCGACCACCAGACCATCGAGGCCGCACGCAGCATGGGCGCGGGCACCGGGCGCATCCTCTTCCGGATCGTGCTGCCGGCGCTGCGGCCCATGATCTTCGCGGTCACCGTGCTCACGTTCCTCACCGGCCTCGGCGCGCTCACCGCCCCGCTGGTGCTCGGCGGCACGGGCTTCCAGACGGTGGCGCCCATGATCGTGACGTTCTCCAAGAGCACGAGCTCCCGCGACCTCGCGGCCCTGCTCGCGATCGTGCTGGGCGTCGCGACCATCGTGCTGCTGGCGATCATGAACCGCGTCGAGAAGTCGGGCGTGTACTTCTCGGTCGCCAAGGTTGCGACCCCGCTGCAGAAGCAGCGCATCCGGAACCCGGTCGTGAACGGCGTCGTGCACGTCGTCGCGTACGCGCTGTTCGTGGTCTACGCGCTGCCGGTGATCCTCATCGTGCTGTTCTCGTTCCTCGACTCGAAGAGCGTGCAGACGGGCACCATCACGTGGGACTCGTTAACCCTGCGGAACTACGCGACCGTGCTCGGCTCCCCCGACGTGCTCCGGCCCTTCATCGTGAGCCTCGTCTACAGCGCGCTGGCCGCCGTGATCGTCGTGGCGGGCCTCCTGTTCGTCGCACGCCTGATCCAGCGCAACCGCAACTGGGTCACCGCGACGCTGGAGTACCTGCTGCACATCCCGTGGATCCTCCCGACCATCCTCATCGCGCTCGCGCTGCTGCAGACATTCGACCGGCCGCAGCCGCTCATCGGCGGGCAGGTGCTCACGGGCACGACGTGGCTGCTGCTGGTGGCCTACATCATCGTCAAGGTGCCGTTCACGCTGCGCCTGCTGAAGGCGGCGTTCGCGAGCGTGCCGCAGTCGCTCGAGGACGCGGCGCGGATCCTCGGCGCGAGGTCGCTCACGACGTTCCGGCGGGTGCTGGTGCCGCTCGTGATCCCCACGGTTGCGGCCATCACGGCGCTCAACTTCAACAGCCTGCTCGACGACTACGACGCAGCGGTGTTCCTCTACCAGCCCCTGTACGAGCCGCTCGGCATCGCGATCAAGGCCAGCACCGAAGGCGAGGCGAACCTCGACTCGATGAGCATCACGTTCGTGTACACGGTGCTGCTCATGATCATCATGGGGCTCACGATGTACCTCGTGTACGGGCGCTCCGGCGGGCGTGCGCGTCGCCGCCGCGGCCGCACCGGCTCGCCCGCGGTGGAGACCACGGCTCCCGCCCTCGCGACTTCGGATCCCGGCGCACCCGTTCCGACGGCGCCGCGCAAGCCGGTCGGCTGAACCCCAGACAGACGCAAGGCCCCGTCCGATGGACGGGGCCTTCGTCTGTCCGGACGGATCCGGACCCTCGACGAGCGTGGAGCATGCGACGCGATGGTGGAGATGCGGGGAATCGAACCCCGGTCCACTGCTGTAATCCTGCGCCTTCTACGGGTGTATCCAGGAAAGGCGTCCTGCTCGGCCCCGGAACCTGCTCCTGGCATCTGATCCGACGGGCCCAGCCTCAGTTCGAGTCCCGCGCGGCCCTGAGGCACGACCGCGCAGCGAGCTCCCTGATCTGACGCCGACTTACCGGATAGAGAGCATCACCGGGTCGACGGTCCTGTTAGTGCGCTCGCTTAGGCAGCGAGAGCGAAGGACGACTGCTTGTTATTGGCAGTTGTATTTTGCAGAGAGCGTTTACGAGATAGCCCTGCATCCTCGACCCGCTTCTCGCAGTCATTCAGGCAATGTCGAAACCGATCATCCCCATGAACGGCAGACCGCCTCGAGAGGCGCCCGAGCCGGGTCGCATGTTCCACGCTGTCGAGTTGTCAATCACCGATCGCACCTTGCGCGACCAGCGGTCCATGTTACCCGACCGGAGACGGGCGCACCACCGGATGGAGCGGGATCACTCGCCCAGGCGGCGGTGCGACGAGATCGCCCGGTCCGCCTCGCGCTTGTCCTGGCGCTCGCGGAGCGTCTGGCGCTTGTCGTACTCCTTCTTGCCCTTCGCGATGGCGAGCTCGACCTTCGCACGGCCGTCGACGAAGTAGAGCTGGAGCGGGACGACCGTGTAGCCGCCCTCCTTGACCTTCGTGTGGATCTTGAGGATCTGCTCCTTGTGCAGGAGGAGCTTGCGCTTGCGGCGCACCGGGTGGTTGTTCCAGGTGCCCTGGTTGTACTCGGGGATGTGCACCGCGTCGAGCCAGGCCTCGCCGGCGTCGACGAACGCGTAGCCGTCCACGAGCGAGGCCCGCCCCTGGCGGAGCGACTTGACCTCGGTGCCCGTGAGCACGAGGCCGGCCTCGTAGGTCGACTCAATGGTGTAGTCGTGGCGCGCCTTGCGGTTCGTCGCCACCACCTTCTCGCCACGTTCCCTGGGCACGGTGGACTCCTCGATGGTTCAGGTGGATGCGCCCGGATCCGGGCAGCCCATCAGCCTACCGGAGGATCAGATCCGCAGATAGCGGCTGATCGCGAAGTTCGCGGAGACCGCCGCGAGCACGACGCCCACCCCCAGCAGGATTGGCACCACGAGCAGCGCGTCGTCCATGTTGACCAGGGATATCGACGTGAGCCGGGTGCTCAGGAACCCCTGGACGAAGAACTTGACGAGCGCCACCGTGGCCGCGCTGGCAAGCACCGACCCGATGAGCGCCGCGAACACGCCCTCGAGGATGAACGGGGTCTGGATGAAGCGGTTCGACGCCCCGACCAGCCTCATGATGCCCAGCTCCCGTCTCCGCGAGAACGCGGACAGGCGGATCGTGGTGGCGATCAGCAGGGCGGCGGCCACGAGCATGAGCCCGGCGATCCCCACGGCGGTGAGGCTGGCGGCGTTGAGGATCGAGAAGATCTGGTCGAGGTACTGCCGTTGGTCGGTTACGTTCTCGACGCCGGCGAGCCCGGAGAGGCTGTCGCTCAGGATGTCGGACTTCGACGGATCCTTGAGGTTCACCCAGAACGCCTCGTTGAGGAACTCCGGCTGCACGAGCTCCGTGACGGGATCGCCCTTGAACTGCTCCTGGAAGTTCTTGTACGCGGTGTCCTGGTCCTCGAAGTAGTACTTGTCGATGAACGGGGCGAGGGTGTCGCTGTCGAGCTGCTGCTTGACGGCGTCGATCTGCTCCTGGGTGGCCTTGCCGTTCACGCAGGTCTCGCTCGGCACCGAGGTGTCGGTGCAGAAGTCGATCGCGACCTGGGCGCGGTCGTACCAGTAGTTCTTCATCTGGCCGATCTGCATCTGCAGCAGCACGGCCGCGCCCACGAACGTGAGCGAGATGAAGGTGACGAGCACGACCGATACGACCATGCTGACGTTCCGACGGAGGCCGTGGCCGACCTCGGAGAGGACGAGTCCGAGTCTCATCGCGTGGGCCCCACATCCTGTGCGCCGGTGTCGTCCGGCGACTCGCCTCGGGCGCGGAGGCCCAGCTTCTCGGCCAGGCCGAGCTCGGCGAGCTCGGCGTCGTCGCGTCCGTCGGCGGGCGCGGATCCGCCCTCGCCGTCGGACAGGTCGGGCAGGCGGATGACGCCGGTGCCCTCGGGGAGCCGACGGATGGATCCGGTGCTCGGGGCCGCGGGGGCCGCTCCCCCGCCGTTGCGTCTGCTGGTCGGCCGCGGAGCGGGCGGAGCGGGCGGAGCGGGCGGAGCGGGCGGGGCGTCGTCGACGGGCGGCGCGTCGTCGCGGACGACGGGCACGGCGCGGGACGGCGTCGGCTCGACGGGTCGCTCGGGACGGACGGGCTCGGGCGGGGTCGGCTCGGGGCGCGCGGAGGCGGGCTCGCGGCGCTCCTCCCCGGCCGGGGCCGGACGCTCGCGCTCGACCTCACGCTCGGGGACGGGATCCACGCGCGCGGCCTCGGCGAACGCCGACGGGGCGTAGGCCGGGGCGTCCGGGCGGGATCCGGCGGCGCGGTCCGGCGGGGTCGCCCGGGCGGGCTCTGCCCCGCGGTCGGGCTCGGCGTCGCGGGCGGGCGAGGTCGCGGGCACGATCGGCGCGGCATCCGTCGCGGGTGCGCTCGGAGCGGCGGCCGTCGCGGCTGCGGCAGGAGCGGCCGCGTCCCTCGCGGGCTTCCGCGGCGCCTTCTTCGCGGCCTTGGCGGCAGCGGCCTCGCGGGTCGCCTCCTCCTTGGCGCGCGCCTTCTCGTCGGCGCGCCGCTGCTTGTCGCGCTTCGCCTGCTCGCGACGCTCGGCGCCGGTGGCGGGCTCCGCGGGGGCGGTCGGGCGCGGGGGCGCGGGGAGCGGGGCGGCCGGGACGAACACGGGCGTCGGCGCGGCCACGGGCGGGTGCTCGGGGTTCACGCCCACCGGGTTCTCGGCCGTGCGCGGCAGGTCGATGGCGGAGGTCTGGTACTGGCCGCCGGCCTCGTCGCGGACGACCTCGCCGCCGATCAGCTCGATGACGCGCTTCTGCATCTGGTCGACGATGCCGGAGTCGTGGGTGGCCATGATCACCGTGGTGCCGTTGGCGTTGATCCGCTCGAGCACCTGCATGATGCCGGCGCTCGTCAGCGGGTCCAGGTTGCCCGTGGGCTCGTCGGCGAGGAGCACGGCGGGCTTGTTGACCACGGCGCGGGCGATGGCCACGCGCTGCTGCTCGCCGCCCGAGAGCTCGTGCGGCAGGCGCTGCTCCTTGCCCTGGAGGCCCACCATGGCGAGCACGTCCGGGACGGCCTCCTGGATGAAGCCGCGCGACTTGCCGATCACCTGGAGCGTGAAGGCGACGTTGTCGAAGACCGACTTGTTCGGGAGCAGCCGGAAGTCCTGGAACACCACCCCCAGGCTGCGCCGGTAGTAGGGGACCTTGCGGCTCGACAGCTGGTTCAGCTGCTGGCCCAGGACGTGGATCGTGCCCTGCGTGGGCCGATCCTCCTTGAGCACGAGACGCAGGAAGCTGGACTTGCCGGACCCGGATGCGCCGACGAGGAAGACGAACTCCCCGCGGAGGATCTCGAGGTCGACGGAGCTCAGCGCCGGTCGGGGGTTGCCGGGATACACCTTGGATACGTGGTCGAACCTGATCATGTCGGTACGACCCTAGGCACGGGAGGGGCCTTTCGCCGCATCGACTCACCGCGGCCGACGGTCCCCCGGACTCTCTCAGGCGCGGTCGGGCGACTTCCGCCAGCGGATCCCCGCGGAGATGAAGCCGTCGAGGTCGCCGTCGAACACGTTGGACGGGTTGTTGACCTCGTGCTCCGTGCGGAGGTCCTTCACCATCTGGTAAGGCGCGAGCACGTAGCTGCGCATCTGGTCGCCCCAACTCGCCGTGATGTTGCCGGCGAGCTCCTTCTTGGTGGCCGCCTCCTGCTCGCGCTGCACGAGGAGCAGGCGCGACTGCAGCACCCGGAGGGCGGCGGCGCGGTTCTGGATCTGGCTCTTCTCGTTCTGGCAGGTGACGACGATGCCGGTGGGCAGGTGGGTGATGCGCACCGCCGAGTCGGTCGTGTTGACGGACTGGCCGCCGGGGCCGGACGAGCGGAAGACGTCCACCCGCATGTCGTTCTCGGGGATCTCGATCGACTCGGTCTGCTCGATGAGGGGCACGACCTCGACCGCGGCGAACGAGGTCTGGCGCTTGCCGGCCGAGTTGAACGGGCTCATGCGCACAAGGCGGTGCGTGCCGGCCTCGACGGAGAGCGTGCCGAACGCGTAGGGCGCGTCGATCTCGAAGGTGGCCGACTTGATGCCCGCCTCCTCCGCGTAGGAGGTGTCGAGCACGGTGGCCGAGTAGTCGTGCTGCTCGGCCCAGCGCAGGTACATGCGCATGAGCATCTCGGCGAAGTCGGCCGCGTCGACGCCGCCGGCTCCCGCGCGGATCGTGACGACCGCGGGCCGGGGGTCGAACTCGCCGTTGAGGAGCGTCTGCACCTCGAGCTCGTCCATGATCTTGGTGATGCCCTCGAGCTCGACGACCGCCTCCTCGGCGGACTCCTCGTCGTCCTTCGCCATCTCGACGAGCACGTCGAGGTCGTCGAGGCGGCGCTGCAGCTCGTCGATGCGCTTGAGGTCGGCCTGGCGGTGGCTCAGGTCGCTCGTGACCTTCTGGGCCTTCTCGGTGTCGTCCCAGAGGTCCGGCTCGCCCGCCTGGGCGCTCAGCTCCTCGACCTCCTGCTGCAGGCGCTCGACGCCGATCACCGAGCGGATGTTGGAGTAGGTGTCGCGCAATTCTGTGATCCGCGAAGAGAAGTCCTGGTCGATCATGGTGCCGCCCAGCCTACCGCCAGGGCCGTCGGCGACGTCCGGGGCAGGGACCGCCCGCGCGTAGGCTCGGGGACGATGTCGACCCCGGATGCCCCCTTCTCCCTGCGCGCGGTGGCGCTCCCGGCGCTGCTCCCCGCGCTCCTCTTCTCCATCGGCGAGGGGGCGATCATCCCCATCATCCCGATCGTCGCCGGCAGCCTCGGCGCCTCGCTGGCTATCGCCGCGTTCATCGGCGGCATGATCATGCTCGGCGAGCTGGTGGGCGACATCCCGAGCGGATCCGTGGTGAGCCGCATCGGCGAGCGGACCGCCATGATCGGCGCGGCCTTCGTCTCCATCGGCGGCCTGGTGCTGTGCCTCCTCGCGCCGAACCCGCTCGTGCTCGGCGTGGGCGTCTTCCTCATCGGCGTCTCGACGGCCGTGTTCGCGCTCGCCCGGCACGCGTTCATGACGAGCTTCGTGCCGCAGGCGTACCGCGCCCGCGCGCTCTCGACGCTCGGCGGCACCTTCCGGGCCGGGTACTTCGTGGGGCCGTTCCTGGCGGCCGGAGTGATCCACCTGACGGGCGCGTCGCAGTCGGCGTTCGTGATCCACATCGTCGCGTGCCTCGCCGCCGCCGTGACGCTGCTCGTGCTGCCCGACCCGATGGACGTCGTCCGCCGCAACCGCGCGGCCGACCTGCAGAGCGCCGCTCCCGCGACGGCCGGCGAGCCGCAGGACGACGAGTCGGTCGGTGCATCGGCGGGCACCGCGGCGGCGGGGCGCGAGTCGGCGGGCCTCGCCCGGACGCTGTGGCGGTTCAAGGGCGTGCTGGTGAAGCTCGGATCCGGCGCGGCCCTCATCGGCGCGATGCGCGCGGGCCGCGGCGTGCTCCTCCCCCTGTGGGCCGTGAGCATCGGCATCTCCGACGCGAACACGGCGCTCATCATCGGCATCGCGGGCGGCGTGGACTTCGCGCTCTTCTACGCGAGCGGCCAGATCATGGACCGCTTCGGCCGGCTCTGGAGCGCCGTGCCGTCGATGGTCGGGCTCGGACTCGGCTACCTCGTGCTCGCGCTGACGCCGGACCTGCCGACGAGCGTGCAGTGGTTCATCGGCGTGGCCATGTTCATGTCGGTCGCGAACGGCGTGGGCTCGGGGATCCTCATGACCCTCGGCGCCGACCTCGCCCCGCGCGAGGACCCGGCCCCCTTCCTCGGCGCCTGGCGCTTCACGGGCGACGCCGGCAGCGCCGCCTCCCCGCTCCTCATCGCCGCGCTCACCTCCGCCGCGTCGCTCGCCGTCGCCAGCGGCGCGATGGGGGTGCTCGGGCTCATCGGGGCCGGGATCCTCGTGCGGTACGTGCCGCGGTACGTGCCGCGCAAGCCGCGGCCGACCGCCTGAGGCGCCGCTCACCCGCCTCCCGCAGGACCGACCGGCGCCGCGCCCGGCCCCACGAGCACGCTGCGGGCGGTGCTCGTGACGTCGATGCGCACGCCGTCGGGGGCGAACAGGGAGGCGACCGGCGGGATCCAGGTGGCGGACAGGGTCACGCGCGCGCTGCGGCCGTCCGGCGTCGTGGCGCCGTCGACGTGGAGGTCGTGGATCCCCGCCGTCGGCTCGTCGGCGAGGAACGCCGTGACCGTGGAGGCGACGCCGTCGTCCGTGAGGGGCGGGAGCGCGACGCCGTCGTCGTCGACCGCGATCGGCGCCCCGCCGTCACCGTCCACGTCGAAGGACTCGGCGCCCGCCAGCGCCGCCGCGTCCGCCAGCGAGAAGAGCCGGACGCGTTCGAGGTAGAGCGAGGACGCCGCCGAGACCATCAGGATCACGGCGAGGCCGAGCGCGCACGAGGCGATCACGAGCGGCAGGATCGAGCCGTCGTCCGCGGCCACGTCGACGATCCCCGCCCGATCGCGACGGGGCCGCGACCGGCCGCCGGTCACCGTCCGCCTCGCGCGAAGACGGACACGCGCTCGTCGGCGTCGCCGTGGACCGCGACCGATCCCGGCGCGTCCGGCCCGGCGACGGGTGGGGCGAGGGGCAGCTCGGCCGCGACGCGCACCGAGACGTGCACGAGCGACCGCGGCGCGTGGCAGCTCCGCGGATCCGGCGTGCAGGTGATGTCGAGGGCGATGCCGTCGGGCGGGATCCCCTGGTCGGCGAGCGCCACCTCGACGGCCGACCGCGCCTCCCGCCGACCGGACGCGTCGTCGTCCGCGCGCACGTACACGCGGGCCGCCTGCCGGGCCGCGCCCTCCGTGCCGAGCGCCGCGCCCTGGATCGCGGACATGGCGAGCACGAGGTAGACGAGCGGGACGAGGAGGAGGACGCCCGCGGTGATGAACTCCAGCACCGCCGAGCCGCGGTCGTCAGCCCAGGCGTTCCACGGCCGCATGGCCCGTCACCTCCAGCACGCGGTCGACGCCCAGGAGGCCGATGAGGGGCAGCGTCGTCCGCACGGTCACGCTCACGACCGCGTGGCCGAGCACGGTGCCCGTGCCCGCGGTCACGTCCTCCGCATAGCGCGCCCCGACGGCCGTCGTGATCAGCTCGCGCGTGCGCTCGACGCCGTCGCCGCGGGTGGCCCCGGCGAGCGCGGCCGTGCGCGCTCCCTCGGCGGCCGCGTCGAGCACGGTCGTCCGCACGTGCAGCGCCAGCGCGAGCTGGACCACCGACAGGGCGAGGACGACGAGGAGCGCGCCGACCATGACGAACTCGGCGGGCGCCGAGCCGCGGTCATCGCGCATCAGAACGACGTGACCCTGTTGATGGCCTGCGTGAACACGTTCTGCAGCAGGGGCCCGGCGACGCCCCACAGGATGATGACGAGCCCGGCCGTCATCAGGGTGATGAGCACCCAGCCGGGCACGTCGCCGCGGTCGTCGTCCCACGGTGCTCCGGGGGTCGCATCCAAGCGCAGTGCGCCTCGTTCGTCGGTCATGTCGTGCCTCTCGGTCGGATCGGGGTGGGTGCTCGGCGCCCGCCCTACAGCCCGAGCTGCAGGACGAACACGCCGGGGAACAGGGCGAAGACGATGGTGAGCGGGAGGATGAGGAAGACCAGCGGGACGAGCATCCCCACCTCCTTGCGGCCGGCGCTCTCGAGGAGCTCGCGCTTGGCGACCTCGCGCGCGTCCTGGGCCTGCGCGCGGAGGACCTCGGCGAGCGGGGTGCCGCGCTCGAGGGATCCGGCGAGCTGGTCGACGAGGCGGGACACGGCGGGCATCGCGAGGCGTCGGGCGAGCTCGTCGAAGGCGCGGGTGACGGGGATCCCCGTGCCGACGTCGGCGACCACGCGCCCCAGCTCCCCCGCCAGCTCCCCGGAGCCCACGCGGGCCACGCGCCGGAGGGCGTCGAGCAGGCCCTCCCCCGCGGCGAGGCTGAGCGCGAGGAACTCCAGCACGGTGGGCAGCTCCGCCTGGATGCGGGCGATCCGACGCTTCGCCCGCCCCTCGAGCGCGGTGTCGCAGGCGACGAGCCCGGCGACGGCCGCGACCACGGGCACGGCGACTAGCTGCGGCTGCGGCAGCCCTCCCGCCACGACGGCGGCGCCGCCCACCAGGACGGCGATCACGATGCCCAGCGCGGTCCCGAGGACGAGGCCGACGAGCTGGCGCGACCGGTGCCGCTCCACGTCCTCGGTCGACCCGGACTGGCCGAGCAGGCGTTCGATGCGCTCGGTGCCGCCGAGCACGCGCGCGAGGCCGCGCCGCAGCGGGATCACGGCCGGCGCCCCGAGCGTGCCGAGCACGGGCAGCGGATGCACCGTCGTGAGGGCGAGGTGCCGACGCGCGCCCTCCGAGACGTCCAGCACGTGCGGGGCGACGCGGTCCAGCAGGCGGGCGCGGCGGAACCGGGGAACCGCGCCCGTCATCGTCCAGAGGCCCACGCCGGCGACGAGGCCGAGGACGGCGCCCCAGGACTCGACGGCCGTCACGCGAACCACCTCCGATCCTCCGGCAGCCGACCGAGGGCGAGCATGAGCCGGTACGCGACGGCGGACACGACGAGCCCGACGACGATCACGACCGTGCCCGTCGGGGTGTCGTACGCGGCGACCGCCTCCGAGCGGGTGGAGAGCAGCGCCAGGATGATCCACGGGGCCGCGACGCCGAGCTTGGCCGCGTTCACGACCCACGACTGCCGGGCCTCGGCCTCGCTCCGGATGGCGGCCTCCTCCCGGAGGAACCGGGCCAGCCCGCGGAGCACGTCCGGCAGCTGCGTGCCGCCCACCTCGCGCGCCATCCGGAGCGTCTCGAGGATGCGGTCGGCCGTCGGATCCGCCAGCCGGTCCTTGAGCTCGTCGAGCGCGATGGCGAAGCTGCCCGTCGTGCGGTGCACGGACGCGAACTCCTGGAAGGCGGGCCGCAGCACGGCGGGACCCGCGACGGCGAGCGACGCCACCGCGTCCGGCAGGCCCATGCCCGCGCGGACGGCGCTCACCAGGTGGTCGACGACGTCGGGCCACACCTCCCGATGGGCCCGGCGGCGTGACGCGGACCGCGCGCCCACGACGGCCCACGGGAGAAGCAGCCCGAAGGCCGCGGCCGCGAGCGCGGCACCGTCCACGCGGAGCAGCGCCTCGGCTAGGACCCCGGCCGCGAGGCCCACCAGCCCGGAGACGGCGAGGAAGGAGCTGACCGAGACCCGGTCGAGGCCGGCGTGGGTGAGCCGGTCGTGGACGGACGCGGTCAGCCCGCGGCCGGGCGCCGACCCGTCGGGGGTGCTCGGCCACAGACGCGGGGAGATCAGGAGGAGGAGGCCGGCGCCGAGCGCGAGTCCGAGGGCGACGCTCACGGCGCTCCCACCAGGATCCGCAGCGGATCGAGCCCCGCCGCGCGGAACTTCCCGAGGTGCGCGGGCTGTCCGCCGGTGGCGGTGAGGATCCCGTCCTCCAGCGCGAACACGGAGCTCGCCTCGATGACCATCCCCGAGTGACGACCGCCGGGGGCGAGGATCTCGACCACCCGTCGGGCGCCGGACGGCAGCACCTCCAGGTGCACCACCAGGTCGACCGACGTGGCGACGGTCGGCACGACGAACGCGGAGTCGATGTTGCGGCCGGCCAGCAGCGGCAGGGTGCACAGCTTGACGAGCGCCTCGCGCGCGCTGTTCGCGTGGATGGAGCACATGCCCGGCACGCCCGAGTTGAGCGCGATGAGGAGGTCGAGGCACTCCGCCTCCCGGACCTCGCCGACCACGAGCCGGTCGGGCCGCATCCGCAGCGCCTCCTTGATGAGGCGCCGCAGCGTGATCTCCCCCGAACCCTCGAGGCTCGGCTGGCGGCACTGCATGGCCACGACGTCGCGGCCCGCCGGATCCAGCTCGAACGTCTCCTCGACCGTGACGATGCGGTCGGACGCGCGGGCAGAGGACAGGAGGGCGTCGATCATCGTGGTCTTGCCCGTGTGCGTCGCGCCGCTGACGACGATGGAGAGGCCGGCGCGCACGCTCATGCGCAGGAACTCGGCGGCCTGCAGCGGCAGGCTGCCCAGGGCCACGAGGTGGTCGAGGTCGCGGATCCGCCGCGAGAACTTGCGGATGTTGACGGCCCAGTGCCGCCGCGTCACGTCCGGGATGACCACGTGCAGGCGGGATCCGTCGGGCAGGGACGCGTCCACGAACGGGGTCGACAGGTCCACGCGACGGCCCGAGGACTGCAGCATCCGCTCGACGAGGTCGCGCACCTCCGCGTCGGTGAGGACGAGCGGCGTCAGCTCGGGGACGCCCGACCGCGCCACAAAGACGCGCGTGGGCGCGTTGATCCAGATCTCCTCGATCGAGTCGTCGTCGAGGAGCGGCTGCAGGGCGCCGAAGCCCGTGATGCGCGCGAGCACCTGCCGCTCGGTGGCCGCCTCGTCGTCGAGGAGCCGGGAGTCGGATCCGAGCGCCTGCTCCGCGAACCGCCGGACCTCCTCGCGCACCACCGCCGCCGTGCCCGCGGGATCGGCCTTCGCCCCGTCGTCCCGCAGGCGCCCGCGCACCCGTCCGGCGATGGTGTCGAGGGGGGTCCGCGTCTGCACCCGCACAGGATGCTGATCAGGGGCGGATCCCGTCGGGGCCGTCCACAGGTCGACGCGTCAGCGACGACGGGCCGCCGTCAGTACCCCAGCTCCGCCTTCGCCGCCGCGTACGCCTGGCGCACCGCCGGCACGCCCGGCGCGTCGAAGACCTCGTCGCCCGCGAGGGGCCACGCGGGGACGCTGCCCGTGAGGATCCACGCGGCTTGCTTCGCGGCGCCGTCGGCGACGAACTCGCCCGCGTCCGGCACGTGGATGGGGACGCCGAAGATGGTCGGCGCGATCTCGCGCACGGCGCGGCTCTTCGCCCCGCCGCCGATGAGGAGCACGCGCTCCACCTCGACGCCCTGGCGCGTGATCGCGTCGAGGCCGTCGGCCAGGCCGCACAGCATGCCCTCGACGTGCGCGCGGGCCATGGTCGCCGGCGTGCTGTTGCGGAGGGTCATGCCATGGAGCGACGCGGTCGCGTCGGGCAGGTTCGGGGTGCGCTCGCCCTCGAAGTAGGGCAGGAGCACGAGGCCGTCGGATCCCGCGGGGGCCTCGAGCGCGAGCTCGGACAGCCGCGCGTGGTCGACGCCGAGGAGGCGGGCGCCGCCGTCGAGCACGCGGGCGGCGTTGAGGGTCGCGATGAGGGGGAGGAAGTTGCCGGTGGCATCGGCGAAGCCGGCGACCGTGCCGCTGGCGTCGGTGATGGGATCCGCCGTGACGGCGAACACCGTGCCGGACGTGCCGATGGAGACCACCACGTCGCCGGGCACCGCGCCGAGGCCGAGCGCGGCGGCGGCGTTGTCGCCCGCGCCGGGGCCGACGGGGACGCCGGCCGGGACGCCGGGGATGCCGTCGCCCGTCAGCCCTGCGGACTCGCCGGGGCCGAGCACGCGCGGCAGGCCGACGACGCGGCCGAGCGCGCGCTCCAGGAGGTCGAGGCGGTACTCCCCCGTGACGCTCGACCAGTACGCGGTGCCGCTCGCGTCGGAGCGGTCGGTGGCGAGGGCGGCGAGGTCCGGGGATCCCGTGCCATGGCCGAGCAGGCGCCAGGTCAGCCAGTCGTGCGGGAGGGCGACGGCGGCGACGCGGGCCGCGTTCTCGGGCTCGGCGTCGCGGAGCCAGCGGAGCTTGGTGGCGGTGAATGACGCGACCGGGACGACGCCCGTGGCGCTCGCCCAGGTCTCGGCGCCGAGCTCGTCCCGGAGGGCGGCGGCGGCCTGCGCGGATCGGGTGTCGTTCCAGAGGAGCGCGTCGCGGACGACCGCGCCGGACTCGTCGAGGCAGACCATGCCGTGCTGCTGGCCGCCGACCGAGATGGCGGCCACGTCGTCGAGGCCGCCCGCGTCGGCGACGGCCGCGAGGAGCGCGTCCCACCAGGCGGCAGGATCCACCTCAGTGCCGTCGGGGTGGGACGCGCGGCCGGAGCGCACGAGGGCGCCCGTGTCGAGGTCGCGGACGACCACCTTGCAGCTCTGCGTGGAGGAGTCGATGCCTGCTACGAGTGTCTTCGTTGTCACGATCAACATATTAGGGGGCGTCCTAAGCTGGTCGGGCACCCGCGGGAGTGGTGGAATCGGTAGACACGCAGGATTTAGGTTCCTGTGCTTTCGAGCGTGAGGGTTCAAGTCCCTTCTCCCGCACCAGCCATGGAGCCCGCGAGGGCCTCCTCGCCGCGGCGCTCCGACCCGCAGCGAGGAGCACCCCGTGGCCGAACGCCTCCGCCTCTGGACCGAGCCGACCCCCGCGCACCCGGTCCCCCGTCTCGCGGAGGCGCTCGGCCTGCACCCCGAGCGGCTCCTGATGAAGCGCGACGACCTCATCGGCTGGGGCGGCGGCGGCAACAAGGCGAGGAAGCTCGAGCACTCGCTCGGCCGGGCCGTCGCGCGGGGGGCAGGCACCGTGGTCACCACGGGCGCCGCGCAGAGCAACCACGCGCGCATGACCGCGGCGGCCGGGGCGGCGCTCGGCCTCGACGTCGTGCTGGTCCTCGAGGGGCACGAGGTCGCGGCGCGTGGCAACGTGCTGCTCGACGGGCTGTACGGCGCGCGCATCGTGTGGTCCGGTGACGAGACGGCGGAGTCGCGCGCCGGGTCCGTCGTCGCCGAACTCGAGGCGGTCGGCACGCGCGTGCACCGGGTGGCGTTCGGCGGATCCGACGCGCACTCCGTGCAGGGCTTCGTCGACGCGGGCCACGAGCTCACCGGGCAGGTGGGCGAGGTCGACCACGTCGTCGTCGCCCTCGGCTCCGGCGGCACGATGGCCGGGCTCGTCGAGGCGCTCGGCCCGAGCGCGTCCTCGGCGTCCACTGCGGGGCCGTGGCGGAGCCGCGCGCCGTGGTCGCGGGGTTCCTCGCGGAGCGCGGCACGGGGATCGGCGCGGAGGCCCTGCGCATCGACGAGGGCCGCGTGGGCTCCGGCTACGCGCATCTCACGGACGAGGCGCGGGATGCGCTCGCGCTCGTCGCGCGGACGACGGGGATCCTCCTCGACCCCACGTACACTGCCCGCGCCGCGGCGGGACTGGCGGCCGCGGTCCGCGATGGATCCATCCGGCCGGACGACCGCGTCGTCCTCTGGCACTCGGGCGGCGTCCCGGGGCTGTTCGGCCACGCCGGCCTCGGCGCCTGAGCCGAGACACGGCCCTCGACCGGGGGTGTCCGGGACTCGGCGCGCGCGCGGCCGCTCCCGATATCCTGTGCTCTGCCGCAGGTCGCTCCGCTCACGTCGCGACCCACCACGACTGGAGCCCCCACGTGCATCCACAGCTCTTCGACTTCCTCGACTCGACGACGCTCATCGAGTCGTTCGGGGGATTCGCCCTCATCGGGATCTGCCTCATCATCTTCGCCGAGACCGGCCTGCTCTTCGGGTTCCTCTTCCCCGGCGACACACTCCTCGTCATCGCCGGGCTGACCCTCCCCGGGATCACCGGGATCGACATCTGGTGGGTCTGCCTCGCCATCGCCTTCTCCGCGTTCGCGGGCGGCGAGGTCGGCTACCTCATCGGCCACAAGGCGGGACCGCGGGTCTTCGAGCGCAAGGACTCGGGCATCTTCAGCCGGCAGAACGTCGTGCGCACCAACGCGTTCTTCGCGCGCTTCGGCGGGCTGTCCGTCATCGCGGCGCGCTTCGTGCCCATCGTCCGCACGTTCGCGCCCATCGCCGCCGGCGTCGGCCACATGGACTACCGCAAGTACTCGCTCTACAACGCGATCGGCGCCCTCATCTGGGGCGCGGGCCTCACCTTCCTGGGCCATCTCCTCAACGGCTTCCCGCCCATCCGCGACTTCGTCACGCATTACATCGACTTCGTGCTGCTCGGCGCGGTCTTCGTCACCGTCGTGCCCACGGCCATCCACTTCCTCCGCGCGCGCAAGCACGCGCGGGACGAGGAGGCGGCGGGCGTGCCGCAGGACGGCGAGGAGCTCGCGCTCACGCCCGAGGAATTCGACCAGGACCCGTCGAACGACCCGCGGCGCTGAGACCCGGACGCCCTCTGATCGGGGCCTGTCGGCGGCGCGCCGCCGGTCGGTGACGCGCGGCCGGGGCGCCCGCGGCCGGGCGGAGGCTCAGACGTGGTGCCGGTGCTCGTGCCCGGCGTGCTCCTCGGGCTCCAGCTGGAACGTGCTGTGCTCGACGTCGAAGTGGTCGTCGAGGCAGCCGGACAGCCGGTCGAGCAGCTCGCCCGTGCGGCCGTCGCGGAACACCTCCTGCTCCACGACCACGTGGGCGGTGAAGACGGGCGAGCCGGACGTGATGGCCCAGACGTGCACGTCGTGGACCGCCGTGACGCCGGGCGTCTCGAGCAGGTGGGCGCGGATCCGCTCGGGCTCGGTGCCCACGGGCGTGGACTCGTTCAGCACGCGCACGACGTCGCGCAGCAGCACGACCGCGCGCGGCACGATCAGCGCCGCGATGACGAGCGACGCGACGGCGTCCGCCCGCCCGAATCCGGTGACGGCGATGACCACGCCGGCGACGATGGTGGCGACCGACCCGAAAGCGTCGCCGAGCACCTCGAGGTAGGCGCCGCGCATGTTGATCGAGCGCCCCGCTCCCCCGCGCAGCACCAGCAGCGCGCCGACGTTCGCGACCAGGCCGATGCCGGCGGCGAGCAGCATGATGCCCGGGTCCACCTCCGGGCCCTCCGGCGCGAGCAGGCGCGTGACGCCCTGCACCGCGACGTAGACGGCGACGACCGCGAGGATCAGGCCGTTGACGAGGGCGCCGAGGACCTCGCCGCGTTGGAAGCCGAAGGTGTGCCGGTCGGTCGCGGGGCGCGCGGCGACGATGGTGGCGACCAGGGCGATGCCGAGGCCGAGCAGGTCGCTCGTCATGTGGCCCGCGTCCGCGAGCAGCGCGAGCGACCCCGAGACGAGCGCGCCGACCACCTCGACCACGAGGACCGCGACGGTGATCGCGATGGCGATGACGAGCCGGCGGCGGTCGGTCGTGGCCGCGCCGTGGTCGTGCGATCCGGAGCCCATGCGTCCACCGTACGGGCCCGCCGTCATGCGGATCCAGCCGGGAGCGCAGTCGGGAACGACTCCCGCTCTCAGGAGGGCGGGGAGGAGGCGTCAGCCCTCGCCGAGGAGCTCCCGCCGCGCCACGGGCATGATCGCGTCGAAGGCGAGCGCGCGGTGGCTGACGCGGTTCTTCTCGTCGGCGCTGAGGGCCGCGGCGCTCGCGCCGCCGGTGGCCGGGCGGAAGATCGGGTCGTAGCCGAAGCCGCCCTCGCCCGCTTCCTCGCGGAGCACGGATCCCTCCCACACACCGAGGGCCGTGCGCTCGACGAGGCCGTCCGCGGTGGGGACGACGAGCGCTGCGGCGCACGTGAAGCGGGCGCCGCGGTGCGCGTCGGGCACGTCGCCGAGCTGGCCGAGCAGGAGCTCGAGGTTCGCGCGGCTGTCGCGTGCCGGACCCGCCCAGCGCGCCGAGAAGATGCCGGGCGATCCGCCCAGGATGTCGACGCCGATCCCGGAATCGTCCGCCAGCGCGGCCCGGCCCGTGTGCAGCGCGGCGGCCCGCGCCTTGATGAGGGCGTTCTCCTCGAACGTCGTGCCGTCCTCGACGGGCTCGGGGCCGTCGTAGGCGACCAGGTCGATGCCGTCGAGGCGCGCGCCCAGGATCCGGCGGAGCTCCTCCACCTTGTGGGCGTTGTGCGTGGCGAGGACGAGCGGGATCACGGCCGGTGCCTCAGCGGCCGAGCGCCTGCGCCTGCAGCGCGGTGAGCGTGGTGCCGCCGCTGAGCGCGAGGTCGAGGAGGGCGTCGAGCTCGGCGCGGTCGAAGGGCGCGCCCTCGGCCGTGCCCTGGACCTCGACGAAGGACCCGCTGCCCGTCATCACCACGTTCATGTCGGTCTCGGCGCGCACGTCCTCGACGTACGCGAGGTCGAGCAGCGACTTCCCGTCGACGATGCCGACGGAGACCGCGGCGACGCTGTCCTTCAGCGGCGTCGCGCGCTGCGCGATGAACTTCCTCTCGCGGCCCCACTCGAGCGCGTCGGCGAGGGCGACGTACGCGCCCGTGATGGCGGCGGTGCGCGTGCCGCCGTCGGCCTGCAGAACGTCGCAGTCGATGACGATCGTGTTCTCCCCGAGCGCCTTCATGTCGACGACCGCGCGGAGGCTGCGGCCGATGAGGCGGGAGATCTCGTGCGTGCGGCCGCCGACCTTGCCCTTCACGGCCTCGCGGTCCATGCGCTCGTTCGTGGCGCGCGGGAGCATCGCGTACTCGGCGGTGACCCAGCCCTGGCCGCTGCCGGCCTTCCAGCGCGGGACGCGGTTGGTGAAGGACGCGGTGCAGAGGACGCGGGTGCGGCCGAAGGAGATGAGGGCGGATCCCTCGGCCTGCTCGCTCCAGTTCCGCTCGATCGTGATCTCGCGCAGCTCGTCGGCGGCGCGGCCGTCGTGGCGGGGGGTGTCGTCGGTCATGTGCGGCCTCAGCTCGGGTCGGGGGTGGACGGGGTGCCGTCCGCGTCCGGAGGCGTCGCCGCATCCGGTCGCGGCCGGCGGGGAAGGGGGATGGCGCCGGTCTCGACCAGCTCGACATGCGTGACGCCCGAGCCGAGCATGCGGTGCGCGAGCGTCTCGAAGTCGGACGCGCTGCCGCCGGTGGCCTCGTACCGGATCACGGGGGGCGCGTCGGAGCGCCGCTCGAGGCCCGCGGACACGAGCTCTCGGTAGACGTCCTTGGCCGTCTCGGTGTCACTGGAGACGAGGGTGACGTCGGGGCCCATGAGCAGCGAGATCGCGCCCTCGAGGAACGGGTAGTGGGTGCAGCCGAGGACCAGGGTGTCGACGCCGGCGGCGCGGAGCGGCGCGAGGTACTCCTCCGCGGCCGCCATCAGCTCCGGGCCGGAGGTCTCGCCGCGCTCCACGAACTCGACGAAGCGGGGCGCCTCGGCGGAGGTGAGCGCGAGGTGCGGGGCCGCCGCGAAGGCGTCGTCGTAGGCGCGGCTCGTGACGGTGGCGTGGGTGGCGATGACGCCGACGCGATGGTTGCGGGTGACGCTGACGGCCGTGCGCACGGCCGGCTGGATCACCTCGACCACCGGGATGTCGTAGCGCTCGCGGGCGTCGCGGAGCATGGCCGCGGACGCCGTGTTGCACGCGATGACGAGCATCTTCACGCCGCGCTCGACGAGGTCGTCGAGGACCGCGAGCGCGTAGCGGCGGACGTCCGCGATGGGCTTGTCGCCGTAGGGCGTGTGCGCCGTGTCGCCGATGTAGACGATCGACTCGCGCGGCAGGAGGGTGGCGACGGCACGGGCCACGGTGAGGCCGCCGACGCCGGAGTCGAAGATCCCGATCGGCGCGTCGCTCATCGGGCCAGCCTACCGGCGGGTCCGGATGCGCCCGGAGCCGGCGGCCGACGCGCGGGCGTCACAGCGACCGCCGCGCGTCCTCCTGGGCGACGAGCTCCGGCAGGTCCGTCAGCCGCCCGAGCCCGGCGAGCGGCTGGGCCATGCGCGCGTTGCCACGGAGCCGCTCCCGGTTGCGGTCGAGGAACCACCAGTAGCCCGCGGTGTACGGGCAAGCCGTGGGGCCGACGCGCACCTTCGGATCGAACGGGCAGCCGCCGCAGTGGTCCGACATCCGGTCGATGTAGGCGCCGCCGCCCGCGTACGGCTTCGTCGCCATGCGGCCGCCGTCGGCGTGCAGCGCCATGCCGACGACGTTCGCGGGCATGACCCACGGCGTGCCGTCGACGAAGGAGTCGATGAACCAGTCGTTCATGGCGGCCGGGTCGTAGCCGCGCTGGAGCGCGAGGTTGCCCAGGATCATGAGCCGTTCGATGTGGTGCGCCCAGCCGTGCGTGCGGACCTTGTCGACGACGTGGGAGAGGCAGGCGGCCTCGATGCCGGACGCGTCGAGCTCCTGCAGCGCGGTCGGCACGCCGCGATGCGCGTCGAGCCGGTTCTGGGACGTGTAGTCGTCCTCGAAGGCCCAGTAGAGGTGCCACACGTAGTCGCGCCAGCCCATGATCTGCCGCACGATGCCCTCGACGCTCTGGATGGGCGCCCGGCCGGCCGTGTGCTCCGCGACGATGCGCTCGATGACGTCCGCCGGATCCAGCACGCCCATGTTCATGGTGGCGCTCAGCAGCGAGTGGGCCATGGTCCAGTCGCCCCGGAGCGACGCGTCCTCGAAGGGGCCGAAGTCGTTGAGCCGGCTCGCCACGAAGTCGTCGAGCGCCAGGCGCCCCTCCTCCGGCGTGACGGCGAAGCGCCGCGGCCCGTCCTCGCCCACGAAGTGCACGAGGCCCTTCCGCTCCCACTCGTCAAGGTCGGCGCGGACCTCGGCGTCGATGTCGTCCTCCTCCGGCCACCACGGCTCGGGCAGGCCGAGGTTCGCCGCCCCCTTCGGCGGCCGTTCGCGGTTGTCGTGGTCGTAGTTCCAGCGGCCGCCGACCGGGTCGTCGTCGTCCATGAGGGTGCCGGTGCGCGCGCGCGACCACCGGTAGAAGTCCTCCATGACGAGCCGGTTCGACGTGCGCCCGGCCATCCACTCGGCGAACTCCTGCTCGCTCGTGACGAAGCCGCGGCTCGGCAGCACGTGGGCGCCGATCTCCGCGACCAGGCGCCGGAGACCCCGGGAGGTGGGGTCGATGACCTCCAGGTCGTCCCGCCCCGCGACGACCTCACGGTAGTGGTCCACCTGGTGGAACTCGACCCGGTCGCCGAGCGCCCGCGCGCGGTGCCGGATGCCCGACAGGATGAGGTGCGCTTTGGCCCGGTGGTACGGCCGCCGGGCGAGCAGGCCCCGTGACTCGATGAGCAGCGTCCGCCCGCCGTCGTCGAAGTGGTCGCCCAGCTGGTCGGCGAGGATCCATCGCGTGCGCTCCATGGCACGAACCTAGGCCGCACCCCCGTCATCGTCGCGGCCCGTGCGCCCGGCGGATCGGGCCGCCTCCCGGGCGCCGCCCTAGGCTGGGCGCGTGCACCAGGCGACCTCCCTCCTCACCGACCGGTACGAGCTGACGATGCTCGACGCAGCGCTGAAGGCGGGCACCCACGACCGCGACTGCGTCTTCGAGTGCTTCGCCCGGCGCCTCCCGAGCGGCCGCCGCTTCGGCGTCGTCGCGGGCACCGGACGCCTCCTCGAGCTCATCCGCGACTTCCGCTTCGGCGACGCCGAGCTCGAGTACCTGCGCTCCGAGCGCGTCGTCGGCGAGGAGGCCCTGGCCTGGCTCGCCGACTACCGGTTCCGCGGCCGCATCACGGGCTACCGCGAGGGCGAGGTCTACTTCCCGGGCTCCCCGCTCCTCACGGTCGAGGCGCCCTTCGCCGACGGGGTGATCCTCGAGACGCTCGTGCTCAGCGTCCTCAACTACGACTCCGCGGTCGCGAGCGCCGCAGCCCGCATGGTGCAGGTCGCCGGCGGACGCCCGCTCGCCGAGATGGGATCCCGCCGGACGGGCGAGCGCTCGGCCGTCGCCGCCGCCCGCGCCGCGTTCATCGCGGGCTTCAGCGCCACCTCGAACCTCGAGGCCGGCCGCACGTGGGGCGTCCCGACCATGGGCACCGCCGCCCACTCCTTCACCCTCCTGCACGACACCGAAGAGCAGGCGTTCCGGGCCCAGGTCGACGCGCTCGGCGCCGGCACGACCCTGCTGGTGGACACCTACGACGTGCGGCAGGGGGTCGAGACCGCGGTCCGCGTCGCCGGCCCCGGCCTCGGCGCCGTGAGGCTCGACTCGGGCGACCTGCCGGTGCTCGTCGGCGAGGTGCGCGCGCAGCTCGACGCGCTCGGCGCCACGGGCACGCGGATCACCGTCACCAACGACCTCGACGAGCACGGCATCGCGGGCCTCGCGGCCTCGCCGGTGGACTCCTACGGGGTCGGGACCTCGCTCGTCACCGGATCCGGAGCACCCGCCGCCGGCATGGTCTTCAAGCTCGTCGCCCACCGCGACACGGGCGGGGACGGCGAGTGGGTGTCCGTCGCGAAGCGGTCGACGGGCAAGCAGAGCCGCGGCGGCCTCAAGGGCGCGCTCCGCCGCCATGACGCGCAGGGGGTCGCCACGAGCGAGCTCGTCACCGTGGGACAGCACCCGGTGCCGCTCCCCGGCGATCGCGACCTCGTCGTCACGCTGGCGGAGGGCGGCGAGCCGGATCCGCGTTGGCTCGGCCGCGCGGGCACCGCCGCGGCTCGCGCCCATCACGCCGAGGTCGTCCGCGACCTCCCGGCGCAGGCCTTCCGGCTGCGCGCCGGCGACCCGGCGATCCCGACCGAGGAGAGCGCGGCCGTCTGACCTGCACGGCGCCGCGGGTGGGACCTACTCGGGCTTCATGTTCTCGTAGATGCGCTTGCAGTCGGGGCAGACCGGGAACTTCTGCGGGTCGCGACCGGGCAGCCACTTCTTGCCGCAGAGCGCCTTCACGGGCTTGCCGCTGATCGCGGACTCGAGGATCTTGTCCTTCTTCACGTAGTGCGAGAAGCGCTCGTGGTCGCCGGGCTCGATCGTCTCCTGCTCGAGGAGCTCCTCGAGCTCGCGGTCGAGGGTGTCGGTGCCGCCGCCCTGCGACGGGCTTCCGGGGGCCTGTTCGATGCTGAGGATGACCATGCCCTCAGTCTACTTTTCCGGCGCGCGGGATCCGGCGGGCCGGATGCCGGGGCTCAGTGGCGCTGGGCGAAGGCCAGGAGCTCGGGGCCGCGCCGCTCGAACACGCGACCGCCGCCGACGACACCGGCGACGAGCGTCACGACGCCGATCCCGAGCCCGACGACGAGCGACCACGTCGGGTACGCGCCGCCGTGGACGAGCCCCATCCACCCGAGCCAGACGGACGGCAGCGCGAGGACGACCGTGGCGAGGAACGTGAGCGTGGGCACGGTGGATCCGCCGGCGCTCACGCTCTGCGGCGCGTGGAAGGGGCTGTCCCCGGGACGCGAGGCGGGGTACGGGAAGCGCGCCGAGAAGAGCGACGACAGGCCGACCCCTGCCAGCAGGACCCCGCCGCTGACCCCGACGACGGAGGGGAGGACGGACGGGTCGCCGAAGCCGAGCGCGCTGAGCGGAGCGCCGATCGCGACGAGCGGAACGCCGATCGCGAGGACGGGCACGAGGCGACCGATGCGGTCCGCGACGCCGCGGATGCCCGACACGACGTGCAGCCACACGGCGGTGTGGTCGTGCGCGGTGTCGTTGTGCACGCTCCACCCGAGGAAGAGCGCCATCACCGGCAGCGGCACGAGGGCGAGCACGTGGGCGTCCACGTCGACGATGACGAGCGGGATGAGGAGCACGAGCGGGAGCACCGGGATCAGGACGAGCGTGGCGCGGTAGCGCGGATCGCGGATCCAGTAGGTGACGCTCCGCGCGGCCACCGCGCCCGTCGGCGAGGCGCCGAAGCGGCCGAACCAGCCGAGGCCGGTCTGGGTGCGCCCGCCACCGGTGCGGTCGGGTGCGGTGAGCGCCCACGGCACGAGGCGGATCCAGAGGAGCGCGAGCAGCGCCGCCGAGGCGACGGCCACCAGCAGCATCCCCGCCGCTCCCCCGGCGTCGCCCGAGACGGCCGCCGCCGGAGCCGACCAGGCGGCGCCGAGCGGGGTCCAGGCGAGGACGCCGAGCACGCCGCGCGCGGGACGCAGCCCGTCGTCGAGGAGGTCGGCCTGGGCGAGGGCCAGGACCGCGGGGACGAGCAGCACGGCCACGAGTCCGGCCGCGAGACCGGTCGCCTCGCGGGCCCGGCGCGTGCTGAGCAGGATGGAGGAGAGGACGGTGCTGATGCGGGCGACGAGCACGCACGTGACCACCGCGGCGCAGGCCGCGACGACGGCGACGAGGGCGGTGAGCGGATCGCGTGCCCACGTGATCACGGTCGTCAGCGCCACGACGACGAGGACCGCGCCCGGCACGCTGACCACGGCGGCGGCGCCGAGCGCCAAGGCGAGCCGGCGGGGCTCGATGCCGTAGAGCGCGAACCGGCGCGGGTCCAGGGCGTCCTGGGTCCCGAGCACGAGCGGCACGACGAGCGACCCGAGGACGACGAGCGCGCCACCGGCGACGACGACGTCGCGCGCGGCGGAGACGTCGGCGTCGCGGAGCCCGGCCAGCGCGCCGGCGGCGAGCACCGTGACGAGGATCCCGTAGACGCCGGCCGCGACGAGCCCGAGGACCTGCCAGGGGCTGCGGCGGAAGGCGTTGGCGAGGAGGGCGAGCCTCAGTCGGAGAACGAGTGCAACCACGAGAACCCCTCCGCCGTGCGTCGACCGCCGGCCAGGGCGACGAAGCGCTCCTCCAGCGAGCGGCCCGCGCGGACCTCGTCCATGGTGCCCGCGGCGAGCACCCGGCCGTTGACGATGATCGCGACGTGGTCGCAGATGCGCTGGATGAAGTCCATGCCGTGGCTCGACAGCACGACGGTGCCGCCGTGCGCCACGTAGTCCTGCAGGATCTCGACGACGTTCGCGGCGGAGACGGGGTCGACCGACTCGAACGGCTCGTCGAGGACGAGCATGCGCGGCGAGTGGATCATGGCGCAGGCGAGCGCGACCTTCTTGGTCATGCCCGCCGAGTAGTCGGTGACGAGCCGACCGACGGCGTCCTCGAGCCCGAACGCGGCGATGAGGTCGGCCGACCGGCTGCGGATCTCCGCGTCGTCGAGCCCCCGGAGGGCGCCCGAGTAGTGGAGGAGCTGCGCGCCGGTGAGGCGGTCGAAGAGGTGGAGCCGGTCCGGCAGCACGCCGATGCTCCGCTTGGCGGTGAGCGGCTCGCGCCAGACGTCGATCCCGTTGACGGTGACGGTGCCGGCATCGGGTCGGAGGAGCCCCGTCACCATCGACATGGTCGTCGTCTTGCCGGCGCCGTTCGGGCCGACGATGCCGTAGAAGGATCCGGCGCGCACGGTGAGCGCCACGTCGTCGACGGCGACCTTCTCGTCGAAGCGCTTGGTGAGCCCGTCGATGACGAGGACGTCCTCCCCCAGCGCCGGCGCGGCCGCGCGGTCGCCGCGGACGGACGGCGTGAGCGCGGTCTCCGCCATCCCGGCGAGGCCGGGGCGCGAGGAGCGCGGCGCGGTGAGGCTGTCGGTGCGGACGGTGACGGTACGGGCGGGAGCGGGATCCGCGTGGGATGCGGACGCGTCCTCGTCTCGCTCGGGCGGGACGGGCGGCGCTGCGGGCGCCGTGCCTGCGCCCTGCTCGGTGATGACCTCGGCAACCGTCTCGGCCTCGCCGTCCGCGGCGTCCTCGTCAGTCTCGGTGACCGGCACCTGCGCCGCGTCCGCTGCGATCTCCTCGTCCGCGACGGCGTCGGCTCCCGCGGCGGCCGGATCGGCCGTGCCGGGCTCGTGGTCGCTCGTCGTATCCTGCTCGGGCTCGGCCGCCGGATCGACGTCCGCGACCGGGTCGGCGTCGGCGTCGGCGTCGGGCGCATCCTCCGCCTCTCCCCCGTCCGCGACCTCGGCGACCTCCTGCTCGACCTCCACGGAGGACGCGGGCGAACCGCCCTCCGGGTCCGCCGCCGCTCCGTCATGCGTCGGGGGGCCGTCCTGGTCGTCCGCGTCGGCGCGCGCGGGCTCGACCAGGGGCTGCGGGTCGGACTCCGCGAACATGGCGCCGAGCGCGGACAGGCCGTCCTGGTCCGGCTGCGGCGCCGGGCTGTCGTCCTCGGCGACCGGTCCGGGGGCGGACGTCGCGAGCGAGCCGACCGCCGGGACCGCATCGATCGGAGCCTTGGACACCTCGGCGGGACCGGACACCTCGGCGCCCTCGACAGCGGCGACCCCCGCCGCGCTGCCGGCCGCGCGCTGCACGCGCGTGCGACGTCGGACCCGCGGGGGACGCGTCGTCGTGGCCGGGGCATCCCCGTCGCCATCGGCTGCACCAGCGGACGGCCGCGACGCGGGTGCGGCGACAGGGGCCGACTTCACCCGGGGCGGCGTCGGCGCGACGACCACGGCGGGCGCGGTGCGCGGGGACGGCGCGGTGGCACGACGGGGCACGCGCTGACCGGGGCGCGGAGGCCGGGGCACGGCGGTCGTCGTCGCGCGCTCCTCCTCGGCTGCGGCCGGGTCTGCAGCCGGGCCAGCGGTCGGCTCCTCCTCCACGGCGGACGGAGCGCGATCGGCGTGATCCCGGGCCTCCATTGCGGAGTCGGACGTGGCGTCGGGGGAGGTCGTCTCGTCGGGGGCGTCGGTCACGGCCCCACGTTATCAAGGCCGTCCTCCGTGCCCGATCCGCCGTCCTCGGCGGTCCCGTCGCGGGCCCGCGTCAGGACCGGCGGAGGAGTCGACGGCACCTGCTCCGGGGCACGTCCAGATCACGAAAGGGACACGACCCCACCCCTCATCCCGCGCATTTCCCCACCCGCGGCGTACGATGAAAAAGGCATGACGGCGTGTCGAACAGGAAACCCGTGGGTGAAGTCCCGGCGAACCCTCGGCGTCGGGGGTCCCGGTCGCACTCGGCACCCGCATCGAACGGAGAACACATGACCACGCAGGTAGTCATCCTGGCGGCAGGCATGGGCAGCCGTCTCGGGCGCAGCCTCCCCAAGCCCCTCACCGAGCTCAGCGACGGCCGCACCATCATGGGCCAGCAGTTCGACAACATCCGTCTCGGCCTCGGCGACGACGCCAAGGTCAGCATCGTCGTCGGCTACAAGCTCGACCACATCATCGACGCCTTCCCGGACGCCGACTACATCTACAACGAGCAATACGACCAGACGAACACGTCGAAGAGCCTGCTCCGCGCCCTCCGCGCCTCGGGCCCCGGCGGCGTCCTCTGGATGAACGGCGATGTCGTCTTCGATCCGATGATCCTCCGCCGCGCGGCCGCGACGATCGCCCGCGACCAGTCCTTCGTCACCGTCAACACCTCGCGCGTCTCCGACGAGGAGGTCAAGTACACGACGAGCCCCGAGGGCTTCATCCGCGAGCTGTCGAAGACCGTGAAGGGCGGCCTCGGCGAGGCCGTCGGGATCAACTACGTCTCCAAGGCCGACAAGCCGGTCCTCATCCGCCAGCTCGCCCGGGTCGCCGACCAGGACTACTTCGAGCGTGGAATAGAGTTGGCGATCGAGCAGGACTCCCTGCTCGTCGAACCGGTAGACATCTCCGACCTGTACGCGGTCGAGGTCGACTTCGCGGAGGACCTCGAGAGGGCCAACCTCTTCGTCTAGACCACCTCGGGGATGCTGATGCAGAGGATCCCCGCCGTGCCCGATGCCGCCCTCCCCGGTCGCGCGTCCCGCACCCCCGCCGCCCGGTACCGCCGCTCGCTCTGGCTCCTCACGACGCGCGACCTTAAGGTCCGCTACTCCACGAGCGCGCTCGGCTGGTTCTGGTCGATCCTCGACCCGCTCGTCATGTCGGGCATCTACTGGTTCGTCTTCACCGTCGTGTTCTCACGCGACGTCGGCGAGGAGCCGTACATCGTCTTCCTCCTCGCCGCGCTCCTGCCGTGGATGTGGTTCACGGGTGCCACGAGCGACTTCACGAAGGCCTTCAGCTCGCAGGCGAAGCTCGTGCGCTCCACGCGGATCCCGCGGAGCATCTGGGTGCTGCGGCTCGTGCTCGCGAAGGGGTTCGAGTTCGTGGCGAGCCTCCCCGTGCTCGCCGTCTTCGCGATCGTCGCGGGCGCCCGCCTCGACGTCCACGTGCTACTGTTCCCGCTCGCCGTGCTCATCCAGGCCTCGCTGCTCCTCGGCATCGGCTTGATCATCTCGCCGCTCGTGGTGTTCTTCCGCGACCTCGAGCGCGCCGTGAAGCTCGTGCTCCGCTTCCTGTTCTACGCCTCCCCCATCGTCTACTCGTCGAGCGACCTGCCCGCCGACCTGCACCCCTGGGCCGCGCTCAATCCCCTCACGGGCGTCTTCGGCCTCTACCGCGCCGCGTTCTTCCCCTCCGAGCTCGACTGGTACGCGGTCGGGGTGAGCGCGGCGATCTCGGCGGCGCTGGTCGCCGTCGGCGCGCTCGTCTTCCGCCGCTCGCTGCCCGCCGTCCTGAAGGAGATCTGATGGGCGCATCGCACGCCGGGCCCAATGCGCCCACGGTCTTGGCGGTCGAGGACGCCGGCATCCGCTTCCGCCGCAACCGCAAGGCCCGTCGGAGCTTCAAAGACCTCTTCGCGGGATCCGCCCGGCGCGCACGGCCCGGCGAGTTCTGGGCGCTGCGGCACGTCTCCTTCGAGGTGCGCCAGGGCGAGGCGATCGGCGTGGTCGGCCGCAACGGCCAGGGCAAGTCGACGCTCCTCAAGCTCGTCGCCGAGGTCCTCATCCCCGACGAGGGCTCGATCGGCGTCCACGCGGGTGTCGCGCCGCTCATCGAGATCACGGGCGGCTTCGTCAACGACCTGACGGTGCGCGACAACATCTACCTCACGGCGGGTCTCCACGGCATGTCCAAGGCCGAGATCGACGCGCGGTTCGACGAGATCATCGCCTTCGCCGAGATCCCCGACTTCGTCGACACCCCCTACAAGCACCTCTCGAGCGGAATGAAGGTGCGCATCGCGTTCGCCGTGATCTCGCGGCTCGACGAGCCGGTGCTCCTCGTGGACGAGGTCCTCGCCGTGGGCGACCGGGCGTTCCGGGAGAAGTGCTACCACCGGATCGAGGAGATGCTCGCCGAGGGGCGCACGCTCTTCTTCGTCTCGCACAACGAGCGCGACCTCCGCCGCTTCTGCACGCGTGGCCTGTACCTCGACGAGGGCACCCTGGTGCTCGACGGCCCCATCGACCGGGTCATGGACGCCTACAACGCCGACCACAACCCGCCGCCTCCGACCGGCGCCTGAGCCGCCGCGCTCCCCTCCTCCCCAACCCCGCCCTTCCACAGGCCCACGACCCCTCCCGTCGCACGCCGCCCCTACCGTGCACGCATGCTGCGACCGGTCCCGCCCCTGCCCATCCGTCCCGATCCCGAGCCCGCGTACCGCGTGCCCTGGCACTTCGACCGCACGCTCGAGCGCCCGCGCTTCGCGCTGGTCAACATCGGCGACGAGGTGCTGCACGCCATCTCGCTGCACCTGCTCGGATCGGGCACCATGCTGTCGCGCGCCCCTGTCACGGTGCGGCCGGGCGAGCGCCTGTCCACCACCATCCGCGGGGACGACCTCGCGCTCAACACGATCCTCGTGGTGCGGTGGTTCCGGCCGGACGGAGGCGAGTACCTGTGGCGGGTCAGCTTCTGACGGGCGTGGTGCCGCGGCGGTCGCGTTCCCGCTCCAGGCGGATCAGCTCGGCGGGCGAGTCCCCGTCGTCCTGCGGCAGCATGTCGGCCGTGAGCCCCGTCACCAGCAGGCCGGCGTCCACGTCGAGCCCGCTCGCGATCTTGATGATGTTGCGCAGGCTCGGGTTCCGCTGGCCGCGCTCGATCTTGCCGAGGGCGGTCCAGTGGATGCCGGAGAGCTCCGCGAGCGTCTCCTGGCTGATGCCGATGCGCTGGCGCTGCTCGCGCACGCGGGAGCCGAACTCGGCGGCGGCGTCGGAGACGGTGGTGACCATGACACATGCTTATCCGCCACATGGAGGAATGACCAGAGCGCCAACGCCCCATGCGCTTGTGCCCGCACCTCAGCGGATAGGCGATGCTGTGCGCCAGGATCCGCCGGACGACGAGGGGACGAACGACACGGGCACCGCGCGTAGGCTCGGAGCATGAAGGACGCCTCCGAGCTCGACCCGACCGTGGCCACCGGCATCGATCGTCTCCTGTCCGTGCAGCGCCCCGTCGTGCTCGCCCACATCCGGTCGATACGCGCCCGCCACCCGGAGGCCTCCCCCGACCGCATCATCGCGATCCTGGAGAAGCGCTTCCTGGCGGCCGTCACCGCGGGAGGCGCCGCCGTGGGAGCCAGCGCGGTGATCCCCGGTGTCGGCACGGGCGTGTCCCTCGCGCTCACCGGGGTGGAGACCGCCGGTTTCCTCGAGGCGAGCGCCCTGTTCGCGCAGTCGATCACCGAGGTGCACGGCATCACCGTCGAGGATCCGGCTCGCGCCCGCGCCCTCGTCATGACGATGATGCTCGGCGCCCCGGGCGCGCAGGTCATCCAGCAGTTCACGGGCCAGTTCTCCGGCCAACCGGTCGACCGCAACGCGAACTGGGGTCGCGCCATCACCTCGGGCCTGCCGTCGTTCGCCATCGGCCCCATCGCCGACCGTATCAAGCACGCTTTCATCAAGCGCTTCGTGGTGAACCAGAGCGCGAGCGCCATCGGCCGGGCGGTCCCGTTCGGCATCGGCGCCGTCATCGGCGGCGCTGGGAACCGCCTGCTGGGCGGCAAGATCGTCGCGAGCTCCCGCCAGGCCTTCGGGCCCGCTCCCGCCGGCTTCCCGGACGAGCTGGCGGTGCCGGAGCGGAAGCCGCGCGTCATCCGCGTCGCCGAGAAGAAGGCCGCGAAGCGCTGACCGCACCCGCGGGGACGGCGGCGTCGCCCTCCCCCTCGGAGGGTCAGGCCTCCTCGTCCTCGTCGTCGACCTGGTCGTCGGACACCGGATCGGCGGTGTCGTCCCGGGCGTGCAGTGCCGCGTGGCGGTCCCACTCCCCCATCAGGTGCTCGATCGCCCCGTGGAAGCGCGCGGTCGCCACCCCGGGAGCGGTGTCGCCGAAGTAGTGGCGGACCCACGCCGCGAGCCGGCGATCCGCCGCCGCGTCGTGCTGCAGCGCATCCAACCGGGTGACGATGTCGCGCGCGTCGTCCGCGGTCAGCCACTCGCAGTCCGAGAGGTAGCCGTCAGTGTCGATCTGCGCCTCGGGATGCACGGGCCGCGTCACCAGGAGGGGGCGTCCCGCGGCGAGGCGGTCGTAGACCATCGCGGAGATGTCGACGATGGCGAGATGGGCGGCGGACAGCTGCCAGGCGAGCTCGCGCGACCGATCGACGACGTGCTGCGCCGACGGATCCTGCACGTTCGCCCGCTCGAGCATGACCGCGATCTCGCGATTGGCGCGCGCGTACTCGGGATCGACGACGCCGGACCGCGGGTGCGGGCGGTAGATGACGCGGTGGCGCCCGGTCGCGAGGAGATCGCGGACGAGCGGCACGCCGTGCGACGCGATGGACCCGTACGCGGCCGCGGCGCGGTCGCCCTCCCAGGTGGGCGCGTAGAGCACGACCGTGCGGTCGTCCGGCGCGTAGGGCAGCTCGCCGGAGTAGTGGTCCGCCTGCGGACGGCCGATGGGGATCGCGCGGCGGTCGAGGTCGTAGTCCCAGAGCACCTTGCCGAGCCGGGCGCGGGCGGCGTCGCCGGCGATGAGGCTGTAGTCGTAGGCCTTGAACTGGTTGGTCGTCATGTACATCTTGTCGGACTCGCCGTGGTTGACGAAGACGTGCCACCGGCGCCCGTACCGCATCATCTGGAAGTTACGGGTGTTCTGGTTGACGTAGAGGACGACGCGGATGTCCTGCTCCGCGATGACCCGCTCGAGGTCCGCGACGCGGCGCACGTACTCCACCGGCAGCGGGCTCTCGTCGAGGAGCGCGTTCGCGCCGCTCGGGTGCCGGCTCAGGATGACCACCGGATGCGTGCGCGCCAACTCGACGAGCGGCCGGTACCACTGCCGGATCTGGTACGTGTTCACGGCCGAGTCGGCGAAGTACACGGCGATGCGGTACTCGCCCCGCGGCGAGGGGGCCCGGAGCGCGAGCTTGCGCTGCAGGGTCCCGCGCGCCCGGCGCTGATGGACCAGCGAGCGGACAGCGCGCACGCCGAGGCGAGCGTCGTTCAGGAGACCCATGCATCCACCGTAGCCAGCGCTCCGGACCCCTCCGGACCAGCCCCGGCCGGGGGCGCGGAACGGTGTGCGATCGTGACCGAGCGGGAGCGGATCACGATCAGATGACGGGCGGCCTGCCCGCGCGCGCCATGCGGAGGACGGTGCCCCACGACATCGGCCGACGCGCGCCGGGGTATGTCGCCCAGCCCTCGCGCCACCCGCGCAGCCACGTGCCGAGCCCATCGCGGTTGCGTGCGCTGCGTATCAGCTGCACCGCCGTCCACGACCCGACGTACACGGGGACGAGGGGCAGCGGCAGGTTGCGCCGCGCGAGCCAGACGCGGTTGCGCGCGGTCAGGCGGTGGTACTCCGCGTGCCGGGTGGGGGCGACGGCCGGGTGGTGGGCGACGAGGTCCCCGGCGTACCAGGCGCGGAGGCCCTGGTCCCAGATCCGCCAGGCCAGCTCGATCCCCTCGTGGGCGTAGAAGAACTCCCCCGCCCAGCCGCCGGCGGCCTCGAACGCGTCACGGCGGACCACGACGGCGCCCTCCAGCACGGACATCACCGGGCTCGAGCGGGCGGGGTCGCCCTTGCGGATGCGCGGGATCCAGCGACGCGGCGTGGCGGCGCCCGTCGGGTCGACGATGCGCGGTTGGATGAGTGCGACGTCGTCCATGCCGCGCATGAGCGCGAGGCAGTCCGCGAGGAAGGCGGCGCTCGGCACGGTCTCGTCGTCGTCGAGGAAGAACAGCGTCTCCCCCGTGACGAGCGGGACGCCCGCGTTCCGGCCCGCCGGGATGCCCAGGTTCTCCGGCAGGTGGAGGCCCCGCACCCCGTCGGGGAGGCCGTCAGGTTCCCAGCCGTTGCCGACCACGACCACGTCGAGGGCGATGCCCTCCTGACGCAGCACCGAGGCGAGCGAGGCCGCCAGCCCCTCCGGCCGACGCCCCTGGCTGAGGACGACGACGCCGACGCGCGGGACGGCGCCGGTCACGCGGACGTCAGCCGACGCGAGGTGACGATCATCACGAAGTGCCCGACGAGCGCCAGCACCGCCAGAGGCACCAGGACGACGAGGAACACCCGGTCGGTCTCCGGCTGACCCGCGACGAGGCCGACCAGCGCGACGACGAAGGTCACGACGGTGAGCTCCACCGAGTGGAACATGCGGTGGAACGGCAGGAACCGCACGGCCCGCCGGGCGACCGCGATGAGCGAGTGCTGCGACGCGACCGTGCCGGCGCCGACGGGGGCCTTGGGCAGGTCGGCCGAGGCGCGCGCCACGCGCACCATGTCGTTCAGTGCCTTGTTCAGCACGATGACGAGCGCCAGGGCGAACGCGAGGGTCGTCCAGGGCAGGTCGCCGGGCGCCTCGAAGGGGTACGCGGCGGCACGGATCCCCAGGGCGAGCGCGATCAGCGTCTCGGTGGAGTAGTGCCCGACGGCGTCGAGGAAGTGCCCGACCGGCGATGAGGTGCGGCGCCAGCGCGCGACCTCGCCGTCGCAGCAGTCCACGAGCATCTGCAGCTGGCCGAGGACCAGCGCGAGGGCCGCTCCCACGATGCCGGGGATGAGCAGCGCCGCGGCGGCCGCCCAGCCCGTCAGGATCATGGCGACGGTGACGCCGTTCGCGCTGATCCGCGTCCGCAGCAGCAGCCAGGTGAGGTACGGCGAGAGGTCGCGGAGGTACAGGTGCGCCGTCCAGTGCTCCGCGTTCGCCCGCAGGCGCACCTCGGGCGGCTGCGTCACGCGCCGCAGCTCCGCGATGGAGGAGGGCAGGCCGCGGTCGCCGGTGCCGGGAGCGGCGCTCATCGGCCGGTGTGCCCGTCGAGGTCGTCGGTGAGCTCGAGGAAGCCGAGCACGAAGCCGGTGCCCCAGCTGAAGTGGATGGACGGCAGGACGGCCGCGAAGCGCAGCATCGTCGCCGCGCCGTCGCGGGAGGCCACCGAGACGGTGCTCACGAGCACGAAGCCGGCGTACATGCCGGGGACGACGAAGGCGCCGACGAGCCGGCGCAGTCCCGGCATCCCGAGCGCGGCGCCCACGAGGCCCGCGGTGCCGAGGAGGAGACCCGCGGCCACCCCGGCGACGGCGACCGGAGGCACGAAGTACCGCACGGAGTTCTGTCGGGTGTAGCGACGCGCGAGCTCGCCGCGCCAGAGACCGGTGGCGAAGAACTGGCGGATGAGCGAGCGGAACGTGGAGCGGGGACGGTAGGTGACCTTCATCCGCGGCGTGAACCACACGAGGCCGCCGCTCTGCCGGAGGCGCCTGTTGAGCTCCCAGTCCTGGCCGCGGCGCACGCCCTCGTCGAAGAGCCCGACCTCGACCAGCCGTTCGCGCCGGAAGGCGCCGAGGTACGCGGTCTCCGCCGGCCCCTCCTTGCCGCCGACGTGGTGCGCGGTGCCACCGAGCCCGACCCGGGCGCCGTAGGCGCGGGCGACGGCCTTCTCGAACGGCGTGCGCCCCTCAGCCGACATGAGTCCGCCGACGTTGTCCGCGCCCGTGGCCCGCAGGGTCTCCACGGCGATGCGCGTGTAGTCGCGCGGAAGGAGGGAGTGCGCATCGACGCGGATCACGACGGGGTGGCGCGTGGCGCGGATGGCGGCGTTGAGGCCGCCCGGCGTGGATCCCGTGGGGTTGTCGACGCTCGTGATGCGCGGATCGGCCCGGGCCATCTCGCGGACGACCTCGGTCGTGCCGTCGGTGCTGGGGCCGAGCGCCAGCACCACCTCGAAGTCGCCGGCGTAGTCCTGCTGCATCATGCTGTCGACGGCGGCGCGGACGTGGGCCGCCTCGTTGAGGATGGGCATGACGTACGAGACGGCGGGCAGATCGCCGGGGCTGCCAGCGACCGGGTCGCGTCGCGGGTGGTGCGCCATCTGAGCCGATCTCTTGAGGGAGGTGCGGCCGGGGCCTGTCGGGGGCCGAGCCTTGCAGGAGTTTACCAGCCTCCCCGTCGGCCGCCCGCCGGTCGCGGACGACGAGGGGCGGACAGGCATCCGCCGATCCGCCCCTCGTGACACCGCTGGCTACTGCTGGAGCGTGCCGAGCTTCACGTCGACCTGCTGCTTCTGGCCGCCGCGGATGACGGTGAGCTCGACGTCGCTGCCGCCCGCGAGGGCCCGCACCTGCGCCGTGAGGTCGCTCGCCTTGCTGATCGCGATGCTGCCGAACGCGGTGACGATGTCGCCCTGCTTCAGCCCCGCCGCGGCGGCCGCGCCGCCGCTCTGGACCTCCGCGATGAACGCGCCGCCGACGGGGGTCGAGGAGTCGCCGCTGGCGACGTCGCGGACGCTCGCCCCGAGGAGCCCGTGCGAGGCCTTGCCGTTTCGGATGATCTCCTGGCCCACGCGCTTCGCGAGGTTCGACGGGATGGCGAAACCGACGCCGATGCTGCCCGCGGTGGAGCTGGTGCCGCCCGCGTTCGCGATGGCGACGTTGACGCCGATGAGCTTGCCGTCGCCGTCCAGGAGCGCGCCGCCCGAGTTGCCGGGGTTGATGGCCGCGTCGGTCTGGATGACCGCGAGGTTGATCGTCGCCGCTGCCTGGCCGCCCTGGGCGCCGGATCCGCCCTGGCCGCCCTGCCCGCCGGATCCTCCCTGCCCCTCGTTGCCGAACGGCCAGAAGTTGAACGGCGTCTCGTCGCTCTGGCTGCCGTCGCCCGGGGTCGTCGGAGCCGCTGAGGACGCGACCTGGATGCTCCGGTCGAGCGCGCTGACGATGCCGTCGGTGACGGTGCCGGAGAGGCCGAGCGGGGCGCCGATGGCGATGGCGGTGTCGCCGACGTTGAGCTTGGATGAGTCCGCGAACTCGATGGGGGTGAGGCCGCTGGCGTCATCGAGCTTGATGACGGCGAGGTCGACGACGGGATCCGTGCCGACCAGCTTCGCCGAGTACAGCGCGCCGTCGGCCGTCTTCACCTGGATGGTGGCGTCGCCGGTCTGGCCGTCGAGCGTCACGACGTGCGTGTTGGTGAGGACGTAGCCGTCGCTCGAGAGGACGACCCCGGACCCCGTTCCGCCGGCCTGGGCGCCCGCCACGTCGATGGTGACGACGGAACCGGAGACCTTGGCGGCCACGGCCGTGATCGGCGTCGCGTTGTCCGGGTCGTTGACGGTGATGTTCGCCGGCGACTGGCTGACCGCCTCGGTGGAGGCGTCGTCGTGCGCGATGGCCCAGGTCGTGAGCCCGCCGGCGGCACCTCCGATGAGGGCTCCGACGGCCAGCATGGCGACGAGGGGCAGGGCCTTGTTCGGCTTCTTCTTAGGAGGAGCGGTCGTGGTGCCGCCGGCCGGCTCATGACCTTCCGCTGCTGCGCCCGCGAGAGGAGCGGTCGCGGTGTGATCCGTCTGCGCGCTCGTTCCGTACGCGAGGGTGTCCCGCTGGTCCGGGCTTGTCGGCGCGGGGTGGGTCGCGGCCGCGGGACCCGCGGGCGCCGGCCAGGCGGATCCTCCGTCGCCGGGCTGAGGAGTGGTGGACGACGGCGCCTCCGTCGAGGAGCCCTCGGCTCGGCCGTCGACCTCGCGGCCGCCCTCGTGCTCGTCTTCGCCGTGGCTTCTGTCCGTCATCGGTGCTGCTCCTCTCAGGTCGTGCCAGCATTCAGGGCGAGTCTGAGCGTTCCCTATGGCTGCCCTGACAGCACCGCCACCCGACCGGTGAAGGGACGGGCCGCTCGGAGCTGGACACGCTCAGCTCGCATGCTGGCTCGAGCGTACGCGGCGACGACGCGTACGCCGCGGACGGTGACGCCGCGTGGCTCGTCGTCCACGAGCCCGCACGGCCTCGGAGTGAGGTCATGGGCATCCGGGTCCGGCGTCCCGCGTGCCGCACGCACCCTCGACCAGGACCGTCGACCCCTGGAGGACACGGATCGTCACGGGCCCCACCTGCACCGGCAGCGTGCCCGGGATCTGCACCCACGCACCCCCGTCGAACCGGTAGCTGGGCGAATACGCGATCGTCAACGACGACCGGATCGACGCATCCCGCGGCACGAACTGCGCCACATCCGCCAACGACACCCCTGGCGCTGCGGGCACAGCCGGCGCCGGATCCGCGGGCTTCGCCGGCACCTTCGCCGGCGGCAAGAACGCATGCCGCCCATCCGCACACAGACCCCCACCCGACAGCCGCGCGCTCGGCGTACACGGCACATCCACATCCGCCGCCATCCGACCCCGTGGCACCAGAGGCGGCGACACCGGCCTCACGACATATGGTTCTACTGTCCCTGAGGCTTGCCCTGAGTGATCTGCCGTGTCGTCCGAAGCCCGTCCTTCCGTGGTCGTCTCTGCGTGGAGTTGAACTTCCCCGTCGCCGACGGCACCGGATGAGCAGCTCGGCGAACGCGTGTATCCGAGCCCGCAGTAGCCGCCAGCCGCTTCGCTGACCGACGCAGGGACGACGGCGGCGAGCACGACCACGATGATGAGCATCTGCGGCTATCTCACTCGCATGCGCGCGTGTCCTCGTTGCGGACGGAATCACTGATGCGCCACGAACCGTCGGCGATCTTGACTGCCTTCATCTGAAGCGCAACGGCAGCATCACGTTGCGGCGTCACGTCCTTGCCCTGTTCATCCACTGTCCTCGTCCCGCTGATGTCGAGGCACGCCTGTGCGGTCATGTACTCCGATCCCTGCGCGTCGGAGCCTCGATCCGTGACTCGGAAGCCCCGGGAGGTCACTTTGCCGATCACCTTCTGATGGTTGTCCGCGCTGTACTTGAGAGAGTCCAGCTCTCCTTGAAGAGCCGACCCCGTGAGCAGTGGAGTCAGATCCCCCTCGGTCTCGCTGCTGAGATCGATCCCGACGAAACGCGAGAACAGATCTTGGAACGCCTGGTCGTCCTGCTGCTCCTGCGTCAACGACGGGGTGGGAGCCGGTGCGGGCTCCGGTGCGGGCTCCGGTGAGTGCGCAGCCGCGCAGCCGGTGAGCACCAGGCTGGCAACGAGGATGGCCGTCGAGGCGAGCGCCGTTCTAAGTCGTCGCAGCGGAATGCGCGGTCGCTCGTGCAAGGTCGTCTCCCCCGGGCCGTACGGAACCCGCGCGGACAAGCAGGCGCGAGAGCGCGGGCATCGCGGGTCCCGGAAAGGTAGCCGGGGTGGCGCCGTCAGGACCCCATCGCTCCACATCACGCATGCGCGGTGCGACATCGACGCCTGTGCGGGAGGAGCGGTCGCGGGAGGATGGGGGCATGACGACTACCGGCGCGTGGGTGCGCGCGGCCCGTGGGGCGACGCTGCTGACTCCGGACGGGATGCCGGGGACCACCGTGTTCGCCGAGATGAGCGCGCTGGCCGCGGCGACCGGCGCGATCAACCTCGGTCAGGGGTTCCCGGACGAGGACGGACCCCGCGAGGTGCTCGACGCGGCGCGGGCCGCGATCTCGGCGGGCATGAACCAGTACCCGCCGGGCCGCGGCACGCCCGAGCTGCGGGCCGCCATCGCCGCGCACCAGGCGCGCTTCTACGGTCTCGTCGTGGATCCGGACACGGAGGTACTCGTCACCGCCGGCGCGACCGAGGCCATCGCCGCGACGCTGCTCGCGCTCGTCGAGGAGGGCGACGAGGTCGTGACGCTCGAGCCGTTCTACGACGCATACGGGGCGCTCATCTCGCTCGCCCGCGGGATCCATCGGACGGTGCCCCTGCGGGCTCCCGACTTCCAGCCGCGGCTCGACGACCTCCGCCGAGTGATCACGGACCGCACCCGCGTGATCCTCCTCAACGACCCGCACAACCCCACCGGGACCGTGCTCAGCCGCGAGGCGCGGGAGCTCGTCGTCGAGCTCGCCATCGCGCACGACGCGCTGATCGTCACGGACGAGGTCTACGAGCACCTCGTCTTCGACGCGCCCCACGCGCCCGTCGCGACGCTGCCCGGGGCGCGCGAGCGCACGGTGACCATCTCCTCCGGAGGCAAGACGTTCCGCACCACGGGGTGGAAGGTCGGCTGGCTGACCGCTCCGGCGCCGCTCGTGTCGGCGATCCTCGCGGTGAAGCAGTTCCTGACCTTCGTGAACGGGGCGCCGTTCCAGCCGGCCATCGCGACGGGGCTCGCGCTCCCCGACGCGGTGTACGACGGCATCGCCGACGACCTGCGGCGCAAGCGCGACGTCCTCGCGGCGGGGCTGACGGCCGCGGGCTTCCGGATCCATCTCCCCGCGGCCGGGTACTTCATCGTCGCGGACGCGGCTCCCCTCGGCTTCCCCGACGCACGCGAGCTGTGCCTGCGCCTCCCGGAGCTCGCCGGGGTCGTCGGCGTGCCGCTGTCCGCCTTCTGCCATGCGCCCCTCGCCGCGGAGCACGCGTCCCTGGTGCGGTTCGCGTTCTGCAAGCGGATCGACGTGCTCGAGGAGGCGGCGAGGCGGCTCGGCGCGCTGGGGGTCGGGACCGCCTGAGGCGGCACCCTGGTACCAGCGTCTCCGTCGGAGGGGGGCCGAAGGGGGGACGCCGCCGCGACGGCACCGCCCCTAACGTGGCTTCCGCGGGCGCTGGGCCCGCGCACCCATCCTGAGGAGGCAGCGCGCATGATCGTCGCTGAGAACCTGACCAAGCGCTACGGCGCGAAGACCGCCGTGGACGGCGTGAGCTTCACCGTCCAGCCGGGCATGGTGACCGGATTCCTCGGTCCGAACGGCGCCGGCAAGTCCACCACGATGCGCATGATCGTCGGGCTCGACAGCCCCACGTCCGGCTCGGTGACCGTCAACGGCCGCCGCTACCGCGACCTCCAGGCCCCGCTCCACGAGGTCGGCGCGCTCCTCGACGCGAAGGCCGTGCACACGGGCCGCTCCGCCTACAACCACCTGCTCGCCATGGCGGCCACGCACGGCATCCCGCGCTCGCGGGTGGACGAGGTCATCGAGATGACCGGGCTGCAGCCGGTCGCGAAGAAGCGCGTGGGCGGCTTCTCGCTCGGCATGGGACAGCGGCTCGGGATCGCGGTCGCGCTCCTCGGCGATCCCCGCACGCTGATCCTGGACGAGCCCGTCAACGGACTCGACCCCGAGGGCGTCATGTGGGTGCGCAACATCACCCGCTACCTGGCCGGGCAGGGCCGCACCGTGCTCCTGTCCTCGCACCTCATGAGCGAGATGGCGCAGACGGCCGACCACCTCATCGTCCTCGGGCGCGGACGCGTGCTCGCCGACGCTCCCGTCGCGGCGGTCGTCGCCGGCGCCACGAGCGCCGTCGTCCGCGTCCGCTCCCCGCACGCCGACCAGCTCGGCCAGGCGGTGACCCGACCGGACGTCGTGGTGACCAGCGTCGAGCGCGACGTGATCGAGATCACCGGCCTCACGGCCGCGCAGGTCGGCGACGCGGCCATGTCCGCCGGGGTCGTGCTGCACGAGCTCACGCCCATCACCGCGTCCCTCGAGGACGCGTACCTGTCGCTCACGCAGGGCGACGTCGAGTACCACAGCGCCGCAGTCGGCACGACCGAGCAGGAGATCGCACGATGACCGCCACCAGCACGACCTACGCGACCGCCCCGGTGACCACGGGTCGGCCCACGCTCCCCCGGCTGATGCGCTCCGAGTGGATCAAGCTCCGGACGCTGCGCTCCACCGTCTGGTGCTTCGCGCTCGTCTTCCTCCTGCTCGCCGGCTTCTCCGCGCTCTTCACGCCCTTCGTCGTGGACCAGCTCCGGACGCAGCTGTCCCTCCCCGGTGTCCCCGCGACGGACCTGCTCCTCCAGGTGGGGCTCAGCGGCGTCACCCTGTCGATGCTCGTCGCCGGCGTGCTCGGCGTGCTCGTGATCAGCGGCGAGTACTCGACCGGCATGATCCGCTCGTCCTTCAGCGCCGCGCCGCGCCGCCTGGGCGTCATCGCCGCCAAGGCGATCGTCTACACGGTGGTGACGTTCGTCATCACCGCGATCGCGGTGGCCGCCGCGCTCCTCATCGCCCGCGGCTACTTCGCGTCCGCCGGCGCGGAGGTCGACGTGCTGGACGGCGACTTCCTGCTCGCGGCCCTGGGCGGCGTGCTCTTCGTCGTGCTCATCGGCCTGATGGGCTTCGGCTTCGGCCTGCTGCTGCGCAACGGCGCGGCGGGGATCGGCGCCCTCGTCGGCCTCGTCCTCGTCGTCCCCATCGTGGGCCAGCTGCTCGGCGGCGTGCTCGACTGGGTCGCGGATCTCGCGCCGTACTTCCCGCTGAGCGCGGGCAACCGGCTGTACAGCACCGCCACCGGAGCGCCCGGGGAGCTCGAGTTCTGGCAGGCGCTGCTCGTCATGCTGGCCTGGGTCGCCGTCATCCTCGTGCCCGCTCTGATCCTCGCCAAGAAGCGGGACGCCTGATCGACGCGGAACGGAGGGCGCCGTCGGGCGCGGCGGACACCGCCGCGGCCGACGGCGTCCACCTGCCGACCCCTCCCGGCGCGTTCCGCGGGTGGATGGCACGGCATCCGAGGACGGTCGACGCCGTCATCGCGATCGCCTTCACGCTCCTCTCGGTGAGCGCGGCCCCCGTGGTCGACAGCAGATCCCCCGCCGTCCCCGGAGTCGTGGCGCTGGCCGCGCTCAGCGTCCTGACCGGCGTCGCGCTCATGTTCCGGCGCAGCCGGCCCGTGGCCGTCCTCGCCGTCACGGGTGCCGCCGCCGCCGCGGCGGCCCTCGTGTCCGGCAGCTTCGACGGCGGGGCCGTCCCCCTCGCTCTCTACGCGCTCGCCGTGTATGGGTCGTCCCGGCGCGCGTGGATCGGGTTCGGCGGCGTGGCCGTCCTCATCGCGGTCGTCGCGCCGTCGACGGCCGGCCAGGGGCCCATGGCGCTGTCGATCGCGACCATGCTGCTGGTCAATCTCATCCTCCCGCTCATCGCGACGCTCATCGGCACGAACGTGGGCGGACGCAAGCGCTACGTCGAGGCGCTGCGCGACCTCGCGGTGCAGCTCGCCCGCGAGCGCGACCAGCAGGCGCGGCTCGCCACTGCGGCGGAGCGGACGCGGATCGCACGGGAGATCCACGACATCGTCGCCCACGGGATCACCGTCATGGTGACCCTCGCCGACGGGGCGGCCGCGAGCGCGGTCGCCCGGCCGGAGCTCGCGCGCGACGCCATGCGCGAGGTCGCCGAGACCGGCCGCACCTCCCTCTCCGAGATGCGCCGCATGCTGGGCGTGCTCGCCGAGGATCCCGACGCGGGCGATGCCGCCCCGCCGTCCCTCCGCGCGCCGCAGCCCGGGCACGCCGACCTCGCCGCGCTGGTCGACTCGTTCCGGTCCACCGGCCTCCCGGTGCGCTTCACCAGCACGGGCGCGCCGCCGGATGACCCGGGGCGCCAGCTCGCCGTCTTCCGCGTCGTGCAGGAGTCGCTGACGAACGTGCTCCGGTACGCGCCGAACGCCGACCGGGTCGAGGTGCGGGTCGACCACCGGCCCGAGGAGATCACCGTCGAGGTCACCGACGACGACCTCACGGGACCCGTCGTGCCGCCCGTCCCCGGCAGCGGTCGCGGCCTCGTGGGAGTCGCGGAGCGCATGGCGGTGTACGACGGCACGGCGACCGCCGGACGGCGCGAGACCGGCGGCTGGCGCGTGCTGGCCACCATGCCCAGCGGGCTCCACGACGTCCGGCCCGGCGACGCGTCCCGGGCCGCGGATCCGACCACCAGCCCCCGCGTCCAGGAGGACCGATGACCGACAGCAGCACACCCGTCCGCATGCTCATCGTGGACGACCAGGCGCTCGTGCGCATGGGCTTCCGCATGGTGCTCGATGCGGAGCCCGGGATCGACGTGGTGGGCGAGGCCGCCGACGGCCGCGCGGCCGTGCAGCGCACCGGCGAGCTCGCCCCCGACATCGTGCTCATGGACGTGCGCATGCCCGGCATGGACGGGATCGCGGCCACCGCCGAGATCGTCGCCCGACATCCGGCGACGCGCGTCATCGTGCTGACCACGTTCGACCTCGACGAGTACGCGTTCGCGGGGCTGCGCGCCGGGGCGAGCGGCTTCCTCGTCAAGGACACGCGGCCCGAGCACCTGATGGAGGCGATCCGCGCGGTCGCGGACGGCGACGCCGCCATCTCGCCCCGGGTGACGCGCCGCATGATCGAGCTGCTCGGGCCGACGATGCCCCCGACCGGCGGCGCGGCCGGCACCGGGGAGGGCGCCGCCGACCCGCGGCTGCGGCCCCTGACCGCGCGGGAGCTGGAGGTGCTCACGGCGCTGGCCGAGGGGCTCACCAACCAGGAGATCGCGGGCCGCCTGTACCTGTCGGAGTCGACGGTGAAGACGCACGTGGGGCGGGTGCTCGCGAAGCTCGAGGTGCGGGACCGCGTGCAGGCCGTGATCCTCGCGTACGACTGCGGGCTCGTGCGCCCCGGTGCATGACGCGGCGCGAACGAGGTCGCCGGCGACCCGCCCGACGGGAGAGGATGGAGCCTCCGGCCGCTCGCCGGCACGATCCCACAGGAGCGCGATGACCACCAGCACCGCGGACGCCCGCGCCCCGCGCCTCCTGACCGTCGCTCGCCGCGCCGCCGACCCGCCCGCGGGCGACCCCGGCTCCGGCACGAGCACGGGATCCGACACGAGCCTGCTCGAGCGCGCGGCGACGCCGCCGGTGTGGAGCTGCGTCGTGTGGAACGACCCCGTGAACCTCATGACGTACGTCTCCTACGTGTTCCGCAGCTACTTCGGCTTCACCCGCGAGCGCGCCGACGAGCTGATGCTCCGCGTGCACGAGGACGGCCGTGCGGTCGTCGCGACGGGGATCCGCGAGGAGATCGAGCGCCACGTGCTCGCGATGCACGGCTTCGGCCTCTGGGCGACGCTCGAGCGGGTGGACGCGTGAGGGCCTTCCGCGCGCGCCCCGACGGGACGGTCGCCGCTCACCTCGAGCCGCACGAGGTCGCCATGCTGCGCGGACTCCTCGGCGAGCTGCGCGGGATCCTGGACGAGGGGTCCGCGCCCGGCGGCGCCACGGACGGCGCCGCCCCCTCCCCCGTCGTCGCGCGCCTGCTGCCCGACGCCTACCCGGACGACCCCGAGTCCTCCGCCGAGTTCCGGCGGTTCACGGCGTCCGACCTCAGCGAGGCGAAGGCCGCGAACGCCGCCACGGTGGAGGCGACGCTGGCGGAGGCCGACGCGCGCGGGGCCGGCCGCCGCGGGCTCCTCGTGGTGCTGGATCCGACGGGCGTCCAGGCGTGGCTCCGGACGCTCAACGACCTCCGGCTCGCGATCTCGGTGCCGCTGCGCATCGACGAGGCCGAGGGCTGGCGCGACCGCGCGCCGGAGGAGAGCGCGAGCCTCTACGACTGGCTGACGTTCGCGCAGGGTTCGCTCATCGAGGCCGTCGACCGCTGAGCGTCGGCCGGGCACACGTCGTGCGCGGGCTCGGCGGCGGGCGTCGGCGAGCATGATGGAGGGGACCCGCGGATCAACCGGCCCGACGGGTCCCGTCCGCAGGAGAGGAGCATCATGCGCGTCGTCGTCATCGGAGCGACCGGGAACCTCGGGACCGGGGTGCTTCGTCGCCTCCACACCGCGGGGGCCGAGATCGTGGGCGTCGCGCGGCGCATGCCCGACGCCTCCCTCGAGCCGTACTCCGGGGTCACCTGGCGCCTCGCCGACATCGGCGCCGCGGGCGCGGTCTCCGGGCTCGCGGCGACCATGCGCGGCGCCGACGCGGTGGTCCACCTCGGCTGGGCCCTGCAGCCGAACCACCGCGAGCGCGTGATGCACCGCACGAACGTGATCGGCACCGCGAACGTGCTCGAGGCCGTCGCGCGGGCGGGCGTGCCCCAGGTGGTCGTCGCGTCCTCGGTCGGCGCGTACAGCGCGGCCCCGAAGGACCGTCCGCGCGACGAGACGTGGCCCACCGGCGGCATCCACACCTCCCACTACTCGCGGCACAAGGCCGAGAACGAGCGCGCGATGGACGCCTTCGAGGCCGCCCACCCGGAGATCGTCGTGACGCGCATGCGACCCGGGCTCGTGATGCACGACGAGGCCGCCGCGGAGATCGCCGGGCTCTTCCTCGGCCGGTGGATCCCCACGCGCTGGATGGGCCTCGCCACCCGCACCCCGGTGCTGCCGCTCCCCCGCGAGCTGGTGTCGCAGGTGGTGCACAACGAGGACGTCGCGGACGCGTTCTGGCGGGCGGTGGAGCGGCGCGCGCCCGGCGCCTTCAACGTCGCCGCGGACCCCGTCGTGGATCCCGCGCTCGTCGGCCGCCTGCTCGACGCGCGCATCGTGACGGTGCCGCTGCCCGCGCTGCGGGCGCTCGTCTCGGCGAGCTGGCGGCTGCGCGTACAGCGGACGGATCCGGGCTGGATCGACATCGCCGCGAACGTGCCCGTCATGTCGACCGCGCGCGCCCGCGAGGTGCTGGGCTGGGCGCCCACGCACACGGCGGAGGAGGTGCTGGCCGAGTTTGGCCGCGCCTTCGTGCATCGCACCGGGCGCGAGGGCTCGGCGCCGCTCGCCGGATGACCGAGGACGCCGAGTTCGTCGCGGCGGCCCTCGAGCGGGAGGGCGCGTCGTACCGCGCCGAGGCGGAGCGCGAGCGGCTGCGCTCCGACCTGGAGTTCGTGGGCGCCTCCGTCGGCGCCGTGCGCGGGACGGTGCGCGACCTCGGCCGGCGGCGTCCGGGCATGACCCGGGACGAGGCGGTCACGCTCGCCTCCGAGCTCTGGCGGTCGCGCGTCTACGAGCGGCGGCTCGCGGCCGTCGTGCTGCTGCAGGAGCACGTCGACACGCTCGACAACGGCGACCTCACGCGCATCGAGGGCTTCGTGCGGGATGCGCGGCTGAGTGCCCTCGTGGATCCGCTCGCGCTCGACGTCATCGGCCCGCTCGTCGAGCGGCTGACCGGCACCGCGCGCGCCCGGGCCGACCAGGCGCTCGACCGGTGGGCGGGAGAGCAGGACGTGTGGCTGCGCCGGGCCGCCCTGCTCGCGCCGACACGGCCGCTCCGCGCGGGCGGCGGCGACTGGGACGGCTTCCTCCGCCGTGCCCGCGCCGCGGAGGCGGCGCCCCGCGGCGGGCACGACGTGGTCCGCGAGGCGGCCGAGCGGGTGCGCGACCTCGTGCGCGAGACCCGGCCGGACCTCGCCTGACGCCGACCCCGCCCGCGGGTACGTTCGGGGCATGACCTTCGACGACGACGCCCGCATCGACAGCAGCAAGGTCACCCGGCGGCGCGCCGGCCGGGGACGCACGACCGGCATCGCGGCCGGCGGCGGCGGGCTCCTCGTGGTGGTCGCGGTGATCCTCGTGCAGCAGTTCACGGGCGTCGACCTCTCGCAGCTGGTCGGCGGCGGGGGCGGCTCGGGCACGGGCGGCTCCTCGCAAGAGCAGGACGAGGCCATCGAGGGCTGCACGACCGGGGCGGAGGCGAACGCGAGCGTCGAGTGCCGCATGGCGGGCGCGGCCGACTCGCTCGACACGTACTGGACCACCGCGGCATCCGAGGTCGGCGTCGCCGACTACGCGAGCCCAGACTTCTCGCTGTTCTCCGCCGCGACGAGCACCGGCTGCGGCGAGGCCACGAGCGCCACCGGTCCCTTCTACTGCCCGCCCGACCGGCGCCTCTTCGTCGACACGACGTTCTTCGAGGAGCTGCGCACGCGGTTCGGCGCCTCGGGCGGGCCGCTCGCGCAGATGTACGTCGTCGGACACGAGTGGGGCCACCACATCCAGCAGCTCTCGGGCGCATTCGACCGCGCGGACCGCAGGGGCACGGGGCCGGACTCCGACTCGGTGCGGCTCGAGGTGCAGGCCGACTGCTACGCGGGCGCGTGGGTCGGCGCCGCCGGCGAGGTGCGGGACGACACCGGACGCGCGTTCCTCGAGCCCGTCACCCCGACCGAGGTCGCCGACGCGCTCGACGCCGCGGCCGCCGTGGGCGACGACCGCATCCAGGCGCAGGCAGGCGGCGGGGTGGATCCGGACACCTGGACGCACGGATCCGCCGAGCAACGCCAGCGCTGGTTCGAGGCCGGTCGCGCCGGCGGGCCCACGGCGTGCGACACGTTCGCGGTGCCGGGCAGCGCGCTCTAGGCCCGGACGCCCCTACTCGGCAGCGGGCGAGGGCGGATCCGTGCGGAAGCCGACCAGGCGGTGCGTGCCGTCGCAGTAGGGCTTGATCAACGAGACGCCGCAGCGGCAGAGCGCGACGGTGCTCCGCGTCCGCGGGACCGGGCGGCCCTCGGGATCGACGATCTCGAAGTCGCCGCGGACGAGGAGCGGCCCGTCCGGGTACGCGATGATGCGCGCCGGCTCGGGGGCGGGCGACCGTGCGGGACCGGGACCGGGCGCAGGGGCGTCGCCGGCGGACGGCGCGCTCACGCGGCGACCACGGCGGCCGCCGTCGATCCCTCGCGCAGCGACGACCGGCCGGCCTGCCAGCTGGACAGCACGTGCGCGCCGACCCATCCCTCGACCTCGAGGCACGCGGCCGCGCCGAACAGCACGTCGTCGAGGAGCTCGGGCTCCGACTCCACGAGCCCGCCCGCGAGGTCGTGCGCCGCGATCTGCTCGTGCACGGCGTCCGCCTCGACGTGCTCGTCGTAGTACCAGGCGACGTCGTCGCCGAAGCCGAGTCGGCGGATCCCGCTCGCGTAGAGTCGGCTGGGCACGCTCGAGGTCATCTCGAACGCGGCGAGGTGGCCGACGATGGCGCCGCGGAGGCGGCGGTGCAGGCCGAACAGCGACATGGCGTTGGAGGACGCGAGCGTGACGGCGGGCACGTCGTCGAGGTAGGTGCCGTAGCGGTCGTCGAGGCCGACGCCGCGGAGGGTCGCGCCGAAGATCGTCGCGTGCACGCGCTCGGGCCGACCGCCGCCGTACTCGTCGGCCTGGATCTCCACGAGCGCGGCCTTGGCGCGGCCGCGGAGGCGCGGGATCGCCCAGGAGTGCGGGTCGGCCTCGCCGAGCGTGTAGATCGACCGCTGCACGAGGAACTCGCGGAGCTGCTCGACCGTGGCCTTCCGCGCGACGAAGCGCGAGAGCGACGGGCCGGAGTCGGCGGAGGTGAGCGCGAAGAGCGCGGCCGCGACGCCCGCCGACGTCGGCTCGGGGCGCTCGGGCACGGGGATCCGGTCGCGCAGGGCGGCCTCGAACGCGCGCTCGAGGATCCCGCGGACGGCGATGAGCCGCGGGTCCCACTCGCGGCCGTCGTCCACGCCCTCGAGGCCCGCGTGGTGCAGCTCGTAGAGGCAGAAGAGGGCCAGCTGGACGTCGTCGTCGCGGACGACGTCGTCCGTCGCGGCGAGCGCCCCGGCGGCGAGCGCCGCGAGGTCGGGCGCGGAGGGCGCGGAGGGCGCGGAGGATCCGCCGGCGAGATCGGCCAGGAGGGCCGCGGTGAGCGGGCCGCGCGCGGCGGGGAGGGGCGACGGGAGGGTGCGAGCCGCTTCGTGGGCGGTCGCGAGCAGATCGGTCATGCCCCCACCCTCCTCCGCCTCCGGTCGGCACGGCCGGGCGTGTCGCCGTGTCCCCCGGGCAGCGGTAAGGCCTGGCGCGGGCGCCGCGCGCGGTGCGACCGCCGTGCGCGCATCCGGGATACTGCGGAGAGGCCCGCGCCCGGCGGGCGACGGCCCGCACCAGGAGGTGCCCATGCGACGCGGCACCAACCTGCCCGCGATTGGCGGCTACAACCGCACGGTCGTCCTCGACGCCGTCCGTCGCGCGGCCGAGGGCGCCAGCCGCTCCGAGATCGCCGGGCGGACGGGCCTCAGCGCGCAGACCGTCACCAACGTGACGCGCCGCCTCATCGACGAGGGGCTCGTGCGCGAGGGCGGCACCGTGATCCGCGGGCCCGGCAAGCCGCGCACCCTCCTGCACCTCGTACCCGAGGGCCGGTTCGCGGTGGGCGTGCACGTGGATCCCGCAGTCATCACCTCCGTGCTGCTCGACCTCGAGGGCACCGTGCTCCGGCACGTCAGCAGCCCGACGCCCTCCGCGTCCCGCCCCGACGAGGTGGTGGCGCTCGTGGCGCGGCTCGTCGACGGCCTCATCGCCGACGCGGGGGTCGACCGCCAGGCCGTGCTCGGCGTCGGCCTCGCCGCGCCGGGGCCCATCGACGTGGGCGCGGGCCTGGTGCTGGATCCGCCGATGCTCCCCCGCTGGCGCCACGTGCCGCTGCGCTCGGCCCTCAGCACCGCGACGGGCCTGCCGGTGCTCCTGGAGAAGGACGTGACCGCGGCCGCCGTCGCGGAGCTGTGGTTCGGCTCCGGGGATCGCCGTCACCTCGCGTTCGTCTACTACGGCACGGGCTTCGGCACGGGTCTCGTGCTCGGCGGCGAGCCCGTGCGCGGCGCGAGCTCGAACGCCGGGGACTCGGGCCACATCATGGTCGCGTCGCGCGGCCGGCGCTGCACGTGCGGGCGCGTCGGCTGCGTGGGCGAGCTCATCACGCCGCACGCGCTCGTGCGCCAGGCCGTCGAGGGCGGCGTGCTCGGGGCCGGCGACGTGTCGGACGCGGCGCTGGCGGAGGCCGCGGCGAGCGGCGACGCCGTGGACATGCGGCTGATCGGCGAGGCGTTCCACGCGCTCGCGGCCCGCGCGGACGCGGAGGACGGGCCCGCCCGCCGGATCGTGGAGGCCGCGGCCCAGCACCTCGCGCGCGCCATCGTGATCCAGGTGAACCTGCTCGACCTCGACGAGGTGGTCTGCGGCGGCCCGTTCTGGCACCCGATCGCGCGCCTCGTGCTCGCGACGCTGCCGGAGGAGGTGCGGCGCTCCCCCGCGCTCATCGCGAAGCACCCCGTGCGGGTGGTCGAGTCGGCCGTCGGCGAGGACGTGGCCGCCGTGGGGGCCGCGTGCCTCGTGCTCGACAATGCGTTCTCGCCGCGCCCGTCGGCCATGCTCATCCGCGGCTAGCCGCCGGCCCGGCGCGCCCCGCCGCCGGATCGCCGCCAGGATGTCTTGACATGGATTAGTCCATACGTTTGGCTAACCCTCGACGGACGGCGACGACGCCGACCGTCCTGGCCAGTGGAGCAAGGGAGCACCATGACGAACCATCCGCCTCGCCGCAGGACGCGGGCCCGCATCCTCCAGATCACGGCGGCGTCCGTCGCCGCCCTCCTCCTCTCCACCGGCTGCTCGGGCGGCGCGGGCGGCGGAGGCGACGGGAAGACCCTCAAGGTCGCGTACCAGAAGTTCGGGACCTTCACCCAGATGGACGATCACATGAAGAAGACCGCGACGACCTTCGAGGCCGCGAACCCCGGCATGAAGGTCGAGTTCGTGCCCATCGCCGCGCAGAACGACGACTACTTCACCAAGCTCGCGCTGATGAACCGCTCGGCCTCGACCGCCCCCGACGTGATGTACGAGGACACCTTCAAGGTCAAGTCCGACGCGGCCGCCGGCTACCTCCTCCCCCTCGACGACCAGGTCGCGAAGTGGGACGACTGGTCCGAGTTCTTCGACTCCGCCAAGCAGGCGGGCGTCGGCGAGGACGGCAAGGTCTACGGGATCCCGATGGGCACCGACACGCGCGCCCTCTGGTACAACAAGCAGCTTTTCGCGAAGGCCGGCCTCCCCGTGCCGTGGGAGCCGAAGACCTGGGACGACGTGCTCGACGCGGCGAAGACCATCAAGCGGGAGCTGCCTGGCGTCGTCCCGCTCAACGTCTACTCGGGCAAGCCGCAGGGCGAGGGCGCGACGATGCAGGGCTTCGAGATGCTGCACTACGGCACCCCCACGGGCACGCTCTACGACGACGCCACGGGCAAGTGGCTCACGGGCTCGAAGGGCTTCGAGGACTCGCTCGGCTTCATCCGCGACGTCTACCAGGGCGGCGTCGGCCCGAAGCCCGAGGAGGCGCTCGACACCAACATCGGCACCATCGTCGCGGGCCAGTGGCTCCCGCAGGGGAAGCTCGCCATCGACCTCGACGGCTCGTGGCTGAGCGGCACGTGGCTCGACACGGGCACGAACCCCTGGCCCGAGTGGAGCGACGTGATGGGCCAGGCGCCCATGCCCACGCAAGACGGCCAGTCCCCCGGCACCGTGAGCATGTCGGGCGGCTGGACCCTCGCTGTGGGCGCCAAGACGAAGGCCCCCGACAAGGCGTTCGAGTTCATCGCCGACGCGCTCGACAAGGACGGCTCGACGTCCTACGACATCGCGGCCAGCCAGATCGCGGTCCGCAGCGACGTGGCCGAGGATCCCGCGTACGTCGCCTCCAACCCGACGTCCGCGTTCTTCTCCTCCCTCGTCGACACCACCCACTTCCGCCCGGCGACCACCGACTACAGCCGCATCTCCAACGCGATCACCGTGGCGATGGAGTCGGTGATGACCGGCCAGCAGTCACCCGCGGAGGCCGCGGCCGCGTACGACCAGGCGCTCGTCGGCATCGTCGGCGACGACGGGACGCAGAAGGCGGAGGACTGACCGGTGGCCACCACCATCGCCCCCGTCCCGGTCGGCCGCCCGGCCGACGGGCGGGGCGCGGCGGGGTCGGATCCGGGCGCGGGCGGGCCGTCGCCGGTCCGCCCCGGCCGGGCCCGCGCCCGCGCGCTCCGCACCGGCGCGCGCACCGTCCCGCTGATCCCCTCCATCGTCCTGCTCGCCCTCTTCCTCCTCGGCCCCGTGATCTCGAGCCTCTACGGCTCGTTCACCGACGCGTCCCTCACCGGGTACGCGGCCGGCGGCGCGCGGTTCATCGGCTTCGACAACTACACGGCGCTGTTCGCGGATCCCGACTTCCCGAAGTCGGTGCTCCTCACCCTCGCGTTCGTGTTCTTCTCTGCGGTGGTCGGGCAGAACGTCGTCGGCCTCGGGCTGGCGCTGCTCATGCGGCAGGGGAACCGGGTCGTGCGCGCGATCGTCGGCACCTTCGTCATCGCGGCCTGGGTGCTGCCGGAGATCGTGGCCGCGTTCGCCGCGTACGCGTTCTTCGACGACGACGGGACGCTCAACACGATCCTCGGCTGGTTCGGCATCGAGGGCGCCAACTGGCTCTACGGCCTGCCGCTGCTGTCGGTGATCCTCGCGAACGTGTGGCGCGGATCCGCCTTCTCGATGCTCGTCTACTCGGCGGCCGTGCAGGAGGTGCCGCCGGAGATCACCGAGTCGGCGGAGGTCGACGGCGCGACCGGCTGGCAGCGGCTCGTCCTCATCACGCTGCCGGTGATCCGCCGCAGCATCTCGACAAACCTCATGCTCACCACGCTGCAGACGCTCTCGGTCTTCACCCTCATCTTCGTGATGACGGGCGGCGGCCCCGGCACCAGCAGCTCGACCCTGCCGATCCTCGCCTACCAGGAGGCGTTCCAGTTCTCGCAGCTGGGCTTCGGCACCGCGATCGCCACGATCATGCTGCTCGTCGGAGCGGTGTTCAGCGTGATCTACATCAGGGCGCTGCGCCCGGAGGTGGACTGACCATGGCCGTGACCACGACGACCCCGACCGCCGCCCGACCGGCCCGCGCGAGGCGCTCGCCCCGGCCGCCGGGATCGCGCATGACCTCGCCGAGCGGAAGCGTGAGGCGCGCCATGGCCAACGGCGTGCTGGTGCTCGTCGCCCTGTGCTTCGCCGTGCCGCTCGTGTGGCTCGTGCTGGCGGCGTTCGACCGGTCCGCCACGCTATCCGCGAAGGTGCCGGACGGGTTCACGCTCGACAACTTCCGGGCCGTGCTCACGCCGGAGATCTCCTTCATCCCGCTGATGAACAGCCTCGTGCTCTCGGGCGGCTGCGCGATCGTCACGGTGGTCGTCGCGATCCTCGCGGCCTACCCGCTGTCGCGGTACCGGATGCGGATCACCAAGCCCTTCCTCTACGGGATCCTCTTCGGCACGTGCCTGCCCATCACGGCGATGATGGTGCCCGTCTACAGCCTCTTCGTGACCCTCGACCTCATCGACTCGATCGGCGGCACGGTCTTCTTCCTCGCCGCCACGAGCCTGCCGATGGCGATCTGGATGGCGAAGAACTTCATGGACTCGGTGCCGATCTCCCTCGAGGAGGCGGCGTGGACCGACGGCGCGTCGATGATGCGCACGCTCACCCACATCGTCGTGCCGCTCATGCGGCCGGGGATCGCGGTGGTGTCCATCTTCGTGTTCATCCAGGCGTGGGGGAACTTCTTCGTGCCCTTCATCCTGCTGCTGAGCCCGGACAAGCAGCCCGCCGCCGTGAGCATCTTCGCCTTCTTCGGGCAGTACGGATCCGTGGCGTACGGCCAGCTCGCGGCGTTCTCGCTCGTCTACTCGGTGCCCGTCATCGCGCTGTACGTGCTCGTCTCGCGCACGCTCGGCGGGTCGAACGCGCTCGCCGGCGCCGTGAAGGGCTGAGCCGCCCGCGCATCGCCCGCACCACCGCACCACCCGCCGCCGGACGCAGAGGCCCGCGCGGCGCACGCTGGAGACACCCGTCCGCGGTCCGCCGCGCCACACGATCGGAGACGACCATGCCCCCCACCACCGCGCTCGCCGAGGCCCGCATCGAGCGCTTCGTCCGCGACCGGCTCGTGCCGAACATCCACCGCCGACGCATGCCGCTCGCGATCGAGGCGTGGGACGCCCCCGGCGAACCGGTGCCGTTCGCCGATGCCGTGCGGCAGGAGTACCGGCCCTTCGCGGTCGGCACCCCGTGGAGCCGCGCCTGGGGCACCACGTGGTTCCACGTCACCGGCACCGTGCCGGACGACGGGGCCGCGGACGGGACGGCGCTCGAGGTGCTCGTCGACCTCGGCTTCAGCGAGCGGCAGCCCGGGTTCCAGGCGGAGGGCCTCGTGCACCGGCCGGATGGCAGCGTCGTGAAGGCCATCGAGCCCTACAACGGGTACGTGCCGCTCGCCGCGATCGGGGCGGGCACCGCGCCGGGCACGCCCATCGACCTCTGGATCGAGGCGGCCTCGAACCCCGACATCGGCGGCGACTCCTTCCACGGCGAGACGCCGCTCGGCGACCCCGCCACCGCGGGCGACGACCCCATCTACCGGCTCCGCACGATGGACCTCGCCTGGCGCGACGAGGCCGTCTGGGAGCTCGACCGCGACGTGTGGACGCTGCGGGGGCTGATGGCCCAGCTGGAGCCGGCGTCGTCCCGCCGCGCCGAGATCCTCGCGGCGCTCGAGCGCATGTGCGACGCGGTGGATCCCGACGACGTCGCGGGCACCGCCGCCGCCGGCCGCCGGGAGCTGGAGGCCGTGCTCGCCGCGCCCGCCCACGCGAGCGCGCACCGGATCACCGCGGTCGGCCACGCGCACATCGACTCGGCGTGGCTCTGGCCCGTGCGCGAGACGCGCCGCAAGGTCGCCCGCACCTTCTCCAACGGGCTCGCGCTCATGGACGAAGATGCCGACTTCGTGTTCGCGGCCTCCAGCGCGCAGCAGTACGCGTGGCTGAAGGAGGACCATCCGGAGCTGTTCGAGCGGCTGCGGCGGCGCGTGGCCGAGGGCCGCTTCGTGCCGGTGGGCGGCATGTGGGTCGAGTCGGACACGAACATGCCGGGCGGCGAGGCGCTCGTCCGCCAGCTCGTGCAGGGCAAGCGCTTCTTCCTCGAGGAGTTCGGGATCGACAGTCGCGAGGTGTGGCTGCCCGACTCGTTCGGCTACACGGGCGCGCTGCCGCAGATCGTGCGGGGTGCGGGTGCCGAGTACTTCTTCACGCAGAAGCAATCCTGGAACGAGACGAACACGATGCCGCACCACACGTTCCTCTGGGAGGGGATCGACGGCAGCCGCGTCTTCACGCACTTCCCGCCGGTGGACTCCTACAACTCCGACCTCTCCGGGGAGGACCTCGCGCGCGCCGAGCGGCAGCACGCCGAGAAGGCCGTGAGCAACGCGTCCATCGTCCCGTTCGGCTGGGGCGACGGCGGCGGCGGGCCGACCCGCGAGATGGTCGCGGCCGCCCACCGCACGCGCGACCTCGAGGGCTCGCCGCGCGTGCAGCTCGGCACGCCGCTCGAGTTCTTCGACACCGCGAGGGCCGAGATCCGGGATCCGCACGTGTGGTCGGGCGAGATGTACCTCGAGTTCCACCGCGGCACCTACACGTCGCAGGCGCGCACGAAGCAGGGCAACCGACGCAGCGAGCACCTGCTGCGGGAGGCGGAGCTGTGGCTCGCGACAGCTGCAGTGCGCGACCTCGTCGCCTACCCGCACGACGAGCTCGACGCGCTCTGGCGCACGGTGCTGCTGCTGCAGTTCCACGACATCCTGCCGGGCACGTCCATCGCCTGGGTGCACCAGGAGGCCGAGCGCGAGCACGCCCGCGTGCAGGAACGGCTGCGCGAGCTCGTCGCAGACGCGCAGTCCGCGCTCGCGGGATCCGGCGACCGGCGCGTCGCGTTCAACGCGGCGCCCGTGGACGCGGCGGGCGTCGGCGCGCTGTCGGCCGCGGTCGTGGATCCGTCGCCCGCCTCCCCCGCGCCCGTCGTCGACGGCGACGGCTGGCTCCTCGACAACGGCCTCGTCCGCGCCAGGTTCGACGCCGACGGCACGGTCTCCTCGCTCGTCGACGCCGCGTCGGGCCGCGACCTCGTCGCCCCCGGCCAGCGCCTCGGCCTCCTCCAGCTGTTCCGGGACACCCCGAACCAGTGGGACGCGTGGGACATCGACGACGCCTACCGCCGCAACCGCACCGACCTCACCGACGTGTCGGACGTGCGGATCGACGGCGCCGCCCTCGTGGTCGAGCGCGCCTTCGGCACCTCGCGCGTCACCCAGACGTGGACCGTGCCCGCCGGCGAGCCGGAGCTGCAGGTGGTCACCGACGTCGACTGGCACGAGCGGCAGAAGCTCCTGAAGCTCGCGTTCCCGCTCGACGTGCACGCCGACCGCGCCGCGTCGGAGGTGCAGTTCGGGCACGTGCAGCGCGTCACCCACGCGAACACGTCGTGGGAGACCGCGCGCTTCGAGACGGTGGCGCACCGCTGGGTGCACGTGGGCGAGCCCGGCTTCGGCGTCGCAGTCGCGAATGACGCGACGTACGGGCACGACGTGACCCGGATCCCCCGCCCCGACGGCGGCAGCGCGACCCTCGTGCGCCAGTCGCTCCTGCGCGCGCCCGTGTTCCCCGACCCGCACGCCGACCAGGGCCGGCACGTGCTGCGCTCCGCGGTGCGCGTCGCGCCCGACGTGCTCGACGCCGCCGACGCGGGCTACCGGCTCAACCTGCCGGTGCGCGAGGTCGCGGGCGACCACGGGGTCGCGCCGCTCGTCACGTCGTCGAACGCGGCCGTCGTGATCGAGGCCGTCAAGCTCGCCGAGGACCGCTCGGGCGACCTCGTCGTGCGGCTCTACGAGGCGCGCGGCGGCCGGGAGCGCACGGTCGTGCGGGTGGATGCGGCGGCCGGCCTCGGCCTCTCGTCCCCCACCGACCTGCTCGAGCGCCCGCTGGAAGGCGCGGACGCGCAGGCGACGGGCGACGGCATCGAGCTGACGCTGCGGCCGTTCGAGATCGCGACCCTTCGGTTCGCGCGCCGCTAGCCGTCGCGATCCGCTCGGCGGGGCGCCCCGGTCAGTCGACCGGCGGCAGCCCCGCCGCGCCGTCGACGAGCTCGCGCAGGTTGGATCCCGTCGGCACGAGCGGCCGGCGCACGTCGTACTCGCCGAGGCCGTCGAGCTTCCCGACGAGCGCCTCGCGCGCGAGACGGAGATGGAGGATCAGGTCGTCGCGGACGGCGGCGTCGCCGGGATCGGACGGAGTCGTGGGTGAGGGCTGCGCTGCGGTCATGCCGCGAGCCTCCCCGGCACCCCCGACGCGCGTCCACCCCGCAGGGACGACGACACGACCGCCGAGCGCGACGACGCACCGCGCAGCGATCCGGGCCACGGGAAGCGCGAGCTGGTCCGCATCGGCGCCCGCGCCATCTCCTCGTGGATCGCCGAGGTCATCACACGCCGTCGCCTGCTCCTGGCCGTCGGCGTGGGACTCGCGGCCGGCGCCGCCATGCCCCTGCTGGTCCACCCTGTGCTCGTCCGCGCGGACGGCGAGGACGGGTCGGTCGCCTCCGCCACGCTGCTCGGCCTGTTCGTGGGCGCCGCCGCCGGGGTCGTGCAGGTGTCGATCTGGCTCACGCGAGCGGTCCGCCGCCACCCGTCCGTGACCGGCACGCACCCGAGCTGGCGGGACGCCGGACTCCTCGACGCCGCCGGGGACGCCCGCGGCCGCGTGACGCTCGCGCCCGGGCCCTGCAGGTCGTCGAGCCGGCCGGCGACGTGACGATCGTCGGCATCGGCGGCGGCACGATGGAGGTCGGCTTCGGGAGCATCGCGTTCGACGCGGCCGTGCGGATCCCCTACTGGGGCAGCCGCTCCGAGCTGATCGAGGTGTTCGACCTGGCGCGCTCCGGCCAGGTGACACGCAGCGGTACGCGCTCCAGGACGGACCGGACGCCCATGCCGCGCTGGCGGCGGGCACCGTCCGCGGCCGCGCGGTCATCGTGCCGTAGCCTCCCCAGCAGCCCGTAACCCGCGGCCCTGCGGGGCGATGTGCGCCTCCGACAGCGACACGCCGCCCGCGCTGTGAGTCTCCCTGGTGCGGCGGTGCCGGGGCCATGACAGTCTGGGACGTGGTTGCCCCAGAACCCGGCGCCGCGTCGCATCCCCGTGTGACGACGACAGACAGCGGCTCGCCGAGGCGTCCCGCTCCACCTGGCCGAGAGGCCACGGACGAACGAGCTGACCATGACAGACACCACCGCAGCCCCCCGCATAGTGCTGACGCGACCCAAGCGCGGAGGCGGGGCGAACCCCACCACCGAGTACTCGGGCCTCCTCAACACCGTGCGCGACGCCGGTCTCCTGAACCGCCGCGTCGGCTTCTACGTGCTCATGTTCGCCGGCATCACCGCGGCCCTCGTCGGCCTCGGCGTCGGCTTCGTGCTGCTCGGCGACAGCTGGTTCCAGCTGCTGATCGCCGCCGGGCTCGGCATCATCTTCACCCAGTTCGCCTTCCTCGCCCACGAGGCCTCGCACCGCCAGGTGTTCGAGTCCGGCAAGGCCAACGACATCGCGGGTCGCGCGCTCGCCAACCTCTTCGTCGGCATCAGCTACTCCTGGTGGATGACCAAGCACTCGCGCCACCACGCGAACCCGAACGTCATGGGCAAGGACCCGGACATCGAGCGCGACGTCATCTCCTTCACGCAGGAGGACGCCGCCCGCGCCACGGGCATCTACGGCTGGTTCACGCGCCACCAGGGCTACGCCTTCTTCCCGATCCTCGTGTTCGAGGGCCTGAACCTGCACGTCCACGGCTTCCGCACCGTGTTCGGCCGCGGCAAGGTCGACAAGCGCTGGCTCGAGATCTCCATGCTCACCACGCGCATCGTCGCCTACCTCGCCGTCGTCTTCTTCTTCCTGCCGCTCGGCATGGCGTTCGCGTTCGTCGGCGTGCAGCTCGCCGTCTTCGGCGTCTACATGGGCGCTTCCTTCGCCCCCAACCACAAGGGCATGCCCGTGCTGCCGAAGGACTCGAAGGTCGACTTCCTGCGCCGCCAGGTGCTCACGTCGCGCAACATCAGGAGCACGTGGCTGACCGACATCTACATGGGCGGCCTCAACTACCAGATCGAGCACCACCTCTTCCCGAACATGCCGCGGCCCGCCCTCAAGAAGGCCCAGGTCATCGCGAAGGAGTACTGCGCGACCCACAACATCCCGTACACCGAGACCACCCTGCTGGCCTCGTACGGCATCGTCATCGCCTACCTCAACCGCGTGGGCCTCTCGGCCGGCGGCGACCCGTTCGACTGCCCCGCATCGGCGGCGTTCGGCCGCTGATCCCGGCACCCCGCACCACCCGACGCCTCCCGCTCGCGCCGCCCACCCGGGCCGCGACCGGGAGGCGTCGTCGTGTGCGCTGCAGGTCGTTCGCTAGCGCGTGCCCAGTCCCACGAGGGCGCGCTGAGGAGGCCCTGCCCGCGGAGCACCGTCTCGCCGTGCGGGCTCGTCTCCGGCTCGTTGAGCACCATGGGCTCCGGCGTCTCGGTGGTGAGGAGCGCGGCCGTGAGCATGAGCATCCGCAGCGTGCCGTCGGACAGCTCCGCGGCGTCGAGGACGCGCAGGATGCCGGGCTGCTCGAAGCCCAGCGACATCACGCCCGCGCATGGCGCGCGACAGGCCCTCGGGCCGGCCCACAGCACCGCCTCGAGCCCGCCCTCCCGGGCGAGCGCGCCGACGGCGCCACCCTGCGCCATGCCGGCGATGAGGCGGAGCGCCCGGTACACGTTGGTCGTGCCGCTGCCGTTGGCGCCCGTGACGACGTCGAGCCCCGTGAGCGGCAGGGCGAGGTCGCAGACCGAGCGGTAGCCGGAGACGGCGAGGGTGCGGATCATGCCGCGACCCTCCCATGGGCCGGCGACACGAGCCGGAGGCAGCGAGCGGGCGGCCGGGGCGCGCGGGTCAGGAGTCCTGCGGCACCCGCACGGTCAGCCCACCGGGGAGCACCTGGATCTTGAAGCCCAGGGCGCGGCCGAAGGGATCGCCGTCGAGCTCGATGTCCTCCTCCTTCTCGAGGCGCACCACGACCTCCTCGGCGGTGCGGTACTCGAGCGCCCGCACCTCCTTCTCCGGGCCCATGAGGCGGCGGCCCGCGGCGGTGCGGCGGACGACGCCGTTCTCCCACGCGACCTTGAGCCAGATCTGGAGCCAGCCGAGGATGCCCTCGGGGCGCATGAGCACGACGTCGAGGATGCCGTCGTCGACCGCGGCGTCCGGCAGCAGCAGGATGTTGGCGGGCAGCGACCCGCAGTTGCCGACGATGAGCGTGTGCGCGCGGCGACGGTGGACGCTGCGGCCGTCGAGACGGTAGCGCAGGCGGAGCTGGTCGCGGTCGCGGAGCGCCTTGAAGATCGCGTCGACGTAGGCGAGCCAGCCGACGCGCTTCTTCAGCTCCGAGTCGGTGTTCGCGAGCATCTTCGCGTCGATGCCGACGCCCGCCATCACCACGAAGACGTGCTTGTCGCGCGTCTCGTCCTCGCGCAGGATCTCGATGGCCGCGAGGTCCACCGTGCGGTCACGGCCGGAGAACGCGGCCTCGAGGGAGTGCTCGACGTCGTTGAGCGTGAGCTTGAGGTTGCGGGCCAGCAGGTTGCCGGTGCCGGAGGGCAGGAGGCCGAGCGAGACGCCGGATCCCGACATGCCCTCGGCGACCGCGCGGACCGTGCCGTCGCCGCCCGCCGCGATGACCATGTCGACGTCGTGGGACAGGGCCTCCTGGGCGGCGCCCTTGCCCGGGTCGTCCTCGCTGGTCTCGAACCAGAGGGTCTCCTGCCAGCCGGCGGCGCCCGCAGCCTGTGCGACCTTCGTCTTCAGCGACGCGAGGTCGACCTTGATCGGGTTGTAGACGACGGCGGCACGGTGGGTCGGCCCGTCGGTGGACGCGGGCGAGGGTGCGGGGGCGGGGGTGGAGGTCGTCATCATGGTCACCCTACCGACGCGCGCGGCCCGCGAGGGGTCCGGGGGCCGCCGCGGGCGCCCGCTGTCCGGGGAACGACGATGCCGACCCGCGCGCAGGGCGCGGGTCGGCATCGTCGGTGGGATCGGGCGTCAGGAGCGCCGGGCCTCGTCCTCGTCGCCGAGGGGCTCGCGGACCTCCGCCTCGTCCGGGTCGACGGGGTCGACCGCGAGCTGGAAGTGGTCGCCGTGCTGCTCGACGCCGTTGACGACGGCGTCGCGCATCATCTCGACCGCGACCTGGCGGCGCACGATGAGCGGATCCGTGCGCAGCTCCTTCCAGAGCGCGTAGCAGGCCATGAGCATCACGATCACGAACGGCAGCGAGGCCACGACCGTGAGGTTCTGCAGGCCGGTGAGGGCCTCCGTGCCTCCCCCGCCGATGGCGAGCATGATCGCGGCGACCGCGCCCATGACGACGCCCCAGAAGATGACGACCTTGCGGCTCGGGTGGAGCGCGCCGCGCTGCGAGAGCGTCCCCATCACGATCGACGCGGAGTCGGCGCCCGAGACGAAGAAGATCGCGACGAGCACCATCACGAGGACGGTGCTGATGCTCGCCAGCGGGTAGTGGTTGAGCAGCTGGAACAGCGTGTTGTCGCTGACCACGGCGCCGTCGACGGTCATGTCGCCGTCGGTCTGCTGCGCGTGGATGGCGGATCCGCCGAAGATCGAGAACCAGATGAGAGCCACGATGCTGGGCGCGAGGAGCACGCCGACCACGAACTCGCGGATGGTGCGGCCGCGGCTGATGCGCGCGATGAACATGCCGACGAACGGCGTCCACGAGATCCACCATGCCCAGTAGAAGACGGTCCAGCTGGAGAGCCAGGCGCTCATCTCCTCGCCGCCGGTCGCCGCGGTGCGCGACGCCATCTCGGTCATGTCGCCGAGGTACGCGCCGAGCGTGGCGGGGATGAGGTTGAGGATGAGGAGCGTCGGGCCGACGACGAACACGAACACGGCCAGCACGACGGCGAGCACCATGTTGATGTTGGAGAGCCACTGGATGCCCCGGGCGATGCCCGAGACGGCCGAGAAGATGAACGCGATCGTGAGCACGACGATGATGCCGATGAGGAGCGGCGCCGTGGCCTCGTCCACCCAGCCGTTGAACTCGAGGCCCGCGCCGATCTGCGTCGCGCCGATGCCGAGCGAGGCGGCCGAGCCGAACAGCGTGGCGAAGATCGCGAGCATGTCGATGACGCGGCCCGCCCAGCCCTCGGTGCGCTTCGTGCCGAGCAGCGGCTGGAAGATGGAGGAGAAGAGCTGCTTGCGGCCCTTGCGGAACGTGCCGTAGGCGATCGCGATGCCGGCGACCGCGTAGATCGCCCACGGGTGCAGGCCCCAGTGGAACATGGCGGTGGCCATGGCCGTGCGGATCGCCGCCTCCGACTCCGGCTGCGTGGTGCCGGGCGGCGGGGTGACGAAGAAGCTGAGCGGCTCGGCCGCGCCGAAGAACATCAGGCCGATGCCCATGCCCGCGCTGAACATCATCGCGATCCACGAGACCGTCTTGAACTGCGGCTTCTCGTCGTCGGCGCCCAGCTTGATGCGGCCGTAGCGGCTCGCGGCCAGCCAGATGACGAAGATCACGAAGAAGCTCGCGGCCAGCACGAACAGCCAGCCGGTCTGGTTGATGACCCAGCTCTGCGCGGTGCCGGAGATCGTCGCGAGGCCGTCGGTGCTCACGATGCCCCAGACGACGAACCCGACCGCGAGGACGGCCGTGACGCCGAAGACGAGACGGTCGATCTTCGGGTGCTCGGGCTCGTAGAGGTCGACGGACCCGGTGAACCGGGCCTCGAGGAGGCGGTGGTCGGAGTGGTCGCGGCGGGGTTGACGGGTGCCGTCGGGCTTGGTCCGTCGCTTCGGGACGAGACGGACGAGGAGGCGTTCTGCGGACGTGCGCGTGGAGGTCATGAGAGGGGATGGGCTCCTGTGGGCTCGATGACGTGGTGCCGTGCCCGCAGGGGTCCCGCGAGCGACCGGCCGAGTCTAGGCGGAGGCCCCCCGATCGGTCGATTCGCGCCTCGGCCTTGCCATCGGCTATGAGGAGGGCTACGGGATGGTCGCGTCGGGGCCCGCCGGGAGAGTCGCGACCACGCGGGTGCCGTGGCCGAGGCGGCTCGCGATGCGGAGCGTGCCGCCGTGCGCCGTCACGGTCCGCTCGGCGATGGAGAGGCCGAGGCCGATCCCGGGGACGGCGCCGTCACGGGCCGACTGCGCGCGGAAGAAGCGGTCGAACACGTGGCGCTGGTCCTCCTCGCTGAGGCCGACGCCCGTGTCGACGACGGAGATCACGGCGTCGTCGCCCTCGCGCGCGAGGACCACGTCGATCCGGCCGGACGGGGTGAAGAGGAGCGCGTTGGCGACGAGCGCCTCCACGACCTGCGTCAGGCGATCCGCGTCGCCGTCCATCCGGACCCCCGGCTCGAGCCGCGCCTCGAGCACCAGGCCGCGATCGGCCGCGCGCGCGGCGGCCCGCCGCACGACCCCGTCGACCAGCGCCGTCACGTCGACGGGGCCGCGACGCAGGGCGGGGGCGTGGTCGGCCCCCTCGAGCAGCGAGCCGATGATGCTCGACAGCTGCGCCACGTTCCGCTGGATCACGGCCAGCTCGTCCTGGATGCCGAGCTCGGCGGGATCGTGCAGCTCGTCGATCAGGTCGAGGTAGCCGACGATGCTGGTGAGCGGCGTCCGCAGCTCGTGCGACACGGTCGCCAGGAACTCGTCGCGCACCTGCACGGCCTGGGCGAGGTCGGTCACGTCGTAGGCGCCGAGCACGGTGCCCGTCAGCTGGCCGGGCCGGCGGCCGATCGGCCGCACGGAGAGCACGAGGGCGCGCTGGTTGCCCGGCTCCCCCACCCAGTAGACGGGGCCGTGCACCTTGTCGGCGTACACGGCCTCCATCAGGACCTTGCCCTCGCGGGCCACGGGCGTGACGCGGTCGGATCCGTAGGCGGAGGTCGCCATGCCCGTCTCGTGGTCGTACCCCGCGATGTCGAGGAGCGTGCGGACGGCCGCGTTGCGGATCACGGGCCGGTCGTCGGCGTCGAAGAAGACGATGCCCACGTCGACGGCGTCCGCGACGTCGCGGATGGTCGCGGTCTGCTCGCGCGACTCCGCGAGGAGCCGGTCCTGGGCCGCGGTCGACTCCGCCAGCTCGCGCTGGTCGCGGCGCTGCGTCGCCGCCGCCTGGCCCCCTGCGGTGACCAGCAGGGCGGTGAGGAGGAGCCCGGCGACGAGGTCGGCCCAGCCGGCGCTCGTCGCGGGGAGGCCGCCGGCGCGGAGGACGGGGAACACGGTGATCGCGAGCGCACCCGCGATGGCGACGGGGACGCCGCCGGACGGGAAGCCGAACACGAGCCAGAGGAGCGGGAAGATCACGAGCAGCGCGGCCGCGGGGAGGGTGGCGGCCGTCGCGTCGCGGATGAACGCCACGGCGAGCAGGTCGAGCGCGGGCACGGCGATGAGGACGGCCGACGGGATCCGGCTGGCCCCGACGACGAGGGCGACGACGGTGCCGAGCAGGACCATGGCGATGGCGGCCGCGTACCAGGGGTCGCGCTGGACCGACGGCTCGACCACCGCGACGATGACCGCGACCGCCGCGCAGCTGAGGAGGAACGGGATCTGCGCGCGGGTGGATCCGCGCCGGCGCCGGTCGTCTGCGGAGATCCGGGCCACGGGCTCGGGAGGGGTCATGCGCTGTCCTCCTCCATCCGCCGTCGGGGGACGCCGTGGACCGAGCCTAGACCGGGCGACGCGGAGAGCCCCGTCCGCGCCACCGCGCGGATCGCGTCGGACCGTCCGCGGACAGCCCACGGGCCCTTGAGCGGAAGCCGGGTCGGGCTTGCGGGAAAGCTCGGGGGTACTTGCGGATCCCCAGCGGGTGGCTTGAGACCGCTCCGTCAGAGTGATGCGTGTCGAAGGAAACACCGGTACGACATCGCGGGAGCGCTGCTGAAGCGCCGATGCGGGACCGGAGACGACCGGCGGGCCACCCACCCGCCGACTCCCCATGAGCATGCGCGGCACACCGCGCGAAGAACAGGAAACCCCATGAACAAGATCGTCTCCGGTGCCGTCGCAGGTGCCGCCGGAATCGTCCTCCTCCTCGGCGGCGCCGGCAGCTTCGCTCTGTGGAACGCCAACGCCACGGTTGCGGCCTCCAGCGTCTCCTCCGGCAACCTGGCCATCTCCGCCGACACCGCGGGCGTCTGGACCGACATCACCAATGGCGGCAGCAAGGTCATCGACCCCTCCACCTACCGCATCGTCCCGGGCAACGTCCTCCAGTACACGAGCGCGCTGACCGTCACGGCGACCGGCGACTCGCTCGCCGCGGACCTCACCTACAACCCCGTCTCCATCACCGGCGACGCGGCGCTCAAGGCGGCCATCACCACGAAGCTCGACGTCACCTCGAAGGACGCCAGCATCACCCCCGCCTCCGCCGCGAACACGTTCACGGTCAAGCCCTCGACGTCCGCCTCCAAGGTCAACGTCGTCCTCACGGTCACGTTCCCCTCCGACGCGACCACCGGCCAGAACGGCTCGCTCTCCTTCGACAAGCTCGCCTTCACGCTCACGCAGCGCGCGATCTAGTCCCCGGTCTCCCCTCCTCGCGGTGACGTCACCCGCGGGGAGGGGGCTCCACCCCCACCACCCGCACCACCACCACCCGGAACGAGGACGGCATGCGCAGGAACGAGGCCCCCGCCCCGCGTCCCGCGCACGGCCGTCGTTCCGCACGACCGGCCCGGCGCAGCCCCCTCCGCGCCGCCTGGCTCACCACCGGCCTCCTCACCGCGGTCGCCGTCGCCTCCCTCGCCGCGACCGGCGGCAGCTACGCCCTCTGGAACGGCGCCGCGAGCACGAAGCCCGCGAGCGTCACCAGCGGGACGAGCGGCCTCGTCATCACCCAGCAGCCGGCCCTCGACTCCTCGCGTCTCCTCCCGGGGCAGAGCGCCATCGGCACCTTCACCGCGAAGAACACGGGGACGGTACCCTTGGACGTGGCCGTCTCCAGCCGTGGCACCTCATCGAACAGCGCCTTCCTCGGCGAGCTCTCCGTGCGCATCGGCCCGGTCGCCTCCACGTCCGCCTGCGTCTCCGGCGCCACCACGTGGTCCGGACGCCCGGGTCAGCTCACCACCTCGAGCGGCTTCGTCCGCATCCAGCCGGGCGCGTCCGCCATCGTCTGCTCCGAGGTCGTCCTCGACGAGGACGCGCCGCAGAGCGTGCAGGGATCCACCGGCCAGCTCACCTTCGTCCTCACCGGCACGCAGGTGAAGCCGTGACGCGCACGCGTCGCCGCGTGGGCCGCGGCCGCCTGGCGCTCCTGGTGGGCCTCACCGTCCTCCTTGTCGGGGCGGGCAGCACCGCGGGCTACGCGCTCTGGTCGTCGAGCACCACCACGAGCACGTCGGTCCGCGCCGCCACGGTCTCCGTCACGAGCACGGGCTTCGACCAGCTGGCGGGCGCCGTCTCCTCGCAGAGCCCGAGCCTCACCGCCACCGTGGTCGTCACCAACACGGGCAGCGGCAGCAGCCCGTGGACGGGCACCGTCTCCGCCACCACGTCCACCTCCGCCGACCGCGACCTCGCCGGCGCCACCCGGGTCGTCGCGTGGAGCACCACCGCGACGAGCTGCTCCGCGACCGCCTCGGTGGGCTCCGGATCCGTGTCGGGCACCTGGGCCTCGCCGCCCCGCATCTCCGGCACGCTCGCGGGCGGCGCCCGCGCCACCTGGTGCGTGCGCACCACGGCCTCGTCGTTCCCCACGAGCGGGTCCGCCACCGTCACCGGCACCCTCGGCGTCGTGCTCGGATCGGGCAGCTGGACCGGCCGCGCCTCCACGACGGCCACCCAGACCGCCGCCGGTCCCGCCGTCACGGGCGGGTTCGCCTGCACGCCCCAGGACGGGAACTGGTACGTCGTCGTCGGGTGGGACACCTCGGTCTCCTCGCTCGAGTCGAACTACAACGTGATGGTCGACGACACGCGCATCGCCACCTCGCAGGGCTACTACGGCAAGGCGACCATCAGCAGATCCGAGGTGCCCGCCACCCTCGCGCCCGACGGCACCATCCGCGTCACGGTCGACCTCCTCGACTCCCAGAACCAGGTCGTCCGCCAGGTCGCGAGCGGCACGGTCGTGGCCTTCACCCAGAGCGGCGCCCGCGGCTTCCGCTGCTCCTGACCCCACCCACCCGACCCGGACGACAGAACATGCCCCACCTCCTCGCCCGCCGACGCGCACGGCACGGCGACGCCCTCGGGCGCCCCGCAAACGACCTCGCCCCCGTCGAGCTCGAGGCCGGCACCCGGCCTCGCGGCGGCGTCACGCAGCTCGCCCGCTCGGCGGCCGTCGGGCTCAGCGTCGGGATCCTGCTGCTCGTCATCGCGCTCGCGGCCGTGCTGCTCGTGGTGCCGAAGGTCTCGGGGGCCGTCCCGCTCACGATCCTCACGCAGTCGATGGAGCCGACGCTCCCGCCCGGCACGCTCGTCGTGGTGCGGCCCGTCGACCCCGACGCGTTGGAGGTGGGCGACGTCGCGACGTACCAGATCCGCTCGGGCGACCCCGCGGTCATCACGCACCGCATCACCGCCATCGCGTCCGCCTCCGACGGCACGCGCTCCTTCACGTTCACAGGCGACAACAACGCGTCGCCCGACTCGCTGCCCGTGACGCCTGCCCAGATCCAGGGCGAGGTCTGGTACTCGGTGCCGCTCGTCGGCTGGGCGAACCAGGCCGTGAACGGGCAGGCCCGCAGCTGGATCATCCCGGCCGCGGCGGTCGCGCTCCTCGCCTACGCGGCGGTCACGATCATCACGGGCGCCGTGCAGACCCGATGCTGGCGCACCGCGTCGGCCGCCGCGGACGTCGTCGCCGAGGGCGACCACGTGCACTCCGACGCGATGGTCGCGGGCGTCGCCGAGGCCGCCCGCGCGGACCCCTCGCACCCGGGCGTCGACGCGGCCGACCCGTCCCCCGCCGCCGTCCGCCCGCGGGGACGCCACCGCGGCTGATCAGACGTGCCGGTACTCGGGGCCCTCGTCGACGAGGAGCACCGGCCGGCCGGCCTCCTCGCGCTCGACCACCAGCATCCAGTTGCGACCTCCGGGCAGGACGCCCCGGCGGAGCTTCGCCGGCGAGGGGACCCGGTCCAGGACGCCATCGGGCAGCGTCGGCCCGGCTCCGCGCGACTCCGGGAGCCGCGCACCGGAGCACCACGCGATGCGCCAGGCGCATCCGTCATCCAGTCGTGCTGCCACCTCGTCGCGCGACAGCGCGCCGTGCGGTCCGTGTCCCATGTGCGGAGGCTGGCAGCGGCGACCGGCACCGCGCGCGATCCGCCCCCACCCGGACGACGGACGGCCCGGCCGCTCCCCCGCGTGAGGGAGCGGCCGGGCCGAGGGTCGTACCGCGTCGCGGGTCAGCGCCCGGAGCGCCGCTTGCTGTAGACGTCGAAAGCGACCGCGAGGAGCAGCACCAGGCCCTTGATGACCTGCTGCCACGCTGCATCGACCGAGAGGATCGACAGGCCCTGGTTGAGCACGCCCATCACGAGGCCGCCGATGACCGCGCCGACCACCGTGCCCACGCCGCCCTGCACCGCCGCGCCGCCGATGAACACCGCGGCGATCGCGTCGAGCTCGAAGCTCTGGCCGGCCGAGGCCACCGCGGATCCCGCGCGCGCCGTGCTGACGACGCCCGCGAGGCCGGCGAGCAGCCCCATGTTCACGAAGATGAAGAAGTTGACCCAGCGCGTCTTGACGCCCGACATCATCGCGGCGAACAGGTTGCCGCCCATCGCGTACACGTGCCGGCCGAAGACCGTGCGCGTGAGGAGGAACGAGTAGAGCAGCACCAGCGTCGCCAGGATGATCAGGATGATCGGCGTCCCGCGGTTGTACGCCAGCAGGTAGCAGAGGTACATGATCGCGAAGACGGCGATGGCGGTGCGGATCCAGAACGAGATCGCCCGCTCGCGCGGCAGCTCGAGCTTGCGGAGCGTCGCGCGGGTGCGCAGCTGCTGCACCACGAGCGCGACCGACACGAGCGCGCCGATGCCGAGCGTGAGGAGGTCGGGCGCGCCCGTCGTCGGCAGGTTGCCCGAGCCGATGGAGTTGAACTCCGCGGGGAGCCCCGAGATCGTGCCGCCCGTGAGGAGCACGAGCGCGACGCCGCGGAACACGAGCATGCCCGCGAGCGTGACGATGAACGCCGGGATCCCGACGAAGGCCACCCAGAAGCCCTGCCACGCCCCGATGAGCGCGCCGACCACGAGCGACAGCACGACGGCGGACCCCCACGGCAGCCCCCACTCGTTCATGCTGAGCGCGGCCACGGCGCCGACGGTCGCGACGACCGAGCCCACCGACAGGTCGATGTGGCCCGCGATGATCACGATGACCATGCCCATCGCGAGGATCAGCACGTACGCGTTCTGCTGGATGAGGTTCGCGACGTTGCCCGGGTAGAGCAGGCGCCCCTCGGTGAGGATCTGGAACAGCAGGATGATCACGGCCAGCGCCGCGAGGATCCCGTACTGGCGGAGGTCGATCCGGCGGCGCTTGCGCGTCCTCGCGCCGTCGGGCGCGGGCGCGTTCGGCGATGTGGCCTGCTCGGCGGTGACGGTCACTGGTCGACTCCTGACTTCCGGCTGGCGGTCATGTGCCGCATCAGCTCCTCCTGTGTCGCGTCGGCCCGGGAGACCTCGGCGGTGAGCCGCCCCTCGGCGATCGTGTAGATCCGATCCGAGAGGCCGATGAGCTCGGGCAGCTCGGAGGAGATGACGATGACCGCCTTCCCCTCGGCCGCGAGCTGGTTGATGATGCTGTAGATCTCGTACTTCGCCCCCACGTCGATGCCGCGGGTGGGCTCGTCGAGGATGAGCACGTCGGGACCCGAGTAGATCCACTTGCTGAGGACGACCTTCTGCTGGTTGCCGCCGGACAGCTTGCCGACCACCCCCGCGACGTCGGGCGTCTTGATGTTCATCCTCTTGCGGTAGTCGTCGGCGACCGCGTACTCGCGGTGCCGGTCGATCACGCCGAGCTTGACGAGCTTGGAGAGCGCCGCGGCCGAGACGTTCACCGTGATGCTGCCGATGAGGTTGAGGCCGTAGCGCTTCCGGTCCTCGGTCGCGTAGGCGATGCCGTTCTTGATGGCCTCGCTCACGGTGCGGGTGCGGATCTCCTTGCCGTCCTTGAAGATCCGGCCGGTGATGCCGGTGCCGTAGGAGCGACCGAAGATGCTCATCGCGAGCTCGGTGCGGCCCGCGCCCATGAGGCCCGCGAAGCCGACGACCTCGCCCGCGCGGACAGTGAACGACGCGTCGTCGACGACGACGCGGTCGACGTCCACGGGGTGATGCACGGTCCAGCCCTCGACGCGGAGCTTCTCCTCGCCGATGTGCGGGTCGCGCGGCGGGAACTGCGCGTCGAGCGGGCGGCCGACCATGGCGCGGATGATGCGCGTCTCGATCTCGTCCGAGTCGGTGACAGGGAACGTCTCGATGGTCCTGCCGTCGCGGATGACGGTGACGTCGTCCGCGATGGCGCGGATCTCGTTGAGCTTGTGGCTGATGATGATGCTCGTGATGCCGTCGTCGCGCAGCAGGCGGATGAGGCCGAGCAGGTGCGCCGAGTCGTCGTCGTTGAGCGCGGCGGTCGGCTCGTCGAGGATCAGGAGCTTCACCTCCTTGGAGAGCGCCTTCGCGATCTCCACGAGCTGCTGCTTGCCCACGCCGAGCTCGAGCACGCGCGTCGCCGGGTTCTCGTCGAGCCCCACGCGCTTCAGCAGCTTGACGGCCTCGAGGTTGGTCCTGTTCCAGTCGATGACGCCGCCGCGCGACATCTCGTTGCCGAGGAAGATGTTCTCCGCGATGGAGAGGTAGGGGCTGAGCGCGAGCTCCTGGTGGATGATGACCACCCCGTCGCGCTCGCTGTCGTTGATGGATCCGTAGCGGACCTCGCGGCCGTCGATCGTGATGGTGCCCTCGTACGAGCCGTGCGGGTAGACGCCGCTGAGCACCTTCATCAGCGTCGACTTGCCCGCGCCGTTCTCGCCGCAGATGGCGTGCACCTCGCCGCGGCGGACGGTGACGTCCACGCCGTCGAGGGCGCGCACGCCCGTGAACTCCTTGACGATGCCGGTCATCTGCAGGATGACGTCGTCCATTGCTGCTCCTGGTTCCCGTTCGGGTCGGTGGCGGCCGCCGGGAGGCGCCCGCCGGGTGGAGACGGATGCGCGGCCGACGGGCGCCCGGCGAGGTGCCGGGCGCCCGTCGGCCGCGGGTGGGGCTACAGGCCGATGTCGGACGCCTTGAGGAAGCCCGAGTCGACGAGCGTCTTCTGCACGTCGTCCTTCACGACCACCTGCGGGTCGAGGAGGAACGACGGGACGACCTTCTTGCCGTTGTCGTACGACTTGGTGTCGTTGACGGTGACCTCGTCGCCCTTCACGATCTCGCCGATCATCTTCTGGACCTGGTCGCCGAGCGCCCGGGTGTCCTTCCAGACGGTCATGGACTGCTTGTCCGCGAGGATCGCCTGGACGTTGGCCTTGTCGGCGTCCTGGCCGGTGATGACGGGCCAGTCGGCGCCGGGCGCGTAGCCGGCGCTCGCGAGCGACGCCTCGATGCCGAGCGCGAGGCTGTCGTTGGGCGAGAGGACGACCTGGACCTTCTGGCCGCCCGTGTAGAACGACTGCAGGCGGTTGTCCATCTCGGCCTGCGCGTCGTCGGATCCCCAGCCGAGGATGCCGATGGACTGCCAATCGGCGCTCGTGGCGGGCGACTTGCCCGAGGGCACGGTCAGCTTGCCGCTCGCGACGTAGGGCTGGAGCACGTCCCACGCGCCGCCGAAGAAGAAGCCGGCGTTGTTGTCGTCGGGGCTGCCGGCGAAGGGCTCGAGCGTGAAGGGCCCGGCCGCGTTGTCGAGGTCGAGCGTGTCGCGGATGAACTCGCCCTGCAGCGTGCCGACCTTGTAGTTGTCGAAGGTGGCGTAGTAGTCGACGGCGTCCGTGCCGTTGATGAGGCGGTCGTAGGCGATGACCGTGACGCCCTGGCTCTTCGCGTCCTCGAGGGCCGGGCCGAGGGTCTTGCCGTCGACGGCCGCGACCACGAGGATCTTGGCGCCGCCCGCGACCTGGTTCTGGATCTGGCTGATCTGCGCGTCGGTCTTGTTGTCGGCGTACTGGAGGTCGACGGTGCAGTCGTCGCCCTCGAGCTTGGTCTTGAGGCCCTCGCCGTCGTTGATCCAGCGCTCGAGGCTGCGCGTGGGCATCGAGATGCCGACGTTGCACTCGGTGCCGCCCGCGGCGTCGCCGCCGCCGGAGCCGGTGTTCGTGGCGCCCTGGGGCGCGCACGCGGTCATGCCGACGGCGACGCCGGCGAGGAGGAGGAGGGAGCTGATCTTTCGTGCGTTACGTCCGGATGCCATGGCGGCGGGTCCTCTCGGGTGGCCCGTCCGGGTCGTGCGGGCACCCGGCGGTCGCGTCGTCGCGAGGGCCTGGGTGCTCCGACGCGTCCTCGGGTCGGGTGCTGGTGCGGTGAGTGCAGGTGGTGGTGCGGGTGCCGTGCGGGGCGACGCCCGGCGGAGCGGCCGGGTCGCGGCGGTCCGTGCGTTTGTCGTCGGTCAGAACTTATCCATTTCCGCAGCCGTGGACATGGCTTCCGGGAGACGTTATCCAAGCGTTACCGCCGCTGCCCCGCGGACGGGGGCGGGGCGCCGGGCCGGCCGGCCGCGGGCTCAGCCGCGCGGGGGGGGGCGAGCGGCAGGCGGCAGCAGCCCGAGCTCCATCGCGAGCGTGACCGCACGGGTCCGGTCGCCGACGCCGAGCTTCTCGAAGACGTGCAGCAGGTGCGTCTTCACGGTCGCCGGCGTCACGTGCAGCTCGAGGGCGATGCGCGCGTTGGTGCGGCCGGCCGCCACGAGCGCGAGTACCTCGGTCTCGCGCGGGCTGAGGGTCGGCGTCGGGACGACGGGCTCAGCGGCGGGCCGCGCCACCTGGCGGACCAGGGCCGCGGCGATCGCCGGCGCGAGGGCGACCTCGCCGCGGGCCGCCGCCCGGACGCCCGCGAGGATCTCCTCCTCGGGCGCCGCCTTCAGGAGGTAGCCGCTCGCGCCCGCCTCGATGGCGGTGAGGATGCTCGCATCGGTCTCGTAGGTCGTGAGCACGAGGACGCGGACGTCCGGCGCCTCCTCGCGGATGCGCGCGGTCGCGCCGACGCCGTCGAGCCCGGGCATGCGGAGGTCCATGAGGACGACGTCGGGCCTCTCGGCGAGGGCCAGCGCGACCGCCGCCTCGCCGTCGGCCGCCTGCCCCACGACGTCGATGTCGTCGGCGGAGGCGAGGAGCGCGGCGAGGCCGGCGCGGACGACGGGGTGGTCGTCGACGACGGCGACGCGGACGGGTGCGGGCGTCATGCGCGGGCCCGCACGGGGGTCGCGGCCGGGGTGTCGGCCGGGTCCGCCGCGGGTGCCGCGTGGGCGGGGATGCGCGCCGTGAGCCGCGTGCCGCCGGGAGCGCTCACGACCTCGAGGCGTCCGCCGGCCGCGTCGAGGCGCCGGCGCATCCCGTCGAGGCCGTACCCGCCGGATGCGCGGGTCGCGTCGAAGCCGCGGCCGTCGTCGCGGATCACGAGCACGACGTCGTCGCCGTCGCGATCCAGGACCAGCTCCGCGGCGGACGCGCCCGCGTGGCGGCGCACGTTCGCGAGGCCCTCCTGGGCGCAGCGGAGGAGGACGACCTCGGCGTCGCGGTCGACGGATCCGACGCCCGCGTCCGCGCGCACCTCGACCGGGACGCCGGTCCCGCGGGACAGGCGCGCGCCGAGCCGGGCGAGGGCCTGGGCGAGGCCGTCCGTGAGCTCGACGGGCGCGGTGGCGGCGACGATCGCGCGGGTCTGGGTGAGCGCGTCGCGCGCGCCGTCCTCGAGCTGGGCGAGGGTCCGGTCCATCGCGTCCGTCTCACCGCCGCGGAGCTCCCGCCGGCCGCGCTGCGCGAGCATCACGAGGCCGGTGAGGTCCTGCGCGACCGTGTCGTGGATGTCCGCCGACAGCCGTTCCCGCTCGCGGGCGGCTCCCGCCTCGCGGCCGAGCTCCTCGACCTGCGCCTGCGCCGCGCGGAGCCCCTCCAGCAGATGCAGACGCTCGTGGCTGAGGTCGGCGATGCGCGTGATCCAGAGCCCGAGGGCGATGCTCCCGCCGAGGCTCAGCCCCTGCGACACGGCCATGGTCGGCAAGGCGTCCGGCAGGTCGCCGAAGCCGACCACGAAGCCCACGGCGATGGATCCGGTGAGCATGAGGGTCCCGATCACGGCGTCGCGCACCCGGTCCAGCAGCAACCACACGAGCGGGCACAGCACGCACTGCACGATCGCGAACGACGACAGGCTCGCGACGCCCCAGGTGGCGGCGGGGATGACGAGCGCGAGGAAGACCACCGCCGACGGCAGCGGGACCACCGGGCCGGCCCCCGCCGCCGACGCGGCCGCGGAGGCCTCGAGCGCACGGCGGCCGAGCAGGAGGTAGAGGGCCGACATCGCCGCGACGGCCCCCCACGCGCCCCCGCCGGCGTCGCTCCCCGCGCCGATCGTCAGCACGACCAGCAGCGCCATCGTGACCGCGTAGGCGACGTGGACGGTGCGGGTCGGGATCATCCCCTGAGCCTGCCATCCCGCGTCGTGGTCACGCACCGCTCAGGAGTCCCGGCGGATCCAGCGGAAGGTGGCGACCGCGGCGATCGTGCCGCCGACCAGCCAGATCGCGAGGACGACCGCGACGCCCGCGAGGTCCCACGAGCCGCCGCGCTCGGACGCCGCGAGCGCGTCGGGCAGGAAGACGGCGCGCATGCCCTGCGCCATCCACTTGAGCGGCAGGAAGGCCGCGACGTCCTGCAGCCAGGTCGGCAGCATCGTGAAGGCCAGGTACACGCCGCTGATGAACTGCAGCACGAGCACGATCGGCGTGATGACCGCCGTGGCCGAGGCCCCGGAGCGCGGGATGCGGCTGAGCGCGATGCCGAGCACGGCCGACGACGTGATCCCGAGCGCGTACACCCACGCGAACGTGGCCCAGCGGCCGGCGTCCGTCGGCAGCTCGACCCCGAACGCGAACCGGGCGACGAGGAGCAGCACGACCATCTGCAGGAGCGAAGTCACGACGACCTGCCCGCCCTTGCCGATGAAGTACGAGAGCACGGGCAGCGGGGACCCGGCGAGGCGCTTGAGCGTGCCGTCGCTGCGCTCCATCGCGATGTCGACCGCGAGGTTCTGCACGCCCGAGAGGAGGATGCCCGCCGCGATCATGCCGGGCAGGTAGTAGGCCGCGGCGCTGACGCCGCCGGATCCGTCGGGCGCGGTGCCGAGGTTGCCCGACGAGCCGAAGGCCACCGAGAAGATCGACAGCATGATGACCGGGAAGAGGAACGTGAAGATGATCGTGTCGGTCTGCCGGAAGTAGCGGCGGACCTCGTAGCGGACGCGGTGAATCCCGAGCGGGAGGACGCCGGGCAGGGCCGGGACGCGGTCCGCGCCGGGACGCGCGGGGCGGACGGCGGTCATGCCGCCACCTCCTCGGCGGTCGCGGGAGCGGCGGATGGGGTCGGGGCGCCGGTCGCGCCGGCCTGCGCGAGCAGCCCGAGGTAGACGTCCTGGAGGCTCGGCCGGACGATGCGCAGGTCGCGCGGCTCGCCGCCGGGGGTGGCCTGCGACAGCGCCGCGACGAACGCCCCGGGCGTCCGCGTGCGCTCGTCGTGGGATCCGTCGTCGTCGCGCCAGAGCACGCGCGGGACCCGCGCCTCCTCTCCCCCGATCTCGTCGAGCCGGCCGATCGCGACCAGGCGCCCGCCCGCGATCACCGCGGCCCGGTCGCCGAGCTGCGCCGCCTCATCGAGGTAGTGCGTGGTGAGGAGGATGGTCGTGCCCTCCGCCTTGAGCTCGCGGATGAGGTCCCAGAACCGGTGCCGCGCCTCGGGGTCGAAGCCCGTGGTCGGCTCGTCGAGGAAGAGCAGCTCGGGGCGCCCGATGATCCCGAGCGCCACGTCCACGCGCCGTCGCTGGCCGCCGGAGAGCGCGCGCAGCAGCGTGCCGGCCTTCTCGGTGAGGCCCACGGCCTCGATGGTCGCGTCGACGTCGCGCGGTCGCGGGTACATCGCGGCGAAGTGGGCGACCTGCTCGCGGACGGTCATGGCGCCGCTCTCGGAGCTCGACTGGAGCACCATCCCGATGCGGGCGCGCCAGGCGCGGCCGCCCGTCGCGGGGTCGACGCCCAGCACGGTCGCGGATCCGCCGGTGCGGAGCCGGTACCCCTCGAGGATCTCGATGGTCGTCGACTTGCCCGCGCCGTTCGGCCCGAGGAGGGCGAACGTCTCGCCGCGGTGGATGTCGAAGTTGACGCCCCGGAGGGCGGTGGTCGTGCCGTAGGTCTTCTCGAGGTCGCGCACGCGGACGTGCTCCTCGACGGCTGCTGTGGTCATGGATCCAGCGTGGCGGTCGGCGGCCGGGAGCGGAACGGCCGGGCGGTCGATCCACGGCATCGGCCGATCGGTGGATGCGCGACCGGTCTCCCGCCCGGCGGAGGCGCCGCGCGTCCGCACCGGGCAGGCTGGATCCGTGACCCCGCTCCCCGGATCCCCCGCGCCCGTCGCCCATGCCGGCCCGACGCCCGCGGCGGAGCGCAGCCTCGCCCCCGACCTCCTCCGCGGGATCGCGCTGCTCGGCATCGCGCTCGCGAACTCCGTCTACTCCATCGCCGACCGCCCGATCGGCCCGCTCGGCCGCCCGACGGACGGCACGCCGCTCGACCACGTCGCCGACGCCCTCGTGGGCACGCTCGTCGACAACCGCGCGTTCCCGCTGTTCACGATGCTGTTCGCGTACGGCTTCGCGGTGATCCTGCGACGCCAGGCGGCCGCGGGCGTCGACGGACCGCGCGCCCGTCGGCTGCTCCTCCGCCGGAGCCTGTGGCTGATGGTGTTCGGCGCGCTGCACGTGGTGCTGCTGTTCGATGGCGACATCCTGCTGTCGTACGGGATCCTCGGGCTCGTCCTCGCCGCCATGTACCGCGCTCCCGACCGCGCGTTCACGGTCCTCGCGGCGACCTCCGCCGTCGTGTTCCTCGTCGTGGCGGGAGCCGACGGACTGGCCGCTCCGGAGGGCACCGGCGGCGTGCTCGGGATGGGCGACGGCGCCACGTTCCTCGGTGACCTCGCGGGTCGGGCGGTCACGCTCGCGGGTCTCCTCGTCGCGACCCCCGTCCTCGTGGGTCAGCTCGTGCCGCTCGGCGCCCTCGGGATCCTGCTCGGCCGGCGCCGCGTGCTCGAGGACCCGGCGGCGCACCTGCCGCTCCTCCGTCGTCTGGCGCTCGTCGGGATGCCCGTCAGCGTGCTCGGCGCGATCCCGCTGGTGCTCGCGGCGGTCGGCGCGCTCGACGCGGGTCCCGTGGCGCTCTACCTGCTCGGTGTGCTGCACGGCGCGACGGGGGTCGCGGGCGCGCTCGGGCTGATGGGGATCGTCGGCTGGGCGGTCGCGGTGCGGGCTCTCCGCGGGGATCCGGCGACCGGCCCGGTGCTCGGCGCCCTGATCGCCGTGGGCCGCCGCTCGATGACCTGCTACCTGCTGCAGTCGGTGCTGTTCGCGATCCTGCTGGAGCCGTGGTCGCTCGGCCTCGGCGTCGGCGCGGGGACCGCCCGCATCGCGCTGATCGCGATCGGCGTCTGGCTCGTCACGGTCGCGGTGGCCGTGGCGCTGGAACGCGCCGGCCGGGCGGGTCCCGCCGAGTGGGCGATCCGCCGCCTCGCCTACGGGACGCGACCGGCCGCGGGACCCGCGGCGCCCGCGCGGACGATCAGCGCGGGATGAGGCCCTCCGCGCGGTAGCGCTCGAACAGCCCGAGGAAGCTGTCGAGCGTGCGGTGATGCGTGTGGAAGCCGGCGAGGCGGCTCTTGCTGATGTCGGTGACGACCTCGATGTCGCGGCCGAGGTCCGCGTCGGTGTGCCACCACGACGCGAGGCGGTCCAGGTCGGACTCCGCGAGTCCGGCCTCGCGCGCGACGCGCGCCCACTCGTCCTCGTAGCCCGCCATCTGCTGCTCGAGCGGACGCGGCGCGTCCTGGAAGCCGACCGGCTCGACGCCGAAGTACGCGGCGAGGCGGGGCCACATCCAGCGCCAGCGGAAGACGTCGCCGTTGACGACGTTGAACGCCTCGTCGCGGCCGGCCTCGGCGGTGGACGCCCAGATCATCTGGTCGGCGAGCACGGTCGCGTCGGTGACGTCGGTGAGCCCGTCCCACTGGGTCGCGCTGCCCGGGAAGACGAAGGGCAGGCCGAGGTCGCGGCAGATGGATCCGTAGACCGCGAGCGTCAGCCCCATGTTCATCTGGTTGCCGACCGCGTGCCCGATGACGGTGTGCGAGCGGTGCACCGACCACGCGAAGCCCTGGCGCGCGGCGGCGGCGAACAGCTCGTCCTCCTGCGCGTAGTAGAAGTTCGGGGCCTCGAGGCGCTCCTCCTCCTCGTGGAAGGGGGTGTCGGGCATGGCGCCCTGCCCGTACGCCTCGAACGGCCCGAGGTAGTGCTTGAGGCCGGTGACGAGCGCGGCGTGCTCGACGGGCGCGCCGTCGAGGGCGGCGAGGAGGTCGCGCACCATGCCGCCGTTGACGTCGATGTTCTCCTGCTCGGTGGCCTGGCGCGACCACGCCGTGAAGAACACGTGCGTGGGCTTCTCGGGCGCGAGGACGCGGCGGAGGTCGTCGGCGGAGCGGAGGTCGGCGCTGATCCAGCGGACACCCGGGCGGTCGGCCCCGGCGCGGCGGCTGAGCGCGAGCACGTCCCAGCCCTCGGCGGTGAGCTGGTCGACCAGCGCGGATCCGCTGATGCCGGTCGCGCCGACCACGAGGGCGGTGCGGCCGGTTCCGTCGGAGCGGGGCGACGCGGCGGGGGCGGACGTGCGGGCGAGGGTGTCTCGGTTGTCGGTCATCCCCTGCCCCAACGACGAGGAGCCGCCCGGGAATTCCGGTCGGCTCCTCGCGGGCGTGTCGGGGATCAGGCGGGGTGCGGCCCGTCGACCTCCGCGTCGGCCTCGCCCTCGATGCCGTCGCTGCCGGTGGACGTCGCCTGCGTCGCCGCCGGGTCGGCCGGGCCCTCGCCGAGTCCCGCGTCCTCGGTGCGGCGGTCGAGGTCGGCGGCCATGGCCTCGGATCCGCTGTCGCGGTGGTCGTAGGCGACCTGCTCGGCGAGCCCGGCGCGCTTCTCGTCCGCGGTGGCCTCGCCGGCGCCGTCCATGATGGGCTGGTCCTGCTCGTGGGTGCTCATGATCCGACGCTACGCCGTCCGGCCGGGGTGCAGATCCGCGGGGCGCTTGTCGGCTCCCCGCCCACCTGCCACGCTCCAGGCAGACCACCACGCGAGGGAGCGGACATGACCGACAGCGGTTTCTCGAAGGACGAGCGCGAGGCGATGAAGCAGCGTGCCCGCGAGCTGCGCGAGGAGGCCAAGGCCCAGAAGGCCGCCGACAAGCAGGCCGCCGCGCTGCAGGGCGTGCTCCACGCGTTCGCCGCGATGCCGCCGGAGGAGCGCGCGATCGCCGAGTGGCTGCACGGCATCGTGCTCGAGCACGCGCCCGACCTCGCGCCCAAGACCTGGTACGGCTTCCCGGCCTACGCCGACGCCGACGGCAAGCCCGTCGTGTTCTTCCAGCCGGGCTCGAAGTTCGGGACCCGGTACTCGACGCTCGGCTTCCAGGATCCGGCGCAGCTCGACGAGGGCACCATGTGGCCGACGTCGTACGCGCTGACCGCGGTGGATCCCGCGAACGCGGAGCGCGTCGTGGAGCTGGTGCGGCGGGCCGTCGGCGGCTGAGGCGCGCTGAGTACCAGCCCCGTGGCGGGGCCCGACGCGGCGCGCCGCCCGGATGGCACCATGAGCGCATGACCGCCCTCACCCGCCTCGACTTCAGCGACTCGATCGGCGCGGACGGCAAGCCGGCGCACCCGCGGACGATGACGCTCGACGGCGTGGATGCCGACGCGGCCATCGCGGTCGTCACCACGCCGGGCGCGCAGTGCGCGCCGTTCTTCGATCGACCGGCGTTCCTCCGATCGCTGCTCGGCGAGGGACCATCCCTCGTCGACGACCTGCCGGAGGGACGCATCGGAATCCTCTCCTGCAGCAGCTGCGGCGACCCCTATTGCGGCTTCCACGCCGCCGACCTCGTCTTCGACGACGACCGGGTCCTGTGGCGGGGTCTCCGATTCGAGTGGCCCGACGGGATGTGGACCTCCAGTACGCCTCGGTCCCCCAGACGGACGCGGCGTCTCCTCGGCCTCGGCCGCCGACGCGCCGAGGAGCAGAAGCAGGAGACGGAGACGGAACGCGTGGTGGAGCCGTGGGCCTCGATGGGCGCCGACCGCGTGCTGGAGTTCGCGTTCGACCGCACGGCCTACGAGGCGACGATCCGGGAGGAGCTGGTGCGCGAGCTGGCGCGCGAGCAGCTGGGCTGACACCACGTCGCCGTCCCTCCGGGAATGATCCGCAGCCCCATGCGTTTGCATGGATGTGGCCCGACCGGGCCGCGCGGAAGGAGCGCCTCATGACCGCCAGCACCCAGGGACTGCACCACGTGACCGCCATCGGCGGCGACCCGCAGCGGAACGTCGACTTCTACGTGCGCGCGATGGGCCTCCGCCTCGTCAAGCGCACGGTGAACTTCGACAGTCCCGGCAGCTACCACCTCTACTATGGCGACACCGAGGGCCGGCCCGGATCGCTCCTCACCTTCTTCCCCTGGAAGGGCGTGCCCGCAGGCCGCGTCGGCGCCGGCCAGTCCACGACGACCGCGTTCTCCGTGCCCGCCGGGAGCCTCGGCTGGTGGGCCGAGCACCTGCGCCAGGTCGGCGTCGCGTCGTCCATCTCGTCGACCGGATCCGAGGAGGAGCGCCTCTCGCTCCGCGACCCCGACGGCCTGCAGATCGACCTCGTCGCCTCCTCCGTCGACGACCCGCGCGCGCCGTGGGACTCGGCCGACGTCCCCGCCGAGCACGCGATCCGCGGCCAGCACTCCTCGGTGCTCACCGTGCGGGATCCCGCGGGCACGGCGTCCGTCCTCACCGACGACCTCGGGCTCCGGCTCGTGGACGAGCGCGACGGCCGCTTCCGCTTCGCCGCAGGCGACGGCGGGCCCGGCGCGATCGTCGACCTCGTCGCCGACCCGGGCGCGCAGCAGGGCCTCACCGCGGGCGGGACCGTGCACCACGTGGCGTTCCGCGTGCCGGGCCGCGTCGAGCAGCAGGCGTGGCGCGACGAGCTGGTGGATCGCGGGCACCAGGTGACGCAGATCCTCGACCGCCAGTACTTCACCTCCATCTACTTCCGCGAGCCCGGCGGCGTGCTGTTCGAGATCGCAACGGACACGCCCGGCTTCGACATCGACGAGCCGCTGCTCGAGCTCGGCCGCAGCCTCCGCCTCCCGCCGTGGCTGGAGCCCAGCCGCGCCGACATCGAGGCCGCGGTGCCGCCGCTGCGCCTGCCCGACGAGGAGCAGGTCCCGGTCGACGGATCCGCCGCGTGAGCGCGCTCCTCGACGCGACGCCCCACGAGTTCCAGCCGGGAGCCGACACCGGCCCCGTGATCCTCGGCCTCCACGGCACGGGCGCCGACGAGCGGCAGGGCCTCGAGCTCGCGCGGCTCCTCGCGTCCGGGCAGCCGGTGCTGGCACCGCGCGGGAGCGTGCGCGAGGGATCCGCCGCCCGCTGGTTCCGCCGCCACGCGGAAGGGGTCTTCGATGTCGACGACGTGGTCGCGCGCGCGGCCGATCTCGCCGACCTGGTCGCCGAGGCCCGGTCGGCCTACGCTCTGGGAGACCGGGAGATCCTCGCTGTCGGGTTCTCGAACGGGGCGAACATGGCTCTGGCGACCACGCTGCTGCACCCGTCGGCGCTGACCGCGACGATCGCCTTCTCGGCGCGCTGGCCGCTCGGCGGCCGGGAGCCGGCCGCCGACCTGTCGGGCACGCGGATCACGCTGCTCAACGGCGACGCGGACGCCATGGCGCCGCTCGTCGACGTGGAGCGGACGGTGCGCGAGGCCCTCAGCCGCGGCGCCGACGTCTCCTCCCACGTGCGACCCGGCGGGCACGGGCTCGACGCGCGCGACCTCGACGCGGCCCGCACGCGCATCCGCACCGGCTGATCCCCGCGACCACGCCGACCCGAACGGTCCCCCGCCCGCCCCACCGGAAGCCGCGCATGCCCGAGATCATCGCCTGGGTCGTCTCCTTCCTCGTCGTGACCGTCGCGGTCTCCGGGCTCGCGGGGCGCGTGGGCTGGTCGGCGCCCGTAGCGCTGGTCGCGGTCGGGGCGGCGCTGTCGTTCGTGCCGGGCGTGCCGCAGATCGTGATCGAGCCGGACGCCGTGCTCTACGGGCTGCTGCCGCCGCTGCTGTTCGCGGCCGCGCGTTGGCGGGCCGCGCGCTCCGCGATCCGGTCCCGCGTCTCCCCCACCACCGCCCCCGTCCGACCCGTCGCGGCTGTCGACGGCGCCCCGCGCCCGGGCGATCCCGCCTGCGTCGCCTTCGTCGGCAGCGCCGACGACGTCCGCCTCGCGGGCACGCGCAGCCTCGCGGTCGACCTCGTCCCGCTGTCGCCGCGCCCCTGATTGGGGGTGCGGGCGGCAGCCCGGTGACGCGACCGGGCTTCCCGGCCGGCCCGGGCGCCGCCTAATCTGAGCCGAGGAGCAGTTCCCCCACCTGGGGAACGCTCTGCTGAGGAGCACCATGTCGTCGACCCCGCCGCCCGCCTCCCCGACGTCGGTCACGCCGTCGTCCGACGAGCCCGGCTGGTTCGGCGACGGCGAGGGCAACCAGCGCTTCTGGGACGGTGCCCGCTGGACGTCGCTCGTCTCCAGCCGCCGCGTCTTCCCGGGCCGCGCCTCCTCGACGCCCGAGCCCCAGCTGATCTCCGAGTCGCCGCTACCCGAGGACTACGCGCCCGGTGCCGCGCCGCTCGCCCCGCCCACGGGATCCGCCGTCGACGCCTCGGTGGACGCCCCGCCCGCCGGTGCGCCGCTCGCCCCGCCCACGGGTGCTCCTGTCGCGCCGCCCGCCGGCTACGCGATGGCGCCGCCGACCGGCGCACCCGTCGCCCCTCCCACCGGCCTCCCGACGGCGCCGCCGACCGGTGTGCCCCTCGACGCTCCCGCTCCCGCTCCGCGCACCTCCTCCGTGGCCGGCAGCTTCGCGCCGCCGCGCCCGGCCACGAGCGCCGCCTCCGCGCCGACCCCGCGCGCCGCCGCCACCGCGCCGGCCCTGCGCGGCCGCAGCACCTGGCCGTGGGCCGCGCTCGCGGTCGCCGCGGTGCTCGTCGCCGCCGCCGCCGTCATCGCCGGGATGCCCGGCCTTCTCATCGCGCTCGGCGTCGTCGCCCTGGTCGCCGGGATCATCCCGCTCCTCCGCAGCGGGGCGGCCTGGATCCCCGGCATCCGCACCCGCGCCGCCGGCGGCCTCGCAACCGGCGTCGCCCTCGCGCTCATCGCGGGCGGCGCGGTCGCCTCCGCGCTGCCGACGCCGGCCGACGACGTCGCGGACCCCGACCCCATCGAGATCTCCGACTCCCGCCCGGTGCCGAACGCGACCGATCCGGCGAACCCGCTCCCCGTCTCGGCCGACGGCCTGGTCGAGATGGTCGACGTGACGCGCATGAGCGGCGCCGACGCGGGCGACACGCTCGCCGCGTCCGGCTTCGGCATCGCCTTCGCGGGCACCGGCGGCGGCGCGTTCGTGCGCCAGGACGTGGGCATCGTCGCGAGCCAGGACCCGGCCGCCGGCACGCGCGTCCCGCCCGGCACGGTCGTGACCCTCACGCTCGCCACGCCCGCTCCCGAGCGCATCGCGCTCCCGGTCGTGCCCAAGTCGCCCGGCGTCCCGTCGCGGCCCGGCACGCGACCGGGGACGGGGATCTTCAACCCGGGCAACGGCGGCGGGACCGGTGGCGGCGGCTCGAACCCCGGGACCCCGTCGAACCCCGGGAGCGGCGGCGACACCCCGTCGCAGCCCGACCCGACTCAGCCTGCCGAGCCCACGAACCCGCCCGCGACGGACACCCCTACCGTGCCGACGCCGGATCCGACGTCACCCACCCCGGTAGAACCACCCGTGGATCCGCCGGTCGAGCCGACGGTGCCCCCCGTCGAACCCCCCGAGCCGACGACGCCACCGGAGCCCGAGACGCCGGTCGAGCCGATGCCCGAGACCCCGCCGTCCGACGGCTAGCGCTCCGTCGCGTCGTCCCCCGCGCGGGCGCCGGGACCCGTCCCCGTCGTCCGCAGGTGCGCCCGCTGCCCGTCGCGGTCGAGGATCGTGAGGATCTCGACGACCCCGCGGTGCGCGCCGATGGCGTGCGGGACCATGGTCGAGAACTCGGCCGCGTCGCCCGCCTCCACGAGGATCGTCCGCTCCCCCAGCTGGAGCCGCGCCGTTCCCGAGAGCACCGTGAACCAGTCGCGCCCGGGGTGCACGCCGAGCTGGTCCACCGGCAGGGGCCGCGTCGGCGTCACGCGCATCTTCGCGACGAAGGGGCCCGATCCGCTGGCTCCGCCGCGCGAGAGGATCCACATCGTGCGCCCCGCCTCCGAGTCCGCCTGGGGGCGGATCACGACGTCGGCGTCGTCGCCCGACTCGATGAGCGCGTCGAGCGACGTCTCGAGGGCCTGCGCGATGGGCACGAGCTGGTCGAGCGCGATGCGCCGGTGACCCGTCTCGATGCGGCTGAGCGTCGACGGGCTGAGGAAGCACCGGGCCGCGAGCGCGTCGAGCGACCAGCCGCGGGCCTCCCGCAGGCTCCGGATGCGCTGGCGGACGAGGGCGTCGACATCGGGCTCTTGCGTCATGGGCAAGATCGTATGCGTCTGCCGCAGAGGTCCGCCACCCTGGATCCATGACGCACCCGCACCCGCACCCGCACCACACCTCCGGCCACGGCCCCGCCGACCCGTCGCTCGCCCGCATGCTCGACCTCGACGCCCGCATCCTGCACGCGCACCAGCGCGAGCTGACCGCCTGGGTCCGCCGCCTCGCGCGCGACACCGCCGGCCGCGTGGTCGTCGACCTGGGCGCGGGGACCGGCACCGGCACGGTCGCGCTCGCGCGTCGCTTCGACCGGGCCGTGGTGCACGCCGTCGACGCGAGCGCCGCCATGCTCGACCGGGTCGCCGAGCGCGCGGTCGTCGACGGACTGGCCGACCGCATCCGCACCGCGCACGCCGACCTCGACGCGGGCTGGCCCGCGCTGCCGCCCGCCGACCTGGTCTGGGCGTCGCTCATGCTGCACGAGGTCGCCGACCCCGCGCGCCTCCTCGCCGGCATCCACGACGGGCTCGCGCCGGGCGGCATGCTCGCGGTCGTCGAGATGGACGGCCCGCCCCGCTTCCTGCCGGACGACCTCGATCCGGACCTCGCCCGCCCGGGCCTCGCCGACCGCCTCGACGACGCGGTCACGCACGGCGGCGCCGGCGGCCCCGCGCACCCGGACTGGGCGCCGTGGCTGCGCGACGCCGGCATCGTCGACGTCGCGACGCGCGTCTTCCGCATCGACCCCGACCCGGCGGATCCCATCGCCGCCGCCGCGACCCTGCCCTACGCCCGTGCGTGGCTGGTCCGCGTCCGCGACCGCGCCGCCGACCGCCTGGACGCGGGCGACCGCGCGGCCCTCGACGCCCTCCTCGACGACGACGGACCGCACGCCCTGGCGCGGATCCCGGGCGTCGCCCTCCGCGGGACCCGCACCGCGTACGTCGGGCGCCGACCGCGCTGACCGCCCGATCCGCGCGAGGTGGGGCGCGCAGCACCCCCGACCCCCTACCGTTGAGGCATGAGCACTGACGACACCGCATCCACCCCCGACGCGGACGCCGCCCCCCGCACGACCTTCAGCGACCTCGGTCTCTCCGACCAGGTGCTCAAGGCACTCAAGGACGTGGGCTACGAGACGCCCTCCGCGATCCAGGCCGCCACGATCCCCTCCCTCCTGTCCGGCCGCGACGTCCTCGGCGTCGCCCAGACCGGCACCGGCAAGACGGCCGCGTTCGCGCTGCCGATCCTCTCCAACCTCGACGTCTCCCAGAAGACCCCGCAGGCCCTCGTGCTCGCGCCCACCCGCGAGCTCGCGCTCCAGGTGTGCGAGGCGTTCGAGCGCTACGCGTCCGGCATGCGCGGCGTGCACGTGCTGCCCGTCTACGGCGGCCAGGGCTACGGCGTGCAGCTCTCGGCGCTGCGCCGCGGCGTGCACGTGGTCGTCGGCACCCCGGGCCGGATCATGGACCACCTCGACAAGGGCACCCTCGACCTCTCGCAGCTGAAGTTCCTCGTGCTCGACGAGGCCGACGAGATGCTCAAGATGGGCTTCGCGGAGGACGTGGAGACGATCCTCGCGGACACGCCGAAGTCGAAGCAGATCGCGCTGTTCTCGGCGACGATGCCCGCGCAGATCCGCCGCATCTCGGGCAAGTACCTGCAGGACCCCGAGGAGATCACCGTCAAGAACAAGACCACGACCTCGGCGAACACCACGCAGCGGTACCTCATGGTCTCGTACCCGCAGAAGGTCGACGCCCTCACGCGGATCCTCGAGGTCGAGAACTTCGAGGGCATGATCGTGTTCGTCCGCACGAAGAACGAGACGGAGACGCTCGCCGAGAAGCTGCGGGCCCGCGGGTACGCGGCGGCCGCCATCTCGGGCGACGTCGCCCAGGCGCAGCGCGAGCGCACGGTCGAGCAGCTGAAGTCGGGCAAGCTCGACATCCTCGTCGCCACCGACGTCGCGGCCCGCGGGCTCGACGTCGACCGGATCAGCCACGTCGTCAACTACGACATCCCCATCGACACCGAGTCGTACGTGCACCGCATCGGCCGCACCGGACGCGCGGGACGCAGCGGCGCGGCGATCAGCTTCGTCACGCCCCGCGAGCGCCGCCTCCTCACCGCCATCGAGCGGGCCACGCGCCAGCCGCTCACCGAGATGCGCATGCCGAGCGCGGAGGACGTGAACGTCACGCGCCTCACGCGCTTCGACGACGCCATCACGGCCGCGCTGCAGGACCGCGAGCGCCTCGACGCGTTCCGCGACATCGTGGGCCACTACGTCAACCACCACGACGTCGTCGAGTCCGACGTGGCCGCCGCGCTCGCGATCGTGGCGCAGGGCGACACCCCGCTCCTCCTCTCGGCCGACGACCTCCGGCCGCCGCGCGTCGAGCGCGAGCGCCGGGACGACCGCCCGGGCCGCGACGGCGACGACCGCGGCGAGCGTCGCGCCCGTCCCGCGCGCGGCAGCGGCAACATGGCGACCTACCGCATCGACGTCGGCCGCCGCCACCGCGTGGAGCCGCGCCAGATCGTGGGCGCGCTCGCCAACGAGGGCGGCTTCAGCCGCGAGGACTTCGGCCACATCGACATCCGCCCGGACTTCTCGCTCGTCGAGCTGCCGGCCGGGCTCCCGCAGGACAAGCTCGACCGTCTCGCGAGCACGGTCATCAACGGCCGCCCGATCGACATCCGCCCCGACCGCGGCGGCCCCCGTGCCGCCGAGCGCGGCGCGGCCCCGGAGCGTCGCGGGCGGAAGCCGCGCGACTGATCCGCTGACCGTCCCGACGGCCCGTCCCCTCTCCGGAGGCGGCGGGCCGTCGTCGCGTCCGGCCGCGGACGGCGGGTGCCCGGCCGATAGCGTGGCGCGATGGATCCCGTCACCCTCCGCACCGCGCGCCTCGCCCTCCGCCCGCCCGCGCTCGACGACGTTGACGCGATCACGGCCGCATGCCAGGACCCGGGGATCCAGCGCTACGTGCCGGTGCCCGTGCCGTACGCGCGCGAGGACGCCGTCTCCTATGTCTCCGACTTCTGCCCCGACGGCTGGGCGAGCGGCGAGCGCCTGACGTGGGCGGTCGTCGAGGGCGACGCGCTCGTCGGCACGGTCGGGCTGCACGCCATCGCGGACGGCGCGGCCGAGATCGGGTATTGGCTCGCGCCCGGCGCGCGCGGTCGCGGGATCATGCGCGAGGCGGCGGCCGCGGTCGTCGACCACGGGTTCGACGCGTCCGCGGGGCTCGGCCTCGCCCGCATCGGCTGGCGCGCGTACGCGGGGAACGCCGCGTCCGCCGCCGTCGCCCGCGCGCTCGGCTTCCGCTTCGAGGGGATCGCGCGCCTCGGCGCCCCGGGCCGCGACGGCCGCGAGGACGACTGGCTCGCCGGCCTCCTCGTGAGCGACGACCGGGCGCCCCAGCCGTGGCCCGTGCTCGCCTGACCGGCGCCGGATCGCGCCCGGTCGCCCGGGCGGGTCAGGGCTCCGGGATGGTCAGCGCCCATTCCCGGAACGACGCCAGGTCGGATCCGGTGAGCAGGGCCGCCGACCCCGCCGGCATCGGATCCGCGATGGGCAGGAACGCGAGCGCGTCCCCCGGGAGGCCGACGAGGACCTCCCCCACGATCGAGTCCGACGACGACGAGTCGACGCGCGTGAAGTAGACGGTCCGGCCCGCGGCGTCGGAGTCCACCGACTCGGCGATGCCCGCCCGGCCGGTCACGAGCCGGTGCAGCTCGTCGACGCGGACGCGGGCGACCACGTCGCCCGCCTTGAGGCGCACGCCCGTCTCGACGTCGCCGCGCCGCCCGATCGGCACCTCGGCGAGCGACGCCGTGAGGCCGGATCCGGACCACGGCCGGATGCTCGCGAGCGGCCGCGGGTGCCGCTCGCGCTGCCGCTCCTCCGGGGAGCGCATCCACGGCCACTCCGGTCGCGACAGGAACGCCCCGGCGAGCACGGCGAGGAGCCAGTGCACCATCGCCGTCGCCAGCCCGGAGAGCCGGAGCGCGACCGCGACGCCGACGACGACCACCGCGACGAGCAGCCACGTGACGATCCGCGACCGCGCGCGGTACAGGGTCAGCGCCGTGACGATGCCGCCGACCGTGAGCCCCAGCCACGCCCACGCGGGCACGGTGCCGTCGCGCAGCGCCACGGAGACCGAGAAGCCGAGCACCACGGCGAGGAAGACGCCCATCACGACCATCGTGCCGCGGCGGTCCCGGGCGGCGCGGGACGGGCGGGACGAGGGCGCGGTCATGGGACTCCTGGGGGGACGCGTCGACGGGCGGACGCGTCGGCGGGCGACCGGCGCGCGTGCACCTCCGCCCTGCCGGACGCGCGGCCCGCCGGCCCGACGCGCCGCGGCCCCCGAGCGGGTGACCCGCGCGCCGGGCCGGGTCAGCCCCCCACGCGCCGCAACTCCAGCACGCCCGGGATCAGCTGCCGTGTCGGGATCCGCCCGCGCGCGAAGTCGCCCCAGACCTGCCGCACCCGGCGGGCGTCGCGCTGGATCCCCTCCCAGTCGGCCCCCGCGAGGAGCCCGGCGCCACGCCAGGCCTCCTCGTCGCCGAAGAGCAGCGGCAGGTCCACGGTGTGCGCGGCGCCGTACGGGCTGCCGGGCGCCGACCAGCGGATCACGTAGCGGTGCGCGGTGCCGCCGGCGCGCGCGTGCCGCCGGGCGAAGCGGCGACCGGGGACGCCGTAGACGATCCCGGTGACCGCCGCGAGGGTCGCGCGTCGGACCAGCGGCCCGACCACCGGGAGGCGCGTGAGGCGCGCGAGCCACGGGATCCCGGGCAGGCACAGTCGCGCCTCCTCGGCCGTGTTGCCGATGAGGACGTCCACGCCGGGCGCGGCGGCGTCCCACGCGGCGTCGATCCGGGACTCGGGCGGCAGCGGCACATGCCCGTACTGCGTGCCGAACGGCATCGCCCCGAGGAGCCCGAACGGCGCGGCGGCGCGCTCGATCACGGCCTGCCGCGCGAGCACCTCCTCCACGGGCATGTCGACCGTGAGCCTGCGGGAGGCGCGCGCCATCGCGGCCGCCATCCGGCGCCGGCCCCGCGAGATGCCGAGCGGCGCGCTCTGCACGATCGCCCGCCGGAACAGCCCGGCCGCCTCCGGCACCGCCATGAGGTGCGCGACCGCGTCGCCGCCCGCCGACTGCCCGAACGCGGTGACGCGGTCTGGGTCCCCGCCGAACGCGCGGATGTTGCGCGCGACCCAGCGGAGCGCCTCCAGCTGGTCGAGGAGGCCGAGGTTCGCGGGCCGGTCGCGGCCGTCGCCGAGGTAGCCGAGGAGCCCGAGCCGGTAGGTGACCGTGACGACCACCACGCGCTGCTCGGCGACGAGGGCGGCGGGATCCATGATCGGCACGTCGCCCGCGCCCGAGACGTAGGAGCCGCCGTGGATCCACACCATCACCGGCAGCGCGTCGTCCGGCCGCACGTCGCCCGGCATGGTGACGGAGACGCGCAGGCAGTCCTCGTCGACGGCGACGTCCGCGAAGCTCCCGAGCACGGCGTCGAGCTCCTCCATGGGCGGCTGCGGGCACGCGGGGGCCCAGGCGGTCGCGTCGCGCGGCTCCGTCCAGTCGGGGTGCGGGATGGGCGGCGCGAAGCGGGCGGCGGTCGCGTAGGGGATGCCGGTCGCGCGGACGACGTCGCCGTCCGCCCAGCCGACGACGGGGCCGCAGGGCGGCGAGAAGGCGGTCATCCGATCAACGCTACCGTTCGGGAGGCGTTCGCCGGGAGGCCCGCGAGCGCGACGGATCCCGGTGCTACCGTGACGCCATGCCCCGCCTGATCGACCACGCCCGCCGCGAGGACGAGGTGGCCGAGGCGGTGTGGCGGGTCATCCGGCGCGAGGGCGCGAGCGCCGTCTCCGTGCGCACGGTCGCCGCCGAGGCGGGCCTCTCCACCGGGTCCCTCCGCCACAGCTTCCCGAGCCGCATCGACCTCGTCGCCCACGCCACCGCGCTCGTCGCCCGCCGCGTCGACGGCCGCATCCGGGCGCGGCGGGCCGACCCCGACGCGCGCCGGCGGGCCGTGCGGATCCTCGCCGAGCACCTGCCCCTCGACGACGCGCGCCGAGCCGAGGCCGAGGTCACGGCGGCGCTCCTCGCCGACGCCGCCTCGCACCCGCGCCTGCGCGAGGTGCGGGCCGCCGCCCACGCGGCCGCCCGCGAGACGTGCCTGGAGCAGCTCGCGCAGCTGCGCGCAGCGGGCCTACTGCGGCCCGACGCAGATCCCGAGGCCGAGGCCGACCACCTGCAGGCGCTCGTCGCGGGCCTCGCGCTGCAGCTGCTCGTGGAGGAGCCGGATCCGGCCCGCAGCGCCCGCGCGCTGGGCGTGCTCGAGCTGCACGTGGACGCGCTCGTCGCGCGCCGCGTCGACCGGCGCGCGTCCGTCGACGCCTAGCGCGCGTCCGGGGCGCCCGCGACGACGCCGAGCCGCCCGCGCAGCTCCTCGACCCGTGCGCGGATGTCGTCGCGCACGAGCCGCATCCGCTCCATGCCGTCGATGCCGCGCTCGCTGGGCTCGTCCGTGATCCACGTCTCGACCGCGACGTCCTGGTCGCCGTCCACGTGCGCCTCCGCGCCGAGCACGACCACGAGATCGGCCTCGCGCACCATGTCGTCGGTGAGCGGCTTCGGGCGCTCGCCCGCCACGTCGACGCCGAGCTCGGCGAGCGACTCCACCGCGAGCGCGTTGAGCGAGGTGCCGGGATCCGTCCCCGCGGACGTGACGGCGACGGCGTCGCCCGCCGCGTGCCGCATGAGGGCCGCCGCGAGCTGGGACTTGCCGCCGTTGCGGGCGCAGACGAAGACGACGTGCGGGATGCGCTCGGCCATGGATCCTCCGGTCGGGACGTCGCCCGCGGGTCGGGCGTCCCGTCGATCCTGGCAGACCGGCGCGGCGGGAGACCTCGACATGGATACAGCGAGCGCTGTACCGTTGTCGCGTGCCCACCCTCGCTCCCCGCCTCGACGTCATGACCCGGCTCGGCCGGGCGCTCTCGGATCCGACCCGCGCCCGCATCCTGATGGAGCTGCTCGACGGCCCCGCCTACCCCGCGCTCCTCGCCGAGACGCTCGGCCTCACGCGGCAGAACGTCTCCAACCACCTGACGTGCCTGCGCGGCTGCGGCATCGTCCGCACGGTGCCGGAGGGGCGCAGCACGCGGTACGAGATCCAGGATCCGCGCATCGCCCGCGGCCTCGGCGCGCTCGTGGAGGTCGTGCTCGCGGTGGATGACGACCGGGCCTGCGCGGATCCGGCGCTCTGCGATCCCGGCTGCTGCGAGGCGGGAGCGTGAGCGGCCTCGCCTCCGCGCCGACGCTCACGATCGCCCGCCGCGACGTGCTGCGCCGCCGCATCCGCTGGATCGTCGCGGGCACCATCGCCTGGAACGCGGTCGAGGCCGTGGTCGCCCTCACGGCGGGCGCCGTCGCGTCGTCGACCGCGCTCGTCGCCTTCGGGCTCGACTCGATCGTGGAGGTGCTCGCCGCCTCCGCCGTCGCGTGGCAGTTCTCCGCGCCGGATCCGGAGGCGCGCGAGCGGACGGCCCTCCGGCTCATCGCGGTCTCGTTCCTCGGGCTCGCGGCCTACGTGAGCGTCGAGGCCGTGCTCGCGCTGGCGGGCGGATCCGTGGCGCGCCCGAGCACGACGGGCATCGTCCTCGCGGCCCTGAGCCTCGCCGTGATGCCGGCCCTCAGCCTGCTCGAGCGCCGCACCGGCATGCAGCTCGGCTCCGCGAGCGCGGTCGCCGACTCCCGGCAGACCCTCGTGTGCGCGTGGCTCTCCGCCGCACTCCTCGTCGGGCTGCTGCTCGACGCCGGGCTCGGCTGGTGGTGGGCGGATCCGGTCGCCGGGCTCGCCATCGCCGCGTTCGCCGTCCGCGAGGGCGTCGAGGCGTGGCGCGGCGACGCGTGCACCGTGCCCGTCGGCGCGCTCACGGGCGAGCGGACGGTCGACGACCACGACGACCGCTGCTGACGCCGAGGGGAGCACGGCGGGGCAACGCCCCCGGCCGCACCTCCCCTACCTCGACAGCTGGACCGCCCCCGTCGCCCGCTGGTAGGCGGCGAAGTACCTGTCGCCCATGGCCCGCGCGCCGGCCGCCGTGTAGTGGATCGAGTCCTCGGCCCTGCTGTACCCCGCGGCTCCCGGGATGTAGGACACGTTCGCCCGCAGCGCGGGCATGCCCTGCTGCGCGGTGTCGATGGCCTGGCGCAGCGACGACACGTTCAGCCACTCGGGCACCATGCCGCCGATGAGGAACGGCACCGCGCCGTAGCGGGTGTTCAGCCGGTCGACGAGGTCGAGCAGCATCGACTGGTAGTCGGCGGCGGCGGTGCGGGTCGCATCGGACTCGCCCTGCGCCCAGACGACCGCGACGAGGCGGTTGTCGGGATCCTGGGCGAGCGCGGCGTCGATCTGCCCGAGCGCGCGGGTGAACAGGTTGATGCGCGACCGGGTGTCCGCCGGGTTCCAGGCGTAGGTCCCGTCGCCCGTCATCGAGGTGGACGCCATGGCCGCGGGGACGAGCAGCACCTTCCGGCCCGGGCGGGCGTCGGCGAGCATGTGCCGGCCGAGCTCCATCCCGGGGCCGACGGCCTGCACGCCGCCGGACGTCGTCCAGGTGGTCACGTGGCTGAGCGAGTCCTTGGCGGGCACGATCTGCCCGGCCTTGGCGCCGCTGCCGGCGAGCTGGTCGAGGCCGGGCACGCTCACGTCGACGGCCGGATCCCACCCGGTGCCGACGCCCTGCGCGTTCGACTGGCCGAGGATCACGACGACGTCGTAGCCCTCCCCGGTCGAGGCGATCTGCCGCGGCACGGAGGTGCGGGACGTGGGCGCGTAGCCGTCGGCCCGCCCGGTGACGGTCACGGTGATCTGCGATCCGGCGTCGCGCGGCGCGGGCACGTAGGTCGACGCGGTGCGTCCGGGGACGACGACGCCGTTGCGCTGCCACACGTAGGAGAGCGCGGTGGCCTCGGGGGTCCACGTGGGCGTCTCGGCCGTGAGGGTGGATCCGACGGTCGCGTCCCCCGTGATCGTCGGGGTCGGCGCGTCCGTGAACGGCTGGTCGTCGGGCGACGGCGCGGGCTCGGACGGCGGCACGTCGAGGGCGTCGACCGCGACCGCGGTCGGCTCGCTCGTCACGCTCGTCGCCTTGTAACCGGAGCGCGTGCCGGTGACGGTCACGGTGATCCGCGACCCGGCGTCCGCGCGGCGCACGGTGTACGTCGCGTCGGTCGCGCCGAGCACGGTGACGCCGTCGCGGGCCCAGGCGTAGGAGTAGGCGGCGGCCTCCGGCGTCCACGCGGGCGTTTCCACCCGCAGCGGGCTGCCGGCGACGGGCGATCCCTGGATCACGGGCGTCGTCGTCGCCTCGAACGGCACGGCCGGCGCGGGCGGCGGCGGGGTCACGGGCGTCGCGACGACGGCGATGCCGGGGCTCGTCGCGGTCTGCGTGACGTACCCGGTCCTGGTGCCGGTGACCGCGACCGAGATGCTCGTGCCGACGTCGCCCGCGACGACCCGGTAGCTCGCGCCGGTCTGGTCGGGGATGACCACGCCGTCGCGCATCCACGCGTAGGAGAAGGAGGGCCACGGCGACCACGTGCCGGACTTGGCGTTGAGCGTGTAGTCCACGCGGCCGAGGCCGGTGATGGACGGGGTGCCGACGGCCTCGAACGCGACGTCGGGGGCGGGCGTCGGGTCCGGCGTGGGCACGGTCGGCTCCGGCGTCGGCTGGGGCAGCGGCACGAGGAGGCCGTCGCTCGCGAGGGACTGCGTGACGTACCCGGTCTTCGTGCCCGTGACGACCACGGCGATCGTGGCGCCCTGGTCGCCCTCCTGGACGCGGTAGGTGACCGCGGTCTGGCCGTCGATCGCGACGCCGTCGCGCGTCCACTGGTAGGAGAAGGTCGGCCAGGGGGTCCAGACCCCGGCGCGCGCGGACAGCGTGAAGCCGACGCGGGCGGTGCCGGCGATGGTCGGGGTGGCGGCGGCCGAGAACGGCGCGTCCGCGGGAGGAGCGGTGGGCTCCGGGGTCGGGACGGGGGGCGCCGCGGTCGGCGTGGGCGTCGGGGTGCCCGGCGTCGTGGTCGGCATCGGGGTCGGCGCGGGTGTCGTCGGCGTCGGGGTGGGCTTCGGCGTGCTCGCGGCCGGGACCGGGAGCTCCGCGCTCGTCAGCGACTGCGTCGCGTAGCCGGTCTTCGTGCCGGTCACGGTGACGCTGATGCGGGATCCGGCGTCCCCGGCCTGCACGCGGTAGGTCGCGCCGGTCTGCCCGGCGATCACGACCCCGTCACGGAGCCACGCGTAGGAGAACGTGGGCCACGGGGTCCACACCCCGGCCCGCGCGGACAGCGTGAAGCCGACGCGCGCGGTGCCGGCGATGGTGGGCGTCGCGGCGGCGGTGAACGGCGCAGCGGCCGGCGTCGTCGGCGCGGGCGTCGGGGCCGGCGTCTCCGTGGGGGCGAACGTCGGGGTCGGGGCCTGCGTCGGCGCAGCCGTCGGCGTCGGCGTCGGCGTCGGGGTCGGGGTCGGGGTCGGGGTAGAGCCCGGCACGGTCATCGCGTCGCTCGTCCGGGACGTCGTGGCGTACCCGGTCTTCGTGCCGATGACCGTCACGGCGAGGGCCGCGCCGCGGTCCTGCTCGGTGACGCGGTAGGTGACGCCGGTCTGCCCGCCGATGAGCACGCCGTCGCGGGTCCAGGCGTAGGAGAAGGTGGGCCACGGGGTCCAGGTGCCGGCCCGGGCGGTGAGCGTGAAGCCCACCTGCGGGGATCCGGCGATGGTGGGCGTCGGGGCGGCCGTGAACGGCGCGACGACGGGCGTCGGGACGGTCGCGGTCGGCTCGCTCGTCTGCGTGGTGGCGTCGTAGCCGGAGCGGCTGCCCGTGACGGCGACCGTGATGACGGATCCCGCGTCGGCGGCGCGCACGGTGTACGCCGTGCTGGTCTGCCCGCTCACGGGCACGCCGTCGACGAGCCACGCGTACGTGCTCGTCGTCGCGGCCGGGGTCCAGCGCGCGGTGGTGGCGAGGAGGCGCTGGCCGATGACGGCCTTGCCGGTGATGACCGGCGCAGGAGTGGCGGTGAACGGCGCCGCGGCCGCGGTGGCCTGCAGGATTCGCATCATCGACGCCGTGGTCGGCGCACCCTCGGTCGCGGCCGGCGACACGGCGCTCGTGCCGGGCGCGATGACGCGCGCGGTCGACGCCGCGCTGCCCGTCGTCGCCGCCTCGGCCGGCGCGGCGCCCGGCTCCACGGCGACGAGCAGCGTCACCCCGAGGCTGAGCCCCGTGATGGCGGCGATGAGACGTGCGCGCGCGGATGCGGTGCGCATCCGCCGTGTCGAGGCACGGCGGACAGCAGAGTGGTGCTCCCCCAATTGATCCCCCCAGATCGTCGAGGCGCATTTCACCTCTTGTGGAAATGCTTGCACACCCCGCCGGTGATGTGTGACACGTGTCCGGTGAGGACCCCGCTCACGCCGGGCTCACAGGCGATGCACATGCCACGTGCACGGCGACGCCTCGGACGGGGACGCCGACTCCCGCCCACAGGTCCCACCCGATGCCGCCCCGTACCGTGGGCGGCGACCTGCCCCGCCCGTCGGATCCCCGTCGATCCCCCTGCCCCGGAAGGCCCCATGACGAACGCCCCGCACCCCGACGCCGCCCCGCACGCCGAGCCCGGGGCCCGCCCCGCGGGATCGTCTGGCTCCCCCGCCGCGTCGGCCACCGGATTCGCGGCGCTCGTCCGCGGCACCCGTGACCGCTCCGACCGCCCGTCGCGCCTCGGCCGGCTCTTCGCCGTGGTCGCGGTCGTCGAGGCGATCACGTGGACCGGCCTCCTGGTCGGCATGTTCCTCAAGTACGTGACCGAGACGACCGAGCTCGGCGTCTACGTCTTCGGCCGGCTCCACGGCGCCGCGTTCGTGCTCTACGTGATCGTCACGGCCGTCGCCGCGATCCGCCTCCGCTGGGGCTGGAAGCCCGCGCTCCTCGCGGGCGTCGCCGCCATCCCGCCGCTCGCGACCCTGCCGCTCGAGGTCGGACTACGTCGCCGCGGGTACCTGCGGCACCCGGCCGACGCGGTCGGCGGACGACCGCACGCAGGAGCCGCGCCGGGCAGCGCCACCTCCCGCGCCTGACCGCCGCGGGTCAGATCCCGGTGTAGCGCCCCGGCCGGTGGTTGAGCGCGAGCACCAGGTTGAGCAGCACGGCACCGAGCGCGGACAGCACGACGCCCTCCACCGGCACGACCGTGAGGCCGAGCAGGATCACGATCACGTCGAGGATCATCTGCGCGTACCCGGCCGGGAAGCCGAACCGCTCCTGCGCGATGAGCGCCACGATGTTGAACCCGCCCAGGCTGGATCCGTGCCGGAAGACCACGAGCAGCCCGATCCCCACGAGCAGGTTCCCCGCGAGCACGCCGTAGACGGGCTGCAGCTCAAGCCCGGTGACCATCAGGGGGTGGATGGTCGAGAACGCCGACACGAGCGCGACCGAGATGACCGTGCGGAGCGTGAACCGCCACCCCTTCTTCCACAGCGCGAGCGCGAAGAACGGCGCGTTGACCACGAAGAACAGCACGCCGAACGGCAGCACGCCCGTGTAGCTCAGCAGCAGCGCGAGACCCGCGGTGCCACCCGTGACGGCGCCGGCGTCCCGCAGCAGGAACAGCCCGAACGAGGCGACGAATGTGCCGGTGAGGATCCCCAGCACGTCCTCGATGACGGAGTGCGGGATCCCCGCGGTGGTCGGCTCGTCGGGAGAGGGGGCGATCGGCGTGGGCAGGGGCTCGGACGCGGAAGCGGTCATGGCGGTCTCCGGGGTGGGGGGACGGGATCCGCGCGGGCGGTCGTGCCGCCTCACGCTCAGGGAACAGCATGGCGGATGCGCGGGGTGGTGGAGGACTGGGCGCGGCCCTGCGTCATGCCACCCGCGCCCCTACGCAGAGGGGACCGCCGAAGGGACCGTCGTCGAAGTACCCGCAGGTGGTCTTCTCCTCGCGCCGGCCGAGGAGCCTTTCCATCGACCGGCGCTCCTCCGTGGTGAAGCTCTCCCACGGGCGCTTCGAAGCCTCCACGAACCAGGCGCGGGCCTCTTCCCACGCTTCGGGGGACGTGTCCCACTCCACGTCGAGCGCGGTCGCGACGACGTCGATGAGCGATTCCTGCGGCCACGGCTCGAACGCCGACTCGGCAGTCCCGACCATCCACTCGTCCTCGCCGTCTCCGTATTGGAACTCGTCCTCCGGGAGCATCAGGCGGTAGGCGTCGTCGCGGAGGCAGAAGTCGTTCGTGTTGCGCCGCGCCATCACCCACGGGTGCGAGTACCCGGGCAAACGGATGCGGCCGGCGATGCCGGACGGCAGCCACTCGTCGGACGGCGGGACGGCGGGGTTGCGGAGGTGGCAGAGGCGGGGTTCCTGCTCCGACATGACGCGAGGGCGGCGGGGCCAGAGGCGGATCACGATGGCCGCCCACGCCCGCGCAGCAGGTTGTGCTCACGTGAGGTGACGCGGCCACCGAGCCGACGCACCCGAGAACCGACGCGGCGCCGCTCCCGGCCCACGGTGCTGACGATGTCCCAGCAGACCCCCGCCGCGTCGAGCCGCCACTGCGGATCGATGTCGTACGGCAGGTGGATCAGCTCGTGCCTCGCCTCGCCGAATGTCCTCGCGGCGGAAAGCGGTGCGAGGAGCTCCACCGGGATGGGCTCCTCGACGAAGGACGCCTGATCGCCCCACCCCGTCAACTCGTGCAGATGATCGGAGACGTCCGAGAGCGTCTCCATCACGTCCCGCATGAGGGCGCGGTAGGCGGAGCCCGGCGCCCGGTGCAGGGCGCGCGACGCCTCGTCCGAGAGCAGGTCGCGGGCGCCCCACATGTACTCGACGTGGAACACCCCGTCGTCAGCGACCCACATTCAGGTTCCTCTGAAGGCGACGGACAGCCCGGACGACGGGACCGGGTCGGAAAGTGACCGCACTCGACCCCTCACGCACCGCGGCATAGGACATGAAGTATTCGAGATGATCACGCAGGTGCGCCATCGCCTCACGAGACTCGAAGGAAGGGTCTTCCTCGGTCAAGTAATGCTTCACCAGCACAGCGAGAGATCTATCGAGGATCACCGGCATGGACGCTTCCGGATCCATGATGGACACCTCTCCGATGAGGATCGAGAGCAGAGCGATCCGCGCGATGTCGGCGGCGGCTCGATGGGAGAGGAGGTTGAGTACCGCCCATATCGGGAAATGCACGTCATCCGCGCCGGTCGGTGGCCCGACCGGCGCGTGCAGCACGCCATCAGAATCGAGGAGGCGATCGATCCGCTGCAATAGCCGATTTCGGAACCCTTCTTCCTCGCCGGAGCCGCGTCGCCCGTCCAGAATGCCATGGAGAACAGGAGCGACACGACCATCGACGAAGATGACGATGTCGCTCTGAGGATCCACGCTCCAAGACGCGCCTCTCGTGCGGGATGCGACCGCCAGACGAACGAAACGCGGAAAGCGCTGGAAATCGCCTCGGAACTGCATCGAATGTAGATACACGACATCGTCAGGTGATTGCATCAAGGTCGCACCTTCTCGGTCGGGTCCTCATTGTGAAGTCTCGTTTCGGATGCCACGCATTTCGCCTCGCGACACACGGTCCACTTTTTTTCCTCAGTGAGCTCATCCACCCAAGCGCTACCACGTACCACCCTGCCGCATAGAGCGGCTACGAACCCGCCCTTTGCCGCTAGCCGAAACAGCACTCCGAGTTGAGGTCTCACCCGCAGACGATCTGCTTCCGGGACGAGAACGGGTCACTCACGATGCAATTGAAGCCATTCATGCGTAGTATCAATGAGCTCGTCACGGAAGTCTTCATCCCGCATTCGAGGGTCGTGGGCAGTTAGGAGATCCCTCAGCATCAGCGCGGAGCGACGATCCAAGAAGAAGACTAGGCGTTTTCTCGCATCGAACAGGTCTATCTGCGTGGCCCTCGTGAACAAACGGAGCGCACTGGCTAACGCCACTGCCGCGCGACGTGAGAACAAAAACGACACGACGTATTCCGGAAAGATCTCATCGCGCTCAACGTCTTGCCCAGAACGAGTGGTGTAAAAGTCTTTGGACTGCGCCAAACGGTCGCCAAGGACACGAATGACGCGCTGCCTCAGATCACTCTCGGCCGAGGAAGCGGATCCGCCGTCGGAATGCTCGATGAGGGCGACCAGCAGCTCGACGCGCTGCCGATCCAACGAGATGACCACATACGACCAGGGGTCCGCGCACAGCTGATATGAGCGGTTCGCAAGCCAAAGGAGCACTTTGGTCATCGGACCGAGCCGTCCGGAATCAGGGTTTATGTGGAGGTTCCATTCCTCTAACATCGGCGTCTTCGTCATGCTCAATCTCCTACCCTCTTCAGTCTCCTATTGTAGGTGCCCATGCGGGTGCTCTTGCTTCCGAGTCCCTTGACGGAATCAGCCATCTTCCAGTACCCCCCCCTTGTGAACGCCTTGTTCATTCCGCGAGCCCTGATCGCGAGTGATGAACCTCCTGCCGTCGGTGAAGACCGCTCTGCCGTCTGAACGGTAATTCGTCTTGACGAAGCCGAGCTTCTTCGCCACGGCCGCCGCATTCGCGTTCGAGAAATTCTGAGACCTCGCTTTGCCAGCAGAAGCCCCGCGCAGCTCATTCTCTCGGGGACCGCGCTCGCGTGCGCCCCCTCCCCCTTCGCCTTCCCCCGACGAGGGGAACCCGCCACGACTTCCGCCACCCGCGCCGCCAGGCCCGTATTCCGGCGGCTTCATGAGGTGGAACCAGCTGATGATGGACGCGAAGATCCCGCCGCGCCACTGACCTGTCAGATCCACCGCGTTAACCGGGTCGTTCGGATACGCGTAGTCGTCATCCGTCCCGCCCTCGACCGGATCCACCTGCAGGAACCGCCCCAGCGCCGCGACGTACTGCCGCGCCCCCATCTCCACCGTCGCGATGCCGCCCAGGTGCTCCGACAGCTTCTGGTGCTGACCGAGCCACCCGTAGTCCGCGTTGCCCTGCTGGGTGTCCGGACCCGACTGGTTCGCCGTCACCGTGCCCAGCACACCCGTCTTCGGATCCTCGACCTGACCGAACGGGTCGTAGACCGCGAGCCCCGGCGCACGCGCCCCGGCCTGGTCCGCCGTGACGAGGATGTCGCCGTGGATGCTCGGGTACGACCACACGGCCGACCCGGTGCGGAACTCCGCCGTCACGCCACCCGGCAGCGGCAGATCCCACTCGGTCGCCGCGCTCGACACGTTTAGCACGAAGTCCGGCGCATCGCCGCTTCCCGTGAAGCCGTACCGGGTGACCGTCTTCACGCCGGCCGCGGTCGTCTCCGTCCGCTGCACGATGCGATCCGTCGCGTCGCGCAGGTACGTCACCGACGAGCCGTCGGCCAGCTTCGTGGCCGTGTGCCGGTCCCCGCCGTCGTACGACAGGGTCTCGTCCGCGAGCTGCACGGTGTTGCCGTGCGCGTCGTAGGCGAGCTGGGTCGCGGTCAGCGAGCGGTTCACCGGGGAGGCGTCCGCGGGGGCGTTCGCCACCGTGGTGCCGATGAGCCGGTCCGCTCCGTCGTAGCAGGACGCCACGGTCGTCGGGGTCCCGCCGTCGAGCACGTCCGATGAGGAGGTGCGGTTGCCGTTCCGCCCGGCCGCCGCGACCGCGCCGGCCTGGGTGCAGGCGGCGGATCCGGCAAGCGCGTCGAACCCGTAGGTCAGGCGGTGGTGCGGGATCACCGCGGTGACGAGGCGTCCGGCTGCGTCGTACGAGTACGTCGAGTCGTTGCTCGTGCTCCCGTCACTCGTGGTGTCCTGCAGGACATCGCCCGCCTGCGAGCGGACGACCCGATCGGTGACGGCGGTCTGCTTGCCCGGGAACGACCAGCCGACGCCGGTCACCGCGCCTGCGCCGTTCCGCGTGATCTCGGAGAGCGACGAGCCGTTGCCCGCGCCGGTCGTGCCGGACGGATAGGTGATCCCCGTGAGCTCGCCCTTCGCGTATGAGGGATCGGCGACGACCTTGCCGTCCACGCGCATCACGTCGACCCGGGAGTCGATGTCGTACTCGTAGGAGGTGGTGTGCGCCGCGCCGGAGGGCGGCGTCGCGACCGTCGAGGTGACCCGGCCCGCCGAGTCGTACGACATGGTCGTGACCGTCCCCCAGACGTCGGTGTACTTCAACGCCTGGCCGAGGAGGTTCGCCGTCGTGGTGACGGTGCCGCCGCTCGTGGATCCGGTGACCGCGCCGTCGGAGACCGCTCCGGTGAGCGGATCACCCCCGACCGCGTAGTCCGTCTTCTCCGTGCGCGCCGCGACCGACCCGAAGGCGGCCGTGGTGCTCGAGGTGGCCCGCCCCCGGGCGTCGTAGGAGGTGCACGACCAGTCGGCGTCGCCGGAGCGCTTCGATCCGACCGCACGCCCCATCACGTCGTAGACGAAGGAGGTGACGATGGCGTCGCCCGACGCGGGCTTCGCTCCGGTGCTGGTCTTCGTCCCCCCGTACTGCGGAGTGGAGGAGTCGACGCCGCAGACCTTGCCGCTGGCGCCCCACGCGGAGGCGATGGTCTCCGTCGGTCCGTAGTACGCGGTCGTCGTGGCCACGTTCGCCTGCGCGGGCAGCGTGCGGGTGAGGCGCCGGAGGTATCCGGAGCCGCGCGCCTCGTGCGTGGTGGAGTGCGTGAGCGCCAGGCCCTTCGGATCCACCACCGACGCGGTCGCGATGCCGAGCCACGGCTCGTCGTACTGCGTGACCGACGTGGCCGAGGAGATCTGCGAGGCGCTGATGCCCGCCACGCCCGTCGGCGCCTGGTCGGCCGCCGTCACGCTCGTCTGCAGCCCGTAGTCGGGCGTGAGCGCGCTGCCTGGCACCACGACGGTGGCGGCATTGCCGATCTGCCACTCGAGCTTGAGCGCCGCGTTGCCCTGGCCCTCGTTGTACTGCAGCCGGATGCGGGCCGTCTGCCCCGCTGCGAGGTGCACGGCGTGGTTCGCCCGGACCTCGGTGCCGGGGTTGGCACCCCAGGCGTCGATCAGCGGGATGTCGTCGAGGAAGAGCTGCGTGCCGTCGTCGGCCTTGGTGGCGAAGGTGTAGTCGCCGTCCTGCGGAGCCGTGACGAGTCCTGTCAGCCGCAGCGAGAAGCCGTCCGACGGGAAGCCGTCGCCGGCTGCCGCCGGGCTGCCGCTCCCCCAGTCCTGGTCGACGCTGCCGTCGGCGTTGCCGACGCCCAACCCGTAGGCCCGAGGTGCTCCCGCGAGCCGGCCGTTGTCGTACCAGACCGCGTCGAGCCCATGCAGGCCGCCGTCGTAGCCGGTCGACGAGTGCGCCGTGGTCGCGGCGCAGGCCGCCGTGGGAACGCGGTCGGAGCCGAAGCACGACGCGGGCGCCGGACCGTAGGAGTCCGTCGGGCGGTCCTGCGCGTCGTAGATCGTGGTCGACTTCCGACCCTGCGCGTCGACGGACGCCAGCGGCAGGTCCTTCTGGTTCCACTCGGAGGAGGCGGTGAGCCCCGACGGACCGGTGATGCTCGTCTGCCGCCACGCGTCGTCGTACGTCACGGTCGAGGCGTGCGTCCCGGCGGGCAGGCCGAGCGCCGGCACGTCGATGGAGGTCGTGCCGGATCCGTACACGTATGTCTTCGTGGGGCGCTTCGCGGCCGTGACGCCGTCGGGCGCCGGGAGCGTGACGGTGGTCGCGCGGCCGGAGGCGTCGTAGGCGATGGTCGTGGCGACGTTCGCGTCGGCGGTGCGTCGCGCGTCCGCCGCGAGCCAGTCGTCCGCGAGCGCGTCGCGCACCGCGGTGAGACGCCCGCCGTCGTAGGCGAGGTCGGTGACCTCGTCCCCCGGGTCCGTGATGCGCACGAGGTTGCCGTGCGCGTCGTAGGAGAGGCGCGTGGTGTCCGTCGCTCCCGCGACGTGACCCGGGTAGACGATGCGGCAGAGCATGTCGGCGGGCGGCGCGGCGAACCCGGCCGCGACCGGGCAGGCCGATCCCGTGGAGTCCGTGTCCTTCGCGTCGAGGCCCACGGACGCGGCGGTGTCGCCGGCGTACGCGAAGCGCACCTCGCGTCCGTACGTCTCCGGCGGGGTGCCGAGCGCGGAGAGCGGGTCGGACACGCGGTCGACGAGGCCCGTCCCGGGTCGACGCGTCGACAGGGGCGTCGCCCGCTTGAGGGCGTCCCCGGGCCCGGTGACCCCCTGCACGCGACCCGACGGGTCGAACGTGGTGATCGTCCCGTCGTCGCCCGTCACGACGACCTGCCGCGACTGGTCGAGCGAGACGCGGTCGTGCTCCCCCGTCGGCGCCGTGTAACCGGTGCCGGATCCGTCGCCGGCGGTGCGCGTGTAGGTGTGCGCGGTCCCGGAGGAGTCGGTGAGGATCACCGCGGAGTCCGTGACCTGGGCGCGCGACCAGTCGCCGGCGTCGCCCTCGAGCGCGGTGGTCGACGACCAGCCGGCGGGGAGCGTGTCCACGGTGCGGGTGAACCAGTCGGCGGGCACCACGTACTGCGCGCCCGTCGGGTCCGTGACCCACAACGAGACCCCGGCCTCGCCGGCGTGCTCGAAGTAGTCGACCTCGAGCGGCACGGGCGTGCCCTGCGTGAGGGCGGTCGGCGTGGACCCCGTGGTGTCCTGCGCCACGTGGTCGTCGCGCCACCCGGAGTACACGGTGGATCCCCCGACGCGCACGCAGCCGCCGTCGTCCCGGGTCATGCCGAACGTGTAGGTGCCGGTGGTCGGCACGTGCAGGAACCCAGTCCACTTGGCGGAGAAGTCGTCCGCGTCGACTCCGGGGGCGGGCGAGCCGTCTCCCCAGTCGAAGGAGATCGACGGATCGGTGCGGGTGGTCGCGAGCGTGCCGGCGTCCGCGTGGCACGCGTCGCCGTCCCCGAGGGGAGCCGCGCCGTCGTAGTAGCGGCCGAGGAGCCCGCCGGAGCCGGCCTGCATCGAGTTGTAGCTGAAGCCCAGGCCCATGCTGCCGCCCACGGTCTGCACCGTCGGCGACGCGAAGCGCAGCCCGATGTTGCCGTTCGCGAGGTTCACGCTGACGGGACCCGCGGTGTCCGTCGGGGCGGGTCCGGCGTCGCCGACGCGGAGGTCGACCCGGATCTTGTCCGTCCACGTCACCGGCGGCTCGTCGTACCCGTCGGACGCGCGCACCGACCACGTGTAGCGGCCGCCGTCCTGCAGCGAGTTCGTCGGCATCGTCCACGTCGTGCCCGCCTGCCAGCCGGACGTGGCGACGGCGCCCGTGGTGCCGTCGGCCCCGGAGGCGATCTGGAACCGGTACTTGACGGGGTCGCCGTCGGGATCGGAGATGGTCGGCGCCGTGAGGGTCGGGCTCGTCGTGGTGATGACGGACCCGTCGACGGGCGCGGAACCGGCCTGCGCCGTCATGGCCGGCGTGTTCGTGGTGAAGCTCCACGTGGAGGAGATGCCGAGCGTGGAGGTGCCGTGCACGCCGTCGTACCCGTCCTTGACGTAGCCCTTCCAGTGGTACCTCGTACCGGGCTTCAACGCGCCGAACGGCACCTTCACCTGCTGGGCGCCCCAGCCCGACTCCCACACCGGGGCCACCTCGGGATCGTCCCCGGCGCTGATGCGGTAGAAGTACTGCAGCCCGGTGCCCTCCGGGTCCGTGCCCGAGATCGCGAGCGTGGGCATCACGGGACCGCGTGCTCCGTCGGCGGGAGAGGGCGCGATGGCCGGGCCCGCGGTGGGCATGTCCTTGTAGGTCACGACGAGCGCGACCGCGATCGACTTGTACGTGTAGACGCCGGGCCGCTCGTCGCCGCCGATGATGAGGTACGCCCCGCGCGAGCCGTCGCGCACGTACTTCGCGATCTCGTCGGTGAGCCGGTCGTCCTGCGCGGAGCCGTTGTCGGACATGGCGAACTGGCTGAGGCGATCCCCGACCCCGTTGTAGGAGAACGACGTGGCGGCGCTGATGGATCCCCCGAAGAGCGCTCTGGTCCCGCCGTTGTAGTACGAGCCGTCGATGCGGGCGCTGAGGACCTGCTTGCCGAACAGCTGCTCGTAGTCGAAGTGCTCGACCGTGCGCCAGTACTTGTCGCCGTGGTCCCGCGCGTTGCCGATGCGGACGGTGCCGTCGGTGAGCCGGGTGCCGTCGGACTTGTACGCGTGCTGGTCGTTCGACCAGGACGCGACGGACGACGGGTCCACGTGCACCGGGTAGGCGCGTTCGGGGCTCGCGAGCCACGCCGGATCGGGCGTCATCCGGATGGTCCAGCCGCGTCCGTCAGCGGTCAGCGTCGTGGCGACGGGGGCGTCGGCGGGCTCCTGCACGTCCGGGATCCCGCTCGAGTCGTACATGCGCGGGGCGGGGATGCCGAACACGACGGATCCGGTCTCGTCCGTGAAGAGGATGGAGCCGTCGGCGTCCTGCGCCGCGTGCAGACCGGCTGCGCTCACGTGCCAGGTGTACGAGGGCGCGGCCGGCACCGGCGGCGCCGCGAGGATGAGCTCCTCCTTGACCTGCCCGGCCGTCACCGCGTAGTGCAGGTCGGTGCGCGGGAACACGTCCCGGTACTGCACCTCGTCGGCGCTGGGCCGCTCGAGCGGGCTGTCCGCGGCGCCGTCGAGCGTGTACCTCAGCACGTGCCCGTCGTGGTGCAGCGTGAGGACGCCCGCGTCGGACGCGGAGTCGGCGAAGCGCGGGGCGAGGGGGTGGTCGGGGACGACACCCGCCCCGGACGACCGGACGGTCACGTCCGTGTTGACCGGCACCCAGTCCCCCTTCGTGTCCTGCACGTTGAGGGGCGTCTGCGAGAGCACCGCCGACTCGGTGCCGTCGTCGTTGGCGTAGGTGTCCTGGAACTTCGACTGGGACACGAGCTGGGCCGAGTCCTGCAGCTGGCTCGCCGATGCCGCCCGCCGGGGGCGCGCGACGGCGGAGGCCGACAGCGAGGAGGGCGAGACGGCCGAGGCGTCGGCGGCCGGCGCGCTCGGGTCGGCGGGAGCCTGGGCGTAGGCGGGAGCGGGGGCGTCGACCGAGCCGCTGGGGATCGTCGGCGTGGCGACGTCGACGTCGTCGGACGTGAGCGCCGGCACGGAGGCGACGGGCCGGGTCGGCGTGGTCGCGGCCTCGGCGGGCAGGGCGACGAAGATCTCCGCGACCAGGGCCAGGGCCAGGGCCAGGGCGACGATGACGGCGGTGGAGTGAGACGGCGTGCAAGACGCATCCGAGTGCTCCCTTTCGAGCAGACGGATCAGGCACCCGCATCCGCGACCACTGAGCGGTAGCGGAGCTGAGAATAGGGTCAGAGATCGACAAGAATCGGCTGGCTTTCCACAGGCTCTCGCGTTGGCGCCACATCGACGGACGCGCCCCCGTTGCGGGGGCACCGTCACTCCGCGAAGATCGCCCCCACCGGCTCGCGCTTCTCCGCCTGGAAGCGGTCCTCCGCGCGGCCGAGCGCCCAGTAGGCGGAGAGCGACAGGGCGCGGCGGTCGATGCCCCAGCCGTCCTGGAGGAGCGCGCGGATCTCCTTCATCGCGCCGCGCTCGCCGTGCGCGAAGACCTCGACCACGCCGCCCGGCCGCGCGAGCGCGCGGACCGCGTCGACGAGGGGCGCGCCGGGCACGGCGCCGGGGACGCGCGAGCGGTGGATCCAGCGCAGCTCGACGCCGGCGGGGTGCGCGAGGGGGAGCTCGTCGGCGGGGCCGTCCACCTCGACGAGCGCGACCCCGGTCGCGTCGGCGGTCATCGCGGCGAGCGAAGCGGCGATCGCGGGCACGGCCGAGTCGTCGCCGATCAGCAGCCGCACGACCGCGGGGTCCCCGCTCGGCCTGAACAGGCCGCCGGGGCCGCTCGCCGCGAGCAGGTCGCCGGGCTGCGCCGACGCCGCCCATGGCCCCGCGAGCCCCTCGTCGCCGTGCACGACGAAGTCGATCGCGCAGGTGCCCGCGACCGGATCCGCGTGCCGGAGCGTGTACGTCCGCACCGCAGGCAGCGCCTCGGGCGGCAGCGTCTCGCGGAGGGCGGGCAGGTCGAACGGCGGGACGAGGCCGGATCCGCGCTGCGGCAGCATCAGCTTCACGTAAGCGTCGGTCGCGGCGAGCCGCTCGGGGACGGCCTGCTCCAGCAGCGCCCGGGTCCCCTCGCCGCCGAGGTGCACGCGGACGAGGTGCGGGCTGAGGCGCTCGGTGCGGACCACCTCCAGCACGTGCTGGGACCGCGCGGCGCGGACGGGACGGTCGGGGACGGCGGGTGCGGAGGAGGCGGTCATCGAGGACGATCCTCCGCCCCGCGCGCCTCCCCCGCAACGCGACGGGCCCGCGCGCGCCCTCGCCCGCCGGTGGCCGCGCGCCTATGCTGGCCGCGTGGTCGACATCGTCGTCACGGGGCTAAGCGCCAACTCCGTGCCGTACATCGAGGCCCTCGAGCGTCAGCGTGCCCTGCATGCCGACGTCGTCGCGGGCCGGGCGCAGGACACCGTCATCCTCCTCGAGCACCCTTCGGTGTACACGGCGGGGAGGCGCACGGAGCCGGACGACCGGCCGCGCGACGGCACCCCCGTCATCGACGTCGACCGCGGCGGCCGCATCACCTGGCACGGGCCGGGGCAGTTGGTCGGCTACCCCATCGTGCGGCTGCCGGAGCCCCTCGACGTCGTGGCCCACGTGCGCCGCCTCGAGGACGCCCTCATCGGCCTGCTCGCCGACCTCGGCATCGCGTCCTGCCGCGTCGACGGCCGCTCGGGCGTCTGGATCCGGGGCGCCTCGCCCGACGGATCGCCCCGCGACGAGAAGATCGCCGCCATCGGCGTCCGCGTCGCCGAGCGCGTCACCATGCACGGCTTCGCGCTCAACTGCAGCAACGCGTTCGACGCCTACGACCGCATCGTCCCGTGCGGGATCCGCGACGCGGGCGTCACCTCCATCAGCCGCGTCATCGGTCGCACGGTCACCCCGGCCGACGTCGTCCCCCTCCTCCGCCCGCACCTCGTGCGCGCCCTCTCCCCGAACGGATCCGCCATGCCCTCCACCGCTCCCCACTCCTCCGTCACCTCCAGGGCCCGCGCATGAGCGCCGCGCCCGACGGCCGCCGCATGCTCCGCCTCGAGGTGCGCAACGCCGAGACCCCCATCGAGCGCAAGCCGGAGTGGATCAAGACGAAGGCCCGCATGGGGCCCGAGTACCAGGCGCTCCAGCAGCTCGTGAAGACGGAGGACCTGCACACCGTCTGCCAGGAGGCGGCCTGCCCGAACATCTACGAGTGCTGGGAGGACCGCGAGGCCACGTTCCTCATCGGCGGATCCCAGTGCACCCGCCGCTGCGACTTCTGCCAGATCGACACCGGCAAGCCCGCCGACTACGACACCGACGAGCCGCGCCGCGTCGCCGACTCCGTCCGCCGGATGGGCCTCCGCTACGCGACCGTCACGGGCGTGGCGCGCGACGACCTGCCCGACGAGGGCGCGTGGCTGCACGCGGAGACCGTGCGGCGGATCCACGCCGACGCCCCCGGCACGGGCGTCGAGATCCTCGCGACCGACTTCTCCGGGAACCCCGACCTCCTCGCCGAGGTCTTCTCCTCCCGACCCGAGGTCTTCGCGCACAACGTGGAGACGGTGCCGCGCATCTTCAAGCGGGTCCGCCCGGCGTTCCGGTACGAGCGCTCGCTCGACGTGATCACGCAGGGGCGGGACGCGGGCCTCATCACCAAGTCGAACCTCATCCTCGGCATGGGCGAGACGCGTGAGGAGGTCGCGGAGGCGCTCGTCGACCTGCACGACGCGGGCTGCGACATCATCACGGTCACGCAGTACCTCCGGCCGACGCCGCGGCACCTGCCCGTCGCGCGCTGGGTGCGGCCGGAGGAGTTCGTGGAGATCAAGGCGGAGGCGGAGGCGATCGGGTTCCTCGGCGTGCTCGCCGGCCCGCTCGTGCGCTCGTCGTACCGCGCGGGCCGCCTGTGGGCGCAGTCGATGGCCGCGAAGGGGCGACCGCTGCCCGCCGGTCTGGAGCACCTGGCCGACCCGAAGCGCGGGTTCGCGCAGGCCGTCGGCTGACCGCGGCCGTCCCTCCCCCATCCGCCGGACCTGTTGGGGCGCTGACCAACGGGCCGCTCCCGGGTCCGCGGCCAGGTCCGCGGCCTATCGTCGAGGCACCGCGCACGTCCCACAGCAAGGAGCTCGCCATGGCCGCATCGTCCCCCAGCTCAGGATCCCCGTTCGGCGACGCCGCCGACGGCGTGTGGCAGGCGATGGAGTCCCTCCGCGCGCGCTTCGAGAAGCGCGACGGCAGCCCGGCCGGCAACGCCGGCCACGGCGCCGGCCCGCGCGACGTGCGCCACGCCGTCCTCGCGCTGCTCGCCGAGGAGCCCATGCACGGCTACCGCATCATCCACGAGATCGAGGAACGCACCGCGGGCGCCTGGACCCCGAACGCCGGAGCCGTCTACCCGACGCTCCAGCTCCTCGCCGACGAGGGCCTCATCGCCGCCGAGACCACCGACGGGCGCAAGGTCTGGGCGCTCACGGAGGCGGGCCGGTCGGCGGTCGCCCGTGACGGCGTCACCGCGCCGTGGGCCGACGCCGACGCGCACGGGCGCGACGCCCACGACCGTCACGACCGCTCCGCCCTCCCGAAGGCCGGCCTCGCGCTCGCCCAGGCCGCGGCGCAGGTCCAGCGCTCGGGCACCGCGGCGCAGGTCGCCGAGGCCGCCACCGAGCTCGACGCGGTCCGCCGCCGCCTCTACGCGATCCTCGCCCGGGAGTGACCGCGGCCACGGCCGGCGCCGCTCCCGGGCGGGATGCCGAGGCCGCCGCCCCGGAGACGCGCGCCCGCTACCGCCGCATCCTCCGCTTCGCCGCCTGGAACCTGGCGGTCACCTGGTGGTACGAGCTCTTCCTCCCCCGCGTCGGCCTCCGACGCATCGCCGACCGCACGCGCACCCGGCGCATGAAGCTGTTCGCCCGCCGGTTCCGCGTGCTGGCGGTCGAGCTCGGCGGCCTCATGATCAAGGTCGGCCAGTTCATGTCGTCGCGCCTCGACGTGCTGCCGCCCGAGATCACGGCCGAGCTCGAGGACCTGCAGGATGAGGTGCCCGCCGTCCCGTTCCCCGAGATCCGCGCGCTCGCCGAGCGCGAGCTGGGCATGCGGCTCGCCGACGCGTTCGCCTGGGTCGACGAGACGCCCGTCGCCGCCGCGTCGCTCGGCCAGGCCCACCGGGCGATCCTCGGCCCCCTCGATTCCGCCGACACGGGCCTCACGGGCGCCGTCATCAAGGTGCAGCGGCCCGGCATCGACGACATCGTGCGCATCGACCTCGCCGCCCTCCGCCGCATCGGCGGCTGGCTCACGCACGTCCGGCTCGTGTCCGACCGCGTGGACGCGCCCGCGCTCGTGGAGGAGTTCGCCGAGACGAGCCTCGAGGAGATCGACTACCTGCACGAGGCCCGCAGCTCGGCCCGCTTCCAGGAGATGTTCGCCGCCGACGAGCGCGTGGCCGTGCCCGAGATCGTCTGGGAGCGCAGCACCGGGCGCGTGCTCACGCTCGAGGACGTCACCGCCATCAAGATCACCGACCACGCGGGGCTGCTCGCCGCCGGCATCGACCCGGTCGACGTCGCGCCCGTGTTCGCCGCCGTGATGTTCGACCAGCTCTTCGCCGACGGCTTCTTCCACGCGGATCCGCACCCCGGCAACGTCTTCGTCACGCCCGTCACGGACGGATCCGTCGAGCAGGGCTGGACCCTCACCTTCATCGACTTCGGGATGATGGGCGAGGTGCCGCCGAGCACCCGCAGGGGCCTCCGCAAGATGCTCATCGCCGCCGCCTCGCGCGACGGCAAGGGTCTCGTCGACGCCGCCCGCGACATCGGCGTCCTGCTCCCCTCCGCGGACACGACGCAGCTCGAGCGCGCCATGACGCGCCTCTTCGCCCGCTTCGGCGGCCTGGGCTTCGCCGAGCTGCGCGAGGTGGATCCTCGGGAGTTCCGCGCGTTCGCGGACGAGTTCCAGGAGGTGGTGCGCACCCTCCCGTTCCAGCTTCCGGACGACTTCCTGCTCATCATCCGCGCCATGTCGCTGACCTCGGGCGTGTGCAGCGCGCTGGATCCCGCGTTCAACCTCTGGGACTCCGTCGAGCCGTACGCGCAGCGCCTCATCCGCGAGGAGCGCGGCAACGTCGTGCGCGACCTCGGCACCCGCATCTCGGACACCACCGGCACGCTGGCCCGTCTCCCGGGCCGCCTCGACGCGCTGCTCACGCGCATCGACGACGGCGCCCTGCCCATCAGCGACCCCACCCTCGAGCGCCGCGTCGGCGCCCTCGAGCGCACCCTCCGACGGGCGGTCTCCGCCCTCGTCTTCGGCGGCCTCCTCGCCGGCGGCGTGCTCCTCCGCCCGGACGACGAGGTGCTCGGCACCGTGCTGCTGGTCGTCTCGGTGATCCCGCTCGCGCAGGCCCTCCTCCCGGGTCACCGCGGCCGCTGACAGCCGCGTCCCCCGAGGCTTTGACAGAGCAGGTACGCAAAAAAATCGGGTCAGGCGCCTGAACAGTGCGCCACGCCTGCTTACATTTGCACTTTCACTCGTCATTAATTGATTGAATCGCCACGGAGGCCCCGTGGGATAGGCGCGACAACCCAACCTGGTTAAACACTCATCATTTAGGCATTCCACTCCTCGGGGCAGTACTTCGCGAGTAGACCCTCAACGAGCGCCATACCTGATGCGTGGAGATGCTCTCGCTCTGCCGCCGCCGACTCTTCAGTGAATACAATTGGTTGTCCAACGAGTAAATCGACCCTGACTGCGTACTCATTCGTAACACGCGCCCCATTGTGCGCAACAGCATTTCGCTTGAGTCGAATAATCTCTAAGGCGCCAACATCTACTTTTGAACTCGAGATCAGGTCTACACCAAGACGATCCCTGACATACGTCAGTTGCTCTCTCACTCCTGAGTAAGCAATCTTTCTTACGCGCCGCTCGACTAGCACCTCAACTAGAGATCCTCGCAGCTGATGTTCAATGATTTCATCCCAAGTCATGGTTTCTTTTGACTTCAGATGCTGCGGCATACTCAAAATAGTTGCACGGATAACATCGGAGAACAAGGCATCCCAAAGAGCACATGCGTGAGTGAGGCTCATTTGTAGCAGCACTTCAGGATGCGTGGATCGGGCGGAGTGAGCTATCTCCATATTCAAAAGCAGAGTGTTGTACTCGTCTTTTGTGAATGACAGTGTATCAATTTGAATACCTAGATTCGGATCATAGACCGGAAATTCGACATTACCGTCATCCGGAGGGGTGATCTCAATTTTTCTCCAAATCTCCGCCGATTGCTCAGCTGCTGCCACAACACCCTTAAGTGACTCCCGGACAAATAAATTCAGCCCGTAGGCCGACTCGCTATAGGCCAAACCGGCCCTAGCGATGGTCCTCGATAGTGTGCTCACGTGTGTACTTTAGGCGCTTGGCACAAGACCCACGCCCTGATCTTCGAACGCCCTACACGCGAAGGAGACAGAGGCAGAACGTAGTGTCTATATTTCCGCCCAATCTGGCCTACGGGCTACGGGCTACGGGCTACGGGCTACGGGCTACGGGCTACGGGCTACGGGCTACGGGCTACGGGCTCGACTCCACACGTCCGTAGCCGGATGTGTCCGAACAGAAGCACATTGCATGGCCGCCCCCCCTGTCCGCTCGGTGTCGGTCGTGACGCCGCGTGACGCCCCTCCTGCGACCCTCCCGGATCGCCCGCCTACGGTGAGCGCACCGACCCGACGGAACGAGGAGACATCATGACCGACACCACCATCCAGGCGAAGATCGCCGAGTTCGACCGCGGCTTCGCGGAGCAGATCGGGCCGGACCTCTCGGCAGTGTTCGCTGCGGAGCAGCAGGCGCTCCGCGACGGCGGCGTGCCCGACGGCGCGGTCGCCCCTGGGGACCAGCTGCCCGCTGCGACGCTCGTGGACCCCGACGGCGCGGAGGTCGACCTGCACGCCGCCCTCGGGTCCGGCCCCGCGGTGGTCGTGCTGTACCGCGGCGCATGGTGCCCGTACTGCAACCTGACCTTCCGCCAGTACCAGGCCGGGCTGCTGCCCGCCCTGCGGGAGCGCGGCGCGACGCTCGTGGCCGTGAGCCCGCAGACGCCGGAGGGGAGCGCGCAGGCGGTCGCGGGCGGCGGGCTGGACTTCCCGGTGCTGTCGGATCCGTCCAACGCGTTCGTGCGCGCGCTCGGCCTCGTGACCGAACCGACCCCCGAGGCCCGCGCGGCCCACACCCAGCTCGGCTTCGACGTGGCGGACAGCAACGCCGACGGCACGGGTGACATCCCGTTCCCGACCGTGATCGTCGTGGACGCCGACCGCCGCGTGGCCTTCGCCGACGTGCACGTCGACTACACGACGCGCACCGAGGTGCCGGAGATCCTCACCGCGGTCGACGCGGTGATCGCCCGCTAGCCGCCGCGAAAGCGCTTCGCGGCACAGCAGAAGGCCCGGTCTCGAGGAGACCGGGCCTTCATCTTGTTGCGGGGGCAGGATTTGAACCTACGACCTCTGGGTTATGAGCCCAGCGAGCTACCGAACTGCTCCACCCCGCGCTACGAGGAATACGTTACCAGACCTCCGGGGGTGCTCGTGACCACCGGGCGGCTGCAGCACGACACCGCCCGCCGGATCCACTGCCCCGCACAAGGACGGCCCCGACGGCACCCGCATCGCGGGGCCGCCGGGGCCGTCCTGGTCAGGAGCCGGGCGCTACTGCTGCTGGCTCAGCTCGTACGCGCGCTGCACGGCCTCGGTGAACCGCTGGTCCGCCTGCGCCGCGGCCACGAGGTCTCCGGAGGCATACGCGGCCTGACGCTCCTGCAGCGCCGTGTTGGCCGCGTCGAGCGCCGCCTGCACATCCTGCGCGGGCGCCGAGGGCGAGGAGGTCGGCGCTGGCGTGGGCGTGGATCCCGTGCCCGCATCCGTCCCGCCGTCGGTGGACCCGTCGCCCGTGGCGCCGTCCGCGGGCGTCGTGGGCACGTTCTCGTCGCCCGCCGTCGCCCCCGAGTCGCCCTCGAAGATGCTGTCGAGGGCCGCGTCCAGCGTGTCCTCGAACGCGATCTTGTCGCCGAACGCCACCAGCACCTTGCGGAGCAGCGGGTAGCTCGTGTCGCCCGTCGACCGGACGTACACGGGCTGCACGTAGAGCAGGCCGCCGCCGACCGGGAGGGTCAGCAGGTTGCCGCGCACCACGCTCGTGCGGCCGCCGCGCTCCAGCAGGTTGAGCTGGTTCGCCACGTTCGTGTCCGAGTTGAAGTTGTTCTGGATCTGCGTCGGCGCCGGGATGGTGTCGTCGTTCGGCAGCGTCAGCAGGCGCAGCTTCCCGTAGTCCGCCGCTTTCTCCCCCGCCACGTTCCCGGCGTCCGAGTCCACCCCGAGGTAGCCCGTGAGCACGCTCCGGGAGGTGTCCTGCGTGGCCGGCGGGATGAACGTCGAGTACAGCGAGAACCGCGGGGCGTCCTGACCCGGCATCTGCATGGTGAGGTAGTACGGCGGCTGGAGGCTCGCCGGCGTGCCCGCCTCGGTGGTGGCCGTCGGGTCGTTCGGCGTGGTCCAGAGGTCCTGGTTCGAGTAGATCGAGCCGGGGTCCGTGACGTGGTACTTGCCGAGCACCGCGCGCTGGACCTTGAACATGTCGGCCGGGAAGCGCAGGTGGCTCATGAGCTCGCCCGAGATGTCCGCGATCGGTTTGAGGGTCGACGGGAAGACCTTCTGCCAGGTCTTGAGGATCGGGTCGTCGGCGTCCCACGCGTAGAGCGTGACCTTGCCGTCGTACGCGTCGACCGTGGCCTTGACCGAGTTGCGGATGTAGTTGATCCGGTCCGTCGGCACGAGCGGCTGGGTCTGCTGCGAGTCGGCGATGAGGCGGCTCATGTCGTTGTGCTGCGAGTAGGGGTACTGGTCGCTCGTCGTGTATCCGTCGACGATCCAGACCACGCGGCCGTCGACCACGCTGGGGTACGGGTCCTTGTCGACCGTGAGGTACGGCGCGACCTTGCCGACGCGCTCCGCGGGGTCGCGGTCGTAGAGGATCTGCGACTGGTCGTTGATCTGGTTGGCCAGGAAGATCTGCTCCGACTGGAACTTGAGCGCGTAGATGAGCCGCTTGAAGACGTTGTCGACCTTCGGCCCGCCGTCGCCCTGGAACGTCGTGTAGGTCTCGTCCGCGCCGTCGACGCCGGACGGGTAGTCCAGCTCCACCTTGTCGCCCGACTCGGGGCCGCCGACGATGGAGTAGTCGGGCGAGTTCTCGCCGAAGTAGACGCGCGGCTCGAAGTCGCCCAGGTCGCCCGAGGCCGGGATGCCGGACTCGAGGAACACGGGCTGGCCGTCGGAGGTGCGCTGCGTGCCGTACGCCGCCACGAGCGAGTAGCCGTGCGTGTAGACGAGGTGCTGGTTGACCCACGAGGTGCCGGTGTTGGTGGGGCTCAGCTCGCGGACCGCGACCACCGTGTCCTGCACGCGGCCGTCGATCTGGTACCGGTCGACGTCGAGGTTGTCGCCGAACTGGTAGTACTGCCGGAACTGCTGCAGCTGGCTGAACGCGTCGCCGACGACCGCGGGGTCGAGGATGCGGATGTTCGCGGTGGTCGCGGCATCCTTGCGGAGCGCGCCCGGCGTGGTGTCCGTCGTCGCGTCGTAGGGGATCTCCTCGATGTCCGCGAGACCGTAGGCCTGCCGGGTCGCCTCGATGTTGCGCTCGTAGAACGGCGACTCGAGCGAGCGCTCGTTGGGCTCCACCTGGAAGCGCTGCACGATGGCCGGGTAGGCCGTGCCGATGAGGATGCTGGCCACGATGAGCCCCGCGGTGCCGATGATGGGCAGGCGCCACCGGCCGATGGCCGCGGTGATGAGGAACAGCACCGCGACGACGACGGCGATGCCGGCGAGGATCGTGCGGCCGGGGATCACGGCGTTGACGTCGGAGTACGCGGCACCGGTGAACAGCCCGCCGTTGGCCGTGTTGACCACGGAGGAGTACTGGTCGAGCCAGATGCTCACGCCCTGCAGCAGGAAGTAGACGCCCGCGGTGATCGCGATCTGGATGCGCGAGCTCTTCGAGATGCGCACCTCGCGGCCCGAGAACCGCACGGCGCCGTAGAGGTAGCTCGTGGCGAGCACGCCGAGCATGGAGATGATGACGACGGCCGAGGCGAAGCCGACGACCGCGTGGTAGAAGGGCAGCTCGAACAGGTAGAACGACGTGTCGAGCCCGAACTGCGGGTCGGTCGTGCCGGAGGGCGTGCGGTTGAGCCAGAGGAGCGTGCGCTGCCAGCCGCTCGACGCGGAGACGCCGGCGAACAGCCCGAACACCGCGGGGATCGCGAACATGGCGAGGCGGCGCAGCGGCTCGATGACCTGCTGGTAGCGGTCGAGCTGCGAGTTGAGCTTCGCGTAGACGGGTCGCGAGCGGTACGCGACCTGGATGCTCACGAACACCGGGATCGCCATGGCGAGGAACCCGACGAGGAACAGCGCGATGCCCGCGCCCCACTGCGTGAGCAGCACCCCGAGGTAGCCCAGCTGGTCGTACCAGAGGACGTCGGCGTAGAACCCGGCGAAGATGAAGAACGCGATCACGAGGGCGGCGATGATGGCCGCGGTGATGGCGAGGGGGGCTCGGCTCCGTCTGGCGGGCCGGGCGGATGTGCTTGTCACGTGTGTGCCTCAGAGTCGGGGACAGCGGAGTCCTCATCCTAGGCGGGGCGGTTGCCAGGGACCTGCGAGCGAGCGACGGTGCGCGTCTGGTAAGGGCGCCCTCTCGACGACCGCGGCGAATGCTGTCCTCGGCAGGGCGTCAGCAGGTCGGGAGCGCGTCCAGGTCGCCGTCCGTGGAGATGGCGGCGAGCGCCGCGAGCGAGTCGTCGAGGGTCGACACGGCGAACACGCGGAGGCCGTCGGGCACGTGCCCGCGCACCTCGTCGCAGTTGTCGGTCGGCGCCAGGAAGTACCGGGCCCCCGCGCGCTCGGCGCCGTAGAGCTTCTGGCGGATGCCGCCGATGGGGCCGACGTCGCCCCCCGCGTCGATCGTGCCCGTGCCCGCGATGGCCTTGCCGCCGGTGAGCGAGCCCTCCTCGAGCTTGTCCATGATCCCGAGCGCGAACATCATCCCGGCGCTCGGCCCGCCGACGTCGTCGAGCTGGATGTCGACCTCGAACGGGAACTCGTAGGAGGTGGAGGTGACGACGCCGATGACGGGGCGGCCGTCGCGCGCGGCGGGCGTGACCTCGACCGTGCTGTCCTGGCCGTCGCGCGTGATCCCGAAGGACAGCGGCGTGGTCGTGCCCGCGGCGGCGACGCGCGCCTGGAGGTCGGCGAGGTCGATCACGTCGGCGCCGTCGACCGTGCGGATCGCGTCGCCGGCGCGGAGGGCCCCGTCGGCCGGGGAGCCGTCGAGGACGCTCTGCACCTGGAGGGTGCGCGGGACCTGGATGCCGAGCTCGGTGAGGGCAGCGGCCACCGCGTCCTGCTGCGAGTCGGTCATCTGGACCTGGTTCTGGGCGTCGCGATCCTCGGCCGTCTGACCCGCCGGGAAGACGGCCTCCATCGGCACGACGCTGCGGGTCGGGTCGAGCCAGGCGGAGACGACCGCGAACCAGTCGGGACGCTGCGCGGGGTTGCCGACGACGCTGACGGTGAGCATGTCGAGGCTGCCGTCGGTGGGGTACGTCGTGCGGTCGGGGATGGAGATGAGGGGACGCTCGGTGCCCTCGTGGTCGCTCGTGCCGAGGGTGTCGAACACGGGACCCGGCTGCTCGATGACGTACGGCGACGGCATGAGGCCGAGCGCGAGGGCGAGCACGGCGCCGGTGCCGGCGAGCACGCGGCCGACACGGCGGCGGCGCGGGGGCCGGGGTGCGCGGGGGGCGTGCTGGGCGAACAGGCTCATCCGGATGTCCTCGGTGTCGGGGCGCGTCGGGCCGGGAGGCGGCCGGGCGACGGGCGTCGGGGCGGCCCTCGTGGCCGCTGTTCGCGGCGGGCGGAAGCCGCGGTGGCTCAGCCTAGGCGAATGCGGATGGGTTTCCCGTGGGCGCGGGCTAGCGTGGATCCACCGGCCGCGGCACCGCGATCCGGACCCCCTCGACCCCCGGGAGACCCTCCATGGCCGACGAGCCCACCCCGAATCCCGAGGACGAGTTCCGGCGCATGCTGGAGCGGTTCCTCGGCGCCGACGGGCAGATCGACCCGAACAAGCTCGCGGGCGCCGCCGGCCTCCCGCAGGACCCGGAGATGGTGCGCCAGCTCCTCGCGCAGCTCCAGGGTGCGCTCGCCAACACGGGCGACGGCGTGGACTGGAAGGTGGCCCGCGAGGGCGCCCGGCAGCTCGCCGCCGCGGAGCAGACGCAGGTCACCGCCGCCGCGTCCGCGCCCCTCGACCAGGCGTTCCAGGTCGCCGCGCTCTGGCTCGACGAGGTCACGTACGTGAGCCAGCTCACGGTGGCGCCGCGCCTCATCACCCGCGCGCAGTGGACCGAGCTCACCATGCCCGTGTGGACGCAGCTCGCGGAGCCCGTCGCGCTCAGCATCGCCGACTCGCTCACCGAGGTGCTCCAGCAGAACGCGCCCGAGGAGATGCAGGGCATGGTCGCCGGCGCCGGCCGCATGATGCGCAACCTCGGCGGCACCCTCTTCGCCATGCAGCTCGGCCAGGTGGTCGGGCAGCTGTCCACCGAGGTCGTCTCGGGCGGCGACGTCGGCATCCCGCTCCTCGACGACCAGCAGGCCGCGCTCCTGCCGCAGAACGTCCAGGCGTTCGGCGAGGGGATCGACGTCTCCGACGACCAGGTGCAGATCTACCTCGCCGTGCGCGAGCTCGCCCACGCGCGCCTGTTCCGCCACGCGCGCTGGCTGCGGCTGCAGCTCATCTCCTCCATCACGGAGTTCGCGAAGGGCGTGCACATCGACACCGACCGGCTCGAGTCGCTCGCGGAGGGCTTCGACCCGTCGAACCCCGAGGAGCTCCGCCAGGCCATGGTCGACGGATCCCTCATCCCGCCGAAGACGGAGGCGCAGCTCGCCGCCCTCGCGCGCCTCGAGACGATGCTCGCGCTCATCGAGGGCTGGGTGGACGTGGTCACGGCCGCGGCCACCGTGCGCCTCCCCCGCGCGTCGGCGATTGCGGAGACCGTGCGCCGCCGCCGCGCGACGGGCGGTCCCGCCGAGTCCGCCTTCGCGACGCTCGTGGGCCTCGAGCTCCGGCCGCGCCGCCTGCGCGAGGCCGCGGCCATGTGGCAGGCCGTCACCGACGGCGTCGGGGCGGAGCAGCGCGACGCTCTGTGGTCGCACCCCGACGTGCTGCCCACCTCCGAGGACATCGACGCGCCGCACGCGCTCGTCGCGCGTCTCACGCAGGGCGAGCCCGAGCCCGACGAGGTCGATCAGGCGCTCGAGGACCTGCTCCGCGGATCCGACGCCGGACGCCCCGTGGAGGACGGCCAGGGACACGCGACCGAGCCGGGCGAGACGCCGGACGACGGACCCGACGACGCACCCGGGACGGATCCGCGTCCCGTTTGACGTGCTGCCCGCTCCATCCGGCCGGGCCGGCACCGCACTCGCGGCGCCGGCCCGGCGGCCTGTGGACGCGGCCCGCGGGCGCCCGACGCGTCGGGCACTCTCCGCGCCCATGGCCATCCGACTCGATCCCCGCCTCCCGCTCGTCTGGCGCACGCCGGACTCCCTCCAGCTCGGCGTCGACCGCCCGCCCGTGGTGCTCGGCTCCGTGTCGCGTCTCGATGAACGGCTGCTCGACGCCCTCGTGCACGGCATCAGCCGCGGCGGACTGGACATGATCGCGGCGTCCGAGGGCGCCGGCCCCGCGCACGTGACGCAGCTGCTCGACCTGGTGCGGCCCGCGCTCTTGCCGCCGCGCGACGCGGACGTCCCCCGACGCACGCGGACCGGGACGGTCGCGGTCGTCGGCGGCGGACCGACGGCCGACCGCGTCGCCGACGCCCTGGCCCGCGCCGGGCACGACGTGGCGCCGCGGCGGATGTCCGACGATGCGGATCCGGGTACCGCCCTCGCCGTGATCGTGGCCCACTTCGCCATCGCCCCGGCCGTCTACGGGCGCTGGTCGCGGGAGGACGTGCCGCACCTGCCCGTCGTGCTCGGCGACCGGCACGCGGTCGTCGGCCCGCTCGTCGAGCCCGGGTGGACGGCCTGCTGCTACTGCCTCGACCTCGGGCGGCGGGACGCGGATCCGGCGTGGCCCGCCATCGCGACGCAGCTGCTCGGGCGCGATAGCGGATCCGAGGCGGGGCTCGTGCCCGCCGAGCTCGCGGCCCTCGCCGCGCGGCCCGCCGACCGGCTGCTGACGACGGGCGAGAACGCGCTCGCGACGCACCAGGCGATCCTCGACGTGCGGACGGGCCGGGTCACGCGCCGCGCTTCGCGCCCCCACCCGCGATGCGCGTGTCGAGCTCTGCCAGGAACCGCGACGGCTCCCGCTGACCGGATCGCTGCGGTCCGCTCCGGCTCCAGGAGAGCCGCAGCCCGGACCGCGCGCGCGTGATCCCGACGTAGAGGAGGCGCCGCTCCTCGTCGACCGCCTCGAGCGTCTGCGCGTAGCTGATGGGCACGAGCCCCTCGCTCAGCCCCATCAGGTAGACGTGCTCCCACTCGAGGCCCTTGGCGGAGTGCAGCGTCGCGAGCGTGACGGCGGAGACGGTCGGCTCGTGCTGCCCGGCCTGGCGCTCGAGGAGCTCGTCGGTGAAGGCGCGGAAGGTGCTGCCCGCGGGCATGCGCTCGGCGAGGCCCATAATCGCGTCGAGGGACTCCCAGCGGTCGCGCACGGCGCCCGGCTGCTCGGGCGGCTGCTGGCTCCAGCCGAGGCCGCGCAGCACGTCGCTCACCGACTTGAACAGCGGCTCGCCGGAGATGGAGACGGACGCGCCGCGGAGGGCGAGGAGCGCCTGCTTGATCTCGGGGCGGTCGAAGAAGCGCTGGGATCCGCGCACCTGGTAGCTGACGCCCGCGTCGCCGAGGGCCTGCTCGAGCACCGCGGACTGGCCGTTCATGCGGTAGAGCACGGCGATGTCCTCGGGCGCGATGCCGGAGGCGATCTGCTGGGCGATGGCGCCGGCGATCGCGCGCGCCTCGGCGCCGTCGGAGGGGAACGCGCTCACCTGGGGCGCGCGGAAGCCCTCGCCGCGGCCGGGGACGGCGGCGGATCCGCGGCCCTTCGCGGCGCGGGCGGAGGCCGTGCCGGTGCCGTCGCCGTCGGGATCCGCGTCCGCCGACACGAGCGTGAGCGCGCCCGGCCGGCCGCGCATGAGCCGGTTCGCCGCCTCGGTGATGCCGGAGGTCGACCGGTAGTTGCGCTCCAGCCGGACCACCGTCGCCTCGGGGAAACGCGACGCGAAGTCGAGGAGGTACGCGCTCTTCGCGCCCGCGAACGAGTAGATGGTCTGGCTGGCGTCGCCGACAACGCAGAGGTCGCGGCGGTCGCCCATCCAGAGGTCGAGGATCGTCTGCTGCAGCGGCGAGACGTCCTGGTACTCGTCGACCACGAAGAAGCGGTACTGCTCGCGCACCTGCTGCGCCACCCAGGGCTCGGCCTCGATCATCCCCGCGGTCGCGAGCAGCACGTCCTCGAAGTCGAGCTGGCGGCGCTGGTCCTTGATGTCCTCGTACGCCTGGAGGAGCGCGACGGCCTGGTCGGCGTCGAGCTGCGGCGGGAGCGTGCGGGTGGTGCGCGCGGCGAGGCCGTACTGCTCGATGGAGATCATCGAGACCTTGCGCCACTCGACCTCGGCGGCCATGTCGCGGAGCGCGGCCGTGTCGAGGCGGAGGCGGAGGGACTCGGCCGCATGCCCGAGCATCCGGCCCTTGCTCTCGATGAGGCGCGGCATGGTGCCGCCGACGACCTGCGGCCAGAAGAAGTTGAGCTGCTTGAGGGCCGCCGCGTGGAAGGTGCGCGCGGCCACGGGTCCGGCGCCGAGCTCGCGCAGGCGCCCGCGGAGCTCGGCCGCGGCGCGCGAGGTGAAGGTGAGCGCCATGACGCGGTTGGGCGGGTAGACGCCGGCCTGGATCCCGTAGGCGATGCGGTGCGTGATGGCGCGCGTCTTGCCCGTGCCGGCGCCCGCGAGCACGACCACGGGGCCGAGGAGCGCCTCGGCGGCGAGCCGCTGCTGGTCGTCGAGCGCCTCGAGCAGGGACTCCGCGGTGCGGGCCTCCTCGACGGGCTCCTCCGCGGACGCGGCAGCAGGGCCGAGGGACACGGGTGCGGGGAGGGCGCCGGGCGCGGTGGACCCGTAGGGGTCGCGCCCGGGGGTGCCGGGGACGAGCTGGTCGGTCACGATCGGCGGATCACCACTCCCGCTCTCCGTCCTCGAGGGGTCCGCCGTACCACTCCTCGATGATGGCGCGCGCGATGGACGACGGGCCGGGGAGCGCGATCTCGCCGAGCGACGCCCGCAGCTCCTCCCGGCTGAACCAGCGCAGGTCGACGATCTCGACGCCGTCCGGCGTCGCGGGTCCGCTCGACGCGGAGACGCGCGCGAGGAAGCCCACCATGACGGACGCGGGGAACGGCCACGGCTGGCTGCCGAGGTAGCGCGGATCCTCGACGGTGACGCCGGACTCCTCCAGCACCTCGCGCTTCACGGCCGCCTCGAACGACTCCCCCGGCTCGACGAAGCCCGCGAGCAGCGAGTAGCGGTCGCCGCCCCACATGGCGTTGGCGCCGAGGAGCAGGCGGTCGTCCGCATCGACGACGCCCATGATCACGGCCGCGTCGGTGCGCGGGAAGACCTGCGAGCCGTCGGAGGGCGCGCGCCGCACCCATCCGCCCTGCTCGACGACCGTCGGCTCGCCCGTCTTCGGCGAGAAGGGGTGGGAGGCGTGCCAGTTGGCGGTGGCGAGCGCGCCCGTGAAGAGCGCGGCGTCGCGGTCGTCGAGCTGCGTGGCGGTGGTGCGCAGCTCCAGCCACCGCTCCTCCGCGGGCTCGAGCTCGGCCGTGGCGGCGTCGGTGAGGACCGCGGCGACGACGGGCGTGCCGACCGGCTCTCCCTCGTGCGCGATGGTCGTGCGGCCGAGGTAGATGCGCACGGTGGCGCTGGTCACGCGATCGACCGGCAGCAGCTCGAGCGCGGCGCGGCCGTCGGAGGCGGACCCCAGCGCGCGGTGGCCGTGGAGCGCGAGGACGCGCGTGGCCGGATCCGCCCACAGCTCGTCGAAGAGGGCGGGCGAGTCGCGGTTCAGGCCGTCGCGGTCGACGCCCTCGCGGGACAGGGGCAGACGGGAGAGGAAGCTGTCGAGCACGGGTGACCAATCGACTTCGGGGGCGGACGGGCCGAGGGGCGGAGACGGCGGTGCCGATGGTCCGCCCACGGTGCGCGTGTGGGGCCGGAAGCGCGTGGCGCGGTGAGACGGAGGGCTCCCAGCGACCTAACCTGTAAGGCATGGCCAGATCCCACCTCACTCTAGCCGCGTTGGCGACCTCGGCCGTCTCGGGGCTCGACGTGGTTCGCAGCACCCCCTTCACGGCCGGCGGCGCGGGCGACTTCGACTCCGCGCTCCTCTCCACGCGGGACGGCCGCGAACTCCTCGTGCGCGTCCCGACCACGCAGGCCGCCGAGTCCGAGCAGTCCGCGGACCTCGTGGCGCTGCGGGCGCTGAGCACCGGGATCCGCTCCCGCCTGCCGTTCCAGGTGCCCGAGTTCCTGGGGCAGGCTCCCATCAAGCCGACCCGCGGGTTCGTCTACGTGCACGTGCCCGGGCGGGTCATCTCGCTCGACGAG